>NZ_CP040751.1:1631250-2907500 GCF_008001235.1 Salidesulfovibrio onnuriiensis | reverse complement strand
TAGTGCGGAGTAGACCCGAAGCCGGGTGATCTATCCATGAGCAGGCTGAAGCTTGAGTAAAATCAAGTGGAGGGCCGAACCAGTATCGGTTGAAAACGATTTGGATGACTTGTGGATAGGGGTGAAAGGCCAATCAAACCCGGTGATAGCTGGTTCTCCCCGAAATATATTGAGGTATAGCCTCGGGAATGAGTCTTACGGAGGTAGAGCACTGACAGGGCTAGGGGCCTCACCAGGTTACCAACCCCTATCAAACTCCGAATGCCGTAAGATGCTTCCCGGGAGTCAGGCTGCGGGTGCGAAGGCCCGTGGCCGAGAGGGAAACAGCCCAGATCGACAGCTAAGGTCTCTAAATCAATGCTAAGTGGGAAAGGTGGTGGAGTTGCTGATACATCCAGGAGGTTGGCTTAGAAGCAGCCATCCTTTAAAGAAAGCGTAATAGCTCACTGGCCTAGCGATTCTGCGCCGAAAATGTAACGGGGCTAAGCATTGTACCGAAGCTTCGGGTTCGCACTTATGTGCGAGCGGTAGGGGAGCGTTCTCAGATGGGATGAAGGTGTACCGTGAGGTATGCTGGACTAATGAGAAGTGAATATGCTGGCATGAGTAACGATAAAACGAGTGAGAAACTCGTTCGCCGTAAGACCAAGGTTTCCTGGGTAAAGTTAATCTTCCCAGGGTTAGTCGGCCCCTAAGGCGAGGCTGAAAAGCGTAGTCGATGGGAAACAGGTTAATATTCCTGTACTTGTACAAGTGTGCGATGGAGGGACGCAGGAGGATAGACGATCCGGGTGTTGGATATCCCGGTGCAAGCGAGTAGGCTTGAGGAGTAGGCAAATCCGCTCTTCTTTAAGGCCGAGACGCGATGCCGTGTCATAATCGACAGAAGTCGTTGATTCCATGCTGCCTAGAAAAGCTTCTAAGTTTAGCTTGTGCAAACCGTACCGCAAACCAACACAGGTGGTCGGGTCGAGCAGACCAAGGCGCTTGAGAGAACTCTGGTTAAGGAACTCGGCAAAATGACCCCGTAAGTTCGCGAGAAGGGGTGCTCCAAATGGTGATCAGATTCACTTTGTGAGCTGTTTGGAGCCGAAGAGAATCGGGGGGGGCGACTGTTTACTAAAAACATAGGTCTCTGCTAAGTCGTAAGACGATGTATAGGGACTGACGCCTGCCCGGTGCCGGAAGGTTAAGAGGAGGTGTTAGCTTCGGCGAAGCTCCGAATCGAAGCCCCGGTAAACGGCGGCCGTAACTATAACGGTCCTAAGGTAGCGAAATTCCTTGTCGGGTAAGTTCCGACCTGCACGAATGGCGTAACGATCTCCCCACTGTCTCAACCAGAGACTCAGTGAAATTGAAGTCCCGGTGAAAATGCCGGGTACCCGCAGAAGGACGGAAAGACCCTGTGCACCTTTACTACAGCTTGACATTGGTATTTGGGTTATCATGTGTAGGATAGGTGGGAGACTTTGAAGCGGCCACGCCAGTGGTCGTGGAGTCACCCTTGAAATACCACCCTTGATATCTTAGGTATCTAATCCGCAGCCGTTATCCGGCGCGGAGACAGTGTCTGGTGGGTAGTTTGACTGGGGCGGTCGCCTCCCAAAGAGTAACGGAGGCTTGCAAAGGTTCCCTCAGGCTGATTGGAAACCAGCCGTTGAGTGCAAAGGCATAAGGGAGCTTGACTGTGAGAGAGACATCTCGAGCAGGAACGAAAGTTGGTCTTAGTGATCCGGTGGTTCCGAATGGAAGGGCCATCGCTCATAGGATAAAAGGTACGCCGGGGATAACAGGCTGATAGCGTCCAAGAGTTCACATCGACGACGCTGTTTGGCACCTCGATGTCGGCTCATCACATCCTGGGGCTGGAGCAGGTCCCAAGGGTACGGCTGTTCGCCGTTTAAAGTGGTACGCGAGCTGGGTTTAAAACGTCGTGAGACAGTTTGGTCCCTATCCTCTGTGGGCGTAGGAGAATTGAAGAAGGGCTGCCCCTAGTACGAGAGGACCGGGGTGGACGAACCTCTGGTGTTTCTGTTGTCGCGCCAGCGGCACTGCAGAGTAGCTATGTTCGGCATGGATAACCGCTGAAGGCATCTAAGCGGGAAGCCATCTTCGAGATAAGTTCTCCCTGGACTACGGTCCCTGAAGATCCCTCGCAGACTACGAGGTTGATAGGCTGGACGTGTAAGCATAGCAATATGTTCAGCGAACCAGTACTAATAGATCGTGCGGCTTATTTAATACCACACGGAATTCTCTCTCTTCCCTATTGACTATATATTTTGCCTTGGTGGCCAAGGAGAGGTGGGTACACCCGATCCCATTCCGAACTCGGAAGTTAAGCACCTCATCGCCGATGATACTGCAATCTAAATTGTGGGAAAGTAGGTCGCTGCCAAGGCTTTTTTTTATCCAAAATTCCCCCGGCCTCATCGAAGGCCACGAAAAGCCCCCTCCAAGGGGCTTTTTGTTTTATATCCATTATTATTGGCAGGGATCGGTTTTCTCTTCGGCTGATTGTGCTTACCTTGTGTATACGAGGTATTGTGTATGCCTGACTTGAAGCTTGTGCCCAATGTCATTCCCATAGACGTAGGCTACCGCAGACGGGCGAGGATGCTGGATGCGGTGGGACGAGTGTTGGCAAAGAAGGGGTTTGAGGCCCTGGACGCGGACTGTGTCGCGCGTGAGGCCGGTGTTCTGCGCAAGGATATCTTCAAGAGTTTCGGTGGACTCAAACGCCTGGTTGCTGAATTTGGCAATTCCGATCGCTTTTGGCCGTCGGCTGAAGAGCTTATCGGGAACGACCTGGAAGAATTGCAGGATATGCCTGCACATGAAATCATGGCTGAATTTTTCAAACGATACCTGGCTGCGCTTCGCAATCGTCCGCAGACGCTCCGGATATTGGCCTGGGAAGAGGTGGAGCGTAATCAGTACTCGGAGGTGCTCGAAGGCGTTCGTGTTCGTACCGCCCTGCAGTTTTTTGAAAACATGCGCCAGGATCCACCCGAAGATATCGATTTGACCGCGCTGGTCCTGATCATGGCCGGGGCCGTCAATTACATCGCCGTGCGTTCCCGCGTGCATCATTCCCTGGGCGGGGTGGATCTGCAGTCGGAAAAGGGCTGGAAGAGGATAGAGGAAACCATCGAAAAGATCATGCAGGGTACGCTGGGTGAAACGAGGGCAGGCGATGAGGCGGGTTAGGGTCTGCATATCTTGCACGGCCTGAAGCCTGCGGCGATTGCGTCGCTGCGCGTTTCAAAAACAACAACGCAGTTTTTGCAATTGTAGTACCGGCAGGAGGACTGGTGGAAGATTCGCGATTTCCTGTTCCCGTGAAATGGTGCACTCGCCGTTACGGACAGTGCGCAGAATAAAATGAGAACGACTGTCAGAAGCAGGGTGGCCCTGAGCCTGGTCGGATATCTCATGATCCCTCCATATAATCTGTGATGCGGAGACGAGACCTGATTTCCTTTATGGAATCAGGTCTTTTTTTATCCCTTTGCGATAGTTATGGCAAACAAAGTGGCACTGACGCCGTGCGTCTTGTTCCCGCTATGCAGATGGCAGCCGCAATGACGCGGCCCCAAAGGCCAACAGGAGGCTGCCATGAAAAAGATCAGGGATTTGTCGAAAGCCGGGAAATTCGAGTTCGACGCCCGCGAGGGGAAAAAGATCCGGGAAAAGTTGCCGGACATGCACGAGGAGCTGAAAGAAAATTATCCCAATGTCGTCGGGGTCGGCGTTGGCCCCAGGTTTCGGGATGGGATGCCCCAGGAGGAAACGTGCCTGCATGTATTGGTGAAAAGCAAGATTGCTCCGGATGCACTCAAGGATGGCGAGTCCATCCCCAAGGTGTTCCATGGATTCAGTGTGGATGTGCTGGAAGTGGGGGAAGCACAGTTGCTTGCCCGGACGAGTAAACAACGTCCGCTGCTCGCCGGTTACAGCGGGGGCGGAGTATACAAGGACGCGCACTGCATGGGCACGCTGGGGTCGTTTGTCACAAAGGACGAGCGTCGTTTCGTATTGAGCAACAACCATGTGCTCGCCGCCAACGACCTGTTCCCCGTGGACCAGACCAAGGTGACCCAGCCCGCAGTGCAGGACGGGGGAACCGGGGATGAGATCGGAACCCTGAAGGAGTGCATCGCCTTGAGCACGACCAAGGACAACCTCGTGGATGCGGCCATTGCTGAGGTGGATGACGAGATTGAGATCGCGGAGCAGCGGTTCTATGAAAAGGCGATTGTCCCCGAAGCGGACATCAAGGTGTTTGATCCCATCTTCAAGGTCGGTCGTACAACGGACCGCACCGAAGGGTGGGTCGTCTCATTGCATCTGCGTGTGGACGTGGGGGGAAGGATGTTTGCTAACCAGGTCTTGGTTCATATCAAGGCGGGAGTGGGGGATTCGGGCTCCCTGGGCATACGGACGACGGACAAGCACCCCATGGGATTGTTGTTTGCGGGCGACATCAGGATTGATTCCATCTACTTCAATCCCATCGAAACGGTGTTGGATTTGTTCGGGGTGACCATGTATTGAAGCAATGAAAAAGGGCCTGACTGTGTGTCAGGCCCTTTTGTTTGCCTAATCCATTTTTAGGACGGCATCGATATGGGCAAGGGCCCAGTCGATGTCGTCTTTTTTTATGACCAGGGGCGGTGCAAAGCGGATGACGTGTTCGTGGGTTTCCTTGCAGAGCAGGCCACGGTTCATGAGCGCCTCGCAGAATCTGCGCGCGCCTCCGGCTTCCTTTTTGAGTTCCACGCCGATGAGCAGGCCTCGACCGCGTACTTCCTTGATGTGCGGGCTTTCGATCTTCTTGAGCTCGCCCATGAAGTACTCGCCCAGTTCGGCGGCCTTGTTGATGAGATCCTCTTCCTTGAGCACCTTGAGGGCCTCGCGGGCCACGGCGCAGGCCAGGGGGTTGCCGCCAAAGGTGGAACCGTGTTCGCCGGGCATGAACACGCCCAGCACTTCCGCGTTGGAGAGCACGGCCGAGATGGGGTAGAAACCGCCGGACAGGGCCTTGCCCACCAGGGTCACGTCCGCCTCGATGCCGTCGTATTCCTCGGCGAAGAGCCTGCCGGTACGTCCCAGGCCGGTCTGGATTTCGTCGAGCACCATGACTGCGTTGTTCTTGTCGCATAGTTCGCGAACCCGCTTCAGGTAGCCGTCCGGGGGAATGATCACGCCGCCTTCTCCCTGGATGGGCTCGATCATGACGGCCACGGTGTTGGGCGAGAAAGCCCTTTCCATGGCGTCGGCATCCCCGAAGGGCACGGCCTTGAAGCCCGGGGTGAAGGGGCCGAATCCCTCCTTGTAGGCCTCTTCCGTGGAAAATCCCACGATGGTGATGGTGCGGCCGTGGAAGTTGTTGTTGCAGACGATGATTTCCGCCTTTCCGTCAGGGATGTTCTTGGTGTTGTATCCCCACTTGCGCACGGCCTTGATGACCGTTTCCACGGCCTCTGCGCCGCTGTTCATGGGCAGAACCATGTGGGAGTTGGTCATGGCGCATATTTCTTCATAAAACGGCCCGAGCTGGTCGTTGCGGAAGGCTCGGGACGTCAGGGTCAGCTTTTCGGCCTGCTGGATCATGGCCTTCTTGATACGCGGGTGGCAGTGGCCCTGGTTCACGGCGGAATAGGCGGACAGGCAGTCCATGTATTTGTTGCCTTCCACGTCCCAGACCCAGATGCCGTCGCCCTTGTTGATGACGACGTCGAGGGGCTTGTAGTTCTTGGCGCCAAAACGATCTTCAAGTTCAATGTACTGTTTGGTGGTCATAGGGTCCTCTCTGTGGTTTCCTAGAATTCAGGTCTCAGCATACAATGATATAGCACTGTTTTGATCAATTATTCCAGCGGAAAAGCTTTTGGAAAAGCAGAGGCATTTCACGTTGCTAAGGCAGGGCCGATAGGGGGTATCGGAATTCGTGATTGATTATTTTTGCCCCGGTGCCCGGGTCTAGTGTGGCGATGTCGGGAATGAAGTGGGGCAATACGCACCACTTTGGTTTAGGGTGGCCGGTTATTTTGGGGCGCATGGCCCCTCACGAGGGGGATGCTCTGGAGGGGCGTTTTGTATCAGTGGTACAAAAAGTATCAAATTTACGCCCAAGGCATGTCGTATTTCGTTTTTTCTCGACCACCCATCCATTATCCGCCTTAGGACGTTTTTCATTAATATGTAATTTTATCAGTATATTATACGATCGCGTGTTTTTCTTTTCGTCGAGAACCCTGCGTAGTGCATGGCATACGCCTTGCTCAATGGAGGTTGTTCGATATGCGGGCGGGCTGTTTCGAGACCTGGCCCGCTCAGGAAGGAAGAGGAACATGCAGGATCGAAACAAGCTTTCCTACGACAAGCTCTCGCGCAATATTGCCCTGGCCGTGATCACGGTCTCTTTTGCGCCCCTCATTCTCGTGGGTGGTTTGATTTTCAATCAGTTCAGCTCCATCTACCGCGAAAAGGTCTATGCCCATCTGGTGGAGGTGGTGGACAAGCACAAGGAGACCATCGATACCTTCCTGAGGGAAAAGCTCTATGAGGTCCAGTATCTGAACAAGGCCTACAGTTACGGGCAGCTTACGGACCCGGAATTTCTGGACAAGACCCTGCGCGGCATGCAGCAGCAGTATGGCCGCATCTTCGTCGACCTGGGCGTGATCGACGAATTCGGCCGCCAGGTGGCCTACGCCGGGCCTTTCGATCTGCTGGGGGCCGATTATTCCCAGGCCGACTGGTATCTGGATTCCCGCGACAAGGTTTCGGCCATCAGCGACGTGTTTCTGGGGCTCCGTCGTTCTCCCCATTTTATCATCGCCATCAACAATTTTACAGACGGCAGGCCGTGGACGCTGCGCGCCACCATCGATTTCCTGTCCTTCAGCAACCTTGTGGAGAACATCCGCATCGGCGAGACGGGCTACGCCTACATACTGAATAGGGAGGGCGTGTTCCAGACCAAGACACCCGTGGGCCGCAGCGGCGAATTCGTGCTTACCCCGGTAAAGGCTATCCTGCCCCAGAGCTCCGGCGGAGGGGATGTCTCCGTGAACCGTTCCGAGGGCAGCGACGGGGAGATCTACATAAAGGTATCCTCTCCGCTCAAGGGCGGGGATTGGAAGCTGGTCTATCAGCAGAAGTGGAATGACGCCTTTTCGGCCATGATCCGGAGCGAACTCTTTACCCTGGCCATCTTTCTTCTCGGCGGGTTCGGGATCGTGGCCATGGCGGTGATCATTTCCAGAAAGCTCGTGGCCCGGTTCAGGCTTATCGACAACGAAACCGAGCTGATGAACCGACAGATGGTGGAGACGGGAAAGCTGGCCTCCATTGGCGAATTGGCTGCGGGCATTGCCCACGAGATCAACAATCCAGTGGCCATCATGATCGAGGAGGCCGGATGGGTGGGCGACCTGCTCGAGGACGAGCGCAAGGATTTTTCCTGTAGCGACGAGGTGCGGCGGGCGCTGAATCAGGTTCGGGTTCAGGGCGGCCGTTGCCGGGATATCACCCACAAGTTGCTCAGCTTTGCGCGCCAGACCGATCCGAGCGTCAGCAATGTTTCTCTTTCGTCCCTTATCGGGGAGGTGGTCAATCTTTCCATGCAGCAGGCCCGGTTCGCCAAGGTTTCCTTCGACCTGGACCTTCCCCCCGAGCTGCCGCCTGTCCGGGCGGCCCTGTCCGAGCTGCAGCAGGTGTTTCTCAACCTGATCAATAATTCCATTCAGGCCATGGAAGCCGAGGGTGGCGTCCTGACGTTGTCCTGCGGCGGGGACGGGCCATGGGCGGTCGTGGTGGTGCAGGATACCGGACCCGGGATCCCCGCCGCCAACCTGGGCCGCATTTTCGATCCGTTTTTTACGACCAAGCCCGTGGGAAAGGGTAGCGGTCTGGGCCTGTCCATCTGCTTTGGAATCATCCATCGCATGGGTGGAGAAATCGATGTGGAGAGTTCGGTGGGCAACGGGGCCCGGTTCACCATTCGGCTGCCGTTCGTTCAGCAGCCGCAGCACGTGGAACAGACCAAGGAGGTAGTGCATGACTGATGCGGTCATTTTGTTCGTGGACGATGAAATCGGGTTCGTGGAAGCCATGGCCAAGCGCCTTTCCCGGCGGGGCATGCGTGTGCACAAGGCCTTTGACGGCTATGCCGCCATGGACCTTCTTGCCAGGCAGGCCGACGTGGACGTGGTGGTGCTGGACATGAAGATGCCGGGCCGGGACGGCCTGAGCGTGCTCAAGGACATCCGGCGGGACCATCCCCTAGTGGAGGTGGTTATGCTCACGGGGCACGGCACCGTGGAGTCCGCCATCGAAGGGATGCAGGCCGGGGCATACGATTATCTTTTGAAGCCGTGTGATCTTGAGGAACTGACCGACAGGATCCGGGGGGCCGTTTCCCTCAAGCGTGAGCAGGAGGGAAAGGCAGTCGCGGAACGGGTCCACGGGATCGCATGCAGCAGGCCTTAGGGCTGGGCGGCAGAGGCTCGGGCGGCAAGTTCCCGCAGGGGCGACGCTCGAAGGTAGGATGGTTTGGAGGTGCTGAGGATTTTCAAGGTGTTGGCCCGATTGGCGACCCGTGGATTTCGGAAGGCCGGGAAATGAGGCCCTGCGGGTGAGCAGGGGGAGGACAGGAATCATGGATGCAATCAGGGTTCTGCTGGTTGACGACGAGGTTGATTTCACGGCTCCGCTCGCCAAGCGCCTGTCCCGGCGCGGCCTGGACGTGACCAGGGCTTCCTGCGCCGCGGAGGCGCTGGATGTTCTCGGAAGCGTGGACATGGATGTGGTCCTGCTGGACATCAAGATGCCGGCAAAGGACGGGGTCAACACACTTGGGGAAATCAGGCGGCTGTACCCGCACATAGGGGTCGTCATGCTGACGGCCCATGTGGATCCGAACATCGTTATCGCCTGTCTGGGCATGGGAGCGTTTCGCTACCTGGTGAAGCCCTCGGCGGTGGACGAGCTGGAAGAGGCCATACGGGCGGCGGCAAACAATGGAAACAAGGGCCACGGGAGAAGCCGGGCCGAAACTACGGAGTGAGGAAGACATGAGTTTTTTCAACAGATGGGGAAAGTTCATGATGGCGGGAGCCGGTGCGCTTGCCCAGTGGGAAATCGATAATGCCAGGAGCATTCTGGGCAGCCGAAAGCGGTTGATGCTGATCGGCCTCCTGCTTATTCCGGTTGTGTTGGGGGGGATCGCCTTTGCCGATGAAGTGGCCCCGGTGCTGCCGGACCTGCTGGGAGGCAAGAAGGCCTATAGCCCGGCTTTCTACAGTGTGGGGATTTTCCTGGTTTCCATCGCCATCGGCGTCGGAGCCGGGCTGATCACCGGGTGTATCGGCGCGGGCGGCGGATTCATCATCGCCCCGGCGCTCATGAGCGCCGGCATCAAGGGTATCCTGGCTGTGGGCACCGACCTGTTCCACATCTTCGCCAAGGCGATCATGGGCAGTGTCATCCACCGCAAGCTGGGCAACGTGTCCGTGTCCCTGGCCGTGGTTTTCCTGGTGGGGGCCATTCTCGGCGCCACCGCCGGCGGGGTCATCAACCGTGTTCTGTATGAGATCAACCCGGTGCTCAGCGACGCCTTCATCACCACGGTCTATTCGTTCATGCTCGGCTTCCTGGGCTTCTACGCCCTTTCCGACTTCCTGCGCTGCCGCAGGGCAGGCAATTCCGGCTGCGCCCACGGCGGCAAGAGCGAAGGGGCCGATCTGGGCGGTTTGGCGCGGTCGCTCCAGGCCGTCAGCATTCCTCCCATGATCAACTTCGACAAGGACCTGATCCCGGGCGGCCGGAACATCTCCTGGGTCTTTCTGGTGCTCTCCGGCGCACTGGTCGGCCTTGCCGCAGGCATCATGGGCGTCGGGGGCGGCTTCCTGACCTTCCCCATCTTCGTGTACGTCCTGGGTGTCTCCTCCATGACCACCGTGGGTACCGACATTTTCCAGATCGTGTTCACGGCCGGTTTTGCGTCCATCAGCCAGTACGCCATCTATGGGTTCATCTTCTATACCCTGGCCATGGGCATGCTGGTGGGATCCTTGCTGGGCATCCAGATCGGCGCGCTGGTGACCAAGGTTGTGCCGGGCACCACCATTCGCGGTTTCTACGCCATGGCCGTGCTGGCCGGGTTCATGAACCGTATCTTCGCCCTGCCGGGCAAGCTCGGGGAAATGGACATCCTGCCCATATCGCCCGCCATGGGGTCGGTGCTCAACAACATCGGCATCTGGGCCTTCTTCGTCGTCATCGGCGGATTCTCGGTCTGGGTCGTCGGCACCTTCCTGAAAAACATCTCCGCATTGAAGACAGAGGAGGCGCACTAAAATGATTGCCAACAAGAAGGAATTCGGCGGCGGCCTTGCGCTGCTCATCCTGTTCTTCGTGGTTCTGTTCGCCATGTTCCAGCCCTTGCTCGACGGCAAGAACTCCATGGCCTACCTGGACCACCTGTACAACACCATCTCCAAGGGCTCGGTCTACTACATCCCGGGCATCCGTTCCGATGTTCAGACCATGGGCGACAAGGAATACAGCCTGGCCCTGACCTACAATACCGAGATCGAGGCCACCCAGTCCGAGGCCTTGTTCAGGGAAGCCGGAGTCGCGGCGGAGCGACAGGGCCAGATCCTGCGGGTGAACGGTTCGCTTGGCGGCATGCTTGACGCGGCCCTGGCCGATGCGGATCTCATGTACCACAACAAGGGAGCCGCCATCACCGGGAAGTACGACGTGGAACCGCGCCGGGCGATGTTCAACTGGTGGACCAGCTTGAAGCTCATGGACAAGGCCCTGAAGAAGCAGGGCGAGTTCCAGGCCGCCAAGCTGACCTCCACGGTGCAGGCCAAGGGCGTGGAGATGTCCTACAACTATTACGAGATCGAGCCCGTGAATATTGCGGATGAGATCGGCATGGTCATCTTTTCCCTGATTTTCTATGTGGTCTATACGCTCTGGTACGGCTTTGCCATCATGTTCGTATTCGAAGGATGGGGGCTGCGATTGAGCCATTGATCCCCAGCACAAGGCCCCTCTATACGGGGGCGCGCTCCCCTGGTCAGACAGGCGGGCCGCGCCCCGCCCCGCCGGAGGGGAAGACGGCGTTGAACGCCGTTCCCCTCCGGAAACGGTTTACTCGCCGCAGGTTTCGCTCTATTGGTTGCAAATGAGGTCAGAACCATGAATCTTCAGGATTATTACGACACTGTCATGCGTCTGAGCCACGGCATCGTGGTCACCCTGGACCTGGACGGCAGCATCATCCACGGCAACACCCTGCTGGAAACCCTGACCGGCTATTCCCTGCGCGAACTGGCCGGGGAGGATTGGTTCGAGACCTTCATCGACGAGGAGCGCCGTGAGGATGCTCGGAGCCAGGTGCTTTCAATGGCCGGGGAACAGGGGGTGTCCTCCCTTTCCGGATCCATCCGGGCCCGGGGCGGAAACAAGGTCTACATCGACTGGAATCTCAAGGCGCTTACCGACACCAGCGACGAGGTGGTCAGCATACTCTGCGTGGGCAAGGACGTCACCGAGCATATGCTGCGGCAGAAGGGGCTTTTGCGTGAGCGTTTCACCCTGATGGAGCGCAACAAGGAACTCAAGTGCCTGTTCGACATCAGCATGCTCATCAGCGATTCCCGGCAGGAACTGGACGACATCCTGCGCCGTATCGTCAACCTGCTGCCTTCGGGATTTCAGCGGCCCGGCAGGACCCATGTCTCCCTTATCGTGGATAACGATGCATGGCAGACCCCGGATTACGAACCCTCGGAATTCTGTCTGGAAGAGCCGATCGTGATCGGGGACAAGCGGCGCGGCACTCTGAAGATCGCCGTGACCGGGCGAAAGAGGGGATTCCGCAAAAAGGTATTTCTGGAAGACGAGCACAATCTGCTGGCCACGGCGGCGCAGCAGGTGGCCGTCATCGTATCCAAGCGGGAGACCCGGCTCGCCAAGGAGAAGCTGGAACAGCAGCTTCGCCAGGCCGACCGGCTGGCAAAGATCGGCCAGTTCTCGGCGGGCGTGGCCCATGAGATCAACGAACCCCTGGCAAACATCCTGGGGTTTGCCCAGCTGGCCCTGCAGACCAAGGGCCTGCCCGAGCAGGTCACGGCCGATCTGGGAAACATAGTGGATTCGTCGCTGCACGCCCGGGAGGTGATCCGCAAGCTCATGTTTTTCAGCCGTCAGCTGCCGCCTCAGTTTGTGCCCACGGATCTCAACGAGATCATTGAGCAGGCCCTGCGCATCACCGAGGCCAACGCCAAGCGGTACGGAATTGAGGTGGTGCGGGACTTCGATCTGAGCCTGCCCGAGGTGAACGCCGACCCGCAGCATATCAAGCAGGTGGTGGTCAATCTGGTTGCCAACGCGATCCAGGCCATGGAGCAGGGCGGGACGCTGACGATCCGTACCGTCAACCACAAGGACGACGCCTATATCCTGGTGGAGGATACCGGGCCGGGAATACCTCCCGAGCAGCTCAAGCAGATTTTCACACCGTTTTTTTCCACCAAGGACGTGGACAAGGGAACGGGCTTGGGCCTGTCCGTGGTCCATGGTATCGTGGACGCCCATGGCGGGTTCATACAGGTGCACAGCGATCCGGGGCAGGGCACCCGCGTGGAGGTGGCCTTCCCCTGCCAAAAGAACAGCGAGAACATTGAAGAATGAGCGAGCACACCCGAATTCTTGTGGTAGACGACAGCAAGAGCACCCTGGAGGTGCTCAAGCGCAATCTTGAGGCCAACGGCTACGACGTCTTCACCTGCATGCAGGTGGCCGAGGCGCTGCCCCTGCTGGGGGAAATCGATTTCGATCTGGTCATAACCGACTACCGCATGCCCCAGGCCACGGGCTTGGATCTCATCAAACACGTGCGCGAGAATCACCGCGAAACGGAAATAATGATGATCACGGGATATCCGTCCATCTCCGGGGCGGTGACCGCCATCAAGGACGGGGCCGGGGAATACCTGCCCAAGCCCTTTACCACGGAGGAGCTTCTTTCGGCCGTGGA
Organism: Salidesulfovibrio onnuriiensis; assembly: GCF_008001235.1. Lineage (GTDB taxonomy): Bacteria > Desulfobacterota > Desulfovibrionia > Desulfovibrionales > Desulfovibrionaceae > Pseudodesulfovibrio > Pseudodesulfovibrio onnuriiensis. The sequence continues at coordinate 2,894,437 of NZ_CP040751.1, read as the reverse complement.
GCGCGGGCTGGAGCGCAGTGCGCAGCGAAAGGTCCTGGGCAGTCCGGATACGCCGGCGGGCAAGTTCGGCATCATCGGGTCGTCCCCGGAAATGGGGCAGGTCTACCGGCGTATCAGCAAGGCCGCTGCCTCGGACGCCAACGTGCTTATTTCCGGGGAATCCGGGACAGGCAAGGAACTGGTGGCCCGCGCCGTGCACTACAACAGCGACCGCCGCGCCGCGCCGTTCGTGCCGGTGAACTGCACGGCCATCCCGGACAGCCTGGTGGAAAGCGAGCTTTTCGGCCATGTGAAGGGCGCCTTTACCGGGGCCAAGGAGTCCCGCGCCGGCTTTTTCGAGATCGCCAATGGCGGTTCAATCTTTCTGGACGAGATCGGGGACGCCAGCCCCAACATGCAGGCCAAGCTGCTGCGGGTCATCCAGTCCAAGGAGTTCTGCAAGGTTGGGTCGAGCCAGGTGCATATGGTGGATACGCGCATCCTTGCGGCCACCCACAAGGACCTCAAGCAGATGGTGCGGGACGGGACCTTTCGTGAGGACCTCTATTACCGCATTCATGTCCTGGACATCCCGCTGCCGTCCCTTGCTGCGCGCGGGGACGATCTCCTGGAACTCATCAGCCATTTCCTGTTCAAGTTCTCCAAGGCCATGCAGCGGCCCGCGCCGGACATCAGCGACGATGCCGTCCAGGCCCTGCGGCGGTATTCCTGGCCCGGGAACATCCGCGAGCTGGAAAACCTGGTCCAGCGGTTGGTGGTCATCCTGGATCATGACCGGGTGGAAATAACGGATTTGCCGGAGGCCATGCGTTTCAGCCTGCCACGGGAAGGGGTTCTGGACCGCACCCTGGCCGAGGTGGAGCATGAACACATTCTGAATGTGCTGAGTATGGTGGGTAACAACAAAAGTCGGGCGGCGGATATCCTGGGCATCAACAGGAAGACGCTTCGCGAAAAGCTCAAGCGCATGGGCATACAGTGATTCTCGTTTATTGAAGATCAAAAAAAGGGCCTGTCGATTCTCGACAGGCCCTTTTGCAAGTCTGTTTATCTTATTTACTTTTTCTTTGTGGCCTTTCTCTTGGTCCACAGCTTCATTTCTTTCATCTTCTTGCGGCGTTCACGCTGCAGGGACTTACAGACCAGGGGGCAGTTCTTTTTGTAGCCGAACTTTTCGCGGTATTCCGCAGGGGTCAGGTCATGGCTTGCAAGGTGTTTCTTGGTCAGGATCTTGAAGGATTTTCCGCAGACGCAACAGATGATGGATTTTTCCCGGATGGATTTCTGGGGGTCGCAGGCGATGCTTTCTTCTGTTTCCACGGAACCGCCTTCGGCGATGGACTGAATGCCGGTGGCGAGTTTCTGGACCATGGAGGTGATTTCCTCTTCAGTCATGGTCCTGACGCTTGCCTGTGCCTTGACGATTTCCAGAGCTTGTTTCAAGTACTCTTCCATTACAGGACTCCTTATGAATAAAAGTATGAAATTTAATCCGCAGTTAAAAAGACAAATTCATATGATTCTATAGCAAAACGTCATGTCCTGGTCCAGTCAAAAAAAGAGTCACCCATGTGAAAGAGTGAAGTTATAACACGTGTTCAATAGTGTGGGGTGGAATGGAGATGAAATGTTGGGTGATGTTAGAGTATTCTGCCCGTTTTGTACTTGAATATGCACAAGTGCAGCGTGTCTTTATTCAGGCTTGATTCCTCGCTGGCCGTGAAGTAGTTTGCACCGTGTTCAATTTTTCAATGGAGCGAATATGAATACTGAAAAGAGTAATCTCCACGTACTCAACCCGGTGAAAGGGCAGGAGGAAAGCCCCACCGAAGCGTCCACCCGCAGGAATACGGGCCGGGACATGAGCAAGGTCGCGGTTATCGTCTCGTTGTTGTCCGTTGTACTGCTGGTGATTTTTTTCTTCGGCATCAACCGGAACTTGGCCGGGGTAACCGAGGAACTCAGTTCCCTGCGCGGGCTGCGGCAGGATGTGACGACATTGGACGCCAAGGTGGGCAAGCTTGAGGCGGTCCCCGGACACCTGAAGTACAGTTTGGTCTCTGAAATGGAGATGCAGTCCGTGCTGCTGGCCAGGATGATCGATGATCCCGGGCAGATGGAACGGCTGCAGGCCATCCGCGCCCAGTTGCTTCAGCTCAAGGAAGAATTGGTAAAGGAATAGGCTGGCGTCATGTTTTGGCTGCGAGGCGCGGGATTTTGTTCCCGCGCTTTTTTTGATCAATTTATTGATCAGGATTGATCAAATATGTGTTGACATCACTTTGTGTATGTGTATTTTGATCAGTAGATGAACAATTAAACGATGGCGTGGTTATGGAGAAGGCTCAATACATCAGCTTACGGGAAGTGGGACGGAGGTTGGACATCCCCCCATCTACCGTCGTGTATTATAAGGACAAGTTTTCAAGATACATCCCTTCTTCCGGTGGGGGAGGGCGTCGCAGGCGCTATCCCATCGAGGCGTTGGAAATTTTCAGGAGGATACGGGAAATGTTCGGGAATAACTGGTCAGTTGAACAGATTGAAAATGAATTAGCATTGAAATTTGGTATGTTATTAGAAAATGATCGCAATGATCAACAAATGAACAACATAACTTCATCTACTTCTTCGGCCAAGCTGGATGAGGTGCTTGCCCGGATTTCCGACGCCCTGGATGACCAGACCTTGTTCCGGAGTGAGGTTCGTTCCCTGCGAGACGAGGTCGCCGGTTTGCGTAGTGAACATGGGGTGCTGGAAAAACAATACGGAAAGCGCATTCAGGAGCTTGAATCCGGCATGCGCGAGCTTCGGGAGTCCAACCGCAGGCTGGAACGTCTGGTTACGGGCAGGGGGGCGCAGGACGGGCGTATCGATTTCCCGAGTGAAGAGTATCTGGGCCGTCCGCTGGTCATTCGTTCCAATGGCGAATTTCTCGGCGTGCAGGGCGGGGGGAAGAAGCATTTTTCGTTGCGCGATTTTGTGCGGCTCATCGAGCGGAGCGCCTCGCCGACCCGTGTTGTGGACGCCCGGTGGCAGAAAAAAGGCGTCAACTGGGTGTTTGTGGTCAAGACCACGGATACGGCCCGGGGGGCGAGCCAGGACGTGATTCTCGTCACCCGCAAGACCGTTACGCCCAGCGGTAATACCGTTACCGAGATCGCGCGTTTGAATATTGATGGCAATGACGCACCCGATACGCTTCTGCTCAGTCTTTTCAGGCAGGTACGCACCGTTTTCGGCGGGTAGTCTTTTTTTTGTGGTTTAAGTAAACTCTAGAAAAAATCTTGATCAATGATGTGTTTTGGACTATATGAGTCCTGTTATTAGTACCCGGTGGTCTACCCCATCCCATACGGAGGGAGGAACGGATTATGCCTCAGGTTGCTGCGCGGATTACTGACGACCACGAGAAGTGGCTGAAAGAATATTTCAAAACCAAGAGTGCTGGTGCGGAATTTATTCTGCCCTGGGCTGTTGATGTCTTTTTCAAGTCTATCCGCAGTGTTTCCTCCGATTTTTCCGTGGCCGAACTCAAGACCTTGCTGGAATCCCACAAGGAAGTGAAGCTTCTACCCAACCAGTCCAAGCAGGCCTACCTGCTGCTGCGGGTCGAAGAGGCCTGCGAGGAAAAGAGCGTGCATATCAAGCACGGGGCCAGCAAGAGCAATCTTGAGGTGAAGCTGCGCAGGCTGACCGACCTTCAGGCCACGGCCCTCATGATCTGGGCCACCGCCTATTGGACCAGCAAGTCGTGGAGCGGCGTTTCCATCGACGATTACGTGAAGCTGTCCTGCAGCTGATCCCCTTGCCGCCAGCGGCCAATTCCACTATCTTCTTTCATCGTCCTGATTGCGGATGACAGGCCTTTGGGTTTGTCCGTTTTCTGTTTTGCGAAATATCTGTATCTCCGAAAGGGAGCTGTCCATGGAAGCATTGCCCTGCGTCCTGACCATAGCGGGGTCCGACTCCGGCGGCGGCGCCGGCATTCAGGCCGACCTCAAGACCATCACCATGCTCGGGGCCTACGGGGCCAGTGTCATCACCGCCCTGACCGCCCAGAACACGCAGGGGGTCTCCGCCATCCACGCTCCGTCCCCCAAGTTCGTGTCCTTGCAGATGAAGGCGGTTGTGGACGATATAAAGGTTCATGCCGCCAAGACCGGCATGCTTTTTTCCGCTTCTATCATCAAGGCCGTGGCTCCATTTCTCGAGGACAAGGATTTCCCCCTGGTGGTGGACCCGGTCAGCGTTGCCACCAGCGGGGCTAAGCTGCTCAAGGACGATGCCGTGCAGGCCATGGTGGACCATGTTTTTCCCCATGCGGACCTGCTGACTCCGAACATTCCCGAGGCGGAGCTCTTTGCGGAAATGCGGATCGCCACCCAGGACGACGTAGCCGTCGCCGCGGAAAAGCTGCTCAAACTGGGGCCCAAGGCCGTGCTCATCAAGGGCGGGCACATGGAGTCGGTCACCTCCACGGACTGGCTTGCGCAGGAGGGCTACAAGCCCATTCCGCTCATCCAGCAGCGGGTGGATACGAAAAACAGCCATGGAACCGGCTGTACCCTGTCCGCCGCCATCGCAACCGGTCTGGCCCACGGGCTGGATGTCGTTCATGCCGTTCGGCAGGCACAGGGCTATCTGAATCTGGCGCTCAGGGCCGGGTTCGATCTCGGGGCCGGAAGCGGGCCGCCCAATCATCTGGCCCCCATGATTCAGGAAAAGGCCAAGAAGGGGGTACTGCAGCGCCTGGACAGGGCCGGACGCCGTCTTGCGGCCATGTCCGGTTTCAGCACCCTGGTTCCCGAGGTGCGCATGAACCTGGCCATTGCCGCGCCCTTTGCGAACAGCGAGCAGGACGTGGCCGCCTTTACCGGCGGGATTATCAGCACCCGTTCCGGCGACGTTTCCATTGCCGGATATCCGCAGTTCGGCGCGTCCGTGCAGGTGGGCAAGGGACTTGTGGCCGCACGAAGGGTCAATCCCCGGGTTTCCTGCATGATCAACCTGCGTCAGGGCGAAGGCATGCTGGAGGCCCTGGAGCGGGCCGGGGTGGTCGTTGCCTGGGGGGATGAGGGGAATCGTCCTCCGTATATTACCAATAAGGACGGCGTATGGGAGGAGTGGCTGGTCTATGAGGCCATGAAGAATCACCCCGCACCGGAAGCGGTTCGTGCGGTCTGCGACAAGGGCGGCCCCGGCAGGGAGCCTCTTGTCCGGCTGCTGGCCGAGGATTGTTCCGACCTCATGACCAGGCTTTGCGCCCTGATCGATTGTTCGGAAAACAGGACCGTTTGCTGACGCCATTCCGGTGGGGACGCCGGAAAAGGTTGACAGCTGTTGAAATGCTTGCTTAATAAGCACTTCTTTTGCGGGCGTGGCGGAATTGGTAAACGCGCCAGATTTAGGATCTGGTGCCTCTCGGCTTGGGGGTTCGAGTCCCTCCGCCCGCACCATAAATTTCAGTAGAGCCCAGAGCGTGGAAATTCAACGTCTGTTTGGCGTTTCAGGAGGATAGGTTAGCTATGGAATACAAAGTCGAAGATGTTTCCCCGGTAATGAAGAAGGTGGTTGTCACGGTTCCCGCCGAAGAGGCGACCGCAGCTGTTTCCGCCACTATCGCAATGTACAAGATGCGCACCAGCATCAAGGGATTCCGTCCTGGCAAGGCCCCGGCGAGCATGATCGAGGCCCAGTACCACTCCCAGATCTACAACGAGGCCACCACCGACCTCGTCAACCTCCAGATCAACCAGATCATGGGCGAGATGGGCGCAACCCCGCTTTCCCGCATCGACGTTGATGCCAAGGAAATCGTCAAGGGCGAAGATTTCAATTACTCCATTTCCTTTGAAGTGGCCCCGGAATTCAAGCTGCCCAAGTACAAGGGCCTGGCCGTGGAAAAGGAAAAGGCCGTGGTCAAGGACGAAGAACTGGCCGAAGTGGAACAGCGTATGCTCCAGAATGCCGCCGAGGTGAAGGTCATCGAAGATGTCCGCGAACCCAAGGACGGCGAGATTGCATCCGTGAGCTTCGCCACCTTCAAGGACGGCAACCCCGTCGAGGGCCTTAAGGCCGAGAACTTCGACCTGGTCCTGGGCGAAGGTCAGTCCCTCCCCGAATTCGAGGAAGTGGTCAAGACCCTCAAGACCGGCGAAGACGGTGAAAAGGACATCACTTTCCCCGAAGATTTCATCAATACCGAATTGGCCGGGCAGACCGTGACCATGAAGGTCAAGCTGCATGCCATCAAGGAACGCGTCATTCCCGAACTCACCGACGATGTGGCCAAGAAGGCCGGCGGCTTCGAGTCCGTGGAACAGATGCGCCAGGTCATTCGCGATTCCTACATGCACTCCCGCGAAGAACTGAACAAGTCCAATGCCCAGAAGGCCATGCTCAAGGACCTGCTGGACAGCGTGGACTTCCCGCTGCCCGAATCCATGGTTGCCGACCGCGCAGAGCGTCTGGTGCGTGACCTGGAATACAAGCTGGACCGTCAGGGCAAGAGCTTTGCCGCCACCGGCCGCACCGAGGAGCAGGTTCGCGAAGAGTTCCTGCCCGAGGCCAAGGAAACCGTGAAGAGCGAAATCCTGCTTCTGGCCATTGCCAAGGAAGAGGGTATTGAAGTCACTCCGCAGGAGATCGACGCCTTCCTGGGCCGCCTGGCCATGCAGTCCAAGATGCCTCTGCACGAACTCAAGAAGTACTATGAGGACAACGGTCTGATCATGCCGCTCAAGGACCGCATCATGTCCGACAAGGCCATGGAACTGGTCTGGGAAAACGCCGAGATCTCGGAAGTCGAAGCAGGGGAAGAGGGCGAAAAGAAGCCTGCCAAGAAAAAGGCTCCCGCCAAGAAGGCCCCGGCCAAGAAGGCTGCCGCCAAGACAGACGAGGAAAAGAAGCCTGCGGCCAAGAAGGCTCCCGCAAAAAAGGCTCCGGCCAAGAAGACTGCCAAAAAGGCTGAAGAGAAATAGATCCTTCGGTTTTGCTGGAAGCGAATATCGGGTAGCCCGGCTCTGCCGGGCTACCTTTTTTTCTTTTGTTCCTTGACTGCCGGGATTGAGGATTTATACCTTTTTGCTGAGTAAGTTTCCCTTGTTATGGCTGGGGAAATGCTCCATACTAAGGCTAAGCCGCAAAGCGGTTTCTCGTCTTCATGTCAACGTCGGTTTTCCTGTGAGCTCGCTAAGGTTCTGGACGATTCCGACCGATTAACCACGTAAAGATGTCAAGGAGATTCGGATGACCGCCATCCCTATGGTCATTGAGACGACAGGGCGCACGGAACGTGCTTACGATATTTATTCACGGCTTCTCAAGGACAGGATCATCCTGCTCGGCAGCGCCATTGACGATCACGTTTCGAGCCTGATCTGCGCGCAGCTGCTTTTCCTGGAGTCCGAGGACCCGGAAAAGGAAATATACATGTACATCAACTCGCCGGGTGGCGTTGTCACCGCCGGGATGGCCATCTACGACACCATGCAGTATATTTCCGCGCCGGTGGCCACCCTGTGCCTCGGCCAGGCCGCCAGCATGGGAGCGCTGCTGCTTTCGGCGGGCGAGGCCGGCATGCGTTACGCACTGCCGCACAGCCGCATCATGATTCACCAGCCTGCGGGCGGCGCCCAGGGCCAGGCCTCGGATATCAACATCCAGGCCCAGGAAATCCTGCGCCAGCGGCAGGAGCTGAATAATATACTGGTCAAACATACGGGCCAGAAGGTAAGCAAGATAGAGAAGGACACTGATCGCGACTTCTTCATGTCTTCCGAGGAAGCCGTGGAGTACGGAGTGATCGACAAAGTTATGGCCTCCCGCAGCGATATCGCGGGTGCGGCCAAGGATTAGAAGACAATGACGAAAGAAAGCAACGCGACTTCCGAGCTGAGTTGCTCTTTCTGCGGAAAGAAGCAGGCCGAAGTCCAACGCCTCATTGCAGGGCCGGATGTCTACATCTGCGATGAATGCGTGGGGTTGTGCAACGACATCATGGCGCAGGAGACCGTCAACGAGGAGTTCGAGGACGGACGCCTGCTGCCGCCCGAGGAGATCAAGGCGCTCCTGGATGAATACGTCATCGGACAGGAGCATCCCAAGAAGATTCTTTCCGTGGCCGTGTACAACCACTACAAGCGCATTTTCTATTCCCAGGCCAACCAGGGCCCGGATGACGTGGAGATCGACAAGAGCAACATCCTGCTCGTCGGCCCCACCGGTTCGGGCAAGACCCTGCTGGCGCAGACCCTGGCCAGGGTGCTCAAGGTGCCCTTTGCCATTGCCGACGCCACCACCCTGACCGAGGCCGGGTACGTGGGCGAGGACGTGGAGAACATCCTCGTGCAGCTCCTGCAGAACGCCGACTACGACATTGATGCGGCCAGCCGCGGCATCATCTACGTGGACGAGATCGACAAGGTTGCCCGCAAGGGCGACAGCCCGTCCATCACCCGCGACGTGTCGGGCGAAGGCGTGCAGCAGGCCCTGCTCAAGATCATTGAGGGCACCGAGGCCAACATTCCGCCCAAGGGCGGGCGCAAGCACCCCCAGCAGGAATTTATCCGCATGGATACCTCCAACATCCTGTTCATCCTGGGGGGCGCGTTCATCGGTCTCGACCAGATCGTGCAGCAGCGCAAGCAGGGCTCGGGCATGGGTTTTGCCGCCAAGGTGGAAACCAAGAAGGAAGAGCTGCTCAGCCGCCTTCTCAAGGAAGCCGAGCCCAACGACCTGATCAAATTCGGTCTCATTCCCGAGTTCGTGGGCCGTATCCCGGTCATGACCGCTCTCGAGGAACTGACCGAGGACGATCTGGTGCGCATTCTCCAGGAGCCCAAGAACGCCCTGGTGAGCCAGTACAAGAAGCTCTTCGAGCTGGACAAGGTCAACCTGCGTATCACCGACAACGCGCTGCGCGCCATCGCCAAGAAGGCCATCGAGCGCAAGACCGGCGCACGCGGCCTGCGCAACGTGATGGAAACCATCATGCTTGACATCATGTACAAGCTTCCTTCCCTGGAAAACGTGAAGGAGTGCGTCGTGAACAAGGCCGTGGTGGAAAAGGGCATGGAGCCCTTGTTGTTCTATCACCAGGAAGTGAAGAGCGCCTAACGTCGATACTACCGGGCCCGGCGCATGCCGGGCCCTTTTTTTCTCCGACGGTTTGACAACGCACCGGGCGGTATTAACTATTCAGCATTCCCGGCGCAGCCCGATCCGGGCCGCACCTTAACTGCCAAACGGGAGGATATTCATGCCGACTTTCAGCTTTGACGGCAAAGAATCCCCAAATCATATCGAACTTCCCATGATGTCTCTGCGGGAAGTGGTCATGTTCCCCCGGTCCATCGCGCCTCTGTTTGTTGGCCGGGAGGCTTCCATCAAGGCCATCGAGACCGCCATTGCCGATCATGATAAGAAGATTTTCCTGGTCACCCAGAAGAATCCGGAAAAGGAGCGCCCCGAAGGCGACGATCTCTATGAGATCGGTACGGTCAGTAAGATATTGCAGATGCTCCGACTGCCGGACGGCACCATCAAGGTGTTGTTCGAGGGTCTGTATCGCGCCCGCAGGGAGCAGGGGGCCGAAGGCGCCGGTTATGAGCTGGGCGAGGACGATTATCCCCGCGCCCGGATAGTGGCCCTTGAGGAGCCTGTGGCGGATTCCCCCGAGGCACAGGCCCTGATCCGTTCCGTGCAGGATTCCTTGGAGGAGTTCGGCAAGGTGAACAAGAAGCTGGCTCCCGAAGCCATTCTGGCCATGTCCTCCCTCAAGGACGCGGGACAGCTGGCCGACTCGGTCATGCCGCATCTCAAGGTGGACTTTGACCGCAAGCAGGAAATCCTGGAGATGTTCGCTCCACTGGAACGCCTTGAAAAGGTCTATGAGCTGCTCCTGGGCGAGATCGAGATCGTCTCCGTGGAAAAGCGCATCAAGGGCCGGGTCAAGGACCAGATGGAGAAGAATCAGCGCGAGTACTATCTCAACGAGCAGATGAAGGCCATCAACAAGGAGATGGGCCGCGAGGACGATCCCGCCTCTGAGGCCGCCGAGTTGGAAAGCCAGCTTGACGCCAAGGAGATGCCCGAAGAGCACAAGGAACGCGTCAAAAAAGAGATCAAGAAGATGCGCCAAACTCCGTCCAGTTCGGCGGAATATACCGTGGTGCGTAACTATATCGACTGGATCCTGGACCTTCCCTGGGGAGCTCTCAAGCATACGGACACCGACATCGACAAGGCCCGCAAGGTGCTCGACGAGGACCACTACGGTCTGGAAAAGCCCAAGGAACGCATCTTGGAATATATGGCCGTGGAATCGCTTGTGGACAAGCTGCGCGGCCCCATCCTCTGTCTGGTGGGCCCTCCCGGCGTGGGCAAGACCTCTATTGCCAAGTCCATTGCCCGGGCCATGGATCGGGAATTCGTGCGTCTTTCCCTGGGCGGCGTTCGTGACGAGGCCGAGATTCGCGGCCATCGCCGCACCTATGTGGGCGCGCTGCCGGGCAAGATCATCCAGTCCCTGAAACGCTGCAAGTTCAACAATCCGGTCATGTGCCTGGACGAGGTGGACAAGATGAGCGCCGATTTCCGGGGCGATCCGTCCGCGGCGTTGCTGGAAGTGCTCGACCCCGAACAGAACTACGCCTTTGCCGACCACTATCTGGATCTGGACTACGACCTGTCCAAGATATTTTTCATCACCACGGCAAACACCCTGGAATCCATCCCACTGCCTTTGCAGGACCGCATGGAGATCATCCGCCTGCCCGGGTACCTGGAAAACGAGAAGGTCAAGATCGCCCGCCAGTTTCTGCAGCCCAAGCAGCTGGACATGCATGGCCTCAAGGAAGAAAACCTGATTCTCTCGGACAATGCGCTTCTCGACATCGTGCGCCAGTATACCAGAGAGGCCGGCGTGCGCAGTCTGGAGCGCGAGATTGCCTCCATTTGCCGCAAGTCGGCCATGAAGATCGTGGAAGAGGGCGACAGGGACAAGGCGGTCCATGTGACCAAGCAGAACCTGTCCACCTTCCTGGGCGTGCCCCGTTTCCGTCACGGCGAGCGCGAATCCGAATCCCTGGTGGGCGTCAGCACCGGCCTTGCCTGGACCCAGCTCGGCGGCGAGTTGCTTTTGGTGGAGGTCGCTCTCATGCCCGGCAAGGGCAAGGTGCAGATTACGGGCAAGCTCGGGGACGTCATGCAGGAATCCGCCCGCGCGGCCATTTCCTACATCCGTTCCCGCTCGGATCTGTTTGGTCTTAAGCCCGATTTCCATCAGCAGGTGGACATCCACATCCACGTGCCCGAAGGCGCCACGCCCAAGGATGGTCCCAGCGCGGGCATCACCCTGGCTTCGGCCATCACCTCGGCACTCCTGAACAGGCCCGTGCGCAACGACCTTGCCATGACTGGTGAGATCACCCTGCGCGGACGCGTGCTGCCTATCGGCGGCCTGCGTGAAAAGCTGCTTGCCGCGCACCGTGGGCTGGTCAAGACCGTGCTCATTCCCGCGGACAACAAGAAGGACCTCAAGGATGTGCCCAACGCCATTCTCAAGGACCTGGAAGTCATCCCCGTGGAAACCATGGACGAGGTGCTGGAGCATGCGCTTCTGTGCCCCGGCGGTGAGAAGTTGTTTTGTCCCACCGAGGGGATAGCTCCGGTGGCCAACGGGCTTCTCAAGGACGAGCACCGCAAGTCGGCGCATTAGTCCGAACCAACGGATCAAATGAACAAAACCCCGCCGGGCATGCCCGGCGGGGTTTTCTGTTGAGAGATGGCAAGAACTGTGCGGTTCAGGCTCTGAAGCTTTTGGCTGAGTTCATTTGCTTGGGGCGCATAAAGGACTTGTAGCTGTTGTTGGCAATGTTTTGCCTTAATTGGTTTAAACCCCCAGATTCCGAGCCTTCAAGTCCTTGAATAAATTCTGGAGTCGACAATTCCGTACTCAACGCCGCAAGGGATTGTCCGTTTACCGTCGGTTGGGATGATTGTTGCTCCTGTTCGGCCGCTTTTTCATCCTCGGCTTCTTGTTTCTTTATGTTGTCGACGTTCTGGGAGGTGACATGCGCCTGGGCCACTCCTCCAATCTTGGAGATTTTTTGCTGTAGCTGGCGAATGCTGGCTTTTTGCTGCTCGGTTGGAGGGCTGTCAGCTGAGGATATTTCAGTCTCAAGGCGGATTTTCAGGTACTTCAGTTCGTCCGAGTCTTTTTCGTTTCCCAGCCCTTGGGAGGAGTGTGAAGCCGCTCCGTTTTTTTGCGTTTCCTCGCCCTGCGGAACAACTTCGGGAAACGCGGAGCCGTCTTTCTTCAGATTGTGAGCAGTACCCTTGACCAGGCGGAAAGCCTGTGGCGCCGAGGACTCGCCTGATGAATCGATTCCATTGATCACTTGAAATTGCCTCCGAATCTTATATCACAAGTCCATTATGATGAATCAAGCCTTGACGTCTTTGAGTATCGAGTCCGTAGCGGATGCTTCGGACAAGGAAGAGGTCAGATAGCTGTTCTGAGCCCAGCCCTGGAGAAATTGCGCCATCTTGCCGCCCTCGCTTTCCTTTGAACCTTCAAGCAGCCCAATCTCGTTGAGCCTCATCTGACGGAGATATTCCGGTTCCGAGAGCAGCATGGCCTTCTTTTCCTTTTCCTGTTCATCCTCCTTTTCCGTTCCTGGCAGCTTTTTCATGGTCTGCGACATGGATTTGGACATCTTCACGCCAGTGAGATTCTCGATTTTCTTTTCGATCTCCCTGATGTCGCGTTGCTGCTTTTCCGTGGGCGGGTTGTCCGCCGAGGCCAGGAGCTGGGCCAGGAGGGTCTTGTAGTTCTCGAGCTCCTCCTTTTCCTCTTCGGTCAGCGTGCGCTGCATGGGAAGGGCGTTGATGCCTTCCTGCGCTTTTTCCGCTTCCGTCTTCTCCGGAGTAAAGGAGCCGTTTCCTTCGGCGTCTATGTTCAGGGTCAGTCCCCTGGACCGCCGAATTGCCGAAGCCGTGTAGCTGCCGGTTGTGGAATCGATTGCACTGATCATGCTTCCATACCTCGTGGAAAGAATTTCCGATTCGATATGTGAAGCAAGAATTGGTCCGACGGCAGGTTTTGCCTGGAGAGGATGGGGGACACAAAAAAGGCCGGGAGATTTTGGATTCTCCCGGCCCTGATGCAATCGGATTATTGCAGTTTTGAGGTAATGTTGTGCTTGATCCAGCGGGCGTCCCACCATTCAAAAGGCTGGACGGGGATGCCGGAGATGATCACGCCGTAGTGTAGGTGGTCGCCTCCCGCCAGGCCCGTGGTGCCGGTGTGCCCAATGATCTGGCCGCGGGTGACGTTGTCGTTGCGGGCCACGCTCATGCTGGTCAGGTGGGCATAGAGCGTCTGCAGTCCCAGACCGTGGTCGATGATGACCACGTTGCCGTAGATGCCCAGGAAGTCCGCATAGGCCACGATGCCGTCGTTGCCGGCGGGGACCGGGGCCTGCTGGGTGCTGGCCAGGTCCAGTCCCAGGTGGGTCTGTTGGTCCACTACCTTGCCCTGGTAGTAGTAGTCGCGCGCATCCGCGAAACGGGCGCGGTTGGCCGAGTTGGGCAGCCGCTTGAACGGGCCTTTCCAAAGCATGGCGTCCGCAGTGTCGCGGCCGACCTTGACCAGCTCGGCCCGGTTCATGCCTCGCACCTCGGTGTTGATCTTCAGGTACTGCTCAAGCAGGGATCCCTCGCCGCTCAGGTATTGCTGGAATTCGGGGAGGGTCTTCTCGAAGAAGGAGTCGGACAGGTTGATGCGGTCCTTGCGGAAATTGCGTGCGTTTGCGTGGTAGGGGAACGAGCGTTTGGCGCTGTTGCCTGCGGTGTCCGTGGCCACGATCATGGGGCTGAACTTGGCGGGCGGAGTATCCCAGGGCATGGCGAACATGCAGTAGTAGATGTTCTTGTCGCCGAAGGCGGCCTGCTTGTAGGCCGGGAAGAAACGTTCGCCCACCTGTATGCCGCTTTCCTTGGCCTCCTCGGAAAGGGCATAGATCAGCAGGCCCGCACCGCCCTGGGTCAGGTTGGTGGTGTGCGTCTGGACCATGATGCGCGGCGGCTTGCTGTCCAGGGTGAAATCCTTGGCAGCCAAGCTCTTGCCGGCCTGGCCAAAGGGATAGAATGAGGCGTCCCGCGCCGAAACCCGCACGGTGAGCGAGCCGTCCTTGAGTTTGCCCTTGGGCAGGGTGAACTTTTCCCTGATCTGGGTGGTTCCCTGGGCCACGTCCCTGGAGAGGACGGGCAGGGTAGTTTTGCCCTGGATCACGTCCACGGTGATGGACTTGAGGCCCGAGCCCGGATCCTCGACCGTGACGATGTATTCGGTGTTCTGGCCCACTTCGGTCACGTCCGGTTCAATGGCGATGGTCGGCGGAGTCGTGTCCCTGAAGACCACGAAGCCGCCCGCGGCCAGGACGGCCAGCACCAGGACGGCGATGACCGCCCCGAAGGGGAATTTCTTTTTTTCCTTGTTCATGAAAACGTATCCTTGTTTGGATTATGGTATTTGATTTTTTCTAGACAATTTCTACACGCATATGCGGCGGTTCTCAAGGGCGGAAAAAAGAAAGCGTTCTTGCACATTTGTGCAAGAACGCCGCTTGGCAGAGGAAGAGGCTGTCTACTGGTCGTTGTCCAGTGCGTCCATGAGGTTGATGGTTAGCTTAAGGAAGTCCGCCTCCGTGAGGATTCCCACCAGCTGGCCGTTTTCCAGGACCGGAAGGCATCCGTACTTGTGGTTGAGCAGCAGCTGGGCCGCGTCCTTGAGACTGGAATCCGGAGTGACGGTCATGACGTCCGTGCACATGATCTCCCGCAGGGGGATGCCGGAGTCTATTTCCTTCTGGGTTTCCGCATCCAGGTCGGCCAGTTCCGAAATGGTTGCCGAGAGTACGTCGCGGTGGGTGATCAGCCCGGAGAAATGGTTGTCCACATCCACGATGGGTATGTGCCGGATGCGCTGGAGGTCCATGAGGGCGCGGGCGTTGTGCAGGGATTCGTTTTCCAGCAGGGAATGAACAGGGGTGGACATCCAATCCTTGACTTTGAGCATGCTATCCTCCGGTTGCTTATATCTGAATACTTGTCGAAGAGGGGCATCGTGTCAAGCGGGGGGAACGGTTCTCTTGACTTGGCAGTAAAATTCTGGTCTGCATCCTGCAAACGACAAATCAGGGCGGGGAGTTACTGAATGATAGATCCGAAGCGGCTTCGGGAAAAAATGGTTCGCGAGCAGATCGAGGCGCGCGGTGTTGACGACAGGCGCGTGCTGGACGCCATGCGGGAGCTGCCCCGGCATGTATTTGTGGAAGAGGCGCTGGCCTCCAAGGCCTATACCGATGCCCCGCTGCCCATAGGCGAAGGCCAGACCATATCCCAGCCCTACATTGTGGCCCTCATGTCCCAGAAGCTCCGGGTGGAGCCGGGCATGAAGGTGCTGGAGATCGGTACCGGCTCCGGGTACCAGGCCGCCGTGCTCGACCGCATGGGGGCCGAGGTCTACACCGTGGAGCGCATCAAGAAGTTATTTTTCGCGGCCCGGAAGCGGTTCATGGATATGCGACTTTTCGGCATCAAACTCAAGCTCGATGACGGGACCATGGGCTGGCCCGAAGAGGCCCCGTTCGACCGCATCATCGTTACGGCGGGTGGGCCGGAAGTTCCCCGGCCGCTGGTTGACCAACTTGCCGATCCCGGTTTACTGGTCATCCCCGTGGGTTCCTCCCGCAGGATGCAGAAACTCATCCTGGTGGAAAAAAGGGATGGGCAGGTGACCGAGACCGATCTGGGCGGGGTCGCCTTTGTGGATCTCGTGGGCGCCCACGGCTGGTAATTTCAACACGACGAGGCGTTTTGGTGCATCAAGAAAGGCTGACCCTGCGGCAGGCCTGGGCCAGGAGCCCTGGGCCGGAAAACGGCAGGCAGGCGGCCATCCTGGCCATAAAGGGTTTCTGCATGGGGGCCGCGGACATCATTCCCGGCGTTTCCGGCGGGACCATTGCATTCATCACCGGCATTTACGACCAACTTGTGGACGCCATCCATTCCTTTGACACCGCGTTTTTGCGCAGGCTGCTGCGTTTCAATCTGCCCGGCGTGCTGGAGCACGCCCACCTCAAGTTCCTGTTTTTCCTTCTCTCCGGCATTGCGCTGGCCATTGTCGGCATGGCCCGGGTCATGCATTTCATGCTCAGCCAGCATCCCGTGGAGATCTGGTCCCTGTTTTTCGGGCTTATCGCCGCGTCCATCTACATCGTGGGCAAGCGGATAGAACGGCTCAACACCGCCAACCTGCTTTTATGCGCCCTGGGGGCCTTGGGCAGTTATCTCCTGGTGGGCATGATCCCCGTGGCCACGCCGGAAACCCTGTGGTTCGTGTTCCTGTGCGGCTCCATCGCCATCTGCGCCATGATCCTGCCGGGCATCAGCGGAGCCTTCATCCTGCTCATGCTCGGCAAGTACGAATATATAACCAGAACCCTCAAGAATCCGTTTCTGATGGAAAACATGGAAATCATCCTTGTTTTTCTTGCCGGAGCCGGATTAGGTATTATTGTCTTTTCACGTTTGCTGCACTATCTTCTTCACCGATGGCACGCGGCCACGGTCAGCGTGCTTACCGGTTTCATGGTCGGGGCCCTGCGAAAGGTCTGGCCCTGGAAGGAAGTGCTGGAGAGTGCGGTCATCAGGGGCAAGGTCCACGTGCTGCGGGAGCAGAACGTCCTGCCCGATCTGGGCGGGGAGCTGGTTTCGGCCCTGTGTCTGATGATTGCGGGAATGCTTGTGGTCCTGGCCCTGGACAGGCTTTCCAACGGGAAGTCCTGCTAAGGGATGGGGTGATATAACCTTAAATTTTATCAGGTGAGTACAGTGAGTTCCGGATGTTCCACGTGCCCCAGCTCCAAGGGCGGGGAAAAACAGGCCAGTGCGCAGCATGAGCTGCAGAACGAGTTGATTTCCTCCACTCTTGCCCGCATCAAGCACAAGATTTTCGTCATGAGCGGCAAGGGCGGCGTGGGCAAGAGCTCTGTGACCGTGAACCTTGCCGCGGCCCTGGCCGACCAGGGACACAAGGTTGGTATCCTGGACGTGGATATTCACGGCCCCAGCGTGCCGACCCTGCTCGGTCTCAAGGGCAACCTGGACATCGACCGGGGCTCCCTGGTCATGCCCAAGCAGTACAATGAAAACCTCTGTGCGGTTTCCATGGAATCCCTGCTCAAGGATCCGGATCAGGCTGTGCTCTGGCGCGGGCCCATGAAGACTTCGGCCATCCGCCAGTTCGTTTCCGACGTGCAGTGGGGCGATCTCGACTTTTTGGTCGTGGATTCCCCTCCGGGCACTGGCGACGAACCCATGACCGTTCTCAAGACCATTCCGGACGCCCTGTGCCTGGTGGTGACCACACCCCAGGAGGTTTCCCTGAGCGACGTGCGCAAGTCCATCAACTTTCTGCAGTACGCCAACGCCAATATCCTGGGCGTGGTGGAAAACATGAGCGGGCTTGTCTGTCCCCATTGCCACAAGTCAATCGATCTGTTCAAAAAAGGCGGCGGTGAAGATCTGGCCAACAAGTACGGCCTGGATTTCCTCGGCGCCATCCCCCTGGACCCGGCGACCGTGGTCGCGGGCGACAGGGGTACGCCGGTGGTCCTGCTTGAAGAGGAATCCTTTGCCAAGGACGCCTTCCTCAAGCTCAGCGAAACAGTGGCCAAGGCTGTCGAAAGCAGTCTTGAAGCAGCTGCTACAAATCACGGTTAGGTATCATGAATAGAGAACTTTTCAATCTGCCCAACACGCTGACCCTGACCCGCATTCTTGCCGCCCCCATCATCGTGGTGCTCCTTTATTTTCATCTGTGGTTCGGGTGGAAGTTCGGGCCCATTGCCGCTGCCATCGTCTTCATGCTGGCCTCCCTGACCGACATGTTCGACGGCATCATCGCCCGCCAGCAGAACCTGATCACCAACCTCGGCAAGTTCCTGGATCCCCTGGCCGACAAGCTGCTCATTTGCTCCGTGCTCATCATGCTGGTGCGCATGGGAGCGGACTGGAAGGTCCCCGCGTGGGTGGTCATCATCATTGTCGCCCGCGAGATTGCGGTTACCGGCATGCGGGCCATTGCCGCGGAGCGGGGTGATGTGATTCCTGCCGACAAGTTCGGCAAGATGAAAACCATAGTGCAGAGCCTGGCCCTGGCGCCGCTGCTTTGGCATTATCCCCTGTTCGGCATCAATCTCGTGTTGCTCGGACAGGTTCTTTTGTACACCGCCCTGGTGCTTACGGTTTTCTCCGGGGGGAATTATCTGTACAATTTCTATAGAAATTGGTTAATGAATGAAGAAAGTTGAAGCGATAAGGTGAGATCCCATGGCTGAAACCGACATCACGAACTACATGGTGCGCATATCCAATTGCCTCCAGACCATACTGGATTTGGAACCCGAGCTTGAACGTTTGGAGCTCGGGCATTCCCTGCTGGATGAGTTCGTGGTGCTGAAGTCGTTCTTGGAAAAGATCGACAGGGTGGAGGTCGGAGAAGAGGATGTTCGCCGTATCGAGCAGGCTACAGCCAATTTCCTCGAGGAACTCAAGGGGCCGCTGGCGGGGCTGGATGCGGAAGAAAACGGTAACCGCCGACTGCAATGAGGGTATGAATGGCTGGAAAGCGCATTCTTCTGGGCTGTCTGATACTGATTAACCTGTTTCTGCTTTTCCGGTTCGTGTGGAGCGGGCAGGGCTTGTTCGCCTATATGGAGCTGAAACAGCGGCACGACGCCCTGGAAAGGCAGCTCCAGGAGGTGGACGCCGAAAGCCTGGATCTGAGCAGGGAGATCGTGCGTCTGAAAAACGACCGGGCCTACCAGGAGAAAATCATCAGGGACAGGATGAATTTCGTCAAAAAGGACGAGATACTCTACATCTTCCAAGACAATGACGTTGCAAGCACTGGAGAGAAGGCGGATGGAGAAGAAGATTGAGTGGTACCAGGAGGTCCTTTCCCTTGAACCAGGCTCCAAGGTTTTCTTTCCCCTGGCCAAGCTTTTTGCCGAAACGGGCAATACAGAGGATGCCGTTAAGACCCTGCGGTTAGGGCTTGACCGGCATCCTGATTTTCTGGAAGCACGCATGTTTTTGGTCCAGCTCCTCACCGATCTGGGCCGGGAGGATGAGGTGCACGACCAGTTGCGCCATGTCGTCGATCCCCTGGGGGAATATCCCGCTTTCTGGCGGGCGTGGGCCCGGAGCATCCCCGAGGACAAACGGGACCTGAGCGTCTTTCTCATGCTTGTTGCCGCCAATATTTCCGGGGAGGATATCCGCTGGACCGACGTGGTCTTCGAGGGACTTTCCTCGCTGTCTGACCGCCTGGTCGGCGCGCCTTTGCCGCCGCCGTGCGAGTGCAAGCCCAGGCCGCCGCGTCGCGTTGCGCCGATCTCGCCCGACCTGGAGTATGACGGTGTTGTGGAGCGCGACGAGGAAATCGTGCTCGACGGAGGCAACCTGCGTACCCGGACCATGGCCGAACTTCTGGCCTCCCAGGGGGATATTCGCGGAGCACTGGATATTTTCAGGGAACTGCTGGAGCTTTCCCCGGCAGAGGGCAAACCCGCCTTGCAGGAGCGCATCCGGGAGTTGGAGACCAATCTCGGTAGGGAAGAGGGCGGGGACGACAAGGGGGACCCGTTCAGCGTGCATGCCAAGAACAGGCTCATCAGCACGCTGGAAACCCTGGCTTCGCGCTTCGAGGCCCGCATCCGTTCGTGAACACCGGGCTTGAATACCGGACAGACACTGTGTAATACGGGGCTGCCCGTTCGGGCCGTCACTGTAACAGGGATATCTGCATACATGAAAAGGTTATTAGCATTGCTGTTGGTGCTGGCCCTGGCTGTCGCCTTGGCCGGTTGCCATACATGGACAAGGACCACACGGTATATAAAGGGGCAGTGGGAGCCCATTCGCGGATATGTCGATCCGGATGCGGAAATCGATACCGACGCCTACAGGCTGGAAAATCCCAACTTTGAGAAGCTCGCAAGGCTTATCACTCCGGTGGATTCGCCGCTGCTGAGCCTCAACCGCTATGTTTCGGACAAGGACAACTATCCCGACAAGGAATGGTTCGATCTGCTTTCCACCAGGTTTCCCTGGGTGGACCGGGCCTTTGTCACCGACGACAACGGCACCATTCTCGAGCAGGTGCCCGCCATTCCCCTCAAGCGTTTCAGCCAGCCTCTCGTCTTTAAGGGGTACTGGCGCAAGACCTTCCTTGAAACAGTGGCCGACTATCCTGAATTGGGTCCTGAGCTGTATATCGGAACCCCGTATTTCCTTGATGCTGACTTCAAGGGGCTGATCGTGGCCGGTTTTGATCCGCGTACCGTGATCAATTTCAGTCCCGAGCCTGAAAAGCTGATCATCGTACATCCCGGGGGCGGCGTCTGGACCGCGGGATGCCCGGTGGACGAGGCCGCCTTGTTGGCCGTGCCCTGGGATACCCTGCTTGAGGACAATGTGACCGGTCAGGTTCAGGTGGGTGATAAATATTATACATGGCTTGCAAGATTTATCGGTGATGATGAATATGTCTATGCCACGGAAAGTGTCGATCCCGAGATCGGGGCCGGTTCGGGTTGGTTTTAGCATAGAGCCGTTTCACAAGGAGATCGTTAGTGTCCCAGCAAGTCACAGTCACCGAGCATATCATTCTGCATCAGAATATGGTCCCCAGGGCCACGGGCCAGTTCACCCGCCTTTTTAACGAGCTTGTTCTTTCCGCAAAGATCATTTCCCGCGAGGTCAACAAGGCCGGGTTGGTGGACGTTCTCGGGTTCACCGGCGAGGTCAATGTCCAGGGGGAAGAGGTCAAGAAGCTTGATGAGTACGCCAACCGCATTCTCATTCACCGTCTGGCCCGCTCCGGGGTTCTCTGCGCCATGGCCTCCGAGGAAAACGCCGACATCATCGAGATTCCTCACGGATTGCCCCAGGGGAATTACATCTGTATCTTCGATCCGCTGGATGGCTCCTCGAACATCGATGTCAACGTCAACATCGGCACCATTTTTTCCATCTATCGCCGCAACAGCAATCCGCACGAACCCCTGCTTTCCTCGGATGTCCTGCAGCCGGGCATGGAGCAGGTTGCGGCGGGGTATATTCTTTACGGTTCGTCCACCATGCTTGTGTTCACCACCGGAAACGGGGTCTATGGCTTCACGCTCGACCCCGGTGTGGGCGAGTTCCTGCTTTCCCACCCCAACATCCGCATCCCGGAGCAGGGCAAGATCTATTCGGTCAACGAAGGATACAGCCAGTACTGGGATGAGGGCACGCGCGCCGTGGTGGAGTATTTCAAGTCGTCGCAGAATTCGCACATGAAACCCTACAGCGCCCGGTACATCGGTTCGCTGGTGGCGGATTTTCATCGCAACCTGCTTTACGGCGGCGTGTTCCTGTATCCCGCGGACATGCGCGATCCCAAGAAGCCCACGGGCAAGCTCCGGCTCTTGTGCGAGGCCAATCCCATGGCCATGATCGTGGAGCAGGCCGGCGGCATGGCCATCGACGGCGAAAAGCGCATCATGGAGATCGAGCCGGATCACCTGCACCAACGCACGCCGCTGTTCATCGGTTCGCGCAAGGATGTCATGGTGGTCCAGGAAATCTACCAGAAATACAAGGGCAAATAGTCCTCCATGCTCAGTCTCGGTATTGAAACGTCTTGCGACGAGACGGCGGTTGCGCTCGTGCGCGACGGTCGCCTGGTGGGACAGAAGCTCGCGACCCAGATCGATGTGCACGCCGTGTTCGGCGGGGTGGTCCCGGAGATCGCCTCGCGGGAACATCTGCGGGTTTTGCCGGTGCTGTATCGTGAATTGATGCAGGATACCGGAATTGATCCTTCGGAGATTGACGTGGTTTCCGTGGCCCGTGGCCCCGGACTTTTGGGAGCCTTGCTGGTGGGCGTGAGCTTTGCCAAGGCCTTGAGCGTTTCCCTCGGCACCCGTTTGGTGGGGGTCAACCACCTCTGGGCCCATCTCCTGGCTCCCGGCCTGGAGCAGGAATTGCGCTTTCCCGCACTGGGACTGTTGGTTTCCGGCGGGCACACCCATACCTACCGCATCGACTCGTCCACGCAGTTCGAGCTCTTGGGCCGGACCTTGGACGACGCGGCAGGGGAGGCCTTCGACAAGGTGGCCAAGCTGCTCAATTTTCCCTATCCGGGCGGCCGGTTTATTGATGAACTGGGCCGGGGCGTGGCTCCGGACACCGGGCTGTTCCCGAGGGCATTCATAGACACCCCGAGTTTGGATTTCAGCTTCAGCGGCCTGAAGACTGCGGTTGCAAACTACATTCAGGCCCATCCCGAACTCGTGCTCGATGAAATGGGGAATATCGAATCGGTTGCACGCATGCCCCGGGAACGCCGGGATCTGATCGCCACGGTCTGCGCCTCCTTCAACTGGAGCGTGGCCGATACCCTGCGGATCAAGGTGGAGCGTGCGCTCAAGCAGACCGGAAAGGTTAAGAGCATCATCGTGGCCGGCGGGGTTGCGGCTAATTCAATGGTTCGGACCGTCATGCAGGAGCTGGCAGAATCCAGGAACATCGATCTGGTTTTGCCCGGCCTGCAACTGTGCACGGACAACGGTTCCATGATCGCCTATGCCGGTGGACTGCTCGCCGGGCAGGGCTATTGCCATGGCCTGGACCTCGAGGCGATTCCGCGCGGGAGGGTCGTCCCGCTGGATTGGCGCGAATGCCGGGGCTGACAGGGCTAAATTGTCCTGTTCCGTCTTGACAGTACGAGCCTCCATCACTACTTTTAATAACTTGGTTGAATGCGACACTAAGCGGAGTTGTCCCTTGGGGCCCCGCCGAGTAGATACGGTTCAGGCCGTCGAATTTCGAAACGAAGAAAGGAGTATACGCATGGCTATGCAGGTTACTGACAGCAATTTCGAAGCTGAAGTGTTGAACAGCGACATCCCCGTGCTCATCGACTTCTGGGCTCCCTGGTGCGGTCCTTGTCGGGCTATGGGACCTGTGATTGACGAACTCGCCACCGAATACGACGGCAAGGTCAAGATTGCCAAGATGAACGTGGATGAAAACTCCGCAACTCCCGGCAAATACGGAATTCGCGCCATCCCGACCATCATCCTTTTCAAGGGCGGCGAGGTTCTGGACCAGAGCACCGGTGCTGTTTCCAAAAGCAGCATCAAGGAAATGATCGAGAAGAAAGCACTGTAAAATGAACATTTACGACGCCGTAGTCATTGGGGGCGGTCCGGCAGGAATGACGGCTGCCCTTTACCTTTTGCGGGCCGGGGTAAAAACCCTTTCCATCGAGAAGATGGCCCCTGGCGGGCAGATCCTCATGACCGAGGAGATCGAGAACTATCCGGGCTTCCCTTCGGGATTGAAGGGGTATGAGCTTGCGGACAAGCTTTCCGCGCATCTCGAGGATTACCCGCACGACAAGATCATGGACGAGGTCCGCGAGATCAAGGTGGGAGATCCCGTACACGAGATTACCGTGGGCGACGGGCAGGTTGTGGGCGCCAAGTCCATTGTCCTTGCCACGGGCGCGCGGTACCGCAATCTGGGCGTTCCCGGGGAGCAGCGTCTCGTGGGCAAGGGGGTTTCCTACTGCGCCCTGTGCGACGGAAACTTCTTCCGCGACAGGGTCGTGGCCGTGGTGGGCGGAGGTAACTCGGCCCTGGAAGAGGCTCTGTACCTCTCCCGGCTGGTGAAGAAGCTGTATCTCATCCATCGCCGCGACGAGTTCCGTGGGGCGCTTTGTTACCAGAACAAGTGCTTTACCCACGAGAAGATCGAGATTCTGCGCAGTACGGTTGTGGACGAAATTGTTGGTGATGCCGAGGTGCAGAAGCTTGCCCTCACCAACGTCAAGACCGGTGAGAAGAGTTCCCTCGACGTGGAAGGCGCTTTTATTTTCGTCGGTTTCGAGCCGGTCATGAGTTTTGTTCCCGATGCCGTGGAAAAGAATGTTCATGGCATTGTGACCGACGTTGAAATGTGTACCAACGTACCCGGTATTTTCGCCGCGGGCGATATCCGGGCCAAGATGTGCCGTCAGGTCGCCACTGCCGTGGGCGACGGTGCCACTGCCGCCACCTCTGCCTTCTCCTACCTTGAGCAGCTTGGCGACTAACTTGTGAGGCCTATATTGAGGCGAATGAAGCAATATACAGCACTCGTGCTGCTCGTGGTCATGCTCTCCGGGTGTGGCCTCATCGACTATTACTTTTTGCCCCCGCCGGAAGATACCGCTCAGGAACTTTGGGAAGCGGGCATGGATAGCATGCAGGAAAAGGAGTATCTGGAAGCCCAGGACTTCTTCGTCAAGCTCAAGGACAAGTTCCCCTTCAGCCCGTATACGCTGAGGGCAGAATTGGCCTTGGCAGACGCTTACTATCTGGACACCAAGTACATGGAGGCCGTGGACGCCTACAAGGAGTTCGAGGCCATGCACCCCACCAACGAGAGCATTCCCTATGTTCTGTTCCAGGTGGGCATGTCCAACTACAACATGTTCAAGGGCATCGACCGCAGGCAGGACAACATCAAGGAAGGACTCGAGTATTTCTATCGCGTGGAGCAGTCCTTTCCCGAGTCCGAATATGCGGAACAGGCCCGTGTCTACATCCAGAAGAGTCGCCGGATATTGGCCGAGCACGAGCTGTACGTCGCCGACTTCTTCTGGCGGACGGACCGGTACGGTCCCGCCTGGCATCGCTACAAGTACGTGGTGGAAAATTTTTCCGACGTGCCGGACCTGCGCGACTACGCGCGGCGGCGCGCCGAGTACGCCTACTTCGAGTACCAGAAGACATTGGCGGACGAAGAGCGCATGCGCATCCAGGAAAGCTGGCTGCTATGGCTCAAGAACTGGTTGTAACTTGAAACTCGAAGCGGCCCACGGGGCCGCTTTTTTCGTAAGGACAGCCCCATGAGCTTTTCTTTTCCCGACTGGCTGGAGCCACACCTTCTTGATGACGCGGTCATGGGCGAAGCCTATGCCTCGGTTCCCGACGAGCGACGCGCCTTGCTCAAGACTTCCATTGCCCGGCTTTGGGAATGGTACGGGCCGTCGTGTTGTACGGCGCAGCGCCTTGAGCGCCTCTTCCGGGGCGGTTTTACTGCTGCGGAGATGCGTTCTCCGGTCGGCTTTGCCGTGTTTGTTTGCGGCGCGGACATGAACTCCCCGGCGCAGTTGCTGGCCGCATTGGTGCCGGCCATTGCCGCGGGAGTCCTCCATATCCTCGCCGTGAAGCCGTGCGGGACTGGCTGGACGCAACCCCAGCTGGTCGGCTTGGAGCTGGCCGGTGTCGAAATGGTCGCCGAACTGGATCAGGACACGTTGCAGCGGCTCCTGCGGGAGCTGGCGCAGGGGGGCGAATCCGGCCGGCTGGTGTATATCGATGCCGAAGATGCCGTGTCCCAGGTCGGAAAATGTTCTCCGGGCGTGCTCTCCCTGAATTTGGGCAAGGCTGCCGCCGTCGTTCGTCAGGGTGAGGGGGGCAACCGGTTTGATCTGGATGCGCTGGCCTTTGCGCAGGCCGGTACGCGCATGACCTACTTTGGGGATGCCTCGGACGTTGACGATTCTGTTTTTTCTTGCGCGGACAGGGAGTTCGAATATGCTTTGACGCAGGACGCCTCTGTTGCCTTTCTGCCTGCAGGGGATCATTCCCGGGCTGCCGCGCATTTTTCCGCAGTGATGGGCCCTGGCCATGAATCGAGTTGGATCTGGACCGAAATAGACGCGAACACATTTGTGGACACCAGAGTGACCTGGTCTGACGGAGAAGAGTCGTGAGCAAAAGCAAGAGCCCCTCGAAAAAGAATCTCGAACAGCTGCGCAATATCGGCATCATCGCCCATATCGACGCGGGAAAAACCACGCTGACCGAGCGGATTCTCTATTATTCCAAGAAGATTCATCGAATAGGGGAGGTCCATGAGGGCACGGCGACCATGGACTACATGCCCGAAGAGCAGGAACGCGGCATCACCATCACTTCCGCAGTGACCACCTGCGAGTGGCACAATCACATCATCAATATCATCGACACTCCCGGTCACGTGGACTTCACCATTGAAGTGGAGCGCTCCCTGCGTGTGCTGGACGGCGCTGTCGGCGTCTTCTGCGGTGTCAGCGGCGTGGAGCCCCAATCCGAGACCGTCTGGCGCCAGAGCCAGAAGTACAAGGTGCCCAAGCTGGCCTATGTGAACAAGCTGGACCGCCTGGGGGCGGATTTCGAGGCCGTGCTGGAGTCCATGGTGCAGAAGCTCGGGGTCAACCCGCTTCCCCTGCAATACCCGGACGGTCTGGAACAGGACCTCAGGGGGGTCTTCGACCTTGTGGAGATGAAGCGTCTGGAATTCGACCTCGAATCCAAGGGCGAGAAGTTCGAGGTGTTCGACCTTACCGGCGAGGAGGCCGAGCGCCTGGCCCCGTGGCGGGAAAAGCTGCTTGAAACCGCGGCCGACTACGACGACGAACTTCTGGAACTCTATTTCGCCGGGGAGGACATCCCGGTCCAGTCGCTGCGGGAGGCCATCCGCAAGGCCACCCTTGATCTGGCCGTGGTGCCGGTGCTGTGCGGCTCCGCCCTCAAGAACGTGGGCGTGCAGCCTGTGGTGGATGCCGTGTGCCATTATCTGCCCAGTCCGCTTGACGTGCCCCCGGCAACCGGCGTTGATCCGGAAACCCGGGGTCCCAAGTCCTTTGAGGTCGGAGGCAAGGAGCCCCTTTCCGCGCTTGTTTTCAAGGTCAGCATGGATTCCGGCCGCAAGCTGGCCCTCATGCGCCTGTATTCCGGTTGCATTGAGGCCGGTGAGGTCGTCTACAACGTGACCCAGGGACAGGAGGAGCGTGTGGCGCGTCTGTTCCGGCTGCACGCGGGCAGGAAGGAAAAGCTGGACGCGGCCTATGCCGGGGATATCGTCGGCGCTGCGGGCATGAAGTACGCCCGCACCGGGGATACGCTTTGCCTCAAGGACAACCAGTTGGTCCTGGAGCAGATCGAGAACTACAAGCCGGTCATCTCCCTGGCCATTGAGCCTAGGAATTCGGACGAGGCGGACAAGCTGGAGGAGGTGCTGGAAAAATATCTTCTCGAGGATCCGACCCTGGAATCCAAGACCGACGAGGACACCGGACAGGTTATACTTTCCGGCATGGGCGAACTGCATCTGGAGATCCTTCTGGAGCGGCTTCGTCGCGAACACAAGCTTGAGCCGAGGACCGGCAAGCCCCAGGTGGTCTATCAGGAAACCATCAGCGGGAAAGCCTCTGCGCAAGGCGAATTCAACCGCGAACTCGGGGAGGTTATGCACTATGGGCAGGTGTCCCTGGCCGTGGAACCCATTGCCCGGGATACGGGGCGGGAGGTTTCCTTTGAGCTGGATGTGGAGGCCTGGCCCGAGGCCTGGTTGAACGCGGCGCAGGAGGGCATTGAGGATGCCTTGCAGAGCGGCGTCATGAAGGGATACCCCGTGCAGGACGTTCGTGTGCGTATCCTGAGCATGGAGCGGAAGGACGGGGAGTCCAGTGAGGCCGGTTACCGCATGGCTTCGGCCATGGCCCTGCGCGAAGCCTTGAAAAAGGCCGCCCCCAAGTTGCTTGAACCCATCATGTGGGTGGAAATCGGCGTCCCCGGAGATTTCGTGGGTGATGTCATAGGTCTGTTGGGCGCCAAGGGTGCCAAGGTGGAGAACATGGTCGACAAGGGCGGCCAGAAGGTTGTGGAAGCCCTTGCCCCGCTGGGCAGACTGTTCGGTTTTTCCACGGAATTACGCTCCGCCACTCAGGGGCGGGCCGGTTTCATGATGAAATTTTCCCGTTTTGATATTCTGGAGTAGTTTGTGCCCGAATCCAAGAATGGCGCCCAGAGTGCCCTCAAGAGAAATTCCAGGGAGCTTGGATGGTGGGAGCGCGGCAAGCGCGCCTCCAAGTACTGGTACCTGCGCGTCATGCGTCAGAAATCGACCCCCAAGGAGTTGGCATTTTCCCTGGCGTTGGGAGTGTTCATCGGGGCCATGCCCATCATTCCCTTTCAGTCCGTGGTGGTGATCGCATTGGCGTTTCTCTTCAAGGTGCCCAAGTTCGCCGCCTGGCTGGCGACATGCTATTCCAATGCCTTCACCATGGCGCCGTTTTACTATTTCCTCTACCTGGTGGGCGTGTTCTTTCTGCCTCTGGACGCCTCGTTCGATCCTTCCAAGCTGGACATGGTGCAGATGATCGAGGCGGGCTGGCAGTTTTTTACCGTCATTCTCGCCGGAGGCCTGATCTTCGGCATTCCCGCGACCATCCTTACCTACGTGGTTTCCCTGTTTG
This sequence comes from Salidesulfovibrio onnuriiensis, assembly GCF_008001235.1. Taxonomy (GTDB): domain Bacteria; phylum Desulfobacterota; class Desulfovibrionia; order Desulfovibrionales; family Desulfovibrionaceae; genus Pseudodesulfovibrio; species Pseudodesulfovibrio onnuriiensis. The sequence goes on along the minus strand of NZ_CP040751.1, from coordinate 2,866,026 downwards.
CCATCCGGCGTTTCCGTCGCCGCAGGGCCATGCGCATGTTCCGTCGCTAATCAAAAAACGCAAGAGACTAATTGCAATGTGATTATTCCTGTGCTGAGATTGAAAACAGGGCTGAATCAGCGTAATGATTGGTAGAACCCGTTTGTCTTTTCGACGACGTTCTCGAGTAACCCTGGGTGCCTCAGCAAGGATGTACACATGAGCAAAGTGTCCGTATTCAGTCGTGGCGGTTTCCGTTCGTTTCTATTTGGCGTTTTGATTTGTGCTGTTTTTTCGGCGGCATATTTTTTAGGAAATACGATTCTGCCTTTTTACACCGCCCTTGGCCTGGGGCTTGTCCTGGCCTTGTGCGGCGTTTTTTTTGCCCAACCCTCCCTTTCCCGGATTCACGATGCCCTGGAGCGGTTGGACTCCGAAGAGGGGCGCGCCGAATTTGACGAGCTCGCGGAAAAGGCCGGATTGGCCGATGTAGTCAAAGGAGTGCGGGAACATTACGAGCGGGAAAGGGATCGGGAAATGCTGTTCCACAACGCGCTCCGGGTGCTCGGCAACCAGGTCATCGTCTGCAACGGTGACGGAAAGATCATGCTTGCCACCGAGTCCGTGCTTGGAATGCTTGAAAAGCCCATGACCCAGATTCTCGGTTTCACCGTCAGCCAGGCCTTTTACAACACCCAGGGCCAGTCGATTACGGAAAAGGTTCTCAAGGACGGAAAAGGGGTTGATGCGGTTACGGACATCACCCTCTGGAACGGCAAGGTTGTTTCCGTCCAGTTGTACGCCCGGCCCATCTATGATTCCTCGGACAAGATCGTGGGCGTGGTGACCTCCTTCATCGACATGAAGGATTCGCTGCAGCAGAAGCATGACCTTGAGGATCAGCAGAAGCGCATGGTCGAGGTCGCGGGCGAGGTCAGCACCCTGGCGGAACGGGTTGCCTCGGCGTCCGAGGAGATGTCGGCCTCGGCGGACGAGCAGGCCCGGGGAGCGCAGAAGCAGAGCCAGCAGACCGATACCGTGGCCACTTCAATGGAAGAGATGACCGCCACGGTGCTGGAAGTGGCGAGCAATGCCTCGGCCACCTCCCAGGCCGCGGAGGAAGCGCGTGTTTCCGCCGGGGAAGGCGTGGAGATGGTCACCCGGGCCGTGGACGCCATCAACAATGTTTCGGTTTCCGCAGGGCAGCTTGCCGAGGTGGTGGAGCAGCTCGACAGCCAGGCCGAGGAGATTGGCCGCATCATCAACGTCATCAACGACATTGCCGACCAGACCAACCTGCTGGCGCTCAATGCCGCCATTGAGGCCGCCCGTGCCGGTGAAGCCGGACGGGGCTTCGCTGTGGTTGCGGACGAAGTCCGCAAGCTGGCCGAAAAGACCGTGACCGCCACCAAGGAGGTGGAAACGGCCATCCATACCATCCAGGAGCGTTCCGCCCATGCCATGTCCTCCATGGCGCGCACCGAGAAGCAGGTGGAGGAGAGTACCGACCTTTCCAACAAGGCCGGTGAGGCCCTGGAACAGATCATGGCCCGCATTGAGGATATGGTCGGCAGGGTTTCCCAGATAGCCACGGCTGCGGAGGAACAGTCCGCGGCGGCCGAGGAGATCGGCAAGAGCATCGAGGAGATCGCCATGGTCGCCAAGGAGGCGGACGAGGGCGCCGGCCAGCAGGCTTCGGCCACCCGGGATCTTGCGGAACTGGCCCAGCAGCTTCTTACCGTGGCCATGGATTTCCGGAGTGCGGACAAGGGCGGCGTGAAGCTGCGCGAATCCTCCGGCCAGATGAAAGGTATTTTGCCCAAGTTAACCCAGAAATATGTGGAAGAGAAATTCGGACAGGAAACCTTCCAGGCCATGCAGGCGGAAATGGGGGATCCCGTGTTCCTGCCCACGGCCAGTTATCCTGACGGTGTGATGAAGCAGATGGCCGAACAGGTGGTGGAACGGAAAGGTATTTCCGAGCGTGACTTTTTTCTGGGGCTGGGACGTTTCACGGTGGGCGAGTTCTACAAGATGTACAAGCGCTACTTCAAGGACGAGACCCTCAAGCAGTTCTACATGCGCATGAACGATGTTCACGCCCAGCTCACCGAGGAGCATCCTGGGATTACTCCGCCCAATTTCACCTACGAGGACAAGGGCAACGAGCTGTTCATGAACTACCGTTCCTCCCGGGGGCTTTTCGATTATTTCGAGGGTATTTTATGGGGCGCTGCGGAATTCAAGGGCGAAAAGGTCGAAATTACGGTCAAGCCATTTGATGCGGAAACCGCGCGCGCTGAAATCAAGTTTTTGTAAATTATAACACTGTTCGGCCACAATCCGGCCTATAACAGGGTAGTCATGTAGCGCGTAATATGTAGTACTGCGAATAGATGCGGTGAAAGGCGTTGGGAGAAAACTGAGAGCAGCAATCGGAACGGCCCACAGGGGAGTTCGTACATGTCTGATGATCTGAACCGACAGATATTCAAAGAAGAGGCCTATGAACTGCTTGGCGAGCTGGAAGGTTCGCTGCTGGAGCTCGAGGAGAATCCCAAGGATCTTGATCTGGTCAACAGGATTTTCCGGGCTTTGCATACCATCAAGGGCTCCGGGTCCATGTTCGGGTTCGAGGATATCGCCGAATTCACCCACGAAGTGGAAACCGTCTTCGACATGGTTCGTTCCGAAGAGCTCAAGGTGACCACCGACCTGTTGAATCTTTCTTTCCAGTCCCGCGACCATATCCAGAAAATGCTCGATAATGCGGATGCCGGCGAGGTTGTGGATCCCGAAGGCATGGCGAACATCCTGCGCGGTCTACAGCAACTTGCCAGTGGAGAGGCTGTTTCGGACGAGGCCGCCGCTCCCCCCGAACCCGAGGCCGAGGCTCAGCCCGAAACCGTACCCGCCGAGGAGGCTGTCGCCGCCGGAGGGGACCATTCCTACCTGATCAAGGTGGTGCCGCAGGATGCGCAGGGGGAAGAGGAAGAGAATTACGAACCCCTGTTCGAGGAACTGCGGCGTCGCGGTGAATTCCGTATTCAGACCCGTCCCACGGATGTTCCCGAAGCCGACGAGGCCTTTTGGGAGTTCCGGCTGGATACGGATCGGGACAAGGACGCGATCAAGGACATTTTTCTGTTCACCGACCTGAATATCCGTGTGACGGTTGAAGACTACAAAGAAGAGGAGGTTTCGCCGGCGACCGAAGTGCCGCTTGTGGAACATGGCGATACCGACGAGGAGCCCCCCAAGATTGGAGAGATACTGGTCGAGGAAGGCGCCGTAGGCCCGGACGATGTAAAGGACGCCCTCAAGCAACAGAAGCCCATCGGGCAGATACTGAAGGAATCCGGAAAGGTGACGGACGAGCAACTCAACAAGGCGGTCAGCAAGCAGACCAAGGCCATGGAATCCAGCAAGGCCAAGAAGCAGCAGGAGGCGGTTTCCAGCATTCGCGTGGCCGCCGAGAAGCTCGATTGGCTGGTAGATCTCGTGGGCGAACTGGTCATTGTTCAGGCCCAGATTACCCAGGTGGTCAGCGAACGGAACGATCCCGTCCTGACATCTCTTTCCGAGGAACTCGAACGACTCAGCGACGAACTGCGCGATTCCACTTTGGGCATCCGCATGCTACCCATCGGCACTTCCTTCAGCAAGTTCCGTCGGTTGGTCAGGGATCTTTCCGCCGAGCTTGGAAAAGAGATACTTCTTTCCACCAACGGTGCGGAAACCGAGCTGGACAAGACCGTCATAGAGCGGCTTGGCGATCCCTTGGTGCACCTGCTGCGCAACAGCATCGACCACGGCATCGAGTCTCCCGAGGAGCGCAAGGCCCTGGGGAAGATGGAGGAGGGCATGATCCTGCTTTCCGCCGAACATTCCGGCGGCGAGGTGCTGATCCGTATCACCGATGACGGAAAGGGCATGGACCCGGACGTGATCCGCGCCAAGGCCGTGGAGCGCGGCATGATCACCGCGGATGCGGAAATGACCAACAAGGAGCTTTTTAAGCTCATCTTCGAACCGGGATTCTCCACCGCCAAAAAGGTCACCAACGTTTCCGGCCGGGGGGTTGGCATGGACGTGGTCAAGCGGGCCATCGACTCCCTGCGCGGTTCCATAGATATCGACAGCATGCTCAACAAGGGGACCACCATCACCATCCGGCTGCCCCTGACCCTGGCCATCATCGACGGCCTGCAGGTCCGGGTGGGTGATGAGTTCTACGTCATACCGCTTTCCCTGGTGGAGGAATGCGTTGAACTGAAACGTTCCGAGATAGAGGAAGGCGAAGGAGGACAGACGCTTCTCCACCTCCGGGGCGAAATCGTCCCCTATATCCATCTGCGCGATTTCTTCATGGTGGAAGGGGAGAATCCGCCCATCGAGCAGATCGTCATTACGGGCGTGGAGGGAAGCCGTGTCGGTATTGTGGTGGATACGGTCATTGGCGAACATCAGACCGTTATCAAGAGCCTGAGCCGGGTTTACAAGGACGTGGAAGGGATTTCTGGCGCGACCATCAAGGGGGATGGTTCCATCGCACTCATTCTCGATATTCCCAGTCTGGTGCGTCAGGTCGTGGTTGAGACGGTTTGAGAATCATGCTGAACGGAGAGCACAATGGGCAAGAAAATTCGTGTTCTGGTTGTGGATGACTCCGCAGTGGTGCGGCAGACGCTCACGGATATATTGAATTCCGACCCCAATATCGAAGTCATGGCCAGTGCCGTGGACCCGTTTGTCGCCGCAGAGAAGATCAAGCAGGAAGTTCCCGATGTCATCACCCTGGACATTGAAATGCCCCGAATGGACGGGCTGACCTTCCTGAAGAAGATCATGTCCCAGCATCCCATCCCCGTGGTGATCTGTTCCTCCATGGCCCAGAAGGGGGGCGAAAATGCCCTCAAGGCTTTGGAATACGGCGCCGTGGAAATCATCACCAAGCCCAAGGTGGGCACCAAGAAATTTCTGGAGGAATCAAAAATCCGCCTGTGTGACGCGGTCAAGGCCGCGGCCATGACCAGAGCCAAGAAGATCAAGGTCCCGGCCAAGCCCGTTCAGGCCCAGCCCAAGCTGGATGCGGACGCAGTCATTCCCATGGGCAGGCCCCAGGCTCTGACTACCACGGAAAAGATCATGCTGGTGGGGGCCTCGACCGGCGGCACCGAGGCCTTGCGCGTCTTTCTGGAGCAGTTGCCCGTCAACAGCCCTCCCGTGGCCATTGTCCAGCACATGCCCGAGCATTTCACGGCGGCTTTCGCCAACAGGCTCAACGGCATTTGCCAGGTGACGGTCAAGGAGGCCCAGGATGGCGACGCCATGCTCCGGGGGCAGGCGCTCATTGCTCCCGGCAACAAGCACATGCTGCTCAAGCGCAGCGGGGCCAAATATTATGTGGAAGTGAAGGACGGCCCCCTGGTCTCCAGGCATCGTCCCTCGGTCGATGTGCTGTTCCGTTCCGGGGCCCGTTTCGGGGGAAGGAACGTGGTGGCCGGAATCATGACCGGTATGGGCGATGACGGGGCCAAGGGCATGCGTGAGCTGCACGATGTGGGTGCGTACTGCATTGCCCAGGACGAGGCCTCCTGTGTTGTCTTCGGCATGCCGCAGGAAGCCATCAAGATGGGCGGTGTGGACAAGATCCTTGCCCTGGAGCGGATTGCTCCGGAGATGATCCGGGTGTGCGGAACCTAACCGGCGCTGTGCCGGTACATGAGCACTTCCACGGGTTCTTTTGTCACCAGGCCTTCCTGGATCAAGCCGTCGAGCTTGGGCAGGAAGGCTTCTATTTTTTCGCTGGAGTCCACGATCTCTATGACCACGGGCAGGCCTTCGGACAGGCGGAGGATCTTGTTGCTGTGCACCAGGCTGTTCGCACCGTAGCCGCTGATGCCGCGCAGGGCGGTGGCCCCGGCCAGCCCGTCCTTGCGGGCTTGCTCGATGATGACGTCCATGAGCAGTTTTCCCGCATGGCGGTCGTTTTCACCGATGAAGATGCGCAGTCGTTCGGCCTTGTTGGGAAGTTGCATGCTCGCCTCCTGAAGGTGCGGTTGTTTCTCTGTCCTGTTTTCCCTACAACATGCGGCCGAGGGCTATGCCCAGCAGTACGAGAATTAGCCCGGCCACGCTCTGGCCCGCGATGTTGAGAGTCGCCTGCAAATATTGCGAAAGCTTGACGAGGTTGGCAGTTTCAAACATGTACGTGGAGAAGGTGGTGAACGCGCCCATGAATCCGCTCAGAAGGAGCAGGCGCAGGTCGCCGCCCAGGCCGATGCGGTTTTCCATGTATCCCCAGACGGTTCCGAACAGGAAACAGCCGAGCATATTCACGGCAAAGGTTCCTGCGGGGAAATTGGTGCCCGCCAGACGCTGGGCCACTCCGGAAAGCCAGTAACGGCAAAGGGTGCCGCAGGCGCCGCCCGCGGACAGCAAGAGTATTTTTTTCAACATTTTGATTGCCTCGGACAACCTCATACCAGCCATGCGGGAGAAAGCAAATGGCTTTGGAAATGGAACTCAAATACGTTGATGTTGATTTTGCACGGGTTCGCGGCCTGCTTCAAGGGTTTGCAGCCCGGTCCATGGGGCGTTATTTTGAAGAAAATCTTGTTTTCGACGACAGGGAGCGTTCCCTCAAACGCAAGGGCATGTTGCTCCGTTTGCGTTTGAAAAGGGGGCAGGCGGTTCTGACGGTGAAAAAGCCGCCCCAGGTGGAGACGGACCCCAGGCTCAAGGTTTTCGAGGAGCTGGAAACCCCGGTTCACGATTTCGCCATCATGCGGGCCATTCTTGAATCCCTCGACTATTCGGTGGCCTTTGCCTATGAAAAGGTCCGCGAGAAGTGGGAATTGGAAGGCGGCTTTATCTGCCTGGATACCCTGCCGTTCGGTGATTTCGTGGAAATCGAGGGGGACGAGAAAAGTGTGCCCCGGTGTGCAGGCGTGCTGGAGCTTTCCCCGGAGCAGGCGTCCCGGGAAACGTATCATGGCCTCAACCTGGCTTTTCGCCGGGAGCGGGGAATGGAAGCCGACGAGAGCTTTCTCTTTTCGCCGGAGAAAAAAAGTGAATTGTTGCAGCAAATAGGCAAAGAATAATAGTAGACACTCGACAGCGGAAACGAACAATCCTATATTGGAACCTAGGGTGAAAAGGCCTTGGCGGAGTTGAACAGATGAGCGAACCATATACCGGTGATCAGCACCAGCCGGATATTCTGGATGAACAGGAGGTGCAGGAGCCGCGCAAGTACAAGGTGATCCTGCATAACGATGATTACACCACCATGGATTTCGTGGTGGAAGTGCTCATGAGGGTCTTTCGAAAAAGCGAGACCGAAGCCACCATCATCATGCTGCAGATCCACAACGAAGGGTATGGAATCTGCGGTCTCTTTACCGCCGAAGTGGCGGAAACAAAGGTGGACATGGTCCACCGCCTTGCAAAAAGTGCGGGTTTCCCGCTCAGATGCACGATGGAAGGTGAATAATGACGATGCTGAGCAAGGGGCTTGAAAATGCTCTTACAGACGCCGTGAATGAGGTCAAGCGACGTAATCACGAATTTCTCACCCTGGAACACCTGCTCTATGCCATTTCCCGCGAGGACAACGGCAAGGAAATCCTCACTTCCTGCGGGGTGGAGGTGACCAAGCTGCATGACCAGTTGAGCGCCTTTTTCCGCGACAACATGGAGGCGCTGCCCGAGGATACGGAGACCGAGGTCATCCAGACCCTGGGCGTGCGCCGGGTGTTGCAACGCGCCGTGTGGCAGAAAAAGGCCGCGGGCAAGGATATCGTGGAAGTGGGCGACGTGCTCGCCGCCATGTTCGATGAAGAGGATTCCTACGCGGTCTATTTCCTGCGCACTCACGACGTCTCCCGCCTGGACGTGCTGGACTACATCTCGCACGGCATGCACGAAACCCAGGAGTGGAGCAGCCCCTCGGCCGGCGAACCCGAACCCAAGCCCGCCAAGGAAAGTCCGTCCTCCCGTCCTGGGGACCAGAAGAGCCCTCTGGAGGAGTACACCACCAACCTGACCGAACGCGCCAGGAAGGGGCTTGTGGACCCGCTTATCGGGCGCGAAGAGGAAATGGAGCGCGCCATCCAGGTGCTGGCCCGCCGCCGCAAGAACAATCCCATCTTCGTGGGCGATCCCGGCGTGGGCAAGACCGCCATGGCCGAGGGCCTGGCTCTGCAGGTGGTGCAGGGGAAGGTGCCCCGCAGTTTCCGTGACGTGCAGATCTACGCCCTGGACATGGGGGCACTGCTGGCCGGGACCAAGTACCGTGGTGATTTCGAGGCCCGCCTCAAGGGCGTGCTGAGCCAGCTCAAGCACCACGAGGACGCCATCCTGTTCATCGACGAGATCCACACCATCGTGGGCGCGGGCTCCGTGAGCGGGGGCAGCATGGATGCCTCCAATATCCTCAAGCCGTTCCTGGCTTCCGGGGATATCCGCTGCATGGGTTCCACCACCTACGAGGAATACAAGAATCATTTCGAAAAGGACCGCGCCCTGTCGCGCCGGTTCCAGAAGATCGACCTGCCCGAGCCCAGCGTGCCGGAAACCCTGGAGATCCTCAAGGGCCTCAAGTCCTACTACGAGGAATTCCACGGCGTCACCTACAGTCATTTTGCGCTCAAGGCCGCGGCCGAGCTCGCCGGGCGTCACATCAACGATCGCTTCCTGCCGGACAAGGCCATCGACGTCATGGACGAGGCCGGAGCCCAGTATCGCCTGTCCGGGCGGCCGCGCAAGAAGGACAGGATCTCGGTGCAGGACATCGAGAAGGTCGTGGCCCGCATGGCCCGCATTCCGGCTCGCCGCCTGACCGTTTCCGACAAGGGACGTCTTCAGCATCTGGAGGACGATCTCAAGGCCGTGGTTTTCGGCCAGGACGAAGCGGTCAAGACCCTGGCCGGGGCCATCAAGCGCTCCCGCGCGGGTATGAAGCAGTCCGGCCGTCCTGTGGGCAGCTTCCTGCTCACCGGTCCCACGGGCGTGGGCAAGACCGAGTTGGCCCGTCAGTTGGCCGGCACCCTCGGGGTCGGGTTTCTGCGCTTCGACATGAGCGAATACATGGAAAAGCATGCCGTGGCGCGGCTCATCGGCGCGCCTCCGGGCTATGTGGGATTCGATCAGGGCGGCCTGCTCACCGAAGGCGTGCGCAAGCAGCCGCATTGCGTGGTGCTCTTCGACGAGATAGAAAAGGCCCATCCCGATGTGTTCAACATCCTGCTTCAGGTCATGGATTACGCCACGCTGACCGACAACAACGGGCGCAAGGCCGATTTCCGTCATGTAATCCTGCTCATGACCTCCAATGCCGGGGCCTGGGAAATGTCCAAGGGCCAGATTGGTTTCCGCCGCGACGAGGAGGGCGACCGCAAGGACGGCGCGCTTAAGGCCATCGAAAAGTTGTTCAGCCCAGAGTTCCGCAACCGCCTGGACGCCACCGTGCCGTTTGGTGCGCTGACCCCGGAGGTCATGGAAATGATCGTGGACAAGTTCATCGGCGAACTGAACGATCAGCTTGGCGAACGCCGTGTCCGCGTGGACCTGACCAAGGCCGCCCGCAGGCGGCTTGCCGAACTGGGCTACGACCCGGCCTTTGGCGCACGCCCCATGGCCCGCGTTATCCAGGCCGAGGTCAAGGACGCCATTGCCGACGAACTGCTGTTCGGAAGCCTCATGAAGGGCGGTGTGGCGACCATGGATGTTGTCGGAAAGGGTAAATCAAAGAAGAAGATTCCGGCCGGGGGGACTTCCCGGGAATTCATCTTCACCTTTGACGCGTCCGGCAAACAGGATTGAGAATCCGGCTAAGACAATTGCAGGCGGCCCATGGGGCCGCCTTTTTCATGGCGCGTTTCATGTGTGATCAATAGCAACAACGGCGGAACATGGTGATTTACAGGCTTTTTGAGGAACCGGTCTTTCCGGACCCGGAGGACGCAGAACCGGACGGGCTGCTTGCCGTGGGCGGCGACCTTTCCGTTACCAGGCTGCTCACGGCCTATGCCAACGGAATTTTTCCCTGGTATTCGCCGGATTCCCCCATTCTCTGGTGGTCCACCGATCCCCGGCTGGTGCTGTTTCCCGAGGACCTGCACGTGCCCGGGAGCCTGCGGCGCGTCCTCAATCAGCGCCGTTTCGATTTCACCATGGACAAGGATTTCAGGGGCGTGATCAACGGGTGCGCGCGGACGCCGAGGCCCGGCCAGGACGGCACCTGGATCGTGGACGAGATGGTGGAGGCGTATTCCCTGCTGCACGACATGGGCTTTGCCCACAGTGTCGAGGCCTGGCTGGACGGCAAGCTTGTGGGAGGCGTGTACGGCGTCTCCCTGGGCAGGGTCTTTTTCGGTGAGTCCATGTTCTATGCCGTCCCGGATGCCTCCAAGGCCGCCTTTGTCATGCTGGTCCGCCAACTCTGCAGATGGGGCTTCCGGCTTATCGACTGCCAGCAGACGACCGAGCACCTGTTGCGTTTCGGGGCCGTGGAGTTGCAGCGCCCGGATTTCATCGACCGCGTCCGCAGGTCCATAGACGAGGACGAGCCGCGTGAGGGCCGCTGGCGTTTCGACTGGCAGCGCGAATAATATCATGTCGCTTGCGCGTCCCGGGTGGTAAAAGGCCTTCTGCCTTTAACTCAACCTGATTTGCGAGGAGCGCATGAAGATTTCCCATTCGATCGTTGCCGGGATCCTGCTGTTGAGCGGACTCATGGCGGGCTGCCAGGCACAGGTGTTTACCCAGGCCGTTCCGGTTTCCTCCAATCCCATGGGGGCCGATCTCTACGTGGACGGCAAGATGGTCGGCCAGACCCCCACCAGCGTCGAACTGGAGCGCAACCGGGATCACATCCTGACCTTGAAGAAGGAACAGTACAGGCAGGAGGATGTGATCATCAAGCGCAAGTACCAGCAGGAAAAGGTGACCATGAATGCCGTGAGCGAGGGCCTTCATGACGCCAATTTCTTCAAGGACGACTCCATGGGCGTCATGTCGGGCGTCAATTCCATTCAGGAACAGGAGCAGAGCGGCGAGGCCTATGTGCTAACCCCCTCTGCGGTTTCCGTGGCCCTAACCCCACAGGCCGGGACTCCCGCCGCTGCCCAGGCCGCCAGTGAGCTGCCCACGTTGGCGACTCTCTCCTCGTTTGATCAGCAGGTCGTCGGCCGCATTCTGGAACGGGAGAAGTCCGGCAAGTCCCTGACCTGGAAAAGTCCTGACGGCGGCATTGAATTTCACATGACCCCCGAAGCCGCCCTCGATCGGGCGGACGGCTGGCATCGGCCGTTCCTGCTGACCGCGACGCGCGGCGGTCGGACCCAGGAAATGCGGGGCGAGGCGTTGCGCGAGGGGGACGGGCACTGGAGAATCCTGACGCCCGAGGAACTTTCCGCCCTGCAGGCCGCCGAGCCTCCCACGTATGACGGTTCCTCCTCCGGTGCCCTGAAGGGGGCCGCCAATGCAGCGGCCGCGGCGCTTCCATCGGTGGGCAAGGACTGGAGCTCTTCGCATGAGTCCTCCCATACCTCGGTTTCCGGGGACGGCAGTTCCATGACCAAGACCACCACCGAGACCAAGACTTCGGTGGGTGTTCATGTCAATCCCGCCCAGTTGCTGGAAGGCTTGGAATCCCTGGAGGGAGATGGGGGAGACGGTCAATAGGGCCCGGACAAGAAGACGAGGGGCGGCCTGGGGCCGCCCTTTCTATTCCTCCGCCACGATGGGACGGTGCTGGCTCAGGTCGTAGAGCCCCTTGAGCGGGATCTCCAGTGAATAACTGGGGATTTTTTCAAAGACGATGAAGCCTATGTTCTTTCCTTCCGCCACGCTGGAAAGCGGGGGGAGTCCCGCCGGGATCGGAAAGGAGAGCGTGGCGGCGTTGATACTCGTAATCCTTGTGGAATACTGGCCTTTCAGGTAGTTGATGATGGTGTCGCGCTCCACTTCGGTAAAGGCCTCCAGAACGATGTTTTTACATTCCGGGGCATCGGAGCCGGGACGCATGGCGTCGGGGGCCAGCAACGACTTCCAGTCGAAATGGGTTTCCTCGCCGGAAGGCCAGTGCGACCGGAACAGGTGGACCTCCACGTTGCGCCGTCCCTTGAAGGTCTTGATGGTCATGGACAGGACGTGGGCGCGGTCGACCGGTAATGGTTTTTCGAGCGGGGGAATGGTGATGTTCATGCTGTGCTCCATGCTCAAGTTGCAGGATATTCCACCGTCATCATACGGGAAGTGACTCCCGCATACAAGAATGTTTCAGGAAGGACATGCCGGATTTCAAGCTTGTCACCGAATATGATCCCACAGGGGACCAGCCCGAGGCCATCGATCAGATCGTCGCCAACATCACGTCGGGCGTGCGGGACCAGATTCTGCTCGGCGTCACCGGGTCGGGGAAGACCTTTACCGTGGCCAACGTGGTGGCCCGGCTCAACCGTCCGGCCCTGGTGCTGGCCCCGAACAAGACCCTGGCCGCCCAGCTCTACAGCGAGTTCAAGTCCCTGTTCCCGCACAATGCCGTCGAATATTTCGTCAGCTATTATGACTACTATCAGCCGGAAGCCTATCTGCCGCGCACCGATACCTATATCGAGAAGGATTCCTCCATCAACGACGACATCGAGCGTCTGCGCCATGCCGCCACCCATGCCCTGCTGACCCGGCGGGACGTGCTCATCGTGGCTTCGGTCTCCTGCATCTACGGCCTGGGATCTCCCGAGTACTACGCCAAGATGTTCATCCCCGTGGAAGAGGGGCAGGCCATGTCCATGGAGTCCCTGCTGGAACGGCTGGTGGAGGTGCATTACGAGCGCAACGACTACGACCTGCACCGCGGGACCTTCCGGGTGCGTGGGGACGTGGTGGAGATCATTCCCGCCTACAATCGCGAGGTCTCCCTGCGCATCGAGTTCTTCGGCGACGAGATCGACTCCATCTGCGAGGCCGATCCGCTCACCGGCGAGGTCAAGACCAAGCTCCGCAAGACCGTCATCTATCCGGGCAGCCACTATGTCACGGACCGTGACAACCTGAACCGGGCCATGGACGACATTCGCGACGAACTTCAGGTGACCCTCGCCACCATGAAGAAGCGGAATCGGCTGGTGGAGGCCCAGCGCCTGGAACAGCGCACCATGTTCGACCTGGAGACCATCGAGGAGATCGGCTATTGCAGCGGTATCGAGAATTATTCCCGGCATCTGGACAACCGCAAGGCCGGTGAGCCTCCCGCGACCCTGCTGGACTACTTCCCGGACGATTTCCTGATTTTTGTGGACGAATCCCACATCAGCATCCCCCAGGTGGGCGGCATGTTCAACGGCGACCGTTCGCGCAAGACCACTTTGGTGGATTTCGGTTTCCGGCTGCCTTCGGCTCTGGACAACCGGCCGCTCAATTTCGAGGAGTTTCTGGAGCGCATCGGCCAGGCCGTCTATGTTTCGGCCACTCCCGGCACGTGGGAACTGGACCGGGCCCAGGGCCTGGTGGCCGAGCAGATCATACGGCCCACCGGCCTGGTGGACCCGCAGCTCGAGGTTCGCGCCACCGCCGGGCAGATCGACGACCTGCTGGAGGAATGCAAGAAGCGGCAGCAAAGGAACGAGCGGGTGCTGGTGACCACGCTTACCAAGCGCATGGCCGAGGACCTCAACGATTACTTGAACAAAATGGGCGTGCCCTCGCGCTACCTGCATTCGGACATAGACACCCTGGAACGCATGGCCATCATCAAGGCCCTGCGCGAAGGGGAGTTCTTCGTGCTGGTGGGCATAAATCTCCTGCGGGAAGGGCTTGATATTCCCGAGGTTTCACTGGTAGCAATGCTGGATGCGGACAAGGAAGGGTTCCTTCGTTCCGTCCGTTCCCTGATCCAGACCTTCGGCCGCGCCGCGCGCAATGCCGAGGGACGGGTGATCATGTATGCGGACCGGGTGACCCGATCCATGCGCGAAGCCATGGACGAGACCGAACGGAGACGCGCCAGGCAGCTTGCCTACAACGAGCAGCATGGTATTGTGCCCCAGACCATCCGCAAGAAGATGGACAATCCGCTGGCCGCCATTTCCGGCGCGCCGGACGATGATCTCATCGCCAAGGCGGCCGAGGATTTCACCCGTTACGAGGGTGATCCAAAGCGGATGGAAAAGGAGATACGCCGGATGGAGCGGGAAATGCGCGATGCGGCCAAGGAACTGGAGTTCGAACGGGCTGCGGAACTGAGGGACCGCATAGAAATCATGCGCGAGCGGCTGATCAAGCTCGGGTAGGGTGCCATGATCAAGAGCTTTCATCAGAAAATGCTGGGGCTTCGGGCCAGGATGGGAACCTACTGGAGCATGCTGCTCGGTGCGGTTTTCAGCATCGTCGTGGTTATTACCGGCATCGTGGGCTACATGGTCATCGAGGGCTGGGATTTTGTCAGCGCCTTCTACATGGTGGTCATTACCCTTTCCACGGTGGGCTTCATGGAGGTGCACCAGCTTTCCGATGCCGGGCGTATCTTCACCGCGTTTATGATCATCGGCGGCGTGGGTAGTTTCTTGTACATTGCGGCCGCCTTTTCCCAGGTGCTGGTGGAAGGTCGGCTTCAGATACTTTGGGGGAGACGGAGAATGATGAAGGAAATCGGCAAACTCAAGGACCACTTCATCGTCTGCGGCTATGGCCGCATCGGCAGCATCGTGACACAGGAGATCATGGGCGAGGGCTACTCCGTGGTGGTCATCGAGCAGAATCCGGAACTCATCGAGCGCATGGAGCAGGAGGGCGTTCTCTGTATAGAGGGTGATGCCACCAGTGACGCCGTGCTGCTTTCCGTGGGGCTGCTCCACGCCCGTTCGCTCATCAGCGCCCTGACCTCCGAAGCGGCCAACGTTTATGTGACGCTCACGGCCCGCCAGCTCAATCCCGACATCAATATCATCGCCAGGGCCGGGGACAAGTCGCATATCGCGCGTCTGGAGCTGGCCGGGGCCAACCGCGTGGTCCTGCCGCATTTCATTGGCGGCATCCGCATGGCCCAGAGCGTGCTGCGGCCCACGGCCACCAACTTCGTGGAACTGGCCCTGCGCGGCGGCATTGACCTCCAGATGGAAGAGCTTTATGTCTCGCCGGACTCAGAGCTGGTGAGCAAGGATCTCATTGAATCCCAGATCCGGCCCCGGTTCAACCTGATCATCATCGCCATCAAGAAGGCGAACGGCGATATGGTTTTCAATCCCGGGCCCAAGGAAATCATCCACTCGGGCGATACGCTGCTGGCCGTGGGCAAGAAGCGGGATCTGACCGCCATCCAGGCCATTTTGTAACCTTTCACAACGGACAGTTATGGCTTCTCCCGAAGTGGTGCGGCGCGTGGAAACCCTGCGCGCGGAAATCGAGCACCATAATCATCTCTATTACGTTCTCGACGAACCGCAGATACCGGATCTGGAATACGACAGCCTTTTCCGGGAACTGAAGGGTCTGGAAGAGCAGTACCCCGAGCTGGACGACCCCAACTCGCCCACCAGGCGCGTGGGCGGCGAGCCCGCCCAGGGTTTTGAGCAGTACGAACACGCCCTGCGCATGTACAGCCTGGACAACGCCATGAATACGGACGAGTGGTTCGCGTTTACGGACCGCGTTTCCAAGGGGGTGGGCCGGGACAACGTGGAATACTGGGCCGACCCCAAGATGGACGGCCTGGCCGTGGAAGTGGTCTATGAGAACGGGAAGTTTTCCCTGGCCGCCACGCGCGGGGACGGTGTCGTGGGCGAGGTGGTCAGCCACAACATGCGTACGGTCATGAACCTGCCCCTGGTGCTTCGCGGTTCCAACATCCCCACTGTGCTGGAGGTGCGGGGTGAGGTGGTCATGGGCAATGAGGATTTTGCCAGGCTCAACGAACGGCAGGCCGCCAAGGGGGAAAAGGTTTTTGCCAACCCGCGCAACGCCGCAGCCGGTTCCGTGCGCCAGCTCGACCCCAGGGTTGCTGCGGCGCGCCCCCTGCGCTTCCTGGCCTATGGCGTGGGCAGGGTGGAGGGCATGCCCGCCCTGTTTGCCTGGTCCACCCAGCAGGAGATCATGCGGGGTCTCGGCGAACTGGGGTTCGCCATCCCGCCCGAGGCCCGGCTGTGCCGGAGCAGGCAGGAGGTGGCCGAATATTTCAACGAGCTCATGGAGCGGCGCGAAACGCTGCCGTTCGAGATCGACGGGGTGGTCGCCAAGGTAAACAAGCTGGAGATGCAGCGCGCTTTGGGCTTCACTTCCCGTGCGCCGCGCTGGGCATTGGCCCTCAAGTTTCCGGCCCAGCAGGCCACCACGCGCATCCATGCCATCCGTATCCAGGTGGGCCGCACCGGCGTGCTGACCCCGGTGGCCGAACTGGTGCCGGTGCGTGTCGGCGGCGTGGAGGTTTCCCGCGCCACCCTGCACAACAAGGCCTATATCGCGGAAAACGACTTCCGCGAGGGGGATACCGTGGTCATCCAGCGGGCCGGGGACGTTATCCCCCAGGTGGTGTCCGTGGTCATGGACAAGCGCCCAGAGGGGTCCGAAGCGTATTCCTTTCCGGTGGTCTGTCCCGTCTGCCACAGCGAGGCCTACGAGGACGGCGAAGCCGTGCGTTGCTCCAACGAGAAATGTCCGGCCAAGGTGGTCAAGTGGCTGGTGCACTTCGTGTCCAAGGCCGGTCTCGATATGGAAGGAGTGGGCAAGCGCTGGGTGGAGAAGCTGGCCGACGAAGGGCGGCTGGAGAGCCCGGCGGACCTGTTCTCCCTGAGCAAGATCGATCTGCTCAAGTACGAGGGCATGGGCGACAAGTCCGCGGAAAATTTCATCAACGCCATTGAAAGGGCCCGCCAGGAAGCTCCCTTGTGGCGGCTCGTGGCCGCACTGGGCATCCGGCATGTGGGCGAACAGACCGCCCGCACCCTGGCCGACACCTTCGAGGATCTCGACGAACTGTCCAGGGCCACCCGGGAGGAGCTGCAGGACCTGCCCGACGTGGGTGGCATTGTGGCCGAGAGCATTCGGGATTTTTTTCAGAGCGAGCCCGCAATGTTGCTGCTGGAGCGGTTCAAGGCCGTGGATTTCTGGCCCCGGGGCGGCAAAGAGGCTGCCGGGGAGGCAAAGGGCTTGCCGCTTTCCGGGAAAACGTTCATCTTCACGGGAAGTCTGCCGGACATGTCCCGCAACCAGGCGCATGCCCTGGTGGAGGAGCGGGGCGGCTCGGCCGTGAAGTCCATTTCCAAGAAGGTGGACTACGTGGTTGCCGGGGAAAAGGCGGGCAGCAAGATCGCCAAGGCCGAAAAGCTGGGCCTGAACATCATTGATTTCGAGGCCTTCATGGATTTGATCCGTGAGGCCGGATAACGCGTCACCACCGCACGTTTTTATATAAGGAGTCGCCATCATGGCTACGAACGTCATCATCATGGGCGCCAACGGGCGCATGGGAGCAATGCTTGCAGGCATGGCAATGCGGGACGATGAACTCAGCCTCGTGGGTGTGTGCGAGCGCCCGGGCCATGCCCAGGGCCTGGAAATGCTCAAATGCGAGGTTGCGGACAATCTGGAGGAACTGCTTCCCAAATGCCCCGGCGCGGTGATTGTTGATTTCACCGCCCCGGAGGCCTCCGTGAAAATGGCCCGGATCGCTGCCGAACACGGGAATCCGTGCGTTGTCGGCACCACCGGCCTGACGGCTGAACAGCAGGCCGATCTGGCGCAGTCCGCCCAAAAGACCCCGGTTTTCTGGGCTCCGAACATGAGCGTCGGCGTCAACGTGCTGCTCAAGGTGCTGCCCCAACTGGTGAAGCAACTGGGCGAGGCATATGACATCGAGATTTCCGAGATCCACCACAAGATGAAGAAGGACGCGCCCAGCGGCACGGCCATCAAGCTGGGCCAGTGCCTGGCCGAGGCGCGCGGCTGGGACTACGACAACGTGAAGCAGCATTGCCGCGACGGCATCATCGGCGCGCGTCCCAAGGAAGAGATCGGCGTGCAGACCCTGCGCGGCGGCGACGTGGTGGGCGACCACACCATGTTTTTCTTCGGGCCGGGCGAGCGCATCGAGGTAACCCACCGCGCCCATTCCCGCGAGACCTTCGCCGCGGGCGCGCTACGGGCCGCCAAGTGGCTGTCCGAGCGGAAGCCCGGAAAGCTCTATGCCATGGCGGACATATTCTAAGGCCGTTCCATGGACTGAACATTGTGTTTCAGCCGGGGGAGGAACGCCTCTCCCGGCTTTCTCTTTGACCTGAAAATAAATGAGGTTGCCGTGGCAACTGTTGCGAGCGGGGAGCACGATTTCATCAAGGCCCCCAACAGGACGCTGGTGAGCATGTCCTTGCCCGTGCTCTTTTCCCTGGTGGCCGAGCCGATGACCGGCCTGGCCGACACCGCCTTTGTGGCCCGCCTCGGTTCCGAGGCCGTGGCCGCCCTGGGGATCGGGGCCATGGCCTTTTCCGCCGTGTTCTGGGTATTCAATTTCCTGGGTATCGGCACCCAGACGGAGGTGGCCCGCTTCATGGGGGCCGGGGAACGTGAAAAGGCCGCCAAGATGGGTGCCCTGGCCGTGTTCCTGTCCGTCGGCATCGGCATAGTACTCATGGTCGGCGTTTCTCCGCTGCTGCGGCCCATAGCCTTTGCCCTGGGCGGCGACGGGGCCGTGCTCGGCCTGGCCGAGGACTACATGCTTTACCGCCTGCTGGGTGCGCCCGCCGTGCTGGTGACCGTGGCCTGTTTCGGTTCCCTGCGCGGGGCCCAGGACATGCACACGCCGCTCTGGGTGGCCACGGGAATCAATGGCCTCAACGTGCTGCTCGACTGGGTGCTCATCTTTGGCTACGGCCCTGTTCCGGCCATGGGGGTCGCCGGAGCTGCCATCGCCAGTTCCATTGCCCAGTGGATCGGAGCTTTCTGGGTGCTGCTGGTGCTGTTCCGCAAGGTGGGCTTCACGTTCCACGTCAGCCTCGCGGACATGCGAAAGCTGTTCAGCATCGGCGGCGACCTGTTCATCCGCACCGGGCTTGTGCTGCTTTTCCTGTCCCTGTGCACCCGGGTGGCCAACCATGCCGGAGCCGTCGAAGGGGCGGCCTATCAGGCCATCCGCCAGTTCTTCATTTTCGCGGCCCTGTTCATGGACGCATTTGCCATCACCGGCCAAAGCCTGGTGGGTTTTTTCATCGGCCGCCAGGATGTTCGCAATGCCCGGCGCGTGGCTGTCTACACCTGCTGGTGGAGCGTCGGCACGGGCGTGGGCCTGTGTGCGGCCATGATTTTGGGCGTGGAGTGGGTGGCCTGGCTGCTGGTTCCGCCCGAGGCCCGGGCGGCCTTTGACGGAGCCTGGATTACCCTGTCCCTGATTCTTCCCGTAATGTCCCTGGCCTGCGCCACGGACGGCATTCATTGGGGCATGGGCGATTTCAAGTACCTGCGCAATGCCATGCTCGGGGCGGTCCTGGTTGCGGCTCCGGTGGTGCTCTTGTTCGACGCCCTGGGCCTGGAGAACATCCTGGTCTGGGTCTGGAGCGGCACCGGAATTTGGGCCCTGGTACGCAGCGGTTTCGGTGTGGCCCGGATCGTCCCCGGAATAGGGCGGGCGCCGCTTCGAAGGGAGATCTGATTTTGCGCAAACGAAAAGCGCCCCTCCTCAATTGCCAGAGAGGAGGGGCGCTTTTCGTTTCGCTGCGGGCGAAGCGCTAGTTGTCGGCCATGTAGTTGAACATGAACGTGTAGGCGTTGTTCATTTCGTTTTCCAGACACTGAAGATGGGTGCGGGCGGCTCCCATGTCGTTGTCCTTGGTTGCGGTTTCCAGCAGCAGGCAGCATTCGCGCACCCGCTCGGCCCCCATGGTGGCGGCACCGCCCTTGAGCGAGTGGGCGAGGTGGCGGAGCTGATCCACATCCCCAGCGTCCAAGGCGTCCTTGATCTGCTGCACCCGGTGCGGCTCCTGGCTGACAAAGACGGCGAACATCTTCTTCAGGAACGGTTTTTTCTTGGCCATCGACTCCAGAAACTGGCTGTCGATCACATCTTTTTCAGGCATATATACTTCCTCTCTCGGGTCATCCCTTCACGCAGACCAAGGGGCGGAGGCGGGCCACAGGGGCCGCCAGCCCGGCGTATCGCGCGGACGTGATGACTTCAATAATATCTTTATACGCGCCCGGCGCTTCTTCGGCAATGCCTTTGAATGAGAAACTGCGTACAAAGATCCCTTGGTGGCGGAGAGATTCTGCTATGTCTCTGCCGATAAAACGTTTTTTGGCCGCCGTCCTGCTGAGAGCTCGTCCTGCCCCGTGGCAGGCGGAGCCGAAACTGGCCTGCATGGAGCACTCGGTCCCGGCCAGGATGAAGGAGGGGGTTCCCATGCTGCCGCCCACCAGCACGGGCTGTCCTGCCGCCCGGATATCGGCCGGGAGGGATGGATGGCCGGGCGGGAAGGAACGGGTGGCTCCCTTGCGGTGCACATAGACGGTTTTCATGGCCCCGCCGCCCGTGTCGTGCTTCTCGGCCTTGCAGGTGTTGTGGGAGACATCGTAGAGCAGGTCGAGTCGCGCATTGGGGAAGGCTTCGGCAAAGGCCTGGCGCGTCAGGTGCGAGATGACCTGCCGGTTGGCCAGGGCGCAGTTGATGCCCGCGCGCATGGCTCCGAGGTAGCGTTGTCCCAGCTCCGATTCGATGGGGGCGCAGGCCAGTTCCCGGTTGGGAATGACCACTCCCATGATTTTGCGTCTTCCCTTGCGGCGGGGAGCCATTTCCTCCAGGAAGTTCGTTCCTCTCTGGTGGCCGAGCCCCCGCGAGCCGCAGTGGATGCTGACCACGGCGTCGCCTTCCCTGAGCCCGTAGCCCCCGGCCTTTTCCGCATCCAGTATCCGTTCGACCCACTGGACTTCCAGGTAGTGGTTGCCGGAACCCAGGGAACCCATCTGGTCGTGCATGCGCGCCTTGGCCTGCCTGGACACCTCGCGCGGGTCGGCTCCGGCCATGGTGCCTTTTTCCTCGCAGCGCTCCAGATCCCTGCCTACGCCGAACCCTCGACTCACCGCCCATGCGGCTCCCTTGGAGAGCATTGCGTCCATTTCGTCGCCGTCCAGGAGGATGGAGCCGCCTTTGCCCACGCCCGAGGGCACGGCCCGGAAAAGGGCCTCGGCCAGTTCCTCCTGGCGGCTCAGAATGTCGTCGCGGGTCAGGCCGGTGAGCAGGGTGCGCACTCCGCAGGCGATGTCGAAGCCCACTCCGCCGGCCGAGACCACGCCGCCGTTTTTGGGGTCGAAGGCGGCTACACCGCCGATGGGAAATCCGTATCCCTTGTGGGCGTCGGGCATGGCCATGGCGGCCCGGACAATGCCTGGCAGGCAGGCCACGTCGCGCACCTGCTGGATGGCGGCAGGGTCCATGTCCCGGATGATGGCGTGGCTGCCGTAGATGATTCCCGGAACCAGCATGTCGCCGGTTTTGGGCAGGTGCCATTCATATTCGCCGTGGCGCTGGAGTATTCCGACTGCTTTCATGGCTAATAAAAAAAAGGGAGCCGGAATCCCGGCTCCCTCTGTTTGCTTTGGGCGGCTGCTACAGGGTGTAGAGCTTTTCGCCGGGGATGATCGTGAAACCGTTTTTCTGGAGCATCTCGATGCCCTGGTCGGTCCGGTCGAAACGGAAGATGAGTACGGCGCTGTCCCCGCTCTGGGTCACAAAGGCGTACATGTATTCCACGTTGATGTCCGCTTCCTGGAGCATGGACAGGATGGCGTGCAGTCCTCCCGGCTCGTCCTTGACCTCCACGGCCACCACTGCGGTGCGGCCCACGGTGAAGCCGTTTTCCTTGAGCTTGGTCTTGGCGGTCTCGAAGTCGGAGACGATGAGCCGCAAAATGCCGAAGTCCGAGGTGTCGGCAAGGGACAGGGCGCGGATATTCACCCCGGCCTCGTTCAGGATGCGGGTGACCTCGGCCAAGCGGCCTGCGCGGTTCTCCAGAAATATGGAAAGCTGATCTACTTTCATGGCTCTCCTCGCTGTATTTTACGGGTGAATGGTTTCCTAGTCGTTGCGCTTGTCGATGATGCGCTTGGCCTTGCCGACGGAACGCTCGATCCCCTTGGGTTCCACGAGCTTCACTCGGGCCGTGACGCCGAGGAATTCCTTAATGTTCTTTTGTACCTTGGATTCAAGGCGCTGTAAATTTTTAATTTCGTCCGAGAACATGCCTTCGGTCACCTCCACGTTGACCGTGAGGGTGTCCATGTTGCCCTGGCGCTCGATGATGAGCTGGTAGTGCGGGGTCAGGCCCTCGGTCTCGATGAGGATGGATTCGATCTGGGACGGGAACACGTTCACGCCGCGGATGATGAGCATGTCGTCGCTACGGCCGGTGACGCGCTGCATGCGCGCCGTGGTGCGGCCGCATTTGCACGGGGTGACGTTGAGCGAGGTCAGGTCCCGGGTGCGGTAGCGGATCAGGGGGATGGCCTCCTTGGTCAGGGTGGTGATGACCAGTTCGCCGGTTTCGCCCGGGGGCAGCGGCTCGCCCGAGGCCGGGTCGATGATTTCCACGAGGAAGTGGTCTTCCATCATGTGCAGGCCGTCCTGCGCCTCGTGACATTCGATGCCCACGCCGGGGCCCATGATTTCGGACAGGCCGTAGATATCGATGGCGGTGATACCCAGGCGTTTTTCTATGTCCTTGCGCATTTCCTCGGTCCAGGGCTCCGCGCCCAGGATGCCGATCTTGAGAGGCAGCTCCCTGATGTCGATGCCCATCTCCTCGGCGGTCTCGGCCAGGAACAGGCTGTAGGAGGGGGTGCAGCAGATGACGGTGGGGGCGAAGTCCTTGAGCAGCATGACCTGCCTGCGGGTGGCCCCGCCGGAGACGGGGACCATGGCCGCGCCCAGGGTCTCGCCGCCGTAGTGGGCGCCCAGGCCGCCGGTGAACAGGCCGTAGCCGTATGCGTTGTGGATCATGTCCTTGGAGGTCGCCCCAGCGGCCACGAAGCAGCGGGCCATGAGATGCCCCCAGTTCTCGATGTCGCGCTTGGTGTACCCGACCACGGTCGCCTTGCCCGTGGTGCCGGAGGAGGAGTGGATGCGCACGATGTTGTCGCGGCTCACGGCGAACATGCCGAAGGGATACTGGTTGCGCAGGTCCTGCTTTTCGGTGAAGGGCAGGTGCCTCACGTCTTCCAGGCTCTTGATGTCCGCCGGCTTGATGCCCAGCTCATCAAACCGTTTTCTGTAGAACGGCACGTTGTTGTAGACCCGTTCGCACAGGTTCTTGAGCCGTTTGAGCTGGAGTTTCTCCAGGTCCTCCCTCGGCAGGGTCTCATTGTCCACATCGTAAATCATCCCGATTCCTCCTTTGATGATTCGCCAGAACTGAAATAAAAAAGGGCCACTGGCAGGATGCCCGTGGCCCTTGATCGTCGGTAATTATCCGTCTTTCCTACTCCACGAGCATCCTCATGTTAGGTCCATAAAAAAGAAAAAACGGAAGAAAAACAGTTTGATCATGCAGGGAACATGCAACAGTTGTCTCTCGGCTGTCAAGCGCGGCGTGTCTGCCCGCAGGCAGTTTTTCCCGTCATGGAGTTTTTTCGGTCAGGGTATATAATTGAAATGACGTTGCAGGCATGATCGTAATCCTTTACTAAACCTGTGTTCAACCCAAGAGGGGAGTGGAAAATGGATTTTCGCGAACTCGTCGAGAAAAATCGAAGCTATCGTCGTTTTGCCCGGCACCACCCGGTTTCCATGGATGATCTCGTGGAACTGGTGGCCCTGGCTAGACTGACGCCCTGCGCCCGCAATCTGCAGGCCCTGCGCTTCGTGCTTGTCGCCGACGAGGAGAAATGCGCCGAAGTGTTTCCGACCCTCGGCTGGGCAGGTTACCTGCCCCATTGGCCCGGTCCGGACGAGGGAGAGCGTCCCACCGGTTATGTGGTCATCTGTGTTGACCGTGAACTGACAAAGGAGGATTGGGGCGATCAGGGCATCGCGGCCCAGACCATCATGCTCGGCGCCGTTTCCATGGGATACGGCGGCTGCATGCTCGGTAGTGTCAACCGGGAAAGGCTTTCAGCCATCCTGGGTATCCCCCAAAACCATGAGATTTTGCTGGTGCTCGCCCTGGGCGTGCCCGCAGAACACGTGACCGTCGAGCCGCTTCCGGAGGACGGAAGCATCAAATATTGGCGTGATGACAAGGGCGTGCATCATGTGCCCAAACGTGATCTGAATGATTTGATCACGGCCAAATATTAGGAATGTAGCAGTGAAGAAAGAGAAGAAGTACAAAGACATTTCCAGCAGCGAAAAGGCTGCTCTCGTCTGTGAATGGCTGGATGAAAAGCAGGGCGAAGACATCGTCACCATGGATGTGGCCGGCCTTTGCTCCATCACGGAAACCATCTGCGTGGTTTCGGCCCGCAGCCTCAAGCACGGCCAGGCCCTGGCCGATTTCGTGCTTGAAAAGTGCCGGGAGGAAGGAATCGAGTTCCTCGGCATGGAAGGATACAAGCCCGGAGACTGGATCCTCGTCGATCTCAATGACATGATCATTCATGTGTTCCAGTCCGAATTGCGTGATTTTTACAATATCGAGGGCATGTGGTCCGAGGCTGAGCGCAGGAATTTCTGCGGCGAAAAGCCCAGGGAGTAACGAATGACCAAAAAGAATACGCTTCTGTTGATATTGGACGGATGGGGAATCGCCCCGGACGGCAAGGGCAACTGCGTGCGCAACGCGTCCACCCCGTTCCTGGATTCCCTTCTTGAGAAATACCCCCATACCGAGCTGCTCTGTTCGGGCCGCTCCGTGGGGCTGCCCGACGGCTTCATGGGCAACTCCGAAGTGGGGCACATGAATATCGGCGCGGGCCGCGTGGTCTACCAGGACATGACCCGCATCGACATGGCCATCGAAACCGGCTCCATCAACGAGAACCCGACCCTGGTGGACCTCATGGAAAAGGCCAAGGCCGGAAGCGGTCGCCTGCATCTCATGGGCCTCATCTCCGACGGCGGGGTGCACAGCCACCAGAACCACATTTACGCGCTTCTCAGGATGGCCAAGGAAAAGAATGTTCCCGAGGTCATCGTGCACTGCTTCATGGACGGCCGCGACACGCCGCCCGTCAGCGGCAAGGGCTATGTGGAGCAGCTCGTGGCCAAGATGGACGAGATCGGCATCGGCCGCCCCGGCGTGGTTTCCGGCCGTTACTACGCCATGGACCGCGACAAGCGCTTCGAGCGTAATGAGCTGGCTTACAAGGCCCTGGTGGAGGGCGACGTCCCGGTGAAGGCCGACGCAATCGCCGGTATCCGGGAGTCCTACGACGCCGGTGAAAATGACGAATTTATAAAGCCGTTCCTGGTGGGTGGCAAGGATGTGTGCATCAGTGACGGCGACGCGGTGTTTTTTTTCAACTTCCGCGCGGACCGAGCCCGTCAGATTTGCCGGGCCATCTTCGAGGCCGACTTTACCGAGTTCAAGCGCGGCAAGGTGCCCGCACTGGCCGGTTTCGCAACCATGACCCAGTACGAGTCCACCTTTCCGTTGCCCGTGGCCTTCCCGCCCGAAAGCTACGCCAACACCCTGGGCGAGGTTGTTTCCAGGGCCGGGCTCAAACAGCTGCGCATTGCCGAGACCGAGAAATACGCCCACGTGACCTATTTCCTCAACTGCGGCCGCGAAGAGCCCTACGAGGGCGAAGATCGCGAACTGGTGCAGTCCCCGCGCGACGTGGCCACCTACGACCTCAAGCCGCAGATGAGCGCGGACGAGGTCGCGGACAAGCTGGTGGAACGCCTGGGCAAGTACGACCTGAGCGTTTGCAACTTCGCCAACCTGGACATGGTGGGCCATACCGGCATCATCGAGGCCGCCAACCTGGCCTGCGTTACCGTGGATGCCTGCGTGGAGCGCGTGGTCACCACCATGCTGGAGCAGGGCGGCCGTGTGCTGCTTACCGCCGACCACGGCAATGCCGAGGAGATGATCGGACCGGACGGCGGCCCCCAGACCGCACACAGCACCAACCCCGTGCCGCTGGTGTACATCGAGGAAGGCGTTTCAGGCACGCTGGAGCCGGGCATCCTTGGCGATATCGCGCCCACCATCCTGTCCCTGATGGGTCTGGAAAAGCCTGCCGAAATGACGGGCAAGTGCCTGATCAAATAAAAGGAAATACGAGAACATGTCCGAAACCAAGAAGCCGTTGACTCCTGTGAAGCCCGCAGGGCTGGAAATCATCTATCTCTACCCCTGCCCGCATTGCGAGCGCGAGGTACCGCTCATTGCGCCCACGCGTCCGGCCATGGCCCAGTGCGACGCCTGCCGCAGGAATTTTCCCATCGTGCCGGTGGACGACAGGACCGTGCGTTACATCAAGCTTGTCCTCGCAGGAGGAAAGGCGAGCATCGACCCTGATTTTCTCTAGGGTTGGCGCAAGAAGGTTGAACGGGCCGTCCGAAAGGGCGGCCTTTTTTTATGGTGAATTTGGCCTTGCTTTTGCTTTGTCGTCCCTGTCGCTTACGCATGTTCAGCAATAGTGGAGGTTGTGATGGCAAAAAGTATGGCAGTATTTTGTTTTACTATTTCAGTGTGTTCCGTGCTTGGGGCGCTCTTTTTCTGGAGCGGGGGAAGCTTGGTTGCGGCCTCGGTAGGCCCGGAGCCGGAAGTTACAAATATGTCCATGAGCTTGGCGGGGGGAGTATTCATATTTGTTGCGGCGGCATTGTTTTTGGCCGTGTTTTTCATGAGCCGGAGGGCTGTCCGGCAATACCGTCTCGTGGAATCGCTGGTGGAGACGGTCGCGGCTGGCGAAAGTCCGGTTTTGCAGAAGAAAGAGATTCCTGCCGGGATGTTTGACAAGGCCGTTGCCGGAATTCACCGAATTGTTAAACGGCTGACGGCGACGGACGGGACCTTGGTGGCGAGCCTGGAGCAGTGCGAGGCCGCGCAGGCCGAGACCCTGCGGCTTCGGACGGAGATGGAGGAAGTGCGGAGCAAGGCGGAAAGCACCCGTTGCCAGGGGCTTCTTTCCGCCGCCCAGACCCTCAATGAGGTCATTGGCGGTGTGCGCGGTGAATCCGGTAGGGTGGGCGAGGCGTCCGCCAGGGCGCGCACCGGTGCGCAGGAGCAGCAGAAATGCATTGGCGAGGCCGCGACCGCCATGGAACAGATGAACGCCTCTGTGAGTGAAACCGCCTCCAGCGCCCACGCCGCGTCAGAGGCTGCGGAAAAGGCCATGGGCCGCGCCCGGACCGGGGCCGATATCGTGGCGCAAACCCTGGAATCGATCCGCACCGCCTCAGGAAGCTCGCGCGAGCTGACGGACCGTGTGGCGCGGCTGGGCAGGCAGGCCGAGGGCATCGGCCGCATCATGGGGGTGATCTCCGATATTGCGGACCAGACCAATCTGCTGGCGCTCAACGCCGCCATCGAGGCGGCCCGGGCCGGGGACGCCGGACGCGGATTCGCGGTGGTGGCCGACGAGGTGCGCAAGCTGGCGGAGAAGACCATGGAGGCCACCAGGGACGTGGGCGTGGAGATTCAGACCATTCAGAGCGAGGTGGAGCGGACCGTGAAGGGCGTGGAGCACATGGCCGATGTCGCTGATTCGGCGGCGTTGCAGGCCGAGGCTTCGGGGTCCGCGTTGGAGGATATTGTCGCCCATGCGGGAGAAAGCGCCGACCGCATTCGTGAGATCGCCACCGCTGCCTCGCAGCAATCCGCCGCCAGCGAGGCCATTACCCGCACCATCACGGAGGTGAATGCCATTTCCGAATCCACCGGGGGACAGATGCGCGATTCCGACGCGGCGGTTTCCGTGCTCGGGGAACGCCTGGATGACCTATCCGCACTGGTGGAGGCCTTTGAGCTGGTGGGCAACGGTCGGGTTCAGGAAGTTCTCGAGGATATCATCGGCGCGCCGGGATTTGTCGATCTTGAGCGGGGATACATGGAATCGGTGCTCAAGGCTGCGGTGCGCAAGCATGCCTTCCTCGAATTGCTGTATGTGACCGACGCCAAGGGGCGCCAGGTGGTCAGCAACATAGGCGGTGAGGTTATGGAGTATTCCGAGGACAGGGGGGCCCACGGCTCGGATTGGGCCGGAAGGCCGTGGTTCGACGGGGCCGTGGAAAGCGGCACCTACTACGTGTCCGATGTTTATGTATCCTCGGCATCCGGCGGCAAGTGCATAACGGTTTCCACCCCAGTCCGGGATTCCCGGGGCGTGAGCCTCGGTGTTCTGGCCGCGGATGTCAGGCTGGAGTCCTAGCGTTTTCGGGAAGCGGTCTGCATGAGCGCATTGCCCGCTATGATGAATGCAAGCCCTGCAATGGTGGAGAGGCGGATTTCCTCGCCCACTATGAAGTGGATGAAGACCAGGGAGAGGAACGGCGCAAGGAAGATCAGGTTGGCCACTCGCGCGGTGCCGCCGCCGTCCGGGCCTGCGGCGTACTTGAGCGCCGTGAGCCAGAGGGCAAAGGAGACGCCCATTTCGAAGATGCCCACATAGGACGCTCCCAGGGCGGCCCGCCAGGTCAGGGAGGGCAGTTCGGAAAAGATCAGCGTGGCCGCCAGGACGCAGGGCAGGCCGAACAGGAAGTTGAGCAGCAGGCCCGCCACGGGGTCGCCCTTGCTCCGGGTGTTGTATATCCAGTACAGCGCCCAGATGATCGTGCTGGCCAGCGCCAGGGCCACGCCGCTCATGCTGCTGAAATGCAGGCCCGTGAGTTCTCCGTGGGTGGAGATGGTCAGTACGCCGAGGTAGCTGACGAGAATGGCGATGAATTCGCGCAGGGAAAGTCTTTGCCCCAGCAGGGGCACCGAGAGCAGGCTCAGGGTGATGGCCCAGGTGAAGTTGATGGGCTGCGCTTCCTGGGCCGGGAGCAGGGCATAGGCCTTGAACAGTACCGCGTAATACAGGAACGGGTTGAGCACGCCCAGGATCGCGGCCCGCAGGATTTCCCTGTTGGGCATGCGCAGGGTCCGGAGTTTTCCCTGTGCCGCGAGAATGGCGAAGAGCGCGCCGATGGAAACGACGTTGGCGCAGAGCAGCAGTTGCAGCGGGTCGAGATGCTTGAGGGCGATTTTGAAGGCCGTGGCCACGGTGGACCAGATCAGGACCGTGCACAGGCCGTAGGTCAGGGCTTTGCTGCGGTTGGTCAAGGGGGCTCCGGAAAGGGCCCGCTTCGGAAGAAGCGGGCCTGTGTGTTTAGAGGACCACGTGACGCTTGATGTGGTTCACGGCTTCCTTGATGTCGTCGGTGACAAGGAACAGGTCCAGGTCTTCCACGTTGCAGAACTTGCTGGTCACCATGCTGTTCTTGAACCAGTCGATGAGTCCGCTCCAGTACTCGGTGCCCAACAGTACGATGGGGAACGGGCGGATGCGCTTGGTCTGGATGAGCACCAGCGCCTCGGAGAGTTCGTCCAGGGTGCCGTAGCCGCCGGGCAGGGCCACGTAGGCCATGGCATACTTGATGAACATGAGCTTGCGGATGAAGAAGTAGCGGAAGTCGCAGCGCACATCCATGTAGTCGTTGTTGTGCTGTTCCAGGGGCAGGTGGATGTGCAGGCCCACGGATTGGCCGCCAGCCTCCTTGGCGCCCTTGTTGCCCGCCTCCATGAGGCCGGGGCCGCCGCCGGTGATGACCGTGAATCCGGCGTTCGCCAGTTCCGCGGAAAGTTCCTCGGTCTGCTTGTAGAGCGGCTCGTCGGGCTTGACCCTGGCCGACCCGAAGACCGACACGGCCGGGCCGATGTCGCTCAGGGTTTCGAAGCCGTCCACGATTTCGGACATGATCTTGAACAGCCGCCAGGACTCCTGCATGGAGAGGTCATCGATGAGGTACTGCTTGGAATTGTGCATTCATGCTCCTTGGTTGAGGTGGCGGGGCCTGTTTGCGCAGGTGCTATCAGGATGTTGCCTGATTCGCTTTTATGTTGCATGTTGTTGTCAGGGAAGAGTGAATCCCTGTAAGCTATCAATACACTTATTTTTTCCCGACCGGAAGCTGATTATTTCGGAAACGGGGCGGGAAAACCTTGGAGCAGTCTATGAAAGTAACATTTCTTGGAGCGGCCCGAACTGTCAGTGGTTCCTGTTATATTCTCGAACATGAAGGCAAACGTTTTGCCGTGGACTGCGGCATGCACCAGGGGAACGCGGAAATAGAAACCCGCAATGAAAACTACCAGGCGTATGACGCGAAGAACATTGATTTTGTTCTCGTGACCCATGCGCATATCGACCATAGCGGGCTGCTGCCCGCCCTGGTTTCTCGAGGATACAAGAACCCCATCTATTGCACGGCGCCCACCAGGGATCTTCTGGAGATCATGCTGCTTGACAGCGGGCACATCCAGGAAATGGAAGCCGAATGGGAAAACGAAAGGGCGAAGCGCAAGGGGCAGCAGGTTGTCAGCCCCCTGTACACCACCAGCGACGCCGAGCGGACCATCCCGCTGCTGGCGACCGTCGAATACGGCAAATCCTTCGAGCCCGTGCCGGGCATCAAGGTCAGGTATTGCGACGCCGGGCACATTCTCGGTTCGGCCTTTATCGAGCTTGAATATTACCAGGACGGCAAGCCCACCAAGATCGTTTTTTCCGGCGACCTGGGCCGCCCCGAGCAGCTCATCGTGCAGGATCCGGAGGAAGTCGAGAGAACGGACTATCTTTTCCTGGAGTCCACCTACGGCAGCCGCAACCACAAAGACGCCGAGAACAGCCTCAACGACCTGGCCGAGGCCATTAAGTACTGCCATCAGAACAAGGGCAAGGTGGTCATTCCCGCCTTTGCCGTGGAACGTTCGCAGCAGATCATCTATTCCCTGTTCCTGCTGCGCAAGCAGGGCAAGCTGCCCGAGGACATGCCCATCTACCTGGACAGTCCCCTGGCCATCCGCGCCACGGAAATCTTCCGCAAGCATCCAGAGTTCTTCGACAAGGAGACCCAGGCCTTCATCAACAAGGGCGAACATCCCCTGGATCTTCCCAACCTGCACTTCACGGAAAGCAGGGAACAGTCCCAAGCGATCAACGAGCGTCATGAATCGGCCATCATCATCTCGGCCAGCGGCATGGCCAACGCGGGCCGCATCAAGCACCACCTGCGCCACAACCTCTGGAAGCCCAACTGCTGCGTGGTCTTTGTCGGCTGGCAGGGCGTGGGTACTCCCGGACGCAAGATCGTCAACGGCGCACGAAAGGTGCGCATCTTCGGCGAGGATGTGGCCGTCAAGGCAAAGGTCGTGACCATCAACGGTTTTTCCGGTCACGCGGGTCAGGCCGAGATGCTCGAATGGCTCGAGACCCTTCGCAACACGCCGGTCAAGATCGTGCTGGTGCACGGCGAGGCCGAGGGCCAGAAGGTCTTTGCGGATGTCATCCGGGAGCGTTTCGGTTTCGATGTCCATATCCCGGAATACATGGAAGAGCTCGAACTCGAACCGGGCAAGGACTTCGAACCCGTGGTGGATATGGCCGTTGCGCGTCCCCGCGTGGACTGGGATTTCCTGCTCAGGGATTCCGACCATTTGCTCGAGGAGCTCAAGGCACGCATCACCTCCATTCAGGAACGCGCCTGGGTGGACCAGGTGGAAGCCCGCGACCGGCTGTTGGACCTGAACCGATCCCTGTCGGAGTTCATTTCGGAACTGTAGGAGAGTGTTTTGCGAGTAGTAGGAGGCGAATTCCGGGGCCGCAGGCTCAAGACCTGCGAGGGCCCCGGATACCGACCGGCCACCCACAAGGTGCGCGAGGCCGTTTTTTCCATGCTCCAGGCCCGGGGCGTGGAGTGGGCCGGGGCGCGTGTGGTGGACATGTTCGCCGGGAGCGGCAGCCTGGGCATCGAATGCCTGAGCCGCGGGGCCGACGAGGCCTGGTTTGTGGAAAAGGGAAGGAAGGCGGCGGATCTCATCAGGTCCAATCTCAAGGACCTGGGAGTGCCCGCCGGGAAATACAAGGTTTTGGCGAAAGATCTCTTTACCGTGCTCTCCAGGAGCCCGGAAGCGCCTTTCGATCTCGGATTCATCGATCCCCCCTATGGCAAGGGGCTGCTTGTTCCGGCCCTGGAAAAGGCCCTGGAGAGCGGCTGGTTTGCCGAGGGTGCGTTCATCCTGGCCGAGGTGGAGGCGCAGATTCAGGCCCCTGCGGAGGGGCCTTTGTCCGAATTGGAACTCGTAACCGACCGTGAATACGGTCAGACAAGGATTTTGTTATGGCGGAACTGAACCCCAGGCTTGCGGTCTATCCCGGCACCTTCGACCCCGTGACCAAGGGGCATGTGAGCCTGACCAAGCGTGGGCTCAAGATATTCGATCAGGTGGTGTTCGCCATTGCCCGGAGCACCCCCAAAAAGACCCTCTTCACCCTGGAAGAGCGGGTGGATATGGCCAAGCAGGCCTTTGCGGACGAACCCAACGTCATTGTGGAGCCCTTTGACGGGCTGCTCATCGACTATGTGGCCCGAAGGGGCGCGGGGTCCATCCTGCGCGGGCTGCGCGCGGTCTCGGATTTCGAGTACGAGTTCCAGATGGCCCTCATGAACCGCAAGCTGGACCGCGATATACAGACCGTGTTCCTCATGACCGACTTCAAGTGGATGTACCTGAGCTCCACCATCGTCAAGGAAGTGGCCAAGCACGGCGGCAACATCAAGGGGCTGGTGCCCGGGGATCTCATTCCCAAGGTCTACAAGCGCTTTGCCGAGCTGAAAGAGGCCGGGGACGATTAGGCGCATGGATTCCAAACCTTCCATTCTCTGTGTGCTGGGCCCGACGGGCACCGGCAAGACCGCCGCGGCCATTGCGGTTTCCCGCAGGCTGCCGGGCAGTGTCGTCAATTTCGACTCCCGCCAGGTGTATCGGGATTTTCCGGTCGTCACGGCCCAGCCGGACGCGGAGGAACAGGCCGCCTGCCCGCACCTCATGTACGGTTTCTTGGAAACCCGCGAGAAGATGAATGCGGCTCGTTTCGTGGATATGGCCCATGAACATATCCGGCAGGTGCTGGGGGAAGACCGGCTACCCATGCTTGTGGGCGGCACCGGGCTTTACCTGCGCTCCCTGCTGCAGGGCATCGCCCCCATTCCCGAGATCCCGGAGGACATCCGCCGGGGAGTGCTGGAGCGTCTGGAAAAGGAAGGCCCCCAGGTCCTGCACCGCGAGTTGACCGAGGTGGATCCGGACTACGCGGCCAGGATCCATCCCAACGACAGCCAGAGAAACGCCCGGGCCGCCGAGGTCTTTGCCGCCACGGGCAGGAACATGACCTGGTGGCATTCCGAAGAGCATCAGAAGGCCCCGTACCGGTATCTCAAGGTGGGTATGAAAATCGCCCTTGATGACCTGACTCCCAAGCTGGCGGCGCGTATCGACATCATGCTGAAGCATGAGGCCCTGGAAGAGGCCCGGCGGGCCTACGAGATATGTCCCGATCCCGAGGCCCCGGGATGGACGGGCATCGGTTGCGCCGAGCTGCTGGCCTATATCCGGGGCGAAATGAGCCTGGAGGAAACCAAGCAGCGGTGGATTCGGAACACCCGCGCCTATGCCAAGCGGCAGATGACCTGGTTCAAGAAGGAAAAGGACATTGAGTGGTTCGCGCCCGGCGACAACGAAGCCATTGCCGAACGCGTGGAGCGGTGGCTGGCCGAGGCCGGCTAGCGCATCAGGTTCAGGAACCTGGGCGGCAGCAGCCAGTCCAGGGCGCCGCGCCGGTGCTGGGCCTCCAGGGAGATGCGCATGATGCCCCCGTTCTCGATGCCGAAGTGCAGGGTGGGCGGCACATCCTGCAGCAGCAGGTAGGAAGCCAGATTGTTGAGCGAGGGCAGGTGCCCGGCTATGAACACGGATTCGGCATCCTCGTATTGCAGGATCAGGTCCGTGGTTTTCTTTGCATCCGCCATGGGTTTGATTGCATCGCTGCAGACGATGTTTTTTGCTGGATATCCCACGGCCTTGGCCACGATCTGCGCGGTTTCCATGGAGCGCGTCTTGGGGCTGGCAAGGATGACGCCGAACCGCAGCCCCAGATTCTTGAGGATTGCGGCGCTTTTTTCGATCTGTTCCCGCCCCACCGGGCTGAGCGGCTGCTGCGGATCGAGTTCCTTGGGCAGGCACGCCCCGTGCTGCATGAGGTATATGTGCATTTGGGCTCCCTTGTTTGGTTGCTTTTTCCAATGTATAGCATCGGGCCTGGGGCGGCAAGGGAGCGCACGAACGGCTTGCCTAAACCGCCCGAGAAGGCTACATGCGGAGTTGCTCGTAAAAAGCTTACCCGCCATGAAAGGCATATTCATGAAATACATTTCCCGTATTCGATACACACTGATCGTGATGCTGGTCCTGGTCGCGTTGAGCGCGGCGCAGGCCCTGGCATTCAGAGGCTATGTCCAGGAGAGGGGCGACGTGATCCTTTTCTGGGGCAACGGCGACATCTCCGTGTCCAAGGCCCTGGAGGTGGACCCGGAAGGATTCGACGCCACCCACCAGACGTCGCTTGCGGTCCGCAAGGCCGCAGTGGAGGCGCGCCGGAAGATGCTGGAGGCCGTTTATGCCATCCGCATTGATGCGGCCAGCACTGTCGGGGCCTATCTTGCCGAGGACGACGAGGCCGACGCCCAGGTGCGCCGCCTGATACAGAACTCCCGGCTGGAACTCCCGGAATTTGCGGAAGGCAAGGGGACGCTGGCGGTCCAGGCATCCCTCCGGGGCGAACTGGCCTCCCTGATACTGCCTCCCACCATCCCGTTCCAGAGCGGTATTCCTCCCCGGCTGAGCCTGGGGTTGGATACCTTGGCGGCCATGAACACAGTCGAGCCCACCAGCATGATGGCCGGTTCCGGAACCTATACCGGCCTGGTGGTGGACGCCACGCTCCTTTCCGGTGCGGAACCCGCCCTGGCTCCGGTCGTTTACGGCCGTGACGGGGTGGGCGTGTACGGCGCGTTCAGCGTCAGCCGCGAAAGCGCCGTCAGGAACGGCGTGGTTTCGTATTCCACCACGGCAGATCCCGTTCAGCTCAGGAGCCGGGTTGGCAACCGTCCCCTGGTGGTGACGGCCCTGGCCGTTGTGGGAAGCGGAAAAACGGACTTCATCATTTCCGGCGCGGACGCGGAATTGGCCAGGATTCTCCTGAAGGATTCCGTCGTGACCGACCAGTGCCGGGTGGTGATTGCCCTGGGTAAAAAGACAGAAGATCCCGAAGAGGACATCACAGAGGAGATTCAGCCATGAGGCTGCTGAAATATATCGTATTCTCAATCGTTCTGCTGGGCGCCGGGCTGGCGCAGGCCCAGCCCGTGGAGGTGTTCGTGCCTTTCGAGGAGGGCATGACCTCCATGCAGTTGCGCCAGAAAGCCACGGACGCGGCTTTTGCCCAGTCCGTGACCGATACGGCCCTTTCCCTGCTGCCGGCGCCGCTTTCCGAAGATCGCCAAGTGTTGCTCAAGCAGTATTTTCTGGAAAAGGCGGGCGGATATGTGCTCGGGTACAAGGAGGTTTCCTCCTTTCGCGCCGAGGACGGCCTCAACCTGACCATGGACGTGAACGTCAACCGTCAGGCGCTGCGGACAGCTCTGCAGAGCATGGGCATCTATTATACGGTTTCCGAACCCCTTCCCGTGACCTTTCGCCATCAGGGCGAGCTGGATGAAGAGAGTCTGCAGCAGGTGCGGGACCTCATTCTCCTGACCGGGCTCAAGCGCGACCTGGACGTGCAGCCCGAATTCCTGCTTCAGCGCGAAGGCGAGAAGTTGTGGAAGGGCAGGCTCATTTTCGAGGGACGCGATTGGGTCGCCGTCAAGAAGGACATTCCCGAGCTGTGGTTTGAGCTCTGGAAACGCTATTTCGGCCGCAAGGAGATGCGCGAGAGCGCATCCTCCTCCACCCGGCTGCGCGTTTCCGGCTGGTTCACCCCGGACGGGGTCCAGGACTTCGACCGCGTGCTGCAGGGCTGGGTTTCGGCCGTGCAGGAGGTCAAGCTGGCGGAAATGGAAATGCTCCCCTCGGGGGTGGCCGCAATCTGGGACGTTCGCGTGGTCAACAGGCAATTGCTCAAGTCCCGTCTGGAGGCGTTTTTGCCCGGGCGCGGCCTGAGCTTTGTCATCACCAGCAAGGAGTAGCCGTGTCGGCAGTGATTCCGCGCGATACCATCTGGACCATTCCCAACCTCCTGACCATTGCCAGGATTCTGCTTACGCCCGGGTTTGTCATGGCCTACATCGACCATCGGTTCGATCTGGCCTGGGCCCTTTTCGCCATTGCCGGGCTGACGGATGCCCTGGACGGATTCCTGGCCCGTCTGCTCAAGCAGCGGTCCCGGCTCGGGGCCATGCTCGATCCCCTGGCCGACAAGTGCCTGCTGGTGACCTCTTTCATCTGCCTGGCTCAGCAGGGCTGGCTGCCCAAGTGGCTTACGGTCCTGGTGGTCAGTCGCGACGCCATCATCGTGGGAGGGTTGGCCGTGCTCCATTTCTGGGGCGTGGACATCAAGTCGCGCATCCAGCCCATTTGGTCCAGCAAGGCCACCACCACGGCCCAGATCTGTCTGGTCCTGTTCATCATGATCCAGAAGACCTTTGAACTGAACTACCATACGGTCGAGCTGTGGATTATCTCCCTGACCGCCGGGCTTACCGTGGTTTCCGGGGTGCATTACATGCTCAAGGGATTCGGTTTCTTTGCGGAAGAGGGCGGGGATATTCCCCGCGTGGACTGATCGATACGATTTGCCAACAAAAAAGACCCGGAAAGCATTGCTTTCCGGGTCTTTTTTGTTGTTTGGGCTAGGCTTCCTTGTCTTCTTTCTTCTCTTTGGGAGTCACGTCGATTTCATCGGGCTCGTTGGTGGCCTTTTTGAAATTACTGATGGCCTTTCCGATGCCGCCGCCGATTTCAGGCAGTTTCTTGGCGCCGAAGATGACCAGGACGATAAGCAAGATGATGAGAAGTTCCCAAATTCCGAAACCGCCGATCATATATCCTCCCAAAGTTGAATTCAGTGTTTTACAGAGTAGAGAGGCTATACACCCCCGCCGGGGTCTGGTCAAGAACGGCGGGACTTTTGCGCGCATTTGCACCAAGTTGGAGATATCCGCCTTTACAATCGAATCCTCGGAGCTTACACCATTTTTTCAAGGTGAAATTCATGGCGGAGGCGTTTGTTGTTCCGCATGTGACGAGACAATGAAGAAATTGCGACGAATGCCTGCGGAAGACTGCCGATTCCATCTGAAAGAGCGCTGCCTGTACCAGGAGCGCCTCAATCCCGGCTATTGCCGCGAATGGCGGTGCAGCGTGCTGGAGGATTGGGAGCGGATCTTCGATGAGTTCCTGCATCGGGCCGAGGCCTTTGGCCTGGAATTGCGGGAAGTCAACGAGCTCTGGGCCCGGCAGTTCGACCGGCTCATGCGCGGCAATCTCGAGTGCGACCGCTATGAATACGATCCCGGACAGGACCCTCCCGGCTGCGTCTGGCAGCACGACGGCCTGTGCATTCCCGCCTTGCCCGAGTGCTCCGGCAGGTGCCGGCACTATGAAGTCCGCAGAACAAAGAAAGACACGCCTTATCCAGAGGAGCAGGAGTAAGAAGTGATGCTGATCCATTTTCCGTTCATGCACGTCGAGTTGTTGCCCGTGGAGCCGGTTGCCGGAGCCCTGTTTTTCGACCCCGGCCTTTCCGGCGGGGAAGTCGGGGAGGGGTATTTCCGCCCGGATGGCCTTCCTGTGAGCGCAACTCAGGGGCAGGCCCTGATTCGCGACTGCATGGCTTTCGGCAGGCAGTTCAAGGATTCCTCCGAAATGGCCTTTTTCGGCGTGAACAGCCCGGAGGAGTATTTCAGCGAGTCCACTTCCGCCATCAAGGGAGAGCTCATGATGCGCCTCAAGGACGAGGCTCCGGTGGAGGCCTCACCCGAGGTGGCCAATGCCCAGTTCACGCTCATGCTCGCCTGGCACCTGGAGGAGAGCATTATTGAGACCCGCGGCCTGGAAAAGGGCGTGCGCGCCTCCTGGGACAAGTTCGGCCGGACCCTTGGGATGGAAGAGGGCGGCGAGGACGAGCAGGAGCTTGCCCTGGGCAAGGTCATGAGCGGCACCGCCCCCGCCGGGAGCGGGAAGGCCTTTCCCTGGCAGCGGGTCATGGAGGCCCTGGCCGCCTTTTTGCCCGGGGATGCCGTGCTGGTGACCGAATCCGGAGAGGCTTATGACGTTTGGCAGGAATCCGG
Organism: Salidesulfovibrio onnuriiensis; assembly: GCF_008001235.1. GTDB lineage: Bacteria > Desulfobacterota > Desulfovibrionia > Desulfovibrionales > Desulfovibrionaceae > Pseudodesulfovibrio > Pseudodesulfovibrio onnuriiensis. The sequence continues at coordinate 2,827,787 of NZ_CP040751.1, read as the reverse complement.
CATTGAATTTACCCCCGCGCCCGGCGAGTTGGGACTGCCCCAGGGCAGCCTTGTTGCCGAGGCCCCGGCCTGGAAGCTGGCCGGGAGAAAGCGGTTGCCCGAAAAACTGCCCTGGACCGATCGCCCGGTGAAGGTCGCGGTCCTCAAGGGTTAGAAGAGTATAAGGAGACAGAGGTGCTCATCACCAACGATCTCATGCGGTTGGATGTTTTCGAGAACATCGGTGCGCTGGTGTTTGACTGCGACGGCGTGCTCATTGATTCCAAGGACTCCAACAACGCGTATTACAACAGGCTGCGCGAACATATCGGCCTGCCGCCCATGAGCGAGGAGGACGCGGCCTACTGCCATTGCCATACCACGGCGGAATCCCTGGAGCGGATCATCCCCGAGGACAAGATGGGGGCCATCCGGGAGTTTCAGAGTAGGGTCAAATACAGGGACCTGCTGCCGGGTCTGGGTCTGAAGCGCATGGACGGGCTGCAGGAGTTTCTCTGGTGGCTCAGGGATTGCGGTTTTCCCCTGGCCATCAACACCAGCCGTACCGACACCATGGATCTGGTGCTGGAACTCATGGATTTGGAGGGTTTCTTCTACCCCGTGGTGACCTCATCCGACGTGCGCAGACCTAAGCCGCACCCCGAGCCCATGTACCAGGCCATGAACAAGATCGGCGCGCGCCCCGGAGAGGTCGTCTTCATCGGCGATTCCATTGTGGACCAGCGCTGTGCCCGGGCCGCGGGAGTTCGTTTCTGGGCCTATCGCAATCCTGGGCTTGAGGCCGATCTGCACATCACCGATTACTGGACCCTGCGTCGCTGCATGCAGCGCGCCTATCCCGGCACAAGAGTTCTCTATTAGGACTTGATAAAAGGACACCGCTGTGCCAGTTTGAAGTCACGTGCCGGAATATCCACGGATTTCCGGCAGTCTTACCCGGAGGAATGATGGATTTAGTTGTTGTTGCCATTGCCAAGGTTCTGAGCATCGTTCTGAATGCCTACATGTGGATCGTCATCATTTCGGCCCTGATCACCTGGGTGAATCCTGATCCGTACAACCCCATTGTGCGTTTTTTGCGCGGGGTGACCGAGCCTGTCTTCTACAAGGTCAGGCAGCTTTTGCCGTTTCTCAATGTGGGAGGCTTCGACCTTTCCCCCATCGTCATTATCCTGGCTATTCAAGTTCTCGATATTGTTGTCGTGGGCAACCTCTACCGCCTGGCCGGAGCCATTGGCGGTTCCCCGATGATGTAGGAGGCGTTCATGTCTGTTTCCAAGATTGATCTTCTGAACAAGCGTTTTTCCCGGAAGATGTTCGGCTATTCCAGGATCGAGGTGGACCAGTTCCTGCTGGAGACCGCCGAGACCCTCGGTTCCATGGCCGACAGCCAGAAGGAAATGAAAAAGAAGATGAAACGGCTGGAGGCCGCAATCGTGGAGTACCGCAAGCGGGACGAAACCCTGCGGGACACGCTCATGAGCACCCAGAAGATGGTGGACGACCTCAAGGTGCAGGCCTCCAGGGAAGCCCAGCTCATCATCGACGAGGCCCGCACCAAGGCCGAGGCCATGATGCAGAAGGGACACGGCCGGTTGGCCCAGATCCACGAAGAAGTGGAAGCCGTCAAACGCCAGAGAACCCAGTTTGAAATTCAGCTAAAGGCCCTATTGGACTCGCATTTGAAGATGTTGGAACACGATGACCCCGATATGGAAAAAATGGAAGAGCTGGAGTCCAAGCTCACTTACCTGAAAAAAGCTGAATGATCCGAGAGACAATAAAAACACTCCCTGAATTCGCCAGACAAAAGGGCGACAGTCACTGGAATCTCGATGTCTGGGTACAGCCCGGAGCCAGGAAGAACGGCTTGGCCGGGACGTACCAGGGGTGTTTGAAGGTGCGCCTGAACGCGCCCGCCGTCGACAACAAGGCCAACAAGGCCCTTGTCGCCTATTTGGCCGACCAGCTTGGCCTCAAGAAAAATCAAGTCACATTGGAATCAGGCCAGAGCAACCGAAGGAAGGTCCTGGCTGTAGATAGTCGTAGAGAGCCCGATTGGGAACGGTTGGTTCCCTCGGGGGAGCAATAACGTGTGAACGCTTAACCAAAGGAGCGTCCAATGGAGTCGAAGGATCTGGCCCTTATTGAAAAGTTTGGTGTTGAAGACGTGGAACTCAAGTCCCTATGGGACCAGCATATCGTATACGAAAAGATGCTCGAGAAGCTCGAGGGTAAAGGTTACCTGAGCCCCACCGAGACTCAGGAAATGAAGGAACTCAAGAAGAAGAAACTGGCGGGAAAAACGAAACTTCAAACGATATTGGATAAATATCGAGATACGGAGGCGTAGGATGGAGCTGACTGGGGCCCAGATATTGTTGAAGTGCTTGGAGGAGGAAGGTGTCGATGCCATGTTCGGCTTCCCTGGCGGAGCCGTGATCGACATTTACGACGAAATTCCCAACTTCTCCATTGAACATATTCTAGTGCGCCACGAACAGGGCGCTATCCATGCCGCGGACGGTTACGCTCGCGCCACCGGAAAGACTGGAGTATGCCTAGTAACTTCGGGCCCCGGCGCCACCAATACCGTCACCGGTATTGCCACGGCATACATGGATTCCATTCCTGTGGTCATTTTCACCGGGCAGGTGCCCTCTCCGCTCATCGGCAACGATGCGTTCCAGGAGGTGGACATTGTCGGCATTACCCGGCCCTGTACCAAGCACAATTACCTGGTGCAGGACGTCCGTGATCTGGCCAGGACCGTCAAACAGGCATTCTACCTCGCACGGACCGGGCGCCCCGGTCCCGTGCTGGTGGATGTGCCCAAAGACCTGATGAGTCAGAAATGCGAGTTCGAGTACCCCGAATCGATCTCCCTCCGTAGCTACAATCCCAACGTCAAGCCGCATATCGGGCAGATCCGCAAGCTGGCGCAGCTGATCAAGAAGGCCGAGCGGCCGCTCATCTATTCCGGTGGCGGCGTGATCTCCTCGAAGAGCCATGAGGAATTGCGCTGGCTGGCCCGGGAACTTCGCATCCCCGTGACCTCCACCCTCATGGGCCTGGGGGCCTATCCGGGGGATGACGAGGAACTCTGGCTGGGCATGCTGGGAATGCACGGCACCTATTGCGCCAACATGGCCGTGAACAACTGCGATCTGCTCCTGGCCGTGGGCGCGCGTTTCGACGACCGCGTCACCGGCAAGATCAGCGAGTTCGCACCGCACGCGACCATCGTGCATATCGACGTGGACCCCACGTCCATCCAGAAGAACGTTTCCGTGCACGTGCCGCTTGTTGCCGACTGCAAGAGCGCGCTGGCCGCGCTGCAAAAGGAAATGAAGTCCATCAAGGGCGAAGTGAACTGGCAGCGCAAGCACGAGCAGTGGCTTGAGCAGATCATCGAATGGAACCGGCTGCACCCGCTGACCTACATCGACGACGAGGTGAAGATCAAACCCCAGTACGTGGTGGAGAAGATCTACGAGATCACCAAGGGCGACGCCATAGTTTGCACCGAGGTGGGCCAGAACCAGATGTGGGCCGCCCAGTTCTACAAGGTCAAGGAACCCAACACGTTCCTGACGTCGGGTGGTCTCGGCACCATGGGGTACGGGTTCCCCGCCGCCATGGGGGCCCAGCGGGCCTTTCCGGACAAGCTGGTCGTCAACATCGCCGGGGACGGTTCCATCCAGATGAACATCCAGGAGATGATGACCGTGGTCTGCAACAAGCTGCCGGTCAAGATCGTCATCCTGAACAACGGGTACCTGGGCATGGTCCGCCAGTGGCAGGAATTGTTCTACAAGAAGAACTACTGCGCCACCTGCATGGACGCCCAGCCCGATTTCGTGAAGCTGGCCGAGGCCTATGGCGCGGCGGGCTATCGCATCACCGAGAAAAAGGACGTGGAAAAGGTGCTCCGAGAAGCCTTTGAAGTGGACAAGCCCTGCATTGTGGATGTCCGCGTGGCTCAGGAAGAGAATGTTTACCCGATGGTCCCGGCCGGGGCCTCGCTGACCGAGATGCTGCTCGTTTAGGAGAGAGGAACCATGAAACATACGCTTTCCGTCATGGTCGAGAACGAGCCCGGTGTCCTTTCCAGGGTTGCGGGGCTTTTCAGCGGCAGGGGCTTCAACATCGAATCACTCAACGTCGCTCCCACCCTGGAAAAGGGCGTTTCGCTCATGACCATCGTGGCCCGGGGGGACGACGCCATCATTGAACAGATCGTCAAACAGCTTCGCAAGCTGGTTCCGGTCATCACGGTCAAGGACTTCACCCAGGTCCAGGCCGTGGAGCGCGAGATGGTTCTCGTCAAGGTCAATGCGGAAGACTCCAAACGCGCGGAAATTCTACGTATTACGGATATTTTTCGCTGCAAGGTCGTGGATGTGAGCATTGACGAACTGACCATCGAGTGCACGGGCGACCATGGCAAGATTAAGGCCATCGTCAATCTCCTATCCCGATTCGGCATCAAGGAGATCGCCCGCACCGGCAACGTGGCCATGAAGCGTGCCATGCAGATCGATTAATACCACCCGAACGGCTTAAAGCGCTGGACAATCGTTGCTCCCGGTCGTAAGAGGCCGGGAAGCGTCGGCTGTGCGCTATCAGCCGTGAGGGATATATTTCACTCATTGGCCCGTGCTCACCACCCACGGGCCGACCGAACCCTTAGGAGTTTTGTACAATGAAGGTTTATTACGAAAAAGACGCTGACCTCAAGTATCTCAAAGATAAGACCGTCGCCATCGTCGGCTACGGTAGTCAGGGGCATGCCCACGCACAGAACTTGCGTGATTCCGGTGTCAAGGTTGTCGTGGCCCAGCGCCCCGGCGGCCCCAACTATGATCTGGCCAAGGAACACGGCTTCGAGCCCGTTTCCGTGGCCGAGGCCGCCAAGCAGGCCGACCTGATCATGATCCTGCTGCCGGACCAGACCCAGGCCTCCGTGTACCGGAATGAAATCGCGCCGTACCTCGAAGAGGGCAACGTGCTGGCCTTCGGCCACGGTTTCAACGTGCACTTCCAGCAGATCGTGCCGCCCGCGGGCGTGGACTGCATGCTCATCGCTCCCAAGGGGCCGGGCCACATGGTCCGCCGCACCTACACCGAGGGCGGCGCCGTCCCCGGCCTGGTGGCCATTGAGCAGGATGCCTCCGGCAACGCAATGAACATTGCCCTGGCCTATGCCAAGGGCATCGGCGCCACGCGCTCCGGCGTCATCGAAACCACCTTCAAGGAAGAAACCGAAACCGACCTGTTCGGTGAGCAGGCCGTGCTCTGCGGCGGCCTGACCGAGCTGTGCAAGGCCGGCTTCGAGACCCTGGTGGAGGCCGGATACCAGCCCGAGGTTGCCTACTTCGAGTGCCTGCACGAACTCAAGCTGATCATCGACCTCATGTACGAGGGCGGCATGGCCATGATGCGCTATTCCATCTCCGACACCGCAGAATTCGGCGACTATGTCACCGGCCCGCGCGTCATCGGCGAGGAATCCCGCAAGGCCATGAAGCAGGTGCTCAAGGAAATCCAGAACGGCAAGTTCGCCCATGACTTCATTCTGGACAACCAGGCCGGCCAGCCCATGTTGCGCGCCCAGCGTCGCCTCGGCGCCGAGCACCAGATCGAGGAAGTGGGTACTCGTCTGCGCGAAATGATGAGCTGGCTCAAGAAATAGCGGCGCATCACGTACCGAATGCAAGGGGCGGCTCCTATGGAGTCGCCCTTTTTTGTTGGGCGGGGAAGGGCGGTAGGATTTTTACCTTGTCGTCATGCCATCGTCAGGAATTGATCCTTCAGGCAGGCGAATGACGTGGACGCATGAGGCTTTTGCGCGCGCCTTTTTACTCAAGGTGTTGGGGAGAAGTGTTTTCTGTAAGCGTATTGAGAAAATACGGTATGTAACTAGCCGAATTTAAAGAGTAAAAAAATGTGCAAAAATTGATTGACGAATCAATGGTTCGGTCTTAAATCGTCCTGCTTCCCAACAAGAGAGGAAAACACAATGACGATGGATACAATATTTCTTGGAATGATGGTCTTTCTGGCCGAAGCAGTGGTCCTGACCCTTGGCACCATTCGTGTCATGGTCTCCATGCTGGGCGAGCGCAAAATGGCGCTTCTCCTGGGTGTGGTGGAAATGCTGATCTGGGTCATGGGCACCTCCACCGTGATCATGAAGGTGGGAGAGGTGCCGTTTCTCGCCGTTTGCTACGCCCTGGGTTTCGGGGTGGGCACGGCAATGGGCATCACCTGCGAAAAGAAGCTCGCCCTGGGCAACGTGGTGCTGCGCATCATCAGCAACAGCTCGGGCCGCAAGATCGCCAAGGTCGTTCGCGAGGGCGGGTACGGCATCACCACGGTCACGGGCGACGGCGAGGACGGGCCGGTCACGGTCCAGTTCGTGGTCTGCAAACGCAAGGACATGAAACATATCCTGTCCCTGGCGCGCGAAGTGGACCCAGAACTGTTCTATACCTTCGAGACCGCCGGTGCATCCAGCATCCAGCGGCCGGAACAGACGTCGCTCTGGAGCCGCATGAAATCCAGGCGGCCCCGGTTCGCAAGCTGACCAGAAAGAAAACCCCGGTTCAACCGGGGTTTTTTATTACTCTTTGAGAAGTGCCTTCCGGAACGATTTCCCCGGGCCGGGTTTGGGACCGATCCAGGTGGAGAGCAGAGCGTCGGTAAAGTCCTTGCCTTGGATGACTCCCTTGGGCGTCTGCGCCGTTTCAATGGCCGTGCCGATTCCGGGCACGTAGGAAAAGACCATGTCCTCGCCCTTGTAAACATCCTGCATCATGGAGCAGAGCCGGGAGAATTTGGCCTTCAACTCCTCGTCGGCTTCGGGGGTATTGTCTTCGAGCCCCTGCATCCAGGCGTCGTTGATCTTTTGGGCCTCCACTGTACGCAGGAAGTGCATGACCATGATGCGCGGTTCGTCCGTTTCCAGAATGACTTGGGCGTCGGTACGTTTTTCGGGCAGGTAGAGCCCGGCCACATAGACGTCGAACACGAATTTTTCGCGCAGGGCCATGCCGCTGAGCATCAGGGTGCTTCCTTCCATGTCCAGGGTGTCGTCCAGTGTCGCCCCGGCCAGCTCGGCCCCGTGGGCGGGCAGGACCGTGAACGCGGCAAGCAGGACGCTCGCCAGGAAAAGCATCATGCGTCTCATTGGTTGTCCCGCTCCATGGTCTTCCAGCTCGGCAACCCCTTGGGCTTGGGCTTGATGTCGATGATCGGCGTGCCGTCCACCGCCTCCAGGGGCTCCACCTCGAAGCGGGTGGGGGAAAGCATGGATACGATGGATGTGCGGTGCAGCCCGATGGGATTGGGGCGGTTCGGGGAGCGGGTGGCGAAGACGCCCTGTACTGGGTTGGCGGGATTGCCGCGGGGATGGCAGTCCAGGGCCGTGCGGTCGCTCAGGTGGAACCAGGTGAACAGCTCGATTTCCGCCCCTTCGGAGAGGCCGTGGGTGCCCCTGGCGTACTGCTCATCAAGTTCTATGACTGCGCGCACCGCTCCGGGCTCGTTTTCCATCTTGGCCGGTCCGCCCTTGTCCTTGATGCTGGAGCGCACATAACCGAGAATCTTCAGTTCCTGGTCCATTGATTTTCCCCTTTATGCGAAATGGTCGAACCCGGCGGGTTCGCATTCCTTCCCGTTGACCGTTATTCCTTTTTCGGTAACCAGGCCGATCTGCCTGATGCCCGGAATGCTGGAGATTTTGGAGGCAAAGGTTTCCTGGTCCGCACTGCCGAGCAGGGCATAGTCTTCCCCGCCCAGAAAGACCAGTTCCTCCGGCCTGGCTCCCTTTGCCTGAGCAAAGGCGCGCACCTCCGCATGGATCATGTCTTCGCCGATGGTGATGGCCGCGCCGTTGCCCGGAGCGAGCAGGCGGGGCAGGTCGCGGGCCAGGCCGTCCGAGACGTCCATGAGGCTTGTGGCTCCTGCCGCGGAGAGCAGGGTGCCGACCATGGCCTTGGGCTTGGGGCGCAGATGGGCCATGACCGCCTGCGGATACTGGCTTTTCGCCGCATTGAGCCCCTGTTCCTCCAGCGCGAGCAGTCCCACGCGGGCCAGCCCCAGTTCTCCGCAGGTGAACAGAATGTCGCCGGGCTTGTTTTTCTGGCGCGGGATGAAAACCCGGCCGGGACCGGCAGATCCCCATATGGTGATGTTCACGCCGAGTTTGTCGGAGCGGCTCAGGTCGCCGCCCGCCAGCGCCAGCTCGTTCTGCCGGGCCAGGGCGGCCATGTCCCTGAAAAAGGCGTCCCAGTAACCGGGGTCCAGGCCTTCCGGGATCATGAGGTCCATGTTGAAGCCGCGCGGCCGTGCGCCCATGCCGCAAATGTCGCTGATATTCACGGCCAAAGCCTTGTAGCCGATGTCGCCGGGGCCGAAATAGCTGCGCCGGAAGTGCACGTCCTCCACAAAGAGGTCGGAGCTGATGCACAGCTCGCCTTCGGCCTTGAGCACCGCGCAGTCGTCGCCGCGTCCCATTTTCAGGAACTGGTTCTCACGCGGGAAATGGGAGTCGATGAGTTCGAGAAATGCGTCTTCGGAAGTGAGTTTCATGGTTGTATCCCTTGGAAATTATATCAGTTCCACATAGTCTTCGATGATGACTTTGAGCCCGAACCCCGGAAAGTTGATCCGGTACTTGTTGGGCTCCACGCGGGCGATGATCTTGCCCTTGCCGAAAATCTTGTGCCTGCAGAAGCCCAGAGTGCCCGCATCATTTTGGGGTGTCGATGATTTCTCCGTGTCGCGCGGCTGCACCATGCTCGGCGGGCGCTCCTTGCGTTGGCGCTCCAACCCGCCGGAATAGCCTTCCTGCAGACGGTCGAACGTGTACCCCGGCAGTTCCAGCACGAACGGACTGGGCAGAGCCGGGTCGGAAACGCCGTTGTAGCGGTTGTAGATGGTCTTGGGCACGAACAGGTGCAGGGAGTCCATGGCACGGGTGCAGGCCACGTACATGAGCCGCCGCTCCTCTTCCAGGTCCTCGGGCCGGTTGAGCGCCTTCTTGGACGGGAAGCGGTCCTCCACACAATCGATGATCAGCACGGCCTTCCATTCAAGCCCCTTGGAGGAGTGTACCGTGGAGAGCACCAGGGCGTTTTCCTTGCGTTTTTCTTCCTCCGGGTCGCCGTCCAGGCTCAGGTCGCCCAGGAAGGCCTCCAGGTCCGCGTAGTTGGCCGCGATCTGGGAAAGCTGCTCCAAGCCCGCCTGGCGTTTGGGATAGTCGTCCGGGTATTTCTGGGTCAGGATGGCCTGGTAGAAGCTCATGACCCGGTCGATGGCGGCCGCTGGCTTGATGTTGCCGGTGCGCAGGGCGTCCAGTTCGTTGAGCAGGTCGTCTAGCTCCGGATGTTTCTTGCGCATCTTGGTCATGTATTTTTCGCCGTTAGCCGTGTGCATGGCCTCGTAGATCTTGGCCACGGTCTTTGGCCCCACGCCCTTGACGTGTTCTAGGGAGCGCTGCCAGGCCATGGTGTCGTGCGAATTGAGGATGAGCCGCAGGTAGCAGATCACGTCCTTGACGTGGGCGGCCTCGTGGAAGCGGATGCCGCCGTATTTCTGGTACTTGATGCCGATGCGCGTCAGGGCCACCTCCAGGTGGTAGGACTGGTAGCCCGCGCGGAACAGCACGGCGATCTCGTGCATCAGGTACTTGCGGCTCAGTTCTATGACCTTGTCCACCACCAGCCGGGCCTGGGTCTGGTCGCTCAGGGGATAGATGATCTCGGGAAGCCGTTCGCTCTGGCGGTCGGAAAAGAGCTTCTTGTCGAACTTGATGCGCGCATTGGCCAGGATGTGGTTGGTCATGCTCAGGATGGGCTGCACACTGCGGTAGTTCTGTTCCAGCCGGATGATCTTGGTGCCCTGGAAAATTTTAGGGAATTCGAGGATATTGGCGACGTTGGCTCCACGGAAGGCATAGATGGATTGGGCATCGTCGCCCACGGCCATGACATTGCCGTTCGATCCGGCGAGATTTTTGACGATGCGCGCCTGCACCAGGTTGGTGTCCTGGTATTCGTCCACCATGATGTAGCGGAAGCGCATCTGGAGCTGGTTGCGCAGGGGCTCGTTCTCGGCCAGCAGCCTGTCCAGCTCGAAGAGCAGGTCGTCGTAGTCCATGAGCGCATGGTGGCGCTTGTACTTGCCGTACTCCTCGGCAATGGTCTCGAAATCCTCCACATAGGAGTTCAGGTGGAAGGCCTCCTGCTCCACGATGGCGTCCATGGGACGCTCCTTGTTGCGCGACTTGGTGACCATGTCCAGCATGGTGTTTTTCTTGGGGTAGGACTTGTCGCCCTTGCCCAGCTCCAGGTCCTTGCGCAGGTCGCGGATGATGGATTCGGAATCCCCCCGGTCCAGCAGGGTGAAGCCGCTGGGGTAGCCGATGTCGTGGGTGTTCATGCGCAGGGTGGCGTAGGCGAAGGAGTGGAAGGTGCCGCCGCTGGTGCCGTGCAGGGAGCGGCCCAGGATGGCCTCGGCCCGGTGCAGCATTTCCTGGGCGGCCTTGCGGGTGAAGGTCAGCAGCAGGATCTGGGACGGGTCCACGCCCTGTTCCACAAGGTGCGCCAGCCGGTAGACGATGGTGCGCGTCTTGCCGCTGCCCGCCCCGGCAATGACCAGGACCGGCCCTTCCGTGCTTTTCACGGCCTCGAGCTGGGCGGAGTTGAGTTCGTTTTCGTAGTCTATGCTCATGGATGTATTCCGAAATGATCGAGTATCAGGCGGCCCGTCTCCCGCATGCGTTGCGGCCGGGCCCCGTTGGTGTCGTAAAATATGGCGCCGTCCACCGTGTGGGTGCCTGTGCGGCCAAAGTGTCCGAAGACTTTTTTCCGGTTGAATTTGGCCTTGAGGTCGAAGCCGGGACGCGCCTGGCAGACAAGGTCCGGCGCGCGTTCGCGCATGGGGCCGGGGTAGAGTTCGTCCGCCTCGAAGATCTTCTCAATGACCCGCTCGCCGTCCAAGGTCAAGGCCGCAAGGCCGTTTTTGATCCGTTCCAGGGCGGGTTGGGCCTGTTGCCGGGAAAGCGATGCGCGGGAAAAGCGGTCGCGGGTGTGCAGGTAGATGCGGCCCGGGTCCAGGGCGAATGCCGCGCTCTCGCCGGATATGGCGCTGGAGTCCCATTCGTTTTCCGGCAGGGACGTCTGGCGCAGCAGGCCTTGCTGCCGCAGCCAGGCGTTGAGGTCCACCTCGGTCTTGAGTTCCGTGAATCCATGGTCGGCCAGGACCACGAGGCGTTTGGGGCCGGGCAGCGCGTCATAGCGCTCCAGCACCGCGCCGATGGCCTCGTCCCAGCGGCGCAGGAACTCCATGCAGGCGGCATGGAGCGGGTGCGCAGCATGGATGACGGCGGGCATGAGGAAGTGGAACAGCCGGTCGGTTTCCGTGAACACGAGCACGAACAGGTCCCAGGCCAGGTCCGGCCACATGAGATCCAGGGCCGCCAGACGGGAGGCGAGGGTGGTGCGCAGTTCGGCCAGCAGGAAATCTGGATCCTCCGATCCCCGGCTGGTGTCGGCCTCCAGCCGGTAGCCCATGCTCGCCAGCTTCCCGGCCAGGAAGGGCGGATGCACGGCCTGCTCCAGGCGCTCGGCCACGAAGCCGGAGACGAGCATGCCCTTGATGGGCCGGGCCGGGTAGGTGTTGGGCAGGTTGATGACCCGTGAAACCAGGCCCGCATCGCCCAGGCGGTCGAAAATTGTGGGAATTTGAACCTGTGCGAAGTTGGCCACCCCGCACTGGTAGGTCTCCGAATCCATGCGCGCAAAGCCGAACACGCCGTGTTCCTCCGGGCCCGCGCCCGTGTAGAACGAGGTCCAGTTCACCGGGGAAAGCTCGGGCAATTCGGCGCGTACCGAGGTTGCCAGCTTTGCGATGCGTCCGATGTTGGGAAGCGTCTCGCCCAGTTTCAGGGCCAGATCCAGGGGCAGCCCGTCCAGGCCCAGGACCACGCATCGGTTGCGCTGGCTTCCTGTTGTCTTGTTCAGCAGGATGCTCATGGGCTATTCGATGGTGGCCTCGAATTTCTTCAGGAACAGGGTCGGGTTGTAGGAGAGCTTCGCCTTGCGCAGCCCCTCGTCCCCCAGGTCCTGTTCCCGGTTCACATAGGTGTATTCCGGGGCATCGTTTTTCAGGAACATCTGGTTGATGGCCTGGTAAATGCCCTTGTAGGCGACGTTGCCTTTTTCAAAGTGGATGACCACCGTGTCCTGGCAGAGCGGTTCGGCCACGGTATAGGCGATGACCTTGCCGTCGCAGTTGAGGGTTGCGCCGAACAGGCCGCCGATGTTGTCGAAATTGGTCAGCACCCGGGTGATGGCCGTGTTCTCCGCCACCAGGGCCTCGGAGGGATTGTTTTCCTCGAACCACTTGATCCATTCCGCCTGCATGGTCAGAACCTGATCGATGCGGGCCGCGCACATGGGCTTGTATTCCCATTCGTAATTCTTGGCGAACTGGTTGAGCAGGTTCTTCTTCTTGTGAAACTTGTTGCCGCGCAGGGCCACCAGCTCCTCCACGGAATAGACGTAGTCCCACTGGTCCCGCTTTTCGGCCAGGTTGATGGAGTCGCCGTAGGCTTCGGCCCAGAGGGTGGAGAGGTATTCGGGTACGCGGATGTATTTGTTGCATTCGCGCATGGCCTTGCAGGAGGCCCAGTCATAGTCGCCCCAATGCCCCACGGGGGCCCAGCAGGCTGGCTCCGGGTAGTTCTGCCGGATCCAGACCAGTCCTTTGTGGAAGGCCCATTCCAACTGGTAGTATTCGGCCCAGCCCCAGATGTTGGCAAAGGCGAAGTCCGAAGTCATGAGCTGCGGGCAACAGGACAGGGCCGCCCTGTATTCCTCCTGGCGATCCAGGGAAATCGGTTCGAATTCAAGCAGCATTATTGTGAATCCTTGTTGTTTTTCTTTTTGATCATGGCGAACCTGGCCCAGTTCCGGAACTTGAAACAGTAGAACAGGGTTGCGGACTGCACGATCTGGGAACAGAGCATGGCGACCCAGATGCCGGTGGAGGTCTTGAGAACATGGTGGCCGAGCACATAGGCCAGCGGCAGGCGCAGGAACCAGGTGGCCCCGCCCATGATGAGCATGTTCCAGAGGGTTGCCCCCGCCCCGTTGAAGGCCCCGGCCAGGATCATGCTGGTCAGGGTGAAAGGTATGGCTAGCACGTTCCACCACAGGTAGTCCATGGCCTGGGCCGTGACCGCCGGGTCCTTGGTGAAGAGCTCCACACAGGGGAGCATGATCTGCCACAGGCTTACCGCGAAGATCAGGATGAACACCAGGCCGATGCCCAGGATGCGGAGACCGAATTGTTTGGCCTCGTCGGGGCGGCGTGCGCCCAGGTAATGCCCTATGAGGATACTCGCGGTCATGTTGAAGGCGAACGCAGGCAGAAACAGGAACGATTCGATGCGCAGGCCGATGGACATGCCCGCCAGGGCGTCGATCTTGCCCACGGGCAGGCTGGCCGTGATGGCGTAGAGCACCAAGTAGCCGGAATGCCAGACGATCTGCATGAGGCCCGCGGGCCAGGCCACCTTGAGGATGTAGGGTGCGGCCTTTTTGATCCAGCGCCAGGGGGCCAGGCTCTTGGAGCTGAGGTCGCCCCGGGCGAAGAGCACTGCCAGGTTGAGCAGGGAGCCTGCGGTTATCGATCCGAAGGTCGCCCAGGCCAGTCCCTTGTAGCCGATGTTCGGCAGGCCGAACCAGCCCAGGCCGAGCCCCAGGTCCAGGAACGCGTTGGACAAGGTGATGATAATGCCGCTGTAGAGCGGGAACATGACCCGTTTGCGCGCCCGGAATACGGCGTTGGAGATGACGAGCAGGAAGTAGGGCGGCAGCACGTACAGGTATACTTCCAGGAAATAATCGGTGACGTAGCGCATCTCCTGCGGCACCTGGAGCGCGGTGAGCAGCAGGCCCCGGATGGGCAGGCACAGGAACATGAACAGTTGGCCCAGCACCAGCGCCGCCACCACGCAGACGCCCACGTAGCGCTGCACGCGGCGGTGCAGGCCCGCGCCCTCGGACTGGCTGATGGCCGCCACGGCCCCGTTGGCCAGGGCCACGGCCACCACGAGCATGAAGAAAAGCGATTGGGTGATGAGGCCCAGGGATGCCTGGACTTCGCGGTTGATCTTGCCCGCCACCCAGACGTCGGCCACGCCGATGAAGAAATGGAAAACCATCATCAGGATCTGGGGCCAGGACAGTTTCCAGATGGTGCGGTAGGGGGATTGCGCCATGTCGGCTGCGATATCGGATGCCATATGCTACTTCAGGTTCGGTGTTTGTGCGCGTGCGTGCCGGAAGAGAATAGGCATTTTCCCACGAATGCCAACCCGTGCGGACCATTTATTTTCAATATGTTTTCAATCGTGATGATTGACCGGCTTTTCCGGGCGATGCTATGTATGGGGTGCAGGATCAACCCCTTACTGAGCGTAGTACATATGGCGGCTGAAATTGATCTGAATATGAGGATTCTCGTGGTGGACGACTCCGCCACCATGCGCAGGATCGTGGTTAGTGCGTTGCGGGAGTGCGGTTTCAAGAATATCGTCACGGCCGATGACGGCAAGACCGCCTGGCCACATATCGAGGCCGGGAGCATCGAGTTGGTGCTCAGCGACCAGAAGATGCCCGGCATGGACGGGCTGGAACTGCTGCAGATGGTCCGGGAGAACGAGAAGTTCAAGGAACTCCCTTTCATCATGATCACGGCCGAGGCCTACAAGGAAAACGTCATGGAGGCGGTCAAGCTCGGCGTGTCCAACTACATCGTCAAACCCTTCAACACCAACCAGCTCATCGCCAAGATCGTCAAGGTCCTGGGGGCATCCCTGCCCGCAGAGTCCTAGCTGTGCTCGTGGGGGACGTCGCCTTCCACATGCACATGCATGTGCGTGTGAGGTTTGAGCGCGCCTCTGCTGATTGTGCCGCCCCGCAGGGCCAGGATTTCATCCGTTGTGCGGGCAAGAAAATCCGCATCGTGGGAAACCACGATTCTCGGAATATCCAGATGGTCGAGGATGTGCATGAGCCTGTCCCGCGCCTCCGGTGAAAGGCCGGTGGTGGGTTCGTCCAGCACCAGCACCTTGGGGTTCATGGCCAGCACCGTGGCCAGGGCCACCAGCTTCTTTTCCCCGCCCGAGAGCCGGTAGGGCACCCTGTTTTCGAATCCCTCCAGTCCCAGGCGCTCCAGCGTTTCCAGGGAAATTCGCTTTGCCTCCTCCCGCGAAAGGCCCTGGTTGAGGGGGCCGAAGGCCACGTCGTCGAGCACGGACGGGCTGAACAGCTGGTCGTCCGAATGCTGGAACAGGAAGCCGATCTTGAGCCGGGCACCGTTGAAGTTCTTGCTCGCGGTGAGATCCTGGCCAAAAAGGCGAATGGCGCCCTGATCCGGACGGATGAGCCCCATGAGGATATGCAGGAAGGTGGTTTTGCCCGCGCCGTTGGGTCCCATGATGCCGACCTTGCTCCCCGGGGCCAGGGTGAAGTCCAGGCCCAGAAGCACGGGGTCGCCGTCGGGGTAGGTGTAATGGATGTCGTTCAACTCTATGAGGTTTTCAGCGGTCATATCAGTCCTCGGTGCAGCAGGTCGCAGGCCGTGATGCCCAGGGCCGCCAGGGCTGCCGTTGTGATGAAGAAGATGTCGCCCGTGGTGAAGTTGAAGTTCGCCAGGGTGTAGAAACGGCCCTGGAAACCTCGGCAGAGCATGGCGTTGTAGACGCGTTCGGCCCGGTCCCAGCTTTTTACCAGCAGCATGCCCACCAGCCAGGCGTAGCTGCGGTAGGTATGCAGGTTGGTTCTGGGCTTGAACCCGCGTACGGCCATGGCCCGGGTCATGGTTTGGTATTCCTTCCTGATGACGAAGATGTAGCGGAAGGTGAACAGGAACAGGTGACAGAGTTTGACGGGGAGGCGCAGTGACTGCATGGCCGGCCCCATGTCCTGTATCCGGATGGAGCCCATGAGCGCCATGAGGCAGAGCACCACGGCGTTGGACTTGAGAGTCAGGAGCAGGGCCAGGTGGATGCCCTCCCTGGCCACGGCCAGCGGCCCCAGAACAAGAAGAGGCGCGCCCGGCGTGGAAAAGGGCAAGAATATCCACAGGAAGGCGATGAACAGGTTTACCGCCAGCAGGCGGTTCATGACCGCAACCGGGGAAAGGGCCGCCAGAAAAACGAGAACGAGTCCCACGGCCACCGATATCCCCGCGGCCCAGGATGTTGTGAGCAGGGCCATGGGAATGGTGAGCAGCAGTGCGGAAACCAGCCGCGCGCGCGGGTCGGCGCGGTGGATCACGGAGTCGCCATGTGCGAAGGGCTCGGATATGGTTACCACGGATTTCCCTCTGTTTCGGTTGAGCCTTTGATGGGTAATATACAAGCAGGAATCGTGCAACCGGCAAGACTGCCGATGGAGGGATTGTTTCGCCCTTTTTCTGTCTGTAGATGAAAACAAGGGCAGGATATGCCTGCCCTTGCCGTGTTTGCTCATCGGAATATCCAGGCTCGAAAACCCCTGGCGGGGGCAGAGCACCGCATTGTTCGGATTATGCCAGCCCCACCTCTGGTGCGATCTCGGTAATGGCGTCGATGGAAATCTGCAGGAATTCGCCAAGTTCCAGGCCCAGCTTGTCGCTTTCGCGGATCTCGTCGCGGTTGACGCTGGCGGCAAAGGCCTTGTCCTTCATTTTCTTCTTTAGGCTCTTGGGGGTCATGCCTTCCATCCTGGTGGGCCGCACCAGGGCCGCGGTATGCACCAGGCCGGTGACGGTTTCGCCGCAACGCAGGGCATAGTCGAAGTCGGTCTCCGGGCCTTCGGAACCATTCATTTCAGCGGCGTGGCGGCGGATGGCGTTGAGCGCGTCCTCGGGCAGCTGGCCCTGGAGCATGTCGGCCGTGTCCAGCCCGTGGCGGGTGACGCCTTCCTTGGTCGCGGGATAGTCGAGATCGTGCAGCAGGCCCGTGATGCCCCACAGGTCCTCGTCCTTGCCCAGCTTGCGGGCCAGGGCGCGCAGTACGGCCTCGGATTCCAGGCCGTGGTTGATCTGTGCCGGGTCGCCGTTGCGGGTTTTCAACAATTCAAAAGCTTCTTCTCGGGTAATCAATGGAACACTCCTTTGGGTGGCGGAAGAAAGGTGAAGTATTCTCCTCGAATATGATCAATAAAGCCAGCAGGCCACGTGTCTCTTGCCTTCTAGATCATTGAAGGCGGGAGCGTCAATGCGGCACTTGTCCATGGCCTCGGGGCAGCGCGGATGGAACGGGCAGCCCTGGGGCGGCCGGGTGGGACTGGGCAGGTCGCCGGAAAGCGGGATGCGTTGGGTATGCTTTCTGGGATCGGGAGGCAGGATGGCCGAGAGCAGGGCCTTCGTATACGGATGGAGCGGTTTTTCAAAGAGCGCTTCGGAGGGCGCGAGCTCCACGATGCGCCCCAGGTACATGACGGCCACGCGGTCGCTGATGTGGCTGACCACGGAGAGGTCGTGGGAAATGAAGATATAGGTCAGCTCGAACTGTTGCTGCAGGCTGCGCAACAGGTTGAGCACCTGGGCGCGCACGGAAACGTCCAGGGCCGACACGGGCTCGTCGCAGACCACCAGATCCGGGTCCAGGGCCAGGGCGCGGGCCACGGCCACGCGCTGGCGCTGGCCGCCGGAAAATTCATGCGGGTAGCGTTCGAACTGGTCCGGGCGTAGTCCCACCCGTTCCAGCAGGGCGCGCACCTTGTCCTTGCGTTCGGCTCGGGTGCCGATGCCGTGGATGTCGTACATCTCCTTGATGATATCCCCGACGCGCTGGCGCGGGTTGAGCGAGGAGTAGGGGTCCTGGAAGACCATCTGCATGCTGCGGCGCAGCTTCTTGTGGTCCCAGTCCCGGATGGAGGCGCCCTGGAACAGGATGTCGCCGGAGGTCATGGTTTCCAGGCCCATGACGCATTTGGCCAGGGTGGATTTCCCGCATCCGGATTCGCCCACCAGGCCCAGGGTTTCCCCCTTGTCCAGGGTGAAGCTCACGTCCGTGACCGCATGCACTTCCCCGGTCTTGAGGCCGAGCAGGCCGCCGGAGACCCGGAAGCGCTTGTGCAGATTTCGTATTTCCAGGAGCGGGGCTATGGTCGTACCCTCCGGTTATGCGTAAAGCCAGCAGCGCACGCTGCGGCCGTTGTCCAGTTCGAAGCGCTCCGGCATTTCCTGCGCGCAGCGGTCGAACGCCTTGGGACAGCGCGGATGGAACCGGCAGCCCCGGGGCAGATTGAAGATGGACGGCACCACGCCTGGGATGGCGTTCAGGTCGCCTTTCTGGCCGATATCGGGCACCGAGCCGATGAGCCCCTGGGTATAGGGATGCTTGGGGTCCTCGAAAATCTGTTCCACCGTGGCCAGTTCCACGATTTTTCCCGAATACATGACGGCAACGCGCTGGGCCATGCGGGCCACCACGCCCAGGTCATGGGTGATGAGCAGCAGAGAACCGTTCATGCGTTGCTTGAGGTCTTCCATGAGTTCCAGGATCTGGGCCTGGATGGTCACGTCCAGGGCGGTGGTCGGTTCGTCGGCGATGAGCAGGTCCGGCTCGCAGGACAGGGCCATGGCGATCATGACCCGCTGGCGCATGCCCCCGGAAAGCTCGTGCGGGAAGGAGCGGGCGATGCGCCGGGGATTGGAGATGCCCACCAGTTCCAGCATGGATACGGCCCTTTCCGCAGCCTCCTGTTTGCCCATGCCCCGATGCAGGCGAAGGGCCTCGCCGATCTGGTCGTCCACGCGGAAGACCGGGTTGAGGGCGGTCATGGGCTCCTGGAAGATCATGGAAATCTGGTTGCCTCGCACCGTGCGCAACTCGTTTTCGGTCATGTCCAGCAGATCCCGCCCCTTGTAGAACGCGCTGCCCTGGGTGACGCGGCCGGGCGGATCCGGAATGAGCCCCAGCACGGACAGGGCCAGCACGGTCTTGCCGCAGCCGGATTCGCCCACGATGGCCAGAGTTTCGCCTTGCATAAAGGTCAGGCTGACGGTATCCACCGCCTTGGCGATTCCCTTGGGGGAGGAAAAACAGGTGGTCAGACCCTGTATGTCGAGAATGGGTTTGGGCATCTTTAATTCCTACGATATGAATCGATTTTGATGAATATACGAAAAAACTTGGTAATTCACAATGATAACCAGGAGCATACAGTGAAAAAGGTCGCAGTTGTTGGCGGCGGACTGGCCGGGTGTGAATGTGCATGGCAACTGGCCCGGGCGGGTGTTGCCGTGACCCTTTATGAAATGAAGCCGCACAAGTTTTCCGAGGCCCACACCGAAGAGGGATTGGCCGAACTCATTTGCTCCAACTCGCTCCGGTCCAATGAATTCACCACCGGCATCGGATTGCTCAAGGAGGAAATGCGGGCCCTGGGCAGCCTGATCATGGAAGCGGCCCTGGCTTGCGAGGTCCCGGCGGGCAAGGCCCTGGCCGTGGACCGGGCCAAGTTCTCCGAATATGTGACCCGCAGGATCGCGGAGCGGGAAAATATCGAGCTGGAGCGCAGGGAGGTCGAATCCCTGGACGCGCCCGAGCTCGAGGACGCCGACGCCGTCGTGGTGGCCGCCGGTCCGTTGGCGAGCTCGGCCCTGACCGAGAGCCTCATGAAGATCATCGGCGACAACAAGCTGTATTTCTACGACGCCATCGCTCCCATCATCAGCCGTGATTCCGTGAACATGGACATCGCCTTTTGGGGCAGCCGCTACCGTCCCGAGGATGACGACTATCTCAACTGCCCCATGAACGAGGAACAGTACAAGGCCTTTGTGGCCGCGCTGCTGGAGGGGGAAAAGGTGGTGCCCCGGGAATTCGAGAAGGAAATCCATTTCGAGGGCTGTCTGCCCATCGAGGCCATGGCCGAGCGTGGCGAGCAGACCCTGGCCTTCGGGCCGCTTAAGCCCGTGGGCCTGGAGGATCCCAGGACCGGAGAGCGCCACTATGCCGTGGTCCAGCTTCGGGCCGAGAACACGGACAAGACAGCCTTCAACCTGGTTGGATTCCAAACCAAGCTCAAGTACCCGGAACAGAAGAAAATCTTCCGCATGATTCCCGGGCTGGAAAACGCGGAATTCCTGCGGCTGGGCTCCATCCACCGCAACACCTACGTCAATGCTCCCAAGGTGCTGGAGAACCTGGAACTCAAGAATCGTCCCGGCGTTTACCTGGCCGGGCAGATCACCGGGGTGGAGGGGTATCTGGAATCCGCGGCCTGCGGTCAGTGGCTGGGCATCATGCTGGCCGCCCGGCTGGAGGGGAAAGACGTGGAGGAACCGCCGGCAGAGACCTCGCTGGGAGCCTTGCTGGGTCACCTGCGTACCGATGCCAAGAAGTTCCAGCCTTCCAACGTCAATTTCGGGCTCATGCCGGGGCTCAAGAAACGCATGCCCAAGAAGTTCCGCAAGGAGGCCTACGGCGAGCGCGCCCGCGAAATGTTCGCCCAATGGCTGGAGCGGGCGGGAAAACAGGACGCCTAGGCCTTGCCTTGGGACCTGTTTTTGGTCACGTTGACTGACCAGGGAAATCTGAGCCGGGAGGAACATCATGGCTGACGAAAAATACGGATTGCAGACCAGGGCGCTTCACTCGGGGCATGTGCCGGATTCGGATACGGGCTCCCGGGCCGTGCCCATCCACATGACGACCAGCTATGTGTTTCGCGATACCGGGCACGCGGCCGACTTGTTTGCGCTCAGGGAGCAGGGCTTCATCTATTCCCGGCTTACCAATCCCACCACGGACGTGCTGGAAAAACGGCTGGCGGCCCTGCACGGCGGGGCCGGGGCCCTGGCAACGGCCTCGGGCATGGCCGCGGTCTTTTATGCGGTGACCACCCATACCAGCGCGGGACAGAACATTGTTTCCGGCTCCAACCTCTATGACGGTGCGAGCACCCTGTTCCGGCAGACCTTGAGCCGGTTCGGCATAGAAGTGCGTTTCGTGGATTCGTCCGATCCCGCCAATGTCGAGGCCGCCATAGATGAAAATACCCGGCTGGTCTATTCCGAGGCCATCGGCAACCCTCGCTGCAACGTGGACGATCTTTCGGCCATTGCGGACGCGGCGCACGCGCACGGCGTTCCGTTTATTCTGGACTGCACCTCCGCGCCTCCGCCCATAGGCGATCCGTTCGGGTTCGGCGCGGATATCGCGGTGTATTCCCTGACCAAGATCGTGGGCGGGCATGGCACGGCCCTGGGCGGGGCCATTGTGGAAAAGGGCGATTTCGACTGGGCCGCATCCGGCAAGTTCCCGGAAATATGCGACCCGGATCCCGCCTATCATGGGCTGAGTTTCTGGGAGGCTTTGGACTGCGGCAGGGGCGAACCCCGTCCGGTGTTCTGCACCAAGGTGCGCTCCGGCCTTCTGCGCGACACCGGAGCCGCCATTTCCCCCATGAACAGTTTCCTGATTCTCCAGGGGCTTGAGACTCTCCCCATTCGCGCCAGGATCCATTGCGAAAACGCCCGGAAAGTCGCCGAGTTCCTCGCCGGGCACGAGCGCGTGGAGTGGGTCAACTATGCCGGGTTGGAGGATCACCCCGATTTCGGCAATGCCCGGCGCTATTTCCCGGATGGTCCCGGCGCGGTGTTCGGGTTCGGCGTCAAGGGAGGCCTGGAGGCGGGACGCAGGTTTATCGAGGGCGTGGAACTGTGTTCCCACCTTGCCAACATCCTTGACGCGCGGACCCTGGTCATTCATCCCGCGAGCACCACGCATTCCCAATCCACCCCCGAGCAGCAGCGTGCGGCCGGGGTGACCGAGGACATGATCCGTATCTCCATAGGCATTGAAGATATTGAGGATATTGTGGCCGATTTGGATCAGGCCCTGAAAAGCTCAGGGCGCTGAAGCGAATAATACCAGTTTTATTAGTAGTGCACACTGTATAGTGTGCACTTTTTTTATTCTTTTTTTAATAAAATTATTCATAAAAAATAGATTACACGATTGATTTTTGAAAAACCTTGTTCTACCGTGGGCTCCCCAAAAGAAGTTGGTTCGACTGTGCGTATTGTTGTCTTCTGTTTCTGGGTTTCGTGGAGGAGTGGGGATACCAAGGTGAAGTGTTTGCGGAATGTCATTGTCCTTCTGATTTCGGCCGTCCTTGTTTCCGGGTGCGTCATGTCCGTCTTCGAGGATCGAGGCCCCGAATACGGGTTCTTCTTCGATCCGTCCGATCATATCGACGAATTGCTCGCGGAGGGGCGGGTGCAGGACGCTTCGGATGTCTTTTCCCGGAATCGTTCGTGGTTCATGGAGCGTCTCGACGATGATGACGTCCTGGATTCCATGGGAAAGCTGTGCCGGGCATTGCATCCGTTCAAGGTGCGGCCTGCCGAGGTCTCGCTTGCAGTCCTGCAAGGCATGGAATGGCCCGTCGGGCCGGATAAATGGGATGACATGAGGCTGGCCCTGGACGAGGGGGAAGCGAGGCTGACGACCCTCAAGGCGGAGCCTATCCTGAATGTGTCCCCTTGCACTCCGGAGGTCCGGGACTTGCTGCAGGCGGAGCTTGCTGCGTGGAAAGGGCGGTTGGAGCGTTCCGCAGGCAAGGCGTTTCAACAATATCCGCTTCCGTTGGAACAAAGTTTTTTCAAGGTTTATCCCATTTTCCTGGACCAGCAGACATTCTGGGAAGGGAATGTGTCCTGTGTGAAACCGGGGCTCTCCCATTTGGGGAGCAAGGAGCTGGAGCAGGCCTATTCGCTGTATTCCCCGGCAATGAACGACGAGGGACATCATCTTTTTGCGGAGCGTTTTTTTCAACTGTCCTTGCCGTCCGGCGCGGGCCAGGCCAGCCTCATGGATATTGTGGCGGCCTATAAGAAGGCCCGTGGCATGGGAATGAGGGTGGAGAACGTCCCCAATGTCAAATTCGCATTCATTCACGCCACCTGCGACACCCTGATCCGCAAGCGGCTCATTGATTTTCCTATCAGTTTCGACCTTGATATTCCCTTCAACGCGGTCAAGGCCGAGGGCAAGCATCCCTATCAGAGCGCGGCGGTCAAGGGAGCGGATTTCGTCATCATCGTCAATATCGCGCTTGCGAAAAACGACCGGTTCATCGAGAAGACACTTCCCATATCCTCCACCTTTCAAAACGGCGTGACGCGCGTGCCCAATCCCCGGTTCGACATTCTCCGGATGGAGCTGCAGAACGCCACGCTTGCCGCGCTTGGCCAGACCGACCCAAAGGCCTTCGAAAAGGAGGTTGCGGATTTCAAGGAGCGCCTGAGAACCACCCCCGCATTCATCGAAGAGCCGGTGTTCGAATCCTATGAGTATATGGTGGCGGATGTCTTTGTGAAGAAAACGGCCACGGTTCACTATTACATCATCGACCGGCGCGCCCGGACATACTTCACGGATACTTTCGACATCCAATCCAACAACGCCTTCAAGGTCGTCTACAACCTGCATCCCTTCGACATAGACAAAGGCAAGAAGATGGAGGACCTGGCGGCCGAGAAGGACGTCGTGAATTTTGAGGAGTCCCCGATTCCCGTGCCCATCTCCAGCCTGCTGGGGCATTGTGCGGAAAGCGATACCCTGTGGCACTCCTATGCCGACCTGGAAGGAATCCGAAAACAGATCGTGGAGCAGCAGAACGTGGTTTTGAACCGCGAGCTGGAAAACGATTTCGGGTTCAACAGAAACCAGGACATCCGCTTTGAGTCCGTGGTCAAGATAAGCAATGGAGCCGCCTTAGGGTCCGGATTCTACGTTGCCGACGACATGGTGCTGACCAACTATCACGTGGTCGAGGGAGCCCAGTTCGTGGAGCTCAAGCTGTGGAACGAGCATGCCTCGTTCGGTCGCGTGATCGCCCAGGACGCCCGGCTGGATCTGGCGCTCATCAAGGTGCAGGAGCGGGGCCGTCCCGTTCATTTCTACTCGGAGCGTTTCCTGCCGCTGGGCGCCACGGTGGAGGCAATCGGTCATCCCCGGGGCTACGATTTCACCATTTCACGGGGCATTGTCAGCACCGTTCGCAAACATTCCAGCATCACCACGGTGAAGGGCAAACCGGTCCTGTTCGTGCAGACCGATTGCCCCATCAATGCCGGGAATTCAGGCGGCCCGTTGTTCATGGGCGGAAGCGTTATCGGGGTCAACGACTTCGGCGTGATGAAGAGCCAGGCTGAAGGGCTCAATTTTGCGGTGCACTATTCCGAAGTGTTCAAATTTCTCAAACAGCATGGTGTGGAATATCTGATGGAGGTGGAGTCGTGAAACCTGGAAACAAGGTGTTGTTGAGCCTGCTGTGTGTGGCGCTTTTGATCGGCGGGTGCGGAAAATCGAGATACGGGATGGTCCGTGAGCCCAGGACCAGCCTCATGTATGGTTCCTACCTGAGCGATAATTTCGTGGTGGATTCCAGCTTGTATCATAACAAGAAGCTCAAGGTGCGCATCCGCAACACCTCGGGCGATCCCGAGTTTGACCTCAAGCAGTTCAAGACGGTTCTGGAAGCCGCCTATGAGCAGGCCGGGTATACGGTGACCCAGGAGGATGATTTCGGCATTTTGTTGGATGTGAACGTTAAATATTCCGGTCAGATCCAGGATGATTTCAATGAAAAGGGCCGGGATGCCGGGGCCATTGCCGGCGGAATCGCCGGAGCCTACCACGGCATCGAGCGGCATGACGCCACCGATACCCTGGTGGGCGGCACCATCGGCGTTGTGGTGGGGGCCACCATCGGCACCATCCTGGGCAGTTTCGTTACCGACGACACCTATATCATCATTACGGATCTGGCTCTGGCCACGGTTTCTCCCAAAAAGGCGGACGATACGACCACCATCACCTTTGGTGGGAAAAAGAAGAAATGGAAAAAGAACAATTTCCGTGGATTCCGAAGCGTGGACAAGGTTCGTCTGTATGTCTATGCAGGGGGGCGGATGACCGATCAGGCCGAGATCTCCGAAGGAGTGCGGTCCCGGTTCGTGAGAATTCTGCAGGACATCATCTGAAAAAAAGGCCCCGCCGATTGGCGGGGCCTTTTGGTTTCTAAAAAATGATCTTTTCCGGGGGACGCCGTTCCGGCACGGTCTGGTGCTCAATCTCGCCGTCGTTCCATTCCCTGGAAACATACAACCCGCAATAGCATGCGCCGTATTCCTTCACGTCCGGCTCCCGGTAGGTACAGGGGCAGAGGATGTCCTTGTCCAGTTCCAGCTCGCCGTTGGCCAGCCTGCACGGACAGGCCATGTAGCCGAACCGTTTCTTGTTTTCCAGCAGGCTTTCCATCAGGGGCATGGTCATGTTTTCCATGTCCTTGTTGAAGTAGTAGCCCTTGGGTTCCTGCAGCTTCCTGAGTTGTTCGTAGAGTTGCTTGGCGTCCATCAGTCTTTCAATGCCTTGTCGATTTTGTCTTTGTTGAAGCCCACCACCACGGAATCTCCAATGATGATGGTGGGAAACGAAACCGCCGGGTTGTGTTCCTTGACCCTGGCGATGGTGTCCTTTCGTTCCTGGCCTTCCAGCTTGTCCACAAATACGCAGTTGTACTTGATGCCGCATTCATCAAGATATTTCTTCGCGTTCCTGCAGTGAATGCAGGTGCTCAGCGCATAGACGTTGACGTCCTTGCTCATGAAGTCCTCCTCGGGAAGTTCGATTATCCTTGGTGCACGCTTAGATATGCTGGTTAATGTCCTTCATGTCAAAGCGATTGTCGCGGCTCAGGCCTTTCTGGCCATGCGCAATTCCAGCCTGCGCACCAGGAGGGAGCACAGGAGGGTCAGGACGAAATACATGGCCAGGATGGTGATCCAGGTCTCGAAGGTCCGGTAGGTGGTGGTCATGAGCTGCAATCCCTGGAAGGTGAGTTCCTGGATGGAGATGACCGCCACGATAGCCGAGTCCTTGACCGTGGAGATGAACTGGCCCGCCAGGGCCGGGAGCATGCGTTGCAGGGCCTGGGGCAGGATGATGTGGGTCATCTGCTGGAACCGGGTAAACCCCAGGGCGCACGACGCCTCCCATTGGCCGGTTTCCACGGATTCGATGCCCGCGCGCACGATCTCCGCGATATAGGCCCCTTCGAACAGGGCGATGGTGATGATGGCCGAAAGCAACTGGGGCAGCTGCTCCGTGGGTCCCAGCAGCATTTCCAGGACAGGGCGGGGCGTTTCCGCCAGCTCGTAGGCAATGTCCACCATGCCTAGGGCGTTCATGATCTGGTCGCCGATGAAGAAATAGAAGACAAAGACGATGACCAGGGGCGGGGTGTTGCGCACCAGCCCCACGTAGGTCCCGGAGAGTTGCCTCCAGAACAGCCTGGGGCTGACCCGGAGCAGGCCCGCGGCGATTCCGATGAGGGTCGCCAGCAGGCCGCTCCAGAGGCTGAGCCGCAGGGTGGTGAACAGTCCCTTGAGCAGCATGCCGGGGAACCACTGGCCGGATGCGGCGTCCTTCCAGAGGATGAACTGGGGGATGACCGACCATTTCCAGTGGTACTCCAGGCCCACCGAGGCCCGGTGGAGCACGAATGCTCCCGCACCCAGGACAAGCAGGAGCAATACCGCGTCCAGCCGCGTGAATCTGATTGCGCCGCGGCGCATTGTCTTTCGAGGCAATGGTCCGTTTCCTACTGGATCAGGCTTTCCCATTCATTGTCGTTGAACCAGTAGTCGTAACGGTTCTGGAGCCAGCCGGAGGCGAAGTTCACGCGAATCCAGTTGTTCAGGAAGTTCAGGAAATCCATGTCGCTCTTGCGCACGGCAAAGGCGATGGGTTCCCGGGTGAAGTCGTCCTTGAGCGGCAGGAACAGCTTGCCCTCGTACTCCTTGGCAAGGGTCCGGGGAAGCGGGTTGGAGGCCACCAGGGCATGTCCTCGGCCATTCAGCAGTTCCTGGATGGTCTGGGATTCCTCGCTGAAGACCTTGAGGGTGGCCTTGGGCAGGAAGTTGCGGGCCGCCACATGGGCGGTGGTGCCCAGGCGGACGATGACCGTCACCTCGGGCTTGTTGAAGTCGTCAAGACTGTCGAACCCCTTGGCCTTGGCGCTGTTGGCGATGATGGACATTCCGGAGAATTCGTAGGGAATGGAAAAGTTGACCTTGAGGTTGCGCTTGGGGGTCACGCTCATGCCGCCGATGATGACATCGAACTTGCCGGTCTGCAGGGCCGGGATGATGCCTGCCCACTGGGTGGGCACGAAGCGGATCTTCACGCCCATGTCCTCGGCCAGCTTGCGGGCCACGTCGATCTCGAAACCGATGTATTCTCCCTTTTTATCCTTCATGGCCCACGGCTTGAAGGTGTCGAAGCCCACGCGGATGGCGCCGCGCTGCATGATGGCTTCCAGGGTGCTTTCCTTTGCCAGATTCTGCCGCGTCTCTGCCGGGGCCGCAAGGGAGACGTGGGAGACGCCCAGGATTGCGATCAGGGTGATCAGGCCGGTGGTGATGGTTCTCCAGATGGTCATTCCTCTATCCTCCGGAATTATGGGTTGTACATACCGTTCATCCGCTGCTCCAGCACCGCGACGATCCGGGAAAGGATCAGGGTGACCGCGAGGTAGATGGCGGCGACGGTAAACCAGATTTCAAACGTCAGGAACGTTTCCGAGACAATGGTCATTCCCTGCATGGTCAGGTCGTAGATGGAGATGGTCGCCACCAGGGCGGAATCCTTGACCAGGGAGACGGCCTGGCTGGTCAGCGGCGGCAGGATGCGCCGGATGGCCTGGGGCAGGATGATGTGCCGGTAGAGCGTATAGGGGGACATGCCCAGGCTGCGTCCCGCCTCGAACTGGCCCGTGTGAATGGAGGTGATGCCCGCCCGGAATATCTCCGAGGCATAGGCCCCTTCGAACAGGCTCAGGGCCCAGACCGCGGACCAGAATGCGCCCATGTCGAAAATGGGGGCGATGACGAAATAGATGAAGAACAACTGGATGAGCAGGGGGGAGTTGCGGATGAGCTCCATATAGGCCCGGGCGATGGCGTGGGCCATGAAGGAGCGGCTCATGCGGCACAGGGCCGTGCCCAGCCCGATGGCAAAGGCCAGCACCAGGCTGACGCCCGTGATCTTGAATGTCACCCACAGGCCCTTGAGCAGGAGGCCGGGAGTGAAGCCGTTGTCCCAGGTGCAGATGTATTGGGGGACCTGATACCACTGCCAGTTGTAGCCCAGGCGTTCCGAGCCCGAGGCGAGAAGCCAGACGAACCCGGCCATGACCGCCAGGTACATGCAGGTATCCACGAGAAAGTCATGGCCCCGGTGGGTGTTGTTCCGGGCCAGGGAGCAGACGCCTTCGGGCATTATTCCTTGAAGTGCAAGAGGTTGTCAGAAGCGGTTTTTGCCATCAACTGCGTTCGACCCTACCACACTCGGCGGGAAATAATAGGATTTTCTTGCGGGGAAAAAGGTCTGGCGCGTGAGACTGGCTAACCTGCCAGCTTGGTGTCAACCAGGCGCTTGATGTTGGCGAAGACCTCGTCGGGCGTGCCGGAGGCGTCCGCCACCTTGATGCGGTCCCGGTTCAGTGCCGCCCAAGTCAGGTAGCCTTCGCGCACCCGGCTGTGGAAGGAGAGGTGCTCCTGCTCGAAACGGCCTTCCTCTTGGGTCTTGCCGTCGCGCATATTGCGGGTCATGGCCCGTTTGAGGCCCACTTCCACGTCGATGTCCAGCAGGATGGTCAGGTCGGGCCAGCAGCCGTCCACGGCCACTTCGTTCAGCTGGTGGAGCAGCTTGGGGTCCAGGCCCCGGCCATAGCCCTGGTAGCAGACCGTGGAGTCGGCAAAGCGGTCGGAGATGACCACCTTCCCGGCTTCCAGCTCGGGCTTGATGACCTGGGCGATGTGCTGGGCGCGGTCGGCCAGGTACAGGAACAGTTCGGTGATGGAGGTGATGTCCTTGCTGTCCACATGAAGGAGCATTTTGCGCAGCTCGGTGCCGATCCGGCTGCCGCCCGGCTCCAGCGTCAGGAAGACCTCGCGTCCCATGGATTCGAAGTATTCCTTGAGTTTCGTGATCTGGGTGGTCTTGCCGGTGCCTTCTATGCCTTCAAAGGTAACAAACATTGGTTCTCCGTCTTGTTCCTGTTCTTGTTGTTCGGGTCCGGGGTCGGGGTGGGGCGGAAGATGTTGCGTTCCAGGAAACGCATGTAGGGCGACCAGCTTTGGCCGGCCTGCTCCATGTCCTCGTAGGCGGCCTGGATCATGTTCAGCTTGGCGTCCATGTTGTCGGCATGGTGCAGGATGAAGGCCTCGGGCGTCTTGGGGCGCACCGGGGAGCCGAACTCGTGCTCGCCGTGATGGCTGGTGATCAGATGCTTGAGATGCAGCTTGAGACCCTGGTCGAGGTCCCGCGCCTTGGCCAGGAACGGTTCCAGTTTTTCGATGCCGATCTGGATGTGCCCCATGAGGCGGCCTTCGTCGGTATAGTCGTTGACCAGCCCGCCGGAAAGCTCCCAGGCCTTGCCCAGGTCGTGGAAGATGGCCCCGGCCAGCAGGGTCTGGCGGTCCAGGTCCGGATAGTTGTCGCAGATGGACATGCACAGACAGGCCACGGACAGGCTATGCTCCAGCAGGCCGCCCACATAGGCGTGGTGCACGGTCTTGGCTCCCGGAGCCGTGAGCAGCCGTTCATGGTATTCCTCGTTGCGCAGCACCTTGCGGCAGAATTTCTTCCACGGCTTGTGCTTCATGTGCTCGGTGATGAGGTCCTCGATGGTTTCCATGAGCTGCGCGGGCGGCACCTTGCTGGCGGGCATGAAGTCCGCGAGGTCGAGGCCGCCGTTGGTGGACGGGTTGAGATCCAGGTGGTCCACCTTGAGCTGGAGCCTGTCCCGGTAGCTTTCCACGGTGCCGTGGACAAGGACGATCTTTCCCGGCTCCAGCGATTGGTATTCCAGGCTCTTGGGGCTCCAGATCTTTCCTTCCAATTGTCCGGTTGCGTCCTGGAAGGCCACGTTCCAGTACGGACCGTTCCGTGACTGGCCCATGTTGGCCGTTGACAGGATGAAGAGGTCGCTCACCTGGTTTCCAGGCGACAAGTCGCGAATATATTGTATTTTCTGTGTCACGTTGCTTGATCTTGGCCGGATGTTGGATTATCCCGCCCGTTATCTGGTAACGTCCTGTTAAAGGATGCAAATCGGATGATTTGCCGCTACAAGGTTATGAACCTGATTTCACATGGATTGTCAAATCCGGAAAAACAGGAGAACCATGAGAGTACTGCTGACCAACGATGATGGAATCCAGGCCGTGGGCCTGCGTGGTCTCTACCGCGCGCTCATTGATGCCGGCCACACCGTCGACGTGTTCGCCCCGGTGACGGAGCAATCCGCCGTGGGGCACGCCGTAACCCTGTTCATGCCTTTGAAGGTCAAGGCGTTTCAGGAAGACGGTTTTGTGGGAAACGGTGTCTACGGCACCCCGGTGGATTGCGTCAAGCTCGGGTTGTCCACATTGCTGGGCCATACGCCCGATCTGGTTTTGTCCGGAATCAACAGCGGCGCCAACGTGGGCGTCGACATCCTGTATTCCGGCACGGTTTCCGCAGCCACGGAAGGGGCGCTCATGCACATTCCGTCCATGGCCGTGTCCCTAGATAACTTCAACCCCCAAAACGTTGACGAACAGGCCCGGTATTGCGTCGATCTCATTCCCCAAATTCCGTGGGATCGCCTGCCGAAAAAGTGCGTCATGAACCTGAATTTCCCGGATTGTCCCGTCGGCGAGGCAAAAGGACTGCGCCTGTGCCCCCATACTCGCGCGTCCTATCGCGACTGGTACGATGTTCGGGAAGACCCCCGAGGCAGAGCCTATTACTGGCTCCAGGGTGAGATCCCCAAAGAACGGATCAGCGAGGACCGCGACCGCGCGCTGCTCACCGAGAAGTTCATCACCCTGACCCCCCTGCGGTTCGATTTCACGGACCGTGAAACCCTTGATCTGTTGGGAGCGTGTGATTTTTACTGAAAAAGCGTGAAAATAGCTTGCGCCAACAGATAACTTTGGTTTTATATTTGGATGTGAATCCAACCAATCCCCAAGGAGAGACACATGGCTACGAAAATTGGTATCAATGGATTTGGACGCATCGGACGGTATCTCACGCGCATACTCGCCGGCGACAAGGACCTGGAACTGGTGGCGGTGAACGCACGAGCCTCCAATGAGGACCTGGCCTACCTGCTGGCATATGACTCGGTCCACGGGCGTTTCCCGGGCGTGAAACCCACCGCCAACGGATTCAGCATCAACGGAAAGGAAGTGGTGGTCACTCGTCACGGCGAAGGCGATTGGACCTGGGGCGACATGGGCTGTGACCTGGTGGTGGAATCCACCGGCAAGTTCAACAACCAGGCAAGCTGTCAGAAGCACATGGAGTGCGGCGCCAAAAAGGTGGTCATCTCGGCCCCGGCCAAGGACGCGGACATCACCGTGGTCATGGGCGTCAACGACAAGGATCTGACCGCCCAGCACAAGGTCATTTCCAATGCCTCCTGCACCACCAACTGCCTGGCCCCGGCCGCCAAGGTCATCAACGATAATTTCGGCATCGTGCACGGCATCATGACCACGGTGCACGCCTATACCATGAGCCAGCGCGTGCTGGACGGCACCCACAAGGACATGCGCCGGGGGCGCACCTGCGGCGTGAACATGGTGCCCACCACCACTGGCGCCGCCAAGGCCGTCGGCCTGGTTTTGCCCGAACTGGACGGCAAGCTGGACGGCATGTCCATTCGCGTGCCGACCCCCAACGTCTCCCTGGTGGACCTCGTCTGTGAGCTGAAGAAGCCCACCTCGGCCGAGGAAGTCAACGCAGCCCTCAAGGCCGCCGCCGATGAGCACATGGGTTATTCCGAAGAGCAATTGGTCTCCATCGACTACACCGGCTGCACCTTCGGCGGAGTCATCGATGCTCCCATGACCCGGGTGCTGGACGGCACCCAGCTCAAGCTTATCATTTGGTACGACAACGAAGCCAGCTTCACCTACCAGCTCAAGCGGTTGGTCAAGAAGGTCGCTTCCATGTAGTCTCTCGGGAAAAGATAATGAAAAAGCCCTGTTCCGTGTGCGGAGCAGGGCTTTTTTGCGGATGTCTTTTGTGAGCTAGAAGTCGAACCGCATGCCGGACCGGAGGTCCGTGACCTCGCAGTCGAGCATCTCCTTGAGGGCCTTGGCAGCCTTTTCCCCGGTGCAGTGCCCCACGGCCAGTTTTTCCACGCCGAACATGCGGCAGGCCTCGGCGCTTTCCTCGATGGCCGCGGTGTCCGCGTTGTAGAGGTGCAGGCCGCCCAGCACCGCGTGAATATGTTCCACGCCCAGGCGTTCGCGGGCGCAGAGCAGGCTGTTCATGACCCCGCTATGGCAGCAGCCCAGCTGGATGACCCAGCCCTTGGGCGTGTCGATGGCCAGGAAGGCGTCGTCCTCCACCGGGTCGGGAATGTTTTCGTCCGGGCTGAACGAGAAACCCTTCACGGCCTGGTAGTTGCCGGGAATCCTCGGTATGTCCGTGATCATGGTGATCACGCCGTTGAGTTTTCCGGTATCGGCCACGGGCGTGAAGTCCCCCAGGGGCGAGGCCAGACCGATGGACTTGGTCCCAGCCTCCTTGACGCTGTAACGCTTCCTGGTGCAGCCGGGATGGGCAAAGACGGGACCCTGGTAGCCAGCCTCGCGGAAGGCCTGGATTCCGCCGGTATGGTCGTAGTGGCCGTGGCTCAGGGCCAGGCCTGCCGCCTCGAGCGGATCAATGCCCATGAGCGCAGCATTGGCCAGGAACTTCGGGGATGCGCCCGCATCCCATATCCAGAGCTCGTTGCCGGTCCTGATGGAGGTGGAAAATCCCCATTCACAGGCCAGGCCGGGGCCTGCCGTATTGTCCATGAGGATGGAGATGCGTATCGGAGCGGAGTTCGTCATTGCGTCAGTTTCCTTTTTTCGTCGCAGAGCAGCTTGAAGTTGATGGAATCCACCACGGCCTGCCAGCTGGCCTCGATGATGTTGTGGGAAACGCCCACCGTGGTCCAGCGGTTGTACTGGTCGCCGGATTCGATGAGCACCCGGACAAACGAGGCCGTGCCGCCCGTGTCGCGCACTGCGCCGGACAGGACGCGGACCTTGAAGTCCAGCAGGCGGACGTCGGCCAGGTTGGGGTAGAATCGCTCCAGGGCCTTGCGCAGGGCGCGGTCCAGGGCGTTGACCGGGCCCATGCCCGTGGCGGCGGTGTGCTCGATCTGGTCCTCGACCTCCACCATGACGGTGGCCTCGGAGGTGGGTTCCGCGTCCTCCTCCCGCTTGGCGTCCGCCACGAAGAAGTTCAGGAATTTGAAGTAATTGATTGTTTTCCCTGTGATGGCCTCATGGAACATGAGCTCAAAGGAGGCCTCGGCGACCGAGTATTCGAAGCCCATGCTTTCGCGCAGCTTGAGCTCCTTCATGATCTGGTCCACGCGGGGATCGCCCTTGTCCAGGGGGTAGCCGAACTGCTCGGCCTTGGTCAGCAGGTTGCTGCGTCCGGCCAGGTCCGAGAGCAGGATGCGCTGCACGTTGCCCACTGCCTCGGGCTTGATGTGTTCATAGGTTCGGGCATCCTTGCGCACGGCGCTCACATGCACGCCTCCCTTGTGGGCAAAGGCCGAGGCCCCCACGAAAGGCTGGCGCAGGAATGGGCGCAAGTTTGCGATTTCGCTGACGAAATGGGAGGCCTCCACCAGGCTTTTCATTCTCTGCTCCCCGATGGCTTCCAGACCCATCTTGAGTTCCAGGCAGGGGATGATGGAGCAGAGGTTGGCGTTGCCGCACCGTTCGCCGTAGCCGTTGATGGTGCCCTGGACGTGACGCGCGCCTTGGCGGACCGCCTCCAGGGCGTTGGCCACGGCAAGCTCGCTGTCGTTGTGGGTATGGATGCCCAGGGCGGCCTCCGGCAGCTTTTCCCGGATGGTCCGGATGATTTCCGAGATATCCCGGGGGAGCGAACCGCCGTTGGTGTCGCAGAGCACCAGCACGTCCGCCCCGGCCTCGTGGGCCGCCCGGAGGCAGGCCAGGGAAAATTCGGGGTTTTCCTTGAATCCGTCGAAAAAGTGCTCGGCGTCGAAGAAGACTTCCCGGACATGTGGCTTGAGGTAGGCGATGCTTTCGCGGATGATCTGCGTGTTGCGCTGTTCCTCGATGCCCAGCGCCAGGGTGGCGTGCAGGTCCCAGGTCTTGCCGAAGATGGTCAGGACCTCGGCCTTGGATTCCAGCAGGGATTGGAAGATCCGGTCTGTTTCCGGTGAGGCCTTCGGGTTGTAAGTGCTCCCGAAGGCCGTGATGGTCGAATTCTGAAAGGAGTGTTTTTGGATTTCCTGGAAGAAGTGGTGGTCCGTGGGGTTGGAGCCTGGCCAGCCTCCCTCGATGTAGTGGACACCCAGCTCGTCGAGCTTGTGTGCTATCCTGACCTTGTCTTCCATGGTCAGGTTCAGTTCTTCCGCCTGGGTGCCGTCTCTCAGTGTGGTGTCGTATATGCTTACTTTTTTCATGATGACTCTGGTTTCATCCCGCCTTCTTCAAGTTCGAAGGCTTTGTGCAGCGTTCTGACTGCGAGTTCCGTATATTTGTCCTCTATGAGGCAGGTAACCTTGATCTCCGAGGTGCTGATCATGAGAATGTTGATGTTCTCGTCGCTCAGCGCTTTGAAAGCTCTTGATGCCACGCCGGAATGATTTCTCATTCCGACGCCGATAATCGAGACTTTGCTGACGTTTTCAGCGTATAGCAACTCCTCGTATCCTATTTCGTATCGTAGGCTTTCCAGCACCTTGAGGGTCTGTTCAAGGTCGGCCCTGGGGATGGTGAAGGTCATGTCGGTACGGCCGTTCTTGCTCGGGTTCTGGACGATCATGTCCACGAGGACTTTCTTTTCGGCCAGGGGCACGAAGATGGCGGCGGAAATGCCGGGCTCGTCGTGAACGTGGACGAGGGTGACGCGGGCCTGATCCTTGTCGTAGGCGACCCCGGAAACGAGAACGGATTCCATATCAATATCCTCCTGAGTGACGAGCGTGCCCATTTCATCGGTGAAAGTGGAGCGCACATGCACGTCGACATTATATTTTTGAGCAAATTCGACAGACCTGATCTGCAACACTTTGGCGCCCATGCTGGCCATTTCCAGCATCTCGTCGTAGGAGATCCTGTCCATTTTCTTGGCGTCGTTGCAGATGTTGGGGTCGGTGGTGAAGACACCGGGAACATCGGTATAAATTTCGCAGACCTCGGCGTCCAGGGCCGCGGCCATGGCCACTGCGGAAGTATCGGAGCCGCCACGGCCCAGGGTGGTGATGCGGCGCTGCTCGTCGCAGCCCTGGAAGCCCGCCACCACGAGGATGTCGTTTTCCTCAAGCATGTTCTTGAGCTCGTCGGTGTCGATATTCACGATGCGGGCCTTGCCGTAGCTGCAGTCGGTGTGGATGAAGGCCTGGAAGCCCAGGACCGAGCGCGCGCGCACGCCCTGTTGCTTGAGCAGCATGGTGAAAAGGGCGCAGGAAACCTGTTCGCCGGTGGAAACCAGGGAATCCACCTCGGCCGGGTCCGGGTTGTCGCTCCATTCCTTGGCCAGCGCCAGGAGCCGGTTGGTTTCCCCGGCCATGGCGGAAAGCACCACCACGACCTTCTTCCCTTCGCGGTAGGGGCGAAGGACCTTTTTCATGACTTGCTTCTGGCATTCCAGATTGGCAACGGAAGTTCCACCAAATTTCTGTACGACGATGTTCATGTCAGATCCGATTCCGTTGTATATTCCGAGAGAAAAGGCGTCAGGGACTCCAGCAGCGCCCGGGCCTTGCTCCCAATGGTTGTTATGGTGAGTTCCCGGCCGTTACGCTCCGGGGACCATTCCAGGCTCAGCGCCTCCTGCGGCCAGTATTCCCGGCCGAGAAACTGGGCCCATTCGATGACCGTGACGGTTGCGCCGTCTTCGAGAAAATCGAAAAGCGCGTCGTCCGGCTCCATTCCTTCCAGCCTGTAGAGGTCGAAATGGGCCACTTGGGGGGTTGTGGGGTACACGTTGAAAATATTGAAGCTCGGGCTGGCCACTTCCGCGTTTTCCGCGCCGGGCAGGGCCTCCACAAGCCCCCGTATCAAAGTGGTCTTACCGGAGCCGAGGTCGCCCTGCAAGAGCACAGCCGGTCGAAATGAGGCTTCCGCCATGCTTTTTGCCAGTATTTTCCCCAATTCGAGGGTGGATTCGGCGTTTTTCAGGCGGAGCTTCAGCATGGAAAACTATTGTCCTTGTTCCACAAGGGTGCGCAACACATCTTCCTTGCCCACAACGCCCACGAGTTTGCCTTCGTTCACCACGGGCAGGGTGTAGAGCTTCTGCTCGGCCATGATGGTGGCGATCTGGGTCAGGTCCGCTTCCGGGGAAACAAAGGTGGGATTGCTGGTCATGGCCTGGCCCACCACAATGGCGGAGATCTTTTGCATTTCCTTGTCCAGCTCCTCGTAGGAAGCCAGAGGGAACACGCCGTCCAGCAGGGTGAAGAACGAGGGTAGCTGCAGTTCCTTCTGCTGGGCCACCAGGTCGCTTTGCGTCAGGACGCCCACCAGCTTTTCGCCCTCAAGCACGGGAACTCCGTTGATCTTGTTGTCCAGCAGGGTTTTCACTGCGGTCACAATGTCGGTTTCCGGAGTCAGGGTAATGGGGGATGCGGTCATGATGTCTTTTGCTTTGAGCATGTCCTTACTCCTTTGCGGCTTCGGGCAGCATGGTTGCTATTTCCCGGGCAAGGTTGCCCCGGGACGGGTATCGTTCCTCAAGCAGCAAACCGGCGGTCGCGTGCCAGTACACTCCGAGACAGGCGGCCATGAACGGGGCCGTCTCGCGTGCAAGCAGGGAACCGACAAGGCCGGCAAGCACATCACCGGAACCTCCCACGGCCAGCGCGGGAGCGGAAACGGGAGATATGCAGGTCCTTTGGTTATCGGCCACGACGGTGCAGGAACCTTTAAGCACCAGGGTGGCTGCGGTGTTGCGGGTGAATTCCTCGGCGGTCCCGATCCGGTCGTCCTGAACATTGGCGGATGTCCGTCCCGTGAGCATGCCCATTTCCCCGGGGTGGGGCGTGAGCACGACTTTTTCGGAGAGGCTCTTCAAAAGCTCCGGCCGTTGCGCCAGACAGAAGAGGGCGTCCGCATCGAGCACCAAGGGAAGGGGACACATTGCAACAAGTTCATTCAGAAAATCAACTGTTTTTCTTGTCCTTCCCAGGCCCGGCCCGACGACCGCCGCATCGAAGCGGTCCAGGTGGGAAGCGATGCGGGCCGCATCGCCTTTTTCCCATTCCGTGCCGGAGCCGATGGGCAGGGTCATGATTTCCGGAGCGCCGGCCTTGATGGATTCGGCCAATGCCCCGGGGCAGGCCACGGTGACCAGTCCGGCCCCGGCACGCAGCGCGCCCAGCGCGGCCAGGTGCGGTGCGCCGGTCAGCCCCTGGGAGCCGCCCACTATAAGCACATGCCCGGCCCGGCCCTTGTGCATGTCCGGTTCCACCGGGGGCAGTTGCCTGAAAATTTCATCCGAGATCATCCAGCGCCTGGGGGCGAATCTGTCCTGCACCAGCCGGGGAATGCCGATGGAGCAGACGAAGAGGTCCCCCGTGAATTCCTCGGCCCGGGAGCCGATGAGTCCGAGCTTGGCGGCCTGGAACGTGGCCGTGGCGTCGGCGCGCACAGCGTCAGGCTGCGGTTTGCCGGTAAGCCCGTTCAGGCCGGACGGGATGTCGATGGCAAGGACGTAGGCGCGCTCTCCGAGGCGGTTGATGCCCTGGACGAGACGCTGGTAGTCTTGGCGCAATTCACCCTGGAAGCCCGTTCCCAGCAGTCCGTCGATGATTATGTCGGGTTGCGGCAGGGTCTCGATATTCACGGCTCCGAGATGGAGCATGGGGATGCCCAGTTTACCGCACAGGTTCAGGTTGGCCCGGGCCTCCCCGGTGTATCTGCTCTTGGGCTTGGTGTGGAAGACGGTGACGTCGGCGTTCAGGTCGGCCAGGTGGCGGGCCATGGCGAACGCGTCGCCGCCGTTGTTGCCGGAACCGGCGAAGAGGTGGATGTCCATGCCCTCGACCTCGCCGAAGTCCTCGAGCAGGACGGCCACGGCCTCCCGGCTGGCGTTTTCCATGAGCACCATGCCCGGAATGCCGAGCGTCCGGATGGTTTCCCGATCCCAGGCGGCGATTTCATCGGGGGTGGGCAGGGGCAGAAACACGTGTTCCTCCGGTGGTTCGGGTTCAGCCTTCCAGTATGACCACGGCCGCGGCGTGCCCCTTTTCATGGGTCAGGGAGATGTGGGCCTGGAGCGCGCCTAATTCCTTCATAACATCCAAACCCTTGTCGAGGAAGTGGATTTCCGGTTTTCCGCTGGGAGCGTGAAGAATTTCCACGCAATGGAAGTGGACGCCCCGGGCAAAGCCGGTGCCCAGCGCCTTGACGGCCGCCTCCTTGCCCGCGAAAAGGGCCGCCAGCCGTGGCACAGGATGCTTCCGGGGCAGTTGGGTCATTTCGGCATCGGTGAGAATCTTGCGGGAAAAGCGCTCGCCGTGCTTTTCCCACAAGGTTTTGATTCGGTCGATTTCGACTATGTCGAGTCCGGTTCCCTTGATCATGCCTGGACGGTCCTAGTCCACGAAGGTGCGGATGATTTCGGCCATGTCCCGGACCGCCCGGTCCAGGCCCACGTAGATGGCCCGGGCCATGATGCTGTGTCCGATGGAGTATTCGCTGATGCCGGGAACGTTCTTGAAGGCCAGGATGTTGCGGTAGTTGAGGCCATGGCCCAGGTTGACCTTGAGCCCTAGGTTGCGGGCCTGGCGGATGCCGTCCAGGATCCTGCTCAGCTCCACGTTGCGCTCGTTGATTTCCTTGGCGTCGGCGTAATGGCCTGTATGGATCTCGATGAATTCCGCGCCGATGGTGTTGGCCGCCTCGATCTGGGCCGGGTCCGCGTCGATGAACAGGCTGGAGCGGATACCCTTGGCGTGCAGCGGGGCAAGAAACTCTTTGAGTTCGGCTTCGCGCCCCACGCAGTTCAGGCCGCCCTCGGTGGTCAGCTCCTCGCGTTTTTCCGGAACCAGGCAGACGGTTTCCGGATCGATGTCCAAGGCGATGCCCTGCATCTCGGCCGTGGCCGCCATTTCGAAGTGCAGGCGGGTGTTGCAGGTTTTGCGGATCATCTCCACATCGCGGTCCTGGATGTGGCGGCGGTCTTCGCGAAGATGTGTTATAATGCCCACGGCGCCGGCCATTTCGGCCATGTAGGCGGCGGTGGCGGGTTCGGGCTCGATTCCCATTCTGGCCTGACGAAGCGTGGCCACGTGGTCGACATTTACGCAGAGTACGGGCATTGGTATTCCCTCCAAGTGAATTGTTTCGTCATGGGTGTGATTACGCGTTCCGGTTTTGGAAGTAAATACATGGGGCTTTTCGGTCCGGCGACTTATCACGCATTGACAATGGTCGCGCGCTCCATGTATCGCCTATGCCTGATTTTGTTCTCAAGTAAATAAATATGGAGATACTCAATACATGAATGTTTGCATCGTAGGAACCGGTTATGTCGGCCTTGTGACCGCGGCCTGCTTCGCCGAAATGGGAAGCAACATCAGCTGCGTTGACGTGAATGAAGACGTTGTCGAAGGCCTGAAGGACGGTCATGTCCATATTTACGAACCCGGCCTGGAAACTTTGGTGAAGCG
This sequence comes from Salidesulfovibrio onnuriiensis, assembly GCF_008001235.1. Taxonomy (GTDB): domain Bacteria; phylum Desulfobacterota; class Desulfovibrionia; order Desulfovibrionales; family Desulfovibrionaceae; genus Pseudodesulfovibrio; species Pseudodesulfovibrio onnuriiensis. The sequence goes on along the minus strand of NZ_CP040751.1, from coordinate 2,787,993 downwards.
CAACTACGCGGAAGGGCGTCTGGACTTCACCACCTCCCTGGCGGAAGGTCTGAAGGACGCCCGCGTGGTGTTCATCACCGTGGGAACCCCCAGCGACGACCAGGGCAACTGCGATCTCTCCTATGTGGATGCCGTGGCCCGCGAAGTAGGCCAGCTCATGGATTCCCCCAAGATCGTGGTGGACAAGTCCACCGTGCCCGTGGGCACTGCGGACCGCGTTCGCGGCATCATCCGGGAAGAGCTGGACAAGCGCGGAGTGGACATTGATTTCGACGTGGTTTCCAACCCCGAGTTTCTCAAGGAAGGGGACGCGGTCAACGATTTCATGAAGCCCAACCGCGTGGTCGTGGGTACGGAAAGCGAAGAGTCCGCAGAGATCCTCAAGGAACTTTACGCACCTTTTGCCCGCAGTCGCGAAAAGCTCATCGTCATGGGAGTGCGCAGCGCGGAAATGACCAAGTATGCCGCCAACTGCATGCTGGCCACCAAGATTTCCTTCATCAACGAAGTGGCCAACATCTGCGAACGCGTGGGCGCCAATGTCAGCGAGGTTCGCATGGGCATCGGTTCCGACGTGCGCATCGGCTACCATTTCATCTATCCCGGCGTGGGATACGGCGGATCCTGCTTCCCCAAGGACGTCAAGGCGCTCATCGGCACCGCGCGGGAATACGGCTATGACGCCCGCCTGATCAAGGCCGTGGACACCGTGAACGACGACCAGAAGGTTGTCCTGGCCCAGAAGATCCTCGACTACTACGAGCCCCAGGGCGGCGTCGCGGGCAAGACCCTCGGCCTGTGGGGACTGGCCTTCAAGGCCAATACCGACGACATGCGCGAGGCTCCGGCGCTGGAACTCATCCGCGTGCTGACCTCCAAGGGCATGAAGGTCAAGGCCTACGATCCCATCGCCTGGGAACGCGCCGCCGAGATCCTCCAGGGCAACGACCTGGTTGAGATTGCCAAGGACGAATACGAGGCTCTGGAAGGCACCGACTGCATGGCCGTGGTCACGGATTGGAATCAGTTCCGCAATCCGGACTTTGAGCGCATCAAGGAATTGCTCAAGGCCCCCATCCTTTTTGACGGCCGTAACCTGTACGGCCCCAAGCAGATGGGAGAAGCCGGTTTCGCCTACTTCAGCATCGGACGTTTGCCGGTGAAGCCGTAATCGATGTCAGTGTTAGTCAAAGGGCCGCGTCTTCGGATGCGGCCCTTTTTTTTGACGTTCTTGCCTTTTGCCGGGCAAGACGGCTAACATGCTGAAAACCGATGAACCTTTGCCTGCAGGTATTCATGAAGATATCGTATCTGTTTTCCTTCGATAGCGGACGCTTTGACCGGTTCGACTTCAGTTTTCATCCCGTCACGCTCGAATGTCTCGGCGATGTGCCCGCGAATCCCCCGGAGTGGACGCTGCTGGACAACCATCGGTGCCCGCATTGCACGGTGGGGGAGGAGTGGAAGCCCTACTGCCCGTTGGCGGTTCGAATTCATGACATCGTGGACCGGTTCAGCACCATGGTTTCCCATGAGCCCGTGAAGGTGGAGGTCGTCACCGCGGAGCGGCGCTATTTCTGCGAGACCACGGCGCAACGCGGGCTCAGCTCGATGCTCGGCCTGATCATCCCCACCAGCGGGTGCCCGCATACGGCCTTTTTCCGGCCCATGGCCCGGTTCCATCTGCCGTTTTCCACCGAAGTGGAAACCGTCTACCGTTCAACTTCCATGTATCTTCTGGCCCAGTATTTTTCCCGGAAGGAAAAGGGGAGTTGCGATGAGGACTTCAAGGGACTGAAGGCCATTTACAAGAATCTCGAACGGATGAACCTTTCCCTGGCAAGGCGGGTCAGGGATGCGTCCGAGGCCGACTCGTCGGTGAATGCGGTCATTTTGCTGGATCTGTTCGCCAAGACCCTTACAGGTGTTTTTGGCGATATTCTCGAGGAGTTGCGGCAATTGTTCGCCGGCTATCTGGAATGAGACAAAAAAACGCCCGGCCTTGAAAGGGGCCGGGCGTTTTCTCTGCTGACGGTATCAGCGGATATGCCGTCTACAGCTACGAAATTGCAGTTCCTGAAGGATGACTTTTTCGTATTCGGGATGAGAGGTCATCAAATCCGGGCTTTGCTCCTGGTCGAGAGCCCGGGCAAGCTGCTGAGTTTCTTCCCAGAAGTCTAGCAGCTCATCGTCAGCCAGCGACTTTACCTGGTCTTCCAGGGTGAAGTCGTCAGTGGAAGTGTCATACTGCCCCATGCTTGGTGGACCATCCTGAATTTGCTACAAATTTAAAAATAACAGATAGATAGGTGCTTAACAGAGGCCTAAGTTAGACCGTTATCGGCAGTAGGTCAACCTCGATATAACCGGCTTCGCGGCCCGGCCGGAGGGTCGGGAGCAAAATTATTCGCCAAATCAATATGTTTGCCGTGCGGAAAATATATTACCATTGACAAACCAATGCTCCCTTGCCACTGTTAGGCCAGTCTGGAAAAGGCGATTTGCCTTGCGCAAGTGAGTTACTCCATGCCACTCAAGAGAGGTTTCCCGAGATGGAAATTGAAGAAAGTGAAGTTCGACAGCAGGATGATGAACTCATACAGCTCGTGACATTCAGTGTGGGCGAGGAAGAGTTCGGGGTTGATATTCTCCAGGTGCAGGAAATCATCCGCACCATGGAGATCAGCAACGTCCCGCGTGCGCCTGAGTTCGTCGAGGGCGTGATCAATCTTCGCGGCAAGGTCATTCCCATTGTCGACCTGCGCAAGAAGCTGGGCCTTGAAGCCCGTGAGCATGACAAGCATACCCGTATCATCGTCATAGAAATCAGCACGATGATTGTTGGTTTTGTCGTGGATTCCGTTTCCGAGGTGCTGCGCATTCCCGCCAATACCGTGGAACCGCCGCCGCCTGTTGTTTCCGGCCTTGAGTCCGAGTACATTGACGGAGTCGGCAAGATGGAAGATCGGCTGTTGATCCTGCTTGATCTGAACCAGCTGTTGAGCAATGAGGAGAGAGAAGCATTGAATATTGTTTAGCTTCTCTCTATTTTGAGAAATAGACAGCCGCCTTTCGCTTTTGCGTTGAGGCGGCTTTTCGTGATGGGCCGGTCGGCCCGAGGTGTTTTCATTGGATTTTCCTTCCCAGTTATCGGCATTTTTCAACGGCGAAAGTAAAAGCCTGCGTGTCTTCAAGAGCGGCTGCGGCAGCCAGGCCTATGTCGGCCGCGCGCTTCTGGACCGCGGCGTTTCGCCTATTTTCATTGTCCCCGGAGCCCGCGAGTTCCGGGAGATAAGCGCCTTGTCGTCCCTTATGGCCGGTGGCGGGGATGACCAGTTTGTTCCGTTGTGGGAGCAGGAGTGGATCGCGTTTCCTCCCTATATTCCCAAGAATCCCGGTCCCGAGGATTGGGGCATGCGCTGGGCGTGCCTCTATGCGCTGGAATACGGACGGAAACCGGCGGGCATCATACTGACTGCGGACAACCTGTTGCCGTTCTGGCCGTCTCCGGAGACCTTGCGCAACAGCTGGCTGCCCCTGGCCCGTGGCGAGGAGATGTCTCCCGAGCTGGTCATGGAGCAGCTCGTTTCCTGGGGATACGCCCGGAAGAAGATGGTTTCCGCGTGCGGCGACATGTCCATGCGCGGCGATATTCTCGATATCTATGCGCCCGGCTACCAGTCTCCGCTCCGGTTGGAGTTTTTCGGCGATACCCTGGAGGAAATTCGGGTTTTCGATCCTTCGAGCCAGCGGTCCCGCGCGGATCTGCTGGAGGCGGTTCTGCTGCCCGTGTGTCCGGGAATCGCCGCCGCCGACCATGCGCAGCGGGCGCGGGAGCATTGGAAACGCCTGCGGACCACCGGCGAGATGGCCAGCGCCGAGGAGCATCTCCTCAACGAGCGTCTGGATCAGTCGGACGGTTATGTCTGGCCGGGGCTGTATTATGACGACGCCTGCGGACTCGAACGTTATTTCCCCGGTTCGGCCAAGGTCATTCTCTCCGCCGGCGGCGAATTGCGGGGTCGGCTGGAAGACCAGGAACAGGCCTGGGTCGATTTCCTGGCCCTTCAGGCCCGCGAACAGGGCACGAAGTGGCCGTCCCGGTTCGTTTTCCGCAATGAGGAGACAGCCAGGACCATCTGGCAGGACCGTGAGCAGCTTGTTTTCGAGGAGCTGACCCTGGGGCGCGAAAAGGACGGCATCGACCTGCCCGAACAGCCCGTGGGCCGCTTCAGCGACGTCTTCTGGCAGCCGGAGCATCAGCGCAGGCCCTGGGCCGCGCTCATGGCTGCGCTCAAGGAATGGAGCGGCAGCGCCCGGCAGACCATTCTCGGTTTTTCCTCGGAGCGGTCCCGAAAGAAGTTTCTTACCCTGGCCGAGCAGGAAAACATCGAATTCCTGACCCGTTATGATCAATCCAGGCGGGGCGTGTTTGCCCTGGTGGGGCCGTACAAGAAGGGCATGGAGCTTTCCTGGCGCCAGGTGCGCATCCTGGGTGAGGATGTGCTGCAGCCCGAGCCGCCCAAGGCGCATGTGGGAGCGGACAAGGCCTTCAAGGGGCTCGACCAGTACGAAGACCTGGTGGAAGACGATCTGTTGGTGCACCGGGATTACGGGCTTTCCCGTTTCGGCGGTCTGCATCATCTCAAGATAGGCGATGCGGCCAACGACTACCTGCTGCTGCTTTTCGACGGCGATGATCGCCTGTATCTGCCCGTGGACCGGCTCAAGCTGATCCAGCGCTACAAGGGGCCCGAGGGCGCGATGCCGTCCCTGGACAAGTTGGGCGGCTCCCGCTGGGCCAAGGCCACGGCCCGGGTGCGAAAGGCCATCGAGAAGATCGCGCACGAGCTTGTGGAAATGTATGCGCTGCGCAAGGTCAGCAAGGGTTTTTCCTACGGTCCGCTGGACGAGCTGTACTGGGATTTCGAGACCACTTTCGGGTTCGAGGAAACGCCTGACCAGGACAAGGCCATCAAGGCCGTCTTCGAGGATATGGAAAAGCCCGAGCCCATGGACAGGCTCGTGTGCGGGGACGTGGGATTCGGAAAGACCGAGGTTGCCCTGCGCGCCGCGTTTCGCGCTGCTCTGGAAGGGCGACAGACAGCCTTGCTTTGTCCCACCACGGTCCTGGCCGAGCAGCATTACCAGACCTTCATCAAGCGTATGGAGGGATTCCCCGTGCGCGTGGGCATGCTCAGCCGTTTCGTTTCCCGCAAGCACCAGAAGACCACCCTCGATGCCGCGGCGCGGGGCGAGGTGGATATTCTCATCGGGACGCATCGGCTGCTTTCCAAGGATGTGGAATTGCCCAACCTCGGGTTGCTCATCCTGGACGAGGAACAGCGTTTCGGGGTCAAGCACAAGGAGCGCTTGAAACAGTTCCGGAAGAATATCGATGTGTTGACCTTGACGGCGACACCGATTCCGCGCACCTTGCAGCTCTCGCTTTCCGGCATTCGTGGTCTTTCCGTCATTGAGACGCCTCCGCAGGACCGCAAGCCCGTGGACACCGCGATCATGGAGCGGGACAAGGGCGAGCTGGCCGGGGTTCTCAAGCGGGAGCTGGACCGGGGCGGCCAGATTTTCTGGGTCTACAACCGGGTCAACGGGCTTGAGCGCGTTGCCGAATTCGTGCGGGAGCTGGCTCCGGAGGCGCGGGTGGGCATGGCGCATGGGCAGATGACCGAGAAGGCCCTTGAGGACACCATGCACAAGTACTGGCACGGCGAGCTGGATGTGCTGGTGTGTACCGCCATCGTCGAGTCCGGGCTGGACTTTCCCAATGCCAACACCCTGATAGTGGATCAAGCCCAGATGTTCGGACTCGGGCAGCTGTATCAGCTGCGGGGCCGCGTGGGCAGGAGCGAGCGGCAGGCCTATGCCTATTTCGTGGTGCCGTCCTTGGACAAGCTGCAGGAAACGGTGCGCAAGCGTCTTCGCATCATTCTCGACCTTGATTATCTGGGAGCCGGATTCAAGGTGGCCATGGAGGATTTGCGCTTGCGCGGTGCCGGGAACATATTGGGAGAAGCGCAATCCGGCCAAATAGCTAAAGTAGGACTTGAACTTTTTCTGGAGATGCTTGAAGAGGAGGTTCGGCGGATTCGGGGCGAGGCCGGAACCCGGGCATCCGAGCCGGAACTGAATTTTGTTTTCGAGGCGCATATTCCCGGGGACTACCTGCCCGATTCCCGTGAGCGGCTTCGGTATTACAAGGCGCTGTCCACGGCCACCGGCGAAAGGGAGCTTCGGGAGCTGGAGGCGGAACTTCGGGATCGCTTCGGTCCTTTGCCCGAGCAGTTGCTTTGCTTCCTGGGGGTTCTGGAGTTGAAACTGGTGCTTTCCAGGCTACAGGTGGAGCGGGCCGAATTGTACCCCGGCCGGGCCGTACTTTCCTGGGGAACGGACGTCCAGGTGCTGACTCCTGAAGATTTGATCCGGTGGGTTGCCGATCGACAGGAGACAGCCCGTATGTTACCGCCATCGAAACTTGAAGTGCGTTATGTGGAAAATTTTCAGGGCAGGGCGGCCTTGCAGGCCCTGGCGCTGGAGTTGGAGAGCCTGCCGCAAGGCGGCCGCAAGGAAAACGACGCAAAGTAGCAAAGTGGAAATCTCATGTTCAAGAATATCGTACTGATCGGTTTGCTTCTGATATCTGTGGGCTGCACCAGTGAGCCCGAGGAAATGGGCGTTGTGGCCCGTGTCAATGGCCGGCCCATTCTGCTGAGCCAGCTGGAATTCCAGCACGACCTCATGCAGGGCGACGGCGGCAGTCCCATTGTTCCCAGTGTGGAGAAGCTGCGTAGTGAATACGGGCAGATATTGGGGGACCTGATCGTCCAGGAGCTTATTGTTCAGGAGCTGGAGAAGTTGGGACTCGAGGTTTCCAACGAAGAGTTCGAAAAAGCCGAAAACCAGGTGCGCAGCGATTACCCCGAAGGGGCGTTCGAGCAGGTTTTGATCGAGGAATACATCGATCTGAAGGCTTGGCGTCAGCAGCTCAAGTATCATCTTGCCGTCAACAAGTTCTACTCCCAGGTGCTGCGGCCCCAGGTGAAGATCGATTACAAGGAAGCGGAGCGCTATTACAAGAAGCACATATCCGACTTCTATCTGCCCGCCAGCCTGAAGTTGCTGGTGCTTCGCGGCCCCAACAGGCAGCTTGTGGAAAGGGGCGTTGAGCATTACAAGGCCAACAAGGATGTCAGTGCGTTGACCACTGCCTTGGGCGAAGTCTCCGCACGTGAGCTGATTGTGCGGGAGGAACGCCTGCCTGTCTCGTGGGTCAACGCGCTCAAGGGGATCGAGGCGGGGGGCTCCACGCCCATTATTTCTGAAAAATTCGGATTTGAATCGATTATTCTGCTTGAGAAGAGTCCTGCAAAGGTATTGAGTCCGACTCAGGCCTATCCGCTTGTGGAGGAGGTGCTGCTCGAGCAGAAGCTGCGTAGGGTTTATTCCCGGTGGCTGGAGGAAAAGCTCGACTCGGCGCAGATCGAGATCAGTGAGCATTTGGTGCCCAAGGAAGACGATCACGAGGCCGTCGAGGACTCCGGAAACGCCACCTCGTAATCCTTCTTTTTAAAGGCTTTCGGAACGTTGCATAGTTGCACCAAAGTGACTAGTGTACGGTGCTATCATTTTTTGTTTGTAGGAGTTGCGTTGTGCGTCAAGCTATTACCCTTGTCATTCTTGCATTTTTGATCTGCTGTTTGTCCGTGTCCGCCTGGGGCTCGGAATATATGAACCGGATATTGGTCAAGGTGAATGACAGTATTATCACAGAGTTCGACTTGAACGAGAAGGTCGATGTTGTCGTCAAAAGGTTCAAGAGCCAGGGCAAAAGTGTCAGCTCTGCCGAACTGAAGGAGATCAAGAAGAAGCTGCTGGATAACATGGTTGAGGACCAGTTGATGCAGCAGGAGCTTGATCGTTTCGGGGTTTCGGCCAGTGAGGAGGACATCCAGGCCGAAATCGAGAGGATGCAGGCAGAGTACAAGCTTGACTCCGAGGCGTTCATCGCTCAGATCGAGAAAGAGGGCATGAGCTATGATGAGTTCAAGGCCCGTCTGAAGTCGAGCCTGGAAAGGCAGCGGCTTATGGGCGCCATGGTTCACAGTAAGGTGCTGGTCACGGATACCGAGGTCAAGGAAGCCTATGAGGACCGCAAGGAGGAGTTTTCCTTGGGCGGCGGGCTGCATCTGGCCGTGATCATGCTTCCCTCCGACGTCTCGCCCCAGGAGATCGGCAAGAAGCTGGACGACGGCGAACTGACCTTTGAGCAGGCAGCACAGGAGTATTCCATTGGCCCGGGCACTGATGCGGGCGGGGATATCGGTGAATTTTCCTGGAAGGATCTGGACGAAGAGTGGCGCACGCCTCTCAAGGACATGAAGCCTGGTGAAGTGAAGGGACCGGTTATCATTCAGGGTACCAATACTTTCATCAAGCTTATTGATAAGAATGAGGGAAATTACATTCCGTTTGAAGAAGTCAAGGATCAGATATATACCGAATTGCTTCAGAGCAAACGGGAAAAGACTTTCAACGATTATTTTGAGGCTCTTCGAGAAAAAGCTGTAATTCGTTATATGAACTAACTCAGCGTAGTGCTGGAGAAATCATGAAATTTGAGGAAATAGGTACCATATTCAAGGAAGAGCGGGAAAAAAGGGGACTGAGCATCAAGGAAGTGATGGAGGTCACCAAGATAAGCCGCCGGAATATTATCGCCCTTGAAGAGGGCAACAAGGATGATTTGCCGCATCCCGTCTATGCCAAGGGATTTGTGCGAAGTTACGCCAGGTTTCTGGGTTTGGACGGCGATGAGCTTGCACGGGTTTTCGATTCCGACCTGGAAAAGGAAAGCGAAGAGCTGGACGCCACCCAGTATGATGTCACCCCTGGTACGGATCTGGCCTTTCAGGAAGGCGAATCCGGAATGGGGACAAAGAAGAGCCGAGTGCCCGCTGTCCTGCTGATAGTGGTGTTGCTGGGCATTCTTGGCGGTCTGGTCTATTACTTCGGTTTTCATTCTCCCGCCCCGACAACGGTGGAAGCGCCTGCCGTGGAGTCGGGAAGTCAGGAAGCCATTCAATCGTCGGAAGCCCCTCAGGGGGCTCCCGGTGCCGTGGAGGCCGCCCCCGTGGAGCAGCCGGATGCCGTTGAACAGGCCGGATCTGATGCGGGGGCTGCCGCGCAGGACAGGGAGGAGGCTGTCAGCCTCGCTCCCGCCAAGGAGGCAGTGCCCGCCGAGCAGTCCGTTGCCGAGAAGGATTCGGAGGAAGGGGATGCCTACAGGCATACCTTGGTTATCCGCGCCGTTTCGGACGAAGGATGTTGGATCGGCGTATGGAAGGAAGAGGGCCAGGACATGGCCCGCGATTTTTTTCTGCGCAAGGGTGAGCCTCTGCGTCTCATGTTCAACAGCTACCGCCGCATCCGCATCGGCAACGTCCCGGGCGTGACCATCCAGTATAACGGCAATCCCTATCCCATGGAAGAGGCGAAGGGGAAGACCCAGGACCTGCGTTTCGGGAAACAATAGGGCGGTGTAAGGGGTAATTTTTCGTGGAAGCGACCGAAAAGGCCCTGGTGCTCAAGGTCGGGCGTTTTCGGGAGGCTGACGCCTGGGTGCGGTTACTGACCGCTTCTCGAGGGGTGTTTACTGCATTTGCGTTCGGCGGCTTTCGGAGCCGCCGTCGGTTTTTGGGCTGCCTGGATCCTCTCAATCTCGTTCTTTTCACAATAGGCACGGACCGCAAGGGGGCCTATCAGCAACTGGCCGAGGGATCGCTTTTGAACGGGTTCAAGGAGCTCAAGGCGGACAGCGCCCTGCTGGGACAGGCCGCCAACTGCATCAAGTTCGTCGAAGCCATCGAGCCCGGTCAGGAAGACGGCAGGGCCGTTTTCGATCTGCTGCTGGAGACCCTGGAAACCCTGGAGCGGAAAAGGCCTGCGGGGGATCTATTCCCCATTCTGTTCCGGGCCAAGGCCGCCTTCGAACTCGGCTTCACGCCGGATCTTTCCCGTTGCACCGGATGCGGCACATCTCTGGATGAAACCATCAGGGTCACTTTTTCGGTTGAAAATGGGCAGATTGCATGCGGCGCTTGTAAATCGCCGGAGAAACCGGTAGATGGTCTTGCTCGGCAGGTTTCTGTCGGCACCCTGCGAACCCTTGACTGGATCATGCGCAGCGGTCCCTCCGACTGGGTGGGCCTGGGCATGGCCGGTGAAGTGCGTCGTCAGGTTTTCGAGCTTGTGGAGCTCTTTATCGCTTACCACCTCGGCCTCCAATGGGAGGGCGGGAACTATAAAAAAGTCTGATATTTGGAGTTTTTCATGAATTTTCAGGACGTCATCTTGAAGCTGCAGGACTTTTGGGCCAAGCAGGGGTGCGTCATTGTCCAGCCGTTTGATATTGAAGTCGGGGCCGGGACATTCAACCCCTCCACCTTTTTCCGGGTTATCGGTCCGGAGCCGTGGAAGGTCGCCTATGTCGAACCTTCCCGGCGGCCCACGGACGGCCGTTACGGCGAGAACCCCAACCGTCTGCAGCATTACTACCAGTTCCAGGCCATCCTGAAGCCCTCGCCGGACAACATCCAGGACCTGTACCTGGAAAGCCTGGCCACCATCGGCATCGACGCCCGCGAACATGACATCCGTTTTGTCGAGGACGACTGGGAATCCCCGACCCTGGGCGCCTGGGGCCTTGGCTGGGAAGTGTGGCTCAACGGCATGGAAGTGACCCAGTTCACCTATTTCCAGCAGGTGGGCGGCATCGACCTCAAGCCCGTGAGCGTTGAGGTGACCTACGGCCTGGAGCGCCTGTGCATGTATCTCCAGGAAAAGGAATCCGTCTACGATCTGAAGTGGAACGACAACGTCACCTACGGCGATGTCTACCACCGGAACGAAGTGGAGATGTCCAAATACAATTTTGAGCTTTCCGATTCCGCCATGTTGCTGGATCTGTTCAATAAGTTCGAGGCGGAGTGCCTGAGGCTCTGCGACGAGGGACTTCCCTGGCCCGCCTACGACTACTGCCTGAAGTGTTCGCATTCCTTCAATATGCTCGATGCCCGCGGCGCCATCTCCATCACCGAGCGCGCCGCCTATATCGGGAAGGTGCGCAACCTTGCGTCCCGGATCGCCCGTCTTTACGCGGACCAGCGTGAGGAAATGGGCTACCCCATGCTCAAGAAATAACGGCCCGGAAGCGAACCGGAGAGAAAGAGTAGAAAAATGGCTGAATTCATTCTGGAAATCGGAATAGAGGAAATGCCCGCCCGCTTCGTTCCCAAGCTGGCCAGGGAGCTTGCCGCTTCCTTTGAGAGCCTGCTGGCCGAAGCCATGGTGGATTATGACGGCATCGAGACCTATGCGACCCCGCGCCGTCTCACCGCATACGTGAAGGGCATCAGCGATGTGCAGCGCAAGCAGGAGGAGACCGTTTCCGGTCCTCCGGTGCGCATCGCCTACGACGGCGAGGGCAACCTGACCAAGGCCGGCCTGGGGTTCATCAAGACCCAGGGCGTGTCCGAGAACGACATTTTCAAGCTGGAGACCGACAAGGGCGAGTACCTGGCCGCCAACAAGGTGGTCGGCGGCGGCAAGACCGTGGATATTCTGCCCGGGGTCTGCATCAAGTCCGTGGAGGCCATGACCTTCCCGAAGAAGATGCGCTGGGGCGGGTATGATTTCGCCTTCGGCCGTCCGGTGCGTTGGCTCCTGGCCCTGCTGGATGACGCCGTGGTCGAGTTCTCCGTGGAGAACCTGACCTCCGGCCGCATCTCCCATGGCCACCGTGTCATGGGCCCCGGTCCGTGGACCATTGACAAGGTCTCCGACTACTTCCCCGTTATGGAGGAAAAGGCCAAGGTCATCCTGGACCCGGAAAAGCGCAAGGAAATCGTGGTTGCCGAGGGCAATCGGCTGGCCAAGGAAGCCGGTGGCGAGATCGTCTGGAAGGAAAGCCTTCTGGAAGAGGTCGCCAACCTGGTGGAATGGCCGGTTCCCATCCTGGGCGAATTCGACAAGATGTACCTGGAAGTGCCGCGCGAAGTGCTGCTGACCAGCATGCAGAGCCATCAGAAGAGCTTTGGCGTGCAAAAGGCCGACGGCTCCCTGCTGCCGCATTTCCTGACCACGCTGAATATCGAACCCGTGGATCTGGCTTTGGTCAAGAAGGGCTGGGAGCGTGTGCTCAAGGCCCGCCTGGAGGACGCCCGTTTCTTCTGGGAGGCCGACTGCAAGGTCGATTCCCAGGTCTGGCTGGACAAGCTGGAGAACGTTGTCTTCTTCGGCCCGCTGGGCAGCATGGGCGACAAGACCCGCCGCCTGGAAAAGCTTTGCGCCAAGCTCGCGGAAACCGTGGGCGAAGCCAAGGGCATCGTCCCCGGCGAATACGAGCAGTACGGCAAGGCAGGACGCCTTTCCAAGGCCGACCTCGTGTCCGACATGGTTATCGAGTTCGACTCGCTGCAGGGTATCATGGGCGGCATTTATGCCGACAGGGCCAACAAGGGCGAGATCGTCTCCAAGGCCCTGTACGAACAGTATCTGCCCGCAGGCCCCGAAACCCCGGTTCCGGCCAGCCTCGGCGGCGCGTTGCTGTCCATGTCCGACAAGGTGGATACCCTGGTGGGGTGCTTCGGTCTGGGCAAGGTTCCCACCGGAGCCAACGACCCGTTCGCCCTGCGCCGCTGCGCATTGGGCATCTGCCGCATCATCATGGAGCACGGCCTGGATCTGGACCTGACGGAGTTCCTGTCCTGGGCCCAGGGCGCCTACGTCGGCGTGAAGTGGAAGCTGGACGCCGACGAATCCATGGAAAAGCTGCAGGACTTCTTTGCCAACAGGCTGCGCGCCTTGTTTACGGGCAAGGGTTTTGATACCAAGGTGGTGGACGCCGCGCTCGGCGCCGGTTTCAATGATGTCCGCACCCTGGAAAAGCGCATCGAGGCCCTGGCGGAATTCAGCCGCGAAAACGACTTCGAGCAGGCTGTGCTGACCTTCAAGCGTGCGGCCAACATCATTCGCAAGCAGGGTGACGAGGCCGGACAGGATCTGACCGGCAGCTACGAGGACGACTTGTTCGAGGACGCCGAGGAAAAGGCGCTGGCCGCCAAGCTGGACGAGACCGCGCCCATGTTCGAGGAGCTGTGGGAGAATGATGATTTCGCCGGTCTTTTCGGGCTGTTGCGTGAGCTGCGTCCCGGCGTGGACGGGTTCTTCGACAATGTTATGGTCATGTGCGACGATCAGGCCGTGCGCCTGAACCGTCTGAACCTGCTCAAGTCCCTGGTGGATCGTCTGAGCCGCCTGGCCGACTTCAATGCGTTGCAGGTTTAAAAATATCTTGACAAAGAAGGGGCAGGGCATATACACATCCCTGTCTTTGGAAGCGAATAAATCGTTCGACACGAATTTAAATAAAAGATTTTAGGAGAATTGTTTTGGCTAACCACAAGTCTGCACTGAAAAGGCACCGTCAGAGCTTGAAGCGCAACCTGCGTAACCGCATTGCGAAGACCCGCATCAAGAACACCGTCAAGGCTGTTCGCCAGGCCATCGAAGCCGGTGACACCGCACAGGCTCAGGAAGCTTTGAAGACCGCCTCCTCCATGCTGGACAAGGCCGGTCGCAAGAACATTGTTCACTCCCGCAACGCTGCTCGCCGCATCGCCCGCCTGCAGGTTGCCGTGAACAAGATGAGCGCCTAGCTTTATCCTGCCACAACGGCATTTTCTAGCCCGCTGCACGTTTGTGCGGCGGGCTATTCCAGTTTGAGGGTCGACCTGGGGAGCCTTCGGATGAAGATTTCGGAGGCTACCGCCCCTCGTCGGCGATCTCCTGCAGGGCGTTCTTGTCCACAAGGGTGATCTCCTTGCCCTGCATCTCAATGATTCCGTCTTCCACAAACCGCTTGAGGATCCGCGACAGCGTTTCCTGTATTGTGCCGAGATAAAAGGCGATCTGTCCCTTGGGCAGATCGAGCCTGATGGTGTCTTTTTCCTGGCTGGCAGCCAGCAGCAGGAGGTAGGACGCCACCCTGGACGGGGCCTCCTTGAGGCTGAGTTCCTCGATCTTGTTTACCAGGATGCGCAGCCGGGACGAGAGCTGGGCCATCATTTCCATGGCCAGGTCCGGGTCCTGGGAGATCATGCGCGCAAATTCCTGGCGCGGCACGAAAAGCAGTTCGCCTTTTTCCAGGGTCTGGGCGTGGACCGGGAAGGTGGTGCCCTCGAACACCGGGACCTCGGCGAACGACTCGCCCGCACCGAAGATATGCAGGATCTGCTCTTTGCCGGAAGGGGAGGTGCGGAAGATCTTCACCCGGCCTGAAAGCACGGCGTAAAAGCCGTTGGCCGGGGTATCCGCTTCAAAGATCACGGTCCCTTTTTCATAGGTCTTGGTCACGGCGATATTGCCGAGCCTTTCCAGTTGTTCGTCGGCAAGCCCTTCGAAGAGGGAGATGGAGCGCACTGCTTCTGCGAGAGTCATTGGGATCTCCAAAAAAATTCATATAAATTGTGCTTCTTTGACTTAAATCATGTCAGCAGACTCGGTAATTGTCCACTGTGGAGCCATGGAGACGGAAGAATGAAGAACATGTTGCTTGCCATACCGGCCCTAGCGCTCCTCTTGCTGGCCGCCCACCACTTCCGGCAGGGGGACATGGGCATGGCCGCGGCGTACCTGCTCATGATGGGGCTGCTGCTGACCCGGCAGGGCTGGGTGCGCTTCGCACTTGTCGCTGTTCTGGGTTTTGGGGCCTACGAATGGGCCGGTGTCGCCGTGGACTTCATACGATTCCGTGAGGCGCTGGGTGCGCCCTGGACGCGGCTTGCAATGATCATGGGGTGCGTCTTTCTCTTCAATCTCGGGGCCATGGCCGTCATGCTCGGCAAGGTCGCGGGGGAGCGCTTCGAACGGAATGCAACGAATGCCCCCTGGCAGGCGACCGCCTTTTGCCTGTCCCTGTTCGGGCTGGGGACCATCCGCGAACTGGCTCCGGTTCCCATGCTGCTGGTTGATCGTTATTTGTCGGGGTGGGGGCCGCTGGAGATTCTGTGCCTTGCGGTTTACGCGGCCTGGCTGAGCGGAAAGATGGCCGTTCCCAGGCATGCCTTGCGTTTTCGGCCGCGCCTGTGGGCCCTGTTCTCCCTTGTCTTCTTTGCGCAGCTGTGCCTCGGGCTCCTGGGCATGGAGAAAATGCTCATGACCGGCGACCTGCATCTGCCCGTGCCCGCGCTCATTGTTGCCGGACCAGTGTTTCGGGGCGGCGGCTATTTCATGCTCATGCTGTTTCTGGCGACGATTCTGCTGGTCGGTCCGGCCTGGTGCAGCCACCTGTGCTACATCGGCGCATGGGATGATTTGCTGAGTCGCAGGGGGCCCCGGCCCGCTCCGAGCAAAACGCTTGGCCGCTGGTCTGTTTTGGGGCGCGTGATCACGCTGATCATGGTGCTGGCCGTTGCCGCGGGATTGCGCATGGCCGGGGCCGAAGCCTTGGTCGCAGTTATTTTGGCGGCGGTGTTTGGCTTGGCGGGAGTGGGTGTCATGGTCTTGTTCTCTCGTCGCGGCGGCATGATGGTTCATTGCAGCGCCTTTTGCCCCCTTGGCCTTGTGGGCAACGTGCTGGGAAGGCTTTCCCCGTGGCGGATGCGTGTTGGTGCGGAGTGTGACGTCTGTGGCGCATGCTTTGCCCGCTGCCGCTACAATGCGCTTTCCGAAACGACGATCAGCACCGGGCAGGCCGGGCTGTCCTGCACCCTGTGCGGCGACTGCGTTTCCGCCTGCACCAGGCAACAGATCGGCTACGGTTTTCCGGGGTTGGGTCCGGCCCGTTCGCGGGCATTGTTTTTGACTTTGGTTGCCAGTCTGCACGCCGTGTTTCTCGGTGTGGCCAGGATGTAGTTATTTCAAGGAGACATAGTATGAAGACAAAGCGAATGATGATTCACATAGACGAGGAAAAGTGTACGGGTTGCGGCCTGTGTGTCCCTGCCTGCGCGGAGGGTGCGCTGCAGATCGTGGGCGGCAAGGCCCGGCTGGTGAGCGAGGTCTACTGCGACGGTCTGGGGGCCTGCCTGGGAGAATGTCCCGAGGGCGCGCTTACCGTGGAGGAACGGATGGTGGAGGATTTCGATCCCGAGGCCGTCAAGGAACTCCTCGTCAGGCAGGGGAGGGATATACCGGACCATATGCCGGATCCGGAAAGCCTGCGCCTTGAAGACGCGAAACCTTCCGCTCCGCCCAGGGGCGGTTGCCCGGGTGCGGCCCTCAAGACCCTGAGCCCGTGCGAACAGGCCAACATCCCCCAGATGTCCTCCGCCCAGGGATCCAACCTGGGGCATTGGCCCGTGCAGCTTCGCCTGGTGCCGCCGAGCGCCCCGTTTTTCAAGGGAGCCGACATACTGCTTACCGCGGACTGCGTGCCTGTGGCCCTGCCCGGCTATCATGCGGATTACGTGGCGGGCAAGGTGGTGCTCATGGGTTGCCCCAAGTTCGACAATGCCATGGAATATGTGCGGAAGATTACGGAAATCATTCGCGAAAACAATATCAATTCCATCACCGTCATGGAGATGGAGGTGCCATGCTGCTCGTCCATGAGCGTCATTCTGAATCAGGCCATGCAGCAGGCCGGGCGGGAAGTGAAGACCGAGCGTATCACCATTTCGCTCAAGGGACAGGTGCTTTCCAGGGAACGGATTGCCGGTTGAATCAAGGAGATTGTTATGAAGAATATCAATATATTTGACTTGCATGACTTCAAGGGCCTGGTCTTTTCCAGCAAGCTGGTGCATGAGTCGCCGTACATGAAGGTCCTGAGTTTCAATTTCAAGGCGGGCCAGAGTCTGCCCCTGCATTCGCACGACCTGGAAGGCGAGCTGACCATTACCGTGCTGGAAGGCGAGGGCGAGTTTCTGGGCGCCGAAGGCGCAGTCATTCCGGCCAGGGCCGGGGATGTGCTGGTGACCGGGATTGCCGAGCCGCACGGCGTCAGGGCAGCGGAGGACAATGACCTTCGCGTGCTGGTGACCATTGCGCCGCCCATTTAGGAGACAGATGTGAAGGAATATCCATCCGGTTGCGTTGTGGAACGCGCTGACGGCAGTTACGAGATCAAGCCCCGCATGCCGCAGGGAAGGCTTGACGCCCAGACCCTGGACAAGGTGAACGACGTGGTGCGCCTGTACGGCCTGCCCGGTGTTCGCGCCACCGCCGCCCAGCGTCTTGTCCTCGAAGGCGTTCCCGCCGAGCATGTGGATGCCGTTGTCGGGCATGTGAACGGAGTCGGTGAGGAGTGTCCGTCCATGGTCACTCTGTGTCCGGGCGGGGGGAGCTGCAAGCGCGGCCTGCAATCCACCCGGGACATGGCCCGCAAGCTGGAGACTCTGCTGAATGCGTTGGGCCCCATGCCCGCCATGATCAAATGCGGCCTTTCCGGCTGTCCCCGCTGCTGCGGGGAGTCCTTTGTGCGGGATGTCGGCCTCATGGGCTCCGCAAGGGGATGGGCCGTGCTTTTCGGCGGCAACGCCGGGCGCAATGTGAGGGCGGGGGACGAGCTGATTGCCGATGCCCCGGAGGCGGAAGCCCTGGCCGTGATTCGGGCCGTCCTTGAATATTACGCCGCCAACGCCAAGGCGCGTGAGCGTACGGCCCGGTTTGTGGAACGGGTTGGTATTGATGCGGTCGGAGCCGTGATAGACACACTCCCTGCGAAATGAAGGAAGCCCCGCCAAAGCGGGGCTTCTTGGTTAATAGCGTTGAAATTCGGTGTGGTCCGGCTGTGCGGGAGGCAGAGAGCGGGGCTGGTGGCGTCCCGATCTTGCTTGGCGGTTCCGATGGGCGCTGTTCCCGTTGGTGGAGAAGTAGGACATGATTTCTATGAGCTGCTGCGCCTGTCCAGCCAGCTCCTCGCTTGTGGAGGCCAGTTCTTCGGAGGCGGATGCGTTCTGCTGGATCAGGGAGTCGAGCTGTTGCAGGGCGCTGTTGACCTGCTGCGCCCCCGCGTCCATTTCAGAATTTGCGGCGACGATTTCCTGCACCAGCTGGGAGGTATCCCGAATGGCGGGAACAATTTCCTCGATCATGGCTCCCGCCTGTTCCGCCACATGGACGCTGTGCGTGGAAAGTTCACTGATTTCGTTGGCGGCCGCACCGCTTCTTTCCGCGAGCTTGCGGACCTCCGCGGCCACAACGGCGAATCCCTTGCCGTGTTCGCCTGCGCGTGCAGCCTCGATTGCCGCGTTGAGCGCCAGCAGGTTGGTCTGCCGTGCGATCTCTTCGATGATGGAAATCTTCTCTGCGATTTCCTTCATGGCCGAGACGGTTTCATGCACTGCCTCTCCGCCCTGCCTTGCCTGGCTGGCGGCCTTGGTGGCAATGTCATAGGTCTTTCGCGCGTTGTCCGAGTTGGCCGATATGTTGGACGCCATTTCCTCCATGCTGGAGGAGACTTCTTCGACGCTGGCGGCCTGGTGCGAGGACGCCTGCGACAGGGCCTGGCTCGAGGAGGCGATTTCCTCACTGCCCGCAGAGACGTTTTCCGCCGCCGAGGTGACGTTTTGTATGACGTCGGTCAGCTGGCCGAGCATGTTCTTGGTGGAAAGGAAGATGCCGGACTCCGTCTTCCTGTCGCTTTTGAGATCGAAAGCCAGGTCTCCATGGGCTATCTTTTCGGTGTATTCGGCGATGTTGTTCGGTTCCCCGCCCAGCTGCACCAGGAGTTTGTTGATGATGTATGTGGCCAGCAGGAACGAGATGACCAGGGTCGCCAGAATGATGACGATGGATATCATCCTGCTGGTCCTGTACGCGCCTTCTTCCTTGCTGAACAGCTCCCTGGCCACCCTGAGCTGCAGGTTGACGAGGTTGCCGTATTCCTCGGTCAGCGGATCAATGGTCGGGTAGAGCTCGTCGATGGTCAGTTGCGTCAGCGCAGCCATGTCCTGGCGGGCCAGGATTTCTTCAAGCTTTTTCACCAGGTCGTCGGCCGGTTGGATGAGATGTTTGGTCTTGTCGATGATTTGCTGTTCTTCGGGGGTAAGCGTTGTGGAGAGATAGGCGTCGAGCCTGTCCCGGATAACTCCTTTGGCTTCACTGACCGCCTTTGCGCCATCGCTCCAGGTCAGGTTTCCGTTTCTGACCTTGTGGGAAATATCTACGATGTTGATGGCGTACATGTCGGAGATCGTCTTGAGTTGTTCGAGCGGAACAACCCGGTCCTTGTAAACGGTCTCCAATGCCCCCACGGCATGATTTGCATTGCTCAGGCCCAGATAGCTGACAAGAATCAGCGCCAGGACCAGAAACCCTGTCAACAGGTACAATCGAGTCCCTACTTTCATGGTTGCTCCCCTTTTGTTGGACACATTTATCTTCCCTTTACGAAAAAATGTAGTAAACATTATCATCATGCAATTATATAATTTTAATTTGATATAAAATTTAAATATTCAAGTGTGTTGTTTTGATATCACTTTGTTTCGCAAAACGGAAAGCCCCGCCGAAGCGGGGCTTTCCGTTGTTTATGTCTGTCCTACTACATGTCGGGAAGTTCCGGCGGGCGAGTGGTGTCCCCGCCGCTGCCCGGGAACGGGTCTGCCCGGTGCGCCTTCTGGCCGGTGGAAAGCAGCTTTTCCGCCTCTTCCATGAATCCGTTGTAACGGTGCTTGCATTCGTAGAAACCATGCCACCATGCATAGTCCGGGGCCATCATGGCCGTGCCCATGCGCGCCCGGCGTCCTTCGTGGTGCCACAATTCGTAGTATTCCACTTCGAGTCTTTCGTCGAAGAATCTGGTCTTATCCAGCAGGCCCTTGGCGTACAGTTCGTCGAGCATCTTCTTGGCAGGCTTGAAGTAGACTTCGTTGTAGTTTTCCACTGCGCCGTCCATTTTTGCGTAATGGCCGTCGGTCCAGGCCTTGCTGTGGCACTGCTTGCAGATTTCCTGCATCTTTTCGCGTTCCACCTTCCAGTCGGTTTTGGCGGGAAGCGCGGCAAAGTCCTGCGGCCGGACCGTGAGCGGCGCCTGGAGTTCCCAGGACAGGCGTTCCGTGACGTCGTGGGTGGTCATGACAGAGCCCGCGCCGGACATGTGGCAGCTTGCGCAGGTGGGGCCCCGGTAATCCACGCCCGGCGTCCAGGTGCCGGGGGCGGCGGTCCAGTTGTACTGGTCGCCGAAGGCGGTGTAGATGTCGCCGTGCTTGGATTCCATGTAGATCTCGATCTGCGGGTGGTCCGGGCCGAGATGGCACTGGCCGCAGGCCTCGGGCTTGCGGGCCTCCATGACCGAGAAGCGGTGGCGCGTGTGACAGCTGGTGCAGGAGCCGAGGCTGCCGTCCAGGTTGACGCGGCCGACCCCCACGTTGGGCCAGGTTGTCGGGTCCAGGTTGCCGTCGGCGTCCGCCTTGAGGATGGTGCCGTGGCAGGTGTAGCAGCCAGTGGCCCGTTCAATCTGGTTGTTCATGCCCAGCTTCATCCAGGGGTCGATCTTCCAGACGATGACGTTGGTGTTTGCGTGCTTGCTCACCGAGTACTGCTTGACCTCGTCGGGGTGGCAGCGCGAACAGTCCTTGGGCGTCACCACGGCGGCCACGGGCGTCTTGAATTCACCGACGCCCCATTGGGTGTCGGAGCGCTCGTACTGCTTGTAGTGGGCCTTGCTCACGTCTTTGTCGTGCTCTTCGGCCTGGTGACAGTCGATGCAGGTGATGTTTGCGGAGGCGTGGCGGCTGGCGGCCCAGTCCGAAAAAAGCCCCGGCGATTCGGTTTTGTGACATTCGATGCAGGCTCTGGCCTGCGGCGACATGCCCCGTTCAATGCGGAATTCCTTTGCCTTGGGCATGTTCTGCGCGAGTGCGGGAATCGCCAGCAGCAGGCTGCACAGTGCCGCCAGTAACAGTTTGGTTGTCTTCATTTCGGCATTCTCCCTTGGGTTACAGGCCTTGCGCCTTGTAGTTGTAGTAGGCCCTGTCTATGTGCACCAAGTCCTGGTGGCATTCGACACATCGTTTTTCATATCCGGGTCTGGGGTAGAGCACCTGCTTGTGGGCAAGCATGGCCCCGCGCTTGTAGGGCATATGCTCTATGTTGCGGTGGCATTTCAGGCACTGGTCGTTCTTGATGCTCAGCCTGGCCTTGCCCGCCTGTTCCTCGCGGACGTAGGGCCTCCCCGCAAAGTGGGCGACGACGTCTTTGATCCCGTGCATGGTCTTGGCGTAGAAAAAGTCGTAGGTGTCATGGGGGGCGGGGAGATGGCAGTCCATGCAGTCGGCCACGAACCCCTGCGGATTGTTGACGTGGGTCGAGGTCTTCCAGCCGTCGTAGGCTGCCTGGATCTCATGGCACGAGGCGCAGAATTGCGGCGTGGATGTTCGCACCATGGTGTAATAGGTCATGCTGAAGACCGGGAATCCCAGGACAATCCCGACCACGATCCATAACAGGACGGGTTTGATTCCTTTCCTCATAGGCGCTCCGGGCGGCAAAAGGTTGATGCCAGGAAAAAACAATTCCTACCCATATGCCTGTTTGAAACATTTTCGGATATTATTATCGGATCGTGCGTTGTCGCCGGGAAACTTCGAGAGAAACGGGGCGCTGGCCACGGTGGACTGGAAAGTTGCACTGATGATAAAACATGCGTAAATAGCGTTGGTTGACGCATTGACTTCAAAAGCCAGAGAGGTGGCAGTTTGCGCATTATCATTGTGGGGGCCGGCGAGGTCGGGTTCCATATTTCCCGTCGGCTGGCGGTGGAAAACAAGGACGTGGTGGTCATCGACCGCTCGGCGGATGCCCTCAAGCGTGTCGTGGATGCAACCGACGTCCAGATTCTCGAAGGTTCCGGGTGCAGCCCGGAAGTGCTGCTGGATGCGGGCATCGAGGGAGCGGACATTCTTCTCGCGGTCACGGACAGCGACGAGGTCAACCTCCTGTCCTGCTTCTTTGCCGAGAAGCTTTCGCCGCAGACCACCAAGCTGGCCCGCATCCGCAACGCGGACTACACCAACTACAGCGACATGCTGCGGGGCGAAGGACTGAACATCGCCAAGATCATCAACCCGGACCAGGAGGTGGTGGACTCCATCCTGCGCCTCATGAGCGTCACGGGGGCCGTGGAAATCAACGACTTCGCCCAGGGCAACATCCGGCTCATCGGCATCAACCTGCCGCCGGAAAGCCCCATCATCGGCACCAAGCTGCTCAACCTGCGCGAGTGCATCGGGGACGTTCCCCTGGTCATCGCCGCACTGGTGCGCGACGACAGCCTGATCATTCCCAGCGGCGTGGACGATATCCGGCCCGGGGATGTGGTCTATTTCGCCTGCGACATCAAGGACCAGGAAGAAATCCTGAGCAAGCTGGGCGTCGTTCAGGAGCCCGTGCGCAAGGTGCTGATCGTCGGCGGCGGCAATATCGGCTACAAGCTTGCCAAGGCTCTGGATAGCAAACAGTATCACACCCGGATCATGGACCAGGACGAGAACCGCTGCCGCCAGCTTTCCGAAAAGCTGGACCGGCCCATCGTTCTGGTGGGCAACGGCACGGACCAGGAAATCCTGCGCCAGGAAAACGTGGGAGATCTCGACCTGGTCATATCGGTCACGGGCGACGAGGAAACCAATATCCTTTCCTGCCTGCTGGCCAAGAGCCTCGGGGCCAAGAGCACCATCACCCGGATCAATAATTTCGCGTACATGCCGCTCATCGAGCCCATCGGCATCGACCACCTTGTCTGTCCGCGCATGTCGGCCATCAACTCGCTGCTGCATTTCATCCGTCGCGGCAAGGTCATTTCCACGGCCAGCATCAAGGGGGAAGAGGCCGAGGTGCTGGAGGCCATTGCCCAGGAACATTCCGAAATCGTGGGCAAGCCCATCATGGATCTCGGATTCCCACGCGGCTGCCTGGTGCTCTGCTTCCAGCGCGGCGACGAAGTCATCATCCCCAGGGGCGA
The DNA here is from genome assembly GCF_008001235.1 of Salidesulfovibrio onnuriiensis. Lineage (GTDB taxonomy): Bacteria > Desulfobacterota > Desulfovibrionia > Desulfovibrionales > Desulfovibrionaceae > Pseudodesulfovibrio > Pseudodesulfovibrio onnuriiensis. The sequence goes on along the minus strand of NZ_CP040751.1, from coordinate 2,765,009 downwards.
TACGGTTATCGAGCCCCAGGACAGGTTGATCATCCTGTCCACGCGCCATAACATCCCCAAGGTGGAAAAGGCCCTGGACGTCAAGGTGGAGTTCTTCTAGATGCGCTGGCAATTCGTGCTGCATATCATCGGCGCTCTGGTCGGCTGTATCGGGCTGACCATGATCTGGCCGCTGGCCTGGGGCGTCTATTACGGCGACGCCGGGACCCTGCCCATGCTCTGGGCCACCCTGGTGACGGTGGGAACGGGGGGAGGAATGTTCTTCGGTTTCCGCCGCGCCGACAGCAAGAAGGCGGTCATCAGCCACCGCGAGGGCATGGCCATCGTGGCCTTGGGCTGGTTCGTCGCCGGCCTGTTCGGCGGGCTCCCGTTCCTGTTCAACGGCACCTTCCCCGGGGTGGTGGACTGCGTGTTCGAGTCCCTTTCCGGTTTTTCCACCACCGGGGCCTCCGTGCTTTCGGATATCGAATCCGTTCCCCGCAGCATTCTGTTCTGGCGCAGTCTGACCCACTGGCTGGGTGGCATGGGGATCATCGTGCTTTCCCTGGCCATCCTGCCGTTTCTGGGCGTCGGGGGCATGCAGCTCTACAAGGCCGAGGTGCCGGGCCCGGTGCCGGACAAGCTCAAGCCGCGCATCAAGGATACGGCGATGGTGCTCTGGAAGGTCTATCTGCTGTTTTCCGTCATCGAGACAGTGCTGCTCATGTTCGGGGGCATGGATCTTTTCGATTCCCTGTGCCACACCTTCGGCACCATGGCCACGGGCGGTTTTTCCACCAAGAACACCTCGGTGGCCCATTTCGACAGCGCCTACATCGACTATGTCATCACCATTTTCATGCTCATCGCGGGCGTGAACTTTTCCCTGCACTATCTGTTCATCAAGGGGAAACCCAAGGTCATGCTCAAGGACCCGGAGTTTCGGGTCTTTGCGGCCCTGTTCGTGGTGTTCGTCATTGTCCTGACCGTGTATGTGCTGCTCAACGGCAACTACGACAATGTTTCGGACGCGGTGCGTTACACCTCGTTTCAGGTGGCGTCCATTCTGACGACCACGGGATACGCCACGGCCGACTACGAGCTGTGGCCCGGAATTTGCCAGGGCATGCTGCTGTTCTGCATGTTCGTGGGCGGTTGCGCGGGGTCAACGGGCGGGGGCATGAAGGTCATGCGTATCGTGCTGATCATGAAGCAGTCCTACCAGGAGCTTTTCCGGCTCATTCATCCCCGGTCCGTTTCGCGGGTCAAGCTGGGCAGGCAGCCGGTGCCCGAGGACGTCATCAGCGGGGTGTGGGGCTTTTTCGTGCTCTGGCTGGCCCTGTTCGTGCTTTGCGCCTTTGTGGTGGCGGGCACCGGGGCGGACGTTGTTTCGTCCTTTGCTGCGGCCTTGGCCTGCATCGGTAATATCGGCCCGGGCATCGGCACCGTGGGGCCCACCGAGAACTACGCGCACTTCAGCGACCTGGCCAAGTGGGCCTTGACCTTCTGTATGGTGCTGGGACGCCTGGAAATCTATACGGTCGTCATTCTGTTCGTTCCCGAATTCTGGCGCAAGTAGGCGCTTTATCTCATGCCCGTTTCCAGGGCTTGACATCTTGAGTTAGGCGGCCTAACTTAAGGGCATGGACGAGCAGGAAAGAAAATTCAACGAGATGTCTGACTGGATCGTCAGGATCGTGGACATGTTCAACGCCAGCCATGAGCAGGGCGTGGATTTCGGCACGGGCGATCTGCTGTTTCCCGCCGAGATCCATACCATTGAAGCCGTGGAAGAGGGCAGGGGAACGACCGTGACCGCCTTGGCCGAACATTTCGATGTGTCCAAGCCGACCATTTCCGAACGGATCAAGAAGCTGGAAAAGCGAGGCCTGCTCAGCAAGACCAAGGTTGCCGGGACCAGGGATCAGGTCATAACCCTTACCCCGAAGGGGCGGATGGCCTTTGAGGGACACCGGACGCACCATGCCTCCATGTTCAAGGCATTTGCCGCGCAATTTGGACCCGATTTCAACGCCGCCATGGAGGAAATGATCAGGGTTTTCAAGCAGTATTACAAGGCTTCCCGGGCTGTTTGTCGCAATGCGGAACGCGAAGCGCAGCATGGTCCTAAATAATTTATATTAAAGTTAGGCTACCTAACTAAAAGGAGGGATCAGATGAAGATTTTAAACCTGTATCATTCAACCACAGGCAATACGGACAAGGTCGCGGAACGGATCGGCATGGCGGTCAGGGATTGCGGGTTCGAGGTGGAAACGGCCTGCGCGGGCAAGGATGATCCTGCCCACGGAATAGCGGATTATGATTTGGTCTTTGTCGGTTCCGGTGTTTACGGCTGGCTGCCGGGCAAGAAGCTCATCGATACGCTGGGATCCCTGGCAAAGGGGTGCATGAGCGAATTCGGCGGCCAAAGCGAGATCGTTCCCGGAGCGCCCAGGCGTCCGGGCCGTCACGCCGTGGTCTATTGCACGTTCGGTGGTAGCCATACCGGCGTGAACGAGGCTGTTCCGGCCGTGAAGTACATGGGCCAGCTTTTCGATCATCTGGGATACGAGGTCGCGGCGGAATGGTATGTGGTGGGCGCGTATCGGACGGAAAAGCTGCAGCACCACAATACGCAGGGGCGTCTGGGAGATATTCGGGACCGTCCCAACGAGGCGGATCTGCAGGATGTCTACCAGAAGGCGTGCGCCATAATCCGCAGTTTTCTGCGTATCGTTCATGAGGAAGTGGCCGATGCGAACCAGGAATAGTGGTGTCGGCCTTGTTTCCTGCTCCGGCGGGATGCGGTGGGCGCTGATTGCGGACGGAGAGTATGCATATGAGCATCCCTACGCCTTGCTGTGTCCCGACCTGGGGGCGGAGGACGCGGCAACCTGGTTTGCCGGGCATGACTGCGGCAAACTGACCGCTTCGTGCTGGGTCAGTCATTATTCCTGCCTGCTGGTGCAAAGCGCTGGAAAAACCGTTTTGGTGGATACCGGCGGCGGTGGGATAGCGCCGACGACCGGTTGGCTGATGGAGTCCCTCGCGCCCCTCGATGTTGATCCGGCCCGGGTGGATTGCGTGGTGCTCACGCACGGGCATCCGGACCATGTGTGCGGCTGTTTGGATGGAAAAGGGCGGCCCGCCTTCCCTTATGCCCGCCATGTTCTTGCCGCGCGGGAGTGGGAATACTGGAGTGGCGAGCCCGATCTGGCATGTGTTCCCGCTTCCGAGCATGTCCGTGAATTCATGCGTCGCATGTTTCGTGAAAATGTCCCGCCCTTGGGAGATGCTCTGGAACTGGTGCGGGGACGGGTGGAGGTTGCGCCTGGCGTGGAAGTTTTTCCGGCACCGGGGCACACGCCCGGGCACATGGCCGTGGCTTTGCGCAGGGATGACGGGGTGTTCGTTTACGCCGGGGATGCCTTTCTGACACCGGCCCATGAGCGCCGTCCGCAGTGTCGTACTGGAATCGACTATGATCATGCGAGTGCGACCCGATCCCGGGAAGCCATTCTTCGGGAAGTGAAGGGGCGATTCGAAAGGATACTCGGTTTTCATTATCCGCGACCGCTTCTGGCGCGGAGGATGGCGTAAAAAAAGGCCCGCAGAGAACTGCGGGCCTTTTACGTGTGACTATTATTTTGAATCCACCCGGTAGTGGCAGCCCTTGGTGGTCTTGTTGCGCAGGGCGGCCAGGGTGATGATGTAGGCAGCCTGGCAACCGTGGAACAGGTCGATGAGCGGCTTGGAGACAGGCGTTTTCCTGTAGAAGTCCTGAAGGTCCTTGAACAGCTTGCGCATGTCCGTGAAGGCCCTGTTCAGCCGGTACTTGTTGCGGGCGATGCCCACGTAGTTCCACATGGTGTTGCGGATGGTCGCCCAGTCCTGGGAAATGAGGGCCGGGTCCTCGTTCTCGATGTCCCCCGGGCTGGTCCAGTCCGGAATGCTGTCGCAGAGTTTCTTGGTCAGCTTGGTGTTGTTGCTGTTGAGCCTCTTGGCGATGTCCTGGGCCGTCTCGTAGCCCCAGAGCATGCCCTCCAGCAGGGAGGTGCTTGCCAGGCGGTTTGCCCCGTGCACGCCGGTGCAGCTCGTTTCCCCCGCGGCATAGAGCCGCTCCAGGGAGGTGCGCCCGGCGTTGTCCGTAAGCACGCCGCCGCAGAAGTAGTGCGCGGCAGGGACTACGGGCACGGGCTCGCTGTTGATGTCGATGCCCAGCTCCAGGCAGTGGTCGGAAATGGTGGGAAAGCGTCCGTGGATGTCGCAGTCGACGAAGTTGGCCACGTCCAGGTAGACGCAGTCGTCCCCGGATTCGAGCAGTTCGTTCATGATGGCCCGGGTGACGATGTCGCGCGGTGCAAGGTCGGCCCGCTGGTCATAGCGGGTCATGAATTGCTCACCCTTGGAATTGATGAGCTTGGCCCCTTCGCCGCGTACGGCCTCGGAGACCAGGAAGCGCCTGCCTCCGCGCTTGGTTCCGCCGTAGAGCGCGGTGGGGTGGAACTGCACGTATTCGCAGTTCATGAGCATTGCCCCGGCGCGCTGGGCCATGGCCAGGCCAGAACCGATGGAGCCGCTGGTGTTGGTGGTGTGCAGGAAGACCTGGCCGATGCCGCCGGTGGCCAGCACCGTGAAGCGGGAAAGAATGGTTTCCACCTGTTTCAGGGTGTCGTTGAAGACATAGGCTCCCACGCACTGGTTGCTGAGGCTGTACTTGTAGTCCAGGTGTGAGGCGTGGTGCTTGGTGGTCAGCAGGTCGATGGCCGTGCGGTTGGTCAGCACCCGGATGTTGGGGGATTCCTCGACGGCCTTTGCCAGCACCTCCATGATGTTCTGGCCGGTATGGTCGGCGCAGTAGAGGATGCGGGCAAGGGTGTGGCCGCCCTCGCGGGTCAGGTACCAGTCTCCGGCCTGCCGGTGCTCGAAGGGGATGTGGTACTTGTCTATGAGCACTTCCTGGAGCACCTTGGGGCCCTGTTTGGCCAGGTGGCGCACCGCGCGGACATAGTTGTGGTTCCAGCCAGCCGTGAGGATGTCCTTTTCCAGGATCTTCGGGTTGTCCTCGTCCGAGTGGAAGACGATTCCACCCTGGGCCAGTTTGGTGTTGCCGTCGGCCAGTTCGTTGCCGGCCGAAAGAATGGTGGTTTCCACCCCCATGTCGGCCAGGGTCAGGGCGGCGATGGCCCCCGCGATTCCCGAGCCGATGACCAATGCGTCGGTTGTCAGACGATATTCGTTCATGGTGGCTCCTTGCGGCTGGCCTCAGGCTAGGCGCATACGTTGAGCATGGTTTCTAGGGCGACCTTGGAATGCTCACGCACTTCCTCGGTCACGTCGACGGGTTCGGCTTCCTCGATGTGCTCCAGCAGTGCGGCCAGGTTTGCCTCGGTGATCTTGCCCATGTCCTCGCAGTAGCTGATCTGGAGCGGCTCGATCACCTTAACATTCCGGTAACGCTTGGCAAGCCTGTGGACCAGGTTGGTCTCGGTTGCCACGTAAATCTTTGTACCCGGTGCGGCTTCCTCCACATACTTGATGATGAACGAGGTGGAGCCGTTGGCGTCCGCCGCGGAGGTGACTTCGGGCGGACACTCGGGATGGACGATGATCTTGGCCTCGGGTTCCTCCTTGCGGATCCGTTCTACCTCCCGGAGCACGAACTCCTCGTGGATGGGACAGAAGCCGGGCCAGAGGATCAGCTTTGCCTTGGAAGCGGCCTGCGCATCCACGAAAAGTTTCGGATCGCCGTCAATGAGGCCTCTGTCCAGGATGAATCTTTCGGATTCGGGAATGCCCAGTACGTCGCCGGTGTTCCAGCCCAGGTGGCGGTCCGGCAGGAACAGGATCGCGTCGCCCTGGTCCATGGCCCAGCGCATCATGGTCTGGGCATTGGCGGAGGTGCAGACCGTGCCGCCCCAGCGGCCCACCACGGTTTTCACCGCGGCCGTGGAATTGACATAGGTGAGGGGGATGATCCTGCGCCCTCCCGCAGAGAGCATTTCCAGGGTCTTGTCCACGTTGTCCGCGGTGGCCATTTCCGCCATGGCGCAGGTGGCCGTGGTGTCCGGCAGGAATACCTTCTGGTTTTCCCTGCGCAGGATGGCTGCGGATTCGGCCATGAAATAGACGCCGCAGAAGACGATGTATTCGGCCTCGAGCTCCGCCACCTTGCGGGAAAGTTCCAGGGAATCCCCGGTGATGTCGGCGTGCTGGATAATTTCGTCGGCCTGGTAGTGGTGCCCCACGATGGCCAGTCTGGATCCCATTTCCTTGCGGATGCGTTCGATGACCTGGGAAGGGGTGCTCATATCCGTATCTCCTACGCGCCCAGCGAAAGGAACTGCATGCTGAAGTCGGAAGACGGTGCAGAGTGGGTCAGTTTGCCCACCGAGATGTAGTTCGGCCCCAACTGGGCGTAGCTTTTGATGTTTTCAAGGGAAATGTTGCCGCTGACCTCGGTCTCGATGTGTGCGGGAATCCGTTTCAGGGCTTCGGTGATGGATTCGTGCGACATGTTATCCAGCATGATGCGCCGGATGTCGCATTTGGAAGCCTCTTCCACTTCTTCCAGGGTGCGGCATTCCACCTCGATGGGCGGGCATTGCTCATAGGCGTCGTGCAGGCTTTTGACAGCCTGGGTGATGCTTCCGGCCCTGTCTATGTGATTGTCCTTGAGCATGAGCATGTCGGTGAGGTTCATGCGGTGGTTCTGGCCCCCGCCCACGCGGACTGCGTATTTTTCAAGGTAGCGCATGCCCGGAGTGGTCTTGCGCGTATCCAGCAGGGTGGTGTCGGTGCCTTTCAGCTCGGCCACATATTTGGATGTGAGCTCGGCAACGCCGGAAAGGTGGCACAGGAAATTCATGATCACTCGTTCCGCCTTGAGCAGATGCACTGCGGGACCTTGAAGGGCGGCCACCATGGTGCCTTCGGAGACGCGGTCTCCATCGTCCACGTTGAGGTGCACCTGGCATTCGGCGCCGCCGAATTCCAGCACCAGCGGGATGAGGGGAAGGCCGGCCACGACGGTGGATTGCTTGGCCACGATCTGGGCCTGGGCCGAGTCCGTTTCGGAGAAAAGTCCCTGGGCGGTCAGGTCCGGGCCGTCTTCCGCCAGGGCGATGCGGATGAGGGCCAGCAGGAACATGCGGGTTTCTGCCTGGAAATGATTGTCAAAGAGTTCGGTCGTCATGTGTATACTTCTTTTTTTATGTGTCTACGGCAAGTAAAGCAGACCGTAACGTTCGTCAAGTGGACGCCTTGTTGATGAAATATTTCACAAAGTTGACGTGATATTTATTTCTTAGACTTTGACCTCAACCCGCTAATGGGCTAGGGAGTGTCTCCATGAGTGGAAAAGAACCGGTCATGCCGAAACTGTATCATGCGGACGAGGTCGAAATCGATCCCAACGACCTTGATCAGCACCCTGCGGATGCGGCAGAACACATAGAAACGCTGGATCTCACCGACCAGGTGAAATTCATCAAGCAGCTCCCCATCAAGGATGCCGCCGAATCCATTGCCGAAATGGACCAGCATGACCAGAGCGAACTGGTCAAGCACCTGAATCCGGGGCTTGCAGCGCGCATTGTCCAGCAGATGGCTCCGGACGACGCCACCGACCTGCTGGAGCAGCTGGACGAGAAGCACCGCAAGAACCTGCTCAGCAGGGTGGATGCGGAAGACCGTGCCGAGCTCAAGACCCTGCTGACCTTCGATCCCGACACCGCCGGCGGGGTGATGAACACCGAGATCGTGATTCTGGATCAGGATCTGACCGCGGATGAAGCCATCAACACCCTGCGTCAGGAAGTCGAAGACAAGGAAATTCCCTATTACGCCTATCTTGTGGACGAACGCGACAGCCTCACCGGGGTTGTTTCGCTTCGCGATCTTCTCCTGGCGCGCAGGGGGGCGATGCTCAAGGATTTGGTCAAGGCCCAGAACCTCATCACCGTCAGTTACAACATAGACAAGGAAGAGGTGGCCAAGAAGATCGCCCACTACAATTTTCTTGCCCTGCCCGTGGTGGATTTCGGCAACCGCCTGCTCGGCGTGGTCACGGTCGACGACGTCATCGACATCATTCATGACGAGGCCACCGAGGACATGCAGACCATGGTCGGTGCGGGCGCGGACGAAACCACGGATTCGCCGGTCAATTTTTCCGTGCGCAAGCGGCTTCCCTGGCTGATCATCAACGTGATCAACTCGGCCATCGCCGCCTATGTGGTGCACCTGTTCGAGCCCACCATTTCCCAGATGGCCATCCTGGCCGCCCTCATGCACATTGTTTCCAACCAGGCGGGCAACACGGGGCAGCAGGCCCTGGCGGTCATGATCCGTCAGCTGGCCGTGGAGAAATTCGACCGCAAGAAGGCCTGGATGGCCGTGCTCCGCGAACTCAAGATCGGCTTCATCAACGGCTTCCTGATTGCGGGCGGCGTGCTGCTGTTGCTGCTGGTGGCCACCCAGGATTTGAGGCTGGCGGGCTGCATGGGCATAGCCCTTATTTTCGACATGTTGATCGGGGCGTTTTCCGGCGCGTCCATCCCGTTGATTCTCAAGGAAATCGGCCGCGATCCGGCCCAGGCCTCGAGCATATTCCTGACCACCATCACCGACGCTTTCGGCTTCTGGAGCTTCCTGGCCCTGGCTGGCTGGATGCTGCTCGGCTGATCCGGTCGCCAATCGAACGAAAAAAAGCCCCCGCACCATGGGATGCGGGGGCTTTTGTTTTGTATCCTGTGAATCAGTCCAGGCCCAGGGAGGAGAGCAGGTCGTCCACGTCGCCCTGGTCCGTGCCCTCGGTGGGGCCCACCAGATCCGAGGCCTTGTGCTTCGCCTCCGCGGAAAGGGAGTCGAAATCCTGCTCCGGCTTTTCCGTTCTCTGGCGGATCATGAGGCCCGTGGAAACCATGACTTCGCGCACGATCTGTTCCACCTTGCGGATGGAGTTGATGATGATCTTGATGCGCTGTCCAGTGAGGTCCTGGAAGCTCAGGGTGACCATGATTTGGGACAGGTCGTTCATGAGAACGTCGTTGATCTCCTTGAGGCGCTGCCTGTTTTCCTTGGTCACGCCGCCGGATTCGAAGCCCTTGACGATGTCGGAAACGGTCACGGACATGTCCTGGAGCTTTTCCACGATGTCGATGATGTCCACTGCGGCCTTTTCCGTGGTGCGCAGCACCGCGTCCAGCTGGTCCGAAGCCTCGTTAAAGAGCTCGTCCGGATCTATTTCCGTTTCTATCTGGGGAACCGCCTTGGTGCCGCCCTTGGCCGCCTTGACTTCCTGGTAGATCTGCTTGAGGCCTTCCTGCAGGTCCTTGTTGACCCTGCGGTAGAATTCGCCTTCGAGCAGGGCGTTGGAAAGGTGGGAGGCGATCTCGCGCTCCACCGCGGCCGTGATGGAATCCCGCAGGTTGTTGACAAGCTTGTCCGAGACCTGCTCCATCATCTCTTTGACTATTTCTTCATTGGTAGTCATGGGCTGCTCCTGTGTGGGCGCGTTAGTCGCGCTTGGCATTTCTGATTATCTCCCGCTGCTTCTGGAAAACATACTGGATGATGTTTTCCAGGTCAGCCTCCCTGATATTCACGAATTCCAGCCGGAACATTCCGATATCCTCTTCCTTTCCGACGATGCGGCCCTTGGTGCCGGCAAGCCTGAGCGGGAACTGGTTGAGCACCAGCACCAGCTCGATCTTGTCGCCCTCGGACAGCGGGTCGGTGGTCCGGAATTTGGCCCCGGCCCCGGAAAGTTCGAAGATTTCGATGCTCATGGGGAAGTCGTTGCGGATCTGATCCTGGCTCAGAAAGCTCAGGACCTGGTCCAGCTTCTTGTCCATTTCGCAGAGGAAGCTGATGAGCGGTTCAGGCAGATGGCCGCCCCGGCTCAGGACCTCGCGGCTGCAGGCCTCCAATGCGGGAGCGGAGCTGAATATGGGAGGGGTCTCCAGGGATTCAACGTGCCTGACATAGGCATTCAACCGTGCCTCTACACGGGAAAACGACCGTTTCTCATCCTTCATCGAATACCTCGCGGGTTGCTAGCTCCCGTTCTCGTCAAGGTCCAGCGTCATGGCCCGGACAGGGCAGACGCGGGTGCACATGCCGCAGGCGGAACATTTATCCACGTCGAAAATCACGGTCCGGGTGCCCGGATCCACGGTCAGGGCCTTTGTTGGGCACATTGCCGTGCACAGGCCGCAGTGCATGCAGCTGTCTTCGTCCCGGAAGATTTTGTGGGCCACCGGGGTGATCCGTACGCCGTTTTCCTTGAGATAGCTGACTCCCTTGTGGAAGTCCCCTTCGAGCCCGGATATCTCCAGGGTCATGGTGCCTTCCTGCCTCGGGCCGATGTCCGCCTTGAGTATGTTGAAACTCAGGTCGTACAGCTTGCCCAGGTTGCAGACAACCGGGCGGCCGGAAACCTCCGGCGGGAAGGTGAGATAAACTATCTTGCGAAAACCCTTGACGATTTCTTTCATGGTGTTCCTGCCATTAGTCTCAGTTTTATGACATGCCTGCATGGCGTCCGCAACCCTGTGATTATTTCAGTTTTTCGAGGAAGCTTTTCGCCTGGGTCGCTTCCACTGATTTCGGATGCTTGTCTATGAGTTCCTGCAGCAGGAACTTGGCGATCTTGGTCTTGCCCAGGTAATGGAGGCTGTAGGCCTGCTTGAGCATGGCCGCGCGGTACTTGGAGCTCTTGGGGTACTTCTGGATGACGTCGTCGTAGAGCACGGCCGCGTTGGAGTAGTTCTTCATCTTGTAGTAGGACTGACCCTGCCAGAAGAGGGCGCTGGCCACATAGGGGTGCTTGGGAAAGCTCTTGACGAATTCGGCCCAGTAGGACCTTGCATCCTCGTATTTGCCTTCCTTGTAGAGATCGTAGGCGCGGTCGTAGAGCGCCTTGGCCGGGTCGGCCTGGGCCTCGGGCTTTGCCTCGGGTTTGCCCACGGTCACCTTGTCGGCGGGCTTGGCTTCCGCCTGGGCCTCGGTCTTGGGCTTTGCGGCGGAGGAAAGGTCCACGTTGAGCTGGTTTTCCAGGGCGAATTCGATGTCCTTGACCCGGTCCTTCATGGGCGCCATGTCCATGGTGGCGTTGGCGTCGCCAAGCTGGCGGTCCATGCGCAGTTCCATGATCTCCATATCGCCCTTGAGCTGGGCGAATTCCTGGCGCAGGCTGTTGAGCTCGATCCAGATGGTGGCGGTTTTTTCGCGCACCGGGTTGCTGGATTTGTCGATTTCGTTTCTGAGGGCCGCGCGCGTCTTGTCCAGTTCCTCTTCGAGCTGCAGGATGAGCTTGCGCTGTTCCGCGTTCTGGCGTCGGTTTTGGGCTTCCATGGTTTCCACGTCGGTCCTGGTCACGCAGCCGAACCCGCTCAGGGCGATGGCTCCGGCGCAGAATATGGGAATGATGCGTTTCATTTTCATTGGGTGATTTCTCCTCTGTTTTTTCCGATCATGAAGTAGGCCAGCGCTCCCAGCAGGGGGACGAAGACCATGAGCTGAATCCAGGCCACTTTCTCGCCGGAGGAACCGAAGTCGCGTTTCCAGGCGTCGAGAATGCACCACGCGTTCATGGCGAGGTAGACGAGGCCCAGAAGGGCGACAACCCCCCATTGCGCGGGGGAGACGGCAGCCAGTTTTTCGAACATGCGGTTCAACTCCTTGCACGTTTACGGAAAAGCAGGAAAAGGCCGGGCAGAAGAAGGGCGATGGCTATAAGCTGGGTGACGCTGAGGACACCGAGATCGCCCCGGTAATCGGCCCGGAAAAATTCTATGGAAATGCGGAAGCTTGCAAAAAGGACCAAAAAGAGTCCCGTGAGTTTACCCGGAGTTTCGAGCTTCCGTTTTGCCAGCAGGAGCATGCCAAAAGTTAGCAGTCCTGCCAAGCTGTGATACAACTGTGTGGGATGCAGGGGACGGAACAGGGGGGCCAGGCTGTTGGGATCCGTAAAGGTGACGGCCCAGGGCGCGAAGCTCTTGGAGCCATAGCAGCACCCGGCCATGAAGCAGCCGATCCTGCCTATGGCCTGGCCCAGGGCCACGCCCGGAACAAAGCAGTCCAGCCACAGAAGTTTCTTTGTCTCTTTGCGCAGCCCCCAATATCCGAAGAGGGACCCCACAAGGAATCCCCCCGAAAAAACGAGCCCGCCGTGCCAGAAGGCGAAGATCTCCAGCGGATTGGCTGCAAAGTATTGAAGGTCGATGAGCACGTAGAGCAACCGCGCCCCCAGGATCGACCCGGCAAGGATCAGCAGGCAGACGCCGGGAATCTTTTCATGGGGCAGGTCCCGCTGCCGGGCCTCGTGCATGGCCCATCCCACACCGGCCAGGAACGCGGCGGTGATGAACACGCCGTAGGCGTGGATGGTGATGGGGCCGAGCTCAAGCAGAATCGGTTGCATTGTTCCTGTTCAGGTACAGGGAGATCAGCACCGCGCCCGCGCCGATGGTCAGGGACACGTCGGCGATGTTGAAGGCGGGCCAGTGGTGGACCCCCACATAGAAGTCGAGAAAGTCGATGACTTCGCCGAGCCGGACGCGGTCGATGAGGTTGCCGACTGCTCCTCCGCCGATGAGCCCCAGGCCCGTGATCATCCACTTGTCGCTTTCCTCGGTCTTTTTCAGCAGGTAGCCGATGAAGCCCAGGGCCGCGACGGTGATGATGATGAACAGGGGAATCTGCCAGGAGATGTCATTGCGGTCCAGGAAGCCCCAGGCAGTGCCCCGGTTGCGCACGTGCACCAGGTTGAAGAATCCCGGGACGGTCCTTTCCCAGCCGTTCAGGGGCAGATAGGCGGCCACGATCAGCTTGGTGACCTGGTCCAGTATGGTCATGGCCGCCGCCCAGGCGGCGGCCAGTTTGTATTTATCCATGTCGCTTCCCTAGCCCAGGGTTTTCAGCACTGCGGTGCAGCGCGGGCAGGCGGTGGGATGCTCGCTGTCGGTGCCCAGCTCTTCGCTGATGCGCCAGCAGCGTTCGCATTTTTCGCCGGGGGCCGGGGCCACGTCGATCTTGAGTCCTTTCACTTCCTCGGCTTCGACGGCCTCGGCTGTGGCGTCGCCCAGATCCTTGACGACCACCTTGGAGACGATGAGGAACTCGCAGATGTCGAAGTCCTCGGAGTTAATCAGCTCCTTGACCTTTTCATCGGCGTACAGGGTGACCATGGCGTCCAGCGGCTTGCCGATGACGCGGTCCTTGCGCTTGGGCTCGATGGCCTTGTTCACTTCGGCGCGGATGTCGGCCAGCCTGTCCCAGCGGGCGAATTCGTCGGCGCTCATGCTGGCGGAATCCGGAGCAAAGCGCAGGCTGAACACGGACTTGAGTTCGGGCAGTGCGGCCCTGATGGCTTCGGGCAGCTGCTGGAAGGCTTCCTCCGCAGTGAAGGAAAGCACCGGAGCCATGTCCACCAGCAGCATCATCAGGATCTGCCAGAGCACGGTTTGGGCCGAGCGGCGCTTGAGGCCGTCCTGCTCCTCCACGTAGAGGCGGTCCTTGATGATATCCAGGTAGAATGCGGAAAGATCCACCACGCACAGGTTGTGCAGGGTGTGGTAGACCTTGTGGAATTCAAAGGTGTTGTATGCCTTCTGGATGGTTTCGTGACGCCTGGTCACCAGCTCCAGGGCGTAGCGGTCCATGGGCAGCAGGTCCGCGTTCGCAACCCGGTGCCTGGGGTCGAAATCGTTCAGGTTCGAGAGCAGGTAGCGGCAGGTGTTGCGGATGCGGCGATAGGCGTCCACGAGTCGTTCCAGGGTCTCGTCGGAGATGCGCACGTCTTCCTGGTAGTTGGAGGCCGAAACCCACATGCGCAGGATTTCAGCTCCATACTTGTCGATGATCTCCTGCGGGGCGATGACGTTGCCGATGGACTTGGACATCTTGCGGCCGTCGCCGTCCACCACGTAGCCGTGGGTCAGCACGGCCTTGTAAGGCGGCACGTCGCGGGTGCCCATGGAGGCCAGCAGGGAACTGTGGAACCAGCCTCGGTGCTGGTCGGAACCTTCCAGGTACAGGTCGGCCGGGTAGGTGGTTTCCTCGCGCTGCTCGACCACGGCCGCGTAACTGGTGCCGGAGTCGAACCAGACGTCCAGGATGTCGGTTTCCCGCTTCCAGTGGTTGCCGCCGCATTTGGGGCAGGTCAGGCCCTCGGGAACCAGTTCCTCGATGGGGGCCTCGAACCAGTAGTCGCAGCCCGTGGGGTGCTTGGCGTACTTGTCGCAGATATCATAGACCCACTGGGCGTCGAACCAGGACTCGTCGCAGTCCTCGCAGATGAGCGCCGAGATGGGCACTCCCCAGTTGCGCTGGCGGGAAATGCACCAGTCGGGCCTGTTTTCCACCATGTTGTAAATGCGGTCCTCGCCCCAGCCCGGAATCCACTGCACGTCGTCGCGGATGGCCTTGAGGGAGCGCTGGCGCAGGTCGTTTTCCTCCATGCCGATGAACCACTGGGTGGTGGCCCGGAAGATGACCGGCTTCTTGCAGCGCCAGCAGTGCGGGTAGGAGTGCTCGATCTTGCCGGAACCCAGCAGGTTGCCCAACTCCTCAAGCTTTTCGATGACCTTGGGGTTGGCGTCGTAGACGTTCATGCCCGCGAAGAATTCCACTTCGGGCAGGAATTCGCCCCGGTCGTTCATGGGCGAGTAAATTTCCAGACCGTTGCGCAGGCCGGTGACAAAGTCGTCCGGGCCGTGGCCGGGGGCGGTGTGCACGCAGCCGGTACCGGCTTCCAGGGTGACGTAGTCCGCCAGCACCATGGGGGATTCGCGGTCGTAGATGGGGTGCTTGGGGTTGAGGCCTTCCAGCTTGGAGCCCTTGACCGTGGCGACGACCTTGGGGTTTTCCCAGTTCACTGCCTTGGTGACGGCTTCCAGCATGCCTTCGGCCACCACGTAAACGTCGCCGGCCACTTCCACGAACACGTAATCGAAGTCCGGGTGCACGGCGATGGCCATGTTGTCGGGGATGGTCCACGGGGTGGTGGTCCAGATGACCACGTAAAGCCTGTTCACATCCACGTCGGCCAGTTCCCGGGCCTTTTCGTCGGCCATGGGGAAGCGCACGTAAATGGACGGGGAGGTGTGATCCTCGTATTCCACCTCGGCTTCGGCCAGGGCGGTGCGGCAGTCGCAGCACCAGTAGATGGGTTTCTTGCCGCGCACAACGCCGTCACGCTCCATGAATTTGCCCAGCTCGCGGGCCGTGGCGGCCTCGTATTCGGGCTTCATGGTCATGTACGGGTCATCCCAGACACCGAGCACGCCGAGGCGCTTGAATTCCTTGCGCTGCACGTCCAGCCACTTGGTGGCGTACTGGCGGCAGATCTTGCGGATGGTCAGGGTGTCCAGTTCCTTGTTCTTGGCCTTGAGCTCCTGCTCGACCTTGTGCTCGATGGGCAGGCCATGACAGTCCCAGCCCGGAACGTACTGGGACTTGTAGCCCTGCATGTTGCGGGATTTGACCACGATATCCTTGAGGGTCTTGTTCATGGCCGTACCCATGTGGATGTGGCCGTTGGCGTACGGGGGGCCGTCGTGTAGGCAGTAGCCGCCCTTTTCGCCGCCGGAGCTAATCATGAGGCTGTATGCGTCAATTTCTTCCCAGAACTTGAGCATCTCCGGCTCGCGTTGTTTGAGATTGGCTTTCATGGGAAAGCTGGTCTTGGGCAGAAGAAGAGTGTTTTTGTAGTCGCTCATGATTTTCGATTTCCTCCGGGGACGTATATTTCTTTATAACTTATATGCGTGCGTAAAAAGCAACTGGATACATTGGTGCAAGGCTGTACGGAAGTCAAGTTTCTGGCTGTTGAAAAGCGGACGTCTGCGGCGTCGCTTCAAGAAAAGCGAGCCTTCGCGTACCGCAGGAGTACGCGTCAGCCTCGTTTTTCATTTGTTCCTGGTATCCGCACCCTTTTGAACAGCCAGCCGTGATTTCGTTTGAACCCGGCTCCAGGCTGTCGAAAGGATACAGATATGCGGAGCAAAGAAAAAGTCAGGTCCGGCATGTTTGTTTATGACACATGGGACCTGACTTTTCTTGCGAAATCTGGATTCGCGTTATGGGCAGTCGGCTCAGATGCCGCCGCCGTGTTCGAAGGCCATCTGCATGGCCCGGGACTGGACCAGGCGAGCTCCGGCATGGACGTCGCCGGTGATCCAGACATTGCCGCCCACGACAGCGCCCTTGCCGATGGTTACGCGACCCAGGATGGTGGCCCCTGCATAGACGATGACGTCGTCCTCCACGATGGGATGGCGGGGCAGTCCCTTGATGAGCTGGTCGCCTTCTCCCTTGGGGAAGCTCTTCGCGCCGAGGGTCACGCCCTGGTAGATGCGCACGTTGTCACCGATGATGCAGGTTTCGCCGATAACCGTGCCCGTGCCGTGGTCGATGAAGAATCGTTTGCCGAGGCTTGCGCCGGGGTGGATGTCGATGCCCGTGTCCGAGTGGGCCATCTCGCTGATGATGCGCGGGATGATGTCCACGCCCAAGGTGTAGAGCTCATGGGCAATGCGGTGGTTGGTCAGGGCCCGGATGGACGGGTAGCAGAAGATGGTTTCCCCGTGGGTCTTGGCCGCGGGGTCGCCGTCATAGGCCGCCTCCACGTCCGAGAGGAGCAGTTCCCGTATCTCCGGCAGCTTGGCGATAAACCGTCTGGCCGTTTCCCGGGAACGCTTTGCACAGTCCGCACATTGGTCCCGGTCCTCGCGTTCGCAGACAAAACAGTAGCCCCTGTTGATCTGGTCGCCCAACTGGCGTTCCACGCTGTCCAGGGTGGAGCCGATGTAGTAGGGCATGGTGTCGGGCGTTATCTCGGACGGTCCGTAATATCCCGGGAACATGACCGAGCGGAGGCTTTCCACGATTCCGGAAAGGATCTCCACGGACGGCATGGGCTGCTCGTCCGCCTTTTTGCGGGAAAGCGCCTCGTGGCCGTTGCTGGTGAGTTTCTTGACTATGGCGTCGAGGTTGTATTCCCCGGACATGGCAATCTCCTGATTTAGTCTTCGAACAGGGGGGTGCTCAGGTAGCGTTCGCCGGTATCGCAGACCACGAACACGATCATCTTGCCCGCGTTTTCCTCGCGGGCGGCCAGTTTCAGGGCGGCCGCGCAGTTGGCCCCCGAGGAAATGCCGCAGAGGATCCCTTCCTCCATGATCAGGCGCTTGGCCGCATCAAAGGCCTCGTCGCTGTCCATGGTCATGACTTCGTCCACGATGTCGCGGTTGAGCACCTCGGGGACGAATCCCGCCCCGATGCCCTGGATGGGATGCGGACCGGGCTCGCCGCCGGAAAGCACCGGGGAGAGCGCTGGCTCCACGGCCACGATCTTGACGCCGGGCTTGCGCTCCTTGAGCACCTCGCCCACGCCGGTGATGGTGCCGCCTGTGCCCACTCCCGCCACGAAGATGTCGATCTCGCCGTCCGTGTCTTTCCAGATTTCCTCGGCCGTGGTGCGGCGGTGGATGTCCGGGTTGAACTCGCTTTCGAACTGCATGGGCATGAAGGCGTTGTCCGTGGACCGGACCAGCTCATGCGCCTTTTCAATGGCCCCGCGCATGCCCTGGGCCGTGGGGGTGAGCACCAGCTCCGCCCCGAATCCCCTAAGCAGCTTGCGCCGCTCAATGCTCATGGACTCGGGCATGGTCAGCATGAGGCGCATGCCTTTCACCGCGCAGGTAAAGGCCAGGCCGATGCCCGTATTGCCGCTGGTGGGCTCGATGATGGTGGTGGACTCGTCGATGATCCCTTTTGCCAGGGCCGCTTCGATCATGTTGCAGCCCACACGGTCCTTGACCGAGCCGCAGGGGTTGAAGTTCTCGAGCTTGGCCACCACCGTGGCGTTCAGGTTTTGGCTGAGTTTGTTGAGCTTGACCAGCGGCGTCCTGCCGATGAGGTCGAGCATGCTGTCGGCTATGTTCATGGCTACTCCGTGCTTCTCGGGGTGGTGCAGGACGAACCGTCGTCGCCTTCGGCGGAAAAGGGCGAAAGCTTGCGCAGGGTCTCGATGACCTTGGGCAGGTTTTCGATGATGAAATCCACTTCCTCTTCGGTGTTGTAGCGGCTCAGGCTGAAACGGATCGAGCCGTGGGCGAAGTTGTAGGGCACACCCATGGCGCGCAGCACGTGGGAGGGCTCCAGGCTGCCCGAGGTGCAGGCCGAACCGGAGCTGGCGCAGATGCCGAGCTGGTCGAGCATGAGCAGGATGGCTTCGCCCTCTATGTAGCCGAAGGAGATGTTGGTCGTGTTGGGCAGGCGGTTCTGCCTGTCGCCGTTGAGGCGTGCGTGGGGGATGATGTCCAGCAGGCCGTTTTCCAGCCTGTCGCGCAGGGCCTTGACTCGGGTGTTCTCGTCCTCGATGTGCTGGCCGGCCAGTTCGCAGGCCTTGCCCAGGCCAATGACGCCGGCGGTGTTTTCCGTGCCCGCGCGGCGGCCGCGCTCCTGGTGCCCGCCGATGAGGAACGGGCGGTAGGGCAGCCGCTTGCGCACGAACAGCGCGCCGATGCCCTTGGGGGCGTGCAGCTTGTGTCCGGAGAGCGAAAGCATGTCTATGGGCGTCTTCCTGAGGTCGATGGCGACCTTGCCCACGGCCTGGACCGCGTCCGTGTGGAATATGATGTCGCGCTCCCGGCAGATGGTTGCCATTTCCTCCACCGGGAAGATGACGCCGGTTTCGTTGTTGGCCCACATGACCGAGACAATGGCCGTGTCGTCGCGCAGGGATTTTCTGAATTCCTCCAGGTCGACATTGCCGGATTCATCCACGGAAAGGTAGGTGACGGCGTAGCCCTCGCGTTTTTCCAGGTGCTTGCACAGGCTCAGGATGGCCGGGTGCTCCACGCGGGAGGTCACAATGTGCTTTTTGTCGGGCCGGGCGCTCAGGGCCGAGCGGATGGCCGTGTTGTCGGATTCGGTGCCGCAGGCCGTGAAAATGATTTCGTCCGGCTCGCAGCCCAGCAGGTCGGCGACGCGCTTCCTGGCCTCCACCATCTTGGCGCCGATCTGGCCGCCGAAGCGGTGCATGGAGGAGGGGTTGCCGTAAAGGTCCGTGAAGTACGGCATCATCTCGCCGAGGACTTCCGGATCGACCTTGGTCGTGGCGTTGTTGTCCATATATATGGTTTGCACGGCTAACCTTCCTTGATGCTGATTTCCGGATCGACCTTTTCCCTGAGCTGCGCTTCCACTAGGCCGGTGAGGGTGGCCTGGCTGGAGGGACAGCCCGCGCACATGCCCAGCAGGCGGACATAGACGTCGGTGCGGTCCACGTCCACCAGCTCGATGTTGCCGCCGTCCTTTTGCAGCATGGGGCGGATCTCCTCGTCAATGACCTGTTCGATAAGGTGCATGCGCTGCATGTTGGTCAGCCCCGCGGCCGGGGGAGCCGAGGCTTCCGGCACCGAACAGGCCGCTTTTTCGCCGTGGGCCTGGGCCAGCAGGTTCTCCAGGTCCGGGATGCACTTGCCGCAGCCGCCGCCCGCCTTGGTGAAGTTGGTCACGTCCTCGACGGTCTTGAGGTCGTTTTCCTTGATGGCGCGGAGGATTTCCTCATCCATGAGCCCGAAACATTCGCAGATGAGTTCTCCCTCATGCTGATGTTCGGCAACGGTTCCGGCCTCGCCACGGTAGTTCTTGAGGGCCTGCTCCAGGGCCTCTTGGCCCATGACGGAACAGTGCATCTTTTCGCGCGGCAGGCCGCCGAGATAGTCGGCGATGTCCTTGTTGGTAAGCTTTTGCGCCTCTTCCACGCTCTTGCCCTTGAGCAGCTCGGTCAGGGCGGAGCTCGACGCAATGGCGCTGGCGCAACCGAAGGTCTGGAACTTGGCATCCTGAATGATGCCGTTGTCGTCGATTTTCAGGTACAGCTTCAGGGCGTCACCGCAGGCCAGGGAGCCCACTTCGCCGATGCCGTCGGCGTCATCCATGGTCCCGGCGTTGCGCGGATTCAGGAAATGGTCCTTTACTAAGTCCGTGTATTCCCACATGGGAAACTCCTCGTATGTTTGAGCTGTGGTATCCTAATCAGCGGTTTTTATAAATTTCAATCGATCCAATAAGTAAGAACGAATCGTCCTTGTGTCCATACGGTGAATTGAAAAATATACCAATACGGTCTGAAATAATATGACGCAAGTCATATTACAGGGACATGACGCCGGGAACCTGGGCCGCCTTCTGGTAGACCGCCATGACATCCTTGCTGGAACACATGGTGGACTCCATGGTCACGCTGGTGAACTTGCCGTTTTTGGATTCGCGGAAGGAAAGCTTCTGGTCCGGGAAGAGTTCGGTCAGCTTTTCCAGATTCCCCGTGGGAACAATGAACTTGAAGGTATAGGGACAGGGCCATTGGTGATGCTCATCAAGGCGCTGGGCGAATTGTTCGTGGTTGTCGGTCATTATGGTTGCTCCTCATGATGGGAATTATCGATTTTGGCGTTGAACGCGATGACGGCAATAATAAGTCCCACAGGGAGCTTGTCAAACGCATTCCCCGTGTTTTTTGGACGAATGGGCACCTGCGCATTGACTATAGTTTTAATTATAATTCCTCTTGTCGGCCGGAGTGGCAGTATAGGGTTGAGGTGCGATTGCGAAATGAACTTGGGAGCAGCAATGGATGAACGTGTGGACGTTCTTATAGTCGACGACGAGCGGATCAATCTCAAGCTGCTGGAAGGCGTGCTCAGGGTCTTCGATCTCAACATCGTCACCGTGTCATCGGGGAGGGAGGCGCTGTCTCTCATGAGCAGCCATGACTTCGCCCTGGTGCTTCTCGACGTCATGATGCCCGAGATGGACGGCTTCACCGTTGCCGAGCGGATCCGGGAAAACGATAACACCAGGAATATTCCCATCATATTCGTCACCGCCATCAGCAAGGAACAGCGCCATGTGTTCCGCGGCTATGAGCTGGGCGCCGTGGACTACCTGTTCAAGCCGGTCGAGCCGAATATCCTCAAAAGCAAGGTGAACACCTTTGTGGAGCTGCATCGGAAACGACGCGGCCTGGAGGAGGCCACGAAACGGCTGGAGACCATGGTCGAGGAACTGCAGATATCCAAGCGGGCGCTGGAGGAATCGGAACGGCGCTACAGGACCGTGGCCGACTACAACTACGACTGGGAAAGCTGGTATTCCAGTGACGGCAATCCGCTGTACATCAGTCCTTCCTGCGAGCGCATCAGCGGTTATCCCCCCGAAAAGTTCATGAACGATCCCGATTTCCTCGAGCAGACCATTCACCGGGATGATCTGGAGTTATGGCGCAAATTCAATACAGGAAGCGACCCGGAAACGGATGAGTCCCTGGATTTCAGGATATTCAACAAGAACAACAGAATGCGTTGGCTGAGCCTGGTGCGGCGGCCTGTTTCGGATGAAAAGGGGCATCCCCTCGGTGTCCGGACCAGTATGCGGGACATCACCAGCCGAAAGCTCATTGAAAACCGGGTGGAACACCAGGCCCTGCACGATCCCCTGACCGGGCTGGCCAACAGGACCCTGCTTTTGGACCGTGTCCGTCAGGCCATGGCCCGCGCCCAGCGGCTCCACAAGTATTTCGCCATCGTTTTTATGGGCCTGGACCGGTTCAAGGTCATCAACGACAGCATGGGCCACAGTTTTGGCGACAAGCTGCTGGTGACCATCGGCGGCCGGCTGCGGGAAAACGTGCGCCGGCAGGATACGGTCTCCCGTTTCGGCGGCGATGAGTTCGTCGTGCTGCTGGAGGAACTGGATTCGGTGGATCAGGCCAAGCACATCGTGGAATCCATTTCCGATATCACCAAGGAGCCCTTGAATATCGACGGCCGGGAAGTGCGCATCACGGCCAGCATCGGCCTGGACGTGGCGCGGGACGACCAGCAGGAGCCCCATGATCGCATCCAGAATGCGCATATCGCCATGTATAACGCCAAGGAGGGCGGCAAGGACAGGGTTTCGATCTTCAACCACAAGATGCGCGACAAGGCCGTCAAGGAGATGACCATAGAAAACGAGCTGCGGCGGGCCTTGGATGAAAACCAGTTTGAAATGTACTATCAGCCCATTTTCGACCTGGGCACCATGAAGCTGTTCGGGTTCGAGTCCCTGGTGCGCTGGAACCATCCGGAGCGGGGCATGGTCGGGCCCGGCGAGTTCATTCACATTGCCGAGGAGACCGGGCTCATCGTGGACCTGGGACGATGGGTGCTTGAGGATGCGACCAACACCATGCGGCGGTGGCAGGATGAATTGCCACAGGCCAAGGGGCTTTCCATTGCGGTCAACATCTCCGCGAAGCAATTCCGCAAGGCCAGCCTGGTGGACAGCGTCCGCAGCATCCTGGAAAAAACGGGCCTGCCCCCGGAATGTCTCAAGCTCGAGATCACCGAAACCGTGGTCATGGTGGATGCCTCGGACTCGGTGCTCAAGCTGGACATGCTCAAGGACCTTGGGGTGATTCTCTCCATTGACGATTTCGGGACCGGCTATTCCTCCATGAGCTACCTGCAGAAGTTTTCCATTGACCAGCTCAAGGTGGACTTGAGTTTCGTGCAACGCCTGGACGTGGACCCGGAAAGCATCGAGATAGTCCGGGCCATCATCAACCTTGCCCATGGCCTGAGCCTGCGCGTGGTTGCCGAAGGCATCGAAAACAGGCAGCAGTTGAACTTGCTTTATTCCCTCCAGTGCGATTACGGTCAGGGCTATCTCGTGTCCCGGCCGTTGCCCGTGGCGCAGGCAGAGGAATTCATCAGAAACAAGTCGGTCGTCACCCTCTAGCGCGGCCTGAAATTCGTAGTGGAGAAGAGTGCATGAATCTGAATGCCCCCAAACTGTTTACGTGGATGATTGCCGTCATTATCGGCCTGCTGGGCGTCTGCATCCAACTGGATGTCATGTCGGTCCCGGTTCTGGAACGCCTTGTACGCCCCTTCTGGCTGGTGACCTGCGGGTTCGGCCTCCTGGCGGCCGGAAATTTGTTTAAATTTTTATAATCGTATTGGTTTTTGCCTTTGGCAGCGCCCTGTTCCACGGTCGGAACAGGGCGTTCTTTTTATCTATCGGTCTTGTTCTTTTTTTCGGGTTCATGCTACCGTGCAACAGTGGGGCTGGCATTTTATGGCCGTCGTAACGCACTCGTATGATATGGCAATTTGGCCGGGAGGTTTCGGAACATGCCGGACTTGAAACTATGGAGTCAGACGGAACTGGAGAAACTCAAGCGTAACGTGGACAGGCTTTTCGATGACCTGTGCCGGGACTTCGACCTGCCCTCCATGCACCATAGGGTGGTGGGGGACCTGAAGTTTTTCGAGCAGGGGGGAGAGCTTGTCGCCACCATGAAAATATCCAACATGGACCCGGACGACCTGATGATCACCGTGCATGACCGTAGGCTGTTCATCGCGGCTGAAACCGAGGAAAGGGAGGGGGGACGCACCGAACGGCGCATGTTCCGGCGCGAGGTCCGCCTGCCGTGCAGGGTGGATCCCGAGGACGTCAAGGCTGTTTTCGATGATGGAATTCTCGAAATACGGTTGCCCCGCTGCAAGAATCCGCATGGCCGCATTGTTCGAATTGTCAGAAAATAAGCAAACGGGAGAGAAGACGCTCATGGCCAGGAAAACACAACCGAAAGAAGTCCCTGTGGAACTGCTTCGATGGCGCCTTGACCCCAAGTCGCTTCCTTTCAAGACAACCGACGACCTGGAACCCCTGGAGGAGATCCTCGGCCAGAAACGCGGCGTGGAGGCGTTTCGTTTCGGCCTGGGAGTGAGCAAGAAGGGGTACAACATATTTGTGACCGGCGAGCCCGGCACCGGGCGCATGGCAACGGTCAAGCGCCTGCTCCGGGAACTGAACGTGGACGGCGAGGTGCCCTGCGACCTTTGCTATGTGAACAATTTCAAGCATCGGGAAGAGCCCATCCTGCTTCGCTTCAAGGCTGGCGAAGGAAGCCAGTTCAAGAAGGACATGCATGACTTCATCGAGGGCATCAAGACCGAGGTCCCCCAACTCTTCGAGAGCGAGGAATACATCGCCCGCAAGAACGAGATGGCCGAGGCCCATGAGAAAAAGGTGCTGGCGTTCTACAAGGCCATTGAAGAAAAGGTGAAGGATACCGGCCTGGTGATGGTGCGCATGCAGATGGGGCCCTACCAGAGGCCGGACATCGTGCCCGTGGTGGATGGCGAACCCAAGCGGCTCATCCAGGTGGAGGAAATGGTCGAGAACGGCCGTTTCCCGAGGGAGGAATATGAGCGCCTCCGTGACAAGCGTGCCCAGCTCAAGGAAGAGGTTGACCACATTGTCCAGGAAATCAAGCAGCTGCACAAAGAGGTGGCCAAGAAGCATGAGGAAGTGGACCGGCTCATGTTCCTGAACATGGCCGAAGAGATCATGAAGCCGCTGCGGGATCATTACGAAAACGAAAAGGTCCAGAAGTACCTGGATTCCATACTGGACAACATGGTGGAGGACCTCGAGGAAATCAAGGGGCTTGGCCAGAAGCAGCAGGGGCCCATCCCGGGATTGATCATGGGAGGCCCCTCGCCGGAAGTGGTCATGCTTCCCTACGAGATCAACCTGCTGGTGGATAATTCCGAGCTGGACGGCCCGCCGGTGATCATCGAGAGCTACCCCACGTACCGCAACCTGTTCGGCAGTATCGAACGGACCATGGACCGCATGGGCGGCTGGCGTACGGATTTCACCAAGATCAAGGCCGGTTCGTTCGTCAAGGCCAATGGCGGGTACCTGGTCATCAACCTGCTGGATTCCATCATGGAGCCGGGTGTCTGGCCGACCCTCAAGCGTTCCCTGAAGACCGAGCAGATCGAGATCGAGACCTACGACCCCTATTACTTCATCACCGCCACGGGCCTCAAGCCCGAGCGCATCGACATGGACGTGAAGGTGGTTGTCCTCGGCGATGCACGGCTTTACAGCCTGCTGCGCTATTACGACCAGGACGTGCCCAAGATATTCAAGGTCCGGGCCGACTACGAGTCCAGCATGGACCGCAGTGACGACGCCGTGACCCAGGTGGCCCGTTTTGTCAGGAGCGAGGTGGAGCGTCAGGAGATAAAGCCCTTTGACGCCTCGGGCGTGGCCGCGATCCTGGAGGAATCCGTGCGTATGTCCGGCCGTCAGGAAAAGCTGTCCACGGCGTTTCCGCAGCTTTCGGACATCATGAGCGAGGCCGATTACTTCGCCGAAATGGCAAAGGTCGGCACAGTGAGCGGCGACCACGTCCGCGAGGCCCTGGAGGCCAAGAAATACCGCTCCAACCAGATCGAGGAGCGCATCCAGGAGATGATCGACCGCGGCAGTCTGTTCGTGGATACCGATGGCGAGGTGGTTGGGCAGATCAACGGCCTGGCCGTCTATTCCATGGGCGATTACATGTTCGGCAAGCCTTCCAGGATCACCGTGGAAACCTCCATGGGCAAGGAAGGCATCATCAACATCGAGCGCGAGGCCGAGCTTTCCGGCCCCATCCACAACAAGGGCATGCAGATCCTGGGGGGCTACCTGCGCCGCAGGTTCGCCCAGGACAAGCCCCTGACCCTGGCGGCCAGCATCGCTTTCGAGCAGGCTTACGGCGGGATCGACGGCGACTCCGCGTCGTCCACCGAGCTTTACGCCCTGCTTTCCAGCCTGTCAGGGGTGCCCATCCGGCAGTACATAGCGGTGACGGGCTCTGTGAACCAGAAGGGCGAGGTGCAGCCCATCGGCGGGGTGAACCAGAAGATCGAAGGGTTTTTCATGTGCTGCAAGCACGCCGGGCTCAACGGCAAACAGGGAGTCATGATTCCGTACCCCAACATCAAGGACCTTATGCTCAGGGAGGATGTAGTGGATGCGGTCCGGAGCGGCAAGTTCCATGTCTGGGCCGTGAAGACCATAGACGAAGGCATCGAGATCCTGACCGGCAAGAAGGCCGGGGAGCGCACCGCAAAGGGCGGTTACACCAGGGGGTCGATCAACGATCTCGTGGACAAGAAGCTGCTCGGTCTGGCAGAAGGATTGAGAGACTTTGGCAAGCCCGAGGAAAACAACGATAAAACCAAGAAGCGGGCAACCGGAAAAAAGACAAAGTAGTCTGATCGTCAGCATCCGGGGCGTGCCATGGTACGCCCCTTTTTTTGTGGAGACCTGAAATGAATCTGACCCGGCTCAATCTGTGGCGCAAGATCATTCTTGCCGCCTTTGTCATAAGCGTGGTCCTCATGTTCGCCGTGGACTGGGGATATCATTTTCATATCGGCCATGTGGTCCGCCTGTTTGTCGGCGCGTTCGTGCTCTGGCTGGTGGTGGATCGTTTATAGCTGCCCGTATCATGCGTGAACTTCCAAGATACGACGGCGTGTTGCCCAAGGTGCTTCTGGTGGGGCAGGACTATTTCATCCTGCCAGAACTGGAGCGGGCCATGGGGCGGCTCGGCATCCCCTGTGCAAAGGTCGATTTCCGGCAGGAGCCGGCTTTTCTTAAGAAATTGTTCGATACGGTCGCCCGTTTCGGGCCGGATTTTATCCTGACCGTGAACCACGCGGGCCTCGACGGAGAGGGGCAGGTGCTGGAGCTGCTGCGCAAGTGCGGGGTTCCCCTGGCTAGCTGGTTTGTGGACAAGCATGACATGTTCCTGCGCCAGCGGGTATCGCCCAATGCTTTGCTGGCCGTCTTCACCTGGGATCCGGACGGGGTGAAACCGATCCGGGAGCAGGGCGTCGCCGTGGTGGAGCATCTGCCGCTTGCCGCGGACCCGGAGACCTTCAATCCTGCTTCCGGCCCTGTGACGTCGGAATACCGGACCGCCTTTGTGGGCTCCTCCTGGAACAGGAAAATTTCGGAGAACATCTCGGCCGGGGCATTTCCTGCGTCTCTTTTGGAACAATACCAAGCGGTTGGTGCTCAATATGAACAGAATCCACAGGTGAGTCCCGTGGGCCTTCTGGCGCGTCGGGCTGCCTCCTCCCTGTTGGAATTGGAACGCCTGGAGCCCGAAAGGCAGTTGCAGTATGTCCGGCTGGTGCAGCTGGAGGCCACACGCCTGCGGCGGTTGCGTTGTGTCGAGCAGTTGCTGCCCTTTGAGCCCGCCATCGTGGGCGATGAGTTCTGGAAGGAAGCTCTGGGCCGCCATGGCCTGCCGTTCACATGGTTCGGCCGCATGCATTACGAGCGCGAATTGCCGGATTTCTATCGGCGGGTGGAGATCAATTTCAATACCACCAGCTTGCAGTCCTCCAATGCCGTGAACCAGCGGGTTTTCGACATTCCCGCCTGCGGGGGATTCGTGCTTACGGACGCCACGACCGGGCTGGAGCGGCTCTTCGAGCCGGACGTGGAAGTGGCGACCTATGCCGGAGTGGATGACATCCGGGGCCAGGTGCAACGCTGGCTGGAGGATGCCCCTGGACGCAACGGGATTGCGGCGGCGGCCCAAAAGCGGATTCTTGCCCAGCACACTTATGAGCATCGTCTTTTGACCCTTTGCGGGACCATGCGCAGTCATTTCTGATCATGGTCGGCAGAGGACCCAGGCGGTGAGTCGCTTCCGCCTCTTGAGTGCATTTCGACTCGTGGGCGTGCATCCTGCGCAGCCATTGGCCGTATGGCCTGTCGCCGAGTTGCGGGCGACTCGCGTCCGGTGTGCGTCGCATTTTCGAAGTTTCAAATATCTTTTGGTATTCCAAACCATTCTGGGAGAATGTCCCATTGGTCCGCACCTTGCTCATGCCTCTTCGCATGGGTGGGGGCGGCCCCTTCCCGATGTTTTCAAGTCAGTTGCAATCAAATGGGAGGAAGAATGGCAAAACGGATTCTGGCTGTCGCCCTGATGTTGATTTTTGTCCTGGCCACGCAGGCCCAGGCGGGCACCAAACGCATTGTCGCCTTTGGCGACAGCTTTTCCGACGACGGCATCAGCGATGGCTACGGTTTTTCCCGCAAAAGCAATGGCGATGTCTGGGTGGAACATCTGGCCAGGATGCTTCACGCCGAGCTGGAAGACCGCGCCTGGTGCGGAGCAAGGAGCGGCAGCGGGAACGCCGCCGGATTCGACGACTGGTCCGGGCTGGCCTGGCAGGTGGACAACTTCCAGCCGAAATGGGAGCAGGATGATACCCTTTATACCGTGCTGATCGGTATCAACGACATCTATGACGGCGACGACAGGGCCGGGGAAGTGGTGGGCAACATCCTTTCCGCCATGAACAAGCTCGCCGGCAAGGGGGCGGTGAACATCCTTGTTTCCAATGTGCCGGACATCACCCTAGCTCCGGCCTACATCAAGGATTACGCGGCCAAGAAGGAGGCTGTCCAAAAGGTGACCCGCGATATCAACGCGCGTCTGGAAACGGCCCTGTTCGGCAAGGGCGGTTTTGCCGGAAACCACCCCTCGGTGCATGTGTACTTTGTCGATGCCTACGGCGTGTTCAACGAACT
This sequence comes from Salidesulfovibrio onnuriiensis, assembly GCF_008001235.1. Taxonomy (GTDB): domain Bacteria; phylum Desulfobacterota; class Desulfovibrionia; order Desulfovibrionales; family Desulfovibrionaceae; genus Pseudodesulfovibrio; species Pseudodesulfovibrio onnuriiensis. The sequence continues at coordinate 2,736,563 of NZ_CP040751.1, read as the reverse complement.
GGTGGCCGGAAAGCATTTCAAGAACATGGAGGAGCCCTGGTACGGAACCTACAAGTATCCTCATCCGGATGGCCATATGTGGTGGGACAGCTGGCACCCCATGACCGAGGCGCATCGCACGCTTGCCCGGGCCGCGGTTCAGGCGGTCGAGGCCGGTCCCCGGAAGTGACAGCCAAACGGCGAGTTGTAGTGAACAGGGCCCCGTCTTTCAGGCGGGGCCTTTCATTTGTTTCGGCGCGCCGAGCCTATCGGCGCTTTCTATGAGTCCTTCGGTATGGAATTGAGACGAACTATTGTCTTAAAATGTGCGGATTCATTACATTCGGCACCTAAGTATCAATTTGCCCGATTCACCAAAACACTGGAAGTGCCATTATGCATACCTGCTCCAATCCCATGCGGCAGGGGAGTTCCCACATGTTGCCGCTGCCGTATCATCCGTGCATGGACGATGAGGCGCACGGCAAGGTCGCGCGGATACATCTTCCTGTCGCTCCACGTTGCAATCTGGCCTGTGCCTATTGCGAAAGAATTCTTTCCTCGGATCCCCGCGATCCCGGGCCGGGAACCACGGCTCGGGTCATTTCCCCGGAAGAGGGCGTCGCCAGGGCGGTCGCCTTTCTCAATGAATACGGAAAAGGCTCCATTGTCGGCATTGCCGGGCCCGGGGATCCGCTGGCAAACGAGGCGACCTTCACCTGTCTTTCCCGGCTGAAATCCATCGAACCTGATGCACGCACCTGCCTGTGTACCAACGGGCTGGCGCTTCCAGAAAGTGTCGACCGGCTCATCGAACTGGGCATTGGGACGTTGACCGTGACCGTGAACGGGGTCTCGCCGGAGACGGTTGCGCTGATGCAGCCCCGTGTCGTGGACCGGGGCGTTTGCCGCACCGGACAGGACGGTGCGCAATTGCTTCTCGAGCGCCAGCGGGAGGGAATCCGGCGGGCAGTCGACGGAGGCATAGTGGTCAAGGTCAATATGGTCGTAACGCCCCAGGTGAACATGCGTGAGGCCGGGGCCGTTGCCGAGATGGCCGCGCGATTGGGTGCCCGTGTGTTCAACCCCATGCCGCTTATTCCGAGAAATGGGCTCAGGGACATGCGCAGGCCGACCTCGCAGGAAATGGCCGAGGTCCGGGAACAGGGCGGAAACTGGTTGTCCGTGTTCAGTAAATGTAAGCAATGCCGTGCGGATGCGGTGGGAATTCCAGGGAAGGAGGGAACAGGATGTCAGATGAAAAAAACATGTTGAGCAGGCGGTCGTTTCTGGTCGGCGGGGGCGCGGCCATGGCCACGGCTCTGGCTCCGGGTATGGGCAAGGCCGGGGAAGGCTCCAAAGGGCGGTTTGGCGCCGAAAGCCTGCAGGTGTGGTCCTGTGGCGGGCTGGCCGAAGCCTTCATTCCTGCCAACGAAAAGTTCGAAAGAAAAATGGGCGGCTCCATCAGCTATACGGGAGCCTTTGCCGCGGCTTTGGGAAAGTCGCTGCTCGGCAATGCCCGGACCGAGGTCTTTGCCCCGCGCGTGCTCAAGCTTGCGCAAACGCTCAAGCAGCAGGGCAAGATGCTTTCCTTTCAGCCTCTCTGCTTCACCAAATACGTTCTGGTGACTCCCAAGGGCAATCCTGCGGGCATCACGTCTATCGAGGATATCAGGAAGCCGGGGGTGAAGACCCTGTGCTCTCCGGAGTCCTCCCCTCCGGGCGGGGCCGCGGCAATGGGCGTGCTCAAGAAGAGCGGCGTCATCAAGGAGGCCACGGAAAAGGCCATCTACATGGGCTCCTGCATTCAGCACGACGTTGCCGATGTGGCTACGGGCAAGGCCGACGTCGCGGTGGTCGAACTGCGGATCACCAGGCTTCCCCGGTATCGGGATGCTTTTGAAATCATAGAAATTCCCGAAAAGTTTTTCCCGGCACCGCCCATCCCCTTCAGCGTCGGGGTCATGAAATGGGCGAGGAATGAGGAGATGGCCAGGGCGTTTGTCGATTTCATTTGCGGCGAGGAAGGACAGGCCTGTTTCGAGGCGGCCGGTTTTATTCCGGCCCTTTCCAATGAGGGCGAGCGCCTGGCGAAAAAGTACGGGGTGAAGGATGTCTAGAAGTGCGAAAGGAATGCGGCTGCAATGGACGCGTCGTATCATTCAGGCGGTTTCCCTGTTTTGTCTGGCGGAGTTCTCCTATTACGGAATCTTCCGCTGTCCCTTTGCCGTGCCCTACGTGAGTTGCGCCAACTGTCCGGTGGTCCAGTGTCCGGGAAAGAAGCTCTGGCTTCTCGTGCTGCTCGGCATCCTGGCTTCGGGCCTGCTTTTCGGCAGGGCCTTTTGCGGATATTCCTGTCCCGTGGGCATGCTGAACGAGCTGTTCGGCAAGGTTGCCGTTTTCAAGGGCAAGATATCGGGCGGCTTCGCCAGGGTGGCCGGCTTCGGCAAGTATCTGGCGGCATTGGTATGCGCCTATCTGTTTTTCGCCATGCACAATCCCCGGTGGGCGGTTCCCATTCGGACAGGCGAATTCATCAAGTCGACGCTGCTGACCTTCGAGCATGCCTTTCCTCTGTGGCTGGCGCGGACCTTCATTGTCCTGGGCGCGTTGCTGATGGGGCTGCTCGTGCCGTACTTCTTCTGCCGCTTTGTCTGCCCCACGGGCGGAGTTCTCGAGGTGCTCAAGCGGTTTTCGCTGTTCAGGTACCGGATGGCGGACAACTGTACGGACTGCGGAATCTGCAACAGGGTCTGCGGACTGGAGACCCGCCCCGCGTTGGACAACTGTACCAACTGCGGCGAGTGCAAGGGGGCGTGCCCCGTGAACGCCATTGAGTTGAAGGGGGCCGCTGGTTCTTGTGCGAAGCAACAGACGGACGGATAGTTCCGAAAGGATGGAATGAAAAAGCCCGGCTCATGCGAGCCGGGCTTTTTTGTCAGCTGTTTCAGGAAGAGCTTTCCTGTTCGGATACCGCGCTTTGGAGCGAGGGCGATCGTTTCCTGCCGAGTTCCGTATTCAGCAGGACACCGGCAATGACCGCCGTGGCCGGGGCCACCATGAGCAGGCCGATGCTGCCGATGAGCACCCGGAAGATCTCCGCGGCAACCAGTTTCATGTTCACGATGCGCGAGGCGCTGGTGCCCTGTGACACGAAGACCATGAGCATGGTCAGGTAGCCGCCGGAATAGGCCAGGAGCAGGGTGGTGGCCATGGTCCCGATGACCTGCCTGCCGATGGTGAACCCGGACTCGATGAGTTCGCGCGTACCGATATCGGGCCGCTTGCTCTTGATCTCGTTCATGGAGGCGCTCACGTCCATGGCGATGTCCATGGCCGCGCCGGAAGCCCCCAGAAGAACGGCGGCATAGAAGATGTGCTGAAAATTCAGATGGTATGCGCCCTGGACGAGCAGCAGGGTGGAAAAGGGGGTGGTCATGCCCGCCAGGTCGAGCTTGTCCCCGAAGTACAGGGTCAGCACCAGGGTTGCGGCCAGCCCGCACACCGTGCCCAGGAACGCGGCGATGCCGTGTCGCGTCACTCCCGCCACCGTGAAGATGATGACCATGGAGAGCAGGGTCAGCACCGCAAGGCTCAAGGGCAGGGGGCTGACGCCCTCGAGCAGGTTGGGGATGTAGAAATACCAGAGGGCTGCCAGGGCGGCCACAAAGGAACACAGGGCCTTGACGCCGATGAACCGGGCATAGAGCACCAGAGCCACGGCAAAGACGGCAAAAAGGGCAAGCTCCCAGTTCTGGCGATACGTGTTGATTGCTCGCGCCGAAGTGATCTTGTCGTCCTGGATCTGGATGGCGAGCAGTATCTTGTCTCCCGGCGCGTATACCTCATCCATTTCCAGCTGGCCGTTGAGAAGGTTGGCCGCATCGACCTTTTCGCCTTTCCAGCGGCTGTCGCTGAGGACCACGGTGGCCTTCTGATAGCCCACCGAGCCCGCGCCGGACCGGATGATTTCGCTGTTGTCCACGGAAATCACCACGCCGCTCACCTCATGCACGTTTTCAATTGCGGCGGGGTGCGTCGATGACTGCTGGGTCAGGTACAGGATGAAAATGAAAGCAGCCACCAGGGTGGCTGTCGTCAGTATGTTCCGTGGGCTCAAATCGTTTCTCCCGTAAAAAAGGGGGAGCGGCGTGGCCGCTCCCCCAGTCGTCGTTGCGTACTAGTTGGCGGAAACTCCGTAAGGGAGTTCGGATGCCTTCTGGTTGGGACCGAAGGTGTCGCCTTCCAGGGCCTTGGAAGCGGCGCGCTTGAAGGAGGACAGTTCCACACCCATGGCCTTGGCCATGATGCGCGGCAGGTCGGTGTTGTCCTTGAAGCCGGCGAATTCCTGAGAATCGGAACCCACGGCGGACAGGGCGATCACGCCTGCGGTGTGGACATAGGAGGTCCAGCTGATGCGTGCGCGTTCGGAAACCAGGTGCGCCACTGCGATCATGGTCGGGCTGTATTCGTAGCCGTAGGTGGTCTGCTTTTCAATCGGCAGGCTCTGGTTCTTGTCTTCCACGCTCATGGCGTTTTCGAGGATCTTGCTTTCGCGTGCGTTGAGGGCGGTCAGGCCGAAGGTTTCAGCCACGTACTTTTCGTAGGCGGCGTGACGTTTCTTCACATCGGCGATGTCCTTGTACATTTTGGGATACACGCCCCACAGCACGTCTTCACAGGATGCCTTCACCTTGAGCAGCTCCTTCAGCTTGAGGAAGTAGCCCTTGGAGTCCAGGCTGATGCCCATGGCCATGCCGCCGGTTTCGTGGTCGGCTGCGATGACGATCAGGGTTTCTTCCGGGTGCTTCTTGTAGAAGTCGTATGCCTTTGCGATGGCTTCGTCAAAAGCCATGGTGTCGTAGATGGCGCCTGCTGCGTCGTTGGCGTGGGCTGCGTGGTCGATGCGGCCGCCTTCAACCATCAGGAAGAAGGGCTTGTCCTGGGCGGAGAGAACTTCAATGCCCTTGGTGGTCAGTTCGGACAGGGACGGCATGGCATTGGCGCCCTTGGGAGCGTTGATGCGGTCGATTTCCATGCCGATGTGGCTGTATGCCAGGGGAGCGAAGACCTTGTCGCCCTTTTTCGGGGTGTAAGCGCGGAATGCGTCGCGTGCATTGTCGCCCACGAAGGTGGTGTAGCCCTTGGTCTTGAATTCGGCCACCAGGTCGCGTTCGTCCTTGCGCTTGGATTTCAGGCCTTCGGCGTTTTTCGCGGCCACGAAGTGACGGTAGCCGCCGCCTGCGATGTAGTCGAAGCCGGATTCAACCTGGTCGGCGGCGATTTCATTTTCGCTGTCGCGGCTCATTTCATGAGCGGAGAATGCGGCCGGGGTGGCGTGGGTGACACGGGTGGTGGTGGTGATGCCCACTGCATAGCCTGCGTCGCGGGCCGCTTCGGCGATGGTCTTGATGTCCTTGCCGTCGGGCAGCTTGGAGATGACGCCGTTGGTGGTCTTGAAGCCCGCGGCAAGGGCGGTGCCGCCTGCTGCGGAGTCGGTGACCAGGGTGTTTGCGGAGTGGGTGGTGACCAGGGCCGAAGTGGGCAGGCTGTTCATGACCAGCTTGGCCTCGGGGTTGTCGGTCTTGATCTTGTAGAAGTATTCGGCGGACTGGCGTTGGGCCGGTCCCATGCCGTCGCCGATGAAGTAGAACACATACTTCGGTGCGGCGGCAAAGGCGAGGGAGGATATCAGCATCAGGGATGCCGAGAGCAACAGGGAGCCAAGGACGGTTTTTCGTTTCAGACAGAACTTCATGTCATATCCTTTGGGTTGTATTAATGTGGCACAGTGCCTTAGTTGCGTTTTCCTGCTGCTCTGCATGCTTTTCATGCGCGCAAGCTCTCGCCAGCCTTGATGTTTTTTTTTCGAAAGTGAATAAACAAGGCTCTTTGTTCGTTTTGTCACATAGCTGTAACAAATGTCGTCTTTGCCCTCGGGGGAATGTCAAGTTCTTTTGGCCGACGATGTATGTTTTTGAATTGTAACGTTTTTTGTCGAAGATGGGGCGGGAGAAAAGGGCGTTTCATGAGAGTTGCCATTGGTGGGGGAATGTTTACTCCCTCAGGAAAAAACGAACATAGACAATATAATATTGGGGTTTCAGATAGATCCGTGGCGTGAGGTGGCCAAAATCCTCAGGATCTATGGACACAAAAAAGCCCGGTTCCGAAGAACCGGGCTCAGAGTGTTCTGTCTCTATTTCGGGACTAGAAGGGCTTCCCTTCATTGATGGGAGCGGTGTGGAAGCCTGCGTACTGGTTACCGAGAAATCTCGCTACGTGGGCATTGCCCACAAGGGCTTTGGCGGAAGAGCCCAAGCTGTTCCATTTTATGATGGCGTAGCCTTCAATGTAGTGATTTTTTGATGTGTCCCAATAGTTAAGAGTACGTGTGGCATTCGCAGGAATTGTGAAGGTGCTGGTATAGCCCAACCAGTCAACACTTCCTTTAGTGCTGGAGCCTTTGTAGAGCCTGCCTTTGTCGGTCAGCATATTGCCGTCCTGATCATAAAATTCGATGGTCACTTCAACTTCTTCGCTGGTAATGTTGGACAAGGTGATTCTGGTGGACATGCACTGGTTATTGGGGCTGTATGCGTAGCCCAAGCCGGGAACTATGGTCATGCCACAAGAGTCGGCATAAGCTGTACTGCAAAGTATCGTCACCAGAACTACAGTGAGAAGAGGCGTGATAAGCTTTTTCATTCGTTATTCTCCTTCAGTGTGAGTTTGATAGGTGAACGTTATACTTCACCAAATAAACAATCGAGTATAAGGGGGCGTGCAGTATGTCAAGTGGAAGGGGGAGGTAAAATAAAAAACCGTCCTTTGCTAACAAAGGACGGTTTTGATCTTTCTGGAGCCTTCAAGCAGAATTGAACTGCTGACCTCATCCTTACCAAGGATGCGCTCTACCTACTGAGCTATGAAGGCCTTTTACGAAACAGGGGGCTGACTTGCGTCAGCCCCCGTGGGGTATTTCGTCTCGTGGTCGGGATGAGAGGATTTGAACCTCCGACCCCTTGAACCCCATTCAAGTGCGCTCCCAAACTGCGCTACATCCCGACGAGGAATGTGTATCTATCTGCACCTCGTTTTGCTGTCAACGTTTTTTTTGAATTTGTTTGTAATATTTTGCTTTCATTTGGAATTGTCAGCGGTGTATCGGTGCGGAAAACCGCCGGGAATCCCTTGCTGCCGCCGGGTTTTCCCCTGTCGGAAGCTCTTGGGCATGGGCAATGCCCGGCTTCGTGTTGCCTTGCCGGTTTGGAGGGGGTAGTATTCATATTATGGTTGAAAGGCGTTTTCGGGACGCCGTGTGAAGATTATAACGGGAAAATCATTGCCTGAAGCGGCATACATGATACAACGACGCTAGTGATGATATTGTAACCAAGGGGAATCGTTATGAGCGAAGAAGTCCTCACTGACATCAATCAGTTTTTGACCTTTACGCTTGGGAAAGAAATTTTTGCCCTGGATATCGGGACAGTGCGTGAGGTCCTTGAGTTGACCTCGATCACGAAGATCCCCCGCACCCCCAATTTCATGCGCGGGGTTATCAACCTGCGCGGCAATGCCGTGCCCGTGGTTGATATGCGCATGAAGATGGGCATGTCCCAGGGCGAGGATACGGTCGACACCTGCATCATCATCGTGGAAATCGAATTTGATGGGGAAATGACCGTCATGGGCGCTCTGGTGGATTCCGTCCGGGAAGTGTTCGAAATGATGCCCGATTCCATCGAGCCCGCTCCGAAGATGGGCGCGGCGGTCAATGCCGAGTATATCCGCGGCATGGGGCGTCAGGAAGAAAAGTTCATTATCATCCTGGAGATCAACAAGATCTTCTCCGCCGAGGAACTGGCCCTGGTCAAGGGCATGGCAGGCGGAGAGCAACAGCAGGAGGCCGTGGCCGAGGAGGTCGCTGCCTAGCCGATTTGGTTTTCAATAATCATGGAATGAAAAAGGCCTCCATCCGCTTGGATGGAGGCCTTTTTGTTTTTAATCGTCCCAGTTCATCATCTTGTCCCACTGGACCTTGCCTTGCTGTTTTTTCTGTTTTCGCAGCAGGGCGTAGATTGCGCCCGTGCCGCCGTCCTTGGGCTGTGCCGTGCAGAATGCCAGGACAATGCGTCGCAAGGGGTCCCTGGTCAGCCATGACTGGATCTCCTGCTTGAGCACGCTGCGCCCGCCTGGGGAATTTCGGCCCCGTCCGGTGACGATGAGCAGTGTTCGTTTATTTTGAAGATAGCTTTCCCGTATGAAGAAGAGCAGGTTGTCCAGGGCCTGGTCCGAATTGAGCCCGTGCATGTCCAGGTGGGCCTCCACGCTCAGGGATCCGGCCTTGAGCTGCTGGAAAACCTTGCTGTCCAGGCCGCGTACGTAGCCGTGCATGTATTCGTCCGTGTACTCCAGCTCGAAGTCGATGCCGTTCTGCATTGCCTCGGCCATGGACTTGGGGTCCTGGGAGCCCAGGGAAGCCGGCGAGGCCTGGGCCGGACGCGGGGACACCTGCCGGCCTGATTCGGTTCCATCCATCTTGGTCACTCCCAGCATCGCCGTCTGGAAAAGATCTTCCTCGGGCCGCTGTTCCGGCTCGGGGACCGGTTCTTTTTTCTGCTGGGCCGCCTTTTTGCCTTTGGCCATGAGTTTTTCCAGATAGTCGTCCTTGGGGCCGATCTGCAGCTTTTTCAGTTCGTCCAGGGATTTCATTTTTTTCTTGGGGCTCATCTGTACATCTCCGTTAGGGGCACTATAGTGAATGTGCTCTTGTTTGAGAACCACGGTGATTGTCCATATGTTTCCAGACTGTCAAGGCTTTCGCCGAATTCATATCTATTTGGTATGATTATTCCCGCTGGACTTCCGGACCAGCCTCAAGTATGGAACCCTGTTGCTTATCGACAGGATCAAAACGAGGAAAACAATGCTTACGATTGAAGATCTTCATGTAAATATCGGCGACAAGGAAGTCCTCAAGGGGATCAACCTTGAGATCAAGGAAGGGGAGACTTTCATCCTCTTCGGTCCCAACGGTTCGGGCAAGACGTCCCTGCTCATGGCCCTGATGGGTTTTTCCGGTTACGACATTACCCGGGGTAAGATCGTCTTCAGGGGCGAAGACATTACCCATGCTCCCATGTATGAGCGGGCCCGCCTCGGCGTCGGCATGTCTTTTCAGCGTCCGCCGACCATCCACGGTCTTCGCACCAGGCATCTGGTGAACATGTGCGCCCGGGGCGAGGATATCGACATCGAAGCCCTTGCGGAGCGCGTCAACTTTTCCGGTTTCCTGGAGCGCGACATCAATGCGGGTTTTTCCGGCGGCGAGATCAAGCGTTCCGAGCTGTTGCAGCTCATGGCCCAGAAGCCCAGCCTCGTTTTGTTCGATGAGCCCGAATCCGGTGTGGACCTGGAGAACATGCAGCTTATCGGCAAGGTCTGCCGCCAGTTGCTGGACGGCCGCATCGACGCCTCGCCGGACAAGTCTCTCAAGGAAATCCGCGAGCAGAGCAGCATGGCCGGCCTCATCATTACCCATACCGGCTACATTCTCGACTACGTGAACGCAGACCGAGGCCAGGTCCTCTACAACGGCCACCTGTGCTGCCAGGGCCGTCCCCGCGACATTCTGGAACACATCCGCACCAACGGTTACCAGGAATGTATCCGCTGCATGCAGTAGCGCCAGCCATACGGAGAATATAATGAGCAACGTAGATCTTTCCCAATTCAAGTTCGATGGCCTGGTCAGAGACAAGATCGAGGACCTTTCCACCCTTGACGCGCAGGACAAGGAAGCCCTGATCATGTCCGGCGTGGATGTGGACGATGCCAACCGCAGCGGATCCTTTCTGCAGATGGACCATTCCAACGTGCATTGCCATTCCAATGATCCCGGCGTGGAAATCCTGGATATCAAGGACGCCATCGCCAAGTACGACGGTCTTCCCGAGTACCGCTGGAAGCTGATCGACAAGGACAAGGACGAATACACCCGCAATACGTATGAGAACACTCACGGCGGGTACTTCATCCGCACCAAGCCCGGTGCGCGCATCGAGAAGCCGGTGCAGTCCTGCCTGTTCCTCAAGGCCGAGCAGGTGGGCCAGAACGTCCACAACATCGTGGTGGTGGAGGAAAATTCCGAACTGCACATCATCACCGGCTGTTCCGTGGCGCACGGCTCCACGACGGGTGCGCATTTCGGCATCTCCGAATTTTACGTCAAGAAGGGCGGCAAGCTGACCTTCACCATGGTTCACAACTGGGGCGAGCATGTTTCGGTTCGTCCGCGTTCCGCGGGCGTGGTGGAAGAGGGCGGCATCCTTCAGAACAACTACATTCTCATGAAGCCGGTCAAGGACCTGCAGATGTATCCGACCATCACCCTGAAGGGGCGCGGCGCCCGCGCCCGTTTCAATTCCGTGGTGGTGGCTCCGGAAGGCTCCTATCTGGATATGGGCAACAAGGTGATCATGGACGCGCCGGACACCCGCTGCGAGATCATTGCCCGGACCATCTCCACCGGCGGCACCATCATCAACCGGGGCCATATCGGGGCGCATCACGTGCCTTCGCGCGGCCATCTGGAATGCCAGGGCCTGATCCTCGGCAATGGCCGGATCTGGGCGATCCCCGAGCTGGACGGCACCCTGGAGGGCGTGGAGCTTTCCCACGAGGCCTCGGTGGGCAAGATAGCCCAGGAGGAGATCGAGTACCTCATGGCCCGCGGGCTGGACGAGGACGAAGCAACCTCCACCATTGTGCGCGGCTTCCTGAATACTGACATCATGGGCCTGCCCGAGAAGCTTCAGAAGGAAGTGGACAGGCAGATCGACGAACTCAATGCCAGCGGAGCCATGTAGCTCTTGCCCGAGATTGCAACAAAACGGCTGCTTCTGGACAGGAGCGGCCGTTTCTTCTTTCCCTGCGGGCGCTCCTGTTGCCGCAGCGGGATGGAATAAAAACAGAACAGAATAAGAAGACATGCCCGGATACAAAGGACATATCGCAGGAGGCGCGCTTTTCGGCGTCATGGGAGTCGTGGGAGGCGTGATGCTCGGCTATCTGGCCCTGGACCCGCTGCATCTGGCAGGGCTTCTGGGGTTCTGCCTGCTGGGCGCCATGTTCCCGGATACGGATACCGACTCCAAGGGGCAGAATCTCTACTATGGCCTGCTCATAGTCATCGACGCCGGGCTGATTTTCATGAAGATGTATGTCTGGGCTTCCTGGCTCGGGCTGTGCGCCATGCTTCCGGCCCTGGGGCACCATAGGGGCTGGACCCACACCTGGTGGGCCATGCTGCTGGTGCCGCTCCCCATCGTGCTTATCCCGGCCGTGCTCATCGGAGACCGCTCCATAGAGCCGTTCTTCCGCTTTTATCTCGCCTTTGTGCTGGGATACTTTTCCCATCTGTTGCTGGATGGGGAGCTGTACTGATCTTGGCTAGCGGACGAGCTCCCGGTAAAGGGAAACGTACTGCTCGGCCATGGCCTTGTCCGTGAAGGCCCGCACCGATTCAAATCCGCCTTTCCGTATTTTGTTTGCAGTGGTTTTGGAAGTCATGAGCGACTTGAGCGCGCTGGCCAGGGCCAGGCTGTCCCTGTTGGCGAAAACGAGCCCGTTCTGGCCGCCGGTGACCAGTTCCAGGTTGGATGCCAGGTTGGAGCTCACCAGCGGGGTTCCCGTGGCCCAGCCTTCCTTGATGACGGCATTGGAGCCTTCCCCGTCCACCGAGGGCACGGCCAGTATGTCGATGCGCTGCAGGATTTCACGGCTGTCCTTGTAGCCGAGGAACAGGATACGGTCGTTGATCTCGTTGGAGTGGGCCCGTTCCTGAAGCTCCTTCATGAGCGGCCCGTCCCCGGCGATGATGCACTGCCAGGCGGGCAGGGTGTCATCCTTCTTCAGTTCCTTCAGCGCATCCAGAAGCACCCGGATTCCCTTTTGCTTGGTTAGTGCGCCAATGGTTCCGATGGTCAGCAGATCGTTGGGAAGCTTTTCCGTGGTGTAGCGGGAGAGATCGATGCCGCTGTGAATGGCCCTGCTGCGGGATTGCTCCACCCCGCACTGGACCATGTTCTTCTGGATCTCCCTGCTTACGCCCACCACGGCGTCTCCGGCCAGATACTTCTTGGTGCTCCAGCCCTTCTTGAATTTGTAGGAGACCCGGCGGGTGTGCACCAGCTTGAACCGGGCCTTGCCCGAGGTCTTTGCCAGGGCGGCCAGGGACGCGCCCTTGGCGTCGTTGGTGTGCACGATATCCGGTTTGACCTGCTTCAGCAGCTTGAAGAAGCTGATGACGTTGATGGGATTGAGGTCGCTGCTGGAAACGAGCGTATGGGTGGGGATTCCCGCCGATTCGGCAAGGTCGAGCAGAGGGGCTCCCTTGGGGGCCGCAATGATGGGCTCGAATCCCGCTTCCTGAGAAAGATGGCGGGCAAGGTAGTGAACCTGCCGTTGCCCGCCACGAAGTTGTTTTCCAAGATCGAGTAGAAGAATTTTCACTCGTATGAATTCCTTACGTTATTTCAGGGCCTTTTTCACAAGGCCGGGGATGACTTCAAGGCTTTGGCAGACAGCGAAGCCCGCGTCGGCCATGGTTTTCAGTTTGGATTCGGTTCCGCCGCCCTTTTCCAGGATGGCGCCGGCGTGTCCGAGGCGCTTGCCCGGAGGGGCCGTCTGGCCCGCAATGAAGGAAATGACCGGCTTGTCGAACCCGGTTTCCACCACGTAGCGGGCCAGGTTTTCCTCGGCCTGTCCGCCGATCTCGCCCAGGACCACAACCGCTTCGGTCTCATCGTGGTTGCGCAGCATTTCGAACATGTCCACAAAGGTGGTGCCGATGAACGGGTCGCCGCCGATGCCGACGCTCAGGGACTGGCCTATGCCCGCGTCCGTGAGGCGCTGGGCCACTTCATAGGTCAGGGTGCCGCTGCGGGAGAGCACGGCCACCGGGCCGGGAACAAAAGGCTGGGTCGGCAGGATGCCGATCTTGGTCTGCCCTGGCACGATGAGGCCCGGTGTGTTGGGACCCACCACGCGGGTGCCCGAGTCCTTGATCTGCTCCATGGCCGCCAGCATATCGTGCTGGACGATGCCCTCGGTGATGCACACGGCCCAGGGGATTTCGTTGAAGGCCGCCTCGAGCACGGCATCCGCCGCCAGGCGGGGAGGAACGAACATGATGCTGGCCTGGATGTCGTGGCTGCGCTTGGCTTCGGCAATGGAATTGTACACGGGAACGCCGAGCACTTCCTGGCCGCCCTTGAACGGGGTCACGCCCGCGACGATGTTGGCTCCGTACTCCTGCATGAGCATGGTGTGCAGCTGGCCTTCGCGGCCGGTGATGCCCTGCACCAGGATCGGGGTGTCCTTGTCGATGTCGAAGATGTCCACGGTCTGATAGCCGTTGTCCTTTTGCGGCCTGGCTTGGTCGCAGCCCATGGGCGTGGGGAATTCGATGACCGGGGCGTTGGCGGGCTGGAGGGTCTCGAGGATGCCGATGGCTTCCTTCATGTCCGTGGCGATATGCAGGTTTTCCACGTTCAGGCCCTTGAGGATTTCCAGGGCGGCCTCGGAGTCCTTGCCGGACATGCGGGCCACGATGGGCTTTTGGGGGGCCTTGCCGCCCAAAGCGCCTTCCAGGGCCTTGGCGACCTTTTCGCAGGAAAGGATCCCGCCGAAAAGGTTGATGAAGATGGCCTTGACCGCCTTGTCGCCAAAGAGCAGCTCCAGTGCGGTTTCCATACGCGCCTGGTCGGCCGCGCCACCCAGGTCCAGGAAGTTGCTGGCGGGCAGTTTGGAAAAATTCAGGAGGTCCATGGTGGCCATGGCCAGGCCCGCGCCGTTGACCATGAGGCCCACCCAGCCGGGCAGTTTGACAAAGGAAAGGCCCGCCTCGCGAGCGGCGTTTTCCTCTGCCGAAACGTGTTCGGCCTGGTAGTACTGCTCCATGCGTTCGTTGATCTCGACGTAGTTGTCGTCCACCTCGACCTTGCCGTCCAAGGCCACGAAACGGTCGTCACCGGTGAGGATGAGCGGGTTGATTTCGGCCATGAGCAGGCCGTTGTCGAGCATGCCCTTGAACAGGTTGGTGAGCAGCTCGTGGAAGGGCTTGAACAGTTCCTTGCCCAGGCCCAGATGGAAAAACGCGGCCCGGATCTGGTTGCCCTGGAGCCCCGCGGGCAGGGCGATTTCCTGGACAAGCAGGTTCTCCGCGCCCAGGTTCTCGATTTCCACGCCGCCTTCGCGGCCCACGGTGAGCAGGATGCGGCGGCGTTCACGGGAAACGGTCAGGGAAAGATAGAATTCGCGCTGGATGTCGGCTGCCGGCTCAATGCGCAGGAACGGCACCCGGTGGCCCTTGATTTCCAGGTCGAAGAGTTTTTTCGCGGTGGGCAGGTAGTCCTTTTCCTCGTCCACGCGAAGAATGCCGCCTGCCTTGCCGCGGCCGCCGGTGAGCACCTGGGACTTGAGGAACCACGGCAGCGGGAAAGTCGGTTTTTGGGTCTCTATGGTTTCGGGAAAGACGTCTATGCCTTCGGGAACAGGGACATTCGCTTCTTGGAAAAGGAGTTTGCTCTTGTGTTCATTCAGCAGCATGGGATCGGCTTCCATCCTTACCTTTGGAGTTAATGGATGCGCGGGATAGTAGGTGGTTTGCCATGCTTTTTCAACGGAAATATATTGACCATTCCGCAAAGAGGAGGGAAACTTGAAAAGATGAGGGAATATTGCAGCGCCAGGGGGACGATTTGAGCCGTTTTGATGAATTTGCCGACAGTCTGCGTGCGGAAGTGGTCTCGGAAATGGCGGAAACCTATTTCGGCGCCCGCAAGAACATCGACGACATGACCGAGGTGCTTGAACAGTGGGCCCGGGAATTGCGCATCTGGATTCCCCGGCTGGAACGGGCCGCCGACAAGCTGCATGTCCTGCTCCTGGATGAGCGGACCATGCATGATTTCTATGTCGCCCTGGATGTGCTTCCTTCCTGCGTTCCCTTTCCTGCCGGGGGAGAGCGCGCCAATCTGTTCGACAAACTTCCCTTCGCCTTCACCGCGCGAGGACGGTACGCCAAGTGCGTTCTGAAGGCGTATTGGGAATTCCAGCGCTTGGTGGACGAATACCTGAACGGCCGGTACTCATCGCAGCCGGACGAAGGGGGACGCAAGCGCCTGTCGGTGCACTATATCCGCTTCAAGGAGATGTTCGAGTACGTCAACAAGCAGATAGAGAAGGTCAACGCCCGGATGGCTACTGGGGATACGCTGCGCTACCTCAAGCAGATGGATCCTGAATATACGGAAAAGGAACGTGTGCTGGAGGCCTGTGTCGGGGAGTCCTGCGCTCTTAATGTGGAGGCGGAATACAAGCCCATGGAGCTGGCGGGGTTCGAGCTGCCCGAGATTCAGGAATTGCCGCCGGTCGGCAGGGTGCGGGACGAGATAAAGGCCTTCTGCCGGGGCGTATGGGAGCGGCGCGGAAAGGAGATCCAGCGTCTGTTGTCGGAAATCAGTTGATGATTTTTGCCTTTTTCAATTCCGGAATCAGATTATCCTTGAATTTTTCCTTGGGAACAAAGGCGTCGGCCTGATCCTTGAAGAAGGAGACGCTGACATTTTTTACGTCGGAGTGGGCCGTGAGCATCACCAGCTTGAATTCGGCCTGGGGGGCAGTGCCCATTTCCTTTTCCAGAGCGCGCATCTGCTGGACGGCTTCGTGTCCGCTCATGTCCGGCATTTCGATATCCATGAATACGGCGCTGAAGGGCGCGCCCTCCTGGGCATGGTGCTGGAAGAAGAGCAGGGCCTCTTCCCCGTTGCTGGCCATGTAACATTTCGCATACTTTTCCAGTTTGCTGGATGCCAGCAGGGCGAAGCGTTCGTCGTCGTCCACTATGAGAAATTTCTTTTTGCTCATCGATGCACCTTGTCTCGTATCGCTCGGTTGCGGGAACCGGCCTGCGGAAATGGTGGCCTAGCTTGAATACTACTGCCCTGAAATGGGCATGTCAAAGCACGAGGCTTTATAATCATCCGGCAATGGATTGGGCGCGGAGCAGGCGCAGTCTTTCGCCGGAGGCCGCTCCCAGGTTCCGATCTTTCTCGGGCAGGGATACCATCAGGATGGTTGCCAGTTCTGCGCGGGCCTGCGGGGAATGATCCGTGCCCTGGTCGGCAGCGGCCAGCTTGAACAGGGGCTCCGTGATCCTCGCCAGGTGCGCCTCCATGAGCAGGTCGACCCTGGTGCCGGGCCTGAGTTCCGCATAGCGGCCCGCCTTCATGTGCAGCAGGGCGGCCTTCTGCCCGGCCTTGATGTACTTGAGCGGCAGGCGGAGGCGGGTTCCCAGTTGTTCGGCGAGCCGGGCCCCGGTGGATTCGTGGCCGATATGCCGTGGCCATTCCTCCTTTGGCGTGGCGCATTTGCCCAGGTCGTGGCAGAGCGCCATCCAGGCGCAGAGCGGATCTCCCGCCACCTTGTCCATGATTTCCGCAGTGTGCTCAAGCACGTTGGTGTGATGGTGCGGGGGCGGGCCCGCCGGTATGGCGGAGGCTTCGGCCAGCTCCCGGAACCAAGGGCGCAGGCAATCCGCCCTGTCCAGAAGCCTGAGGAAGTTGCCCGGTTTCGGGGTGCCAAGTGCCTTTCTTGTTTCCTGGCCCACGCGGTCGGAAGCTATGTCTCGGATGGCTTCCGAATCAGAGAGCTTTTCCATGGCCTCCAGCAATTCCGGGTGGGGGGAAAATTCAGGCAGCAGCGCATAGAAGCGGGCCGCCCGGAATACGCGGAGCGGATCCTCGAGAAGGGCGGTCCCCGAAGTGGGGCGCAGCACCCGGTTGCTCAGGTCGTCCATGGCCTGGGGGTGGCAGGTCAGTTCGCCCTGCTGGCCCAGGGCCATGGCGTTTATGGTCAGGTCGCGCGCGAGCAGGTCCGCCTCCAGGTTTTTGCCCCGGGGAAAGGCGTATTCCTTGCCCTGGATGAGGAAGACCGGAAAGGCCTTGCCCACTTCTTGCGCTTCGGGAAAGGTTGTCTTGAATTGTTCTTTTGTGGCATTGGTGACAAGATAATCCTTGTCTCGGACGGCGCGTCCGAGTAAAAGATCGCGTACACCACCTCCAACCAGATAAATTTGCATGTGCAGACAGTAACATAAGCCGCATTATGCTTCCACCTGGAATATTCCTCTGGGAACAGGGGTGCGATGGTCTCGCCCCCGCAGACGTTCCCGGCGGTCTTGCCGCCCTCCATCCCAACTGGGCCAAGGATATCACCGTATTGGAACCGTGGATCGGTTCCGAGACTCCGGGCTTTCTTCAAAGCCGGTCCTCCGAGGATTCCGAAACGCCCATCGTTGTCTGCTGCCAGTGCGCCAGCACCATGGATCCCGTCTTTCAGCTTTCCGGCGAAGGCCTGCTGCCCGAGTGGGGAAGCGTGATTGCCGTATCCCAGACGCAGGGCAGGGGGCAACTCAGGAGACATTGGGTGTCCCCTCCCGGGAATCTGTATGTTTCCGTTGTTCTTCCCGAGTGCCGTAGGCATGACCTGTGGGGCGACTGCATGAGCGCACTTCAGCCGTTGCTGGCAGGGTATGTGTTCGCGGTGGCCCTGGAACAGATGGGGGGCGCCGTCAAACTCAAGTGGCCCAACGATTTTTTGCAGGGGGAACGAAAAGTTGGCGGAATGTTGCTGGAAGAGAGAAACGGAATGGTGGTGCTTGGAATGGGGTTAAACCTCGTTGCTTGTCCCGATGATTCCGAAATGCGCAAAGACTGCGCCGCAAAAGCCGGAATTTTGCAATTGCCGAACGGTCCTGTCTCCCCGCTGGAGGTCTGGAAGCGCCTTGTAAATCGGGGTAAAAATATATATACGGCATTGATCGACGCATTTTCGCCATCCGAATTCATATCCCTTGCCGCCGAGCGGCTTGCGTGGGTCGGCCGCATGGTCCAGGTCCACGAGGGGGGCGATCAAGTCTATCAAGCCAGAATTACGGGCCTTTCCGCAGATGGTGGCCTTGTTCTCGATCGGGCCGGAAAAAGGGTGACCCTTTATTCCGGTTCCATACTTCCGGTCTAGTCCGCCGCCGTTCGCAAGGGCGGATGTCCTGCCATGCAGGTTACCAATATTTTAAGGAGAATGGTTGTTTCATGAAGCCCAAGTCTTTTGATCAGGTTCTGGAAGAGATCAGAGGGAAGCGGATTCTCGTTGCCAACAGGGGAATCCCGGCCCGTCGTATATGCCGCTCCATCACGGAGATGTTTGAAGGCATTGCGGTCATGACCGCAACCGATGTCGACAAGACCTCTCCCGCAACCTCCGGCGCCAATGAACTTTTGATGCTGGGCCCCGACCCGCGCGCCTACCTGGACCTGGACAGGGTCATTCAGGAAGCCAAGGCCCGCGATGTGGTCGCCATTCATCCGGGCTGGGGATTCGGCGCCGAAGACGACACCTTCCCCAAACGGTGCGAGGAGGCCGGCATCATCTTCATCGGCCCGCGCCAGGAACCCATGCGCATTCTGGGCAACAAGGTTGCGGTCCGCGCCCTGGCCAAGGAGCAGGGGGTGCCCGTGGTGCCTGGCTCCGAAGGCGCGGTTTCCATTCCCGAGGCGCGCGAGCTGGCAAAGGAAATCGGCTTTCCCATCATGCTCAAGGCCGAGGGCGGCGGCGGTGGGCGCGGCATTTACGAGGTCTACGAGGAATCCGAACTGGAATCCGCCTTTTCCAAGGCCTCGGCCCTGGCGCAGGCTTCCTTCGGCAACCCCCGCCTGTATGTGGAAAAACTGCTGACCTCCATTCGCCATATCGAAATCCAGGTCATTGCCGACAAGTACGGCAATGTCTTTTGCTTTGACGAGCGCGACTGTTCGGTGCAGCGCAACCACCAGAAGCTGGTGGAGATCACTCCCTCGCCGTGGCCCAGGTACACCGAGGAACTGCGCGCCCAGCTCAAGGAATACTCCAGCCGTCTGGTCAAGGCCGTGGGCTACCACAGCCTGGCGACCGTCGAATTTCTGGTGGACCAGGAAGGAACCCCGTATCTCATCGAGGTCAACACCCGTTTGCAGGTGGAACACGGCATCACCGAATGCCGTTACGGCATCGACCTAGTGGAGGAGCAGATCGCCACGGCCTTCGGTTCCGAGCTTCGGTTCAACGACCAGAACACCAAGCCGTACCAGTGGGCCATGCAGTGCCGCATCAACTGCGAGGATCCTCAGAAGGACTTCTCTCCCAACGCGGGCCGCATCACCCGGTATGTTTCCCCGGGCGGGCAGGGCGTGCGCATCGACTCCTGCGTCAGCGACGGGTACATGTTCCCCTCCAACTACGATTCCGCCGCGGCCCTGCTTATCACCTACGGCAGCACCTGGCCGAAGATCGTCTCCCTGACCCAGCGCGCCCTGCGCGAGTACATGATCAGCGGGGTCAAGACCACGATTCCGTTCCACCGCCAGATCATCCGGCATGCGAAGTTCATCGAGGCCGACTACGATACCAATTTCATCCGTCTGCATCGCAACGAGCTCATGGACTATTCGGACCGCGAGCCCGATTCCCTGCGGCTTTCCCGGCTCATCGCCGAGATTTCCGCCAAGGGTCACAACGAATATGTGCAGCTCGGCGAGTACCGGGGCCGCGAGGACAAGCGTGTGGGCCGTTTCGAGCCGGTGCTTCCTGATTTCCCGGCCACGTGCTTCGAGCCCCGTTTCACCCGGGGGATGAAGCGCGATTCCATCCTCGACGCCCTGCGCGAGGACCGTGAAAAGGGCATCGTGCACATGACGGACACCACCACCCGCGACATCACCCAGTCCAACAGCGGCAACAGGTTCCGCCTGGCCGAGGACAAGCTGGTGGGGCCGTATCTGGACAAGTGCGGATTCTTCTCCCTGGAGAATGGCGGCGGCGCGCATTTTCACGTGGCCATGCTGGCCAACATGACCTACCCGTTCACCGAGGCCAGGAAGTGGAACCAGTTCGCGCCCAAGACGCTGAAGCAGATCCTGATCCGTTCCACCAACGTGCTGGGCTACAAACCGCAGCCCAAGAACGTCATGCGCATGACCGGGGAGATGATCAACGAACACTACGATGTGATCCGTTGCTTCGACTTCCTCAACCATATCGAAAATATGCGTCCCTTCGCAGAGGTTGCCCTTAATTCCGAGGCCAACATCTTCGAGCCGGCCATTTCCCTGTCCTGGGCCAAGGGTTTTGACGTGCAGCGCTACATGGACGTCACCGACGAGATCGTTGCCATGTGTGCGGATGTGGCCGGGGTGAGCGCCAAGCAGGCCCAGAAGAAGATCATTCTGGGCCTCAAGGACATGGCCGGCGTCTGCCCGCCGCGTTTCATGCGCGAGCTTATAGGCTCCATCCGGGAGAAGTATCCGGAACTGGTCATCCATTCCCATCGACACTACACCGACGGCCTGTTCGTGCCCACCATGGGTGCGGCCGCCGAGGCCGGTGCGCATATCGTGGACGTGGCCATCGGCGCTGCGGTTCGCTGGTACGGGCAGGGCGAGGTGCTTTCCACCGCCGCCTACATTGAGGACGAAATCGGTCTCGAGACCAACCTGGACAAGGAAATGGTCCGGGCCACCAACTTCGTACTCAAGCAGGTCATGCCGTACTACGACCGGTACACCGCTCCCTATTTCCAGGGCATCGACCATGATGTGGTCAAGCACGGCATGCCGGGCGGCGCAACGTCCTCTTCCCAGGAAGGCGCCATGAAACAGGGCTATATCAAGCTTCTGCCCTACATGCTCAAGTTCCTGGAAGGGACCCGCAAGATCGTGCGCTACCACGACGTGACCCCCGGTTCCCAGATCACCTGGAATACCGCCTTCCTGGCCGTGACCGGTGCGTACAAGCGGGGAGGGGAAGTGGAGGTCCGGCGTTTGCTGAACATTCTGGACATCGTCAACCTGTGCAAGGAAGACGATCTGACTTCCCTCGAGCGCGAGGCGCGTCTGGATCTTTACAGGGATGCGAACGACGCCTTCCGCCAGCTCCTGCTGGGCAAGTACGGCAGGCTGCCCCTGGGCTTCCCCGAGGACTGGGTCTATCAGTCCGCGTTTGGCAAGAACTGGGAAAAGGCCATTGCCAAGCGTACCGAGGAATCCCCGCTGGCCACGCTGGAGGATGTGGATGTGGCCGCCGAGGAGCGCGCCCTGCAGGAGTGCCTTGGTCGTCATCCCTCCCAGGAGGAGCTGGTCATGTACCTTAACCACCCGGGCGACGCCATCAAGACCATCGAGTTTTGCGACAAGTACGGCAACTGCAACAACGTGCCGCTTGATGTCTGGTTCGAAGGCCTGGAAAAGGGCGAGGTGCTTCATTTCCAGGGCGACTGCAAGAAGCCGCACGTCATGCGCGTGCTGGATATTTCCGATCCGGACGAGAACGGCATGTCCATTGTTCGTTACATCGTGGACTCGGAAATTGTCAGCCACCAGGTCAAGGTGGCGGACTCGTTTGCCTCTTCCAAGGAGGCCATTGAAATGGCCGATCCCGCCAACGAGTGCCATGTGGGCTCCCCGTGCAACGGCGACCTCTGGGTCATGCACGTACGCCCTGGCGACATGGTCAAGGCGGGCGAGGAGATCTTCAACGTTTCGGTCATGAAACAGGAAAAGGCCGTCTACGCCCCGGTGGACGGCATGGTGAAGCGCGTTCTCAAGGCCGCAAATTTCCAGGAGGACAAGAAGATGGTTCCGGTGCTGGAAAACGAACTGCTCGTGGAGCTCGGCCCCCCTGCCGAATCCTGCCCCACCTGCAAGTCCACGTTCCCGGCCCAGGACTGCCGCTTCTGCCCCAGCTGCGGCCAGAAAGTATAAGTGGAGGGTCTGGCGGCGGGATTCATTCGTAAGTGTAACGAATAATAATTTATCATTGTCAAGAATTGACGAATCCTGCCGTCAGGCTGTAAGAGGAAAATGTATTGTTGTTTTCAACAAGTGCTCATTGACCTATTACAAGTTATAACAGAGGGTTAAAGCGTCCTGTTGCGGGAGAGACAACCCGAGGCAACAGGCATACCTGATCGGGAGGAAAGCATGGCCACGACCCAGAAGCCCGCGCCCAAAAAGAAAGCCGTCCCCAAAAAAAAGGCTGGCGCAGGTGCTAATACTGAGAGTCTCAAACAGAAACTGGTCCTCAACGGCGCTGATATCGTCGCAATCGGCGAAGAAGCAGAGCTGCTCGTAGGCGGCAAGAACTACAACACGGCTATTATCAGCCAAGTTTCCAACATTCGTGCGCCTGAATTTCGGGCGATCTCTTCCATAGCTTTCCATACCATCCTGGATGAAACAAAGGTTCATGCCTCCCTTGTCCGGTCTACCGTGGACAAGGAGTACAATTCCATTGACTGGAGTTCCGAGGAGATAAACCAGGATTCCGAGTTCCTGCAGAAGTTCGTGCGCCGTCTTGGCCGCAAGGTTCGGGAAAATTCCAAGGACCAGTCCGGCACCCCCATCAAGCTGCGCACCTTCATCAACAACGTGGTCGACGGCTTTGCCACCTCTCCGGAGGGGATCGACCAGTTGCGCAAGCGTTCCGTGCTGGTGCAGACCGCCATTCTTTCCGTGGATATCCCGGAAGATGTCGCTCAGGCCGTCAAGGGCGCTTACCGGGAGATCTGCAAGGAAGCCGGGCTTGAGGACGAACCCGTGGCCGTGCGTTCTTCGGCCGCAGGCGAGGATAGCCGCAAGAAGGCATTTGCGGGCCTTCAGGACACCTATCTCAATATCGTGGGCGAGGACACCTGTCTGGAAGCCTACCATTGGGATTGTTCCTCGGCTTACAACCTGCGCTCCATGACCTACCGCCGCGAGGCCATTCTCGACGCCATCATGAAGGCCGAGCATACCGGCGACGACGCCATTGCCGAACAGGCCAAGAAAGAGTGGGCCATCGAGCACACCTCCCTGTCCGTGTGTATCATGCGCATGATCAATCCGGTCATTTCCGGCACCGCGTTCAGCGCGGATACCGCCACGGGTTGCAGGGGCACGGTCCGCAACGACCTCGTTTCCATCGATGCCAGCTACGGGCTGGGCGAGGCCGTGGTGGGCGGCATGGTCACTCCTGACAAGTATTACGTGTTCCAGCGCGACGGCGGCAAGGAAGTCGTCATCCGCTACATGGGTTGCAAGGACAAGAAGATCGTCTACAAGGACGACGGCTCCGGCACCCACAGCGTTCGGGTTCCCGAAAACGAAGTCTACCGCTGGGCCCTGTCCATTGCCCAGTCCGAGGACGTGGCCCGGGGAGTTCGCGCCATTTCCCAGGCTTATGGCGGCATGATCATGGACACCGAGTTCTGTATAGACAAGTCGGCTCGCCTCTGGTTTGTGCAGGCCCGTCCGGAAACTCGCTGGAACGAGGAATTCGAGCTTCATCCGCACAAGATCTTCATGCGGCGTCTCGAAGTGGACAAGAAGGCCCTTGGCCAGGCCGAGGTCATTCTTGAGGGCAACGGCGCTTCCCGCGGCGCCGGGCAGGGCACGGTCAAGTTCCTGCGTTCCGCCCTGGAGCTGAACAAGGTCAACAAGGGCGATATCCTGGCCGCCGAGCGCACCGACCCGGACATGGTGCCGGGCATGCGTATTGCCTCGGCCATTCTGGCCGACGTGGGCGGCGATACCAGCCACGCGGCCATCACTTCGCGTGAGCTGGGCATTCCGGCCATCATCGGCATTCAGCGCCTGGAAGTGCTGCGCGCCCTGGACGGTCAGGAAATCACTGTCGACGGTTCCCGTGGCAAGGTCTACCGCGGCATGCTGCCCCTGCAGGAAGTCGGCGGCGAGATCGACGTCAGCGAATTGCCCGAAACCAAGACCAAGGTCGGCCTGATCCTGGCGGACGTGGGCCAGTCCCTGTTCCTGTCCAGGCTGCGCAATGTCCCCGACTTCGAGGTCGGGCTGCTTCGCGCCGAGTTCATGCTTGGCAATATCGGCGTCCATCCCATGGCCCTGGAAGCGTACGACAACGATACGCTGGACGGCATTGTCGATAACAAGCTGCATGAGCTGGACAACCAGCTCACCAAGGTCATGAAGGACCAGCTGGCCTCCGGGCTGGTGACCCTGCCCTTGAAGCTGCGCCAGTATGTGGGCCAGATCACCGGCCTGACCCGTGAGATGGACACCCTGGCCGAGCAGGAAGGCACCCGGGGCACCGACGAGGTTTTGGCTATCCACCGCAAGCTGCGCGAGATGGACAAGAAGCTCGACGACCACATCACCATGTCCACCGAGCGGCTGGACGTGCTCAAGACCTCCATCAAGCTCAAGGATCATGTGGCTGTCATCTATGGTTTCCACGATCAGCTGCAGCCCGAGCCGACACAGCGTTCCGAGGAGTGGAAGGTCTGGCGCGACCACAAGGACGATGTGGCCGCCATTGTGCGCAAGATTAAGGACAACCCGCAGATCGTGGGTTACATCAACAAGGTCCGTGAGTTGCGCGAGGAAGTGGGTCTCAAGATGGGGCTCAAGTCCGAAATCGACGAAATCAGTTCCCTGCCCGAACGCATTCGCAAGCTGCTGGAATCCCGCGGCTACCGCACGGGCAAGGAAAACTATATCCAGACCCTGTCTCAGGGCCTGGCGCTCTTTGCCATGGCCTTCTATGGCAGCGACATCATTTACAGAACCACGGACTTCAAGTCCAACGAGTACCGCAACCTGCTGGGCGGCCTGCTTTTCGAGGCCCACGAAGACAACCCCATGATGGGATATCGCGGTGTTTCGCGTAACATTCACGACTGGGAACTGGAGGCCTTCAAGCTGGCGCGCGGCATTTACGGCGGCAAGAATCTGAGCATCATGTTCCCGTTCGTGCGCACCCTGGAAGAAGCCCGCAGCATGAAGCGTTACCTCAAGCAGGTGCACAACCTGCAGTCCGGCAAGGACGGCCTCAAGGTCATCCTCATGGCCGAGATCCCGAGCAACGCCATCCTGTGCAAGGAATTCCTCAAGGAAGTAGACGGCTTCTCCATCGGTTCCAATGACATGACCCAGATGGTGCTGGCCACGGACCGCGACAACTCCAGCCTGCAGCATATCTATGACGAAGAGGATCCGGCAGTTGTCTGGGCCATTCTCTGCGCCATATTCTCGGGCCAGAAATATGGCAAGAAGGTTGGCTTCTGCGGGCAGGGCGTTTCCAACAGCCTGATCCTGCGCGGCCTGGTGGCCATCGCCGGTATCGTCTCCGCATCCGTGGTGCCCGATACCTACCACCAGACCAAGCTGGACATGGCCGCCATCGAGGCCGAGGACATTCCGACCAGTGAACTGGGCGCGTGGGTCAAGCAGCAGCACATGGAAAACCTGAAGGTGCTGCTCCAGGAGAAGAACTACAACCACATCCTGAAGAAATACAAATCCCCCGAGGATTTTATGGAGTGGTACGAAGGCGAACTCGACCGTTTCAGCGAACAGCTTCGCGACAACATCGAAACGCCCAAGGAAGAGTTCTACCGCGCCGAATTGGAGCAGTTCCGCAGCACGTTCCACAAGCCGGTCATCTATGCTTCCTGGGATTGGGACCACACCGTGGAAGACGCCTTGCGCCATGCCGGTTTTGCCTCCTTCGACGAACAGGCCGAAGCGCTCAAGGTGCAGCGGAGCAAGAAGTGGTAAAACGGATTCAAATCAGGTAATACAGGGCGGCTTCACCATTGGGTGGGGCCGCCTTCTTCATTCTAGTATCAGGAGAAACAATGAATCGATTGCTCGTTCCGCTCATATTGTCGATTATGGTCTGCGCCGGGTGCACCGCGGCATCGTCCGGAAACCGGAATGCCGCCTTTGAAAAGCAGTTGCGTCAGACGCTCGAGGAGCATCCGGAGATCGTTCTGGAAGCCCTTTCCCGGAACAAGGTGGAAATGCTCACCCTGGTGGAGCAGGGCGCGAGGGAGCGGGAAATGCTCAAGCGCGAAGCCGCGTGGAAGCTTGAGGCCGCCAATCCTCTCAAGCCGGTTGTCTCCGGGGACAGGCCCGTATACGGCAACAGGGACGCTGAAATAACCATTGTGGAATATTCCGATTTCCTGTGCCCGTACTGCGGTCGGGGCAAGATGACGGTTAAGGGCTTGGTGGATGATTCCAACGGCAGGCTGCGTGTTGTCTTCAAGCACGTGCCGCTTCATGACGGCGCAGATATCCTGGCCGCCATGTTCGAAGCCGTGGGCATGCAGGACCAGGACAAGGCCTGGGTCTATGCGGAAAAGGTTTTTGAACGTCAGGCGGAATTCTTTCGTTCGGGCAAGGACGTCATCAATCAGGTGCTTGCCGAATTGGATATAGATGTCCAGCGGGCCTGGAAGGACGCCGAAAGCAAGGCCGTGAAGGAGCGTATTGCCGGTGACATGGCCGAAGCGGAGAAGTTCGGCATCAGCGGGACCCCCACCTACATCGTGGGTGGGATCAAGGTTCGCGGAGCCTTGCCCAGGAAGTACTTCGAGAGGGTGCTCAACATCCTTGAGGAGGAACAATCCGTGTGTGAGGATTGCTTGAATTAGAAAGTGGAAAGGGCCGCAATGCGGCCCTTTTTTTTGATTTCATCTGGAAAGGTTCAGGCTATTTTGTCGGCGATGGTGCCTATGCCTGTTTCCTGCAGGGCGGAGGTGATGGCGCGCTGAATCTGATTGTCCGTGCCGGTGGAGGAGAGGTCTGTCCCGTTTCCGAAAAAGTCCTGTGTGCGGGAAACCACCTGGCCCGCCAGTTCGTTTTTTTCCAGTTCAAAGGATCTGGTTTCCGGCTTGTTGATGGTCCTGGCGTCCAGGACTGCGCTGGCCGAGCCGTCCTCAAACGAACTGGCCTGGGCGTTGGTCATCATGGACTGAATGCTCTGGTTGGAAATGGAAATATCGGACATGTTTCCCTCCCTTACGCCTCCAATATATGCCTGCGGCGTATTCTTTGGCAAGTGAGGGGCGGAGATAATAAAACGCCGCAGTGGTGACACTGCGGCGTCATGCTTCGTATTGCGGGCGGGCTTAGAAGGTCTTGTCCACGAAACTGCCCGGGAAGTGCTCGCGGATGGATTTGGTCAGCTTGACGATGTCGTCCGCCGGAATTTTCTTGATGACCTTGTCGTCGGCATCCCGAACTTCCACCTGGATGGTGTTGTTTTCCTCAATGACGTTGAACTTCAGCTTGAGGTTCTGGGACGCGAGTTCGGATTCGGCCTGCTTGGCAACGTCTGTTGCGGTCTTCTTGTTGAGCCGGGCTTGTTGCTTTTGCTCGCCATTCGTCTTTTCTATCTTGTCGACGACATAATTTTCCTGAACGCCGGACCGGGGCGAGACAGACTTGCCGTCGGTCCTGACGACGGTGTTCTCATCTGCGCGTACGGCAGGCTTCACGTCGGTTTTGATTTCCGGGATATTCATGGTTCTCCCTCCCTGGTTTTCCCTGAATACTCCCCAGCAATTCAGTGGCTGTCGTTAATGTTATCGGCTCATGTGCGAATTTCTTTAGGGGAGGGATCCTTTTTGTTGCCTTGGCGGATTTTTAGGCGTTTCATCCTGTCCGGTGTGACACTTTATTCCAAGGCTTGGGAGTAGGATTAAAGTCTAGAGTTTTTATAGGAAAAATTTAATATACTGCTATTGATTACTTTTTTTCTTAAAATAAGGAATGCATTAATATGGGCTTCTTCATACTTTGCGGGTTTGTAATGTTGGGTTCTGGAATGCAACTTGCTTAGGATGGCGGTGTGAAAATTATTCCCTAGGAGTGTTGTTGATGCGGATATTGCTGTTCATCGTGGTTCTGACGATTTTGGGAGTGGCGGGGATCGAGCATGTGACGGGAAAAAAATCACCTTTGGAGGATAAGGACTGGATCCCTCGGCAAAATTTGATCAGGTTTGAGGTGGGGAGTTCCTGCCCCTTGTATTATCCCAAGGAAGAATTCTGAATTACTTGTTAGAAAAAGGAATCGAAGGCCGGCTTTTTAGCCGGCTTTTTTTATGCTTGCTGCCTGAAATGGAAGGCTTTTTTCGACAAATAAAATCATTCGGGAAATAATACCTCCATTGACGAATGGTTTTGAATGTAATAATTCACATAATGAACACACATACCCTCTTAATTCCTTTTATTTTTTAGTGATATTGACATCCATCGGCCTGCATCCGGATACGCGTTCCTTATGACGTACTATTTGAAACACTATTTCGATCCAGATTTTGATCACACCAAGCTTGCTCCCATGGAAATGGAAGACGGCAGTGTGGATCATTATGAACTCAGTTATGTCCAGAACGTGAACAGCGGGGACCTGCTGGCCGAGGTCGTTGAGTTGGACGATTCTTCCCGCGACGCCGTTGACTCCCGTTTCGTACAGGAGGACATGTCGGTTCCCGCGGGACGCGGAACCGGCACGAAGACGGCCGAGCCCGGCAAGCTCTACGCGGCCCGTGACGGTTTCGTCTTTTATGAGGAAGGTCTCATCAGTGTCCGGCAGACATTGAACGTCAGGAAGGATGTCGATTTCAGCACCGGCAATATCGACTTTGTCGCCAACCTGAATGTATTTGGCATGGTCAATACCGGTTTCAGCCTGAAGGCGCGGAACATCGATATTGAAGGGCATGTCCAGGGTGCAAGGGTGCATGCCTTGGAGACCCTTTCCTGCCGGTCCGGGGTCAAGGGGGGAGGCGAGGCCTTTCTCGAGTCCGGAAGCGACATGAAGCTGGCCTTCTGCGAATACGCAACGGTCAAGGCCGGCGGCAACGTCATGGTGCGGGGAGCCTTGCTGCACAGCAAGGTCTTTGCCGGGGACAAGCTTGTTGTGGGCAGCCGCATGATAGGCTGCGAGGTCTACGCTAGGGATTATGTGTATGTCGGCGAGCAGCTCGGCGGCGGCATGGGAGCCGAGATGAGCGTCACCCTGGGGTATCACCCCGGGTTGCTTTATGCGGACATGGAGCTTGACCGCCGCCTGGAAAGTGAGCTCCAGGCAGTGCAGCACGCCGAAACCCAGGTCGCGCGGGGCGGGTATTTTGCCACGGAGTTCCGGCCCATACTGGAGGAGGCCAGGGCGGAGCTGCAGAAGATACGAAAAAGAAAACGGCGGTTGTGGGCAACCATCAACCGTACGGAACATATTCACAAGTGCAGGGTGCTGGTTCCCGGAAAAGTGAAGCCAGGAGCGGAGATAAGTATCGGGAGCGCTTATCTGAAGGTGGATGACGAATATGAGGATGTCGTTTTTTACTTCGACGAAGATGAAGTAAAAGTGGCGCCTTCTTCAAAAGTAAAGTGATTTTTTTATGGATATCGCAACGTTAATAGGACTTGTGGGGGGCTTCGGCCTGATTGTCACGACCATTCTTCTGGGGGGGAACCCCGGAGGGTTCGTGGATATTCCCTCGGTGGTCGTGGTTATCGGCGGCACCTTTGCGGCCACTTTCGTCATGTTTCCCCTCAAGGCGATTATCGGCACGGTCAAGGTGGCCATGAAGACCCTGTTTTTCAAGTCGCGGGACCCCAACGAGATCATCAGGAACATTACCGCGCTGGCGGAAAAGGCCCGCAAGGAAAGTCTGGTGGCCCTCGAAAAGGTTCCCATTGAAGACGACTATTTGAAAAAGGGAATCCTGCTGGTGGCGGACGGCTCCAGCGAGGCCCTGGTCCGGTCGGTCATGGAGATCGAGCTGGATTTCATGAAGCAGCGGCACCGCCAGGGGCAGGGCGTCTTCAAGGGCATGGGCATGATGGCCCCGGCCTTCGGCATGATCGGTACTCTTATCGGCCTGGTGAACATGCTCCAGAACCTGGATGATCCCTCTTCCATCGGCCCGGCCATGGCCGTGGCCCTGCTGACGACCTTTTACGGCGCGGTCTTGGCCAACGTGGTCTTCATTCCCATTGCCAAGAAGCTCGAGGAGCGATCCGAAGAGGACTCCCTGTTCATGCAGATCATGATCGAGGGGGTTGCCTCCGTGCAGAAGGGGGAACATCCCTCGGTGGTTAAGGACAAGCTGCAGGCCTTCCTTGCACCCGCCCTGCGCGAAGGATAGCCCGGGGGCGATATGGCCGCTGAACTGGAAGAAGTCATAGAAACCAAGAAATCGGTTCCGCCGCCCGAGGACGAGGGGCTGCCGCCGTGGATGGCCACGTTCGCCGACATGGTCACGCTTCTGCTGTGTTTCTTCGTGCTGCTCCTCTCCTTTGCCAATCAGGATGTCGAAAAGTTCCGGGATGCCATGGGCTCCATCAAGGGGGCCTTCGGTGTTCGCGAGATCCGGGCCAAGGCGGAGGATATGGAGCTCATCAGCACGAGCAAGGAGGCCAAGAAGGCCGTTGCCCGCATATCGCACGACGAGCGGGTCTTTCTTGGCGTCATCATGCGCATCAAGTCCCTGCTCGACAAGGAAGATGCGGAAATCCTCGAGGGTACCGGGGTGACGTCCGACCGGGACGGCGTGGTGTTCAGCACCGAGGCTGCCCGCCTGTTCGAGCCGGGAACCGCCACCCTCAAGAGGGATGCAGGCAAGATTCTCGATAAAATAGTCCAGGTGCTCAAGGATTACGACCTCAACCTGGTGGTGCGCGGACACAGCGACGACCGCCCCATATCCACCAAGGCATATCCTTCGAACTGGGAACTTTCCGCGGCCCGCGCCGCCGTTGCCCTGGATTACATCCTGAAAAAGGGAGATTTCCCCGTCAAGAAGGCCAAGGCCGTCGGTTATGCGGATACGCGTCCGGCGGTCCCTAATGATTCCGATGAAAACAGGCGCAAGAATCAGCGGGTGGAATTTTATCTGCATATGCCTCAGCGCGACGCGTGGTAGGCGGGAAGACCATGGCAGCCCAAGACAAGAAGAAACTGGAGATTCCGCCTCCCAAGAAACCGCCGACGCCGCCGCCCGCCGAGGAGGGCATTCCTCCCTGGATGGCCACCTTCGCGGACATGGTCACTTTGCTGCTGTGCTTTTTCGTGCTGTTGCTTTCCTTCACCAACCAGGACATCACCAATTTCAAGATCATGATGGGGTCCATTACCGAGGCGCTGGGGGTTCAGAAGGAGGACAAGGGAGCCTTGTCCGCTCCCTACAGCGATACCCGGTTCAAGTTCGAGGACCGGCAGGCCAAGAGCAAGGAGATGGTGGAGATCGGGGATCGACTTCGGGAACTTATCCGGTCGCGGGATCTCACCAAGGCTGCCCGGGTCAGCCACGAGAAATCCGGGGTCATGTTTCGGGTCAGCAACAGCGCCCTGTTCGCACCCGGATCCGCACGGCTCGGCCCATCGGCCGACAAGGTGCTTCATGGCGTGGTGGATTCCCTGAAAAAGACCGATTTCAATCTGGTTATCCGGGGGCATACAGACGGGGAAAACCCCGAGTCCGGCCCCTATAAATCCAACTGGGAGCTTTCCGCGGCCCGGGCCGCAGCCTGTCTGCGCTGGATCGTCGGGCATTCGGATATCCCGCCCCAGCGCATGAAGGCGGTGGGCTTTGCCAGTGCCAAGCCCCTGTTGCCCAGCACGACCGAGGCCAACCGCCAGGCCAATCGCCGGGTGGATTTCTTTTTTGTGCCCAATGACAACCGGGCCTGGTGACGCCCGGAGCGGGCCTTGGATTTTGGAAGAGAAGAGCGGGGTTATTGTCGTGAAATGAGACTGGTGACCACTTCGTGGTCTTCCGGGTATTTCAGGCCGTTGCCGTTGACCATGACGCTTGGCTGCAGCAGGTCGGACGAACTGTCGTCGATGGGAAGAATGACCCACATGCCGCTTTCGTCCTTTCCGACGACCATGTCCGTTCCCTGCTCGCGGGAGAGCTTGCGCGCACGTGAGATGCTGTCTTGAAGATTGATGGGCCACCTCCTTCTTTTGCGGCGACTTTCCTCAAAAGGAGGGCGTCTGTCAATGGCGGGCGATTGAAATCAATAATTTACCTCGGCCTTTGGTCCGTGTATCGCTAATTTGTCTGTTTCCATCAATCAAGCGGGGATCCGATGACAGAAGAACACAATATCGCCATTGCCGGTTTGGGACGGATCGGCACCCTTTTTCTCGAACAGGTTCTTGAAAGCGATTGCGGGCTCAATGTGGTCTGTGTCCTGGAAGTGAAGGATACGCCGGGGCGGCAGCTGGCCGAGGAAAAAGGCATCAAGGTTGTGGATCTCGACGGCCTGATTCAGATCGGCGTGGGAGTGGATGTGGTTTTCGACATGACCGGCAGCGGCAGTTTCCGCAGCAAGATGCAGAATAAATATGAAGAATCCTTCAACTCCTACACGGCCATAGCCTCACCGGCCATTGCGCGGCTGGTCTGGTCGTTCCTTTCGGATGAATACCTACCTTCCATACACAGCTCCAAGCACCAGGCCATGGTCGATTCCATGCTGGAACAGGCACGGGCGGGCATTCTCAAGTAGCAGTTCTCATGAGATGAATCCGTTCTGGGTGAGCCATTGGGTCAGTTTTTCGGTGGACATGGAAAGCTGATCGTCGAATTCGATTCCATAATAGTTCTTGTAGCTCCATACGAGCATTCCTGTGACGGCGTTAAACAGGGCGTTTTCCCGGGGCGTGCATTCCACGAGCTGGACGG
Source organism: Salidesulfovibrio onnuriiensis (assembly GCF_008001235.1). GTDB lineage: Bacteria > Desulfobacterota > Desulfovibrionia > Desulfovibrionales > Desulfovibrionaceae > Pseudodesulfovibrio > Pseudodesulfovibrio onnuriiensis. Next base: position 2,703,974 of record NZ_CP040751.1, on the reverse strand, counting down.
CGATGCCCGGTTCGAGCTCGTCCATGGCCCAGTTGGGGCGGCATTCGACAAGAGCCCCGCTCAACGAGATGTTTTTGAGCGAACAGAAGGTCGTGTTTCCGTTGGCCATGTTGAAATGGCATATCAGCGGCTTGAAGAGCTCAATTCGTTCGTGTTTGCGGTTCTCAACCATTTTGGGCCGTCCTTTCCAGCTTCTTGATGACCATCCCCACATTCCTGAAGGTGGGATTCATGGCCTGAACAGCCTTGTAGAATTTGAGCGCTTCCTTGGGTTTGTCCAGTTCCTGGCAGATGGCACCGATCTGGAAACCGATATCCGGCTTGTCCACGAAGAATTCCGGATTCAGCCTCAGGGCCTTCTGGACATTGCTGTAGGCCTGTTTGTGTTCGCCTCCCTCATAATAGGCGACCGCCTTGTTGTACTGGATGTTCTCATCCCTTGGCGCAAGTTTTTCCGCTTCCGAGTAGGCCTCGACAGCCTCGGTCCACATGCCTTCCTTGCGCAGGGCTATCCCCAGGCGGTTGAAGATGTCCATGCGGGTGTTGCCCGGGGAATCCTTTATGTATTGGAGGCTTTTCCTGTAGTATTTAATGGCCAGGTCCGGGCTCCAGTTCTTTGCCTTTTCCGCGATATCCAGGGCCATTTCGCTGACGATTGAAAAGGCCTCCTTCTGGGCGGACTCCAAGGCCTGGTCCAGATATTCCTCTGCGGCCTCGGCGTTACCCATGCCCATGTGGACTTCGGCAATGTGGATCTTGCGGTTGCAGTTGTGGGGCGAGAGGTGGTCCAGCTTTTTGAGATACTTGAGCATCTCGTTGCGGTTGCTGTCCTCTTCGTGGAAGGCCACCAGGCGCTTGAGCGGATCCAGGTACATCTTCGCCCCTTTTTCCGCATTGGTGTAGGCCCGCAGGGCCAGTTCCCGCTTCGCCATACCCTTGAAGGCATCCCCCAGCAGGACCAGGCCGGGCGGATGACCGGGGCGCTTGTGCAGGATCTCGTTGGCGATTGCGGCCGCTTCCTCGAAACGGTTGTCGCGCAGGCAGGCCCGGCCGTCGTCGAGCATGGCTTCTATCTCGCTGTGAGGACGGAGGATGAATGCGATTTTCTTGACGATTTCGTTGGCGCTTGCCGGCTTTGCCAGGTAGCTGTCGGCACCTTCCTCGTGAAACTGGAAAAGCCGTTTTCGGGGCACGTTCTTGCAGAGTACGATGACGTGCACGTCCGGGTGGTGCTCCTTGAAGTATTTGAGGACCGGGGCCGTGAACTGGTTTCGCAGGGAGTATTCCAGAAAGATGAGCGGCTTCAGCCCGTTTTCCTTGTAGAAGTCGATGAAATGCTTGGCCTTGTCCAGGTCGCTGGTGACCCGGATGAAATCCAGCTCGATTCCCAGTTCATAGGAGATGGCCGTCTTGAAGCTTTGGTAGAAGAGCTTGTCGTCGGTCACCAGCAGGAAGACGCCGTTGGTGTCGACGAAGTTGTAGATGATTGAACAATACTTGTTGACGATCTCCTCGTTGGTGCGGAGCACATAGATACTCTTGGTCTCGGTCTGGCTTTTGGGCTCGAATTGCTGGAGCTTCTGGTTGGCAGACTTGACCACATAGAGGTTTTTCGTGTTTCTGCGTCGGCGAACTGTCATTACCCTTCCCTGGTTGAAGAGGGATCCCCGTTCTATTATCAATATATCCTCATGGCCCTTTCATGCGCAAAGGTTATAACTGCTGAAAAGGTTATAAACCTGCCGTGGAACAGGGCGTGTTTTTTGCCACTGGAAATAATTGGATTTTCATTGGGCCGGGTGGTACTCGAACAACTGTTGGACCATGCAAGGGAGGAATGCCATGGCTTCTGTACAGGCGCTTCGCGATCCCATGAGCGGGTTGACCCACTGCATAGCGGCGGTTCTTGCCGTGTTCGGGACCGGTATGCTTCTCGGTAAGTCGGTTTCGCCGGCGCTGCCCTGGCACATCGTGACCTTCTCCGTCTTCGGTTGCGGCATGGTCCTGCTGTATACCGCCAGCACCCTGTATCACTGGCTGCCGGTTTCCGAAAAAGGGGTGCGAATCCTTCGGCGTATCGACCATTCCATGATTTTCTTCTACATTGCGGCCACCTATACGCCGATCTGCCTCATTCCGCTGCGCGGCGGCTGGGGCTGGTCCCTGTTTGGTTGCGCCTGGGGCCTCGCCGTTGCCGGCATCTTTCTGAAGGTGTTTTGGATCAATGCGCCGCGCTGGTTTTCCACGGGCGTTTTCCTGGCGATGGGGTGGATGGCCCTGGTGGGCATTTATCCCCTGGTCATGAACCTGGAGGCCGGAGCCCTGGCCTGGCTGGTCCTGGGCGGTGTGCTCTACAGCATCGGCGCGGTCATTTACGGGCTCAAGCGCCCCGATCCCTTGCCCGGCCGGTTCGGTTTCCACGAAATCTTCCATCTCTTCGTCATGGCGGGAAGCTTCTGCCATTTCATGGTCATGTACGGCTATATCTAGTCAATTTCATTCAAGTTGCCGCACGACTGCCCATCATGTAGGGTGACCTTCAGGCTTGGCCTTTCAACAAAGAAGCAAGGGAGTCTTTCATGCGTAAACCGCCGTTCGGGCGCGTGCAGGGGTTTACCCGCGCGCTGGAACTCTTGGACAAGGTGGAGAATCCGGTCATTGTTGAGGTGGGAACCACTCGCCGCCGTGGCAATTGGCTGGCCGACGGCTATTCCACGCCCTTGTTCGCCTGGTATGTGGCCCGGTACGGCGGGGAGCTTTTTTCCGTGGATATCGAGCCCGAGGCCGCGGCCCTCTGCACTGAAATTCTGGATGAATTCGACATCCCTTCAGACAATGTCCATCTGGTGACCGGGGACGGCATCGAATTCATGCACTCGCTGCGCAAACCCGTGAACCTGCTGTATCTGGACGGCTGGGACTACAGCATGTTCGATACGGAAGAGGCCTTTGACGAGCGCCTGGCTTCGGAACAGGCGCACCTGGAATGCTACCTGGCTGCGGAGCCGCACATGGCCAGGGGCGGCCTCGTTCTGGTGGACGACGTGTTCGAGACCCGGTCCTGGCTGGGCAAGGGACGGCGGCTCATCCCGTATCTCATTGCCCGCAGGTACCACATGGACCCTGTCAGCCTCGTGCCGCAGGAAAACTACCATCCGCCCCAGGTGTATCAATACCTGGCCATCAAGCCTGCCTAGGAAGGTGAAATCAGGCAGGATCCTTTGCTTTTCGCACGGAGGGTGACATGAGTGATGCATCCTGGTGGAAACAGGCCGTCTTCTATCAAATCTATCCGCGCAGTTTCTACGATGCCGACAACGACGGCGTGGGCGACCTCCGGGGGATCATCGAAAAGCTCGATTATCTCAACGACGGACGGGGCGGCGGGCTCGGTATAGACGCCATCTGGATATCGCCGTTCTTTCCCTCTCCCATGGCCGATTTCGGCTATGATGTCAGCGACTACACGGCCATCCACCCGATATTCGGCTCCCTGGACGATTTCGACGTGCTGGTGAGTGAGGCCCATGCCCGAGGCATCAGGGTCATGATAGACTTGGTGTTCAACCATTCCTCTGATCAGCATCCCTGGTTCCGTGAATCGCGCCGGAGCAGGGGAAATCCCAAGGCCGATTGGTATGTCTGGGCCGATCCCGGTGACGACGGCGAACCGCCCAACAACTGGCTTTCGGTTTTCGGGGGCTCCGCATGGGCCTACGAGCCTGCACGGGATCAATACTATCTTCACAGTTTCCTCAAGGAAATGCCGGATTTGAATTGGTATAGCGCCAAGGTTCGCGAAGCACTGGCCGGTGTGGTCCGGTTCTGGATGGACCGGGGGGTGGACGGATTCCGCTTTGACGCCGTCGATCACTATGCCTACGACCGCAGGCTCCGTCCCGAGCCGCCGCGCGATTACGAGCTGGCGGCGCTCGGTGACTCGGAGAAGACCAATCCCTGGTGCGGCCACGCCAGGATCTATTGCTCGGATCGCCCCGAAAATATTGAAAACCTGGAATTCCTGCGCAGCGTGCTGGACGAAAAGGATGGTGTGGTGTCCTTGGGCGAGGTGGGCATCGTCCGTGACCTGGAGTCCTACATCAGGAAGGCCGCCAGCTATTGCCGCCAGCCGGACAGGCTGCACATGGCCTACACCTTTGCCATGCTCACCCGGACACCTTCGCCGAAGTGGTTCGCCGAAATCGTGCGGCTCATGGAGGAAGGAGGGAATTCCTGGCCTTGCTGGTCCCTGGGCAATCATGACTCCACGAGGCTGGCGAGCCGCTATCCGGGGTGCGGTGAGCTCTATCGCACCCTGCAGCTGGTGCTTCTCTGCATGCGGGGCACGCCGGTTCTTTATTATGGCGATGAACTGGACATGGAACAGGCCGAACTGGCGTTCGAGGAAATCCGGGACCCGTTCGGCAAGGCTTTCTGGCCCGACTACAAGGGCCGGGACGGATGCCGCACTCCCTTTCCCTGGGACGGCACGGCCAGAAACATGGGATTCAATTCCGGAACCGAGCCGTGGCTGCCCATGCGCGGCGCTTCCTCCCTGGATCGTTCCCAGGCCGACCCGATGAGCACCCTTCACCTGCTGCGGGCCATGATCCGGCTGCGCAGGGAGCATCCCGCCTTGTCCGTGGGCGCATACGAGGAATTGCGCCAGGATGATTCCGTATGGGCCTTTGCGCGGATTCTGAAAGACGAGCGTCTTTTCGTGGCCGCCAATTTCAGCGCGGAAGCGTGTTCATTCCCTTTGCCGGAGGAATACCGATGGCTGGAGCAGATCCGGCTGGAAGCGTTTGGCGACAAAAACGGGGCCGCTCAAGGTGGGGCTGTCCAGCTTCCCGGGTATGGATTTTACATCGGCTTGAATGAAAAGCCCTGACCGTCCTGGCCTGGGCTTTCTCCTTCCTGTCAGAATCCCATTTTCTTTTCCCATTCCTTGAGGCTCAACGAGTACAGGCTCTGGAAATTTCCGCCTGGTACGGCGTTTCTCGCCAGCACGACATAGGGAGCCACGGTCAGGCCGGTGCCGATCTCGCCCGGTTTCATCATGGTGTGCGCGTAGCCGATGTAAACGCGGTCGTAGAGGACGCTTTGATCCTCGCCGCAGGCGCCCACGGACCAGACCACGGTTTTGCGGTGTTCGTCGAGGTATTGCAGCAGGTCCTGCTCGTTGGCGTTCTTGTCCCAGATTCCGGCGTCCTCGATGAACAGGCTGGCGTCCCTGGTCCTGTCCTTGGCAATGGCTATGGCGATGTAGGACCAGACCCCGTAGGCCTCGCCCCTGGTCTTGTCGGGTTTGCCCTGTTTGGGGCGGTAGGTGGTCACGCTCTTGTTGGCGCAGATGACATGCGCCCCGGGAGCGGGAGGAAAGCGCCGGGCCTTTGCCGTGCCGAAAAGGCTTTCCCCGGCCTGGAGCAGGGGCTTGGCGTCGTAGACCGGGATGGAGGAGCCGTCATACTGCTTGAGCATGAACAGGGGCTTTTCCTTCTTGTCCCTGATGTCCTCGGCCACGGCCAGGTCATACCCCCAGATGCTTCCGTTGAGCCCGTTGAAGGAGGAGGCAGTCTCCATGTTGATCTGGCCGATGTAAGCGTCGTTGGCCTCGGCGCGGTCATAGGCCACGATGCCGTCCACCAGGGCGTCGTCGTTTTTCTGCACCACGCCCGTGGAAACCTTGAGCACGGAAACATACCCCTGGCCCGTGGCGCCGGGCATGCCAAAGCCGTCGCAGTACTTGGCATAGGGGCCGATGGCGGTCTTGTCGAATTGGTCCCCGGCCATGGTCGAGGCCGCGACCGCAAGGCAGAGCAGGGAAATCAGCAGCGTGGAAATTGTTTTTATCATGCTGGTCCTCCGTGGGTTTGCTGCCGACAGTAGCGTATTTCCCGTGGAGAGCGGATGATAATTCGGTGGTTCGTCAGGAAGTGCGGAGGGTGGGGAAGCTCGATGGCGTTGGGGGCTATTTATATTGTTCCAGGATTGCCTTCAGGGTCCCGTTCTTCTTGATGGTTGCGATGCGGGCATTGATTTCCGGCAGGTGCTTTTTCCAGCCGGGGGCGTTGTTGAAGGCAAAGCGGAGCTGCGCCTTGTTTATTGGGGTGGCCGCAACATGAAGATCCCTGGGGTCCACATCGGCCATGTTGCCGACGATCCATTCCGTAACCATTGAATCCATGACCGCGGCGTCGATGCGTCCGGCCTTGAGCATGCGCAGCAGGACCTGCTCGCTGTTCACATCGTAGCGTTTGGCCTTTCCCGCCTCAAAAAGCGGTTTGATCGAAGGATACACATAGTGTTTTATGCATCCGATGGTCTTGCCCTCCAGGCTTTCCAGGCCGTGGTATTCCAAAGGGCGGTTGGCGGGAGAGTAGAGGACATTGTTCAGGGTGAGAACTGGCTCCGTCCAGAGATAAACTTTCTTGCGCGTCATCCACTTGGGGCATTCCAGGCGCGAGTAGACCGGCAGGGACGGGCTGTAGAGTCTTTTGCGCGGGGCCGGATTGACTTCCAGTGCGGGCCTGATCCCGGCGGGAAGAATGGCTTTGAATATTTCGTAGGCCATGCCCCGGGGCTCTCCGTCCTCCATCATCTCGAAAGGCGGCCATCCCCGGGCGAACAGGGCAAAGGTGACGGTTTGGTCTTCCGCCAGTGCCGGAGCAGGGGAAAGCAGCAACAGAATGATGAAATTATATACTAGCTTGCGCATGCAGCCCTCATGCGGATTGGTGGAAGATGGTTCCGGGGAGGCTATTCGATTCACGGGAGAGAAGGAAGTTTGATTTAGCGGGGTTAGCGGGGAGAATTCCTTTTTTCCACAGTCGAAGCTGGAAACATGAGTGTTTTAGAAACTCTTGTTGGCCGAGGGGTGGAGCAAGGGACAGGGGATTGCCGCCGGTCTGCTTGATTTCTCACTTTTCCGGCCCGTGCTTCAGAATTTCATGTTCTCGATCAAATTTTATCGAGATCAAATGAAAAGCCCCGGCCAAAAGGCCGGGGCTTTGTTCATCATGGGGTCTGGTGGAGGCGGCGGGAATCGAACCCGCGTCCGAGAATGCTCCACTCAAGGCGTCTACAGGCTTAGGACAGGAATAAATCTTACTTTCCGGGTAGCCCCTGCCCAAACAGCCGGAAAGCCAGTTCTCCTAATAGTTTCACATCATGCGCGGCGAACGGACGGATGATGCTATCCCTATGAGTTGGCGATTCTTCGGACGTATAGGGCGTCGGCCCGGGAATCGTGACGATCTAGTCGTCAGGTGCAACTCTGCAATTAAGCAGCCATTGCGTATGCGTAATCATCGTTAGCATTTATTGTGTGGTCGATTTTTACGAGGCCATCGACCAACCTCGACCTGCAACCTTGGCTTCAACCATCCCCGTCGAAACCAGAGCGCCCCCATGTCAAAGAACCTTGTTTCAGGACCTATATAAGGCCTGGAACCTGTTTGGCAAGCAGGAAGCCGGGGTTTGGCTTTCCTTTTGCCAAAGAAAAAGGCCTGCTGGTGCAGGCCTGGATCTTTCAGTGTGGTAGCGGGGGAGGGAATTGAACCCCCGACTCTGCGGATATGAGCCGCATGCTCTGACCATCTGAGCTACCCCGCCACACTTTTGCGCCGAAGCGGAAGCCGTATTTATCGATTCTCACGGAGCTTGGCAAGGGAAAATTAAGATTTTTTTTGAAATTTTTATCCTGCCCAGAAGAAGTAAACCAGCGGAGCCAAGGCCAGCCGGTAGAAAGCAAAGGGTCGCAGCGTCATCCTTCCGAGAAGATAGATAAAACCCTTCACGGCGAGCCATGCGGCGACATAGGAGGTGAAAAAGCCGACGGCGATGAAATAGAGATCCTCCCGGGCAAAGAGATGATAGCTTTTCAGGAAGTCGTATCCCGTGGCCAGGAACATGATGGGGACGGCCGCGATAAAGGAATATTCCGCGGCGACGCCGCGCCGGGCGCCCAGGATCATGCCGCCCATGATCGTGGCGGCGGAGCGGGAAAAGCCGGGCCACAGGGCCAGGCACTGAAAGCAGCCGATGCCCAGGGCTTGCATGGGGGTGATCTCGTCCAGGCTTGCCGCGGTTTCCTTTTTGCGGAGCATCTCCACGCCCAGGATCATGAGAGCGCCGAAGCCGAGAGCCCAGGACACGGTGACGGGGCCGAACAGGTTGGCCTTGATGTAGGAATGGGCCAGAAGACCCACCACGCAGGCGGGAAAACTGGTGAGCATGAGCATCCAGATGCCGCGCAGGCCGGAAAAGGCATGCGCCGGGTCGTGGCGAAGCAGGCCCAGGAACTGCCGCCAGTAGAGCTGGACCACGGCCAGGATGGCCCCGAGCTGGATGACAATCTCGAAGGTTTCGGCCTTGGGGCCGGTGAAATCCAGCAGATGGCCCGTGATGATCAGGTGGCCGGTGCTGGAAATGGGCAGGAATTCGGTGATTCCTTCAACGATGCCGAGAATTACGGCTATATACCAATTCATCATGTATGCGTATCCTCAGGGTGAAATGTTTGACGTTTAGGGGGTAGCTCATGCCGACGTTCCTTGCAACCCCTCGGAACCTGATGTATTTCAGGCCCACACACAGAAGAGAAAGGAGATTCCCATGCCGCCGACCATCATGCCTCAGAGCGAGTTGACCAGGAAAGCCGTGAAGTGGATTTGCGAGATGCAGGAAGATCCGAGTGTGGACAAGCCCCTGCAACAACTCCTGGAGCTGGCGGGCATGCAATTCAATCTCAGTCCCAGGGACATGGAATTTCTCGAACGCTTTTTCAAGCAGAACAAGAAGGCCTGACGCACCATACAGTGAAACTCGTTCATCGTAATATTTTCAAGGAATTGCTGAGCATCTTCGGGCTCAGTGTCTGCTGTCTGCTGGGGCTCATCATCATGGGACGCATGCTGCAGCTGCGCGAGCTGTTCATGTCCCAGAACCTGGGCATCATGGATTTGCTCCAGCTGTTCATCTTCCTGTGCCCCTTTTTCATGCTGCTCATCACGCCCATCGCCTGCATGCTCAGCGTGTTTCTCGTGTTCTTGCGCATGAATACCGACAACGAGGCCATCGCGCTCAAAGCGAACGGCGTCAGTCTGTATCAGCTGCTTCCAGCGCCGCTGGCCTTCAGCCTGCTATGCACGGTGCTTACCTTTGTGGTGTCCTTTGTGGGCGTTTCCTGGGGCATGGATATGTTCAAGGCCAAGATCGTTGAATACGCGCGGACGCGTTCCAAGCTGGCCATCCAGGCCGGCGTATTCAACCGCGACTTCCCGAACCTGACCTTTTATGCCAAGCAGGTGGACAGCGAGAAGGGCGAAATGCGTTTCGTGTTTGTGGAGGATAGGACCCTGAAGGATACCTCAGTGGTGATCGTGGCCCCCTACGGAAGGGTGGAAACCAATCCCAAGGAAGGCGAGGTCGGCATTGTCTTTCGCAATGGACGCATCTTCCGGCAGCATGGAGACGAGTTGAATATTCTGCAGTTCGGCAGGTACAAGGTGCGCCTGCCTCTCGGCAAGCTGCTGGGCGGCTTCAGTTTCGACCGGGACAAGCCCAAGGAGATGTCCTTCTTTGATTTGTGGGAGTTGTATCGCACTCCTAATGACAGGATGTTGCATGATACCAACTATGCCCGAAAGCTGGAGACCGAATTCGTCAAGCGTTGGGCCTTGCCGTTCGGCTGCCTGATCCTGGGCATGTTTGCCTTCCCTATCGCCAGTGTTTTTCGCGGGTTGCGGCAGCAGTACGGCCTGATGCTCTCCATGGGACTTTTTCTGGTTTATTATTCCCTCTTTTCCGTGGGTACCGGATTGGGAGAGGCCGGAACTCTTTCGCCGTATATCGGATTATGGCTGCCCAACATTCTTTTTGCCATAATCGCTTGGGTTGGAATTTATTACGCAAATATGGAGAAGACCATCCCTCTGGTAACCTTGATAGAACATTGGCGTGCAAAGAGGGCTGAATCGTGATCGGTTTTCTTCGTTTTGGGACTCTTGAACGGTACTGCACCCGCCTGAACCTGTTTTTTCTGTTCGCCAGTCTGACGGTGGGGACGTGCATTTATCTGTTGGCGGATTTATTCGATCGGCTGGATGATTTCATGGAGGCCGGTCTGGGGGTGTTTGAAATTCTGTATTATTACGGAGTCAAGGTTCCGCTTATCTTCACCCAGATTATTCCGGCGGTTTTTCTGTTGGCAATTGTCATTCAGATGGGTGTCATGAATCGGAGCAGGGAGATCGTGGCCCTGCGCGCCGGAGGCGTTTCCCTGAACTGGTTCGTGCGTTTTTTCGTGTTTTATGCCTTGATCTGGAGTTGCGGGCAGTTTCTTTTTTCCCAGTATGTGGCTGTTTATGGCGCTCAGGAGGCCAGTCGCATCTGGAAGGAGGATGTTCGCAAAACACAATTGGACGAAGTCAAGATCAAGAATCTGTGGTTCAGCGATGGCCCGTATATCGTCCAGGCCGAAGAGGCATTCCCCTCGCGAAGCCGCGCAACGGGAATCACCGTGTATGAGTTCGAAATGGACAGCCAGCGCATGATTCGGATCATCAAGGCGGAGAAGGCGCTGGTGGATGAAAACGGCTGGGGACTGCTCGGGGTACGGGAAATGGATACCCGCAGCTTTGAAAATATTGAGCGTTTGTCCCTGTTTCTCCCCGTACGCCAGAATCTTCAGGCCTTCCGGGCCGCCGAGGCCAACAGGGAGCAGGGGCTCATGCCCCTGTGGGAGCTTTCCGAACTCATCAAGAGGCTGGAGGCGTCCGGCTCCAATGTTGAGGATCTCCGAACGGTGTGGCATTCCAAGTGGGCCTATTCGTTCACCCTGGTGGTCATGGCCTTGATGGGGCTGGCCCTGCTTTCCTTTTCCGAAAACATGTACGCCAACGTGGGGTTGGCGCTGGCGCTTATTTTCGTCCATTACGGACTGTACGTCGTTGGTGTTTCCGCAGGGCAGAAAGGAATATTGCCGCCTTTTGTGGGTGCCTGGTTCGCCAACGTGGTCATGGCTGCGCTGGCCTCCCTGAGGCTGCTTTGGGTCGGCAACCCCAGGTTCGAGGCCTGGATCAAGGACTGGCTGGGGATATTGCCCCTGCGACGGGCGTGATTATTCCTGGGCCGCTTCGGCCAGGATGTTCCAGAGCTTTTCCCGGTTCATGCCGGTTTTGCTGGAAACGAGCAGGGGGAGTTTGTCCTGCTGGAGCAGGTCCTGCCACTGCTTCTGGATCTTGGCGCGATCCTTCTGCTTGATCTTGTCGGCCTTGGTCAGGATGGGGATGATGGGGATGCCCATGTGGCGCAGGTAGGATGTCATTTCGATATCCAGCTTCTGCGGGGTGAGCCTGCAGTCGATGAGCACGGCCACGGCCTTGAGCCAAGGGTTGTCGGCCATGTATTTTTCAATGAGTTTTGCCCATTTCTGCCGTTCGGACTTGGAACACTTCGCATAGCCGTAGCCCGGCAGGTCCACTAGATAGAATTCGTCCGGATGGGCCATGAAATAGTTCAGGCTGCGTGTTTTGCCGGGTGTCGAGCTGATTTTGGCGAGGCCTTTTCTGCCGCCGAGGCAGTTTACCAGCGAGGATTTCCCCACGTTGGAGCGTCCCGCAAGGGCGACCTGGGGGGCTTCCATGGGCTCGAGCTGGCTGATTTCATAGATTGTTTTGACTATTTCGAGTGTTCGGTTCATAACTAGCTCATTATTTTATCATGTGGTTGGATTGGGAAAAGGAAATGTTCTCTTTTTCCGGCCATGAGTCAAGCCGATTGCCGCAGGAGTTCATGATGGCGAAATACAGGATACTGGTAATGAACGGCCCCAATCTCGGCCATCTCGGAAAGCGCCAGCCGGAAATTTATGGAGCCCAGGGCATGGAGGCCGTGCCCGGTTTGCTCGATCAGGTCATGGGCCGCGATGCGGGCGATGTGGAACTGGAGTTTTTTCAGTCCAACTCCGAAGGGTCACTGATCGACCGCCTGGAGCAGGCCCGGGCAGAGGGCGTGCATGGGGTGGCCTTCAACGCGGGGGCCTATACCCACACCAGTTTGGCCATTGCGGATTGCCTGGCCTGGATTGGCATTCCCTGCGTCGAGGTGCACCTGAGCAATGTCTGGGCGCGTAAAAGCCAGCCTCTTCGCCAGCAAAGCCTCATGGGCGAACGCTGCATCGGCGTCATTGCCGGATTTGGAATTCTGAGTTATGCCTTGGCCGTTCAGGCGCTGTATATGCGCCTCGAAACTGAAGGTTAGTTTTTTTATTGCAATAAATTGAATGGATTGGAGAGAAGATGTTATCGACGAGCGAATTCAAGTCCGGCAAGAAAATCGAAATCGATGGAAAGCCTTTTGAAATAATCAAGTCCGAACACTACAAGCCCGGCAAGGGCGGCGCCATGGTTCGCACCAAGCTCCGGCAGATGATCACCGGCCAGGTGTTGGACAAGACTTTCCGCTCCGGCGAAAAGGTGGCCAAGGCCGACGTGCTGCATCAGGAAATGCAGTTCCTGTACAAGGAAGCCACGGATTTCGTGTTCATGAACATGGAAACCTATGATCAGATGAACGTGGCCGGCGAAAGCGTGGGCGAAAAGGGCGGATATATCAAGGAAGGCGACACCGTGAAGGTGCTCCTGTACAAGGGCGAGCTCATCGGCGTCGACCTGCCCGCATCCGTGGTGCTTGAAGTGGCCGAAACCGAGCCTGGCATCCAGGGCGACCGCGTCAGCGGCGCAACCAAGCCCGCCACCATGGAAACCGGCCTGAACGTCAACGTGCCCCTGTTCATCAACATCGGGGACAAGATCAAGATCGACACCCGTTCCGGAGAATATCTCGGCCGCGAGTAGGGTGTTTGTCCTTTCTGCCGGCTTTATGTAATGATCAAAAGGTCGTGGGTGAAAACCCGGGACCTTTTTTTACTCGAACAAAGGTGGAGAATGGCTCGACAGCCGAAAAAAAACTTCGTTTCCGAGCCCAGAAAGAGGTACCGCAAGGAATTGGCCGGGCTGGCCCTCATTTTTCTTGCCGTGTTTCTGCTTCTGAGCGTGTATTCCTTTCATGAGGGAGACCCCTCCTTCAACCAGGCCGTCAGCGACAGCTGGAAGGTCCGCAATGCCATGGGCATTGCGGGTTCGCATATTGCTGGCCTGCTGGTCCAGGCCTTTGGGGTTGGAGCCGCGGCGGTCCCCTTGCTGTTCATCTACTGGGGGCTGTCCCTTTTCATCCCGAGGCTGAAGCTGACCTGGCGTCGCTGGATCGGTCTTGGCGGGCTGTTCGTCAGCCTGATCGCCTGGGCCTGTCATCCCTGGTTTTCCACTGTCCCGGTCGACGCCTATGGTTTTGTGGGTGGCGGTTTTTTCGGGCGGGAGGTCATCTGTAGGTTCACCCTGCCATATCTGCGTTCCGCCGGGTCCTTTTTGCTCTGGCTCTTCATTTCCATAGCCTCCCTGCAACTGCTTCTCGGGTTTTCCTGGAATGCGGTTTTCCGTTGGGTGCGTTGGGCCGGGGCGTTCGCCCTGGCATTCCTGGCGGACCGCAGCGAAAGGCTGGCCGAGAACAGGGCTTTGAAGAAAGCGGAGAAGGCCGCCAAGGCTGCCCAGGCCGCCGCGGAAGAGGATGTGCTGGAGCCGCCGTTCCTTCTTGACGATCCGAAGCCCGAGCCCAAGGAAAGCCCGCAGCCGGTTATCGAGGCAGCCCGCGAAAACCGTAAACTGCGCAAGGCCCAGGAACAGAAGCCGGAAAAAAAGAAGCCCGTTCCTCCCAGGCCGGTCATCAATTCGGACGTGCCCCTTCCCGACATCAACCTGTTGAGTGAGCCTCCCAAACAGGAGAACCAGCAGGACAAGGCGCTTATCAACAGCCGTGCCGAGCGGCTCACCGAGTGCCTGGCCGATTTCAAGATCGAAGGCGAGATCCAGCAGGTCATGCCCGGTCCCGTGGTGACCATGTACGAGTACAAGCCCGCACCGGGCATCAAGGTCAGCAAGATCGAGAATCTCACCGACGATATCGCCATGGCCCTTAAGGCGACGTCCGTGCGCATCGAGGCCCCCATCCCGGGCAAGGACAGTGTGGGGATCGAGATCCCCAACGAAGTCCGCCAGACCGTGTATCTGCGCGATGTCTTCGAATCCAAGCCCTTCAAGGAAAGCAAGTCGCCCCTGACTCTGGCCATCGGTATGGACATCGAGGGCAATCCGCAGGTGGCGGACCTGGCCAAGATGCCGCACCTGCTCGTGGCCGGCGCCACAGGGGCAGGGAAGAGCGTTTGTTTGAACTCCTTCCTTCTCAGCATGCTCTACAAGGCGTCGCCCGAAGAGGTGAAGCTGCTGCTGGTGGACCCCAAGCGCATCGAGCTTGCTCCCTATGCCTCCCTGCCGCACCTGGTGCATCCGGTGGTGACGGAGATGAGCCTGGCCAAAAGCGCCCTGGAGTGGGCTGTCTTTGAAATGGACTGCCGCTATCAGAGTATGGCCAAGCTCGGCGTCCGCAACATCGAGGGCTACAATAAGAAGCTGGCCAGCCTGGGCGATGATCGTCCCGAGGAGCTGGAGGCGCTCAAGCCCATGCCGTACCTGGTGATCATCATCGACGAATTGGCGGACCTGATGATGACAGCGGCCAAGGAGGTGGAGATGCACATCGTGCGCCTGGCCCAGTTGGCCCGCGCCGCAGGCATCCACATGATCCTGGCCACCCAGCGTCCCAGCGTGGACGTGGTCACCGGCCTGATCAAGGCCAACTTCCCCACCCGCATCTCGTTCTTCGTCACCTCCAAGTTCGACTCCCGGACCATTCTCGACGCCGTGGGCTCTGAGCGTTTGCTCGGACGGGGCGACATGCTCTTCAAGCCCAGCGGCGGAAAGCTCAAGCGCATGCATGGCGCGTTTGTGGATGAGACCGAGATCGCCGGCGTGGTGGACTTCTGGAACAGCCGCGTGCAGCAGGACTTCGACCTCGACTTCAGCGACTGGAAACAGGACGATGGCGGCTCCGAGGGCGGCGGCACTTACGGCGGCGGTTCGTCGGATGATCCCGTGTACGACGAGGCGGTACAGTTTGTGCTAGATCAGGGCAAGGCATCCATCTCGCTCATCCAGAGGCGATTCCGCATCGGTTTCAACCGTGCCGCCAGGTTTATTGAGCAGATGGAGCAGGACGGGTTGCTCGGTCCCCAGGAAGGCAGCAAGCCTAGAAGAGTTATCAAGCCTGAATAATTGGAGATAGTCGTGAAAAAGTGTCTGTTTGCTTTGTGCCTGGTGCTGGCCTTTTCCGCATCGTCCGCCTTTGCGGGAGAGCCGATTCCCATGAACGAATTGCCCGATGCCATCCAGAAGAAATACAATGACATGGGTACGTTTACTGCATCCTTTGTGCAAGAATTGACCAATGTCTCCAGTGGGGAGCACGAGATCCGCAACGGGGACATCTGGTTCAAGCAACCGTCCCTGGTTCGCTGGGAAACCCTTGTGCCGGAAAAGGAAATCCTGGTGCTCGGCCCGGATGTGGCCTGGGACTATTTTGCGGATGAAGGCCTGGCCTTCAAGTATCGCGTGTCCGGTCTGCTGGATTCCAAGACCATTCTCCGTTTCATCTCCGGGCAGGCCAACATCAAGGAAGATTTTTACATCAAGACCGAATGGGACGGCGCGGACAAGGTCCGGGAAAAGTGGGGCAAGGGGTATGCCGTCTTGCAGCTCACTCCCAAGGAACCCGAGCCGGGCATGGTGCAGGCCTATATCGGCGTGGAGCCGGATACGGCGCTGTTGCGCCAGGTCATGATCGTTGACTTCTATGGCAACGGCAACGAGATCCGGCTTTCCGACGTGAAGACTTCGGTGCCTGTTGATGCATCCCTGTTCTCGTTCGTTCCGCCCGAGGGCACGCAGATCGAGGACAATACCCAAGCCTACTGATCCGAATATACGATGAAAACAAGAAAGCCAGCTCCATTCGGGGCTGGCTTATTTTGTTTCGTTCGGAATTTGCGGTTACAGTTTGACCGCTTTTTTCAGGTCGGCCAGTTCCTCCTGGCTCAGTTCGCGCCATTTGCCCTCGCCCAGATTTCCGAGCTTTACCGGCCCCTGTTTGATGCGCTTGAGGGTCAGGATGGTCAGGCCCAGGTCGCGGCACATGCGCCTGATCTGGCGGTTGATGCCCTGCATGAGCGTCAGTTCGAGAACCTGTTTGCCGTTGCGCGGGGGCAGGCTCTTGACCTTGACCGGCGCAAGGGTTTCACCCTCGGCCAGGGTCATGCCTTTTTCCATGGTTTCCATGTCCTGGCTGGAGATTTTCCCCTTGATGGTGACCAGGTACACCTTGGGCAAATGCCACTTGGGGTGGGTCAGGCGGTAGCAGAGCTCCCCGTCCGTGGTCAGCAGGAGCAGTCCTTCGGAAAAGTAATCAAGCCGTCCCACGGGGAACGGGCGCTGTTTCTGGACTTCCCGGGGAAGCAGTTCGAGGACGGTCTTGCGCCCCTGCGGGTCCTTTGCCGTGGTGACCGTGTGCACGGGCTTGTGCAGCAGGATGGTCAGGCCGTCACTGGATGGCGCGGCCTTGACGGGCTTGCCGTCCACGTCCACGGTGTCGCGGCCTTCGATGACCTTGATGCCCGGGGAATCGGCCACGGTTCCGTTGATCCTGACCCGGCCCGCGAAAACAAGTTCATCGGCGCCGCGCCGGGACGCGACGCCGTTCTGCGCCAGGAATTTATTGAGGCGTACAGGCGTATCGCCCATATTTTATCTCTTATGCCGTTTGAATGACCTTTGAAGCGAGCTGCAGGCTGGTGACGACATCCAGCATGTTTGTGGTTTCGCCGATCCGTTTCTTGTCCGTGATGCCGAAGAATTCCAGGCAGGTGCCGCAGACAAGAATGGAAACGCCCGAGCTCTCGAGTTCCTGCAGTTTTTCCAGGCATTCGCTGCCTTCCACTGCAAGCTTGACTCCGCCGTTGACCAGAATGATCCGCCACAGGTCATTGCCCATTTCCGGCAAAGTTGCAAGGAAGTTGTTCATGAGCCTGCTGCCGAGTTCGTCATCCCCGGAGCCGACGACGTCCGTGGTGATGAAGGCGCAGATTTTCTGGGTGTCGGGGTTGGCCGTCGTCTGGATCTGTTCTTCGGTCATGACCTTGCAGATCTCGCATTCTCCGGAGCGGACGCCGATGACGGTGTACTCGTTTCCCTGCTGGGAGCTGGAAACCTCGTATCCCTTGGCGCCGAGAAAGCGGGAGACGTTTTCCCGGGCCGGGTCGTTGTCAACGATGACCTGGATGGATGCAGGCGTTTCGGATTCGATGCAGTTTTTGCATTTCAGGACGGGTTGCGGGCAGGGGAGCCCTTGGCATTCCAAAGTTATTTCCGGCATGGCGAACATTCCTTGATTGTGTTTATGAATGCTCTGATATATTCCAACCGGTGTTGCCTTCTCAATCGAATAGATTTTTTCTATGAAAAAATACTTCATCTATTGAAGTGTGTTATGGAAGGTGCGGAGCATTGAATTTATGAAGATACCCATAGATCCATTGAGACTCACTCCGGCGGTGGCCGGGCTTTACAAGCTGTGGATTCGCAGCCTTCGCCTGGAAGATCTGGGCGGCTGGGAAAAGATAGGCAGCCTGCATGAGGCCGGGCATCCCTTGGTGCTGTGCCTGTGGCACGAGGAAATTTTTGCGCTGACCGGCTACGGATGGACAAGGACCCAGGATGTGGTCACCTTTGTCAGCCAGAGCAAGGACGGCGAATTCATCACCCGGGTCCTGCTTTCCCTGGGGCATGTCCCGGTACGCGGCTCCAGCACCCGGGGCGGCGTGCGGGCCCTGCTCGGTGCCAAGCGCATTATGGAGCGGGAGAACCGCATGGCCGTGTTCACCATAGACGGTCCGCGCGGGCCGCGCCGGGTGCCCAAGGACGGCCCCATTTTCCTGGCCCAGAGGGCTGGGGCCAAGATTGTTCCCATGCGCGCCTTTCCCCGGCGGAAGCATGTTTTCGAAAAATCGTGGGATCATTTCCAGGTGCCGTATCCCTTCACCTCCTGCCAGATTCGCATCGGCGACCCCTATGACGTGACCACGGAGAAACTGACCGAGGATGTCATGGAGCGGGAGCGGGAACGGCTGCGCCTAGCCATGGAGAATATTACGCCGTAAACGGAAAAGGGCACCCGAAGGTGCCCTTTTTGTTGCGCATTGACCAGCCGGCTAGTCGACCTTCATGCGGGCCGTGCCTTCTGTGTAGAAGGGCAGGGAGCCTTTGCGGGCTTCCAGTTCGGCGCGGGCGGCCTTGACCGTGAAGGTCTCGTTATTTTCAACGTCCGCCTTCACGTATGCCAGGGCCAGGCAGTGCCCCAGTGTGGGGGCAAAGGAGCCGCTGGTGACCACGCCTACCTTTTCGCCGTTCAGCAGGATTTCGTCGTTGTGCCGTGGGGTGCGGCGGCCTTCAATGGTCAGGGGGATGAGTTTTTCCCCGACGTCGTCCAGGCCGGACTTGCCGACGTAGTCGTTTTCCTTTTTCAGGAAGAATCCCGCATTGGCTTCCACCGGGGTGTGGTCGGTGTCCAGGTCCTGGCCGTAGAGCGGGTAGCCCGCTTCCAGGCGCAGGGTGTCGCGCGCCCCCAGGCCCACGGGCATGGTGCGTTCGTCGGCCATGAGCTTTTCCCATACTTCCAGGGCCTTGCCGGCGGGCAGGTACAATTCGTAGCCCAGTTCTCCCGTATAGCCCGTGCGGCTGACGATGAGCCGGAAACCGTTCCATTCGGTTTCTTCGAAATTGAAGTACTTCAGGTGGTTCCAGGTCGCGCCCATGACGTCGTTGAGCACGGCCAGGCTGGTGGGGCCTTGCACGTCGATCTTGGCGGTGTCGTCGCTCACGTCCGTGAACGCCAGGTCGGCCGGAAGGTGTTTCTTGATCCAGTTGAAATCGTTTTCGCGGCAGGCGCCGTTGACCACCAGCATGTAGCTGTCCTCGGCCAGGCAGTAGATGATCAGGTCATCCAGGATGCCGCCGGATTCGTTCAGCATGAAACCGTAGCGGCATTTGCCGGGGCCCAGGGTGCCCAGGTCGTGGGTGACGACCTTGTTCAGGGCATCCATTGCGCCGGCGCCGGAAAGCTTGAACTCTCCCATGTGGCTGATGTCGAAAATGCCGGTTTCAGTGCGGGTGTGTTTATGTTCGACCATGATGCCCTGGTATTGCACGGGCATGTCGAATCCTGCGAAAGGCGCCATTTTCGCGCCGTTGTCGCGGTGCCATTGGGTCAGCGGGGTGACGAGCAGTTGTTCCACGCTACCTCCTAGGTATGAGCAGGGGGGTTAGAAGTTCTGAAAAGACTGGTCGGAAACAGAGGTCGTTCGCGACTTGCGGATGGAGCGGAACTCGTCCAGCAGCGAGACAAGGCGGCTGTAGTATTTTTTGACCTTGAGCCCATAATCGGTGAGTTCCTCGTCCTTCTTGTCGATGTAGCTTCGCATCACGTAGGAGTCGGAAACCACATCTTCGCCAATAACTAGAACTTTTGCCACAAGCTGGTCGAAATAGTTGACGATTTCATACTTGAGTTCGCCCAGAATCTCGGTCATCAGCTCGAGCATTCTCAGGTAGGATATTTTTTCGCCCTTGTACACCCTTGAACGCAGATCTTCCAGAGTCCTCACCTTGCGAGCCTGCTGTATCTGGCTGTACTTCGCCCAGACTTCCTGGTGCAGTTCCTTGTATTCGTTGAACACATCCCAGTTTTCCGGTGTTAGGAGATAGCCGTCGAGCACTTTGACCACCTGGGAGTAGAACTCGTCGGAATAGTCCACAATGCGGTGCGTGTGCTTGGAAAGCCAGGAGTAGAGAAATTTGAGCCGGCTTTCGTGGGTGTCCGTGTTGCGGATGATTTCGCGGCGTTTGTAGGTGATGGTGCCGCGTAATTCGCCCCGGACGATGTCGTTGAGCCGCAGGATCATGTTCTGGGCGTTCTGGATGATGTTCAGGTGGTCCAGGACGCGGCCGGAGATCGGGTGGATGATCTCCTGGCGCAGCACTGAAAGTGCGCGGTCCTCCCGCACGTTCTTGGGGCTGTATTGGTGCTGCTGGTAGATGACCCGCAGGATGCAGATGTTCTTTTTCTCGTCGACGAGAAAGCCCTGGTCCTTGAGCAGGGATATGGTTTCCTTCTGGTTGGGGTTCACCGCGACCAGGGCGATTTTTTCTACGTAGGGATAGTGGCGTCTGCGCTTGGTGGCTTCCAGACCCGAGAGCAGAGTGGTGATGGTCCGGTCGCTCTGGCCGAGCACGCGGACCATGAATTTTTCGCCCATGCGGTGGAGCCTGCGTGCGAACAGGGAGGCGGATGTCCTGCGTTCCGAGACAATGGGGAATCCGTGCAGCTCCATGAGGAACTGGTACACGAACAGGCGGTTGCATTCGTACATGAGGTTGTCGCCCGGCCTGAACTTGCCGATCTTCAGCCCGAACTGCTTGAGTTCGCTGTCCAGGTTGGAGGGGAGGGATGCGTAGATTCCGGCCATGCTGAAATGCTGGGAACTGTCGTGGGCCAGGATGTGGGCCCGCTCCAGCTGGAGCAGAAAAGGCAGCATCCTGTCGTAGGACTCCATGCAGCAGATGTCGCACTCGCCGAAGTTTTTCAAGAACTCGGGATGGCTGCGTTTGGGGAGCCTGCTCTGGAAGGTCCGCAGGTTGGCGCCGAACACGCTCGATTCCAGCTGGCAGGCGGCATTGACGATATCGGCGTGCTGCCAGTCCAGGAGCGTATGCAGGGCGTCGTACTGGAAGATTTCCCGGAACGAGTTCAGGGGGCGCTCAAAAGCCACCATGCTGAAGCCGGGAAGCTTTTTGTATTCGTAGAGATCGATTTCAAAGGAGGGGAGCAGTTCGCGGGCCTCCACCACCGGGTAATCCTCCACCTCGAAATAGGGCCTGAGCAGGCAATGCTTGATGTGTTGCCAGTCAAGGTACTGCTTGAGGTCCTTGATGGTCGTCAGTTCAAGCGAATGCTGCTGTGCCTGGGCGTGGTCGTAATACCCGGGGGCTTCCGAAAATGCTTTTTCCCACATGCGTCTTTCTCTGATGATCAGATGATGAATATTGCTCAGCTTGTCGTGGCGCAACCCATTGTTATAACGAATTTATAGCGTGATTATGCACGGTTGACAATGATTTTCCCACGTTGCCGAAGGGTGATCGCGCCTGGTCGCGGCACGATGCCGTGGCCATGTAGTATTGATTAATCGTTTCAAATTATTGACACTCTGGAGGAGGCAGGCTATTATTTTCGGAAGTAAGTAATCCTCATTCATTCAACGCTCGAGGGTCGGCAAGATGAAGAAGAAGGACCAGTGCCCGCGGTATCAGATCAACGAGAAATACTGTAACTGTACCTACTCTTGCGACAAGCACGCCCTGTGTTGCGAATGTCTTCACTACCACCGTCAACGGGGGGAATTGCCCGCCTGCTACTTCACCTCGGACGAGGAAAAGATGTACAATCGAAGCATCGAATTCTTTGTGCAGAGGAGATCGGGCCGGTAGTGCAACGGGGTGTTTTGATAGTGACAAAATAAAGGGGGCGGTTCTTCCGTCCCCTTTTGATTTGGAGTATGTCATGCGCATGAAGTCCCTGCTCGAAAGCACGGTTCAGGCCGTATCCGAGGTCGGTTCGCTTATTGTCGAGGCCGACGGCAAGCCGCGGAACATCCGCTTCAAGGGCAAGATCGACCTTGTCACGGATACGGATATGGCCGTGGAACTGGCCCTCAAGGAGAAGCTGGAAAGGCTTGTTCCTGGCTCCTCTTTCCTGGCCGAGGAAACGGCCAAGGATGCGGAGTTGGGGGACAATACCTGGATCATTGATCCCGTGGACGGCACCACCAATTTCGCCCATGGCCTGCCCATGGTGGCCACCTCCGTGGGGCTGTGGCGTGATGGCCGGATGGAATTGGGGGTTATCAACCTGCCGCTCATGGGTGAAATGTTTGCCGCGGCGCGCGGGCACGGGGCGTTCATGAACGGAAAACCCATTTCGGTTTCCTCGGTTTCGAGCCTGGAACGGTCGCTGCTGGCAACCGGTTTTCCCTATGCCGTCAATGAGCATCTGGAGAAGCTCCTGGCGCAGCTCAGGAACGTGCTTGAGGCCAGCCAGGGTGTGCGCAGGGCCGGTGCGGCGGCGCTTGATCTGGCCTATGTCGCCTGCGGCAGGTATGAAGGTTTTTACGAAAGCGCGCTTAACCCCTGGGACACGGCGGCCGGATGGCTGCTGGTGGAAGAGGCCGGTGGGCGGGTATCCGGGTTTGCCGAAACGGACGAGTATGTGTTAGGAGCCCCGTCGATCCTGGCGACCAACAGCCGTATCCATGCCGAATTGTCCCGGCTTGTGAATCTCTAGACGGCGGAGGTGAGCCCGCTCTCCCAGAGGGTGACCAGGCCGGGGGTCAGGAGTTCCCGGAATTCCTTGATCAGGCAGGTGAGCTCCTCGTTGCTGTAGAAGTAGCCGTCCTCCACCTTGTCCGGGTTGGGGGTCGGCGGCTGGGAAACCTTGTAGGCGGCGAACACCGTTACGAATTCGTAGCCGGTGTCCGGGCTGGCTGGAAGTTCCCGGATCAGCTGCAGGCGGTCGACCTTGAGACGGAGAACGTTCCACAACTCGCGGACAGCGGCATCGTGAACGGATTCGTTGACCAGCACATGGCCGCGGGCTGAAACATCCCAGCGGCCGGGATAGATGTTTTTCTTGTTGCTGCGGCGTTGAAGAAAAAGTTTGTTTTCCTGGTTGTATACCAGTATCTGGACAGAGCGGTGCGGCAGAAGCTGCCTGTGGGCCTCTTCCACGGCCATGGCGGCGAGAGGGCGGTTGGATGTGTCCATGACTTCCAGGAGTGGAGTGGATTTGTCGTCCTTGCCGGTTATTTTTTTTGCGTCTGTCATGTGTGTCTGTCCAAATTCTTTGCTTTTGAAGTTGGGTTGAGTATACACTCGTTATCGTGGCTTTTCCAGCGCCAAACAGGCTGTTGAAATGATAAAAAGCAGGAAATCAGGCAAAATAGAGAAGCTTGGCGTGGAAAGCATCCACGATGTCATAGAGCTTGAGAAGGCGTGTTTCGCGTACCATTGGACCGAAGAGCAGTTTCGTCTGGGCTTGGAACGCAACGCATTTCATATTTTCGGTGTCCGTGAAGAGGGACGGCTGGTCGGGTATCTGGCCTTTTCCATGATCGTTGACGAGATGGAGATCCTGAACCTGGCCGTTCATCCCGACTTCCGGCGCAGGGGACTGGCCCGCAGGCTTTTGGCCGCGGTCATGGACGTGTGCAGGGAAAAGGGCATGCAAAGCGGCTTTCTCGACGTGAAGGAAAGCAATGCCCCGGCCATTTCCCTCTACGAGGATTTCGGGTTCCAGCGCAATGGCCGCCGCAAGCGGTATTATCCGGACACCAAGGAAGATGCATTATTGTATCGGTATGATTTTTCGGGAGAGTAACAGTAAGCCCGAAGGCTCCCAACCTTCGGATCAACGTATGTGAGGTGAGCATGATTTTTATTGATCAGCTTGATATCGCAGGGAAAAAGTTGCTGTTCCGCGTGGACTTCAACGTGCCCCTGGATGGTGACGTCATCACGGACGACAACCGCATCCGGTCCAACGTGCCCACGTTCAAGTACGCCTTGGACAAGGGCGCGGCCGTCATTGTCTGCGCCCACCTGGGCAAGCCCAAGGGACAGGTGAAGCCGGAACTTTCCCTGAAACCCGCCGCTGTTCGTCTTTCCGAACTTCTGGGCGTGCCTGTGGAGCTGGCTCCCGATTGCGTGGGCCCCGAAGTGGAAGCCATGGCCGCCAAGCTTCAGCCCGGACAGGTCATGATGCTGGAGAACCTGCGCTTCCACAAGGAAGAGCAGGGCAAGACCGAGGCCGATCGCGGCGATTTCGGCAAGCAGCTTGCCGCCCTGGCCGATATCTACGTCAACGACGCATTCGGCGTTGCCCACCGCGCCAACGCTTCCGTGGTGGATGTCCCCAAGCACGCCAAGCAGAGCTGTGCGGGTTTCCTGCTGAAAAAGGAATGGGAATTCCTGGGCGAGGCCCTGGAAAAACCCAACCGTCCGTATGTTGCGGTTTCGGGCGGCGCCAAGGTTTCCAGCAAGCTGGGGATCCTCAACAATCTGCTCGGCAAGGTGGACGACATCATCATCGGCGGCGCCATGGCCAATACCTTCATTGCCGCCCAGGGCCACAATGTGGGCAAATCCCTGTATGAAGCCGACCTCATCGATGACGCCAAGGCCATCATGGCCAAGGCCGAGGAAAAAGGCTCCAAGCTGCACCTGCCCGTGGACTTCCTGTATGCCAAGAACATCGAGGACACCGAGGCCGCAGGCGAATGCGCCGCAGAGGCCATTCCCGGCGATGCCGTGGTGCTGGACATCGGCCCCAAATCCATTGAGGCCTTCAACAAGGTCATCGGCGCGGCCAAGACCATCATGTGGAACGGCCCCATGGGCTTTTTTGAAAAGCCCGCCTTTGCCGAGGGCTCCCTGGCCCTGTGCAGGCAGATGGCCGACATGGACGACGCCCTGACCATCGTGGGTGGCGGCGATACCGATGCCGTCGTGCACCAGGCGCACCTGGCCGACAAGTTCAGTTTCATATCCACCGGCGGTGGTTCGTTCCTCGAATTCCTGGAGGGCAAGGAATTGCCCGCGTTCAAAGCTTTAAAGGAGAGCTTTAAATAATGAAGAAATTGATGGCAGCCAACTGGAAGATGTACAAGACCTGGGACGAGGCAAAAGCCACGGCCCGTGAACTCGCCGACCTGGTGGGAGCTCTTCCCGACGATCGTGAAGTTCTTATTTTCCCGCCGTTTACGGCTTTGAAGGGTGTTTCCGATGAACTGGCCTCCGTGAAGGGCTTCTCCACGGGCGGACAGGATTACTACATCCAGGAAGAGGGCGCATTTACCGGCGAGATCTCTCCCAAGATGCTCAAGGACTGCGGTGCCGCCTTTGGTCTGACCGGTCATTCCGAGCGTCGTCATGTGTTGGGTGAAACCGATGAGTACATCGGCAAGAAGACCGCATATGGCATTGCTTCCGGTCTCAAGGTTGTGCTCTGCGTGGGCGAGCTGATCGAGGAACGCAAGGCCGGCAAGGTCGAGGAAGTGGTGGAACGCCAGATCCGTGAAGGCCTCAAGGATGTGCCCCGGGAGATCGAAGCCGAGCAGATCGCCATTGCCTACGAGCCTGTCTGGGCCATTGGCACCGGTGAAGTGGCCGGTCCCGAGGAGATTGTGGAAGCCCATGCTTTCTGCCGAAAAATCCTGGTTGACCTCTTCGGAGAAAAGGGTAATGAAATCAGGGTGCTCTACGGCGGCAGCGTCAAGCCTGAGAATTGTTCTCAGATTATTTCCCTTGACAATGTCGACGGAGTGTTGGTAGGAGGCGCGAGCTTGAAGGGCGAAAGTTTCAGCAAGATCGTCCTGGCTTAATTTGAACATCCAACTAGAAGAAAGTAATAGGAAAAATTCGTGGAAATTCTCGTAATCACGATTCATGTATTGGCTTGCATCTTCCTCATCGCCGTTATCCTGCTCCAGTCCGGACACGAAGGAATGGGCGTCATTTTCGGCGGTGGCAGCAGCTCCATGTTCGGCAGCACCGGCGCCGGCGGCCTGCTGGTGAAGGTCACGGCTGGTCTTGCCGCGGTTTTCCTGATTACTTCCCTGACGTACAACATCCTGACCGGAAGCAGGAGCAACGGCGGCGATTCCATCATGCTGAACAAGCCCGCCGCAACCGCACCCGCACCCGAGGCTGCCAAGCAGCCGGGCGTCACCTTCACCGACACCGAGCAGGACAAGACGGCAGAATAAGACATTCGCAGACGCCGAGGTGGTGGAATTGGTAGACACGCTGTCTTGAGGGGGCAGTGGGAGAAATCCCGTGGGGGTTCGAGTCCCCCCTTCGGCACCACGATAATACAAGGGAAGCAGTTCGGCTGCTTCCCTTTTTTATTGCCGGTCGGACAAATTGAGGAGCGGACATGATTCGAAAGATGAAGAAAGCCGATGTCGATGGCATTGTGGACGTCTGGCTGCAGGCTTCCGTCAGGGCGCACGATTTCGTTGACCGGGCGTATTGGGAAGGCTGCCAGGAAACCATGCGGGAAATTTACATTCCCAACTCCGAAACCTGGGTTTATGAAGACGCGGGCAGGGTGGTGGGATTCTATTCCCTGGTCGATGATATGCTGGCCGCCATCTTTGTGCAGCCAGAAAGACAAGGCGAAGGGATCGGCGCGAAGCTTCTTGAACACGCCAAGAAACAGCGGGAA
Organism: Salidesulfovibrio onnuriiensis; assembly: GCF_008001235.1. Classification (GTDB taxonomy): domain Bacteria; phylum Desulfobacterota; class Desulfovibrionia; order Desulfovibrionales; family Desulfovibrionaceae; genus Pseudodesulfovibrio; species Pseudodesulfovibrio onnuriiensis. Next base: position 2,677,631 of record NZ_CP040751.1, on the reverse strand, counting down.
CGTCTGGAGCTCTGTGTCTATGTTGAAAATGTTGCCTCCTGCGCCTTTTATCAGAGGCGGGGCTTTGTCGTGAAGCGGGAACAACTGGATGAAAATACAGGGCATCGGGAATATCTCATGGAGTATGTGCCTCTGTCCGGAGGAAATGAAAAAAAGTGAAATAAACGGTTGACTTTTGAGCGAGTTCAGTAGAAAAAGCTCTCTCGCTTCAAGCGCCACGCCGAGGTGGTGGAATTGGTAGACACGCTGTCTTGAGGGGGCAGTGGGAGAAATCCCGTGGGGGTTCGAGTCCCCCCTTCGGCACCATGGAAATCTAAGGGTCATCGACATAAGGTCGTGGCCCTTTTTTTGTGGCCACGGTTTTCTTCCAGAATCAGCAGCAGGAGCATGTTATGGGTCCGAAAGAGATTGTTTCCAAATGGGTCGAAGCCTTCAATCGGGGGGATGTTGACGCACTGGTAAGCCTGTATTCGGAGGATGCCGTGAATCATCAGGTGGCCAACGAAAAGGTGAAAGGGGAAAAGGCCCTCCGCGAAATGTTTGCCCGTGAATTTGAAATGGCCGAAATGACGTGTATCGTTGAGAATCTGTTTGAGGATGGGGACTGGGCCATACTGGAATGGAAAGACCCGAATGGGCTCCGTGGGTGTGGTTTTTTCAAGGTCGAGAACGATAGAATCGTTTTTCAGCGCGGTTACTGGGATAAACTTTCCTTTTTGCGAATGCAGGGTTTGCCTATCCCGCGCGATTAGATTCCGATCCGATAAAAAGAAAAAGGCCCGTCCATTTGGACGGGCCTTTCTTGTCGGCATGTCTTCAACCGTTAGTATGGATATTCGACCGCGCCTTCCGAGGATTCGCTGTTCTTGCCTGTCTTGGCGTTGATGGCCGAGAGGCGCGCCTTGGCGGCTTCGCGCTGTTCCTTGGTGCTTGCGTTTTTGATGACCGTGTTCAGCAGCCTTTTGGCTGTCTCGTAGATGCCGCGCTTTTCGTAGATCATGGAAGCGCGGTACATGGCGGTGAGGGCCCAGATGTTTTGCTCCGGATATTGCCAGGCCAGGCGCAGGTAGTAATCCAGGGCCTGGTCCGTGTTGCGCATGGCCTGTTCGCCTTCGCCGAGCCAGAACAGGATTTCGGCCTGCATGGCGGGAGTCAGGCTGGCCTTTTCCTGCCAGAGCTGCAGGAGCTGGTCGCGAGCCTTGAGCAGTTCTCCCCGTTGCTGCATGAGCAGCGCCATGCGCAGGCGGGTGAAGGCCGGAACGGGCTGGCCCACGGAAACAAGCTCCTGGTATGTTTCCAGTGCTTTTTCCTGCTTGCCGAAGGCCAGTTCCATGCGGGTCTTGACCTCATACCAGCGGGACTTGTCCGCGGCGTCCAGTTCCTCGGGATTCAGGCGGTGCAGGTAGAACTGCGACATGGCCATGTCCTTGCGGGCAATGGCCTGGTCGGCCAGGTAGAAGAGGCTGTTTATCCCGAAGGAGGTGTCGTTGAACAGGAAGGCGGCTCGTTTGGCCAGGCTTTCGCGTGGCTTTTTATTCAGTTCGTTTTGCCAGTAGGCCAGCACCACAAGGCGGTCCAGAGGCCAGTCCCTGGAGGCGGACCGCAGTCCCGATGCGCTGATTTCCGCCCAGAAGGGGGCTTCGACGCCGGAACGCAGGTTCTTGCCCGCCGCGCCGCACAGTGCGGTCAGCACAGGGGAGAGCTTGAAGGCGCGGGCAGGGGAGGCGGGCATGACCCTGCTCGGGTTGCCGCCAAAGGCGATGAGCCCGGCCACCTGCAGGGGAACCGGCAGGGCTCGCTTGTCCACCTGTTCCCAGATGGTGGCGGCCGATGTCATGTCATTGTTCATGAGGGTAAAGGCGAATTTGAAGCTCTGGAGCAGATTGATGGTTCGCTCGGAAATGAGCAGGGAGCCCAATTCCTTGTCGATGACGGCCTGCGCTTCATTGACGGGCATTGCCAGGGCCTTGTTGCGGAACTGGGTCCATGCGCCAGCGCCTGCATCGCCCAGGCCAAGGAGCCATTCCTGGCGATCCGCGCTGAAGGGGGCCAGGATGTGACCAGCCCAGAAGGCCTTTGCTTTCAGGTAGTTGTCCTTTTCATAGATTTCGAGATCATCAGGGCGTTCGCCGGATTGGATGAACTTGACGAGTGCGGCCCAGAATTGACGCACGGCGGGTTTGCGGATGCTTTCAATCTCCTGTTCCGCCTTTTCAAAATCCTCCAGGGATGCCGCAGCCAGGCCTCGAGCCATGGCGTTGCGGTCTTCGTCGCTGATGAACGGTACCGGATTGCCGGCTTCATCCTTTTCAACCTTTTCCTTGGCGGCAGGGGGCAGCAGGGTGCCGTTGCCTGTGGATTCGAACTGGTAGACCTGTTGGGCGGTCTTCCAGAAGGATTCGGACCAGACGGCAAGGCCTGTGTCCAGGATTTCGTCGATGACTTCAAGCTGGGCGCGCCGGGACATGGTGTAGTTGGCGGTGTAGGTCCAGTACATTTGCCGCCAGACGTCCATCCAGACGAGGTCGAGGTCGGGTTCGGACTTGAACAGATCGCGCATGCGTCCCTTGTCCTGCATGTGGGCCGCCGCCTGGGTGAACCAGAGCACGGCCTTGGGAAGATCACCGATTGCGCGCTGAGCCTGACCGCCATACCAGAGCCGCATGGACTCGGTTGCGTTGTCGTCGAAAGAGGGCGTCATTTCGACGATCTCCAGGGTCTTGAACGGTTTTCCGAGTTGCAGGTAGACCTTGGCGCGTCTGAGGATGGATTCAGGGGTGTTTTCCTGCGACTTGCTGGTGATTTCCTTTTCCAGGCGATCGTAGGCTTCGTACTTTTCAAGCCAGTTTTCGAAAGATCCCTGGGGCGCGTCCTGCGCCAGGCAGATGGAAGCATTCAGAAGCAGGCTCAAAACTACGAGCAGCATTCCCGTTGATTTTATTTTCGTCATATTCAGTTTCCAGTTTCCTCGTTCCAATTCAGGTTGATCCGGATAAGCAGGCCATTAAATACCCGGAAGGGGAGAAATTATCAAACCGATTTCCACTGCATCATTTTGAAAGTTTACATAATTTACATTATGAGACAAATAAATAAGCCTAAGAGGGGCCTTGATTCCCGTTTGTTTTGCAGCTTGAACTCTTCGTTTACCCGCTGCTTTCCACAACGACAAAAATGTGCAGGATTTTATTGGAGGCTGAATTTCGCTTCTCAGGCGTTTTGACCCTGTTGTCTGAATCAAGGTTCGTCGGGAAAAGAAAAAGCCCGCTTGCGCGGGCTTATGAGGTTCAGATGGGAAACAGGTTTTGCTACTCCTTGGGAGTGACATCCTCTGCTTCGAGTTGTTTCAGGAATTTGTCGCGGCAGTCGTAGGAACAGAAGACATGAACGGTTTCCCCTTCACGGACGCGAATGTCCCCGTCCTTCTGGACATAGGTGCCGCAGACCGGATCCCTGATCAGTTCTCCGGAAGCCACCTTCTGCTCCGTGTGTTTTTCCTGTTCCATTTCCCGTTTGCGCTTGTCGCCCATGAACAGCTTGTAGACGATGAACAAGGCTGCGCCGATAACGATGAATTTGAGCATGTCGCGTATTCCCGTTGAGTTATTGTTCGGGCTGGCTCTGCCAGATTTTCTTGCCTTCGATCTTGTAATCGATCTTTGCCAGCAGCTGGTCGAGCTTTTTACCGCCGATCTTCAGGTCCGGTGCTATCTCCTTCAGGGGGACAAGCACGAAGGCCCTCTGCAGCATGCCCGGGTGCGGAAGGTCCAGGTAGCCGGTCTGCTGCTCAAGCCCTTCCCACAGCAACATGTCGATGTCTATGGGGCGCGGCCCTTTCGGTTCGGTGCGTTGCCTGCCCATCTGGGCCTCAATGGCCTGGAATGCGGACAGCAGCCCTTCCGGAGACCAGATCTCGGGATCGACCTCAAGCTCCACCACCTGGTTCAGGAACCAGGGCTGGTCGGTCTTGTCCTGGGGTTCGGTCTCGTAATACTCGGACATGCGCGTCAGCGTGATGTCTTCGCCGTAGGTTTCCAGTCTTGCCAGCGCCTCGTTCAGGTTTTCCTCGGGGGCTCCCTGGTTGGAGCCGAGGCTGGCATAGACCTTTACAGTTTGGATATCCGTGATACCGCCTCCTTAAGCAGATCGTTGTTCACGGTGAGCGAAATGCGGAAATAGCCCTCGCCCGGCGTGCCGAAGCCATTGCCCGGAGTGAGTACCACGCCTGTCTGTTTCAGGACGTTGGTTACGAATTCGGACGATGTGTACCCTTCGGGAACCTTGGACCAGATGTAGAATGATGCTTCAGGGACGCGGTGCTGGATGCCGACTTTGGCAAGGGCGTCGCAGACAACGTCCCGGCGTTCCTTGTAGATGGCGCGGAATTTCTCGGCGTGAGGTTCGCCTTTCTGCAGCGCGGCGATGCCCGCCTCCTGCACGGCCTGGAAAATGCCGGAATCCACGTTTTCCTTGATCTTGCCCAACCCGCTGATGAGCGTCGGGTTGCCCACGGCCATGCCCACGCGCCAGCCGGTCATGTTGTAGGTCTTGGACAGGGAGTGGAATTCGATGGCCACATCCTTGGCCCCTTCGATCTCCATGATGGAAAGGGGTTTGTTGGCCGGATCGTAGTAGATTTCGGTATAGGCGGCGTCGGAAACGACGATTACGTTGAATTCCTTGGCCTTTTCAACGAGCCGCTTGTAGAAGTCCCTGGTTGCCACGGCTGCCGTGGGGTTGTTCGGGTAGCAGACAAAGATCATCTTGGCTTTTTGCCAGGTGTCGTTGTCGATGGCGTCCAGGTCCACCAGAAAATCGTTTTCCTCCAGCAGCGGCAGGTATTCCACGGTGCCGCCCGCGAATTCCGTGGCAATGCCGTAAACCGGATAGTTCGGGGTGGCGACCAGAACCGTGTCACCGGGGTTCACGAAGGCCAGCGGGAAATGCGCGATGCCTTCCTTGGAGCCGATGAGGCTGACCACCTCGGTCTGGGCGTCCAGGTCCACGTTGAAGCGTTCCTTGTACCAGTCGGCAACGGCCTGGCGGAAGGCCAGCATGCCTACATAGGAGGGATACCTGTGGTTCACCGGCTTCTTGGCGCCCTGGTACAGTGCGTCGATGATGAATTCCGGGGTCGGCAGGTCCGGGTCTCCGATTCCGAGGCTTATGATGTCCATTCCCTTGGCGGCCACTTCTGCCTTGGCTTTGTCGATGGCGGCAAAGAGGTACGGCGGCAGGGTCGCCAGACGGTCGGCAAGTTTGAATTCGGGCATGTAAGCGCTCTCCTTGTGCATATGCGTATATGGCTACTCACGGTGGTGTAAGCAAGTTGAAAGTTGTTCATAAATTGTGGCGTATCCGCTGTCAATGAATGTAGCTGTTCCGGCCTCTTTCTCCGGGCTTGTGGGGTACCCTGCATATGTGTATCGTGCAGGTGGTTTATTGTTGGCCTCTTTTGTTCAAGAGGTGCTTTAAGAAATGTCAATTATGACGGTGATAATCGGGCAATCATGGTGAACACCAGGCAAAGCAGCGTTTCTCCAAGCCATCCCTGGGTGGATAGGTTTCTGGAGTTTTTGCTTATCGAAAAAGGGCTCAGCGAGAACAGTCTGGCCGGATATACCGCGGACCTTATCGCCCTGCTCTCTTTTCTGGAGCGGAAATCCTTTGAACTCAAGGATATCACCCAGAGAGAACTTTCGCTTTACCTGATTTTTCTGCGTTCGCGTGGATTGCAGAGCCGTTCCATGGCCCGGCATCTTGCCGCCATCCGCGGGTTGTTCGGGTTTGCCGTGGAAGAGGGCTGGATCAGGGAAGACCCTTCTGCCCTGCTGGAAAATCCCAAGCTTTCGCGCAAGCTGCCGGAATTTTTGACCCGGGAGGAGATTTCCCGCATGCTCGCCCTGCCCGACCCCGAGACGCTGCTGGGCCTGCGCGACAGGGCCATGCTCGAGTTGCTTTACGCCGCCGGGCTTCGTGTTTCCGAGCTTATTGATCTGCGCGTGCTGGATTATGACGCCCAGGTGGGACTGCTCAAGGTCTTTGGCAAAGGCGCCAAGGAGCGCCTGGTGCCGGTGCATTACACGGCCCAGGAGGTGCTGAACATGTACGTGCAGGATGTGCGGCCCCGTTTCAGGCCTGCCGAGGACTTTATGTTCCTGAACCGTTCGGGCAAGGGCCTGACGCGCCAGGGAGTTTGGAAGCTGATCAAGAAATATGCGCAGCAGGCCGGGATTAAAAGAAGTATTTCTCCGCACACCTTCCGCCATTCCTTTGCAACCCACCTGCTGGAAGGCGGTGCCGACCTGCGCACCGTGCAGTTGCTGCTCGGCCATGCGGATATCAGCGCCACCGAGATCTACACGCATGTTCAATCCGAGCGGCTTATGGCATTACACAGGGAGTTCCATCCCCGGTCAGGACTGTAAGAAGAACTGAATGAAATGAAGAAGATAAATACATTAATTGATGCCCCCACCGTCATCACGGCGCACGCCAACGCCGATTTCGACGCCCTGGCCGCCATGGTCGCGGCCAGCAAGCTCTATCCGGATTCCGTGCTCATTTTTCCGGGCAGTCAGGAAAAAACGCTCAGGAATTTTTACATCCAGAGTATGACCTATCTTTTCAATTTCAAGAACTTTAAGGACATAGATCCTGATTCCGTCAAGCTGCTCGTGGTGGTCGATACCCGCCAGCGTTCCCGCCTGCCTCATGTGCGTCCCCTGTTGGACAAGGAAGGTCTGGTCATCCATACCTATGATCATCATCCCGATTCGGACGAGGATCTCGAGGCCTATAAAAGTGTCGTGCTTCCGTGGGGTTCCACCACGGCCATCCTGGTCAGGGACATGATCGAGCGGGAGGTGGAGCTGAGCGCCGAGGAGGCCACCGTGCTGGGGCTCGGCATTTATGAGGACACCGGTTCCTTCGGATTTTCCTCCACGACCCCGCACGACTTCACTGCCGCAGCCTGGCTGTGCGAAAAGGGCATGGACCTGGAGGCCATTTCGGATCTTCTGAGCCGGGAGCTCTCCGCCGAGCATATCGGGTATCTCGGCCAATTGCTGGACAACGCCAAGACCCATGATTTCAACGGCGTCGAGGTGGTGCTTACCGAGATCAGCACGGATTCCTTCATTCCGGATTTTGCGTTTCTGGTGCACAAGATGATGGATGTGGAGGACATCCAGGTGGTTTTCGCCATGGGGCGCATGGGCGACCGCATTCACGTGGTGGCCCGCTCCAAGAACCCGGAAGTCAATGTGGGCAAGATATGCTCCTCCATTGGAGGCGGCGGGCACGCCTATGCCGCCTCGGCCACCATCAAGGACAAGACCCTGGCCGAGGTCAGGGACGACCTCTTCGCCCTGTTCTATTCCGAAATCAATCCCACCGTGGTGGTCAAGGGGCTCATGTCCATACCCCCGAAATATATCGAGGAAACCGCCACCATGCACGAGGCGGACGAACTCATGAGCCGTTTTGGGCTCAAGGGCGTTCCTGTGGTGGGCAAGGATTCCATGCAGTGCGTGGGGCTGCTCGAGCATAAGATTGCGGACAAGGCCGTGGGGCATGGTCTGGAGGAAATGCCCGTCAGCGAGTACATGATCACCAATTTTCAGGCCGTTGATCCTGAGGCGGCCCTGTACCAGGTCATGGAGATCATACTCAACAAGCGCCAGCGGTTGCTTCCCGTGGTGGAGCACGACGCGTTGGTGGGGGTGATCACCCGCACGGATCTCGTCAATCTGCTGGTGGAGGAACCGGCCCGTATCCCGGATTCCCTCAAGCCAGGCCAGCGCAGGGAGCGCAGCATCAACTCCCATGTGCGCAACCGCCTGCCCGAGGCCGTGGTGCAGCTGCTCAAGACCGCTGGGGATCTTGCCGCGGAGATGGGCTGGGAACTTTATGCCGTGGGTGGTTTTGTCCGCGATATTCTGCTTGGCAAGGCCAACCTGGACATCGATCTGGTGGTGGAAGGCGACGGCATTGCCTTTGCCCGGGCCTTTGTGGACAAGATGGGGGGACGGGTCAAGGCGCACAAGAAGTTCAAGACGGCGGTGTGCGTGCTGGACGATGGGCAGCGCATCGACGTGGCCACGGCCCGCCTGGAGTATTACCAGTACCCTGCCGCCCTGCCTACGGTGGAGCTTTCCTCCATCAAGATGGACCTGTACCGGCGGGATTTCACGGTCAATGCCCTGGCCCTGCGTCTCAATCCCGGCAAGTTCGGGCAGCTGGTGGACTTTTTCAGCGCGGAAAAGGACATCAAGAACAGGCAGATACGCGTGCTCCATTCCCTGAGCTTCGTGGAGGACCCCACCCGCATCCTGCGGGCCATCCGTTTCGAGCGGCGTTTCGGGTTCACCATCGGCGGCCAGACCATGCGCCTGATCAAAAACGCCCTGCAGCTCAATTTGTTTAACCGTCTTTCCGGAAGCCGCATCAGCCATGAGCTTCAGTTGATCATGGAAGAGGAGAATCCCCTCGATGTGCTCAACCGCATGGAAGAGCTCAAGCTGCTCGAGGCCATTCATCCCCTGCTCAAGCTCACCACTGAACGCGTCCGGGTCCTCATGGAGCTGGAAAAGGTCTACAACTGGTATAAGCTGCTTTACCTGGAGGACCGGGCCGACTCGTGGAAGATCTATTTCCTGGGCATGACCATGGGCACCAGCCGCGAGGAGGCTTCCCAGATCACTGCCCGCCTTTTCTTTTCCAAGCGCGAGGAACGGGAGTTCCTGGCCCTGCGGGACCAGATAGGGGATGCGCTCATGAAGCTCATGGGTTGGAAGGAGAAGGTTTCGCCATTGAGCAAGCTCTACTCCATTTTGCATCCCATTCCGCTGGAGGGAGTGCTGTTCCTCATGGCCCGCAGCAAGAAGGAGGAGATCCGCAGGAATATTTCCCAGTATCTGGCGCGGCTGCGGTATGAATCCATCGATATGGACGGCAATGACCTCCTGGAGATGGGCATTCCCGAGGGGCCGGTCTTCACCAAGATTCTCGACAGGATCATGGCGGCCAAGCTCGATGGAAAGGTGGAAACGCGCAAGGATCAGCTCGCCATGGCTCTGCGTTTGAAAAAGCAATATAAATCCGAATGGATGGCTGACGGCTAGCCGGCCATGGACCGCTTGCCCTTCCGGCCTCGTCCGTGTAATAAAATCTTCTGTTTTGTTTCAACATTCGGAGCGTAATAATAATGGATGTTTTGTGGGCGCCGTGGCGTCTTGATTACATATTGGGGCCCAAGCCGGACGAATGCGTCTTCTGCATTCCCGAGGATACGGTCGAGGATGAGGAAAGGCTGGTGCTTGCCAGGGGGAAACATTGTTTTGTCATCATGAACAAGTTTCCGTACAATAATGGGCATCTGATGGTGTCGCCCTACCGGCACGTGAGCTGCCTGACGGACCTGGCCACCGAGGAGGCCAACGACTGCATGCTCTGGATGCAGCGCTGCGTGGAGATCATCCAGCGGTATTTCAGGCCCCAGGGCATCAACACCGGGTTGAACATCGGCGAAGCTGCGGGCGCGGGCATTGCCGCCCACCTGCATTTTCAGATAGTTCCCCGCTGGAACGGCGATGCGTCGTTCATGGCGGTTTTTGGAGAAACAAGCGTTATTCCGCAACATCTGCTTTCAACGTACAGGAGCCTGAAGCCCTTGTTCGATGAAATAAACAAATAAGGAGTCTTACCGGATGCGTTATTTGAAAGTTATTTTTCTGGCCCTGTTCTTTGTGCTTTCCATCCTGTTCTTCAGCCAGAATAACGAAATTCTCTCCCAGGCCCTGGTGCTCAAGCTGACCATCCCCTATGTTGCGGATCTCCGTTCCATTCCGCTTCCCCTGTATCTGCTGGTGCTGGGCGGCTTCCTGTTCGGCGCCGTTCTGACCCTGATCTACCTGGCCATGGACAAAGTCCGCGCCGCCAAGCAGCTTCGCGAATGCCGCACCCGCATGGTCGGCTTGGAGCAGGAACTCAATTCCCTTCGTAACATGCCCATCACCGAAGAGCCGTACGCCGCAGCGGTGGAAGTCTCCGGTGACGAGGGTGAAAAAGCCTAAGGAGCCGTTTTGGTCTGGAATCTTTTTCGACGCAAGCGACTGAAGTCCCCTGAAACGGATGTTCGCGCCGCCAACGCCCTGGGCGCGGAAAGCCTGCCCATGCAGGATACCCGTGCGGCCATCGACGAACTCAGCCAGGTGGTCAAGAACAACCCCGAAGCGGTTGAAATCTATCTTGCGCTCGGAAGTCTGTATCGTTCCCAGGGGGAAATAGAACGGGCCATCCAGATCAGAAACAGTCTTATCGTCAGGCCCGGCCTTGATCCCAAGTTCAAGGCCCGCGCCTGGTTCGAGCTCGGAAGGGACTTCCGGCGCGGCGGTTTCCTGGATCGCGCGGAAGACGCCTTTTCCAAGGCTCGCGAGCTGGTGGGCGACAACCGGGAAATCCACCTGGAGATGGCTCGACTGGCCGCCGAGCGCAGTTCCTTCCAGGATGCGGCGGATGCCTATGCCCGGCTGGATCAGCCTTTGCCCCGGGCGCACTATCTGGTGCGCCATGCCCAGGAATGCTTTCGCAACGGGGATGAGGCCCATGGGACCAAGGCCCTGAAGCAGGCCGTGCGGGCCTATCCCGGTTCCGTTGAAGCCTGGTTGGAGACCGTGGTTCAGGCCTACCGCCACGGCTCGGCCTCCAAGGTCGGCTCCCGGCTCAAACAGGCCCTTGAGCAGGTGGATCCCGGGATCCGTTTTGTGCTTCTTGAGGGGCTGTATCAGGATGTCTGCAAGGCGGAAGCCATGCGCGAGCGGGAAGGTTCGGAGGGACATGACTGGGCCAGCGCCTGCTCCACCAAGGATGTGGTCGAGGCCGTCATTCCCCAGCTCGAGTCACTGGAGCCCGACGTGCTGCTCTACTATTACGGCGCAGAATTGCTGCTCAAGAACCGTGACGTGGACGAGGCCATGCGCTGGTTTGAAAAGACCCTGGTGCTCGACCCCGATTTCTGGCTTGCGCGTCTGGAGCTTTTCGAGCTCTCCCAGGCGGAACAGACCCTGACCAAGTTCTTCAAGCAGCAGCTCAAGTTTTTCATGGCCCGCGCCCGAGAGGTGCGCCGTTTTTATTGTGGCAATTGCGGACTCAAGCGCGACACGCTGTTCTTCATCTGCCCTCGTTGCCGTAGCTGGCATTCCATCAAATTCCGGAAAGATTTCTCCCAGTAAGATACCGTGACCACGACCACCAAGCCGAAGATCAAGCTGACTCCCATGTTGGAGCAGTACCTGCGTTTCAAGGAAGAGAACCCCGACGCCCTGCTTTTTTTCCGCATGGGCGACTTTTACGAGCTTTTTTTCGAGGATGCCGAAACCGTGGCCAGGGCCGTGCAGATCGCCCTGACAAGCCGCAATTCCAAGGACGACAATCCCATCCCCATGTGCGGGGTTCCGCATCATTCCATTGAGCCCTATCTGGCCAAGCTGCTCGAGCAGGGATTCAAGATCGCCATCTGCGATCAGATCGAGGATCCCAAGCAGGCCAAGGGATTGGTGCAGCGCGCCGTAACCCGCGTGCTCACCCCGGGCACCGTGGTGGAGGACTCCAACCTCAAGGCCAAGACCCATAACTACCTGGCGGCCATGTATTGGGATTCCAACAGGAATTCCGGTGGATTGGCCTGGGTCGATTTTTCCACGGGCGAATGGTCGGGGCTGTTCTCCAAGCGGGAGCCCGAGCTGTGGCAATGGGCCATGAAGGTCGCCCCGAGCGAGATGCTCTTGGCCCAGGGATGCACGGTTCCTCCCCAGTACGGCGATCTTTCCGCACAGGTGACTGCGGTTCCTCCGGGAACGCATTTTGATTTGAACCGTGCTCGCGACCGCATTCTGGAAGCCCAGGACATCGTTTCCCTGGAAACCATCGATCTGGAGGACAAGAAGGAACTGGTGCGCGCCTGCGGCGCCCTGCTGCTCTACCTGGAGCAGACCCAAAAAGGAAACTTCAATCATCTTGGCGAATTCAAGCCGCTCAACCTGGGCAAGCACCTGCTGCTGGACGAGGTCACCGAGCGCAACCTTGAAATCTTCCGTCGCCTGGACGGCCGTACCGGCCTGGGAACCCTGTGGAAGGTGCTGGACCGAACCATGACCCCCATGGGCGGCCGTCTGCTGGAGACCCGGCTGCGCCAGCCCTGGCGCGATCTCGGTCCCATCGACAAGACCATGGATATGGTTGAGTTCTTTTTCGGACGCGACTCCCTGCGAGCGGATGTCCGGCACGAACTGGACAGCGTCTATGACATGGAGCGGCTGTCCACCCGCGTGTTTCTCGGCAGGGCCACGCCCAAGGATTTCATAGCCCTGCGCCAGAGCCTTTCCGCCCTGCCCCGCCTTCGCGCTGTGCTGGAGGCGGAGGAACTGGACGAAGCCTCGGAGCTCAAGCGCGTGCTCGGGAAATGGGACGACATGGACGACCTTTCCGTGCTGCTGCACAACGCCCTGGTGGACAGCCCCCCTCCGGTGATCACGGATGGCGGCCTGTTCAAGCAGGGCTATGACGCCGAGCTGGACGAGTACATAGAACTCACCGAACACGGCGAGGCCCGGCTCAAGGAGTTGCAGCAAAAGGAGATCGAGGAAAGCGGCATTCCCAAGATCAAGATGGGCTTCAACAAGGTCTTCGGGTATTATCTTGAAATTTCAAAGGCCTATCAGGGCGATGTGCCCGAGCATTTTATCCGCAGGCAGACCCTGGTCAATTGCGAACGCTACATCACGCCCGAACTCAAAGAGCTCGAGGACAAGATGCTCACCGCATCGGAAAAGCGGAAAAGCCTGGAATACAACTTGTTCCAGAAGCTTCGCGAGACACTGGCGCAATCCCGTGGCCGTTTTCTGTTCATGGCCGGCGTCATCGCCGGGCTGGACTACTGGCAGTCCCTGGCCGAATCCGCCCGCGTCAACGACTGGACCAAGCCCGAACTGCACGACGGCATGGAACTGGAGATCGAGGCCGGACGTCATCCCGTGGTCGAGGATTCCATGGGCGCGGCCAACTACATCCCCAACGACCTCAAGATCGGCCAGGATCGCCGCATCCTGCTCATTACCGGGCCGAACATGGCCGGTAAGTCCACGGTGCTCCGCCAGGTGGCCATTATGACCATCATGGCTCAGATCGGCTCCTTTGTGCCGGCCCGCAGCGCCAAGCTCGGCCTGGTGGACCGCGTCTTCTCACGCGTGGGCGCTTCGGACAACCTGGCTCAGGGACAGTCCACGTTCATGGTCGAGATGATGGAGACCGCGCGTATCCTGCGTCAGGCAACCATGCGCAGCCTGGTCATTCTCGACGAGATCGGCCGCGGCACCAGCACCTTTGACGGCCTTGCCCTGGCCTGGTCCGTGGTGGAAGAGCTTTCCAAGCGCGCCCGGGGCGGTATCCGCACCCTGTTCGCCACCCATTATCACGAGTTGACCTCGCTGGAAGGCAAGATCGAGGGCCTGCGCAACCTGAACATCGCGGTCAAGGAATGGAAAGGCGACATTGTTTTCCTGCGCAAACTGGTGCCCGGCGCGGCGGACCGCAGCTACGGCATCGAAGTGGCCAAACTGGCGGGCGTGCCCAAGCCCGTGGTCGGCCGGGCGCGGGAAATCCTTGCGCAACTCGAGGAAAAATCGCAGGATACCAAATCCATAACCGTCGACCGGGTCTGCCAGACCTTGCTGCCCGGCATGGTTCCAGCCCCGCAACAGCCCGAAATGGAAGCGCAAACGCATCCCATCATCGGGGAACTGGAAGGATTGGACATCGACGGGATGACGCCCATCGAAGCGCTGACCCTGCTGCATCGCTGGAAGGGAGCCGTCAAGGGTTGATTATGAGCGATTCCAGAAAGATACTGACACTTATCCTGGTTTCCCTGCTTCTGTTCACGGCCGGGTGCGCCATTGGCTACAAGGAGTGGCCCAAGGCGGACAAGGGCGAGGACAGTTTCGGGCTTTCCCTGCTCAAGGGCCAGCGGCAGGACGGTACCTGCCTGTATCTTGAATTTCATGTTTCCGGAGCCAGGGACCGCCTTTCCTTTGTCCATCTCCAATTGGAGCCCGTGGGCGACGGTCCAGGCCAGGGCTGCCCCGAGTGCCCGTTCATGCCCCGTCAGGGTGTCCGCCTTTCCCGGGGGGAAGCGGGTTTCACCATGACCAACAGCGTCCTGCAGCTGTCCTACTGCGGGCTCGATCCCGAAGTCGAATACCGTTTCCGGGTGGTGGGAGTGAATGAACTCTCGTCCCTGGGGTTGGTTTCCACAGATATTTACGTAGCAACACCTTAATGTATCACCCCAAGGAGAGTTGGCATGCATCATTTTCAGTACCGTGAAGGAAAGCTCCACGCCGAGGAAGTCGGCGTCCGGCAGCTTGCCGAGCAGTACGGCACGCCGCTTTATATCTACTCCGCCGCGACCCTGCGTCGTCATTTCGAGGCCTTTGATTCCGCCTTCAGAGGTCTCGATCACCTGACGTGCTATTCGGTCAAGGCCAATTCCAACGTTTCGCTGCTGCGGCTGCTGGCCCAACAGGGCGCGGGCATGGATATCGTTTCCGGCGGCGAGCTGTACCGTGCGCTCAAGGCCGGTGTTGCTCCGGAAAAGATCGTTTATTCCGGCGTGGGCAAGAAGACCCATGAAATCCGTGAGGCCCTTGAGGCCGGGATCCTCATGTTCAACGTGGAGTCCACTGCCGAGCTGGAGCGCATCAACGAGGTGGCCGGGGACATGGGCAAGGTCGCCAAGGTCAGCTTCCGCATCAACCCGGACGTGGATCCCAAGACCCACCCGTATATTTCCACGGGTATGAAAAAGAACAAGTTCGGCCTGGATATCGAGCATTCCCTCAAGGCCTATGAGCGGGCCCGGGATATGGAGTTCGTGGAACCCGTGGGCATGGATTGCCATATCGGTTCCCAGCTCACCACCATCGAGCCCTTCCTGGAGGCCCTGGATAAGCTCATCGCTTTTTACAACCAACTTGGCGACATGGGCGTGGAGATCAAGTTCCTTGATCTCGGCGGTGGCCTGGGCATCCGTTATAACGAGGAGGAACCGCCCCATCCCGAGGAATTCGGCAAGGCCCTGACCGAAAAGCTCAAGGATCTGCCGCTGACGGTCATTCTCGAACCGGGCCGCGTCATTGCGGGCAATGCCGGTATCATGATCACCGAGGTGGTCTACACGAAGCAGACCCCGAGCAAGAATTTCGTCATTGTGGACGGAGCCATGAACGACCTGGTACGCCCCGCCCTGTACGATTCCTACCATCGCATTGCCGAGGTGGAGGAACGCGGCCGTGGCGTGGTCGATGTGGACATTGTGGGGCCCATTTGCGAATCCAGCGACTTCCTGGCCCGCGACCGGGATATCCCGGCCGTGGAACAGGGCGAGCTCCTGGCGGTTTTCTCCGCAGGCGCATACGGGTTCACCATGTCCTCCAATTACAACAGCCGCAGGCGCGCCTGCGAATTGCTGGTGGACGGCGACAAGGTTACGGTGGCCCGCAAACGCGAGACCTACGAGGATCTCATCCGGGGCGAAATCTAGCAACCATGGGGCCGGGATTTCGCTTCCCGGCCCTTTTCATTTGATATGGCCAGAAAGAATTCATTTCATCTTCCCCCGGCACGGTGGCCTGTCGCGCACGGTGATGCCGTGGCGCTGGAAGGAGCCGAGGCCAGGCACATGGTCAAGGTGTTACGCACCCGGCCCGGCGAGATTGTGCGCCTTTTCGACGGCGTCGGACGCGAGGGCGATTTCGAAGTGCTGGAGACATCCAAGTCCCATGCCGTGTTGAAGGCCCTTGAGCTGAAGGATCATGGAACCTCCGATGGCGGGGTGTGGCTGGCCCTGGGGTGGAACAAGTCGTCCAGGCGTAGTTACCTGCTGGAAAAGGCGGTTGAGTTGCAGGCCGGGGGGATTGTCTTCTGGCAGGCGGAATTCAGCCAGGGAAAGGTCCCCGGCGATGCCAAGGAAAGCTGGCTGGAAAAGGCGGTCCAGGCCGCCAAGCAGTGCGGCAGCGCCTGGCTGCCCGAGTTCGATGTCGTTTCCGGCGGCGTTCAGGGCGTTGCGGAATACGGCAAGGGATTCGACCGGACCATAATCGCTTGGGAAAATGAGCAAGGCGCCCTGCTTTCCCCCGCCGAACTGGCCCGGGGCAGGACGCTCATCGTCATTGGCCCGGAAGGCGGCTTTGCGGATCACGAGGCGGAGGCGTTCATGCACAAAGGATTTTCGGCCGTGTCCCTGGGAAGCAGTGTCCTGCGCTGGGAAACCGCGGCAATGCACTGTCTGAGTCTTTCATTTTATGCACGGGAAGCCTTGAAGTCATGAAGCTGGAAATCACCGAAAATCAACCTCTTGCGGACCGCATCCGTCCCACCTCCATTGAGGAGTTCATCGGTCAGGGGCATATTCGCAACCGCATCGACGCTATTCAGCGTTCGCCCCGGCTGCCCAGCCTGTTGCTGTTCGGCCCTCCGGGCTGCGGAAAATCCACTCTTGCCCTGCTTCTGGCCAAGGCCAATGGAAAGCCGTTCATTCGCCTGAGCGCACCCGAGGCCGGGCTGACCGCCCTGCGTAAGAAGCTGCCCGGCAACAAGATTCTGGTGCTTGACGAGTTGCACCGTTTTTCCAAGTCCCAGCAGGACTTTTTCCTGCCCATACTCGAATCCGGCGAGATCACCATGATCGCCAGCACCACGGAGAATCCTTCCTACAGCGTCACCCGCCAATTGCTTTCCCGGCTGCACGTCCTGCGTTTACGGCCCCTGAGCCGTGATGAGCTGGCGAAGGTGGCAAGCCGCGGGGCCGAGGAACTCGGGTTGGAACTGGCCGATGAAAGCATACAGTTTCTGGCGACAATGTCCGGCGGGGATGCCCGTACCCTCTTGAATCTGTTGGAATATACCGCGGAGTTGCCCAAGGACAAGCTGGATGTGGACAATCTGCGCGAGACTTTGCCGGATATCGTCATTCGCGGTGATCGCGACGGCGATTCCCACTATGAGCTGGCCTCGGCGTTGATCAAGTCCATCCGGGGCAGCGACCCGGACGCGGCGGTCTACTACATGACCAGCCTCGTGGAAAGTGGCGAGGACCCCCGCTTCATTACCCGGCGGCTGATCATTTCCGCCTCCGAGGATATCGGGCTCGGGGATCCCAATGCCCTTGCCATGGCTGTGGCCTGTCACCAGGCCGTGGAGACCGTGGGGTTGCCCGAGGGCGGCATCATCATGGCCGAGACCGCCGTATACCTGGCCCTGGCTCCCAAAAGCAACGCCACGTACCAGGCTTACCGGACCACGCAAAAGGAGATCCGGGAGAATGGCGCTCAGCCGGTTCCCCTACATCTGCGCAACGCCTCCACCGCGCTGCACAGGGAGTGGGGATATGGTCGGGGCTATCTCTACCCGCACAATTTTCCCAAGGCCTGGGCCGATCAGGAGTATCTTCCCTCGCAGCTTGCCGGGCGTGTGTTCTACCACGCCAAGGACCAGGGGGAAGAGCCCAGGTTGAATGCCTGGCGTCGCCAGTTCAAAAAAAGAAACAGGTAATGCCTCCGGCGGGCAAGGGGAATAATCCCCCTTGCATCCCCTGACTATAAACACAAAGAAGAGCGGGCCATGGCCCGCTCTTCTTTGTGTTTATCATAGTGAGGATTGCAAAAGGGCGACCCCTTTGGCGCGATGTCAGCTTTTTTTTCCGTAGAGCTTGCGCCATTCATCCAGGAACAGGATGGAAGTGTCCAGGTCGGAAAGCGTGCCCTGCTGCTGGCGGATGGCCCAGACCAGGTCCTCGAAACCGACGTCTTCGGGCAGCTTGAGTTCCTGGAGGAGCCTGGCGATGGCCTGCCTGAGCTCGGGCGGGAATTCGCCGGAAAAGAGTTCCGTGCGCTGGCGTTCCCGGGGCCAGTCCGGCAGGCGCTCCGCAGTGAAGTCGAGCAGGCTCTGCATTCTGGCCGCATAGGTGTGGTCTTTGAGCACCCGCGCCCTGCCTTTTTCCGCATAGGCCGCGCATTCCTCGGGATGGGCCAGGAAATGTTCGATCCTGGCCAGCAGGTCGTCCATGGATCCGAAGGTGGCCAATTCATCTTCGGCAAAGGCTTCGGCCATGAGCTGGCGCTTGTCCACGAGCTGGAATGCGCCGCAGGCGCAGAGCTCGAAGGTGCGCGGATTGATGAAATCGCCGTGCGTCACCAGCGTGTCCGCCTGGATGCTGGAATGGAGGTTGAGATTGATGCGCGTGGCATTGAATATCTTGACGCATTCCTCGGAGGAAACCCGCCTGCCGTCCAGCTGCACGAGCGGCTTGAGGACGTGGTCGCCGTCCCATTCATTGCCCCAGATTTTGAAATCCTTGCCCACCAGTTTGCGGAAGGCCACGCGCCGGTTGGGGTATCCCGCCCCCATGAAGGAAATGTCCGACCCGTATTTTTTCCTGTCTATGGAGCCGAGTTCCAGAGGTTTGTGAAAGTCTGGCTGGGCCGCCAGCGGCAGGTAGAGCACGTTGTTCGCCCCGATCTTGCCGAGTTCGTCGAAGACCCGCCCCTTCTGGATGACCGCGAAGATATCGTAGAACGGCGCGTAGGACTTCCAGTAGGTGAACAGGTTGTAGTCCTCGACAAACCACATGGCCGTGGGCACGTTGTCGCGCCGCAGGCGTTTGAGGGCCTGGTGGGTGAGCGGGGCCTGGGCCATGGCCAGCACCAGGTCGGGCTCGAAGGTTTCCGCCTTGGCCAGCACCGCCTGGCTGACCACCTGGAGATAGGTGTTCTGAAGATAGTCCAGCCTGTCGGTGGTCACCTTGAGATTTTTGAGCGCGGAGTAGGATGCATAGAAATCCGGTGCCTCGAAGACTTCAACGTTATGGCCCAGTTCCCTGAGGGCGCTGGCGCAGAACCTGCCCACAGGCAGGGAACCGCCATAAAGAGGAAGAACAACGAGTATTTTCAAGTGGTTGTTCATTTTATGCCGTTACTCCGATCTTTGGTTGTTTTTCTAGACTTTCAAGTATCTCGTTAAGAAATATGATCAATCGAATACCGGTGACGGAATGCCGGGAATGTCCTCGGCCAGCCAGTCCTTGTCGCGGTAGAGCTGCCGGGCGAAGGCGTGGTCATGGTGGCCGTCTTCCCGGCTTTTCCCGACGTGTCGGGCCAGGAAGCGCCGGAACTCCCTGCGCTGCTGGGCATCCGGGTCTTCTCCGGCAAAGGGTTCGTAGGTTATGCCGAAATCATCCACCTCCGTATGATAGGCCGTTATGCCGCACGGGGCGTGTTCGGCCTTGCCCGTGAGCAGGAATCGTATGAATTGCGGCTGCAGGAAGCCGTCCAGGCATTCCAGGCTATTGGTGCAGGCCTGGGTCTCCAGGCACGGCAGGCAATGGGTGACGGCCTGGTAAACCGTGTGTCCCAGCCCGTAGGGGCCGGTTTCGAAGCACCATGCCGAGGACAGGAAAAAGGCGTTTACCGGCGTGCCCAGATGTGCGGCCAGGTGCATGGTGCCCGTGTCCGGCGTGAGCACACGGTCAAGGGAGCCCACAATCTCCAGCAGGGCGTCCCAATTGGTTTTCCCGGCCAGGTTTTCGGTATTGGCGGCGACCGGTTCGGGCAGTTCCCGGAGGAGCTCCTCCCCTGCCCTGCGTTCGGATACGCTGCCCAGCAGGAGCAGTCTAGAGTTCTGGTTACCCTTTGACATTGCAGCTGAAATTTGGGCCAGGAGTTTGGGCGGCAGGGAACGGCGCGATTCCCGTCCCGCCAGCACCACCCCGATGCCCCCGCCCTTGGGGGTTGCCTCGGGATTCACCTGTTCCGGGGCAATGGCGTCCGTACAGTACAGGCCCCAGAAGTCCACGAGGTTGACGGCAATGCGGCGCTGCCGCGACCAGCGCATGGCCATCTGGGACCAAGTGGAGATGATTTCCTGTCCGTTTTGCCAGCGGTAGCCGCGTACGGTTTCCGGGGCGAACAAGGCGGCCAGGCGGAAATTGAGGGGCGAGAAATTCAGGTTGTAGACTTCGTCGAATCCTGTGTTCCGCATGGCGGCAAAGGCCTTGCGGTTGTCCATCAGCATGGTCTGGATTGCCTGTTCGCCGTTCAGGCCCGTTCCATGCGCCGCAATGGGATGGAGGATGGTTTCGGGATACACCAGCTCCGCCAGTCGTTTCAGGGAGCTGTCGATGCACAGGTGCACCTCCCCGTCCTGGCGGGACAGCAGGGTTTTTACCAGACGTTTGGTCTGGATGAGATCGCCGAACCGGGCGATTTGTATGACAAGATAATGCTTCATGCATCCTTTCCGGTTTCCGCTTCATTTAGCGCATAACCCGTGAGCATGGCAAGAAAACCGGCGGAAAATGGGGTTTTACAGTATGCGGTGCCTTGGTGTATTGAACCTTGATGCGTTACTACCCCGTGTTCCTCAACCTGGAAAAGAAGCACTGCCTTGTGGTGGGCGCCGGCGAGGTGGGCCGCCGCAAGGCGCAGTCCCTGCTGGATTCCGGCGCGGGTGGCGTGACGGTCATCGACACGGCCGATCCCGGCCGGGACATGGCCTGGTTGCTTGAATGCGGCAAGGTGCGTTTCGAGCGCAGGGAATTCCGGGAGAGCGATCTGGACGGCGTTTTCATGGTCATTGCCTCCACGTCCAACCACGAGGTAAACCAGCGCATTGGCGCGCTGTGCGACGAGCGCGGCATCCTGTGCAACATCGCGGACCTGCCCGAGCAATGCAGCTTTATCGTTCCCGCCTCCATCAGGCGCGGGGATCTCACGGTGGCCATTTCCACGGCGGGCAGCAGTCCTGCCCTGGCCAAGCGGATCCGCAGGGAACTGCAGGAGAGTTTTGGCGATGAATATGCGCAGCTTCTTTCCATCATGGGTGCGTTGCGCCCCATGATGCTCGGCCTTGGACTCGAGACCAAGGAAAATACAGCCGTGTTCCGCCAGCTGGCGAACTCGAACCTGCTGGAGGTCCTGGCCTCGGGCGACCTTGACGCCGCCGCGGAAATTCTTAAGGAAACATTGCCTCCCTCGCTGCACGACAACATACCGGAGTTGCTGAATGGGATTGTTTGAGATTTTGCAGATCGCCATCATCGGGCTGTACCTGTTGGGCACCGTCCTGATCCTGACCGGCACGTCCATGGACAATGCACGGCTCAGGAAGCTTGCCGGGGGGCTGGCAGTGGTCGGTTTTGCCCTGCATACCCTCGATATCGTCTGGATTTTCAACCAGGAGCGCGGCATGGCCCTTACCGAGGGTAATGTCTACCTGAGCATCCTGGCCTGGAGCGTGCTGCTCATCTATTTCTTTTTTTGGTGGCGTTTCCGGCTGTCCTTCATGGGCCTGACCGCCCTGCCCCTGGCCCTGCTGCTGTTCCTTTCCTCCATGGCGCTGGGCAGCGTGCGCGTGGCCATCCCCCGGGAGCTGACCGTGCTGTTCTTCAGCGTGCATATCGGCAGCCTGGTGCTGACCCTGGCCGTCCTGACCATGTCCTTTGGTGCGGCCCTGGCGTTTCTGCACTACAACAAGAAGATCAAGTCCAAGGCCGGGCTCAGGAGCCTCGGCAAGGACACCCCGTCCCTGACCATCTTTGACAGGGTCAACCATCTGGGTGTGGCCATCGGGTTCCCGTTGTACACCTTGGGGCTTTTTTCCTCGTTCGTTTGGTACTGGATCACGCCGGACAAGACCTTTTCCTGGGACGTCATGAAGATTTCGTCCCTGGCGGTCTGGTTCCTGTTCGCGTTCCTGTTTCACCAGAGGATCCTGCTGGGATGGAAAGGCAGAAAGCCCGCCGTCATGATGATCATTGTCTTCGCGGCCATGGTCACCTCCCTGCTTCACCACACCATAACCTTCAGGCAGATGCCATGAACCGGAAGATATTCCTGATCGGACTCAATCATAGGACCGCCGGGGTCGATATTCGCGAGAAGTACGCCCTCACCAACGTGGAGAACTTCGAGGAAGGCCTCATGGCCAACTGTCCCGTGCGGGAATGTATGGCCCTCTCCACCTGCAACCGGGTGGAGATCGTGGTGGTTTCCCAGGGCGTTCCCGAGCACGAGGTGCTGGATTCGGTGCTTTCCCACTGGGCGGGAGCCTGCGGCGGCAGCCCCCAGGTGCTTGTGGAGCATGTGTACCAGCACAAGGGTCTGGATGCGGTGCAGCACTTGTTTACCGTGGCCTCCAGCCTGGATTCCCTGGTCATGGGCGAGCCGCAGATTCTGGGCCAGCTCAAGGACGCCTACCGCAATGCCGTGGAAAAGGGCACGGCGCGCACGATCGTCAGCCGTCTGCTGCACAAGGCTTTTTCCGTTGCCAAGCGGGTGCGCACCGAAACGGCCATAGCCTCCAGTGCGGTGTCCATCAGCTTTGCCGCCGTGGAGCTGGCCAGGAAGATTTTCGGCGACCTGAAAGGCACCACGGCCATGCTTGTGGGGGCCGGGGAAATGGCTGAACTGGCCGCCACCCACCTCATGAACAACGGTGTGCAGGACCTGCTTATCGTCAACCGCACCTTTGCCCGGGCCAAGGCCCTGGCCGATGCCATGCGGGGCGAGCCCGTCCAGTTCGAGCACCTGGGCGAACGCCTGCACGAGGCGGACATCGTCATCAGCTCCACCGGGTCCCCCACCACCGTGATCCGGGCCAAGGACGTGAAGGGCGTGCTCAAGGCGCGCAAGAACAGGCCCATGTTTTTCATCGACATCGCGGTGCCGCGCGATATCGACCCGGACGTCAACGGTCTGGACAACGTGTACCTCTACGACATCGACGACCTGAAGGAAGTGGTGGAGGAAAACATGGCCCAGCGCCAGGACGAGGCCGTCAAGGCCCACGCCGTGGTGGCTACCGAGACCCAAACCTTCGGCAGCTGGCTTCAGTCCCTGACCCTCCAGCCCACCATCGTGGACCTGGTGAACAAGAGCGAGGATGTGGCCCGCCAGGAGCTGGAAAAGACCTTGAAACGGTTGGGCAATGTGGATGCGCAGACACGAAAGGCGCTGGAAACGCTGGTGCTTTCCGTCGGGCGCAAGGTGTTGCATGAACCCATCTGTTTCCTGAAGCGGCGCGGTCAGGAACAGCATGCCGCGGAAAGGTTCATCGACATCACCCGCCGCATGTTCAACCTCGACGACGAGGTGGTGCCGCCCGGCGCGCACATGGACCGCAAGCAGGGTACCGGGGACGCGTGCAGTCCCGAAGATGTCGAAAGTTTTATTGAAGCATCGAAAAAGGAACAATAATGCGGAATTATCTCATAGAAGATCTCGTTGACGAGCATTTTGACAAGCTCAAGAAGCACCTCACCGAACAGGGGTATGCCGGGCCCATCGACGATATTTATTATCTGCCCCTGCCCGAGGAACTGCTCACCGAGGAACAGAGGGAACACAGGGAGGAATGCGGGCCGCATATCCTGTGCCTGGAGGCCATCGAAGACCTGGCGGGCAACAAGTTCAAGATGGAACTGCTGGTGCGTGGTCAGAGCAAGATCCGTTGCTCCTGCATCGCCTACTGCACGCCGGAACAGCGCAACCATATGCTCGATTTCCTTGACGACATGATCAAGGGGCTCGACATCCCCGTGTAATATGCCCGGTACCGCGCCCATGCTGCCCCCTGCCACCCTGCAGGACCTTCCGCCGAAGTGGGCGCATTTCTGCCTGGGCATCGAGAAGTTCCTCAATCGGGAGCTGGGCCTGGATCTGGCCGGAAAGACCGTGCTTGCCGCCTTTTCCGGCGGAATCGATTCCACCGCCCTGCTCCTGGTCTTCAAGTATCTTTGCCTCAAGAACAACGGCACGCTCGTCGCCGCCCATCTCGACCACGGACTTCGCAAGGAGTCCCGGGCCGACGCCGACCATGCCCGCGCGCTGTGCAAGGCCTTGGGCGTGGACTGCGTGGTCGAGGCAGCCGATGTGGCCTCCCTGGCTTCCGAACGGGGCGTCGGCGTGGAAGAGGCTGGCCGCGAGGCGCGCTATGCGTTTTTTGCGCGCGTGATGGCGAAAAGGAAGGCCGATTGCCTTGCCGTGGGGCATCACCTGGACGATTTGTGCGAAGATGTGCTCATGCGGCTGACCCGCGGCGTGGGCTGGCCCGCCCTTTCCGGCATGGAGGGGCATGATCCCCGGCGTTCGCTGGTGCGTCCATTCCTGCTCACGCCCAAGGCGCGCCTGCGGGCCTTCCTGGAAGCCCTCCGGGTGCAGTGGCGAGAGGATGCTTCCAACGAGGACCTGAGCTACAAGCGCAACCGGGTGCGCCATTCCATCCTTCCCCTTTTCCTTGAAGAGAACCCCAATTTCCCCGAGACCGTGGCCCGCATGTGGAAAATGGGCCGCATGGACGCGGATTATTGGGACCGTTCCGTCAGCGCCTCGGACACAGGCTCCGAACTGCTGTCGAAAACGTTGCTGGACGAGTCGCACAGCTCCCTGCGGCTGCGCATGTACAAGCGGCGTCTCGACGCTCTGGGGCCGGGGCAGGTCCTGGCCGATTCCTTGCTCAAACTCGACTTTGCCTGGGTTGAAAAACGTCTGGGAGCGGTGTTTCAATTTCCCGGCGAAAAGATTGCAAAAGTTACCGTAAACGGGGTTCTTTTCGGGTTCAAACGTTGACTTCACCGGCCTCCCGGGATAAGAGCATGTGATCTTTTGCACAATCTTAGGAGGAGCAAGTATGAACATTCTTATTTTTGGGCCCAACGGCAGCGGCAAGGGCACGCAGGGCAACATTGCCAAGGACAAGTACCACCTGGATCACATCGAATCCGGCGCCATTTTCCGCAAGCACATCGGCGGCGGCACCGAACTCGGCATGAAAGCCAAGGAGTACATCAACAAGGGCGAACTCGTTCCCGACGACATCACCATCCCCATGGTGCTCGACGTTCTGTCCGGCTCCACCGAAGGTTGGCTGCTGGATGGCTTCCCCCGCTCCCTGGTTCAGGGCGAAAAGCTGTGGGACGCTCTGCAGAAGGACGGCGTGAAGCTTGACTACGTCATCGAAATCAAGCTGCCCCGCGAAATCGCCAAGGCCCGCATCATGGGTCGCCGTCTGTGCGAAAACAACCCCAACCACCCGAACAACGTCGGCATCCCGGCCATCTCTCCCGATGGCGACAAGTGTCGCGTCTGCGGTGGCGCTCTCTCCGCTCGTGAAGACGACCAGGATGAAGAAGCAATCAACAAGCGTCACGACATCTACTATGATGAAAACACTGGAACCATGGCTGCCTGCAACTTCTACAAGAACATGAAGGACGGCGGTTTCAAATATATTGAGCTGAACGGCGAAGATTCCATCGACGCCATCAAGGAATATCTCATTTCCCAGCTCGCCTAGCCGTTACACGGCACGACTGTTTTTAGCGCAAAGTCAGGCCCCCCGGCATCGTGTCGGGGGGCTTTTGATTTGTGCGTTCAGGCTATCTGCCGAAGGTCGCCGTTATGGATGCCTTTTCAAGGGCGTGGGCATTCAGGAAAAATCCCACCATGGCTCCGGAACTGTCCGCGGGAATGTCCAGGGACGGAACATCCAGGGCATACACCGTGAAGACGTATCGGTGATCCCCATGCCCCTGCGGCGGGCAGGCGCCGCCATACCCGGGCGCGCCGAAATCCGTTCTGCCCTGGATTGCTCCCGTTGGAAGCAGTTCGGGATCATTGCCCGCTCCTGCCGGAAGTTTTCCTACGCTGCTCGGGATGTTGAAGACCACCCAATGCCACCACCCGCTGCCCGTTGGCGCGTCCGGGTCGTACACCGTCACTGCAAAGCTTTTCGTGCCCTCGGGCGCGTTTTTCCAGGTCAGGGCCGGGGAGATGTTTTTCCCCGCGCACCCGAACCCGTTGAGCACGTGTTGCATGTCCAGTTTCCGCCCTTCCGCGATGTCTGGGCTGGCAAGAGTGAAGCCCGCCGCAAGGGCCTGGCTGAAGAAGCTGGCGAGGATGACGGCCATGATGGCCATCAGGGGAATGAACGATTGTTTTCGCATGAGATTACCTCCTGTTGTTTCGGGGTAATCTAGCTGACCATCGTGCCGGGAGTTATACGGATTCGGCCAAAGGGTGCCCTGGTTTGGCCTTGTAGCGCAGGACATCGCTCGGGCTGACCCCGAACCGTTCCTTGAAAAGGCCGGAAAAACGGGAGGCGGAACTGTAGCCGCACCTGTAGGCCGCCTCGCCCACCGTGAGCCCGCCTGTTTGCAACAGGGCAAGGCCGTTGCTGATCCTCACTTCCTGTATGATGTCGCGCAGGCTGCTCCCCTCCTCTTGCAGGTGCCTGCGCAGGGAGCGGTCGCTGACGTTCAGCTTGCCGGCAATTTCCTGCGAGGTCCATTTGCGGTCCGGTTCAATGCCGATGAGTCCGGCGCATCTTGCCGTCCATGTGGTCATGGACCGCCAGAACAACGGCAGGCAGTTGGTGTCTTCCGCCATGAGCAGCAGGAATTCCTTGAGGCACAGGGAAATGAGCTGTTCGTTGTTAGGGTGGGCGGCAGTCATCTCGATGAGATGGACTAGCGAGGATTCGGCCGAGGGACTGCACCGGGCGCACAGCGCTTCCAGGGACAGGGGGTGGCCGTTGGGGGTATCCAGTTGGCCGGCGACGACGTCCGCGATCATGGATTCCGTGTAGCTCAGGCACAGGGCCATGTATTGGCCTGACGCCGTGGCCGGGATGTTCTCGATGGTCGTCTCCACCATTGCCGGATACAGGAAGACGTCACCCTCCCCGAGGGTGGTGGTTTCCTCGCCGAGGAAGACGCGTTTGCGGCCGCTCAGAATGATGATGACGGCGGATTGCTGCAGGGCCACCGAGTGAAGCCGGTGCGCCCTGACCGCGGAAAGCAGTCCCATGTGCGGGATGGAGGTCATCCCCGGGGACAGACCGTCCCCGAGCATGCCTTTAAGCGCCCGTATGATTTTTTCCGTATCCATGGGAGGGTGATAGCAGCAGCCGGACAGGCCCACAAGTGGACGCGGACAAAGAAAAAGGGAAGGACCCGAAGGCCCTTCCCTTGCAGTTGCTTTTGAAGGTCTGGTTAGGCGGTCGCCTTGTCCCCTTCCTCCTCAATGGTGGCGGGGCCGAATCCGAGCAGGATCGGGCTGGCCACGAAGATGGAGGAATAGGTACCCACGCCGATGCCGATGAGCAGCGCCAGGGCAAAGTCGTGGATCACGCCGCCGCCGAGCACGAACAGGCTCAGCACCACCAGCAGGGTTGTGCCGGAGGTCAGGATGGTGCGCGACAGGGTCTGGTTGATGCTCTTGTTGATGAGCGAGCCGAAGTTCGCCTTGTCCTGGCCTTTGATGTTCTCGCGGATGCGGTCAAAGACGATGATGGTGTCGTTGAGCGAGTAACCGATGATGGTCAGCAGCGCTGCGATGATGGTCAGGTCGAACTCCTTGCCCAGGATGGAGAAGATGCCGACGGTGATCATCACGTCGTGGATGAGCGCCACCACCGCGCCCAGCGCGTAGTTGAGGCGCAGGTACCAGCACAGGCCCACGGTGATGAACAGCATGCCTATGATGGTCCAGCCGATGTCCAGCCCGGTGAAGCCCAGGACCCACTGCCCGCCGATCAGGCCGCCGGCCATGATGGCGGCTGCCATCCAGCGCTGTTCGAAACGGCCGGAGATGTAGATGGCGATGAACAGCACCGCGTAGAACATGGCCTCAAGCGCCTTGGAGCGAAGGTCTGCGCCCACCTTGGGGCCGACCATTTCCAGGCGCTGGATTTCGTACTTGGCGTTCTTGAGGTTGGCGCTCAATGCGGAGGAAACCTGGTCGCGCACTTCCGCGGAGGTGATGTCCGAGGAGGAGGTGCGGATCAGGTATTCGTTGTCCCCCTCCTGGCCGAAGCTCTGCACGACCATGCCGGGCAGCTCCACTTCCTTGAGGGCTTCCTTGAGTTCCTTGACCTCGACGGGGTTGTCCGTCTTGACCTGGACGATCATGCCCCCGGCAAAGTCGATGCCGTATTTGGGGCCGCCCTTGAGGATCAGGGACCCTACCCCGGCCAGAATGACCAGGATGGATATGATGAAGGCGATTTTCCTGAAACCGATAAAGTCGATATTGGTATCAGGCTTGATGAATTGCAGTCCCATTATCTCGTCCCCCTAGATGCTCAGCTTGGTGCTATCGGCTCGGTTTTTCACGTAGGCGTCAAACAGGATTCGCGACACGAAGATGGCCGTGAACATGGAAGTGATGATGCCCAGCGTCAGGGTCACGGCAAAGCCGCGGATGGGGCCGGTACCGAAGTTGTAGAGAATGACTGCCGCGATGACCGTGGTCACGTTGGCGTCGAAGATGGTCAGGGTTGCCTTGCCGTATCCTTCGTCGATCGCGGCGCGGGCGGTCAGGCCTCGCCTGAGCTCCTCGCGGATGCGCTCGAAGATGATGACGTTGGCGTCCACGGCCATACCGATGGTCAGGATGATACCCGCGATGCCCGGCAGGGTCAGGGTTGCGCCGAATGCGGCCAGACCCGCCATGATGAGCATGATGTTCAGCACGAGCACCAGGTCGGCGATGGCGCCGGCGATGCCGTAGTAGATGACCATGAACACGAGCACGGCGATCATGCCGATGTATGCGGACTGGATACCCTTGTCGATGGATTCCTGGCCCAGGGAGGGACCGACGGTCCTCTGTTCAAGGATGTTGATGGGCGCGGGCAGCGAACCGGCGCGGAGCACCACAGCCAGGTCGCGGGCTTCTTCGTCGGTGAAGTGGCCCGTGATGCTGGCGCGTCCGCCGCTGATTTTGTCCTGGATGGTGGGCGCGGAATAGACCTTGCCGTCCAGGACGATAGCCATGCGCTTGCCCACGTTGTCGCCGGTCAGGCGTTCGAAGATGCGGGAACCCTTGTTGTCGAAGTTGATGCCGACATAGGGGACGTTGCGGTCGTAGCTGACATAGGCGTTGGTGATGAACTCGCCGGTGAGCACGGTGTCCTTTTTCAGCACGATGGGCGATTCCGCATAGGTGCCGTTGGCCAGCCTGCGCTGCATCTGGTAGATCGCGCTGCCCGGGGGAAGCGCTCCCTGCGGGTTGGCGGTTTCATCCACCAGCTTGAATTCCAGGTGCGCGGTGCGGCCGATGAGCTTGATGGCCCGTTCCGGATCCTGGATGCCGGGCAGCTGGATCTGGATGCGGTTGCCTTCCTGGCGGCGGATGTCCGGTTCGGCCACGCCGAACTGGTCAATGCGGTTGCGGATGGTCTTGATGGCCTGTTCCATGGTCATCTTGGTGAAATACTTCCGGTATTCGGTGGTGATGCCGAACACGTAGCGGACTCGACCGTCATCCATGGCTTCGGTGCCGTCGATCTTCAAGGATTCGAAGTTCTTTTTGACGATTTCTTCAAAGGCTTCCTGCTGCTCTTTCTTGAGCAGTATGGCCTGGATCTTGTCGCCGGGCATTACGGTCGGGCGAAGCAGATAGATGTCGTCTTCCTTGGCAACGGCCTTGAGGTCGTCGCCGATGCGGTCGAGATTGTTCTCCAGGGCCGTGTCCAGGTCGACGCCGAGCGTCAGGTGGATACCGCCTTTGAGGTCAAGACCGAGATTGATGCTGTCGCCGGGCAAAAATTTGGCGAGCGAGGACCCCTGCACTCCGGGAAGGGACGGCAGCATGTATGCCAGACCCAGTACCAGGACTGTCAGGGCGATGATGATTCTCCAGCGCAGACTCTGCATGAATGAATTCTCCCCTGTGGGTGAAATTGAGGGACGGCTTTGCCGGGCGGCGGGAAACACAAGCGCGGACCAAGGCCGCCTGGGCGGGCCCGGTCCGCGGAAAAGCCGCTCGTAAAGGCAGTCGGCCTTACGTTACTTCTTCTTTTCAGGTGCGGCTACGGGGCCATCCAGATCGGTGATGAAACCCTTTCGCACGTCGATCTTGACGTCCTTGGCGATTTCCAGGGTGACCACGTCGTCCTTGATCTCGACGATGGAGCCCCTGATGCCGCCGTTGGTCCAGACCTTGTCGCCATTTTTCAGGTTGTCCAGCATGTTCTTGTGAGTTTTTGCCTTCTTCTGCTGCGGCCTGATGAGCAGGAAGTAGAAGATGGCGAACATGAGAACGAGCATGGGCAGCGGTCCGGCCAGAAGCCCTGCGGGGCCTCCCGCGCCTTCGGCTCCGCCCGGGGCGGCTCCCATAGCAAAAGCAACTGTGTCTAGCAGCATAACGATCCTCCTGGGATGTTTTATTTTCTCGTTCGAGCCGGACTAGGTCGGCACGTACAGATTGCCGTACGGCCTGTGAGAGAACGGACGAATCTTGGTAAACCCTTCGCTTAAGATTTCGTCGGCGTTCAAGTCAAGCTCTTTGGCGTAATCCTTGACGATGGCCTTGATGGCCTTGAGGTCGTCGCTGTCCACGGGCTGCGAATGCAGGCCGGGTCCGAGCTGGTGCTCGGGCACCTCGCCGCGAACGTAGATGACGCCACCGTGCATGCCTGTTCCGAGGCTACGACCCGAAAGAGGCGCATCAGGCTTACCAGAAAACATTCCCAAGAGCAAAATAATTCCACCGGCCATATATTCGCCGAGGAAGTCCCCGGCCTTGCCCCCCACCACGATGATGGGCTGGTGGTCCATGTAGGCTTTCATATGAATTCCGACACGATAGCCGACATCTCCCTTGATGTAGATGCGGCCGCCGCGCATGGCGTAGCCGGCCACGTCGCCGACCATGCCTTCCACCACCACCTTGCCGTCGTCCATGGTGTTGCCAATGCCGTCCTGGCCGTTGGCCTTCACGCGGATATACGGGCCGCGCATGAACGAGGCCATATCCTGGCCGGGTACGCCCTCGACGGTGAACGTGAGGTCGCCCTCCAGGGCCGTGCCGATGTAGCGCTGGCCGTTGACATTGGACAGGGTGAAGTCGGTGTATCCCTCGCGAACCTTTTCGCGAATCGTTTCATTGAATTGCTTGTAGTAGACGCCTTTCGCGTCCAGGGTGATCTTTTTCGTCTTGGTCTTGGTCATGGTTTACGCCTCCATATCCACGATGACGGGTTCGCCCGCCTTGGGCATCCAGACATGATCCAGTTCGGGACACACTTCGCGGATGGAGGATTCCTCACTGGACATGAACACCATGTCGTCCTTTTCCGCCACCAGCAGGGGCCGCAGCTTGATGCGGTCGTTGAGCCCCATGAGCCGGTTGTTGTCGGCCACCAGGATGGCGAACGGGCCGTTGAGCATGCCCGCGCCGTAGGTGGCGCGCAGCGCTGTGTAAAGTTCCTTGTCGTCCTTGTCCATGCGCTCGATCTCGTCCCAGAACGGAGGGGCGAAGACCTTGGCCGCCATTTCCCAGGAGAGGCCGTGCTTGCGGATGAGCAGGTCCAGTTCGTAGGCCACCACCTCGGTGTCGGTCATGAGCGAGCACAGGTAGTCGTGTTCGCACAGGTAGCGGCGGTTGATGCCGTAGGACGAGATTTCGCCATTGTGCACGATGGACCAGTTCAGGAGCGTGAACGGGTGCGCCCCCGCCCACCAGCCCGGGGTGTTGGTGGGGAACCGGTTGTGGCCGGTCCAGATGTGCGCGCTGTATTCGTCCAGCCGGAAGAAGTCGGCGATGTCCTCGGGGTATCCCACGCCCTTGAACGCGCCCATGTTCTTGCCGCTGGAGAAGACGTAGGCGCCGGGAACCGACGAGTTGATCTTCATGATCACGGAGACCATGTAGTCCTCTTCGGGCAGTTCGGACATTTCGTGGGCCGGGTCGAAGTTGGGGGACACGAAGTAGCGGTTGACCAGCGGCGGATTGGTTACGGCCAGGGTCTTGCGCGTGGGAATGGGTTCGTATTCGTGAACCGTGCAGTAGCGCTTGAGCACTTCCTCGGAAGCGTCCACCCCGCTGCGGTCGTCGCACATGATGTGGAAGGCGTACTTGTCGGCCATTTCCGGGTAGATGCCGTAGGCCGCGAAACCGCCGCCCAAGCCGTTGCCGCGATCATGCATGCAGGCCATGGCGTTGATGGGCATGTCCCCCTTGATCAGGTTGCCCTTCCTGCTGATGACGCCGAAGACGCCGCAGCCGGATATATCCTTTTCAAAATCGTAGTATCTTTCTGGAGCTTTCATTGTTCCTCCGTATGCACGGGCCCTAGACGGCCTCGGGGTTCCAGGTCTCGTTGAAGAACTCGTCGGGCCAGAGCAGTGCGTCGGGTTCGCCGGCCATGAGCTTGGCCCTGGTTTCCCCTTCGATGGGCAGCTTGAACTTCACGAAGGAAGTGAACATGCCCGCCTGGTCGATATCGCCGACCAGCACGTATCCCACGAGGACGTCGTTCTGGAACACCAGCTTGCGGTAGCTTTTTTTCTTGTCGTCCAGCTTCATGGCCGCCTCGAAGCTTGTGTCGCCTTCGGGCGGGTTGACTGTGCCAACGGAAATGGTGGGCAGGCCGTAGAAGCTGATGGAGTTCATGGCCAGGCCGCCGGAATATCCGGTTTCCTTGCCGGCCATGTTCTTGCCCGCGCAGAATCCCTGGTTGTAGGCGTTGGGCCAGATGGGCACCACGCGGTTTTCGCCCGCCAGCATGTCCAGAGCCTGGGCCACGTCGCCTGCGGCGTAGACGCCCTTGGCATCCGTGGACATGTGGTCGTCCACCATGATGCCCCGGTCCACCTTGACGCCTGCGTCCTTGGCCAGGTTGTAGTTGGGCACCACGCCGATGGCGATGACAACGATTTCGGTCTGGAGGAAGCCACCGTCCGTGAGGTGGCAGCCCACCACGCCGCCCTCGGCGTCGCGCTGGATTTCCTTGACCGAAACGCCGGTGCGGACCTTGAGGCCCACTTCGTCCAGGCGGCCCGCGGCCAGGCCTGCGGCGTTTTCGTCAAAGGCCAGGCTGAGCACCCGGTCGGAAAGCTCCACAATAGTCACGTCCACGCCCCGGTCAAAGAGCGCCTCGGCGGCCTTGAGGCCGATGAGACCGCCGCCGATGACCACGGCCCGCTTGATGTCCCGGGCCATGCCGATGAGCTCCTGGGCGTGCTCCAGATTGGTGAAGTTATAGACGCCGGTGCCCTCGGAACCCGGGATGGGCGGGGTGAACGGCGTGCCGCCGGTGGCCAGCAGCAGGTTCTCGTACTTGATGGTCTCGCCGCCTTCCGTGGTGATGACCTTCTTTTTGGTGTCCAGGCTGGTTACGGTGGTGCCCAGCTTGAGCTCCACCTTGTTCAGCTCGTAGAACTTGGCGGGACGCAGGGCCATGCGGTCGGCCTTGATCTTGCCTGCCAGCAGATAGGAAATGAGCGGACGGCCGTATGCGGGGGCGTTTTCAGCGCCGATGACCAGGATGGGATTTTCCTTGTCCACCTGGCGGATGCCTTCAATGGCCCCGATGGATGCAATGCCGTTTCCGATGATGACGTATTTCATGATGTGAACTCCGATTGCCGGTGACGGTTAGCGTTCCTCGAACTTGAGGGCCTGGTTGGGGCATGCAGCCACGCAGGCCGGGCCTTCCTCCCTGTCCTGGCACAGGTCGCACTTGACGATCTTGCTTTCCAGGGGGTGACGCTTGATGGCGCCGTAGGGACAGGCCATGAGGCAGGACCAGCAGCCGACGCATTTTTCGCGGTCGTACACGGTGCGCCCGGTTTCGGGATCCTTGTGCAGGCCGCCGGAGATGCAGGCGGCCACGCAGGCGGGCTCGTCGCAATGGCGGCAGCTGACCGCCACGCAGGTGTGGCCTTTTTCAAAGACCTTCTTGCAGGACTGCAGGCCTTTTTCCTGGCGTTCCCGGGTGTAGGCGATGATCACGTCCTTGCTCTCGGAGTGGGCGGTGATGCAGGCCACCTCGCAGAGATGGCAACCAATACAGAAATCCTTATCGGGGTAGACTCTTTTCATGACTACTCTCCCCTATCGACCGGCATGCTTGATGCCGAGAATGTCCATTTCAGTGTCCGAAAGGCCCACGGCGCGGAGCTTGTCGCGGTTGCCGCGCAGGCTTTCGATGGAGTTGAGGCCCATACCGCCGAGCATTTCCTCGATCTCGTGGCCCCATGCACGTACCAGGTTGGCCATCTTCTTGGCCGCGATGTCCGGGTTCTGGCGCTTGGCCAGCTTGGCATCGTTGGTGGCGATGCCCCACGGGCATTTGCCGGTGTAGCAGCGGCCGCACAGGGTGCAGCCTACGGCGATGAGAGCGCCGGTGGCGATGTAGACGGCGTCCGCGCCCAGCGCGATGGCCTTGATGGCGTCGGCGGAACAGCGGATGCCGCCCGCGGCCACGATGGAGGCCTGGTTGCGGATGCCCTCGTCGCGCAGGCGCTGGTCCACTGCGGCCAGGGCCAGCTCGAGGGGAATGCCCACGTTGTCGCGGGTCATGGCCGGAGCAGCACCCGTGCCGCCGCGCATGCCGTCGATGGTCACTATGTCCGCGCCCGCCCGGACAATGCCCGAGGCGATGGCGGCAACGTTGTGCACCGCGGCGATCTTCACCGAGACCGGAGCCTTGTATTCCGAGGCTTCCTTGAGGGCGTAGATGAGCTGCAGCAGGTCTTCGATGGAATAGATGTCGTGGTGCGGCGCCGGGGAAATGGCGTCCGATCCGATGGGAACCATGCGGGTTTCGGAAACCATGTCGTTGATCTTTTCGCCCGGCAGGTGGCCGCCGATGCCCGGCTTGGCGCCCTGCCCGACCTTGATCTCGATGCCCGCACCCGTCTGGAGGTAGTCCTTGTGCACGCCGAAGCGTCCCGAGGCCACCTGGACGATGGTGTTCTTCCCATACTTATATAAGGATTTGTGCAGGCCGCCCTCACCGGTGTTGTAGTAGATGCCCAGTTCGGAGGCTGCACGGGCCATGGCGCGGTGCAGGTTGAAGTTGATGGACCCGAAGGACATGGCCGAGAACATGATCGGATAGTTCAGCTCAAGCTGCGGCGTGAGCCTGGTCTTGAGCTTGGGCTTGCCGTCCTTGCCGGTCTGGATGTCCAGCTTGCTGGGCTTGGAACCAAGGAAGGTCTTGAGTTCCATGGGTTCGCGCAGCGGGTCGATGGACGGGTTGGTCACCTGGCTGGCATCCAGGAGCATGCGGTCCCAGTAGACGGGAATGTCCACGGGGGAGCCCATGCCCGCCAGCAGCACGCCGCCGGAATCGGCCTGCTTGTAGATGTTCTCCATGAACACCGGACGCCAGCTTGCGCCGCCGCGGTATTCGGAGGGTTTTTTCCGGATGTGCAGGGCCGCCGTGGGACACAATGCCTCGCAACGGTGGCAGCCTACACATTTCGAGTTGTCGTGCATGACCTTGCCGCGCACCTTGTCCCAGTAATGGGCGCCGTAGGAACACTGGCGAACGCAGACTTCGCAGTTGATGCACAAGTCCTTGTCACGATCGATGTGAAACTCGTGGTAATTCTTGTTGATGGGTTGAAACAGCAAGGCAGGTACCCTCTCTCCAAAGTGTTTGCCAAAAAAGTCATTATCTGGCGGTGTGACTGCGGCTTTGGTTTATTTTTTTACAATTATGTATTTTTTGCCTCATTCTCGAGGGAAAGTCAGGAGAGCATAGTGATTATCTCCGTGTCAAGCGCGAAGTGTTGCAAAAGATTCATTTGAACCGGCGATCATGAGCCAGAATTTGCTTTTGCGCCTAAAGTGATGCCGGAATTCCCTGTTTTACCCTTGCGGAGCGTGAAATAAGCTCAAATGAGCCTTTTGCGATTAATGCAATTATACCCCATTCTCATTGCGCATTTCCAGGAAAATAGTGACTTCTTCAGAAAAAAACTTCGCAATTGGCCTTTTAAAATAAATCCATATAAACGTTGACATTTGCTAAAAATGTAAACTAAAAGAATTGGCATGATCACCAACAACTTCTACCGCTTTTTTAGCTTTTTCTTTTTTTATTTCCGCAGCAGCCTGCGGTCTGACGGAGTTGGTGTCATCTAGGATAAGGAAAGCATCAGCAACAAGGGCCGCAGGCAAGACCTGGCGGCCCTTTTTTTCGGCCGACGGGGAAGCCTGAAGCCCGCAAACCATCGGGAGGTTTCCATGCTGGGTTTGGGGAGCATCGAGATTGCGTTGGTATTCTGGCTGTGTCTGGCCGCCGCGCTGGGGTGTGTTGTTTACGGTATTGTGAATTGGAACAACAGGGGCAATGAAGCCGTTCCCTCCTGCGCGGAAGACGTGCTGGACAACAAGGGGGCAGGCAAATGATTCTCAAGGCCCTTTCCATTCTCGCCTATCTCGGGATCGTCTTCTATCTCGGTTACAAGGGGTACAAGCAGACCCGGCAGTCCACGGACTACATGCTGGCGGGCCGGCAGATGAATCCCTTCATTATGGCCATGTCCTACGGAGCCACCTTCATTTCAACCTCGGCCATCATCGGATTCGGCGGCGCGGCCGGGCTGTTCGGGTTTTCCCTGCTTTGGCTGACATTCCTGAACATTTTTGTGGGAATCTTCATCGCCATGGTCTTTTTCGGCAAGCGCACCCGGCGCATGGGCCTGGCCCTGGACAGCCACACCTTCCCCGAACTGCTGGGCAGACGTTATCATTCCCGTTTCATCCAGCAGTTCGCGGGCATCATCATCTTCCTGTTCATTCCGGTGTATGCCGCCGCCGTGCTCATCGGCATCTGCCGCATGCTCGAAGTCTCCTTTGCCGGGACCGTCATCGGCCTGCCCTACGAGGCCTGGCTCATCGTGGTTACCGGGCTCATCGCCCTGTACGTCATCACCGGCGGACTCAAGGCGGTCATGTATACCGATGCCTTCCAGGGCTCCATCATGGCGGTGATGATGTTCATCCTTGTTTTCACCACCTACAAGCTGCTGGGCGGCTTCACCTCGGCCCACCAGGCCCTCACGGACATGGCCGCTCTCATGCCCGCCAAGCTTCAGCAGGGCGGCATGATCGGCTGGACCCAGGGGGCGCACTTCGCCTCTCCCCTCGGGCTGACCATCTATACCACTATAGTATATGGCGTGGGCATCGGGGTGCTGGCCCAGCCGCAGCTTGCCGTGCGCTTCATGACCGTGCCCTCCGACCGCGAGCTCAACCGAGCCGTGCTCATGGGTGGCGTGTTCATCCTGCTCATGACCGGGGTGGCCTTTACCGTGGGTGCCCTGTCCAACGCCGTGTTCATGCAGCAGTTCGGCAAGATTTCCATTGCCATGGCTCAGGGAAACTTTGACAAGATCATTCCCCTGTACATTGAAAAGATCATGCCTCCGTGGTTTGCCGGTCTTTTCCTGGTGGCCATGTTCGCCGCGGCCATGTCCACCATGTCCTCCCAGTATCATGCCGGCGGAACCTCCCTGGGACGCGACTTCTTCGAGCAGCTCGTCAAGACCGGGAATGGCGAAAGCTCTCTCAAGCTCAACCAGGTGGGCGTCACGGTCACGGTGGTCATGACCCTGGTCTGGGCCTGGGTGCTGCCCGGCTCCATCATTGCCCGGGCCACGGCCTTTTTCTTCGGCCTGTGCGCGGCCTCCTTCCTGCCCATCTACCTGCTGGGGCTCTACTGGAAAGGCATGACCAAGACGGCAGCCAAGATCTCCATGGTGGGCGGCTTCTGCGCCTCCATGTTCTGGCTGCTGTTCGTGCATCTCAAGGAATCCGCCTCCATCGGCCTGTGCAAGGCGCTGACCGGCATGGATTCCCTGGCCGCCGCGGCCGCCAAGGGCTCCTGGCTCTGGCTCATGCAATGGGTCGATCCCAATGTGGTGGCCCTGCCCGTGTCCTTCGGGCTGGCCGTTGCCGTCAGCCTGGTGACCCGACGCATGGAGTCCGCGCATCTCGAGCTCTGTTGGGAGAATCTCAAGTAACGGAACCTCTTGAATCACCCTCCTCAACCGGGCGTCGATGTCTCTCTTCGGCGCCCGGAAACTTTTCTTTGACAAGCCGGGCCGTGGGTGATCATAAAAGTGCCTCAGAATATTAAGGAGATTGATTGATGGAACCGACGAAAATCGATGTGAAAGTGAAATTCCTGCACAAGGTATGGGACGAAAACGAACTTGCATACGGCACCCCCCACTCCGTGGGCCTGGACCTGCGCGCCTGCTTTGACGAGGAATACATTGAGATCGAACCGGGCGGCCGTGCCGCCATCCCTTCCGGGATCGCCATTGAAGTGCGCGAACCGGGCGTGGCCGGGTTCGTTTATTCCCGAAGCGGGTTGGGCACCAAGGAAGGCCTGACCGTGAGCCAGGGCGTGGGCGTCATCGATCCCGATTATCGCGGTGAAATCAAGGTCTCCCTGCTCAATACCTCCGGAGAAAAGCGACGAATTCGCCGGGGCCAGCGCATTGCACAGCTGGTCTTCAAGACGTGCTATCAGGCGAACATCATTCCCTCCGAAGAGCTTTCCGAAACGCAACGCGGGGCTGGAGGATTCGGACATACCGGAAAACATTGAGGATAATATGAGCACCCATTTCGAGAACATTGTTCAGCGGGAAAAGAAACTTCTGTGCAGCACCTATGGCCGGTACCCCCTGGCCGTTTCCCGCGCCAAGGGCTGTCGTCTCTACGATCTGGACGGCGATGAATACGTGGATCTGCTTTCCGGCATTGCCGTGTGCAGCCTGGGCCATAGCCGGGAGGACCTGGCCGAGGTCATGGCCGGGCAGGCGCGCAAGCTGGTTCACGTGAGCAACCTGTTCTATCAGAACGAGCAGCTCGATCTGGCGGAAAGGCTGCTTTCCACCTGCGAGGCGGACCGCGTCTTTTTCTGCAACTCCGGGGCCGAGGCCAACGAGGGGGCCATCAAGCTGGCCCGCCGCTACACCAAGCGCATCAAGCAGAAGGATGCCGTCGAGATAATCACCCTGGAGCGCTCCTTTCACGGCAGGACGCTGTGCACCCTGACCGCCACGGGCCAGGCCGGGCTCATCAAGGACGGATTCGATCCCCTGCCCCCCGGGTTCACCACGGTTCCCTTCGACGATGCGGACGCCCTGCGCAACGCCGTGAGCGAAAAAACCTGCGCCATCATGATCGAGGTGGTCCAGGGCGAAGGCGGCGTGCGTCCCCTGTCCATGGAATATGTGGACGCGGTCATGGAGTTGCGTCGCGAATACGGCCTGCTGGTCATTGTGGATGAAATCCAGACCGGCCTGTGCCGCACCGGAAAGTTCTGGGCGCACCAGCATTACGGCATCAAGCCGGACATCTTCACCTCGGCCAAGGCCC
The DNA here is from genome assembly GCF_008001235.1 of Salidesulfovibrio onnuriiensis. Lineage (GTDB taxonomy): Bacteria > Desulfobacterota > Desulfovibrionia > Desulfovibrionales > Desulfovibrionaceae > Pseudodesulfovibrio > Pseudodesulfovibrio onnuriiensis. Next base: position 2,638,386 of record NZ_CP040751.1, on the reverse strand, counting down.
TGGCCAACGGCCTGCCCATGGGCGCGGTGCTCGTGACCGAAGACGTCGCCCAGGGGTTCGAGCCCGGCTCCCACGCCACCACCTTCGGGGGCGGCGCCGTGGTTTCCGCCGTGGCCTCCAAGGTCGTGGACATCATGAAGGAAGAGCATATTGCCGAGCGCGCCGAGCAAATGGGCATGTTCGTCAAGACCGAGGCCGCCCGGCTCATCCGGAAACATCCGGAAAAAGTAGCCGGAGTGCGCGGGTTGGGGCTGCTGCTTGGCATTGAGCTGACCTTTGACGGCAAGGAAGTCTGGAAAAAGCTTCTGGAAAAGCGGTTCGTCTGCAACCTGACCCAGGGGCGCATTCTGCGGCTCGTGCCGCCTCTGGTCATCGAAAAGCAGGATATTGTTGATTTTCTGGAATGCCTGGACGGCATTCTGGAAGAAACCGAAGTGTGATGAAAGGCATGGGGCGTCGCGAGGCGCCCCTTTTCCTTGCCCAAACTTGACCGGCTGTGCGGCAATACGTATGTTTTGTTGTATAAGGAGCCGGACATGGAAGCAGTCCCCGCAATCGGCGGCATCAGCGAATACGAGTCGCCCAAGACCAAAGAGGTCAGAATCGAACGGGAAAGGCCCGAGCAGATCGCGGAAAAGACCATGCAGGACCTGGAAAAGGCCGTGATCAAGGCCCATGACCAGGATCAGAGCTTCAAGCAGTCCGTGCTCAATGCCGCCTACACCGGAAAAGGCTCTTTCATTGATACGATTTTTTAAAATGATTTCAAATAAATGAAAGCATGGCCGGAAGATGTTCTTCTGGCCTCTTTTTAGTTCTCAGAAAAGGAAATGACATGTCGACCCTGTTGAAAATCGAATTTCAGGTCAACGCGGAACAGGCTGACATCTGCAGCACGTTCCTCTCCCCCAAGGTTCCCCACGGCTGGGAGGAAACTCCCCTGGGCCAGGACGCCATGCTCTTTCGGATTTTTCTGGAGGACCATCCCCTGGGAATGGAGCTCATGCGGGAAATCGAAGCGCGTTTCCCGGAGTGCGGCATCCGTTATGCCGAGCAGGAGGCCGAGCAATGGGCCATGGCCTGGAAGGATTTCTTCAATCCCATTGCCTGTGGCGAACGTTTCGAAATATTGCCGCCGTGGATGTCCGGGGAAGGACATGACGGCATGACCCACATAGTCATCGAACCCAAAATGGCCTTTGGTACGGGGCATCACCCCACCACCTCCCTGTGCCTGGAAACCATCGGCGATGTCGCCAAACGCGGCATCATCAAGAAAGGCATGGAATTCCTGGATCTCGGCACCGGATCGGGCATCCTGGGCATCGGTCTGTGCAAGCTCGGTCTGAACGGAATTGGCTTGGACATTGATCCGCAGGCCATCCCCTGCGCCCAGGAAAACCTGGAAATCAACCATGTGGACGATTCCATGAAGCTGGCCGTGGGCACCATCGACAGCCTCAGGCCGGACCATGTGTTCGACCTGGTGGTGGCCAATATCCTTTCCGGGCCGCTCATCGAGATGGCCGGCGATATCCTGGCCCACGTCAAGCCGGGCGGCGTGCTCGTTCTTTCCGGCATCCTCAACGAGCAGGCCAAGGCCGTGGCCGCCGCCTATGACAGGCGCGGTATCGGCATGCCCGAGATTACCGCTCAGGGCGAATGGGTCGTTCTTGTCTGGGACAAGGTGGAGAAATAGAGAATGGGCCGCGCCGAAACGCTCATGGACATGTACGATGCCATGCTCGGTGCCCTGGGGCCCAGTCATTGGTGGCCGGGCGAGACTCCCCTGGAAATCGCCGTGGGGGCCGTGCTGACCCAGAACACCAACTGGAAGAACGTTTCCCAGGCCATCGACAATCTCAAGCGGGCCGGTCTTCTTGATGTGAAGGGTCTGCTGGCCCTGCCGGTTCCCGAACTGGAGGAGTTCATCCGTCCTGCCGGGTATTTTCGTCTGAAGGCCGGGAGGCTGCGCAATCTGCTGGCCTTCATCGACCGGGAAGTGGACGGGGATATCGGCTTGCTCGGGGATCGGGACTTTTCCGGCCTCAGGGAAGCCCTGCTCGGCGTCAAGGGCATAGGGCCCGAGACGGCGGACGCCATTCTTTGCTATGCCCTTGATTATCCTGTATTCGTTGTCGATGCCTATACGGCGCGGATGTTTCAGCGGCACGGCCTGGTTCCCAACGAGGCCGACTACCATGAGCTACAGGCCTTTGTCATGGACGTGCTTCCCCGGGATGTGGCATTGTTCAACGAATACCACGCCCTTATCGTTCGGGTTGGCAAGGACTGGTGCAAAAAGCAAAAGGGGTTGTGCGAAACATGCCCCCTGCAACCGTTTCTTTCCTGATGGCTGATACGAAGAGACTGCATACCTTCATATGGATACTTGTCCTCGTGTTGTTCCCCTTCTCCGTTTCGGCGCAGCAGGAGGACGCGGGGGACGCCATTCATGACGCCATCCAGGAGGAGCATCAGAAGGCCGACGTCCGCGAAAAACAGGTCCAGAGCCTGAACCGCAAAGCCAGCCAGCTTTCCGGCCGGCTTTCCTCCATTGAAAACCGGATCGGCAAGCTGGGCTCACAAATAAAGGCCCAGGAAAAGGTGCTGGACGAGATCCGGCAGTACGAGGCTGCGGCCCGCAAGGAGCATTACGTTCTCGAAGCCCGCAGGGACAAGATTTTCGAAGAGTTGCAGGGCCTGCTCCGGGCCTTGTGGCCCGTGCACATGCAGAGCGTGCAGGCCCGCTTTGCCGGGGTGGAGAACTGGGCCATGGCCGACAGGCGTTTCAATTGGCTGGCGGACGTCTATGGGGCCACCCGCGACAAGTTCGCAGAGGCGCGTACCACTGCGGACTTGCTGAAGCGGAACCTGGAGCGCCAGAGCCTGCTGGAAAAGGAAGCGGAAGTGCAGCTGGCCAAGATCAACAATTCCAAGGACAAGCTGCTGCGCGACAAATGGACCCTGCGTTCGAATTTGAAGCGGGTCCGCACACAGAAGGAGAGCCTCGAATCCGAACTGCAGGAAATCCTGGCCACCATCAAGCAGCTCAATTACCAGCTCAACAGCCAGAAGACCAAGAAGTTCGACTATTACAAGCGTTCCCTGCCCTGGCCCGTGGACGGGGACGTCATTGCCGGGTTCAATCCCGGGGCCACGCCGCCCCGCCGGGGGCTTTCCCTGAGCGTCATTGATGACGCCGAGGTGCGTTCCATATTCTGGGGCAAGGTGGTGCATAACGACACGCTTCGCGGTTTCGGACGGGTCGTCATTATTTATCATGGATATAATTACTATAGTCTGTACGCATATTTGGGAGACACCGCCGTGGTTACCGGCCAGGAGGTGGAAAAGGACGAGCCCATCGGCAAGGCCGGGTACTACCCGCTTGCGAACGGCCCCGGCCTGTATTTCGAATTGCGTTTTCATCAAAAACCCATTAATCCGAAACTTTGGTTAACCTCTTTGAATTGATAAGCAAGTTAACCTGAGACCGTATATTCTCGGAGGATGTAATGAGAATTTCCACGTGGTTGATCACCTTTCTTCTGCTTTTCACGCTGACCATTGCTCCCGGCCCCAGCGCCGCAGGCAAGGACGGGGCGCACTTCGACGCACTGAAGCGCTTCAGCCAGGTTCTGGATATGGTCGAAGGTTATTATGTCAAACCGATCACCAAGCAGGAGCTGATTGAGGATTCCATCAAGGGCATGCTGGAGCAGCTCGATCCCCATTCCGCCTACCTGAGCCCCGACGATTTCAAGGACGTCCAGGAAAGCACCAGCGGCAAATTTGACGGCATCGGCATTGAGATCAGCATGGAAAACGGACGGCTGATCTGTGTCTCTCCCATTGAGGATACTCCGGCCTACAAGGCGGGCATGCAGGCCGGCGACATCATCCTGGAGATCGACGGTGAGTCCACCCAGGACCTCTCCCTCATGGACGCCGTGAAAAAAATCCGCGGCCCCAAGGGGTCCACCGTCGTGCTGACGGTTCTCCACGAAGGGTCGCAGGTTCCCATGGAAATAGCCATCGTGCGCGGAACGGTTCCTGTTCTGACGGTGAAGTCCCGTGTACTGGAAGATGGCTTTATGTATGTTCGCCTCACAGGATTCAAGGAGAACACCACGGACGAGCTTCGCACGGCCATTCGCGATTTCAAGAAGCACGGCAAGATCAAGGGCGTTGTCCTGGACCTCCGGAACAACCCTGGTGGTCTGCTTGGACAGGCCGTGTCCGTGACCGATACCTTTATCGAGGAAGGTCTCATCGTCTACATTCAGGGCAAGGATGAAGCCAAGCGCAAGGATTTCCTTGCCGGCAAGAACAAGGATGAAGTCACCGCGCCCATGGTGGTGCTCATCAACTCCGGCTCCGCTTCCGCATCCGAAATCGTTGCCGGAGCTCTGCAGGACCACAACCGCGCCCTGCTCGTGGGCGAGCGTTCCTTTGGCAAGGGCTCGGTGCAGACCGTCATCCCCCTGTCCGACGGTGCCGGGATCAAGCTGACCACGGCGCTCTACTACACCCCCAACGGCCGTTCCATCCAGGCCACCGGCATCCAGCCCGACCTGGAAATTCCCTTTGTACAGCCCGCCAAGGATACGGAAGTGGACGAGATGCGTCGCCGTTTCACCGTCCGCGAAAAGGATCTTGGCGGTCACCTGGAAAACGTCAATGGAGACAAGGTCAAGTCCAAGCGCAAGGACCAGGATGTCAAGGACATGCTTGCGCGGGACAACCAGCTCCGTATAGCCCTGGAACTTGTCAGAAACCTGCCCAGGCTGAATAAGATAAAGTAAATGAATCAAGACCTTGAACCGCGTGAAGAAAACGCGGTTGATCAAAAGAGTACTCCCGTGACCGGGCTGGACAGGCTGAAACAACGCCTGTACCGGCCCGGTCCTCTTGTTGCCATTTTCGGCGCGGTGCTGCTGTTGCTGGCGGGGTTCATCATGTATCTCGTCCACTCCAGGCCCGCGTCTTCCCCGGCCGTGGTGGAATCCCCCATCATCCTCAGGGCCTCCGTGCCCGACGACGGCAATTCCACCAGAGCCTATGAGGAGATCCTGGCCACCATGCTCGAGGAGCAGGTCAAGCAGGTCGATTTGGCCCTGCTGGAGACCCTGCGCAAGACCGGCGTGGACATGCAGCGGCTGGAACTGACGGATGTCCAGGTCCGACAGCACAACGGTCAGATCTACCATTTCCAGGAATTGCGCATTCCCGGCATCAAGGACAGAAGCAAATTTCTGCTGGCGTTGCAGGAAGGACTTGCGCAACGCGCGCCCGGCGCCTTTCTTGTGGGCGACGGCACGGAGGTGGTCGGCGTCGACATCGACAATGTCCAGACCCACCGCATCGTCCTGGACATAACCGCCCCTGCGCCGGTGTATCCCAGCACCCCCGGGCCGAAGCTGGTTATCGTCATCGACGACGTGGGCGAAAACCTCCGGGTGCTCAAGGGGCTGCTCAAGCTTGATATCCCCCTGGTTTATGCCGTTTGGCCCGTGAGCAGCCATACTGACGAATCCGCACGCCTTATTCGTGAATCCGGCAGCGATCTCATCCTTCATTTTCCCATGGAGCCCAAGGGCTACCCTAAGGTGGACCCGGGGCCGGGCGCACTTTTCACCTCCATGTCCGCAGGCGATATCCGAAAGACCGTGGACGCGAATGTTCCCATGGTGCCGGGCGCCATTGGCGCCAACAATCACATGGGGTCCCGTTTTACCGAAAGCAGAACGGGCATGAAGACCGCTCTTTCGGCCCTCAAGGACAAGGGCTTGTTCTTCCTGGACAGCATGACCACTCCGAAAAGCGCGGGCCGGAAGATTGCGGACAAGGTCGGGATTGCCTATTACGAACGGGATGTTTTCCTGGACAACATCAAGGTAGTTCCCTCCATTATCCTGCAGCTGCGCAAGGCGGAACGAATTGCCAAGCGTCGCGGCAAGGCCATAGCCATAGGCCATAATTACGCGACCACTCTGTCCGCGCTGCGTCAATGGGCCGACCAACGGGACAAATCCGTTCAGGTTATTCCCATTTCCAGCCTCCGGCCGGAATAAAATCGCACCGGGTGTTCGCCGGGAGGCTGTTTGTCACCTGGAGACCGTAGAGACTGACAACCGCTGTTAGCATTTGCTGCGAATCGGACAAGCTAGTACATTCGCAATATGCATGAATAATTGATTTAAATGGTTTCGTGCTTGTGGGTGATGAATATCATCTAGATTTTTTCTAGATTTTATCTTGTACGATATCCCGATTCACATTTGTTTTTATTGCCTATCCGGCTTGTCGGGTGTTAGGAAAAACTTAAGAAACCATTGTATTTGCCGATAGGAATAAAGGAGTTCGGTCCGTTTTTTGCTTTTGGTTCTGACAGCCTGAGAAAAAACTGACGCAAAGGACTTTTGAGGTCATAGATGAGCAAGATCCTCGAACAAGATGAAGTCGATGCCCTGTTGAGGGGGCTTTCCGGTGGGGACGTCGAGACCGAAGCGGAGTTGCCCGAAGACGACTCCGGCGTGGTCGCGTTTGACCTGGCCAACCAGGACAGGATCATCCGCGGCCGCATGCCCGTTCTCGAAATAGTCAACGACCGTTTCGCACGCCTGGCCACCAACGCGTTGGCCAATACCATGCGCAAGCGCGTGGACATCAACCCCATTTCCATCGACATGTCCAAGTTCGGGGATTTCATGCGTTCGCTGCCCGTCCCCACATCCATTTCCATCTTCAAGATGGACCCCCTGCGCGGCAACGCCCTGCTCGTGGTGGACTCCCGGCTTGTCTTTGCCCTGGTGGAAAATTTCTTTGGCGGCGCGGGGTCCCAGCCCAAGGTCGAGGGGCGCGATTTCACGCCCATCGAGCAGGCCATTGTGGAGCGGGTGGTCAAGATCGCCCTGAGCAATATGGAAGAATCCTGGCAGCCCGTCCACGAGGTGCACATCGAAATGGTCCGCACCGAGGTCAACCCCCAGTTCGCGGCCATCGTGCCGCCTTCGGACGTGGTCATCGTGGTCACCTTCGAGGTGGAACTGGAAAACGCCATCGGTTCGCTCATCATCTGCCTGCCTTACGCCACCATGGAGCCTATCCGTTCAAAGCTGCACGCCTCGTTCCAGTCCGAACGCCTGGAAGTGGACCATGCCTGGATCAACCGGTTCAAGGAACGGCTCATGGAGACTCCCGTGGAAATGGTGGTTCGCCTCGGCGAGTCCAAGATTTCCGGGCGTCAGCTTTTGAGCTTGAAAAAAGGCGATATCCTGCTGCTGGATACGGACGAGGACGAATTGCTCGAGGCCGAGATCGAGGGGATCAAGAAATTCTACGGCCTGCCCGGCCGGGTCAAGGGAAACAAGTCCTTCCGCGTGGTCAAGGAACAGGAAATCCGGTTCTGATCTCATTTGCCCGATTATGAACGAGGCCGCTTCAAGCGGCCTTTTTTTATGTCTTTCGTCTGTCTGCTCTTGACGAAACTTCCCTCTATCCACCAGACTGTGCACTCCACTATATCCCCCGGAGGAAAGAGATGAAAAAACTGTTTGCTGTTGCCGTACTGGCGCTCTGCCTGTTTGCCGCCACCGCCATGGCCGCGGATAAGACCTACACCATTTCCGTCAACCAGATCGTCGAGCATCCGTCCCTGGACGCCATGCGTTTCGGTTTCATGGATCGCCTGAAGGAACTGGGCCTCCAGGCCGAGTACAACGTGCACATCGCACAGGGCAACATGGCCACCAACACCCAGATCGCCTCGCAGATCGTCGGTGAAAAGCCCGACCTTGTCTTGGCCATCACCACCCCGTCCGCCCAGTCCGTGGTCCAGAAGATCAAGGATCGGCCCATTGTTTTCACCGGGGTCACCGATCCGGTTTCAGCAGGCATCGTGAAAAGCCTGGAAGCTCCGGGCGGTAATGTCACGGGCATGACCGACATGAGCCCCATGGACAAGCATTTCGAACTCATCCGCGAGATCGTACCGGGCATCAAGTCCATCGGCGTCATCTACAACGCGGGCGAGCCCAACTCCGTGGTGCTCATCGACCTGCTCAAGAAGTTTGCCAACGCCGAGGGCGTAAACGTGGAGGAAGCCACCATCGCCAACTCCTCCGGCGTATACCAGGCCGCCAAGAGTCTGGTGGGCCGCTGCGAAGCCGTCTACATTCCGCTGGACAACACCGTTGTCTCCGCACTGGAATCGGCCATCAAGGTCTGCCGCCAGAACCATCTGCCGCTCATTTCCGGTGATACCGATTCCGTTGCCCGCGGCACCATTGCGGCCCTGGCCGTGGACTACCGCGACATGGGCGTGCAGACGGCGGATATGGCCGCACGCGTGCTGCAGGGAGCGGACACCGCCACCATGCCCGTGGAATCCATCAAGCGCCTGCGCCTGCACGTGAACCTCAAGGCTGCGGAGTCCATGGGCGTCACGATTCCGGAAGCAGTGGTTTCCCGCGCCGACAAGGTCATCCGGTAAGCTCCCGGATTTGCCATTCAAGGCCATTCGGTATACAAGGCGCGTTGCAAGTCAACGCGCCTTTTTCATTCAGATCCCGAGGGGGAAATCACATAATGTCGCTCTATGCCTTTTACGGTGCCCTGGAACAGGGATTCGCTTTCGGCCTTATGGTCCTGGGCGTCTACCTGACGTTCCGCATCCTCGACTTTCCCGACCTCACCGTTGACGGCAGCCTGCCGCTCGGCGCAGCGGTCTCGGCCGTGGCCATCACCAACGGCTACCATCCGCTGCTCGCCATTCTTATGGCTACCTGCGCCGGGTTCATTGCCGGCATGGTCACCGGCATTCTGAACACCAAGCTCAAGATACTGCATCTTCTGGCATCCATACTGACCATGATCGCCCTTTATTCCGTGAACCTGCGCATCATGGGCAGGCCCAACCTCACCCTGCTGGGCAAGGATACCGTGGTGGACCATTTCACGTATTTCACCGGCCTGCCGCAGTATCTGTCCACCCCCATCCTGTTCGGCATCATTTGCGTGGCCTTCGCCCTCCTGCTCGTCTGGTTCCTGCATACCGAGATAGGCATGACCGTGCTGGCAACGGGCGACAACCCCCAGATGATCACCAGCCAGGGGGTGAACACCCATACGGTCATCATCTTCGGCGTGGGACTTTCCAATGCCCTGGTGGCCTGTTCCGGGGCCCTGGTGGCCCAGAACCAGGGGGCTGCCGACGTGAACATGGGTGTGGGAACCATTATTGCCGGGCTGGCTTCGGTCATCATCGGCGAGACCGTGTTCGGCGACCGCACCATTCTGCGGGCCATCATAGCGGCCCTGCTGGGCTCGGTGCTTTACCGCGTGGCCATCGCCCTGGCGCTCGGGCTCAAGCTCGGGGCCTTTTCGGTCACGCCCAGCGACCTGAACCTGATTACGGCCGCGCTGGTGGTCATTGCCCTGACCGCGCCGACCATGAAAAAGAAATTTCTTTCCCGGGGTGCCAAGGCATGAGCGAGCAGATTTCCATCAAGGGCATAGCCAAGGCCTTCAACAGGGGCGGCGTGAACGAGGTCCAGGCCCTGGACGGCATTCATGTCGACATTTCCGAGGGCGACTTCATCACCATCATCGGCTCCAACGGGGCCGGGAAATCCACGTTTCTCAACGCCCTGGCCGGGTGCTTCCCGCTCGATGCGGGCACGATATCCCTGGACGGCGAGGACGTGACCTCCTGGCCCGAGTACCGCCGCGCCGCCAAGATCGGGCGGGTGTTCCAGGATCCCCTGCTCGGCACCTGCGCCGGAGCCACCATTGAGCAGAATCTCGCCCTGGCCATGAAGCGCGGCAAACGGCGCGGCCTGGGATTGGGCGTGAAACGCAGCCACAGGGAATTTTTTGCGGAAAAGCTGGCGCTTCTGGGGCTGGGCCTGGAAGGACGCCTGAAAACCGCCACGGGGCTTCTGTCGGGGGGACAACGACAGGCCCTGACCATGCTCATGGCCACCATGGTCCGGCCACGCCTGCTGCTTCTGGACGAGCATACTGCGGCCCTGGACCCCAAGACCGCCCAGATGATCCTGGGCCTGACCGAACAGCTTGTTGCAGGCCAGCGGCTGACCACGCTTATGGTCACCCACAACATGCAGCAGGCAATTTCCATGGGCAACCGGCTGCTCATGTTCCACCGGGGCAAGGTGGTCATGGATATCCGGGGTGAGGAGAAGAAGGCGCTCACGGTTGAGGAGCTGTTGCAGCGCTTTACGGAACTCAGGGGTGAGGACGGCCTTTCGGACCGCATGCTCCTGTGCTGAGGAGGAATTCAACTGGCAATAACGTGCCGTTGGATATAAAACACCAAGGGAGGCAATTTAGGTATGAGTACTGAACTCACTTTTTCCATCATCAAACCCGACGCCGTTGCAGCGGGCAACATCGGCGCCATTCTGCAAATGATCACCGACGGGGGCCTGAAGATCAAGGCCACCAAGATGATTCACATGACGAGGGCACAGGCCGAAGGCTTTTATGCGGTCCACAGGGAAAGGCCCTTTTTCGGAGAATTGGTGGATTTCATGATTTCCGGCCCGGCGGTCGTTTCCGTGCTGGAAGGCGAAAACGCCATCAAGCGGTATCGCGAACTCATGGGGGCCACCAATCCCGCAGAGGCCGCGGAAGGAACCATTCGCAAGAAGTTTGCCGCCAACATCCAGAACAACGCGGTTCATGGCTCTGACGCCCCTGAAACCGCTGCGGTGGAAGTGGCCTACTTCTTCAGCAACCTTGAAATGGTGGGATAATGACAAAGAAAATCGGGTTCATCGGCGTAGGCAACATGGGCGGAGCCATCATAAAGGGGCTTTCCGCCCTTGATGGCGTGGAAGTGCATGGCACCGATCTTGACAAGGCGCGGCTGGAAATGCTGAGCAAGGACTGCGGCATGGTGGCCCAGCCCGGGGCGGAAGCCCTGGCCGCCGCCTGCGACTATGTGGTGCTTGCGGTCAAGCCGCAGCATGCCAGGCCCGTGCTGGACAGCCTGTCCGGTGTCCTGGATGGCGGCAAATGCCTGCTTTCCATTGCTGCCGGGCTCACTTCGGAAACACTGCGCGAGTACATCGGGGGCAAGTGCCCGGTGGTCCGCATCATGCCCAACACCCCGGCCCTGGTGGGCAAGGGCGTCTATGCCATCTGCCTGGAGGACGAAAAGCTCTCCAGCGAGCAGAAATCCTTTGTGCCCGAGGCGTTCAAGTCCATCGGCCAGGTGCATATCCTGTCCGAGAAGCTGTTTGACGCCTTTACCGCCGTGGTGGGATCCGGCCCGGCCTACGTGATGTACTTCATGGAGGCCCTGGTGGAATCCGCCGTGTATCTGGGCATCCCCAGGCCGCAGGCCACCGACATGGTCCTGGCGCTGTTCGACGGCTCCGTGAGCATGGCTGCGGAATCCGACGAGCACATCAGCGTGCTTCGCGAGATGGTCAGCTCCCCTGCCGGAAGCACCATTCGCGCCCTGGCGCACATGGACCGCACGGCCACGCGGGGCAACATTCTCGACGCGATTGTCGAGGCCTATGAAAGGAATATTGAACTCGGTCAGAAGTAGCCGTTCGGCTGCCGAAGAATGAAACGCAAAGGGAGAGCCTTCGGGCTCTCCCTTTTTTTAGATCATTGAAAGCGGAAACAGGACGCAGAGCGAAAGGAGCATGGTCAGCCACCCAGCCCTGTCCACAAGCCGGAACAGCGTTTCGATCCTTTCCGCTGTCCATTCCTGTCCCTCGGGGCCGAGGATCGGTTTGTCCTTGGTCTTTCCGAAATAGATTGTGGGACCTCCCATGGTTCCGCCCACCAGCCAGGCGCAGGCCGCCATGGGCCAGCCCGCGTTGGGGCTTTCCATACTCGGGGCTTGGCGTATGGTGTTGTCCATGACGTTTTCCGTGGCCAGGCCGAGCCCCTTGCCGGCGAAGATCAGGCTGAGCGTGGAAAGACGGGCCGGTATCCAGTTGGCAAGGTCGTCCGTTTTTGCCGAAAACCAGCCAAGCCGTTCATATGTGCTGTTCCTGTAGCCCCACATGGAGTCGAAGGTGTTGATGGTCTTGTATATCCACAGCCCTGTCGGCCCGCCCAGCACGAGATAGAAAAAGGGAGCGAAAAAGCCGTCACTGTAGTTTTCGCTGACCGTCTCGGCCAGGGAACGTCTGATCTCCCGTTCCCCCATGGTCCCTGTCTCCCGGCTGACGAGCATGGCCAGTGCCTTGCGGGCTTCTTCGATGTCTCCTTCGGCAAGGAGCGCCTCCACCTTGCCCGCCTCCTGCACGAGTCCCTTCAGGGCCAGTCCGGCAAAGGCCAAGTAGATGGCAATGATGACGCCGAAGACGGGGATAGAGGCCAGCGGCCAGACAATGCCGCCCACGGCAACGCAGAGCAGGATGGGCGCCATGATGCCCGCAGTGCGGAGACTGCACCGTTTTTCATGCCGGCGTGCAAGGCTCTCGAGCATGCTGATGCATTTGCCGACCAGGACCACGGGGTGCGGCAGGCAGCGGGGGTCGGCCAGAAGCTGGTCCAGCAGGAAGGCGAAGAGTGGGATGAAGAAGATGATCAGGTCGTTCATGGGCAAAAAAAGCGGGAGAAGCCGTGGCCCCTCCCGCTGTGTTTCGGTCTAGTTTTCGAAGTATGACCTGAGCAGTGCGCTGCGGACCGGATGCCGCAGTTTGCGCAGGGCCTTGGCTTCGATTTGGCGGATACGCTCGCGGGTGACGTTGAAGAGCTTGCCCACTTCCTCAAGGGTGTGGTCGGACTTTTCGCCGATGCCGAAACGTTTGCGCAGCACCTGTTCCTCCCTGGGGGTCAGGTCGGAAAGCACGGACGCGATCTGTTCGCCCAGCTTGGTGGAGACCACCTCTTCCGCCGGGGCGGTCGCCTTCTTGTCCTCGATGAAATCGCCGAGGCTGGAATCTTCCTCGTCGCCGATGGGGGTCTCGAGGGAAATGGGTTCCTTGGCGATCTTGAGCACCTTCTTGACCTTTTCCAGCGGGTAGTCCATGCGTTCCGCGATTTCTTCCGGGGACGGGTCGCGTCCCAGCTCCTGAACCAGGTATCGGGAGGTGCGGATCAGCTTGTTGATGGTCTCGATCATGTGCACCGGGATACGGATGGTTCGGGCCTGATCGGCAATGGCGCGGGTGATGGCCTGCCGGATCCACCAGGTCGCGTAGGTCGAGAACTTGTAGCCACGCTGATATTCGAACTTGTCCACGGCCTTCATGAGGCCGATGTTGCCTTCCTGGATCAGGTCCAGGAACTGCAGGCCGCGGTTGGTGTATTTTTTGGCGATGGAGACCACCAGGCGCAGGTTGGCGCGGATGAGCTCCTGCTTGGCGCGGGCGGCGGTCACGTTGCCGTGCTTGATGCGCCAGAGCACTTCTTCCAGGTCGCCCACGTTGTGTTTGCACTTGTCCTGGAGGCGGATCAGGATTTCGAATTTCCCGGCCAGCATTTCCTTGAAGGAGAAGAATTCCTCCACGGTCATGCCCAGGCTGTCCGCTGCCACCACCGGGTTGATGTCCCGCGCGTCGATCTGCTGGAAGAGTTCCTGGATTTCATCACGGGTCTTGCCCACGGAAAGTACGTAGGCGGAAAGGTCACGCTGACAGTTGTGCATTTGGCGCACATAGTCGTTGACCGTTTCGATGATGCGGTCGATGAGGGTTTTCTCAAGCTTGATGTCCTTGAGCCTGGAAACGATCTCTTCCTTGTAGTCCAGAATCTTCTGCTGCAAGCTGGCGACGCGCTTGTCGGTCTGGGCGCACTCGTCGATCTTGTCGTAGAGATTCTTCTTCTTGTTGTAGATCTTCTTGATCTCGCCCAGCAGGAAGATGACCCGCTGGCGCTGGTTCATCTCGTCTTCGGAGGGATCGTCCTCCTCGATGGTCTTGACCACGTCCTTGAGCTTGACCCGGCCGTCGTCCAGGGATTCTCCGATCTGGATCAGCTCTTCGACGGCTACCGGAACCTCGACCAGGGAATACAGGACATCCATCTCGCCGTTTTCGATCTTCTTGGCGATGACGACTTCCCCTTCCCTGTCCAGAAGCGCCACAGCGCCCATTTCCCGCAGATACATGCGGACGGGGTCGGTGCTTCGGGAGGAAAAATCGGCGGCGTCCTCACTGTCTTCCGTGAGTTCCAGTTCGTTGCTTTCGCTATCGTCGGTATCTTCGGAAACCTTTTGCTGACCATCTTCGGAATCATCCACGATGGCGATATCCATCTGATCGAAGATGCTGATAACTTCTTCGATCTGCTCCGGGGTGTTGAAATCGGAAGGCAGCGCCTTGTTCAGTTCCTCGAACGTGAGGAATCCCTTTTTCTTCCCTTGAGCAATAAGGGTCTTGATTTGCTGGATATCCTTAATGTTGCTCATTCTCCCTCCCTAGGCAGTCATTGAGAGCTTGCAGACATTCCTTGACCTTGTGCATATCCCCGGTCTGCTGTGCTTCTTTCAGGGATCGCTTGAGCTGCTCGACGGTCATTTTCTGCTGTCCAGCCGCGATTTTATTACAAATATGTTCCCACTCGTCCAGCAATTCCTTGCCTTCCAGAGAGTTTTCCCGCAGTTGTTCCCGGCACTGGATATAAAACCGTTTCTCGTATTGGTTCAGCCGGGTCAGATCTGCCCTGGGCTGCATTGCAACCAGTTTTTTCCAGAATACGGGAGCCCACTGCGAGCTCAGAACGTTTTCAAATCCCCTCTGCTCCAGCGCCGGGATGTATTCCGGATACTGGATGGGGAATTTCATGAAATATCTGTCGTCCTTGTCTTCCTTTCCCGTGGCCGGAGCCTGAACGGCCGCCGGGCTAACGCTCGATGCCTGCGGCGGCGCATTCCGCTGCATGGAGGCATTGGCGGTCAGCCTCAGTTCGGCCTCGGCAAGGCCAAGCCCCTGTGCGACCCTCGGAAGATAGTAGGCGCGCAGGGACGGGTCCGACAAGTCGGACAGGAAATTTTTCGCCCAGTCCATGATTTCCCTGGGCGCGAACTCGCGGCCGAGATAGTCGAAGCAGAAGGTCAAACCGTCCTGGGCCTTTTCCAGGCACTGCTTGAAACCATCGCGGCCGTGCTGCTGCAGCACGCTGTCCACGTCTTCGCCGTCCGGCAGAAGCACCACGCGGCAAGCCACTCCCTGGAGCAGTATCATTCTGCTGCTCTTCAGGGCTGCCTTGCGTCCCGCATTGTCGCCGTCGAAAACCAGGTCCACCCGGGAGCAGAATCCGGCCAGGCGCTTTACCTGATCCTTGGTCAGGGCCGTCCCCAGCACCCCGCACGAATCCGTGTACCCGAACTGGTGCAGGGAAAGCACATCCATGTATCCTTCGGTGAGAAGCGCCCTTCTCGTGCGGGTCATGGACTGACGGGCCACATCAAGCCCGTACAAGTGGTCCCCCTTCTTGTAGATCGGCGAATCACTGCTGTTGAGGTACTTGGGTTCACCCTCTGTAATTATTCTGCCGCCAAAGGCAATAACCCTGCCCGATAAATTTTTGATCGGGAAGATGAGTCTGCCTCTGAACCTATCGTAAATATTACCTTTTTGGTTCTTTGATAAAAGTCCGGACTCCACTCCCGCCTCGGGGTCCCGTCCCCGGCCACGCAGGTAGTTGTCCAGGCCGTGCCAATCGTCCGGGCTGCAGCCCAGGCCAAAGGCCTGCACGATCTCCGGGGCCAGCCCCCGGCGGTTCAGGTAGTTCCGCGCCACCTCGCCCACGGCGTGTCCCAGGCAGTTGCGGAAGAATTCCTGCGCCTCGTCGTGCATGTCCAGAAAGAGCTTTTTCTTCTGCTGTTGCGCCTTGGCCTGCGGGTCGGGCGCACTGTACTGCAGGTCGATTCCCGCCTCGGCGGCCAGCGCTTCCAGGGCCTCGCGGAATTCAAGCCCGTTGATGCGCTGATAGAAATCAATGACGTCTCCGGAGGCCTGGCACCCGAAGCAATAGAAAAAGCCCTCTTCCTCGTTGACGCTCATGGACGGCTTGGTCTCCTGGTGGAACGGGCACGCACCCATCCACCGGCCTGAAACGGGCTTCAGGTCGACGTATCTGCGGATGACGTCCGCTATATTGATGCGGGCCTTGACGGCCTCGACACCATTTCTGTCCATGAGCTCTCCGGGCTATTTCAAGGTCACTTCGGTCATGCCGTCGCCGCCTCGCTCTTCATTGGCGAGGGCGAACGTCTTGACAGCCGGATAGGTCTTCAGAAAATCGTGTATCTCCCTGCGCAGCGCTCCGGTGCCCCGTCCGTGGACGATTTCCAGGGTACTGGCCCCGCGCATGAGGGCGTCGTCCAGGAACCGTTCCAGTTGGGAAAGGGCCTCGTCGGCGCGGTAGCCGCGAAGGTCCGTGTTCAGGGTCAGGCCGGTGTGTTCGGCGGGATCGTTGTAGATCGCCTTGCCGGGTTTTACCGTGGCCGGATTGCCCTGCGCCGGTCCCAGGTGTTCCGCCTTGACCCACATGGCCACGCCGTTGATGTCGACCTTGGCCTGCTCTTTCCGGTCGTTGCATTCCAGCACGATGCCGACCTTGTCCCAGGCCTCGTAGCGCACCTGCATGCCGGGCTGGATGTCGTCCCAGCCAAAGGCCTTGGCGACACTTGCGGGCTTCTTGACGCCCTTGTCCGCCAGTTTTTCTCGCAGGCCGGCCATTTCCTTCTGGGCCTGCTTGCGGCTGATTTTGTCAGCTTTCCACTGTTTGACGATACCTTGCGCCTTGGCCTGAATATCGTCCAGCAGCTTTTGGCGTTCCTTTTGAAATTTGGCTTCCAGCCCATCCTGCTTTTTTTGCAGGGCATCGCGCTCTTTCTTGGCCAGCCGCACTTCCTTTTCCCGCTCCACGGCCAAGGCATTGAGGCGGTCGAGGGTGGCGCTGGTGTCGGAACCGTCCAGAAGCAGGTATTTTTCCGCACGTTGCAGAATGGCCTCGGGCAGCCCGTTGTCGCGGGCGACATCCAGGGCGATGGACGCCCCCACCTGGTCGTAGGCGAGTTTGTAGAGCGGTTTTTTGGTGGAAGGCTCGAACAGGACGCTTGCTGCGCGGACGCCCTTGGTGCCTACCGCATAGGCCTTGAGCGCCGGGAAGTGCGTGGCCGCGATCACCGTGGCCTTTTTGGCCATGAGTTCGTCAATGACACCCTGGGCCAGTGCCGCCCCCTGGGTGGGGTCGGTGCCGGCGCCGAATTCGTCGAGAATGTACAGGGTGTTGGCGTTCACTTCGTTCCAGGTGTTTTTCAGATAATGAATCTGGGCCGTAAAAGTACTGACGTTTTCTTCCAGGCTCTGCTCGTCGCCCATGATGACGAAAATATTCTTCCAGAGCGGCAACCTGCAGCCGGGTTCCACGGGCACGGGAAGGCCCGCATAAACCATGATCGCCGTGAGCCCGAGGGTCTTAAGGCAGACGGTTTTCCCGCCAGCGTTGCCGCCGCTGACAATGAGCGCGTGGTGCTCGGGGAGCAGTTCCACATCGATGGATTGGACCTTCTCCTCCTGGAGCGCCAGGAGCGGATGACGGGCTCCCCTCAAAAGCGGATTGACGCCTTCGATGACATCAACGGCCCGGCCGTCATATTCCCCCGCGAGCCTGATCTTGGCCAGGAGCACGTCCATTTCCACAAGGCAGTTGTAACAGGCCTCCACCGCTCCGAGTTCCTGACGAATCAGATCGGTTAAATATACGAGAACTTTATACTCTTCTTCCCGCTCTTCCTTTTTGAGTTCCTGGAGCCTGTTGTTGGTCTCCACCAGGAACATGGGTTCGAAGTAGCAGGTTTCACCGGTCTGTGAATAGTCGTGTATAATTCCGTTGAGCCGGTTCTTGAAGTTGACCTTCAGGGGCAGGACGTACCTGTCCGATGAAATGGTCATGAAATCTTCCTGAAGGTAGTTCGCTATGCCTTCCTTGAGGACGTAATCCTTGACCCGTTTGGTGCAGCGCTGGTGGATGCCGCGAATTTCCTCCCGGACTGCGTAGAGATCGGGAGAGCTGTCGTCCTTGAGTCGCCCTTCCTGATCCAGGCAGCGGTTGATGCCGGAAGCGGATTTCTGCGGCCAGTCGAAGCGGAAAACCGTTTCACCCAGCACGTTCCAGCCGCGTTCCTCGTATTTGTCCAGGGAATTGCGGAGGGTCGCGGTTTTTTCGAGAATGGTCTTGAGGGCGAAGAGCGCGTCCTGGTCCAGAACGGCCTTTTCGGAAGCCAGATAGTTGAACAGGCCGTCCAGGCTGATGAAGGAGCCGAGCTTGAAATCGCTTTCAGCCACCCAGACAACCGCCTGGTTGTAGAGCAGGTTGGCGTGTTGGATGCGCTCGATGTCGTCGCAGACGGAAATGGAACGGCAGGCATGGGCACCCGGTTCAGACGTTGTATAGCCTGAAAGGATTTCCAATACCTTATGAAATTCCAGTAATTGGAATGCTTTGGATTCCATGAAGGACCCGCTGGAAGCGATGTGGTGGTTTACGAGGAAAGACGCGCCTTGACCAATGCGCTGGCCTTGCCGCCATCAAATTGCCCTTTGTGGGCCTGCGTCAGGGCTTTCATGACCGTGCCCATGTCCTTCATGGAGGAGGCGCCGGTGTCGGCAACGGCCTGTTCCACTGCGGCCGCGAGTTCGTCTTCCGACATCTGCTTGGGCATGTAGTCATCCAGCGCGACCAGTTCCGCCTTTTCGACGTCGGCAAGGTCTTGTCGGCCCGCCTTTTCGTACTGGTCCATGGAATCCTTGCGTTGCTTGACCTGTTTGGAGACAAGGTCAAGCACGTCTTCATCGGCAAGTTCCCTGCCGACTTCCACCATACGGTTTTTGATGGCCGTCTTGAGATGCCTCAAGACGGCCACTTTTACCGTGTTCTTGGCCTTATAAGCCTCGATGTAGTCTTTTTCTATTTTGGATAGGAGACTCATCTTCTTAACGCATGTTCATTTTGCGAACTTTTTTGGCAAGCCTTTTCTTGGCGGCAGCCTTCTTTTTCTTGCGCTGCACGCTGGGCTTTTCATAGTGCTGACGTTTTTTCAGCTCGGACAGAATTCCGGCCTTTTCAACCTGCTTCTTGAAGCGACGCAGGGAAATGTCGAAATTGTCGTTATCGTCAAGGTATACACCGGGCATTGAGAATCACCTCCTCCGTGACCCGCATCTAATGGCGGGCTAAAGTCGAATTTGGTTAATTATACTGACTTCTGGAGAAATGCAAGCATGAATATGGGGAAAGGCGCATAAAGTCCGGAATTTCCCAGCTGGGGAGAAAAAGAAAGGCTTGCCGCAAGCGGCAAGCCTTTTATCGCATAGACCGATAAAGCCTATTATCCTAGTGTTGGCACTTGGTGTCACACCAGGATTTGATCACGGTGTACGCAAGGCCGATACCGATGATACCGAGAACGGCATACAGTACGCCAAAGAAGACGAAGTGGTCGGGCATCCACCAGGGAAGATCCTGGGGAAGCGGGCTGTGTACAGTTTCTCCGTGAAGCATAGCGATACTCCCGGAGTTACTTACTTGACGGCTTCTTTGAGGATCTTGCCAGGACGGAATTTAACAACCTTGGTGGCAGGAATCTTCAGTTCGGAGCCGGTGCGGGGGTTGCGGCCAACGCGTGCTTTGCGTTCTTCAACGGCAAAGGTGCCGAAGCCGGTCAGAGTGAGCTTGCCTTCGCTTACCAGGGTACCTTCAACGGTTTCCAGGAATGCGTTCAGAGCGCGCTCAGCGTTGGCTTTGGTCAGGTTGGCCTTTTCTGCGATTTTAACAACGAGATCAGCCTTAGTCATCAGTCCTTCCTCCTCATAGATGGTTTGCACTTTCACTATGAAAGAATCTGCAATGTAAACGGTGCGGAGGCATGTCTGCATTGCAGCATACTTTGCCAAATCAACTCACTTCTACACTATGTCCAAAAGGTATAACGATTGAGCGTCACATATTCGGACCGGGAAGCTTGGACCCGAAGGGGAATCCCCTCTCGTGTCTTCAAGATGTAAAACAGAATTTTGGGGAACAAGTCAATAGGGGAAGCCAGCATTTTTGAGTAAAAACCGCATCAGACAAGCGCTGAGAGCGATTTGAATTGTCCCGGCGAAAGGTTTTCCGGACGTGTTTGAGGGGATAGTCCCTGCTCTGAAAACCACGCTTCTATTTGTTCATTCCATTGTTTTTTCAATATGTTAGCCAGCTGCTTCCGGCGCTTCTGGAAGCAGGTTTTGATAAAGGTCGACAATTGTTCGGGGTTTTCCGGGCGCTGATCGAGGGGTAACGGAAAAAAATCCACGATTGCCGAGTCAATTTTAGGTTGGGGCCTGAAAACATGGGGGGGAACCTTGAACCGGTACTCGGTCTCGGTGTGATTTTTGACCCAAACGGTCAGTCCGCCATATTCCTTATTTGATGGCTGCGCCGTCAGGCGAAGCGCCACCTCGTGCTGTACCATGAACGTCGCCTTGGTCATGTTGACCGCCTTGCTGACGATGTCCCAGATGAGCTTGGAGGCGATGTTGTAGGGAAGGTTCCCGATGATCTTCGTTCCCGGATCCAGGCTTTGCCAGTCAAAGGCCAGGGCGTCCATCTGAAGAATCCCGATTTCCGGGTACAGCCCTTCCAGGCGTTCGGCCAGTTCGTTGTCCTTTTCCAGCACGGTGAGGCTGGCGGGAGCGGCGCTGACCAGGAATTCGGTCAGGGCTCCCCTGCCCGGCCCGATTTCCAGCACGTGGTCGTCCGGATTGATCTGGAGCTGGGCCACGATCTTGGCGCAGATATTCTTGTCCACTAGAAAATTCTGGCCGAGGCTTTTTTTCGCCCTGGGCAATCTGTTTTCGTTCATGAAATCCTCTGTTCTGTCTGAGTGCTTGCTGGCCTTGTATCTAACGCGCTTGCGGGAATCAACAACATTGACACCGATCCTCCGGGGGCATTACTACATATCTTCAATTTCAACGAGGAGTTCTGCTATGGATTTGAGAGAGCATATCCGGGATATTCCCGACTACCCCAAGGAAGGAATCGTTTTTTTCGACATCACGCCCATGTTGTCCGACCCCGACGCCTTTCGGCACACCATTGACTGCCTGGCCGAAAAATTCAAGAACAGCGGTGCCACGAAAGTTGTGGCTGCGGAAGCCCGCGGCTTCATTTTCGGCGCGCCCCTGGCCTACAAGCTGGGTATCGGTTTCGTGCCGGTCCGCAAGCCCGGAAAGCTGCCCTACAAGACCACCTGCGTCACCTACGATCTGGAATACGGCACCGACACCCTCTGCATGCACGAGGACGCCATTGCGGAAGGCGAAAAGGTGCTGGTCATCGATGACCTGCTGGCAACCGGCGGCACGGCCGAGGGCATGCTCAAGCTGGTCAAGGGAGCGGGCGGCGATATCGTGGGTATCGGATTCGTGGTCCAGCTCGGCTTCCTGGATGGCCCCGACAAGATCAAAAGCAAGGGGCATGACCACTGCTTCCTGGTCGAATTGTAGGAGGTGGTCCCATGACCATGATAGGCATCATTGGCGGCAGCGGTCTGGATAATCCGGATATTCTCGAGGAGGCCCGGGACATCGTCGTCGACACGCCCTTCGGCTCTCCCACTTCCCCGTTGAAGGTGGGCAAGATTGCCGGAAAGGACGTGGTGCTTCTGGCCCGGCATGGGCGGGAGCACACCGAGACTCCGACCCATGTGAATTTCCGCGCCAACATCTGGGCGCTCAAGGACGCCGGGTGCGACTGCATTCTGGCCACCACCGCCTGCGGCTCCCTGCGCGAGGAAATCGACCGGGGCCACCTGGTGGTGCTGGATCAGTTCATCGATTTCACCCGCCACCGCCATATTACCTTTCATGACCGGTTCGAGCCGCATGCCGCAGTGCATACGGGCATGGCCGACCCCTTTGACGAGGAGCTTCGGGGCCTGTTCATTGCCGCCTGTCGCGAGGCAAGCGTGACGCACCATGAAAAGGGAACCGTGGTCACCATCGAAGGCCCGCGTTTTTCCACCCGCGCCGAATCCAATATGTTCCGCATGTGGGGGGCCGATGTCATCAACATGAGCATTGCGCCCGAGTGCATTCTGGCCAACGAGGCGGGCATTCCCTATGCCGCGGTGGCCATGTCCACGGATTATGACTGCTGGAAGACCGATGAGGCCCCGGTCACCTGGGAAGAAATCCTTAAAGTCTTCAAGAGCAACGTGGAAAAGGTGACTTCGGTACTTATCCAAACCATCAAGAGCATGAAATAGATGTCCAAACCCATGAAAAACAAGTGCGACCTGCTGCTCCATGCGGATGTGGTCGTCACCCAGGACGGGAAACGCCGGGTCTTGCGCCATGGTTCCGTTGCCGTGGCGGACGGTGTCGTGGTTGCGGTCGGTGCTTCTTCCGAACTACGCCAGGCCTGGGAGGCCCGGGACAAAATGGACCTGCCCGGTAAGCTGCTCATGCCCGGCCTGGTCAATGGGCATTGCCATGCCCCCATGGTGCTGCTGCGCGGCATTGCCGACGATCTGCCGCTGATGGAATGGCTGGAGGACAATATCTGGCCCATAGAGCACCAGCTCACCGAGGAGATTATCGAGCTCGGGGCGCGGCTGGCCTGCGCAGAAATGCTGGCAACCGGCACCACCGCCTTTCTGGACGGATACATCCATGAGGAAGTTGTGGGGCGGGCCGTGCAGCAGTCCGGTATGCGTGCGGTGCTGGGCGAAGGCTTTTTCGGTTTCCCCTCCCCCATGTTCCCGACCCCGCAGCATTGCTGGGATTCCATCCGGGACATAGACGGCCAGTTCGCCGGAGAGCCGCGTGTCCGTTCGGCCGTGACGCCGCATGCCGTGTTCACGGTTCCGCCGGAGCATCTCACCGCAAGCTATGAGCTGGCCGAAGAATTGGGCATGCCCTGGCAGGTCCATCTGGCGGAGTCTCCCGTGGAAACGGCGGTCTGCATGGAGAAGTATGGCAAGCGTCCGGTTGAATTGCTCGATTCCTTGGGGCTGCTTTCCTCCCGCGTCACCCTGCATCACTGCGTGGACGTGAACGACGGCGAAATTGCCCTTCTGGCCGAGAAACAGGCCAGAGTCGTGCATAACCCCGCTTCCAACTTCAAGCTCAATTCCGGCATGTGCCCGGTTCAGAAAATGCTGGATGCGGGCGTGGTGGTCGGCCTGGGGACGGACGGGGCCGCCAGCAACAACCAGTTGAACATGTTCCGCGACATGGGTCTGGCCGCACTTATGGGCAAGGTGCGCGCCGACGACGCTTCGGCGGTGAGCGCCTCGTCCGTGCTGGACATGGCCACCAGGAATTCGGCCCAGTGCCTGCACTGGCCGGAACTGGGAAGGATCGAGGCGGGATGCCCCGCGGACATTATTGCCCTGGATCTGGATGCCCCCAACCTGCAGCCGCTTTTCAATCCCGTGTCCCAGCTGGTGTATGCAACCTCGGGCCATGAGGTGTGCATGACCATGGTTGCGGGCAAGGTGGTGTACCGGGACGGCAAGTATACGGAATTTGACAGAAACGAGCTGTTTGAAGAGGTGCGGCGGGTGCAGAGTTGGATCGAGGAACGCCGATCCTGAAAAAATCCCTGTTTTGCCCTTGACAATCACTGGTTTCTAAGCATATTCGGTTCTGCTTTAACGCAAACGATGAACACGTTCGCCATGCGGCTTGGTTCGCAAGGCTTATTTTTTTCAAGGAGGAACCCTAAATGGCTAAAAGACAAACCCCCGCACTCGAAGGCGCTGTCATGACCGCAGATGGTCTGTCCTACAAAGGCGTCATCATGGAGCCCGTGGTTGAGAAATGTGATGGTTGCGAACGCATCGTCACCATTGAAGAAAAGAACTTCTGTCCGTCCTACGCTCAGCCCGAGCGCAAGTGGGCGCACGGTGTCTGCAACTTCGCCACTCATGTCCGTGCAACCGTGGACAGCGAAGGCAAGACCAAGGTCAACCCGCTCAAGGCTTCCAAGCGCGCAGCTCGCGGTCGCTAGTCGCTTATTGGTTGATTTCGGCGATTTTCGCCAACAACTTGTCGAATCCGGCGTGCGTCCCTCGGGCCGTACGCCGTTTTCTTTTCCGGAGGTACCCCATGCACCAGCTCTATGATGCCATCGAAGGCATGCGCGATTACATCGTTGAACTCCAGTCCAAGCTCGTCTCTATCCCCGCTCTCAGCCCGGACAATGACGGTGTTGGTGAAAAGGACAAGGCCGATTTCCTGAAGGATCACCTGAAGGATCTGGGTATCAAGGACATCCGGGAGTACAAGGCTCCCGATGACCGCGTGCCCTGCGGCTACCGTCCCAATATCGTGGCGGTCATCCCCGGAAAGAATACGGAAAGGACTCTCTGGATCATTGCGCACATCGACGTGGTGCCTCCGGGAGACCGTACCCTGTGGGAAACCGATCCTTATACCCTGGTCCGCGACGGCGACCGCATCATCGGCCGCGGCGTGGAAGACAACCAGCAGGGGCTCGCTTCCTCCCTGTGCCTGGCCAAGGGGCTCATTGATCTGGGGATCACCCCGGAGATCAACCTCGGCCTCATGTTCGTGGCCGACGAGGAAACCGGCAGCGAATACGGACTCGGGTATGTGGTCAAGGAGCATGCGGATGTCTTTTCCAGGGACGACCTGTTCCTGGTGCCGGATTTCGGCGAACCCACATCCGATTTTCTGGAAGTGGCCGAGAAGAGCATGTTCTGGCTCAAGGTCATCGTGGAAGGCCGGCAGTGTCACGCCTCCACCCCGGAACAGGGCAACAACTCCCTGGTGGCCTGTTCCGAGATGATTCTCAAGATCCGCCAGCTCTATGAAAAATACGACGCCCGCGACGAACTTTTCGACCCGGCCTTTTCCACGTTCGAGCCCACCAAGAAAGAGGCCAACGTGGAAAACATCAACACCCTGCCCGGCCGCGACGTGTTTTACGTGGATGCGCGCGTGCTGGCCTGTTATGACCTCGAGGAAATTCTGGAAACCATTCGGGGCTATGGCCGCGAGGTTGAGGAAAAGTACGGCGTGAAGATTTCGGACGAGGTCGTGCAGATGGAAACGGCCGCCCCCGCCACCCCGGTGGAAAGCGAAATCGTCCAGCGTGTCATGGCCGGAGTGAAGGAAATCTACGGCAAGGACGGCAGGCCCGCCGGCGTGGGCGGTGGGACTGTTGCCGCGTTCCTGCGCAGGCATGGGTTCGACGCCGTTGTCTGGGCCACCCTCATGCACCAGGCGCACCAGCCCAATGAATGGGCGTCTCTGGCGGCCACCGTCAATGACGCCAAGGTCATGGCGCACATGCTCATGGCCTAGGAGTAAAAGCGAGAATGTGGAAAAAAGCCCCCTTTCCTGACGTATTCGACATCATTGTGGTCGGTGCGGGTCATGCCGGGTGCGAGGCAGCAATGGCTGCCTCGCGTCTCGGGCTCAAGACGCTGCTCCTGACCATCAATGTCGACCACATCGGCCAGCTTTCCTGCAATCCCGCCATCGGCGGGCTTGCCAAGGGGCATATGGTCAAGGAAATCGACGCCCTCGGTGGCATGATGGGCCTGTGGGCCGATGCCGCGGGCATCCAGTTCCGCATTCTCAATACCCGCAAGGGGCCTGCCGTGCGCGCCTCCAGGGCACAAATAGACCGGGCCGAGTACCTGCGGGTGGTCCAGCGGGATATTTTCAGCCAGGAGACCCTCTGGGTCCGCCAGGACACGGCCCAGGCAGTCATGACCCGCGACGGCCGCGCCTGTGGCGTGAAAACCCGCCTGGGCGAGGAATTCGAGGCCCGCAGCGTGCTTCTGACCACCGGCACGTTCCTGCGCGGACTCATCCATGTCGGATTGACCAACTTTTCCAGCGGACGGCTGGGCGAGGCGGCAGCCGACAACCTGAGCCATAGCCTGCGGGAATTGGGCCTGGAATTGGGACGCCTCAAGACCGGCACCACGCCCCGGTTGCTCAAGGACAGCATTGATTTCGACAGGATGGAGGTGCAGCCTGGCGATAATCCGCCCAAGCCCTTCAGCTTCCGCAACAGGACAGTGCCCCTGCCGCAGCTGCCCTGCTACATGACCTACACCAACGAGCGCACCCACGAGATCATCCGCAGCGGTTTCGACCGTTCGCCCATGTTCACCGGGGTCATCGAAGGCACCGGAGCCCGCTACTGCCCGTCCATCGAGGACAAGGTGGCCCGTTTCCCGGAAAAGGAACGGCATCAGATTTTCATCGAGCCCGAGGGGCTCAATCACCCCGAGGTCTATCCCAACGGCATTCCCACCAGCCTGCCTCTGGACGTGCAGAAGAAGATGCTGCGCACCGTGGAGGGCCTGGAGAACGCCCAGATCGTGCGGCCGGGCTATGCCATCGAATATGACTATGCCCCTCCCACACAGCTCAAACCGACCCTGGAAACCAAGGTCCTGCCCGGTTTGTATCTTGCCGGGCAGATCAACGGAACCTCCGGTTACGAGGAGGCTGCGGCCCAGGGGTTGTGGGCTGCCCTGAACGCGTTCTGCGCCCTGGAAGGGCGGGAACCGTTCCTGCTTTCCCGGGACCAGGCCTACATGGCCGTGCTCGTGGACGACCTGGTGACCAAGGGGACCCGCGAGCCCTACCGTATGTTCACTTCCCGCGCCGAACACCGCCTCTTGCTCCGGGAGGGCAATGCCGATCTGCGCCTCACGGCCATCGGCCGTGAACTCGGGCTGGTGGATGATGAACAGTGGGCCATGTTTTCGGCCAAGAAAAGGCAGCTCGACGAGACCCTGGACGTGCTCAACAGCACCCAGGTCCGTCCGGATGTGGAGACGCGTTCCAAGCTGGAGGCCATCGGCGCATCCATCCCGGGCAAGGCTGTGACCCTGGCCACGATTCTCCGCCAACCCCAGGTGACCATCGACAGTCTGGGTGCTTTGCACGGCTCTCTGGAAGGGATCGACGAAGCCGTACTGCTGGAGGCGGAGACCCAGGTTCGCTATGAAGGCTATCTGGTTCGCCAGCAGGAACTGGTGGAGCGATTCCGGGAGCTGGAAAACGTTCCCCTGCCCGAGGATACCGATTATTCCTCCATTGCCGGGCTGACGCGCGAGGCGGTCGAGAAGCTCACGAGCGTTGCGCCCATGACCCTCGGCCAGGCCAGCCGTATTTCCGGCATCACTCCCGCAGCCATCTCCTGCCTCGAGGTTCATCTCAAGAAAAACGGCCTTCTGTAACATACCGGGACCGCCTCTCTATTGACATCGCGGGGGCCGCTGCATAGATATTACTACAGGATAATACGAATAATTACCCTGCATGGCAGGGTTTTTCCCGCATCAACCAACAAGGAGACACAGCCTTGGACGAAGGCTCTGACAGTCGATTCCGTAATCTTTTCAAACAAATATTCAAAAAAAACGGGCAAGATCTTGAAGAACACATCCTTGAGGCCAAGGATGTGGGCGAGATTGAGAGCGATGAGCTGGACATGCTGCTCAACGTGCTGGATCTCGATGAAAAGCTGGTCACGGAAGTCATGGTTCCGCGCATCGACATGGAATGCGCGGATGTCGCAAGCACCATACGCCAGGTCGCCGAGACGATCACCGGCGGCGATGCTCATTCCCGCATTCCCATCTATCGGGAAAGCAAGGACCAGATCGTGGGTATGGTCCATGCCAAGGACCTGCTGACTCCATTGCTGGAGGGCAGGACCGAAGATCCCATTTCCGGTCTGCTGCGCCCTCCCTTTTTCATCCCGGAAACCGCCACCCTTGATAAGGTTCTCAACGTGTTCAAGGCCAACGGCGTGCATATCGCCATTGTGCAGGACGAGTATGGCGGCACCTCCGGCCTGGTGACCCTGGATGACATCCTCGAGGAAATTGTGGGCGAGATTCAGGATGAATACGATGCCGAACGCCCGGACGAAATTGAGGTGCTCGAGGACGGCTCCCTGCTCATTTCCGGCCGGGTCATGCTCGACGACCTCGAGGAAGAGTTCGACATCCACCTTGATTCCGAGCAGGTGGACAGCATCGGCGGATACCTGACGGAAATGGCCGGGCGAATCCCCCACGAGGGCGAATTCTTCACCCTGGAAGGCCGCAGGTTCACGGTGCGCGAGGCCGACGCCAAGCAGATCAGCCTTATTCATGTGCAGGCCTTGCCCACACAATCCGTTTCAAAAGAATAAGACACGTGCCATATCTCATTCTCATAGCCGTTCTTGGGGCCTGGTTGGGATTCGCCAACCAGCTTTTCCAGATTCCCGTTCTTGCGCTCGCCTTTCCCCTGGGGCTTTCCTGGATAGCCTTCCGTGCCTATTCCTGGAAGCGCGCCTTTTTTACGGGCTGGTTGGCCGGAACCCTGGCCTGCACCGGGTGTCTGTACTGGATGGTGGTGCCGGTCGCCGTCTACAGCAATCTGCCCTGGTATGTGGCCCTGCCCTGCCCTGTGCTGGCGGGAGGCGCTCTCGGCCTGTACTACGCGGGGTTCTGCGTGGCCATGTACCATGCCGGACGCCGGGTGGATGGGGTGCTCCTTTGCGTGCTGGCCGGGATGCTCTGGACCTGCATGGAACAGCTCATGGGCGTGATGTTCACGGGATTCCCGTGGATGAACCTTGCATCTGCATTTGTGCCCTGGCCCGTGTTTACCCAATTGGCCTCGGTGATCGGGGCCTATGCGCTCTCCGGTCTTTTCGTGATGCTGGCCGTGGCCGCCCTGCTCTACAGCACCATTCGCGGCGCCACTCTTCTGGGCGTGGCGTTGCTCATGATCATTTGCGGTTTCGGTGTCTATCGTCTCCAGGCCTATGCGCCCGAAGGCAGGGAATTTATTGTGGGACTTGTCCAGGGCAATGTGGACCAGAGCCTTAAGTGGAATCCCAAATACCAGACCAAAACCGTCACCTCCTACATGGAATTGAGCCGGGACAGTATTCTCAAGGGCAAGCCGGATCTCGTGGTCTGGCCGGAAACGGCCATGCCTTTCTATTTTCAGGACGATACGGTCTATGGCCGGAGCGTGCGCAGATTTGCCCGCAAATCCGGAACCGCCATTCTTACCGGAGCTCCCGCCTACAAGGTCACGGATCCGGCGAAACGCCGCTATGTCCTTTTCAACCGTGCCTTTCTGGTGGATGGCGAGGGCATGGACACCGGCAAGTACGACAAGGAACACCTGGTGCCCTTTGGCGAGTACATGCCCCTTGAGGACTTCATGCCCTTTGAGAAACTGGTGCAGGCGGCAGGCAACTTCAAGCCCGGCAACGGCAATGAGCCCATCCGGGTCAAGGATGTTCCTTTCGGTGTTCTGGTCTGCTACGAAGCCATTTTCCCCGAGCTTGCACAAAAGCAGGTTGCCAACGGTGCACAATTGCTTGTAAACATCAGCAACGATGCATGGTTTGGGGAAACGGCGGCTCCCATGCAGCATCTGGCGCTCACGGCCCTGCGCGCCCTTGAACAGGGGCGCTGGATAGCCCGTTGCACCAATACCGGCATCACTGCGTTCATTGACCCCCTGGGACGTTTCGACAGCATTGCGCCCCAGTTTGTTCCGGTCTTTTTGAACGGCACGGTGCGGGCGGTTTCCGGCGTCACGGTGTTTCACAAGATTCAACCGTGGCTTGGGCCGGTTCTGGCCGTTTCCACCCTGCTGTGGTTTGCGTGGATTATCATTTCACGTCGCAAGAAAACGAATACCCTGACAAAGAATTCCTAACAGAAAAATATAGTTACAATGCTTGAATATCCTGAATTGAAAAATCGTTCCAACGAACTCCTTGAACAATTTCAGACGCTTTGGGGGCGTCTTTGACTATTCGGACATATCCGACCGTCTCAAGGAAATTGAGCACGAGCTGTCCCAGCCCGGTGCCTGGGACAAGCCCGACGCCCTGACGCCGCTTTTGCGGGAAAAAAGTCAGATTGAAGACAAGCTGTCCAGCTACGACGAGCTGACCACGGCCAAGAGCGACCTGGAAGATTGGATCATGCTGGCCGAAGAGGACCGTGGGGCGGAAACCCTGGGCGCCCTGAGCGACCAACTCCAGATTTTCGAGGAAAAGCTCAACTCGACCGAAATGGCCACCCTGTTCAGGGATGCCAAGGACAAGAACCCCGCCATTCTCGAAATTCATCCCGGTGCCGGAGGCGTGGAATCCCAGGACTGGGCCGAAATGCTTTTGCGCATGTATCGCCGCTGGGCCGAGCGCAAGAACCTTTCCGTCAAGGTGCTGGATTTGCTTCCCGGTGACGAGGCCGGCATCAAGAGCGTGACCCTGCAGATTGAGGGATTTTACGCCTACGGACAGCTTCGGTGCGAGGCCGGGGTACACAGGTTGATCCGTATTTCCCCCTTCGATGCCTCCGGAAGAAGGCATACTTCCTTTGCCTCGGTTGACGTTTATCCCGATATAACGGAAGAAATTGAAATCGACATACGCGACGAGGACTTGCGCATTGACGTGTTTCGTTCCAGCGGCCCGGGCGGCCAGCATGTGAACAAGACCAACTCGGCTGTGCGCATCACCCATCTGCCCACGGACATCGTGGTGCAGTGCCAGAACGAGAAGTCGCAAATCAGGAATAAGCAGTCGGCCATGAAGGTGCTCATGGCCCGCCTGTACGAGCTGGAACAGCAGAAACTGGATGCAGACCGCAAGCAGGACTATGCCTCCAAGGAGGCCATTGCCTGGGGAAGCCAGATACGGACGTACACGTTGCAGCCGTACCGGCTTGTTAAGGACCACCGGTCCAACACCGAGATCAGCAGCGTCGACGACGTCCTGGACGGGAATCTCGACGAACTGATCCGCAACTACCTCTTGCATGCCCATGCCGAAAACAGACATTAGCGAAAAGATTCTGGAGCACGAAGTCCTCATGGAACTCAACTCGTTGCAGAAAGAACTGTGTACGCGGGCCAATGAGTATTGTCTCAAGCTCGACCCGGAACCGGCCCTGTGCCTTTTTCGTCTTTTTCCGGGAATCTCCATGACCGAGTGGGAGGACATCTCCCGCAGGCACGACCTCAAGCAGTGGCTTACTCTGCCCATAGACGGAGACGCCTACCCGCACCTCAAGCAGGTTCAGGAAACCATGGAGCGCCTGTCCTACCAGACGGATCACGATCCCCTCACCGGGCTCGCCAACCGTCGCGCCTTTGACCGGATTCTCGACATCGAGATCGAGCGTTCGCGTCGGGCGGGAACTTCCGTGAGCCTTGCCATCATCGACCTGGATGACTTCAAGCAGGTCAACGATACCTACGGCCACACCAAGGGCGACGAAGTGCTGGTGGCCTTTTCCCGCAAGGTGTTCCAGACCACGCGGCGCTATGACCTGGCTGCGCGCCTGGGGGGCGAGGAATTCGCGCTTGTTCTTTCCGGCACCGGCCTGGTGAAGGCCAAGCGGGTTCTCAACCGTCTGCTGGAGGAGTTCCGCAACAAGCGGTTCGAAAGTCCGGAGGGCGAAACGTTTTCCGTCACCTGCTCAGTCGGACTTACCTGTTACAAGGGAACCGTGGACATGGATGTGAAACAGTTGATCGATCTTGCCGATGAAGCCCTTTACAAGGCCAAGGAACAGGGGAAGGACCAGGTTCTGGTTTCCAGGATTCCCGATATCGATCTGGTGCCCCAGGAAACCCTGGTTCAGGCCAATGAAAAGCAATTCCTGTTTGGTAAATAGTGGGAGCTGAGACAGATGACCAACAAGAACAATACATTGAGTCTTGCCGTTTTGAGTGGCAAGGGCGGGGTCGGTAAAAGCAACATCGTTCTCAACCTCGGCTACGCCCTGTACCAGGCTCGCAAGACGGCCATGCTTATGGACTGTGACCTGGGGCTTGCCAACCTCGACGTTCTGCTCGGCATTTCCCCGGAAAAGAACCTGCAGGACCTGCTGCGTTCCGACGCGCCCGTGGACGACGTGCTTGTGCCCATCGAAGACGACGGCCTGGATATTCTGCCCGCCACCAGCGGCGTTCCCGAGCTGGTGGAGATGGACGAGGACATGCAGGACATTCTTTTCAAGAAGCTGGTTTCCCTGGCCGGGGACTACGACTTTCTGCTGCTGGACCTGGGCGCGGGCATCAGCAATACGGTCATGGCCTTTGCCAGCATTACCCAGTTGCGGATCATGGTCGTCACCCCGGAACCCACGTCGCTGACGGACAGTTATGCGGTAATCAAGGTGCTGGCCACCCAGCATGGGGTCAAGGATTTCCTGGTCATCGTCAACCAGGCCACTTCATCCTCGGAAGCCAAGACGACCTTCGACAGGCTCAACGCCGCATGCCAGAATTTCCTGGGTATCGAATTGGTAAATCTCGGTCATGTGCGGCAGGATAACAACCTGATCGAATCCGTAAGGAAGCAGCGTCCGCTCATGAGTTTTGCTCCCAAGTCGCCGGCTTCTCAGGATATTACAGCATTGGCGCAGAAGCTCATGCGCTACCGTGAGGACAACCGGGCCCGTATTGCCGGCCGCCCCGTGCTGAAAGATTTTCCTGATTAAAAAAGAAAGGGGCTTGACGAAAAGAGTTTTTTTTCGGCATAGTTAGTGAAGATTATAGAGATAATCATTTTATCGAGTCTCTAAGCCCGGTGAAAACCGGCGGTTTACATTTAACCTACTGGGGGAAGCCATGAATAAGAGCGAACTGATCAAAGCTCTGGCGGAAAAGAAAAAACTGCATGTGGACGAGTCTACCAAGATCGTTGGCGCCTTTGTGGATTCCGTCAAGGAAGCCCTTCTTCGCGGTGACCGCGTCGAAATTCGCGGATTCGGCAGCTTCAAGATCAAGGACTATGAAGGCTACACTGGGCGTAACCCCAAAACCGGTTCCGTGGTTGAAGTGAGATCCAAGAAACTGCCCTTCTTCCGCCCCGGTAAAGAGCTGAAAGAGTTTATAAACGATTAAGAATGATTCGGCTTCTTTTTTTGATGGCTCTTGCCATTGCGTCGGCTTTCCCGGCAATGGCAAGAGCTGATTCCGTGCTGAATATCTTTTATACGTCCAATACGTATGGCATAGTCCGCCCCTGCCCGTCCTGAGGGAACAAGACTCTCGGAGGCGTGGCCCGGCGGGCTACTTTTTTTAAGGACGTATATCAGTCCGATGCACCAACCCTGAAGATTGCAGGCGGTTTCGAGTTTACCCACCGTGCGGGCCCGCAGCCCGGGGCGGAATTGCTCGAAGCCATGGCCAGGGCCTATGTCTTTCTGGGGTACGATGCCGCCCTGCTCACCCGCAGGGAAGCGGCTGCCTTTGAGGAGGCCGGAGTCGTGCCTCCTGCGCCTTGGGCGACCTATGAGCAAAGCGCTTGCCGTGAACTCGTGCTTGAAAACGGGAAAAAGGTGGAGGTCGTGGTTTTCCCTCCCCTGCCCAAGGATTCGGACATGCCGGACGACGGCACGTTTGCAAAGATAGCCAGGTCAGTGCGACAAGCGCGAAAAAAGGGCGACCTCGTGATCGGCCTGTGCGACTGGGGCATTGTGGCCGAGCGGGAATATTTGGCCAGAAAGCCCAAGGATGCTCCGCACCTCTTGTTCGGCAGCGGCAGCGGAACCGGTATTCGCGGTCAGGTCATGCTTGATGGCCGTCTGCTGTATGTACGTTCCTATGACAAGGGCAAGGCCATCAATCAGGTAGAGATACTAAAATGGCCCCAAGAGGGAGATTTTGTCTGGATTCCATCGGAAAACGTTCTTTCCACCCTCGTCGTGTTGGATAATCGCTATTATGATAGCTTGAAAATTGAAAAAATATTTAGCAATGTCGACCTGAGCAACAACTAAGGAGGAGTGCAAATGTTCAGCGGAGCTTTTACCGCCCTATCGACCCCCTTCAAGAACGGCGCAGTCGATGAAGCGAATTACAGGGATTTCATTGAATGGCAGATAGAAAAAGGCATAAACGGGCTGGTGCCATGCGGAACCACCGGTGAAGCGGCCACCCTTTCCCACGAGGAACAGGGAGAGGTCATCCGTATCTGCGTGGAACAGTCCAAGGGACGTGTTCCGGTTATTGCCGGGGCCGGTTCCAACAGCACCAAGGAAGCCATTGAACTGACCAAGATGGCCAAGGACGCCGGGGCGGACGGTGCACTCCTGATTACGCCTTATTACAATAAACCGACTCCGGCCGGTCTGGTGGAACATTTCAAGGCCATTGCCGCCGAAGTGTCCATGCCTATCATCATCTACAATGTTCCGGGCCGTACTGCCCTGAATCTGCTTCCCGAGACCCTGAAGCGCATCAAGGATGCGGTTCCCGAAGTGGTCGGCATCAAGGAAGCCACCGGCAACCTGAAGCAGTGCGCCGAGGTCATTGAAGAATGCGGCAAGGATTTCGACATGATGTCCGGGGATGACTTCACGGTGCTGCCCCTTCTTGCCGTGGGCGGTTGTGGCGTCATTTCCGTCATTTCCAACATCATGCCCGGCGAAATGGCCGACATGTGCTCCGCCTTTGAAAAGCGGGACATGGAAACAGCCCTGGATCTGAGCCTGAAGATGGCGCCGGTGAACCGGGCCATGTTCTTCGAAACCAACCCCATGCCCGTGAAGACCTGCTTGTACAAGATGGGAATTTTCAAGAACCTCGAATTCCGACTTCCCATGCTTCCGGTTACCCCGGAAACCGATGTCAAGCTGGATGCCATGCTCAAGGAGCACGGCTTGGTTTGATTCTCGATTCATCAGAAATGAAAAAGCCCCGAGGTTTATGCCGCGGGGCTTTTTTTATGCTCGCCTGATCAGAAGTCGCAATTTGAGCCAGAGCCTGGCCAGGTAGGTTGCGAGACCTCGGAGCGGCTTGAATGTCCCGGAAAGAATGCTGTCCCTGAAAAAGTGCATGTCCAGTATGTGGACCGTTGGGACCAGGCGGGACAAAGTGACGGTGCACCCCGCGCAATAGGTCAGAATGGTTTTGCCCCCGGCTTGGTCGACACGCCGCCTGCTCCAGCGGAGCGCAAGGTCCGGGCGGACGAACGGGACAGAACCGCCCTCCCCGCAACAGAGGGTGCGCCGTTTATTGTTTCGGGCTTCCTCCCATCCGCACCCCAGAGAGGTGGCAAGCGAACGTACTGCTTTGTGTATGCCCTTTTTATTTCGCAAGGGGCACGGGTCGTGGATAACTACATCCAGTACATCGGGGGCGGCTATGTCCGGGGTTTCCTTCTCCGCCAGAAATTCGTAGGCGGATTGTATTTTCAGCTTCTGTCCATACTCCCTGAAAACCTTGTAGCAATTAGGGCAGGCCACAATGACTCGCTTTATGTCATGCTCACGCAACTTTTGCAGTATCCTCGCAAAACGGCTTTCAAAATAATCCTGTCTCCCCAGATCATGGGAAGGTTTGTGGCAGCAGTCGAGTACGATACCCGCAGTGGGTACATGCTTTTGAAGGGTCTTGAAAAAGGCCTGGGTCGTTTTGGGTCTGGTGCCGGGAAAGGTGCAGCCCGGAAAGAAGACAGTGTCGCAGCCTTCGGGGATGTCGTAATGGGCGAAAAGGCGTGAGTGTCCTGTTTTTTCGTACTGAAGAATCGGCCTGTACGGACGCATGTCCACCGAACCGTCCTGCTGGCATTGTCGGCGCATCTCCAGAAAGTAGGCTGTAATGGACAACTTCTCCGGGCAAATAGTTTCGCACAGTCCGCATAGGCTGCAGTCAAAGGCGATGCTGGAAGAAAGGCTGCCGGACAGAACCGTCTCGGCAATGCTTTTGGGAGTCCCCCGTTCCTCCAGAAAGGCGCAATTTTTAACGCAAGCCCCGCATTCCGTACAGTCCCGGGAAATGTGAAGGCCCTGATTCTCACATGTTTTCCGCATGGTGGTATTGTATGCCTTTCGTCAAGGCAAGCAAGGACATAGATGGCTCCGATGCGATGGATGACGAAAGGAATAATAAGCTCTGGCATAAAAAAGGCCCGCCGGCATGATGCCAGCGGGCCCGAGCATAGGCTTTTCAGCCGGTTGCGAACTAGCCTTCGAAGGCCTTGATGAAGTTCGGAGCAACCTGCTTTTTGCGGCTCATGACGCCGTCCAGCCAGATGGACTTGCCTTCGGGAGCCTTGCCGAATGCCTTTTCGACAACGGAAGCGTCGTCGGAGGCGATCAGCATTTCAGAGCCTTCCTTCATGATGTCGGTCAGCAGCAGGAAGACGGAGTGACGTCCGTCAGCCTTGACCTTTTCAATTTCAGCCTGAAGGGCTTCCTTGTGTGCGTCCAGCATGGACAGGTCAACGACTTCCAGCTGGCCGATGCCGACCTTGTTGCCGGACATGTCGAAGTCCTTGTAGTCACGGAAGACCAGTTCGCTGGCGGAAGCGCCATCCACGGCGGACTTGACCTTGAACATTTCCATGCCCAGAGCCATGACGTCGCCAACACCGGCGATCTTAGCCAGAGCTTCCACTGCTTCCTTGTCCTGCGGGGTGCAGGTCACGGACTTGAACATGACAGTGTCGCTCAGGATTGCACAGAGCAGGATGCCAGCGATGTTCTTGGGCATTTCAACGCCGAAGAAATCGTACATGGACTTGATCACGGTGCCGGTACAGCCCACGGGCCACACCCACATTTCCAGGGGATTCGGGGTGGTGACGTCGCCCAGCTTGTGGTGGTCCACAACGGCGATCAGTTCACCCTTTTCCAGGTTGTCCATGGACTGGGACAGGTCGGTGTGGTCCACCAGGATGATCTTTTGATCGGTGGCGTCGGCCAGGATTTCAGGAGCGGAAAAACCGAATTTTTCCAGAACAAAGGCGGTTTCAGGAGCGATTTCGCCCTGAGCGATGGCCTTTGCTTCCATGCCACGCTTGGTCCACAGGTCTGCAACCGCGATGGCGGAAGCGATGGTGTCGGTATCCGGATTCTTGTGTCCTACTACTACGATAGCCATTTCAACTCCTCCTAAATATTAATGAAATTGCTTGACTACAAAAATATTCAAGTCATTTTCAGAATGTTCGGATTATCACAATCTTTTAGGACTGCCAAGTGAATACGGACCAGATTGAGAAAAAAAGAACAAATCCGATTCCCGCAGTCAGTATTGCATAAGCGCGTTTTACGCGCAGGGCCATGACCCCGCCCAGAGTGGCCGCAATCCACAGATGAGGCCATTGCACCTTGAGAGCCAGAAGCAGGTCCGGAAAGTCTTCGAAAAGGAAGGAGAATGCCTGCTGAAAGACAAGCATCGTGAGGAAGAACAACCCCCAGGAAACGGCTGCCGTGGCGGCTATGGAACGGAGGATGATCATGCCCGGCAGATTGGCGTCCACCGGGTTTCGCGCCCAATTCAGCATGCGATTGTAGCTGAGGCGCTGCCGATCCCGCATCATGCCTTCTAGCTTCGCTCCGACCCAGGCCAGGGGCATGCTGGCGAACATGACGATCATGATCTGGGAAGGATTGGTCAGCTGGAACCAGGTGGTCAGGGCCAGGGAGGAAAAGGTGGATGCCGCGAGATGGGGCGGGATAAAGGTGCCGGCCGGGATGAGGTCCAGCCAGAAGAGTTCGAAGAATATGGCGATGAACAGGCTGGTGGGAAGGTCTCCGTTGAACACTCCCCAAAACAGGCCGATGACCAGGGGGCGCTCAAGAAGGCCGATACTTAGCGAGCTGCGGAACAGGGAGAAAAGCGCAAAAAAAAAGCGACAATGGCAAACCAGCCCAACATGGCGACATCCATCATGGCAACCTCACCTGTACCGTGTCGTTGGGAACACATCGAAAATCGAGTTCGACGCCCTTCTTGCAGAAATACTTGAGGCAGTGTTCGTCCTCGTTGGTCAGGGCCACATTGGGGGAAACCTGTTTTCTGCCGGGGCTGTAATGAACGTTGCCGATGTTGAGAATGTCGAAAAGGAACCCGGTGTCGAAGGCCTTTTTGGCGTCGGAGCAGTTGTAAAAGAGGATGATCGTGTTTTTGCCGATGGCTTTCATTTCCCGGGCCACGGCATCCACGGTGACGAAATGGCTTTCGATGTTGCCGGGAATGGCCAGGGACATGATTTGCTGCTGCATGATGTCCGAGGCCAGTTCATCGTTGGCCACCAGTACTGACCGTGCCCCGGTATAAGGAATCCATGTTTCTATTATTTGCCCGTGAATCAGGCGGTTATCGATTCGGACCCAGCTCATGACCGCTACTTCTTTCTGGTTTTCTTTCGCAGCAGTTCCCCCGCCACGACAATGCCCTGAAGTCCCGCGTCCCGGACCGCCGCGGCGAGATCGCCCAAGGCTTCGCTTCGGGCCTGTAGGGCCTTGATGACCATGGGCAGGTTCACGCCGGTAACCACCTCAAGGTCGTCTGCCTTCAGCAGGGAAAGGCTCAGGGTGGTCGGGGATCCGCCGAAGAGGTCGGTGAGAATGAGGACGCCGGTGCCCGCGCCGGCCTTGTGAGCCGCCTGGCGGATGGCCTCCACGGTTTCGTCCACTTCCCGCTTCACATCGACGCTGACTGCAAAACAACGTTCCTGTGCTCCCAGGACCATTTCAGCGGCCTTGATCAACTCCCTGCCGAAGTCTCCGTGGGTAACCACGACGATTCCCACGTGCTGTTCATTGGATGGCATGCTTATCCCAGTTCAAGATGTCTATGTTCTATGGCTACGGAGTAGCCGTCACTTTTCAGCTTTTGATACACTTCCTCGGCAACGGAAACAGAGCGGTGCCGTCCTCCGGTGCACCCGATGGCCACGGTCATCCGGTAGCGCCCCTCCTGGGCGTACAAGGGAAGCATGTATGTCAGAAAGTCCAGAAACTTGGTTTTGAACGTAATGCCCGGCTCCTGCCCCAGCACATACTTGGCCACGGCTTCGTCCTTGCCGGACATTTCCCGCAGGGACTCGTCGAAATACGGATTGGGCAGAAAGCGGAGATCGAAAACAAGGTCCGCTTCCAGAGGTACGCCATACTTGAACCCGAAAGTGACCACATGCACCCGCATGCTCCGGCCCTGCTCCTCCAGGTCCGCCCACTTTTCTTGGACAATCCGTCTCAAGTCATGGATGGAATAGTCGGTGGTGTCAAGAACCAGGGCCGAGACCTTGCGGATGGGATCCAGCAGGGTCTTTTCCTTTTCCAGGGCTTGTTCCAGCCCTATGTCAATGGATTCGAGGGGATGCGGCCTGCGCGTGGTGGCGTACCGGGTCACCAGTGTTTCCAGCCGACATTCCAGGAAAAGAACCTGCACTTCCAGATTCACCGCATCCAGCTCGGCCATGGCCTGTTCCCATTCCTCGATGAAATCGTCTTGGCGCAGGTCCATGCCCAGCACGAGCCCCCTGTGCTTGGAATCCTTTTGCTGGAACATTTCCGCCAGCTTGGGAAGCATTCCCACGGGCATGCCGTCCACACAGAAATAGCCCAGGTCTTCGAAAACCCGCAGGGCCGTGCTTTTTCCGGAACCGGAGAGGCCGGTGACAACTATGACCGGGAAATGAGTCTTGGGTGTCAAGGCTGGCTTCCTTCAGGCGTCAGGAGTTCTTGAGGAGTTTCCAAAGGGTCTCCCCGTCCTCGGCCTGGAGAAATTCCCTGCGGAAATTCTCGTCCTTGAGCAGCCGGGAAATCTGCGCCAACAGCCGCAGATGCAACCCCGCAACCTGCTCCGGAGCCAGAACCAGAAAAAAGATATGGCAAGGCTTGAAATCGAGGGCTTCGAATTCAACGCCCTCGATACTGCGGCCGACAACCACCCGGATTTTTTCCAGGCTTTCCAGCTTGCCGTGGGGAATGGCTATCCCGTCGCCGATGCCGGTGGTGCCGAGCTTTTCTCTTTCCAGAAGCACGGAAACGGCCTGTTCCGCATCAAAAGATGCGGTCGTGGACGCCAGGGGGGAAACAAGTTCGGCAAGGACCTCCGCCTTGGTGGCGGAGGTCAATGCCGGTATTATGAGTTCTTTTTCGAGGTAATCACCGAGTTTCATGATTAATGTCCAGGATCTATAAGGCCGAAATCACCATTTTTTCTTTTGTAGATGACGTTGATTCCTTCGGTATCGGAATTGAGGAACACCAGGAAGTCGTTTTCCTTGGTGTCCAGCTGCATAGCCGCTTCATCAATGGACATGGGCTTGGGCTCGTAGGAGTCCCGGCCCACGATGGTCGGAGTCCAGTCGCCGGATTCCCGGTCGTGGAAAGTCAGATAATCCATCTGCACCGTCTTGTTGGCTTTGGCCTTCTTGCTCCGGCTCTTCATCTTTTCGCGCGACTTGCGCAGCTGAGCTTCGAGCTTGTCCAGAACCATGTCGATGGAAGAGTACATGTCCTCAGAAGACTCCAGGGCCGTCATGTTCATATTGTCGGCCTTGAGAATCACTTCAGCCTTCTGGCGGAATTTCTCTACCATCAGCGTTACCTGGAGTTCGGCGACGTCGGAATGGGAGACGTACTTGCCGAGTTTGCCGAAGCGCTTGTTGGCATACTTCTTCAGGTGGTCGGACGGGTCGAAGTTCTTGAAGGTGAAACTGATATTCATGGACTACCCTCCTACGGTTGTGGGTATTGAGAAGCTTCTAGAAAAACTGTTTCCGCTTGGACGAAGAGGGAATGCCCATTGCCGAGCGGTATTTTGCCACGGTTCTCCGCGCAATATTGACGTCCAGTTTTTCTTTCAGAATATCACCGATTCTTTCGTCACTTAATGGTTTTTTCGGATTCTCCTCGCTTATGAGTTCTTTGATAAGGGCCTTGACGCTTTCCGAGCCGACCTGGGAGCCGTCCCCGAGATCCAGTGCGCTGTTGAAGAAGAACTTCAGCTCAAAGATCCCGTGGGGCGTGGACACGTACTTGCTGGTCGTGATCCTGCTGACGGTCGATTCATGCATATTGATGTCTTCGGCTACCTCCTTGAGAATCAGGGGCTTGAGTTTGGTTACCCCTTCCTCGAAGAAATCACGCTGAAAACGGACAATACTTTCAACTACTTTATACAGTGTGCGCTGGCGTTGGTACAGACTTTTCATCAACCACGCCGCGGAACGCATCTTCTCTGAGAAGTAATCCTTTTCCTTCTCGTTACGGGCCTTGACGTTGTCCACATAGAACGAGTTCATCTGCAGCCTCGGCAGGCCGTCCTCATTGAGGATGATAACGAATTCGTCCCCGAATTTGTAAACGAACACGTCAGGGCTGACGTAGTGCGGTTCCGTGGACGAGAAATTCGTCCCGGGCATGGGGTCGAGTTTCTGGATTTCCTCGAGGTATTCCTTGAGCTCTTCCATGCTGATCTTGAATTTGCGGGCCAGGGGCTTGTAGCGATGCTTTTCCAGGTCCTCCAGGTGGTCGCGCACCAGGGAGACAAGAACGGGATCGTCGTCCAGTTCATAGACTTCGAGCTGCACCAGCAGACATTCCTGGGGGGTCCGGGCTCCGACTCCGATGGGGTCGAGACGCTGGATTTTCTTGATGACCGACTCCACCTGTTCCTCGGTGGCCGCGACCATGGAAAGAATGTCGGCCACGTCGGCCTGTAGGTAGCCGTTGTGGTCCAGGTTGCCGATGATGATTTCGCCGATGGCGATTTCCTCGTCCGTGAAGTTGGAAAGGCGCATCTGCCAGTTGAGATGGCCGCCCAGGGAAGGCTTGGAGGCAAGGCGTGCCTCGAAGGACATGCCCTCTTCCGGGAGCTCCGCTTCCCGGGCATGAGACTGCTTGGAGGTACTGGAGAATTCGCCCAGGTAGTTTTCCCAGTCCGCGTCACGGATCAGTTCCGCGCTTTCGTCATCGCCGGAACCGGCGTCCTTGGTGTCCTCCCGAACTTCTTCGGGATCGGGCTCCTCAAGGAACGGATTCTCCAGCAATTCCTGCTGCACGGTTTCAACCAGTTCAAGACGGGAAAGCTGCAGCAGCTTGATGGCCTGCTGCAACTGGGGCGTCATGACCAGTTGTTGAGAGAGCTTGAGTTGTTGTCTGAGTTCCAATCCCATATGTATTACCTGGTGACGGCTTCGGGCCGCTCGGTATAATCAGAATATTTTTCGATCGGTTCTTCGTTCGTTACGGATTCATGGGACAATGGCAAATGCCGAGCGCCAGAGGAATCATGATAACGTATTGTCACATTTGAATTTACAATTAAGCAAATCCAAGCATGAAAAAACTGTACCAATCTTCATAGCCCCTGTAAATCTCCAATATGAGAAATGCGGGGCGGCAGGGAGTGGAATTTGATGATTTCCGGGAGATTGGGCCCCTAGAGGCTGAAATCTTCGCCGAGATAGATCTGTCGGGCCTGACTGTTCTGGACGATTTCCTGGGGAGTGCCTTCCAGGATGATGGTTCCTTCGTAAACCAGGTAGGCGCGGTCGCAGATATTCAATGTTTCACGCACGTTGTGGTCGGAGATGAGGATACCTATCCCCATGCTCTTGAGCACAGAAATGATCTCCTGGATATCGATGACCGCAATGGGATCGATGCCCGCAAAGGGTTCGTCCAGAAGAATGAAGCTGGGGTTCATGATCAGGGCGCGGGCGATCTCTAGCCTGCGCCGCTCGCCGCCGGAAAGGAACATGGCCGGCTGATCCGCGAGTTTGGTGATGGTGAACATCTCCATGAGCTCCTCCGCCCTGCCGTGTTGCTGGCGGGGAGTCATTGAAGTCTGTTCGAGGATGATTTCAAGGTTCTGCCGCACGGTGAGCTTCTTGAAGATGGAGCTCTCCTGGGGAAGATAGCTGATTCCCATGCGGGCCCGCTCGTGCAGGGGACGGTCCGTGATCCTCCGGCCGTTGAATGACACCTCGCCCGTGTTGGGTTTGACGATCCCCACCAGCATATAGAAGGTCGTGGTTTTTCCCGCGCCGTTGGGGCCGAGAAGCCCCACCACTTCCTGTTTCGAGACATTGAGGTTGACGCTGTGCACCACCTCTTTCTGTCCGTACCTCTTGCTGAGGTTCGCTGCGACAAGCCCGTCCATTACTGGACCTTCAGGCCTTTGGGAGTAAAGAAGAGCGCTTCCACGCGCTTGCCCTTGTTGCCCACCACTTCGCTGCGGTTTTCCTTCACGTAGTAACGGATGACGTCGCCGGTGATGCTGTTGGGACCGTCGCTGAGCTTCGGATTGTCCTCCATGATCAGGATGCGGTCGGCCACCTGGTAGGTCACCTTGCCGCAGGAGCCCTTGGTCTTGCCCTTTTCCGCCCGGACATTGCCCTTGGCAACAA
This sequence comes from Salidesulfovibrio onnuriiensis, assembly GCF_008001235.1. Classification (GTDB taxonomy): domain Bacteria; phylum Desulfobacterota; class Desulfovibrionia; order Desulfovibrionales; family Desulfovibrionaceae; genus Pseudodesulfovibrio; species Pseudodesulfovibrio onnuriiensis. The sequence continues at coordinate 2,595,219 of NZ_CP040751.1, read as the reverse complement.
TGCGGTCGATGCTGTCCACCTTGAGATTCTTTTTATCGGAGCTCATGAAATATGCCGAAATGGTATCGGCCCACATGGTCAGGCCCTCATGGTGCGCCACCACGTTCCCGATGAAGGAAACGATCCGCTTGTTTTCGTCATAGGTCATGCGCTCGGAGGTGATCTTCACGGGGACGCCGGGTACAGCCGTTGTAGGCTCGACAGCCGGGGGCGAACTGACCACCTGGCTTTTCACTTCACCCACGCCCTGGGCCGGGGCACTGGGCTTCATGGCTCCCGCAGCCGAGCTGGGGGTCTTCTTTTCCGGCGCGGGGGCGACGGGCTCGGGCGTTTTTCCGGGCAGCGGCTCACTCTGCGCCACCACGCTCAGGTATTTGCCGTTGGCATACCCGAGGGCTCGGGATTCATCCCGAATATCCTCGCTGATCTTGAAAATGGCCACCCAGCCGTTTTCCTGCAGGAAATCCGTTTTGACCTGCTGTCCCTTCTTGAGGGTCAGCACGTGCTCGGAATTGACGGTCGGTTTTTGGCGGACATTGAGATTCCGGTCGGCCCTGCGTATTTCCCCCCAATCCCCGGCAAAAGCGGAAACGGTGAAGAGTGTCAGAGCAAGTGTCGCAAAAAGTATTTTCCCCAAAAATCTCATAATCAGTTCTCCTGGGAGGACGTCAGATTGGTATTCTGCGGTATGATGACCGCTTCCACGCCGCCGGCCGCAACCAGTTCCCTGGATACGATGTCGATCTCAACGGCTGTCGCATTGACGGAAAGGTCCGGCCTGCTCACGGCCACGCCGCCTTTGAGGTAGACCTTACCGATGGCGCCTATGTAGTCGAAATGCTGGGCCTTGAGGGCGAACATGCCGAAACGGCCGTCTATGTTGTCCCACAAGGTCAGGTTGTCGTTCTTCTGGTCGATGTCCCCTGCGTCCGCCTTGATGAACACTTCCTGGCGGTCGTCGCCGAAAAAGGCGGTCAACTGGGGGCGCTCCACGGCAACCAGCTTCTTTTCCTGATTGTATTTAGCATTGGTTGCCTGGAGTTTCCACTGGAGCGCGCCGTCCTTGCCCTGGACCAGTTCAATATCCTCGGCCTCGATGTCGGCGTCTTCGAAGGCGGCCCGCTCGGTCCGTTCCTGGGGAGGAACGTTCTGCGGCATGGTTTCCGTTTCGGAATGCACGAATTCCTTGACCAGAAAGCCGAACAGGAGGCCGCAGACGAACACTGCGCCCCAGAGAAAAAGAGGACGGAATTTCATCTACTTGGCCCACTCCTTCCAGATGGCTTCGAACCGGCCCTGCTTCTTGAGCAGAAAGGCGATGGCTTCCCGGACCGCGCCATGCCCTCCGGGCTTGCGGGAGATCCAGTGGGCCATCTCGATGATTTCCGGTTGGGCGTTGGGCACGCTCATGGCCAGCCCCGCCCTGCGCATGACGCCCGCATCAATCCAGTCGTCGCCCATGAAGGCGGCCTGCTCTTCGGAAACGCCCGCCTTTTTGCAGACTTCCTCGAAGAGCGGCACCTTGTCATGGTTGCCCGGATAATAATGTCTGATGCCGAGTTCGGTGATGCGTCTTTCCACGGGTTTCTGGTTCAAGCCGGTGATGACGGCCAGTTCCAGCCCGGCGGCCTGCGCCATCTTGATGCCCAGGCCGTCCTGTACGTTGAAACGCTTGAAGGCCAGGCCTTCGTCGCCGTAATACAGGCCCCCGTCGGTCAGGACGCCGTCCACGTCAAGTACGAGCAGCTTGATGTTTTTTGCGCGATCTTCGGCGCTAAGCATCCACGATCTCCCAGATGGCCTTGAGCTGCCTGAGCAGCGGTTCCACGGAATCGAGGTACAGGCTGTTGGGACCGTCGCAGAGCGCCTTGTCCGGGTCCGGGTGGACCTCCAGGAAGACACCGCGAGCCCCCGCGCCAACCGCGGCGCGCGCCAGGACCGGCACGAATTCGCGTTGGCCGCCCGAGCAGCCCCCCTGCCCGCCCGGCAGTTGCACCGAATGGGTGGCGTCAAAGACCGTGGGCACGCCGAATCCGCCCATGATGGGCATGGAACGAAAATCAACCACCAGGTTGTTGTACCCGAACGTTGCTCCGCGCTCGGTAAGCCAGACCTTGTCGTTTCCGGCTTCGCGGATCTTGTTCACGGCGTTTTCCATGTCCCAGGGGGCAAGGAATTGGCCTTTCTTGATGTTGATGATTTTTCCTGTTTTCGCGGCGGCCAGCAACAGGTCGGTCTGGCGGCACAGAAACGCGGGAATCTGGAGAACATCCGCGACCTCGGCCACTGTGGCGGCCTGTTCGGGCCAGTGGATGTCCGTGACGACGGGAAGCCCGGTCTCCTTCCGTACTTCGGAAAGAATTTCGAGGCCTTCCTGCATGCCCGGGCCGCGAAAGCTGGCGCCCGAAGTACGGTTGGCCTTGTCGAACGAGCTCTTGAATACGATCGGAAGCCCGAGGCGTTCTGAAATGGCCTTGAGCTCCCGAGCGATGCCAAGCGTCAGTTCCCTCTGCTCAATGACACAGGGGCCGGCAATGATAAACGGCCCCTGTGTGCTGACTGAATACAGATCAGTGCTGTTCATAGAGTGGCTCTTTGCGGCTCTTCCCTATTTCTTGCCCTTCTCTTCCTTTGCGGCCTTGATGAAGTCGCGGAAGAGCGGGTGGGGATTCATGGGCCTGGACTTGAATTCCGGGTGGAACTGGCAGCCAAGGAACCAGGGATGATCGGGGATCTCGACGATTTCCATCAGGGATTCGTCCGGAGCGGTGCCCGAGAAGACCAGACCGCCCTTTTCACAGGCCTCGATGAAGTCGTTGTTGAATTCATAACGGTGTCTGTGGCGCTCGTCGATGTTGCTGGCCTGGTAGGCCTCGTAGGCGGCGGTGCCCTTCTTGAGCTTGCATGGATAGGATCCCAGACGCATGGTGCCGCCCTTTTCAGAGGATTCGTTGCGAACCTCGGTCTTTTTGGTGCGGAAGTCGTACCATTCCTTCATCAGGTAGATGATGGGATGCGGGGTGGAAAGATCGAACTCTTCGGAGTTGGCTCCTTCCATGCCCAGCACGTTGCGGGCGTACTCGATGCAGGCGCACTGCATGCCCAGGCAGATGCCGAAGAACGGAACCTTGTTCTCGCGGGCATATTGGATGGACAGGATCTTGCCTTCCACGCCGCGGGAACCGAAGCCGCCGGGCACCAGGATGCCGTCCAGGCCGCTGAGGCGTTTTTCCACGTTTTTGGAGGTGATCTTTTCGGAGTTCACGTATTCCAGCTCCACCTTGACCTCGTTGGCCACGCCGCCGTGGATCAATGCCTCGTGCAGGGACTTGTAAGCCTCGGTGAGGTCCACGTATTTGCCCACGATACCGATCTTGACCGAGCCCGTGGGATTCTTGAGCGTATGGACCAGTTTTTCCCAGGGATGCAGATCGGCATTCTTGGCCGGGAGCTTGAGCAGGATAGCGATCTTCTGGTCGACGCCCTCCTCGTAAAATTTCTGGGGAACTTCGTAGATGTTTTTGACGTCAACGGCGCTGAACACGGCGTCCGCGTCAACATCACAGAACAGGGCGATCTTGCGCTTGAGATCGTTTTCCAATTCCACTTCGGAACGACAGAGGATGATATCCGGCTGGATGCCGATGCTGCGGAGTTCCTTGACGCTGTGCTGGGTGGGCTTGGTCTTCAGCTCGCCGGCTGCGCGCATGTAAGGCACCAGGGTCAGGTGGATGTACAGGACGTTTTCCTTGCCGATGTCGTTCTTGAGCTGGCGGATCGCCTCCAGGAACGGCAGGCCTTCGATGTCACCCACGGTGCCGCCGATCTCGATGAGGGCGACGTCTTCGTCTGTGGGCATGTCCAGAACGGCCTTCTTGATCTCGTTGGTCACATGGGGGATTACCTGCACGGTGCCGCCGAGATAGTCGCCGCGGCGTTCCTTTTCGATGACCGAGTTGTAGATGGAGCCGGAGGTGTAGTTGTTGCGCTGGCTCATGGAAGCGCCCAGGTAGCGTTCGTAGTGGCCGAGGTCGAGGTCTGTTTCGGCGCCGTCGTCGGTGACGTAGACTTCACCGTGCTGGAAGGGATTCATGGTGCCGGGGTCGACGTTGAGATAGGGATCGAGCTTCTGGATGGTCGCCTTGAGTCCTCTGGCCTGGAGCAGCGCTCCGATGGAGGCTGCTGCCAACCCTTTTCCGAGTGAAGACAGCACGCCGCCGGTGATAAAAATAAACTTGGTTTTCATGTGCAGGTTTGCCCCTTGGTTAATCCTTGTAAATAAATGAATAAGCCGCTTGGCGGCTTGGTCTTATACTATATTGACTGACGACCCGGCGCTAAGTATGTACTCCCCAACACCGTGGCCTTTGTTTATGTTGCAAGGCCGCTCACCAATGTCAATATCGGGAGGACACTTAAATGGCCCGCGTCAACGCGCTTGTTATTACCGGATATGGCACCAATTGTGAACAGGAATGCGCGCATTCCGTTCGGGAAGCTGGTGCAGATTCTGCCGACATCATATACTTTTCCGATCTTGCTGCGGGACATTCCCGACTCGACGACTATAATTACCTAATTTTTCCGGGCGGTTTTCTCGACGGCGACGATCTCGGCGCCGCCCAGGCCGCTGCCCAGCGCTGGCGTTGGCTCGAAACCGAGGACGGAAAGCCCGTACTTGATCAGCTCAAAGCCTTTTTCGACAAGGGCGGCATCATTCTCGGCATTTGCAACGGCTTCCAGCTCCTGGTGAAGCTTGGCCTGCTCCCGGCGGTGGGCGGCAAATACTTCGAGCGTCAGGTCTCCCTGTCCTATAACGATTCGGGCCGTTACGAGGACCGCTGGGTGCATCTGAAATCCAACGCGGATTCTCCGTGTGTCTTCACCAAGGGATTGGATACCATGTACATTCCCGTGCGTCATGGTGAAGGAAAGATAATCCCCAAAGATGAAGCTTTACTTGAAGAATTGAAAAACCAAAACCTTGTCGCTCTTCAGTACGTGCATCCGGAAACCAAGGAACCGACTCAGGAATATCCTTACAATCCGAACGGTTCTCCGTGCGCCATTGCCGGACTGACCGATCCTTCCGGACGCATCCTGGGCCTCATGCCGCACCCCGAAGCATTCAACCACCCCACCAACCATCCGCACTGGACACGCGGCGAAGTTTCCGACGAGATCGGAATCGCAATGCTCAAAGGCGGGGTCAATTACCTCAAGGGGTTGTAAAAGGCAATGGCTTGCGCATGCATTCCTCCGGATCCTCCTGCGGGAACCACCTGGCGTGACCTCATGGGCACGGCTCTGGAGGAAGCCTTTCAGGCATCCAAGACGGGCGAGGCTCCTATCGGCGCAGCGCTATATTCGGCCAACGGCGGGCTGCTGGCCACAGCCCACAATCAGCCCATAGCGTCCTGCGATCCCACGGCCCATGCGGAAATTCTCTGCCTGCGCCGTGCCGCAGAACAGGTGGGCAACTACCGGCTGACCGGTTCCATCATGGTGGTTACGCTGGAGCCGTGCATCATGTGCGTGGGCGCGCTCATCCATGCCCGGGTGGCGGGAGTGGTCTTCGGCGCGTCCGATCCGCGCGCCGGTGCGCTGGTTTCCAACCTGGAAGGCCATGCCCTGCCCTTCACCAACCACCGGATGTGGTATGTGGGCGGCGTCATGGAAGACGAATGTTCCGCAACGCTGAAAAGGTTTTTTTTAGGCAAGCGTAAAGGTTAGTCCTTTTCGGGCTTGCATACCAAGCCGAGTCCGTTTATATACATCCTCCCATTCGGAGAGGTAGCGAAGTCCGGCCGTAACGCGCTCGACTCGAAATCGAGTTACGGGTTAATAGCCCGTACGTGGGTTCGAATCCCACCCTCTCCGCCAGAAGTTCAAATCCCTTGGAATGTGTTCCAAGGGATTTTTTGTTGCAAAAAAACAGTCTCGTGTCCCTAGAGTTCGCCAAGGCACAAGCCAGGGGTAAGCACTGTGGACGCACGGCGAAGCTCTCCAAGGAACAGATGGACGAGATCAGGCGGCGCAGGGAGGGAGTGGAAAAGAAGGCGTTGGAGCCGAGTTCGACATCAGCCGCCAGACTTTGTATCGGATCATCGAGGGATAGCCGAAAAACAGCCTCCAAATTTCGTCTCTGATGCTTCCTGGCCGGTCAAAGGCCAAATTAGAAGTCAGGACGCCTCTATGGCGTCCGCAAATGCCCGCCCTGCCTACGTTGCTGGACGGGCTTTGTCTTTGGGAATATCTGTCTTTTGGGATGGATAAAGATGTATTTGGTTGGTAGCCAATATTCCCAATCGATCCATCAAATTAATGTGACCACAAGGGCAATCATCAATTTTGACAACAGCGTGTAACTATTCCTTGCCAACTAGAACGGCGTCCTGATATTGATTTTATGGTTTAATTTCATATTGCTTTTTACACTGTCTACCCTTGTAGGTCTATATGTCGCTTCGCCTTCCCTCTCGGTATGAAGATTTGGATATGGCTTTTCGTGGTCGGTTGAAACCGAACCAGTCTTTACTTTCTTTTGTTAAACGAGCTTTCGCTTCTATGGAAGTTAGCGGCGGTATTCGTTTTCTTCCTGTTTATGGACAGAGTGGAAGTGGCAAAACCTCTGCAGCGTTAGAAATTGGAACACACCTCCCCGAGTTGTATGTTGAACAACTCCCTCGTCACGCGATCGAGGACGCTTCATCATTAAAAAACACTCTGGAAATAATGTCCAAAAAGGGGAAAGGCCGACGCCTTGTTGCTGTCGTCGATCAATATGAAGAGGTTGCTGCCCAAAGCACGTCAGTTCCCTCTACGTTTGTCGAGACGTTAAGCTTGCTAGATCGAGATCGCAGCAACCTCAATCAAATTTTATTTATATGGTTAACCACAAGCCGCGCCTTTCAGAACGACCTTGCTGCGGCTACAAGCCGAAATCAGCGCATCCTGGTCTCTAAAGACTTTGAAATTATCAGCATCGACAAATCGGGCTGGCCAAGTATTATTCAAGAAACATTTCAGTTTCACAACCAGGACAAAGATCTTTCTGATTGTGAAATTTTGGAGATGGATCTTCAACAAATAAGCGACGACTCTGTTACCCTTGGTTCAGCCATTGAAGAGGTTGGTGGCCGACTTGCCCAGTATATTACAGCCCTTCATGACCTTTCAGACTATATGGTTGTAATTCTTTGGCCAGTTACGGATGGTCTTCGAATATCAAGAGTTCAACAGTTTTCTGACCCTCGACAGGGCTACAAGCTTGATTGGAATGCATGGTATAGGCAATTGAATTCTGAAGATCAAAACACTTTGCCTCTTCGTGAGTACAACAGGGCACGATTGTATTTTGATGTGAGGATCGTTCCGATCGCTGCTGCCGACATTCACCCTCTCTGCAAAAACCTCGATGATGATTCATATATTCCAGGGAGAAGCTATCTGGATAGATTTCAAAAGACACATTTCATATCAGTTGCGTCGGGAAATTGGTCTCCTGATTCATACGCACCGTTAAGAGAGCGAGAATCTAAACGTGCTGATGAAGCTCGTGCGTGGTATCCAACGGTAACCCAGCAACCAACACACTTGGGTAAAAGATTGGCAACATGCATATCACAAATAGGATTAAATGCTGTACATGAGGAAACACTAATATCTTCCTATAGCAAAGTTCGAGCAGATGTTTTTATTGACAGAACACCAATTTTACCATCAAAAATAATAGTAGAACTGAAAGCATATAACGCCGAGAATACGATGCCATCAACCATTGCCACTGCCATTCAAACAACATTGAGACGACATGCACAGTTTGCTGGCTTTATTCCGCGTCAATGATAGGAGCATCTCAAAAAACATTGTTTTAAAGTGACATACCAGACTGCTACACCAAAGACAGAACGGCGACAAAATAACATCAATGATAACAGGATTTGCTGGTTCCATTTCTGGAATCCCACCCTCTCCGCCATGAATTCAATAAGGTCTTGTGAAAGCAAGACCTTTTTTTATTTTATGGCATCAATCTTTTTCTTGTTCGTTTTTTATACCCGCATTTGATGGCAAGGCATGAAATAATGGTTTCGTATTGCTAGTTGATTTAGCTCTGATAAAGCTGATGTTTTTACCGGCAAACGAGGTTGTCATGTATGTCGTTTATCTGGCTGTTCTTGCGCTTCTGATTGCGGGCGTGGACATAATCGTGCGGGATGCGCCGATATTCGCCACCCTGCTACTCTGGCTGCTGGTCATCAAGGTCGGGCTGGGTGGCATCTGGGCGTTCATGGGACATTATTTCAAATCCGAAGAAGTCGCGGCATACATAGGCTGGCCCGCGGGCAATCCCTTTCAGAAGGAAGTGGCGTTCACCAACCTGGCGCTGGGCTGCTGCGGTCTGCTCTGCTTCTTTTTCCGAGACGGGTTCTGGCTGGCCACCATTGTCTTTGCGTCCGTTTTCCTGCTGGGCGCATTTTCCGTGCATATGAAAAACAGGGATGAAACCGGCAACACGAATCCCGGGAATGCCGGTCCTGTCTTTTATGCGGACATCTTGGGGCCGGTCGCCTTGTGGGTTCTTTATTTTCTGAAGTGATAAAAAAAGCCCCTTCTGTTTCCAGAAGAGGCTTTCCTGTCTGTTTTCATCCTATCTGGTTGCCTCGTTCAGCTCCCCAATGAGGTTTCGAAGATCTTCGGCCAGGGAGGCGATTTCCTCGATCGCCTCTGCGGATTGTCCGATGCCTTCCGCCGTCTCCGTGGAAATCTGGTTGATTTCCTCAATACTGTTGTTGATTTCTTCGGAGGTGGCGGACTGCTGTTCCGCAGCCGTGGCGATGTTCTGGATCATATCGGCGGAGTCCTGGACGGTTGTGACGATGTTGGCGAGCAGATTGCCCGCCTCCTGGGCGTATCCGGAAGCGGTTTCCAGGGCGGTGTCGGCGTCCTGGCTCTTGTTCACGGAAATGCCCACGGCGGACTGGATCCCCTGAATGGCCTCCTCCACTTCCTTGGTGGCGTTCATGGTTTTTTCCGCCAGCTTGCGAACTTCGTCGGCCACAACGGCGAAACCTCGGCCGGCTTCTCCGGCCCGGGCCGCTTCAATGGCCGCGTTCAATGCCAGCAGGTTGGTCTGGTCCGCAATGTCGGTAATGACGTTCATGACGGCGCCCACGGCCTGGGCCTTGGTGCTCAGGTCGTCCATGACACGTGTCAGTTCGCCTGTCGTGCCCTGAACAACCACCACGGCATCCACGGTCTGCTGAACCTTGTTCTGACCTTCCTGGGCCTGCGCGCGGTTCTGTTCGGCCTTGTCGGCGGTATCGCTCGAATTCCTGGCAACTTCCAAGACCGTGGCGTTCATTTCTTCCATGGCCGTGGCCGTTTCCGTGATGCGGTCCTTCTGGTGGGCCGCACCCTTGGCGATATTCGAGGCCTGGCTGCTCAATTCGGTTGCCGCAGAAGCAAGGTGCTCGGCAATGCCGGACGCCCTGTCCGCTATCTGGGCCATGTGCTTCACCAGCTTGCCCACCCGCTCTTCGTTGGCCTTTGCTTCCTGCATGGCCTTTGTGGCTGCCTCGGCCTGCTGCTCGGCTTCCTTTTCCTTGTTTTTCGCATCGTCCATGGCCGCACTCAAGGTGTCGACCATGGCCACCACGTCCAGACGCAGATCCTCGAGTTCGCCGCTGAAGCTCAGTCCGGTGCAGGCGTCATATTGACCAGCCGCAACACTGCGGGAACATTCCTGCAGCGAGGTCAACTGGCTCAAAACGCTGCGAATGATCAGGAGGATGGTTCCGAGGACGCTGAGCGCAGCGATGACGGTCGTGACCAGGGTGATGAGCTGCATTTCGGTGATGACGGCAGCGGCTTCCTGATCCGCCCAAATCACGAATTCGGAAATGGATTCTTCCATTTCTCGGACGACATTGGTGAATTCAGTCGTATCCTGAATGATTTCCTCTTCGGAGTGGGCATATGCCTCGAATGCCTTTGAATACGTTTGAAGCAGGCCGACAATCTTAGTTTTTTGGTCATCGTCCAGCGTATACGATTCACTCACATCCCGCTGTATGACGGCCATATCTTTCTTGAATTTATCAAGATAACCAAAGTCCTTGCGGATAATGAAGTCTTTTTCCCGGCGGCGAAGCATGAGCATGTCCGCCTTCAATTTGTCGTTTTCCATCGAATTGAGAACATCCTCGACCTGATGAATTGCGTCCCTGAGCTCTCCCTGCTTTCCGTCCTTTTCGGTCAAGCCCTGAAATTTGATATCTTCGGCCACTTTGTGAAACGATTCCCTGTACTGCTTGAGCCGTTCCGCAAGGGCTGCAACACGATCCGAGAGATCGGAATCCAGGCCGACGACGATGTCGAGGTGCTTCAACGCCTCATCGATAGAGCCGGAGTTCGATTCCAGATATTTCAATTCCTTTCTGGCCAGAAAGTCTTTTTCACTTCTTCTGGATTGGAGCATCTGCTCCTTGGTTTGAATGAGGTTGCTTTTGATGTCCGCCTTTTCCTTGATGGCGCCGATGGCCATGAAATTTTCGGCATAGATCACCGCAAAGCCCAGAAAGGCTATTGCTGCGGCAAGGTACAGTTTCATTTTGATGGTCATTTTCCTCCCCCCTGGGAAAAGTGAACGAAGGCGATTTGAGCAACCCTCTAAAAAAATATTTATTATTGAAGAGTTAACTTGCGATCTGTTTCCCCTTCCAGTCTCGACCCGGTAAGTTACGTGAATTTGCTCGAACGTCTAGCTCGTTATAATTATCATTCGCAATAGAAAAAGCGCAATCGGGTCGAAGTGATCAATAATTAACACTTGAGCAAGGTTTGGATGACATTACTATTATATCATTCGTATGAGTCTGTGGAATTTAACTTTGTAAGTGTAAAGAATGACAAGCATTTAAAAGAACTTGTATTTGCAGGGCCTTTTTTCTATTGTCCGCGCCATGCACGTACCCGAAGGACTCGACGTCCTCTACTCGGACAATAAGATTGTGGTGGTAAACAAGCCCAGTGGCCTGCTTTCCGTTCCCGGCAAAGGGCCGGACAAGATGGACTGCGTGGTGACCCGTGTTCAGGCCATGTTTCCCGAATGTCGCAAGCACCCCGCTGTCCACCGTCTGGACATGGACACCTCGGGCATTCTCGTGTTGGGCCTTACCGCGAGGGCGCAGAGGGAACTTTCTATTCAATTTCAGGATCGCCTGACCTCCAAACGCTATGTGGCTCTTTTGGAGGGGCTCATTGAAGGAGAAATGGGGGTAATAGACCTGCCCCTGCGTACGGATGTGGACAACCGGCCCTACCAGATCGTCGATCATGAGCATGGACGACGGGCCATCACCATCTGGAAAAAGCTCGGGGAGGAGAACGGCTGGACCAGGGTCAACTTTACACCCATCACCGGGCGTTCCCATCAGCTGCGTGTGCATTCCTCCCATCCCGACGGATTGGGCGTGCCCATCGTGGGTGACAGGCTTTACGGCACCGGAAAATATCCGGGCCGTCTGCATCTGCATGCCGAGTATTTGCGCTTTACCCATCCCAAGACGGGCGAAGTGATGGAATTTCATACCGAGGCCCCGTTCTAGGACTCAGCAATACCGGGGAATTCGATGGATAATATTTTCGTGATCTGGAGTTCGGCCGACCCGGAAGTGGCCGAGAATCTGGTCTTCATGTACACGCTCAATTCCAGGCTCAACGGCTGGTGGAAAAATGTCCGGCTGGTCATCTGGGGCCCTTCGGCGAGACTCGCGGCCGAGAACGTCACCATCCGGGAACGGATCGGGGAGCTGCTGGAGGCCGGAGTCGAGGTCTGGGCCTGCAAGGCTTGCTCGGACAACTACGGCACCACGGATGAGCTGGAAGCTTTGGGCGTCAATGTCCTGTACATGGGCACCCCGCTCACCGACATGCTCAAGCAGGGATGGAAACAGCTGACGTTCTAGTCCCTGTTTACCAGCTTGAACCGGATTCTGAGCACGCCGTCTTCCCAATTGTGGGTCGTCAGTTTGAACCGTCCTATTTCTTTCGTGTTCTCGACATGCTTGCCGATGCACGGGCAGGCGTCATACTCCCCTATCCGAACAATGCGCACTGTTTCCACGCCCTCGGGCAACCGTGACAGGTTGAACTGATCGCGGGCTTCCTGCAGGGTTACGTTTTTTTCAGTTACATCCAGGTTAGCCAGGATCTGTTCGTTGATCCGGTCTTCCAGCTCGCTTGCCTCCGTATCTGTCAGGGCGCGGTCGAACCGGTAGTCACATTTTGATTTCTTTGCATTGATGTGTGCGCTGAAGCAACGCTCGCATCCGAACATGCGCACCATGGTTCCGTTGAGAATATGCTCCGCCGTGTGCATGCACGGCTCGTGGTTCGTAGCCATGAGAGACCTCCTCGGGAATTCATATCCAGGACGTGCGGCCTGAGTAAAGGCGTAATTTTGGGTGGTTAGCCAGGATCTTGCCTGAGAGCACCGCCTGTTGTAAAAAGCCTGCACCCAAACCAAGGAGTTTATCATGAAAGTAGCAGTACCCACCCGCGATGGTTGCGTGGATGACCACTTCGGCCATTGCGATCATTTTTCGGTCTTCACCATCGAAGACAATGCCGTTGTCGCCCGCGAAAAGCTGGAATCCCCCGAGGGATGCGGCTGCAAGTCCAACATTGCCTCCGTGCTCAAGGAACAGGGAGTTTCCGTCATGCTGGCGGGCAACATGGGCCAGGGAGCCGTGGACGTGCTCGGCGCCAATGATGTCCAGGTCATCCGGGGATGTTCCGGCGACATCGAGGAGCTGGTGCAAAATTGGATTGCGGGCAAGGTCAAGGATGAGGCCATTGTTTGCGACCACCACGACTGCGGCAGCCTTCATCAGCTGTAGTTTTTTGCCGTTCCAATGAAAAAGCCCGCTCAAAGCGGGCTTTTTTTGTTCTCGGGATCAGCAATAATCCGCTGTTCCGAATTTCTGCTGCACGAGAGCTCGTGTTTCCGTGTGCCTGTGGCAGGCCACCTTGTGGCCGTCGCCCACCTCCGTCAGAGGCGGTTCCTCTCGGGCGCAGATATCCGTGGCGAACGGGCACCGGGTGTGGAACCTGCATCCCTTGGGAGGGTTCAACGGGCTGGGCACATCCCCTTCCAGCACGATGCGCGGTTTGTTCAGGTTCGGATCCGGGTTGGGGATGCCCGAAAGCAGCGCGTGGGTATAGGGGTGCAGCGCGTCGTTGAACAGGTCCTCGGTCTTGGCCAGTTCGATCATTTTTCCGAGATACATGACCGCGATGCGCGTGGAGATGTATTTCACCACCAGCAGGTGGTGGGTCACGAACAGGTAGGTCAGGTTGAGCTGCTTGCGCAGCTTGTGCAGCAGGTTCAGGATCTGGGCCTGCACGGACACGTCCAGGGCGCTGGTGGGTTCGTCAAGGACGATGAACTCCGGATGGGCGGCAATGGCGCGCGCCACGGCGATACGCTGACGCTGGCCGCCGGAGAACTCGTGCGGATAGCGCATGAGGTGGTCGCCGGTCAGGCCCACCAGGTCCAGCAGTTCCACGACCTTGTCTTCCAGTTCCCTTGCTCCCCATCGTTTCTGTTCCTTGAGAGGCTCGGCAATGATGTGCTTGATGAGCATCCTCGGGTTCAACGAGGTGGTGGGGTCCTGGAAGACCATCTGGAGCTTGTTGCGGATGCCGGTGCGCTGCATGGCGCCAAAGGACATCTTGGCTATGTTGTGCGATTCGCCTCCATCGCCGGGGTGGTAGATGATATCGCCCGACGTGGGGGCGTGCAGCCGCAGGATGGCCTTGCCGGTGGTCGTCTTGCCGCAGCCGGATTCGCCGACCACGCCGAGGCATTCGCCGCGCTGGATGTCCAGATCGATGCCGTCCAGGGCCTTGACCGAATCGACTTCCTTGCGCAGCACGCCGCCGAGGATGGGATAATGCTTCTTGAGGTTTTTGAGTTCGAGTATGGTATCCATATCCTATTCCCCGATCTTGTGGTCAATGTTGTGACAGGCCACGCTGTGGCCGTCTCCAAGGTCGACCAGCCTGGGCTTTTCCCGTTTGCAGATGTCCGTGGCCTGCTTGCAGCGCGGATGGAAGCGGCACCCTTCGGGAGGATGCACCAGGTTGGGGACGCTGCCTTCGATGGTGGCCAGCTCCCCTTCCACGCAGAAACGGGGAACCGAGTTGAGCAGCGCCCGGGTATAGGGATGGATCGGCTTGTTGAAGAGCGTTTTCACGTCCGCAACTTCGCACAGGGTGCCCGCGTACATGACCCCTACCCTGTCGCAGGTCTCGGCCACCACGCCCAGGTCGTGGGTGATGAGCAGGACCGAGGAAATGGCCTTGCGTTCCTTGAGGTCGTTGAGCAGCCCCAGGATCTGGGCCTGGATGGTCACATCCAGGTTGGATGTGGCCTCGTCCGCAATGAGCAGGGTCGGGTTGCAGGCCAGGGCAATGGCAATGACGATACGCTGCTTCATGCCGCCGGACAGGTTGTGCGGGTAGCGCGTCACCAGTTCCGCCGCATTGGAAATCCCCAGTTTCTCGATGATTCTGATGGAACGGTTGATGGCTTCGCGCCGCATGGGTTTGTCCCAGTATTTGAGCAGCGGCAGCTTGCTCAGCCATTTGAGCACCGGATCCTTGGGGTTTGCCGCGGCCCTGCCGTAGGCCCACTTGAGGAAGGGATGGAAGACGCCGAAGCTGATTTTGCCGGATTCCACATCTTCCAGCACCTGCTTGCTCATGGAGCGCTTGCGGTGGAACATGTAGCTCTCGGCCACCTGGTCCCCGATGGTCAGCACCGGGTTGAGCGCGGCGTTGGGTTCCTGGAAGATCATGGAGATGCGGTCGCCGCGAAGCTCACGCATTTCCTCTTCGGATTTGACCAGCAGGTCTTCGCACTGGTCCGGCCTGTCGGCGTCGTCACAGTACTGCACCTCGCCGCCCTCGATGACGCCGGGGGACTGGATGATGCGCATGACCGAGCGCACGGTGACGGATTTTCCGCAACCGGATTCGCCCACCAGACCGAAGGTTTCCCCGTGGTCGATGGAGATGCTTACCTTGTCCAGGGCCTTGACCACGCCTTCGTAGGTATAGAAGTTGGTCACCAGTTCTTTGGTTTCCAGAAGTTTCGACATGATCTACCTCCGCCTCAGTTTGGGGTCGAAGGCGTCGCGCAGGGCGTCACCGATCAGGTTCCAGGCCAGCACGAACAGGATGATGCACAGACCCGGGAAAAAGATGGTGTACCAGAACTTGAGGGGATCGTCGGGCGGCCCCACGATGTAGTTGCGCGCCAGCGCCACCATCTGGCCCCAGTCCGCATAGCCCTTGGGCGCTCCCAGGCCCACGAAGCTCATGAAGGAGGCCGAGATGACCATGGAGCCCATGTCCATGGAGGCCATGATCAGCACCGGGTAGATGGAATTGGGCAGGATGTGCCGGAAGATGATCTTGAGGTCGGAAACGCCCATGAGCTTGGCCGCCTCCACGAATTCCTGGCCGCGCAGCTTGATGACCTCTGACCGGATGACGCGTACGTACCAGCGCCATTCGACCAGAGCCAGGGCAAGCATGATGTTTTCAAGCCCCCTGCCGAAGGCCACCACTATGGTCATTGCCAGCACAAGGAGCGGTATGGACCAGACTATGTCCACGAAGCGCATGAGCAGTTCGTCGAACCAGCCTCCGAAATACCCGGCGACAACGCCGAGACTGATACCCACGATGCCCGCAAAGCCCACAACGAACAGGCCGATCTTGAAGGCGGTCCGGGTTCCCCAGACAACGCCGTAATAGATGTCGTACTGGCCGGAGCTGGTGCCGAACAGATTGGTTTGGCTCGGCGGTTTGGGCGTGGGGGAATACCCCGAGTGAGGCATTTTGTAGGGCGCGTGATCATACTTGGGTGGCGCCAGGTGCGGGGCGGCTATGGCCACGCCCAGAAAGAATATCAGCAGGCTGAAGCCGAGTATTGCCGATGGATTGCGGAATATCCTGTGTAGCGTGAACTTGAGTTCCCGCCATCTGGGATGTTCTTTTTTTGTTGGTATGGTTGCTTCCATGTATCTGTTCTCCGGCTACTGGAGTTGAATTCTCGGATCGATGTAGGCGTACATGATGTCGATGATCAGGTTCGACAGCACGAAGACCACGCCAATGAACATACAGACGCTCATGAGCACGGGCATGTCCAGCTGCGTGGCGGAATGCGCCAACCACCAGCCCATGCCCTGGCGGCTGAAGACCACCTCCACGGCAATGGACCCTTCCATGGACAGCGCCACCAACTGCCCCGCCACCGTGATGACCGGGATCAGTGCGTTCTTGCGCGCGTGCTTGATGTTGATGGTGTGCGCGTCCGCGCCCTTGGCCTTGGCCGTGATCACGTAGTCGCGGGAAAGTTCCTCCAGCATGCCGGAGCGCATCACGCGCATGAGCAGGGCCACAACGACGATGACCTGTGTCAGCACCGGCAGCACCAGGTGATTGAGGGAGTCCCAGGTGACCCAGAGCTGGCCGTTGAGCAGGCCGTCGATGCTGTACATTCCGGTGTAGCGGGTGAACTTGTCCGGGTTGTTGATGACCCAGAGGGACGTATCGCTGGAAATGATGCCCGGCGGGAACAGTCCGAAGTAGCCGTAGAAGATCATGAGCAGGACCAGGGCGAACAGGAAGGTGGGCAGGGACCAGCCAACGATGGCCCCGATCCGGGTTCCGTGGTCGAGCCAGGTATCCCGGTGAACCCCCGCCAATGTCCCCAGCCATATTCCGACGATGATGACCAGTGGCGAGGCGAACAGGTTGAGTTCAAGGGTGGTTGGGAAATAGCTCCAGAAGGCCTTGGCAACGGGCCTGGCGGCCACCAGGGACCACCCCAGGTTGCCCGAGGCGACTTCCTTGACCCACCTCGTGTACTGGACCGGAACAGGATCGTTCAGGCCATACTGTTCCACGAGCCGGGGAATATCCTTGGCTTGTTGTGGTGTTGTGACATAGACGGCGGCGCGCCGTTCCGGGCTGAAGGTCATGAGCAGACCAAAAATGAGCACCGACACGCCGAACAGGACGAAGACCAAAAACAGCAGGCGGCGTATGATATATGCAGTCATGTTGGATAATGAGACCCCGAAACCGGAAACCGGCCTCGGGGTCTGTATGTTTAGGTTAGTATACCGCTACTTGGACAAAAGCTTTATGTTTTCCCATTCATGGTCGAGCATGGGATGGGGAACAAAGCCCTTGACGTTGTCACGGTAGGAGAAGTGGTCGATCTTCTGGTAGATCATGCAGCCCACGGCTTCTTCATACCACATGTCCTGCAGACGCTCGTACATGGGGCCGCGCTTGGCGGGATCGATTTCAAAGCGGGCTTCTTGGCACAGGCGGTCCACTTCTTCGTTCTTGTAGCCGGAGAACTTGCCGTACGTACCTTCCGAGCTCATGAAGGTGAACAGGAAGTTGTCCGGATCCGGGTAGTCGGCGCCCCAACCGATGAGGAAGATGGGGAACTGGTACTTGCGGTAGGCCACGACATAGTCCTTCCAGTCCATGTTGCGGACTTCGATCTGGAACTTGGGATTCAGGCTCATGACATTTTCCGCCAGCATGTGTGCGGCGGCTTCGCGCTGGTCGTTACCGGTGTTGTGGGTGATGACCATCTTGAAGCCCTTTTCCCAAAGCTGGCCGCCAAAGGCCTGCTTCATTTCCTCGGCCGCCTTTTCCAGGTCGAATTCATACACGGGCACCTTCTTGTAGAAAGGCATGCCCTTTGCGTTGGGGCTGGTGGGCATGACGACCTGGTCGTTCCAGACGTCCTTGGCGTAAGCCTTGCGGTCAAAGGCGTACAGGAACGCCCTGCGCACGTGGATGTCGGCGAAGAAGTCCACGGGAATGCCTTCGCCGTCGAGCTTGCCGCTGCCGATGTTCGGGTTAGCTTCGGGATTCACGGTCTGGCAGAAAATGGCTGCGGAAACCGACAGCTGCGGCACCGGGGTCACCTTGACGCCGGGCATGCTCTCGACCTCGGGCAGGTACTGCGGGTCGATGGTGACGCGGTCGGCGTCGCCATTTTGCAGGGCCAGCTTGCGGGAACTCCATTCCTGGTTGTAACGCACGATGGCGGTCTTGATGGCCGGCTGGGGGCCCCAGTAGTCGTCGAAACGTTCGAACACGAATTCAACGGAGGGTTCCCACTTGAGCATGGAGTACGGAGCCGTGCCATTTTCGATATGGTGAAGGGGTTCGGAACCGAATGCCGGATTGTTGTACTTGGCGGCATTTTCGATCTTGCCGTCCCAGCAGCCGTTCTCGACGCACCATTCCTTGTCCATGATCAGGCCGCCGTAGGAGTAGGCCATCACGGCCAGCAGCGGCGGGAAGGGCTTGGGCAGGTGCAGGATAACTTCATCGCCGCTCACTTCCACGGCCTTGTCGATCTGTTCGAAGATGCCTTCGCGGATCTTGCCGTCTTCACGGGTGGAGTTCACGCCGGTCAGTGCGGAAAGCATCATCCACATGGGGCCGCCTTCCTGGTCCACGATCATGTGGCGCTTGATGGAGTAAGCGACATCCTCGGGAGTCAGTTCGCCACCCTTGTGGAATTTGACGCCCTTGCGGATCTTGAAAATGTAGGTCTTGCCGCCATCCTTGATGCCGCCGTTCTCGACGCTGGGAACTTCGGTGGCCAGGACGGGCACGTATTTATCTGTGGAGGAGCCGTCAAAGAAGATGAGGGGCTCGTAGATGTTCATGGAGCGCATGTGCGAAACGCTGTCGTATCCGCATGCCGGGTCAAGGGTTCTCAGGGTGCCGTAAGACTCAAGGACGAATTTGTCTTTGACCGTGTCTTCGGCTTGTGCCTCGGTCTTGGCCTCTGCGGCAGGCTCTTCAGCCTTTTTTTCCATTTCGGGCTTTTCTCCGCATGCTCCCAGGAGCAGGGAGAAAGCGAGCAACAGCATCACTAGTTTTCGCATATTGCGCTCTCCTAAGTATGGGTTCAGTACGATTGCCGCCCGCCCTTCCCACAGGAGCAGTCAGCGACAAGAGCCACAAGTATCATAGGGCGATAGATATCTCAAAGCTACTTCTCACAGATAACAAAATTGCGCAACTGGTTCACAATTTTTCATGAGGTTCATCATTATTTTCGCTTAATATTGATATATCTGGAATAGGCGGGATTTTTCGAAGACTTATGAATCCACGGATCGGGGTAGGTCTATCGTAAAGGTGGTCCCCTTTCCCGGCTCGCTTTCGCAGGAAATGGTGCCGCCCAGCTTCTGGGTGATCAGATTATAGACGATGTGGAGGCCCAGCCCGGTGCCGCCGCGGCCGCGCTTGGTGGTGAAGAAGGGATCGAAGATCCGGCTCTTGAGCATTTCGTTCATGCCCACCCCATTGTCCGTAAAGGAGAAACGAACCCCCTCTTCCCGGGGAATCACTTCGATGACGATCTTGCCGTCGTCCATGTCTTCAAAGGCATGCTTGAGCGTGTTCATGAGCAGGTTGGTCAGCACCTGCATGATGGCCCCCGGATAGCTTTCCAGCGTGACCTCCGGCCCCATGACTTCGATCTTGTGGCCGGTGTTCTTGTATTTCGAATGCAGGCTGAGCAGAACTTCCTGGATATAGTTCTTGAGTTCGAATTCCCTTTTCTGCTCCGAGGTCTGATCCACGGCAACCTGCTTGAAGCTCTGGATCAACTCGCTGGCGCGTTGAAGATTCATCAGAATGGCGGAAGTGGATTCCCGGCAGATCTTGATGAACTTCTCCAGGTCCGAACGCTTTACCTTCCCCGAAGTGTACAGATCTTCCAGTTCCCGGGCCTCCTGTTCCAGGTAACTGATGGTGGTGACGCCCACTCCCAGCGGCGTGTTGATTTCATGGGCCACCCCCGCCACCAGCCCACCCAGGGAGGCCATCTTCTCGGATTCCACCAGCTGCTTCTGCGCTTCTTTGAGCGATTTCAGCGATTCCTCCAGGGCCAGGGTTCGTGCGGCGACACGCATTTCCAGTTCCTCGTTGAGCTGCTGCAGCTCATCGTGGGCCTGCCGAAGCCTGTCCTCCGCGTGTTTTCTTTCGGTGATGTCGAGACCGAGGGCGAGAACAATGCGTTCCCCGGCGCTGTCTGTCATGGGGCTGTACTGGATGTGGAAGGTCCGGCCCTTGGAATCCGTCCACTCCCGTTCAACGAACTTGTCCTCGCTCAGGGCCCCTTCGGGCGGGCATGCGGAAAAGTCAGAATCTGCGGAATGCAGCATTTCGTGACAGGTTTTCCCGCGAGGACTGCCGAACAGTTTCCGGAAGTAATGGTTGGCGTAGCGAATGGTGTCGTCCGGATAAATATGAAAGACCAAGCCCGGAAGCGTTTCCATGAAAAATATCTGGCGTTGCTGCTCCCGGCGCAGTTCCTCGCCGCTTTTTCTCAGGGCGGTCACATCCTGTGAATTGAGTGCGATCCTGCAGACATTCCCCTCCGCATCGAAAATCGGAGAAAAGGTGTTGATGAAGGAAATGTCGTTGATTTCCTCTTCAAAGCTTTCCGTCTCCCCGTGGGTGATGACCTGTTCAATGCGTTCCTCCAGGACGGACGCATGATTTCCAGGAAGCAGGTCATACAGGGATTCCTTTTCCAGTTCCTCCGGGGTTTCCTTTCCGAACATTCTCGCGGCGGCCTGGTTGGCGACAAGGACATAGGCCTCGATGTCCATGATCAGCGAGGGATCGGTACAGGCGGCAAGAAGCCCCCGAGTGTTAGCATCAACTCGGGAGTCCCCGTCTCTTTTTCCCGTCTCTTGTTTCATGGCGCGAGTTCCTTTTTCGCAACAGGAGGCTGTGTTTATGTAATCATATCACTGGGGCCTCGCGAGGCAACTCTATGATAAATGAGGTGCCTTTCCCGGCCTCGCTTTCGCAGCTTATGGTTCCGCCCAGTTTCTGGGTAACGAGATTGTAGACGATATGCAGTCCCAGGCCCGTGCCGCCGCTGGCACGTTTCGTGGTGAAGAACGGATCGAAGATCCGGCTCTTGATCATTTCGTTCATGCCTTGTCCATCATCGATGAAGGTGAACCGGACCCCTTTTTCCAGCGGGGCCACGTCAATGGTCACATGACCGTTTTCCCTATCCTCGAATGCATGAGTGAGGGCATTCATCAACAGGTTGGTCAACACCTGCATGATGGCCCCCGGGTAGCTGAGCAACGAGATCTCCGTACCGGTCACCTCGATGGTGTGGGAAGTGTCCTTGTATTTCGAATGCAAACTGCGCAGGACTTCCTGAATGTAATTCTTAAGTTTGAATTTTCTCCGTTGCTCCGAGGTCTGGTCCACGGCCACCTGCTTGAAACTTTGGATCAATTCACTGGCGCGCTCCAAATTCATGGAGATGGCGGAGGTGGATTCCCGGCAGAGTTTGATGAATTTTTCGAAATCCGAACGTTTGACCTTGCCCGAATCATACCGTTCGGCCAATTCGGCGGCCTTGTCGTCCAGGTAGCTGATGGTGGTCACGCCGATTCCCAGCGGCGTGTTGATTTCATGGGCAACACCCGCCACCAGCCCGCCCAAGGAAGCCATCTTGGCGGATTCGACAAGTTGTTCCTGGGCCTGTTTCAGGGATTCGAGAGATTTTTCAAGGGCCAGTGTCCGGGCATTGACCCGTAGCTCCAGTTCCTCGTTTAACCATTCCAGTTCGTCCTGGGCCTTTTTCCGGTCCGTAATGTTGATCCCCACGGAAAGGACCTCGGCAAAGCGATCCTTGTAGTCGAAAATCGGCTTGTTGGTCCACGAGATCCATATTTCGCTTCCGTCCTTCCGGTTGCAGCCCTTCTCAAGCGAAAAGGCCTCTTTTCTGCTGCTGCCGATTTCTTCCACAAACGAAAACCATCGTTCTTCGCTTTCCTGGTTGCGAGGCATGAGCGTGCCGAGGATATTGCTGCCCACGATCTCCGCCTCGTCATAACCAAAAAGATTCAAGGCGAATTCATTGGCAAAGACGATGGTTCCCTCCGTTGTCCAGCGCACGATGATGCTTTGCGCATATTCCACCAGTTCCCGGTAGCTCTCCTCGCTGTAGCGAAGGGCCTCCTCCGCCTTGACGCGCGGGGTTATGTCGTGGCCTTCCGCCATCAGGTAGGCAATGCCGCCTTCGTCATTCATGATCGGCTTGATCAAAAAATCAATGCTGCGCGGATCGCCCTGAACATTGGTGGCGGAGAGTCCGAAGCGGACCGTTTCCCCTTCGCGGGCTTCGGCAATGGCTCGCTTCAGGCGTTCCTGGCTCTCCTCGGAATGTCTCCACCACGGGGTGTCCCAGAATTGCTGCCCCACGATTTCACTTTCCAGCATGCCGATGAAATTCAAGAACGGACGGTTCACCGTCATGGTGTGCCCATCCAGCGTCAGCAGCCCTATGAACTGGTTGGTCTGATCAAAAATGGAGTGAAGCCTTTTCTGGCTGGGGCCGGCCGAAGCGCCCTCTCCCCGTCCGACACGAAAGACGAGAATGGACGTGACCAGAATAAGGCCGAAAGCCAGCAGCATGGAAAGGTTTAGGAGATCGATGAGATGATCGATCACGGGCTTTGTTTCGTCCGTGTAGACACAGAAACCGATCACCCAGTCCCAGGGGGCGAATGCCCGCACATAAATCAGTTTCGGGACGTTTTGTCCGGACTGCTCCGCAATCTCGACATATCCTTCACCATGGTTTCGGGCCTTTTCCGCCAATGCTGAGACGATTTCCGTCCACCCCTCTTCCTTTGCGAAGCATTTTGACTCTCCGCCGGAGGGGGAAAGCAGCCTTCCGTCCTTTCCGCAGATGCAAAACCGGTTTCCCCGTTCCGGCCCCAGTCGCATGGAGCAAAGAAACCGCAAGGCCGCCTCCTGCGCCTGCTCCCGGCTCAACTCCCCGGACTGTTCCAGCACATACTGCATATCGACAGCGCCCCATGCGCTGTTCACAAGCTCCCTGACCTCGGCGCGCTTCTGATCATGAAGCCCAGATTTGATTGAAGGCAGTTGAATGAAATAAAAAGCGTGGATAACAATAAGCAACGTCGCCATGGAAGGTAACGCCACCCACAGCCAGGGCAGACTTCGTGCAGTTCCTTTTTTGCTTTGTTGCAGCATTGATCACGCGTTGTTTTGTTGTGTGTGTTTTCAGATAGAATACCCTCCATTCTTCATGCATAAATTATAAAAAAAGCCGCCCGAAGGCGGCTCCGCATGAATATGCCGTTTATTTTACCCCTTGGAAATGGCCTCACTGGGACAGGTGTCAATGGCTTCGTCGACACAGTCGGCAGTGGAATCCGGATTAATGACGACGGCCTTTTCCCCGTCCGAGTCCATTTCGAATACCTCAGGACATAATTCAACGCAGGTTTCACAGCCGATACATTCATCGGGATCAATAACAATGGCCATGGCGATTCCTCCTGGAAACTTGATTCATTGGTCCATACCTAAATATTAGCTTCTTCTACCATACGCGATTTTGTTAAATATAGGCAAGGGGCTGGCTTTATTTTTTCTCCTGGGCATTGCCTTGGCGCGCAGTTTTTTCTAGGTTCGTTGCCGCATGACAGAATACATCTATCTTTTTTTCGCCATAATGTTCGGCAGTTTTGTGCAAGGCGTCACCGGCTTCGGAGTCGTTCTCGTTTCCCTGCCCCTCCTCTCATTCGTCTTTGACATCAAGCTGCTGATACCCCTTATCTGTCTGACAGCATTGATCATAAACGGCATACTGAGTTTCCAGCTGCGCAAGAACCTGGATGGCAAGCGCTTTCTGATCATGCTGGGCGCCTCCGTTTTCGGCCTGCCTTTGGGGGTCTATGCGCTCAAGACCTTTTCGGAAGCCGTTTTGACATTGGGGCTCGGCATTCTGATCCTGCTTTTCACCGCCTACATGCGTTTCACCCCACGTCCGACAAAGGAACTGCATCTGGCCTGGGGCGGTATGGCGGGCTTTATCGGCGGGATACTCGGCGGCAGCATCGGGGCCAACGGACCGCCGATCATCATGTACCTGACGCTGCAGCCCTGGAACCGGGACAAGATCAAATCCACCATGGTCACGTATTTTCTGTTTGCCTCGGTCTTCAACTCCGCATCGCATGCGGTCAGCGGCCTGATCACCATGGATGTGCTGAAGGCCTTTACCATTGCCGTTCCGGCAACATTGCTCGGAATCGGCGCGGGAGTATTCTGTTACAAGAGGATCAACGACACGATCTACAGAAAGCTGGCTTCGCTCCTGGTCTTTTTCCTGGGGCTGGCCATGGTCGTGAAGACGTTGGTGTAGGCAGGAATCAGCGTTCCCGAAGCCCTTGATACAGGGTGTCGAAATAGGGATAGAGAAGGTATTCGAGAACGGTTCGTTCCCCGGTTTTGATTCCCACCAGGACCCGCATACCCGGATAGAGCTGATAAATGTTTCCGTCGCGTTCGAAGTGGTCCTTGGAGGTCTCCACCAACACCTTGTAGAAGGTCCCCTTGTCCGTGGTGGAAATGGCGTCCGGCGAAACATTCTTCACATTGCCGGCCAACATGCCGAATCGGCGCGCATCCCTGGAGGCCAGGCGTACGATTGCCTCCTGGCCTACCGAAACATACCCGATGTCGGAAAGCGGCAGATGGGCCTCTATCACCAGCCGGTCTTCGGTGGGGACTATGTCCATGATGGTCACCCCGGGCATGACCACCTCCCCTTCGTTGACCAGATAGACCCCCTTGACGACCCCGGCCACGGGAGAACGGATCACGGTTCTCTTCAGGCTGTCCTCGAGCTTTTTGAGGCGTTGCGAAAACTCCATGTACTCCTGCTTTGCCTCGGCCATGGCCTTCTGCACCTGTTCGCGATGGCGGTTGTACACGGAATCCAGTTCTTCATGGGCGGACGCCAGCTCCGAACGGGCCCGGTCCAGGGAGGTCCGTTCCTCGCCGATCTTGCTCTTGAGCTGTGTCTCTTCCTTGAGAAAGCCGAGATGCTTGTATCGGGTGGTCAGGTTTTCCTTGAGCAGGTCTTCGCTGATGGAAATCTGTTCCCGAACGTACTGAAAATTTTTCAAGTGGTTGGACAGGCGGACCTGTATTTCCTCAATGTCCTTTTCCCGTTGGGTGATCCGCTCCCGTTCGACGCGAATATCGTTTTCCAGGGAACGAAGGCGGGCCTCATACAGGTTGTCCGCCTGTTTGATCAATTCAGGGGATTCCTTCAGAAGGACATCAGGATACCGGGGAGACACCCCGCCGGGCTTGAAGGCGATTTGCGTGGAATTGCCATCAGTATCGGCCGCAAACCAGCGTTCCTCGGCCTCCAGCCGGGCCACGTCCGCCATGAGGGATTTCACCCGTATCCGCAGTTCCTCGGCAGTGGACCAACTGGCTGTGGATTCAAGTTCCACCAGGGGCTGGTCCGCCTGGACGCTTTCCCCTTCCCTTACCTTGATTTCACTGACGATACCCCCCTCAAGGTGCTGAATGCGCTTGACCTTGGTGCTGGGAATCACCTCGCCGACGGTATCGCTGACAATATCAAGGGGAGCTACGGAGGCCCAGAGGATGAAACATAAGCAGAATGCCGAACACAGGTAGAACAGCATCCGGGTGCTGAGGCTGACGTCGTTTTGTCTTTTGGGGAGCCCGTTATCAGCCATGGGAACCTCCGGCTACCTGCTGCGGCACGGATCGGGGAGTTTCCCGCACGGTGGGAACGGGTTTCGTTGAAAGGTCCACAATGACCTGGGCCGCGTTGAGTATCCGAGGGTCCTGGGTCACGACGAACATGGTCCGTCCCAGTTGGATGAAACGGCTCATGATGTCGTAAACGGCCTTGCAGCCTTCGGTGTCGAGACCTTCTGTCGGTTCGTCGAAAACAACCAGTTGTCCCTGGCCGACCAGCGCACGCGCCAGGCCCAGACGTTTGCGGATGCCCACCGGGAGGCTGGCTCCGCTGTCCGAAATCATGGTGTCGAGCCCCGTGGGGCTTTGGTCGAGATAGCGACGCAGGCTCGCGGCCGTTACGGCGTCCTCAAGCGTCTCCTCGTTGGCGTCCGGAGCCAGGAGCGTGATGTTGTCGCGGAATGTTCCGTTGATGAATACCGGTTCCTGGGGCAGATACGCCAGGCGTCTCCTCCACCAGGGGGCGGAAAGCTGCCGCAGATCGACACCGTCGGCAAGTATGCTTCCGCGTCTGGGGGAATACAGGCCTACAATCATCTTTATGAACGTGGATTTACCGGAACCGTTATATCCGCTGACGGCCACCAGGGTGCCCGGAGCTACGGCGAGATTCAGGGATTCGAACAGCGGTGTGGAACTCGTGGGATAGGCGAATCCCACGTCCTTGAACTGCACCCCCCCGAGATAATTCTGAAGCGTGGTTCCTTCTTCGGATTCCCTGGGCAGGGAAAAGAACTTTCCGAGCCGTTCCTGCGTTTCATCGGCCTTGCGCAGCATGAGGAAGGCCTGAACGAATCCGTTGGTGATCATGAAGGCCTTGGAAGCGAGAATGCTCACGCCGATCAGGGCGCCTACGGTCAGGTCTCCCTCCACCACCAGTTTCGCGCCAACCGCATAAACGGCCACGCGCAGCAGGGAGGCCAAAGTCTGCAATACCCCCTTGGCCCGACCCTGCCTGTCGAAAATCCTGTTCCTAACCTGCTCGATGTTCTCCTGCTGCCTTCTCCAAAGCCCTTTCAGGTATTCGCCGCCCCAAAAGGCGCGAACCGCCTCCTTGGCGCTCATGGCCGCAGCCAGGGCCCCTCTGTAGGCGGTGGCCGCATCCCGCATGTCCATGTCGTTTTCCCGGTTGGCTTCCTTGTCCAGGAAACCGGCCAGGACCGAAACGCCGACAGCTATCAGCGTTATGAGGGAAAGAATCGGGCTGATGAGATAGATGGCCAGAAAGAAAAGCAGAAAAAACGGCATGTCCAGCAGAGCCGTGACCCTGGCGGGAGCAAAGGCTGCCTGGATGAGATTCGGGCCGGAGGCCAGCTCATGGAGTTCGGAATGGGAATAACGAGCCAGAGGCTGGAGATGGGCCTGCGCCAGAATTTGCTGGACCTTTTCATGCAGTTCAGCGTCCGGCCCCCGGCAGATCGCGGCGGCTATCTTCTGGCGCACGGCATTGAAACCGTAGCCCAGCAACAGGGCAAGGCACATGCCCGAAGTCAATGTATACAGGGTGCCGTCGAACCCGTAGCCGATATACCGGCTCAATATCTGGATGACGAAGATGGGCATGGCCAGGGAAAGCAGGTTGACGAAAAAGGAGGCGACAACGAGTTCCGCGGCGAGCCTTCTGGACAAGAAAAGACGCCTGAAGAATTCCTGCATTGTCCGCTCCCCTGAAAAACCGCACCGAAGCGGCATTTCCTAGCTTTTGGTGCTTTCCACGGAAATGATGCCCATTGCCTGCAACAGCTTGTAGCTGGCAATGATGGTTTCGACTTCGGCTTCCACCTTGGCGCTGACCGAATTGATGTAGTCCCTTTCGCCCACGAGGATGTCGAGCAGGTTGACGTCCGCTCCCATGGCCTTCTTTTTCTTGACCAGGCCCAGGAATTCCCAGGTGATGCTGGACTGGTTGTCGTAAAGCTCCACGTTTTTCCGGAGAGTCAGCAATTCCACCCAGGCGTTGCGGACATTTTCCTCAACGGTGCGCCTCTGGTTCAACTGCTGCTTTTTGGCGGAAATGATGTCCTGCTTGGCCGCCTTGACGGCTTCGGTGTCGGACATGCCTGAAAAGAGATTGTAGTTCATGGCCATGGTCGCCCTGTTTTCCCACCGGACGCCGGAAAGCCCGTCGTCGTTTTCCCTGCGCTTGCCGTCAAGGACCAAATCGAATTCCGGGAAAAACGCGGATTGGTTCTTCTGGAGAACGCCCCGGAGACGTTCGACGACGAACTGCAGTTCCTGTAGGTCGGGATTGTTGACGACGGCCTTGTCAATGGCCTCGTCAAGGGTGGCCGGGATCAGGGCGACGGGCGATGCGGGAAGCTGCAGCTTGGCGATGCTGTCTTCATTGACAAAGTAGCCGTAGACGGCCTTGAAGTTGTTCTTGGCCTTCTGAAGCTCGCGTTCGGCGGTGACGCGCCGGGACTGTACGCCCACGAGCTGGCCTTTCACCTGCAGCTCTTCGTACGAAAGCCCCGCCCCTTTGCGGACCAGGGCCTCCTGCATGCCTGAAAGTTCTTTGATGCTCTTTTCCGTCTTGATGACATAATACAGGATTTCCCGCTGCTTGATCAGGTTCAGGTAGGCAACGATGCCGCTGAGAATGATTTCCTGCTTGGTCCTGAGCAGCCGGGCCTGTTTTTCGTTGACCAGATTTTCATAGGAAGCGATGTCGCCGGAGGTCTTCCCGAAGTCATAGACGTTCTGGGTGACCTTGAACGTTTGTTCATTTCGGTTGTAGCTGGTGTCGGCATTGGGCTTGTCGATGTCCTCGTGCCCACCTTCCGCGGTCACATCCACCCGGGGGAGCCACCCGCCCTTGGCCTTGCCCAGCATATGCTCCGCTGACTTCAACGCGGATTCCGCAGCCTGGATTCTGTCATGCGTTTGGACCAGCTCGGAAAGGACATTTTCCAGAACAATGACGCCGTCTGCCTCATCCGCCTGAACCTGCAGCGGAAGTGATATACAGCAAAGAATCAGAAAAGATATTAAAATCAGTCTGTTGAACACAAAACACCCCACCCGGTGATTGTTTGTCAATTTGTACAATAATTACAATGATAAAATATCATATTTGTAATAGATTAATTTGCAAGAGAAATCTAGGGTTGTATTGATAAATCCCTTGTATTTGGCGATGGAGGAAGCAAACTCGATGGGTATGAAAATAAAAAAGGATTCCCTGATCCTGCTGCTGTCGGGCATGGCCATCACATTATTAGTGGTGCTTCTCTACATTTTCCAGCCCACGTTTCTGAAGCTGCTGGACTACAAGATCTATGATCAGCTCTTGCGGAAATACCATTCCTCCAATGCAACGGACCGTCCTGTCATCGTGGATATTGATGAAAAAAGTCTGGCCAGATACGGCCAATGGCCCTGGCCGCGATACAGGGTCGCCCTCCTGCTGGGCAATCTCATGCAGATGGGGGCCCGGGCCGTGGGGAGCGATATCATTTTCGTGGAGCGGGACAACACCTCGCTGGTGGTGCTCAAGGAGCAGCTCAAGCGGGATCTGAACGTTGAGCCGCATTTCAGCGGCATTCCCCGCCAACTGGAAGACAATGACAAGATTCTGGCAAACCTGCTTGCCCAGGGGCCCTTTGTGCTCGGCCTCGACTTCATTTTCGGCAAGGCGGATGCTCCCAATCAGGACGAGGCATGTCTGGCCCCTCCCTGCAAGGTTTCGGTACTCAAGACGCCGGACGCCCTGGAACCGCAGCAGGCGCTTCATGCCGCCGCGGGAACCATATGTCCCCTCCCGGAACTGGCGCAAAGCGCTCCAGCATCGGGCTTCATCACCATTGCCTCGGATGAGGACGGCATTTTCCGCCGCGTTCCCCTGCTGATCAGCTGGCAGGGAAAACTCTACCCGAGCCTGGCGGCTTCCACCCTGATGCAGGCCACCGGGATCAGCAACGTGGTGCTCAAGCTGTCTTCGCTGGGCGTTGAATCCCTGCGCATCGGCCCGGCCGTCATTCCCGTGGACAGAAAAGGCCAGATGCTGATCAACTATCGCGGCCCCAGCAGGACATTCAACTACATCAGTGCGGCGGATGTGCTAAGCGGCACGGTGGATCCCGCTTTCCTGAAAGACAGGATAGTCTTCATCGGCACCTCCGCCTCCGGCCTTCGGGACCTCCGTCCCATGCCTTTCGACAACTATTACCCGGGCGTGGAAACCCACGCCACCATCGTGGACAACATCCTGTCCCGGCAGTTCATCAGCACCCCCAGCTGGGGGCCGGCCCTGCTGCTTTTCATCATCGTCTGCGTAGGGCTTCTCGCCACCATGCTCATCACCTGGACGCGCGCGGCCTATATCGTGCTGCCCCTGCTCGGGGTCTGGCTCGGGCTCTGGTATGGTTCGGTGGGCCTCTATACCGAGGCTGGTCTGTTTATTTCGCCATTCTATCCTTTCATCTGTCTGGCATCGACCTTCATCGTTCTCACCGTGCTCAAATTTTGGCGAGAGGAACACGCCAAGCAGTTCATCCAGGGAGCATTTGCCCACTATTTGGCCCCCTCGGTCATCAACAGGATTCTGGACGACCCGGATTCCCTCAGCCTCGAAGGGCAGGAAAAGGAAGTCACCATTCAGTTCTCCGACATCCGAAGCTTCACATCCCTTTCGGAAAAACTCACCCCCACCCAGGTCACGGAGTTGCTGCACGACTACATGACTCCCATGACGAGAATCATCACCGCCCACTCTGGCACCCTGGACAAATTTATCGGCGATGCGATCATGGCCTTCTGGAACGCTCCTCTTGATGTGGAGACGCATCAGTTGACGGCGCTGGAAGCGGCCCTGGAACAGCTCGACAAGCTCGAGGAGCTCAACAGGGATGTCTTCACGAAGAAATACGGATTCACCATCGCCATCGGCATCGGGGTGCATTGCGGAACGGTGCGCGTGGGCAACATGGGATCGGCGGACCTGTTCGACTACACACTGATCGGCGACAACGTGAACCTGGCCTCCCGGCTGGAAGGCCTGACCAAATTTTACGGCCAGAAAATCGTGGTCAGCCAGACCATTGCCGAGGCCTGCTGCACGACCCACGTTTTTCAGGAGCTCGACAGGGTTCGGGTCAAGGGCAAGGTGGAACCAGTGACCATCTACACGGTTCATCGTATTGACGACGCCGAACGCAAAAGCGAAGAACTAGCGCTGCACGAAAAGGGATTGGCTCTCTACAAGAAGGGAAATTTTTCAAAAGCCGCAGAGATATTCGAGACCATCATCAAGGAGTACAACGATCACATGTTCTACTCCATGTACGCCGAACGCTGCCATATCCTCGCGGAAACTCCCCCCGAAGGAGAATGGGACGGGGTCTTTACCCACAAGTCCAAATAAGGCCGGCTTGCGGCCTAATCCACGAAGATGATTTCGGAACCTCTTGCAAAATCGTCCGGAAGCTCGATTCCCCAACGTTTTAATTCATGGCGGCTGAATATGAAACGGCCCTGCTCGGCTGTCACCGGCTGGACCTGTCGCGGATCCGCCCCGTTCAGAATACTCAGCACGAGCTGCGCCGCAGCCTTGCCCTGGTCTTCGCCGAAATGAATGAGCCCGCCGATGGCCTTGCCTTCGCCGATGGTGAAATCCCAGAATCCGAAAATGGGGACGGGCGTGTGGGCGGCGGTCCAGGTCAGAACCGTATCCGGGTCCACATAGTCCATCGCATCGTCTCGAATCGTATG
This sequence comes from Salidesulfovibrio onnuriiensis, assembly GCF_008001235.1. Classification (GTDB taxonomy): domain Bacteria; phylum Desulfobacterota; class Desulfovibrionia; order Desulfovibrionales; family Desulfovibrionaceae; genus Pseudodesulfovibrio; species Pseudodesulfovibrio onnuriiensis. Next base: position 2,563,788 of record NZ_CP040751.1, on the reverse strand, counting down.
GTACAGGCCGACGATGATCGCGTCGTAGCCTTTTTCCTTGGCGCTGGAGACACGCTTTTCCCATTCGGTGAAGCTGTTGGTCAGCACCACTTCGGTTTCCGTCCCGGCAAAAGAAAGCTTGCGGTGACCGTAGAATGTCGTCTCCAGCACCGCCTGGGCCGTGGAGCTGTCGTCGAACATGACCAGGCATTTGTCGAACTGTTCCGCGAAAAGTTCCCTGAGGTATGCGATGGACCGCTTCATGAGTGGCCGTTCCAACACTCCGGTCACTCCGGTCATGTCCTCGAGATAGCACCGGGGGTTGGCATTGATCCCGAGATAGACGATGGGAATGTGCAGGTCCTGAATGGAGCGGCCCAGGAACATGAGCGCATTGTCGTCGGTAACGACCACCACGTCTGGGTGTACCTCGTCAATCATTTTCATGGCTTTCAACGCCTGGGCAGGATGCTGCCCCTTTGGCAGGCGCTTGGTGTCCATGTCGAAAAAAAACAACTCGGCAGAGTCCTGCAGCTTGCTTTTCAAGGCCTCGTTATGCGCTGCAACCCAGGGATAGCCGGCATGATAGCTATTTATCACCAGGACCTTTTTTGCCCCGGCCTGTGCATGGGCGCACGTACAAAATAAGATGATCGCAAAACAAGTCGCCAGGATAGTTTTCATATCGCCCCCAGGTCGCGTTTTCGAAAAGGCCTGTTTTACGAAACAGTGTACGCCATTTCATATGGGAGGACATTATTTTACGGATAAAAAGAAGCCCCCTTTCGGGGGCTTGTAAAATGTTTCTTACGGATTGTTGAGCATGGCCTCTATGTATTCGTCGGGCCAAAGCGCCGGGGATGGGTCTCCGGTCATGAGCAGTTCCTTGCCCTCGCCATCCAGCTTGAATTGGTTCTTGATAAAGCTCGTGTAGAACCCTGCCGCATCAATGTCGCCTATCAGGATGCAGCCCACAAGGATGTCGTCCTTGAAAATGAGTTTCCGGTAAATGAAGTTGTCCTGATCCTCGGTGATTCTGATCTCGTACTGGCTCTCATCCTTCAGGATGGTCTCGCCGATGGTCACGGTGGCAAGACCGTAATAGGTAATGGAGTTCATACTCAGGCCGCCGGAGTACGATTTCCCGGCCCCGGCCATGTTGAAGCCGGCATAGCGCCCCTGGGAATAGGCATTGGGCCAGATGGGCCGCACCGTATATTCGCCGGTGAGCATGTCCTTTGCCTCCGCCACGTCCCCAGCGGCATAGATGTCGGCGTTGCTGGTGCCCATGAAATCGTCCACGACAATGCCTTTGTTGGTGTTGAGCTTGGCATTGCAGGCCAGTTCCATGTTGGGAGCCACGCCCGCGGCCACGATGACCAGGTCTGCGGGGATGAACCCCTTGTCCGTGTCCACGCCCTTCACCCCGCCGTTTCCGTAGCGTTTGATGCGATTTATCTCTACTCCCTGCAGGAACTTGAGGCCGTTCTTTTCCAGGTGGCTCACCACCATGTCGCCCGCGGTTTCGTCAAAATAGGAGCGCATGATCCTGGAGCGGACCACCAGGGTGACGTCGATGCCGCGCTCGGCGAATCCTTCGGCCGCCTTGAGGGCGATGAGCCCGGCGCCGATGACCACCACGCTCTTGACCGAATCAATGACCTCTTTCAGGGCTTCGGCGTGCGCCACGGTGGTGAAGTTGTATACCCCCTTTCCCTCAATGCCCCGGATCTCCGGTGCGGCGGGAGCGCCGCCGGTTGCCAGCAGAAGCTTGTCGTAGGCAATGGCTTCCCCGCTTTCCAGGATCACGGAGTGGTCTTCCGGGGAAACCGATGCCACGCGGGAACCAAGTTTCATGTCCACCTTGTTGTCGGCGTAAAATTTTTCAGGCCGGTACGGCAGGGTGTCGAGCTTGATCTTGTCGGCCAGATAGTAGGAAATGAGGGGACGACCGTAAGTTGGAACGGCTTCATCACTTATTATCGTAATGGCCCCTTCGGTGTCGTACTGCCTGATTCCTTCTACCGCCCCGATTGCGGCGACACCGTTTCCCACGATTACGTAATGCATTGAAATCCCCTTTTGATGCTCTCAATGATGGTCATGTCGACAATCAAGTGGTTACCAGCAGTCTTGCATTGAAAAAGGTAGCTTTGTTTCCCTGCCGCGTCCACCGCAATATGGGGGCCCAATAAAAACAACGGTTTGAAATTGCAATTTTAAACGACAAAAAAAATTTGCCAGACCCGCACAGACAAGCTAATGAGCATGGTCGCTAAAATTCATATAGGAGACTGATAGTAGCCGTGAGCATCAACGGACACAAAGTTTTGATCGCCAACAGAGGTGAGATCGCGGTTCGCATCATGGAGGCCTGCTCCGACCTTGGACTGCCTTTTGTTGCACTCTACACCGCTGAAGATACCGAATCCGGCCATGTTGACATGGCCCGCAAACTGGGCGGGGAAAAGTCCCTCTACAAAATACAGAATTATAATGATGCCGGAGACATCCTGGCGGTAGCCGATGATTCCGGCGCAACCGCCGTCCATCCCGGATACGGTTTTTTTTCCGAAAACTATCGTTTTGCCAGACGCGTCACCGAACGGGACCGGCCCATGATCTTCATCGGCCCCTCCTGGTGGGTGATTCGCGATCTCGGCGACAAGATCAACACCAAGCGGCTAGCCCGCAAACTCGGCGTGCCCACCGTTCCCGGTTCCGACCGGGCCATTTATGATGAGCTGGAAGCCGAAACCATTGCCGAAAGCCTTTTCGAATTTCAGGAAAAGCAGGGAATCAAAAATCCCCGCGTCCTGGTCAAGGCCTCTGCGGGCGGTGGCGGCATGGGCATCGACGAGGTTGAGGACATGGCGCGTTTCCGCCAGGTCTACCGCCGCATTCGGAACTACTCCATGCGCACCTTCAACGACGAGGGCGTGCTCATCGAGCAGCGCATCTTCAACTTCAACCACTTGGAAGTCCAGGTGGTCTCCGACCGTTCCGGCACCAACCCGGTTCACTTCGGAACCCGCAACTGCTCGGTGCAAAGCCCCGGCCTGCAAAAACGCATCGAAGTGGCTCCCGGCTTCTGGCCGCAAAACCTGGCCTATACCTTCGACGCCCAGAAGGTGCTTGACGATATCGTTGAGCACTCCCTGTCCATGGCCCGCGAAATCAAGTATGACAACGTCGGCACCTGGGAATGGATCGTGACGCCCAACGGCATGCCCTTCCTTATGGAAGTGAACACACGCATTCAGGTGGAAAACGGCGTTTCCGCTTCCATCGCGTCAACCAAGGGCAACCCCGAGGTCAATCTGATCCGGGAGCAAATCCGGGTGGGCCTGGGCGAATCCCTCGGCTACTCCCAGAAGGACATAACCTTCGACGGCGTGAGCATCGAATACCGGCTCATCGCCGAGGATACGGAAAGCGGCTTCACCCCCTGGGTTGGTGAAATCAACACTGTCGGCTGGGCGGAAAAGGACTGGCTGTCCATTCACACCCATGTGCCGCGGGAAAGGCCCTACCAGATTCCCACGGAATACGACCCCAACCTGGCACTGGCCATCATCTGGGGCAAGAACCTGGAGGAAACCAAGGCACGCGGTCTCGAGTTCCTCAGGGATCTCAAGCTCGACGGCGAAGACGCCTCGGGCACCCGGATGAAAACCAACATTCCGTTCCTTATCGAAAAAACCGAGAACCTGCTCGAATTCTAGCTTATGAGTCTTGATAAAAAGAAAACCGAACTGCAGCAGCGCGCCGACTATGCCCGTGAAATCCTGGGCGACAAGGAGAGTCCCGAACTGGACGAACTCATGCGGCGCATCGTCGAGTTTGACGGGCAGGCCTTTTCCTCGGACGGAGAAGCGGCCAACGCCCTGAAGGCTCTCGAGAAACGCATGGAATCCCTCGAGGTTTCCCTGGACGCGCGCCTGACCCCCATGGACAAGGTCCGCATCGTCCGCCACCCGCAGCGGGTGAGCCTCAAGGATATCCTGGAAAACGTCTACGACAACTACAACGAGATCGGAGGCCAGGACGAACACAGCATCGATCCCGGCATGGTCATCGCCCGCGCCTATGTCACCAGGCGCAAGGGCAAGACCATCATCAACCAGCCGGTCATGGTCGTGGGCCAGGAAAAGGGCCACGGCGAGGAATTCCGCAACGGCGGCTCCATCAAGCCCTGGGGCAATTACAAGGCTCTCAAGTACATGAAGGTCGCGGCCAGGGAACAGATTCCCATCCACGCCTACGTGAACACACCGGGCTCCTACCCGGTGGAGGACTTTCCCGGCGCGGCCCAGCAGATTGCCGAAAATATCTATGAGATGTGCGGACTCGACGTACCCATCGTCGCCATCTTCTCGGAAGGCGGCTCGGGCGGCGCAGAGGCCATCGGCATGGCCGACAAGCGCATCATGCTCTCCCACGGCTACTATTCCGTGATCTCGCCGGAAGGCGCGGCAGCCATTGAAGGCCGTATCCGACCGCCGCAGCGCGCTTCCCAGGAGCTCATCGAGTCCTGCGCCAGCCATCAGAAGATCACGGCCCAGGACAACCTGGCCAATGGCTATATCGATGACATCATCCAGGAACCGCCTCTGGGCGCCCGTTCCGACCACTTCGACTTCTACCGCCAACTTCGCGAACGGGTCATTCAGGCCACGGACGAAGTGACCCTGAGCGTGCGCAGCGTTCGTTTCCTGCGCGGCCTGGCCCTGAAGCTGTTCAAGAAGGACGCGGACGTCATCGTGCGCTGGAACCTGAGCGAGCGTGCCCGCGAGCGGCTGCTGGACCGCAGGTACAGGAAGTACCGTCAGATGGCCCAGCATGCCTACCAGGACAACCGCACCTTCTGGGAAAAGATCAATGCCGCCCGTTCCGGCTTTGTCTCCACCACCTATTCCGTGGTGGCCTACGGCATCGTAAAACCCATCCAGCACACCGTGAAGCGCGTCATTGAGGAAGTTACCGACGAAGTGCACGTGGTCACCGGGAAGTTGGGTTCCTTTGCGGGCAAGCGACTCAAGGCCATCGGCATCGGCTCCGGGGACAAGCAGGTGGAAATGGAGCTGACCGGCCTGTCCGTGCCGGACAAGAAGCAGGCCCATGAAAACGGGCACGGTTACGTCAGCCCGCAATCCGTCCAGGACCGAGAGGTCTCCTGCCCGCATTCCTCCAAGCGCGGGTGCCTGGATATCTGGGCGCGCGACCTGTACACGGACTTTGCAGGCGTCTGCCCCACCTGCGGGCACCATTTCCGCATGGAATACCAGTGGTACCTGCACAACGTCTTCGACAAGGACTCCCTGCAGGAGTTCAACAAGAATATTGCCGCGGGCAACCCCACCGGATTCCCCAACTTCGAGGAACGCGTGGACGCGGCCAAGGAAAAGAACGGCATGCAGAGCGGCTGCATGACCTTCCACGCCTCGCTGGAAGGCATCAAGCTCACCTGCGCCATGCTGGTGGCCAATTTCCGGGGCGGCTCCGTGGGCGCCGCCGAGGGCGAAAAGTTCATCCGAGCCCTGGAGCTGGCCCAGAAAAAGCATCAGCCCTTCCTGGCATACATCCACGGCACCGCCGGCATCCGCATTCAGGAAGGCCTTAACGGTCTCATCCAGATGCCCCGCGTGACCATGGCCGTGCGCAACTACATCGAGGCGGGCGGGTTGTACATCGTGCTCTACGACACCAACTCCTATGCCGGTCCGCTGGCTTCCTTCCTGGGCTGCTCGCCCTACCAGTACGCCGTACGCTCCTCCAACATCGGCTTTGCGGGGCCCGGCGTGATCAAGGAGACCACCGGCATGGATATCTCGCCGGACTATCACAACTGCTACAAGGCCCTTTCCAGGGGTCATATCCAGGGGGTCTGGGACAGGCGCGACATTCGCAAGAACCTGCACCAGTCGTTCCTGACCATCGGCGGAAGGAACCTGTATTACAGGTAGTCCTCCCCTCCAACGAGACACTCAAGGCGGAAACTTCGGTTTCCGCCTTTTTTTGTATCCAATCCCCAGGAATCTTCATGCAATCGTCACAGCAAGGTAACATATCCATTTCCCCGGGAGCTAATATGCCCAGCTGTATTGGGGAGAGGGAATTACACACACATCAGCTTCGATCCGGGGGAGTTCCGATGAACCACTCCATCTTTCGATTCTGGAACCGCAGCTCATCATCACGGCCTGGGGAAGATTCTATGCACATGGCTTTATCGGACAGCACCGCGCTGCAGGCGCAACTGAAATGCTTTCATTCGTCCAACCTGCTTTTCGTCATCATCCGCGACTACGCGCTTTTCAAGGAGATGTATGGCAATGACTTCGTGGGACAACTCGACAGGGAACTCAATGATTCACTGGTAAAGACGGCGCAGGAGCAATACGGGGAAAGCGGCGTTTCGGTGTTCACCCAATCGCCGGGAGAATACATCCTGCTCTGCCCCGACGAGGGGGACGGTGAAGGGGGCAACCTCTGCGATATCGCCTATGCCTTCAAACTGCAGGCCCAGAACGCCATGAAACGGACCATGCTCAAATGGACCGGGCTCGGTATAGAGCTGGGCATCGGCTATAGCTGCATTGAGTCGAATGGGCGGGACTGGGACATGGCATTTTCCCACGCCATCAAGGAGGCGCGCTTGTGCGCAACCCAGCCCCTGGATCTGCAGTCTCTTGAAATCACCAAATATTTCAATCAAATTGTCCATTCAAGAACCATTCGATGCAAATATCAGCCGATCCTGGATTTCCGCACCGGAAACATCTGCGGATGGGAGGCGCTCGCCCGAGGGCCTCAGGGGTCCCCATTCGAGTCCCCGCTGGTCATGTTTGAACTGGCGGAACAGATCGGCAGGCTTTTTTCCCTGGAAGAGGTCTGCAGGGAAAAAGCCATCCGCAATTTGGGTCCCATTGCCGCTGGGCAACGTCTTTTCCTGAATATTCACCCGAAAACCATGGCCGATCCGGCATTCACCCCGGGAAAGACGCTCGCCCTGCTTCAGGAAGTGGGACTCTCGCCCAAGAACATCGTTTTCGAGATCACGGAACGCCACAGCCTTCAGGATTTCAGCCTTTTCTACCGCACCCTGGACCACTACCGGAGCCAGGGATTCCAGATTGCGCTGGACGACACGGGGTCCGGCTATTCCGGCCTGAGTTCCATTGCCGAGCTTCATCCGGAATTCATCAAGTTGGATAAATCGCTCATCCACAATATCCACCGGGATCCGGTCAAACGAGCCCTGGTGGAAACCACGGTCACCTTTGCCGACAAGATCAAATCCAGAATTGTGGCCGAGGGAATCGAGACCCGGGACCAGGCCGTATGCCTCATGGATATCGGCGTTCATTGCGGGCAGGGTTACTACCTCGGATATCCGGAAAAGCCGAAGCCGGAACTGAGCCCCGAGTGCCGGGAACTGCAATCCATGTCCGAACTGCCGCGCAAGACCGTAACCTGCTCCATTCCCATCGGGGAAATCGCGGAAGCTCCCTATGCGGTGGACAGTTCCTTCATTGTCGCCGACGCCCAGGACTTCTTTTCCAACAATCAGCAATTTCCCAGCATCGTGGTCACGGAAGACAACGTTCCCCGGGGGCTGGTCATGGAGTACCACCTCAACCGGCAGCTCTCCTCCCAGTATGGGGTGGCCCTGTTTTCCAAACGCTCCATCACCGATGTCATGGACGAATCCCCGCTGATCGTGGACAAATCCACGCCGGTGGAACAGGCAGCGCGTATGGCCATGGATCGCGAGACGCTCAAGGCCTATGACGAGGTCATCATTACCCGCAAAGGAGTCCTGTTCGGCGTGGTCACGGTGCAGAAGCTGCTCAACACCCTGGCCCGGGTCCAGGTGGAGATGGCGCGGGGAACCAACCCGCTCACCGGACTGCCGGGCAATGTCGCCCTGGAGCAGGAGGTGGAATCCCGCATCACCCGCAAGGATTCCTTCTGCATCATCTATGGGGACCTGGACCACTTCAAGGTCTACAATGATACCTACGGCTTTAAAAACGGCGACGCTATCATCAAGCTGGCGGCCGACATCATGTCCTGGGCGGCGACAAAGCATTGCCCCAAGGACTCCCTGCTCTGCCATATCGGCGGCGACGATTTCGTGCTGATCACCAAGCCCGAATCCGTGGAAAAGACCTGCATCTCGGTGCTGCGCTGCTTCAAAAGGCTGGTGAATCGCCACTATTCCGCCCAGGACCGGGACCGGGGCTGGATTCACGCCAAGGGCCGGGACGGCAAGAAACGGCAGTATCCCCTTGTCTCCATTTCCCTCGGCGTCATTGAGATCCAGGGCCAGTGCACACTCATGGAGATCGGGGAACGGGCTGCCGACATCAAGAAATACGCCAAATCCATTGCCGGCAACGCTTATGCCAAGGACCGCCGCACCCCGCTGGGCTGTCCTGTCTGCGTTTAAAAAAGGCATCGCCGGGTGACCTGTCCAAGTTGCCCAGGCCGTCCTGTTGCATAAAATAATGTAACAGGATGTCATTTCCCGCCAGATTGATACCAGGAGCACCTTCAAACCTAGCAGGACAGCGGGGAGCAGGCATGCGGTTCGGTCAGGGAAAGCCATTGACGTTCACGGTGGTCATCGGATTGGTCGCCGTGACCACCATCCTTCTGGGCGTTTTCGGGGCCCTGCGCTATCGGACCGAAAAACAGCACAACCTGGAAAAGCTCTCGGCCGCCATGGACGCCCTGGCCTCGCAATTAGCCATCAGTCTCAGAACTCCCGTGTGGAACTATGATGAAGACCAGATCAACGACATCATCCACAGCGCCATGCAGGACAGACAGGTCTATGCCGTTAGCGTGAAATACGGCGAAGACCGCACAGCCATCGCACGTAATGATCAATGGCAGGCTGTTTCTTCCGACACTGTCTCCGGCGGGGAAGACCTGCTCAGGGATTCGCGGAAGCTGGTTTACAAGAACCGGGAGATTGGCGAATTCACCCTCTTCTACTCTCCCCGGTTCATGGAGGAGGAGCTCAAGTCCTTTCTTGGGAATATCATCAGCGCCATCCTTGCGGTGGACGGCATACTCATCATCACCCTGTTCCTGCTGATACGCACGACCATCATCTCGCCGCTCCAGGCGGTAAAAGAATATGCCAGCAGGGTCAGCCAGGGAGATTCCGCCGTCACGGATGTGGAGACCGGAGGCAGCCTGGAGCTCCAGAGCATGCAGCAATCCATTCACGGCATGGTCCGGGAACTGGAACTGCGCTACAAGGCGCTCATGGAATCGAGGGAGGCCTTGGCCCAGGCCGAGCTCGAATACCGCTCCATCTTCGAGAACGCCCTGGTGGGTATTTTCAGGTTTTCACCCGCCGGCAATTTCATCACGGCCAATACGGCCATGGCCGATATCCTCGGATACGACACCCCTGAGGAGCTCATCGGCTCCATAACCGATATCCGCGAACAGCTCTGCGTTGATTCGGCAGATACCGCAAGGCTGCTTTCCCTGGCTGAATCGGAGAGCGGCTCTCGCGGATACGAGGCCCGGATCCACTGCAAGGACGGGCAAGTCATTTGGGGCGCCCTGTTTGCCAGAGTCATCCGGGATGCGGACAGGAATGTCCTTCATTACGACGGAATCCTCGTGGACGTGACCCAGGTGAAGCTGGCCGAGCAGGAACTGGCCGAAATGAACGCGCACCTGGAGGAACTGGTGGAGGAGCGAACTAGGGAACTGGCCGTGGCCAAGGAAAATGCCGAGGCGGCAAGTTCGTTCAAGAGCGAATTCCTGGCCAGGATGAGCCACGAGATCAGAACTCCCATGAACGCCGTCATCGGGCTAACCAACCTGGTGCTCAAGACCAAGCTGGACAAGACCCAGCGGGACTATCTGGAAAAGGTCAAGGACTCCTCGAACCACCTGCTCGGCATCATCAACGACATACTCGATTTTTCCAAGATCGAGGCCGGGCGTCTGGAGCTGGACTCCGTGGGCTTTTTGCTCACTTCAACCATCGACCGCATATCCGGCCTGTTCGCGGACAAGGCCGCGGAAAAAGAACTCGAACTGTTCTACATCATCGACAACAACACTCCCCTTTCCCTGGTGGGCGATCCCCTGAGGCTGGGCCAGATTCTCATCAACCTCATCAGCAATGCGGTCAAATTCACTCATCATGGGCAGATCGTGCTCAAGGTCGGCCCTCAGGCAGAAGCGCCCCGGGACGAAAATAGCGTGTCTCTTCATTTCTCGGTGCAGGACAGCGGGATCGGCATCGACCCAAAGGTCGCCAATTCCCTTTTCGAGCCCTTCAAGCAGGCCGATGGCTCCATTTCGCGCAAATATGGAGGCACCGGCCTGGGGCTTTCCATCTGCCAGCGTCTGGTTGCCCTCATGGGGGGGAAGCTGTGGGTGGAAAGCGAGCCCGGCCAGGGCAGCACCTTCCAATTCACCGCCACCTTCGGAAGGCAGAAAGGGAGCCGCCAGCGGTCCCTGATCGCCCCCATCGATCTTCGCGGTCTGCGGGTACTCATCGTGGACGACAATGACACCGCCCGGCTGCTGTTTACCGAAATGCTCGGAAATCTCGGGTTTGAAACGCAGTGCGTTGAATCCGCCGAACAGGCACTGGACATGCTCCGAAACGACAATGGGGCATCCCGCTTCGACCTTGTTCTCATGGACCTCAAATTGCCGGGCATGGACGGTTTCGAGTTGGCCCAGGTCATCCGGGAGGACCCGGCTCTGGGCGACAGCCTGAAACTGCTTCTGGTGACCATGTACGGCCGCGACGAAGTTTTGCTGAAAATGAAAACCCACGATACCGGCATCGACGGATACCTGCTCAAACCTGTCAGCTCCTCGGACATGTTCAACGCCATCATGGAGATTTTCGGGCACGACGAGGCCATGTTGCACAGGGTTGAGATAGACAGGACCAAGGAAATCAAGGGACTGGAGGGAATCGGCGGGGCCAGGATTCTTCTGGTGGAAGACAATGAAATCAACCAGGGCGTGGCCACGGCGATTCTGGAAAGCGCCAATCTCATGGTCGAGGTCGCCGACAATGGAAAGGAAGCCGTGGGCATGATCCGAGCGCAGCAGGAACGCAATCAGCCCTACGATGCAGTCCTCATGGATATTCAGATGCCTGAAATGGATGGATACGAGGCCACGCGGATCATTCGCGAGGAATTGCGCCTCCAGGGGCTTCCCGTCATTGCGATGACCGCACATGCCCTTATCGGCGACAAGGAAAAATGCCTTGAATCCGGCATGAACGACTATGTGGCGAAACCTATTGATGAAAACCAGTTGTTTTCAGCATTGATCCAATGGATCGAGCCCAGGGAGCGGGAATACGAAAAACGTCCCGTTCAGAAGGCGGAAGTCGCGGATAACTCATGGCCGGACCGCCCGGGCAACATGCGGGAGCTGGACATTGATGCCGGATTGGAACGCATCAAGAACAATGGCCCGCTCTACAGAAGACTTCTGCACAACTTCCTGTGCGATTACGGCACATGCGTTGAAACGGTACGTCATCTGCTGGACACGCAGGCCCATGACGAACTCAAGGCGTTAGTTCATACCATCAAGGGGACTTCGGGAAATCTCGGGGCCGGCCCACTGTTCGCAGCCGCCCGGCAGTTCGATGGAGCACTGAAAAAGGAATCGCCGGATTCCTGGCAAGGCCACTATGAAGAATTTGCAAGGGAAATGGAGGCGCTTATCAGCGTGCTTCAGGAGTTGCCGCTGGAGGAACAAGACACGTCCGGCAACGGTTCCAAACCGCTCCGGGAATGCGATATGGTGGAAGTGGAGGAATCGCTGAAAGAATTCCATGCCCTGCTCCTTCAAAGAAGCACCGACGTCATCGACCGGCTGCCCCTGCTTTCGGAAATCGTACCGGCCAAGTTGCATGAGGAGCTCCGGGAGCTTTCCGACTCAGTATACAAGCTCAATACGGAAAAATCCTTGGATGTATTGATGAAAATAGCCCAGGCACTCAAAGTGGAGCTGTAAGGGGTAGGCATGCCAGAAAAAAGCACCTTGCTCATAGTGGACGATTCGCCGGACAATATTTGGTTTTTGAGTGAAAACCTGAAGGACGACTTTGCCCTGCTCTATGCAACCAGCGGCAAGGAGGCCCTTGAGATTGCCAATTCCGCGCAGAAAATCGATCTTATTCTCCTGGACATCATCATGCCGGAAATGGACGGATTCGAAGTCTGCAGGGTCCTCAAGTCCGATCCGCAGACCAAGGGCATTCCCGTGGTATTTCTCACCTCACGTTCCCTGGAGGAAGACGAGGCCAAGGGATTCGAGCTGGGAGCACAGGATTACATCACCAAACCGTTCAGCATCAAGATCGTCAAGGCGCGGGTCAGTTCCATACTGAACCTGGAAAGGGAGCTTCAGCGCAGGCTGGAACTCAAGAACCAGATGGAGGAACTGAACAAGCAGCTCGAAGCGCAGGTGAAGAACCGCTTGAGCGACCTTGAGAAGGCCCAGCATGCCTTGAAGACCTACGAGGAACGCTATCAGTCTATTTTCCATAACCGGCCCGACAAGGACAGAAAGAAACGCCTGCTGATCGTGGATGATGTGGCCGACAACATATTCATCCTCAGGAACAACCTGGCCGACAAATATGAGGTCCTGTATTCCATCAACGGGCAGGAGGCCCTCAAGACGGCCTTTTCCGAAGATTCTCCCGACCTGATCCTTCTGGACATCATGATGCCGGGCATGGACGGTTATGAGGTGTGCGCCCGCCTCAAGGCCGATATCCGCACCCGTGATATCCCGGTCATCTTCATCACCGCCCTGGGCGAGGATGTGGACCAGGTCAAGGGCCTGGAATACGGGGCCGTGGACTACATTACCAAACCTTTCAGCATGCCCGTGGTCCAGGCCAGGATCCAGGCCGTGCTGCATCTCAAGACCGAGATGGACAGGCGGCTGAACCTGACCAGGGAACTCGAGGACATGAACCGGGAGCTGGAAAAACGGGTCCGCGAACGGGCCCAGGAACTCCGGCTCACCGAGAAGCGGCTCAAGCTTACAGAGGAAAAATACAAGAGCATCTTTGAAAACGCCATTGAGGGCGTCTTCCAGACCACTCGCGAGGGACGTTTCCTCAATGCAAACCCCGCCCTGGTCGAGCTGTTCGGTTATTCGTCCGTGTCGGAACTGATCAATTCCGTGACCAACATCAGGGAACAGCTGTATGCCTCCCCTGAGGTACGGGATGAATATTCCCGCCTGCTGGAAGAAAAGGGAGAGGTGGATAATTTCGAAGCCGAGTTCCGGAAAAAAAACGGACAAAAAATTTGGCTCAGCATCTCTGCTAAAAAACTGACCAACAGCAACGACGACTCCTTCTATCAAGGATTTGTCGTGGATATATCCCGGAGAAAGACCGCAGAGGACGATCTGGAACGGATCAACAGGGAACTGGAGCAACTGGTGGAGGCCAGGACCGAAGAACTGCGCAACAAGACACGGGAGTTGGAACTGGCCAACACGGTTCTTCGCCGACAGGACGAGATGAAGACGGAACTGGTTTCCTCGGTCTCCCACGACCTGCGCACTCCGCTGACCTCCCTTCTCGGGTTCACCAAGCTTATCAGCAAGGAATTCATCAACACGTTTCAGCCCCTCAGCGAGGGCGAGGACCGGCTGCAAAAGAAAAGCAAACGCATTGTGGACAACCTTGAAATCATTGCCACGGAGGGAGAACGCCTGACGCGGCTGATCAACGATTTTCTCGATATCTCCAAGATAGAGGAAGGCCGTATCGAATGGGATGACCAGGAGGTGGACCTGGCAGCGGTGTTTGCGCAATCGATCCGCGCGGTTCAAGGGGATTTCGCCGAGAAGAAAAGTGTTTCGCTGTCCACCGAGGTCCATGACGACGTGCCCCGGCTCATCCTCGACCCGGACAGGATCATACAGGTATTGGTGAACCTCCTGAACAATGCGGCCAAGCATACCTTCGAAGGGAGCGTGCACATGGCCGCCGAAGTGGAGCCCAGCGGAGCGGTGGTCGTCCGGATTTCGGACACGGGAACAGGAATTCCGCCGGACAAGCTGGAAACCATTTTCGACAAGTTCCAGCAGGTGACCAAGGGCGACACCATGCACGATGCGCCCAAGGGAAGCGGTCTCGGGCTGACCATCTGCCGCAAGATACTGGACCATTACGGGGGACGCATCTGGGCCGAGTCCAAGCTGGATATGGGGAGTACGTTCTTCTTCCGCCTTCCCGTCAGGTGCAGGGCGGACGCACAATAAAAAAAGGCCGGGGTGTCCCGGCCTTTCATTGTTTCATGGTATTCGCTATCGAGTCAGTTTTCTGAACTTGATGCGGTGCGGCTGATCCGCCTCCGCGCCCAGACGTTTCTTGCGGTCTTCCTCGTAGTCGGAATAGTTCCCTTCGTGGAAAATGACCTGCGAATCCCCTTCGAACGCGATAATGTGCGTGGCGATGCGGTCCAGGAACCAGCGATCGTGGCTGATGACCATCACGCAGCCCGCGAAGTTGTCCAGGGCGTCTTCCAGGGCGCGCATGGTGTTCACGTCCAGGTCGTTGGTGGGTTCGTCAAGAAGGATGACGTTGGCGCCGGATTTGAGCATGTTGGCCAGGTGCACCCGGTTGCGCTCCCCGCCGGAAAGCACGTCCACCTTCTTCTGTTGGTCCGAACCCTGGAAGTTGAACCGGCTGCAGTAGGCGCGGGCATTGACCTCGCGGGCTCCCAGCTTGATGAATTCGGCCCCGCCGCTGATGGTCTCATAGACGGTCTTGCCGGCCTCCAGGGAATCCCTGTTCTGATCCACGTAGGCGAAATCCACGGTATCCCCCACTTTCAGCGAGCCTGTGTCGGGCTGTTCCTGACCGACCAGCATCTTGAAGAGGGTCGTCTTACCGGCGCCGTTGGGGCCCACAATGCCCACGATGGCGTTGGCCGGAATGATGAAACTCATGTCATCCACCAGGAGCTTTTCACCCATGAACTTGCGCACGCCCTCGGCGATGAAGACCTGCTTGCCCAGGCGATTTCCCGGCGGAATGTAGATTTCCAGTTCCTTGGAGCGTGCCTCGCTCTCATGGGAAACCATGGATTCGTAGGCATTGATGCGCGCCTTGCTCTTTTTGCGGCGGCCCTTGGGAGACATTTTGATCCACTCGAGTTCGCGTTCCAAAGTCTTGCGGCGGTCCGAGTCTTCCTTGTCCTCCTGTTTCAGGCGGTTGTCCTTCTGTTCCAGCCAGGAGGAATAGTTGCCCTTCCAGGGGATGCCGCGGCCGCGGTCCAGTTCGAGGATCCAGCCAGCCACGTTGTCCAGGAAATAGCGGTCGTGGGTCACGGCGATGACCGTGCCCGGGAACGTCTGCAGGAAACGTTCGAGCCAGGAAACGGATTCGGCGTCCAGGTGGTTGGTGGGTTCGTCCAGTAGCAGGATGTCCGGGCTCTGGAGCAGTAGGCGGCACAGGGCCACGCGACGGCGCTCACCGCCGGAGATCACGGAAACCGAAGTGTCGCCCGGGGGGCAGCGCAAGGCGTCCATGGCCATCTCCAGGCGGGAATCGATATCCCAGGCGCCCTTTGCGTCCATGAGCTCCTGCACCTCGGACTGGCGCTGGATCAGGGCGTCCATTTCGTCGGCCTCCATGGGCTCGGCGAATTTCTCGTTGATCTCGTTGAATTCCTTGATCAGGGCCATGGTCTCGCCCACGCCCTCTTCCACGACCTCGCGCACGGTGCGGGTCTCATCCACCAGGGGCTCCTGCTCCAGGTAACCGATGGTGAAACCCGGGGAAACATGGGTTTCGCCCTCAAAATTTTCATCCACCCCGGCCAGAATTTTCAGCAGGGAGCTTTTCCCCGAGCCGTTCAGACCCAGCACGCCGATCTTGGCCCCATAGAAATAGGACAGGGATATGTTTTTCAGTACTTCTCGCTGACCATGGCGTTTGGTCACCTTGTACATGGAATAAATGATTTTTTCCTGATCGTTGCTCATTGATGCACCTTGAAAGCGGTTTATTTGAAAGTTTCGAGAGATTTTGCAGAGTGCGGGCTGTTTGTCCAGTGTTTTGATGGACCATGAAAAAGGCGGTCCGAAGACCGCCCTTGAGTGTCGTTGCCTCTCGGGATCAGAACGTCACGATCTCGAAGCCGCGCTTCATATACGCCCCCACCGAGGGATGGCCGCTCATTTCGTCCAGCAGGGGCAGGCCTTCGGCCTGGACCGCTTCCAGCACGCCCATCTTGGCCGAACAGGCCTTGCAGGCGCCCTCAATGAGATCGGCCTCCTTGGCCTTGACGTACAGCTGGTGGAACGGGTTTTCCTTTTTCACCAATTCAGGCACCAGCTTGGTGGCCGCCCCCTCGAACACGATTCGGGGGTTCATGCCCGCCTGTTTCATGTCCAGGGCGTTGAGCAGCACATGCACGAAACACATGAGCTCCCCGTTGAAGGCAAACAATGCGACGTCTTTCATGGCTCTCTCCTTGGTTTCAAAGGCTCGGCAATCCGACTATTCGACAGGCTCGGTAAACACTCGGGTACCGAGATCACGATCCAGCATGAACAGGGCTCCGCCGTCGCCAACCAGCTTCAGCTTGCTGACGATGTCGCCCACATTGGCCTCTTCCTCCACCTGTTCGGAAACAAACCACTGGAAGAAGATCTGACTGGCATGGTCCTTCTCCTGCTGGGCCAGATCCATGAGGCCGTTGATGCGGCCGGTGACCACCTTCTCGTGCTCCAGTGCGTTTTCAAAAGCGGCCAGCGGGCTTTCCCAATCCTGGGGCGGGGCGTCGTGAGCGGAAATTTTCGCCCTGCCGCCCGCTCCCAGAATGTAGTCGAACATCTTCATTGCGTGAAAGATCTCCTCTTTGTACTGGGCGCGCATCCAGGCGGCGAAACCCGGCAGGCCCCGGTCCTCGAAGTAGGAAACCATGGACAGATAGATGTTGGCGCTGAATATCTCGAAATTCATCTGGTCATTGATGGCCTGTTCCATTCTATTGCTCAACATAGCAAACTCCTTTGGATGGGATTATCGTCGTGTTGCGTCAGCTCAGAAGGCTACATGAAAACCATTCCTAATGAAAGGCGCTTAAAAAAATATGGAGTTTCCCGGGAACTAGAGAAGCGTGTTTTCCGAAAAAAGATGACGCAGCCTGTAGGCCAGATGGGTGCCCCGCTTTCCTGCGGTGATGTTGTTCAGCCCGATCTGGAAGGCCTTTTTGCTGCCGATGAGCACGGCCAGATTTCTGGCGCGGGTAAGGCCCGTGTACAGCAGGTTGCGCTGCAGAAGCATGTAATGCTGGGTCACGATGGGCATGACCACGGCCGGGTATTCGCTTCCCTGGGACTTGTGCACGCTCACGGCATAGGCCAGGGCCAGGTCGTCCATTTCCGAGGCCTCGTAGGTTACGAAGGTTCCCTCGAATTCGACCGTCATTTCATTGTCCTGGGTATTGAGATCCACCACCATGCCCAGGTCGCCGTTGAAGACGTCCTTGTCATAGTTGTTGCGGGTCTGGAGAACCCGGTCGCCGGCGCGATAGCTGATCTGGCCGCGCTTGATCTCCCGGTCTCCCCGCTTGAGGGGATTGAGGCGTTCCTGCAGCGCCTGGTTCAGGGCCTGGGTGCCCACATCTCCCTTGTGCATGGGGGTGAGCACTTGGATGTCGCGAAGAGGGTCCAGCCCGTAACGCTTGGGAATACGGTCGCAGACACTGTCCAAAATGAGCCGCTGTACCGTGGCCTGGTCTTCTTGGGGAATCCAGAAGAAGTCGGCCTCGGGCGCTTCCTGCGGATGTCCCAGCGGCATCTGGCCCTGGTTGATGCGGTGGGCATTGACCACGATATAGCTTTCCTGGGCCTGTCGGAAAATATGCGTCAGCCGGGCGCAGGGAACCATCTCGCTGTTAATGAGATCGGCCAGCACGTTGCCCGGCCCCACGCTGGGAAGCTGGTTGATGTCCCCCACCAGAATGAGCCGACAGGTATGCGGCAGGGCCCGCAGCACGGAAACGCAAAGGTGCGCATCCACCATGGAGGATTCGTCGATGACCAGCACATCGCCCTTGATCTTCTGATCCTGGCAGAACTGAAATCCGCCGTCTGGCTGGTACTGCAACAGGCGATGGATGGTTTGTGCGGGCAGGCCGGTGGCCTCGAACAACCGCTTGGCCGCCCGGCCCGTGGGCGCGGCCTGCTTGATCTTGAGCCCCAGTTCCTTGAGCGTCAGGACAATGGCCTTGGTGATGGTGGTCTTTCCGGTGCCGGGGCCGCCGGTGATGATAAAAACCTTGTTGGAGCAGGCCTCGAACACCGCCTCGCGCTGCTCGTCGGACAGGGAAAAACCAAGGGTTTCCTCCACCTTGGGCAGGGCCTGGGCCACCTTTTTGCGGCTGACGGGCATGGGGTGGCTGATAAGCTGGTGCAGGCGCTGGGAAATCTCGTTTTCGAAATGGTAGAAGTGCATCAGGTAGACGGCTTCCTCCACTTCCTGTTCGGGCAGATCCTCGATGCGCACCCGCTTCTTTTCCTGCAGCGAATACAGCGCGTCCTCAAGCTTGTCGTAATCCACGTTGTCCATCATGCGGGCGGCATCGGAAAGAAGCTTGTCCTTGGGCACGTACATGTGCCCTCCCCGCTCGCTCAAGGTAAACAGGGTATAGATGATGCCCGCCTCCAGGCGCTGCCACGCATCCGGCCTGAAGCCCAGCTTCAATGCCATCTGGTCGGCGGTGCGGAAACCGACTCCGCGGATCTCATAGGCCAGGTCGTAGGGATTTTCCCGCAGCTTGATTTCCGCAGTCGCTCCGTAAAGCTGGAAGATCCTTCCGGCAAAGGTGGTGGGCACGCCATGGGACTGCAAAAAGACCAGCAGATTCTTGATGGCGCGCTGCTTGGACCAGGATTCGATGATATCCTTGAGCTTCTTCTTGGAGATTCCCCGAATTTCCAGCAACCTTTCCGGGTCATCGTCCAGAATATCCAGAATACCCACCCCGAATTCCCCCACCAGCATGGTGGCGGTCTTTTCACCCACACCCTTGATGGAGGACTGCAAGAACTTGATGACCCCATTCTCGGTGGCCGGCATGGTCTGTTCAAAGGTTTCCACCTCGAACTGCGGCCCGTATTTGGGGTGCACCTTCCACCTGCCGGTCAGGTCGAGACTTTCGCCCGGCTGGATATCACCCATAATGCCGGTGATGGTGGTGATTCCCGGCTCATTCTTTGCGCTGATGCGTGCAATGACATACCCGTTCTCCGGATTGCTGTAGACGACGCTGCATACTTCAGCGGCTTCGAGCCTGGTGGATTGTTCCTGCGACATGTATAAAATTAATCTACTGGTATTATTATATCTTCTGGCGATACTTCAAGGATTGCTTTAAGGTTTCCTTGTCCATGTATTTGACTTCGCCGCCCATAGGAATCCCCTGAGCCAGACGCGAGACATTCACATGGGGAAACTCGTTTTCAACCATATTCTTGACGTACGACGCCGTGGACTCCGCATCCATGGTGGCCCCGAGGGCGAGAATGAGCTCGGTGACCCTGCCGCTGGCCAGGTGGCGCTTGAGCAGGTCGAATTCCAGATGGCCCGGTTCCACACCGTCCAGGGGCGACAACAACCCTCCAAGCACAAGGTAACGCCCCTTGTAGAGACTCATGTCCTCCATGGCCAGGAGCGCATCCCACTCGGAAACAAGACAAAGCTGCCCGTGGTCACGGTTGGGGTCGGAGCACAGGGCGCACGGGCTGGATTCCGCCAGACTGGCGCACTCCTCGCACATGCACAGGTTATCGCGCAGATCGATAATGGACTGCCCCACTCCGGCGGCTCGTTCACGCGGCATCTTAAGCAGGGTCAGGGCAATGCGCAACGCCGACTTGGGACCGATCCCGGGCAGGCTGGAAAGCTGCTCCACCACTGCCCGGAGCGGAGCAGGAAGGTTATGCACGGCAGGCTCCTAGAACAGGCCGGGAATCTTCATGCCGCCGGTGAGCTTGCCCATTTCCTGTTCCATCATTTCCTTGGATTTCTTGAGGGCGTCGTTTGTGGCGGTGAGCACCAGGTCCTGGAGCATTTCCACGTCTCCGGATTCAAACACGGATTCCTCGATTTCGACGGAAACGATGTCCTGGCCGCCGGTGCATTTGACCTTGACCATGCCGCCGCCGCTGGAGGCTTCCACTTCCATTTCCTTCAGCTTGTCCTGAGCTTCGGTCATCTTTCGCTGCATGATCTGGGCCTGGCGTACCATCTCGTTCATTCCACGCATTATGCTTTCTCCTTGAATAACGTGCTTATTAATGTCCGTTGCGGGGCGTTACCGCCATGATCAGCGCACTGAAGGCGTCCATGACCTTGAGCACCGCCTCGTTGCTTTCGGCTTCCGTCCGCAACTGCTTTTCCGATTTCCTCACCGACATGCCGCCGGTTTCAACCCGGACAGAGAGATTCCTGCCCCAGTACAGGCCAGCCAGCCGCTCCAGGGCGTTTACCGCACTGGAGGCCGACATCTGCTTGTACAAAAAATTGTTGCCGCAGGTGATTACAAGTTCCTTCCCTTGCAGCTCGCCCTTGAGATGACGCAAATTATGGGCATTCACATCGCTTTTCCCGTTGCAGGTCTTGGCATAGTCCAGCAAGCCTTCCCAGCTTTTGGGACCGTTGGGCGGTGCAGGCAGTTCGCAGACCGCCCTGGGGACCGCTTGCGTGACAGGATCAGCGATGTTTTTCGATGGCTCGGCCTCCTTGGGGTCCGAAGGAGCGGGCTCCCCCGCCGGAGGGGTCTGTGGACGCAGCTGTTGCGTCACTGACGGCTGCACGGATTGTTGCGGCGGCTGATTCTGCCGGGGCGGAACAGACTGCTGTTGTGGCGGTGCGGGTTGGTACCCCTGCGCCTGCTGCCTGAATTGCTGCCCACCCTGGGGCGGCGGCTGATATCCGCCTTGAGGCGGACGCGGCATGCCGCCCGGAGCGGATCCCCGTCCACCCATGGGGCCACGCGGAGGGGCTGCCTGGGTGTTGCCCACCTTTTCCAGATTGATGAGGTCCGTGAGCGAAGCGATGTTAAGCAGCAGCAGCTCCAGAGCCATGGCCGGCTCCAGGGAGGTCATGACCCGCTTCTGGCCGTCCAGGGTCATCTGCCAGCAGGCATGGATATAGGCAGGGTCGAACTTGTTGGCCCATTCCATCCAGGTCCCGGCTTCGTCGCCGGAAAGCCCCAGCAGCGGCAAGGCCTGCTCACCGGCCTGCCGCAGCAGGAACATGTTGCGCCAACAGCTTGTCAATTCGCGCAGGAAAAATCCGAGGTCCAGGCCCAGGTCGAGCACCTGGCGCAAAAGTTGCCCGACTCCCACCAGATCCTTGGCGTGGATAGCTCCCATGAGCTGGAAAAAGACTTCCTGCCCTGCAAGACCGAGAAAGCTGCGCACGTCTTCCTCTCGCAGTTTTCCTTCGTCAAAGGCCAGCGCCTGACCCAGCAGGGACATTGAGTCGCGCACGCTGCCTGCGCCGCGTTTGGCAATAATCTGCAACGCGCCGGCCTCGTACTCGATGCCCTCCTGCGACAGGATGTTCTCCAAATGCGCCACCAGTTCGCCCTCGGACAGCATCTTGTAGGTATAATGCTGGCAACGGCTGATGATGGTCGCCGGGAACTTGTGCGGCTCGGTGGTGGCCATGATGAAGGTGGCGCGCGGCGGCGGCTCCTCCAGTGTCTTGAGAAGCGCGTTGAAGGCCTCTTTGGTCAGCATGTGGGCTTCGTCGATGATGAAGACCTTGTACCGGCCTTCCAGCGGAGCGTAGCCGATGTCCTCCTTGAGCCGGCGGGCGTCGTCGATGCCTCGGTTGGAGGCGCCGTCGATCTCGATGACGTCCACGGCGACCCCTGCTGTTATCTGGCGGCAGGAGTCGCATTCGTTGCACGGCTCTGCCGTGGGCGCGTTCTTGCAGTTGAGGGCCTTGGCGAAGATGCGGGCGATGGTGGTCTTCCCCACCCCCCGGGTTCCGCTAAAAAGATAGGCCGGCGCGACCTTGTCCTGTGCCGCGGCGCGGGAGAGGATGGTCTTGATGGCCTCCTGCCCTGCCACCTGTTCAAAGGTCTGCGGGCGATATTTTGCTGTCAGGCTGGATGTGCTCATGAAATTACAATTGGTTCTGAAGTGACGAAGCCGTAATCATATACAACACAAGGGAAGCCCGGACAAGACGCCGGACTCCCCTTTTTTTCATTTGGATCGCTGGCGGGCCGCTAGGCTTCGTAACGGTGCAGCCAATGCTCGTAATCGGGGTTGTCGCCCTTGAGGATCTTGAAGAACTCGGTCTGCAGCAGCTTGGTGACGGGACCGGCCTTTCCTTCACCGATGACGCGGGCGTCGATCTCGCGGATCGGGGTCAGTTCTGCCGCGGTGCCGGTAAAGAACACTTCGTCGGCCGTGTAAAGCATGTCGCGGCCGATGGTGGTTTCGCGCACTTCATAGCCCGTGTCGTTGGCCAGGCTGATGATGGAATCGCGGGTCAGGCCGCCCAGCACGCCGGACAGCGGCGGGGTGTACAGCACGTCCTGCTTGACCATGAACAGGTTTTCGCCCGAACCTTCGGAAACATGGCCCGAGGTATCCAGCAGGATTGCCTCGGCGTAGCCGTCGCGGATGGCTTCCATCTTGGCCAGAACCGAGTTCACGTAGTTGCCGCAGGCCTTGGACTTGGTCATCATGACGTTGACATGGTGGCGATTGTAGGTGGAGACCTTGACGCGAATGCCCTTTTCCAGAGCGTCCTCGCCGAGGTATGCGCCCCAGTGCCAAGCGGTGATACAGGTCTTGATTGGGTTGTCCCCGGGATGAACGCCCATGACGCCTGCACCCACAAAGACCAGCGGGCGGATATAGGCACCCTTCAGCTTGTTGGCCTTGAGGGTTTCCACGGTGGCTTCGACCATCTCGTCTGCGGTATACGGCGCGGCAAAGCCGAGAATTTTAGCGGAATCCACCAAGCGCACCATGTGCTCCCTGAGGCGGAAGACCTCGGAGGTTCCGTCGTTGCACTCATATGCGCGGATTCCTTCGAACACGCCCGTACCGTAGTGCAGCGCGTGGGTCAGGACGTGGACATTGGCCTCGCCCCAGGGAACCAGCTTCCCATCCATCCAGATGGTTTCGGATTCTTGAACCATGGCAGTTCTCCTTTATGTATGAGTTCGGCTTCATCGCCGATGACTTTCTTTCAGGACACAGTAAACTAGTTGAATCGAACAATAGGGTCAAGGCGGGGGCCGGAATGTCAATTTACTTTTTGACAGGAAAGCCCTGCCCCGGATATGCAAATTGATTCAAAGGAAATCTAAACCAACTGAGGAGTATGCGATTATGCACCAATTTGCTCGAGTCCACCGGCTGCCTCCCTATGTGTTTGCCCAGGTGAACGAACTGAAGATGAAAATGCGTCATCAGGGCGCTGACATCATCGACCTGGGCATGGGCAACCCCGATGTGCCCACCCCGAAACACATTCTCGACAAGCTTACCGAGGCGGCGTACAAGCCGGGTAACTCGCGTTACTCGGCGTCCAAGGGCATCAAGGGGCTCCGCAAGGCAATCGCAGACTGGTACCAGAAAAGGTACTCGGTATACCTCGATATGGACCAGGAAGTCTGTGTAACCATGGGCGCCAAGGAAGGGCTCGCCCACCTGGCCCTGGTCATGCTTACGCCCGGCGATGTGGTGCTCGCACCGGACCCGGCCTATCCCATCCATCCCTATGCCTCCGTCATTGCGGGCGCTGACGTGCGCCGCATCCCCATCGGCAAGGGACGCGACTTTTTCGAGGATATGACCGTGGCTGTCCGCCACACATGGCCCAAGCCCAAGCTGCTGATCATCAACTATCCGCACAACCCGACAACGGAATGCGTGGATGTAAACTTCTTCCAGCGCATCGTGGATTTCGCCAAGGAAAACGACCTGTACGTCATCCACGACCTTGCCTACGCCGACTTTACCTTTGACGGCTACGAAGCGCCCAGCTTCCTGCAGGCCGACGGCGCCAAGGACGTTGGCGTGGAATTCTTCTCCCTGACCAAGAGCTATTCCATGGCAGGCATGCGCGTGGGCTTCTGCTGCGGCAACCCGGACATGGTCCAGGCCCTGACCCGCATCAAGAGCTACCTGGACTACGGCATATATACACCTATACAAGTGGCGGCCACCCAGGCGCTCAACGGCGACCAGGAATGCGTCAAGGAGATCATGGACATCTACCAGGACCGCCGCGACGCCCTGTGCGAAGGCCTGAACCGCATCGGCTGGGAAGTAACCCCGCCCAAGGCGACCATGTTCCTGTGGGCCGAAATTCCCGACGAATTCAAACATATGGGTTCCGTGGAATTTTCAAAAATGCTGCTAAAAGAAGCGGAGGTCGCCGTTTCCCCGGGGCTGGGCTTCGGACAGTACGGCGACGACCACGTACGTTTTGCGTTCGTGGAAAACAGACAGCGTACAAACCAGGCAATTCGCAACCTGCGAAAATTCTTTGAGGGTAAGATATGCAAATAGTGAAACTCGGACTGGCCGGATTCGGTACGGTCGGCTCCGGTTTGGCCAAGATACTGGCTGAAAACGGAGACTGGCTGGAAAAGAGACTCGACAAGAAGCTCGAGATCAAGACCGTGGTCGTGCGCGACACGACCAAGCAGCGCGGCATCGCGCTCACTTCCGGCACCGAACTCACTACCGACCTGGCCCGCCTTACCGAGGACCCGGAGATCGACATCGTGGTCGAGCTCATGGGTGGCTTGGAGGCGGCCAGGGACCTCATTGAAAAAGCCTTGAAAGCGGGCAAGCACGTGGTTACGGCCAACAAGCATCTGTTGGCCGAACACGGGCTGGAGCTCTTTGAATTGGCGCGCCAGTGCGGCAAGGGCCTTTACTACGAGGCAAGCTGCGCTGGTGGCATTCCCATTGTCCAGACCCTGCGCGAAAGCCTGGCGGGCGACCGCGTGGAGGAAATGCTCGGCATTATGAACGGGACGGCCAACTACATCCTTTCCGAAATGACCACCAAGAGCATGGACTTTGAAACCGCCCTGCAACTGGCCAAGGAACTGGGCTATGCCGAGGCAGACCCCACCTTTGACGTGGAAGGCTTCGACACGGCCCACAAGCTGTGCGTGCTCATCCGTCTGGCCTTTGGCGTGGATTACCCCCTGGCGGAACTGCCCATCCAGGGCATCTCCGGGGTCACCCCCCTGGATATCAAGTTCGCGCGCGAATTCGGCTACCGCATCAAGCTCCTGGCCCACGCCAAGGACTTCGAAGGCAGGCTGGAGGCGGGCGTGCATCCCGCACTGGTGCCCTACACCTACCTGCTGGCGCGGGTGGGTGGCAACTACAACGCGGTCCGGGTGGTGGGCAACGCCGTGGGCCCGGTCATGCTGCATGGCCAGGGCGCGGGCGATACCCCCACGGGCAGCGCCGTGCTGGCCGACATCATGAATATTGCCCGGCATCTGCACCGCGATGGCTGCGAAAAGGGATATGCCCCGGACAATACCGGTTTCGGCAACAAGCCCCTGGCAAAGGCGAAAATCATGCCGCCCGAAGACACCATGTCCAAGTACTACTTCCGGTTCATGGTGGCGGACAAGACCGGGGTCATGGCCGCCGTAACCCGTTCCATGGCCGACCATGGGGTTTCCATCGCCCAGGCCGTGCAAAAGAGTGAGGAAGGTACCGAGGCCGTTCCCCTGGTCATCATCACCCATTCCACCCGCGCGGCGGCTGCGGAGGCCGTGGCCCGGGAAATGGACGCCATGGACTTTACCATGGAACCCTGCGTCCGGTTCCGTATTCTCTAACCGGGACAGACCATGAAAGTACTCTATCTCGTTGCCGACGGCATGGGCGATTGGCCGCTTGAAGAATTGGGCGGCCGCACCCCGCTGGAGGCGGCCGAGACGCCCCATATGGATGCACTGGCCCGTACCGGCATTGTCGGGCGGTGCAAGACCATCCCCGATGGCATGGCTCCGGGATCGGATGTGGCCAACATGGCCCTGCTCGGCTTCGACCCGGCGCGCCACCACACCGGGCGCGGCCCCATCGAGGCGGCTGCCCAGGGATTGAAGTTGGATGCGGACGATCTGGTCTGGCGGCTCAATCTGGTGACCGTGTCGCAGCTGGACAAGGACGGCTTCATGCGGGACTATTCGTCCGGGCACATCACCACGGAGCAGTCCCGCCCCCTGATTGAACGGCTGCAACGGAAGATAGGCAACGATGTCTATGAATTCGTGCCCGGCATTCAGTACCGTCACCTGCTCATCCAGAAAGGCGGGGCGCTGACCGACGATGCGGCCATGGTCATCAACCCCCCGCACGACATCACGGACAAGACCATCAAGATGGATTTGCGGGCCTACTCCCGCAATCCCGAACTTTGGGACGTGATTTTCCATGCCCATGACCTGCTGGCGGAGGACAACCCGACCAAGGCCAATTCCATCTGGCCGTGGGGACAGGGACGCCCCCTCATGCTCCCGGACTTTGCCGAGACCTTCAAACTCAACGGCGCGGTCATTTCGGCCGTGGACTTGATCAAGGGGCTCGGTTTTGCCTCGGGCATGAAGGTCATTGACGTGGAAGGCGCCACCGGCCTGCTGGAAACCAACTATGACGGCAAGGTGCGCGCGGCCCTGGAATATCTCAAAACCGGCGATTTCGCCTTCGTGCACCTGGAAGGGCCGGACGAATGCGGCCACGGCGGAGAGATTGAGAACAAGACCGAGGCCATTCGCCGTTTCGACGCCCGGGTGGTCGGGCCACTGCGCGAAGCGCTCAGGGGCGAGGACGTCACCTGGGTCATCTGCTGTGACCACTACACGCCCATTGTGGAGCGGACCCATACCGTTGATCCGGTCCCCTTTGTGGTCAATGCGCCCGGGGTGCAGCCGTCCGGCCTGGAGTTCTTCAATGAGAAGACCGCGGACAGCACCGGAATTGTCGTGAAGCACGGCCATGAACTACTGGGCTTTGCCCTGAAACAAGCCGGGATTCTTTCATGAGCGCAAACGATTTCCCCCAACCTGAGGCCTGGTACCCCCATTTTGTTTCCTATGGCGAAACCGACACCATGGGAGTGCTTTATTACGCGGAATACCTGCACCTTTTCGAACGCGCCCGCGGCCATCTCATCCGGGAACGGGGCATCAGCTATGCCGAGGTGGAAAAACGCGGCGTGATCCTTCCCGTGCGCGAGGCCCAGTGCCGCTACCGGGTTCCGGTGCGTTATGATGATGAAATCCGCGTTCGAGTGGCGGTAAGCGAATTCAAACGCGCTTCCATGAAATTCGCCTATGAGATCTGGAACGCGGACAGGACCACCCTGCACGCAACAGGCATGACCGAGCACGCCTGCCTCGATCCGGAAGGCAAGCTTTTCCGGACACCGGACTGGCTCAAGGACATGTTTCAACCCTGATACGACAAGGCCCCGATGGACCGGGGCCTTTTTCATGAACGAGCAGAACAATGCGATTCGACGTACATACACACTCCTTTCACCCCAAGGTGGCCGCCAAGGTCATTGAAAGCCTCTACGACCATTACGGCATCCAGTCCGTTGGCACGGGCATGACCGATGATCTTCTGGCCAGGATCAAGACGGCTGGCTTGGACCGCGCCGTGGTGCATTCCGCCGCCACAGATCCCTCGCAGGTGATTCCGGCCAACAACTGGGCCATTCAACTGCAACAGACGCACCCGGAGCTGATTGCCTTCGGTTCCATGCATGTGGACTTCGAAAACATCGAGGCAGAGCTTGACCGCATTGCGGCCAAGGGCATCAAGGGGCTCAAGTTTCATAATGATTTCCAGGGATTCAGAATGGACGATCCGCGTTTCCATTCGCTCATGGAAATCATCGGAGACCGCTTTGTGCTCATGTTCCACGTGGGTTCGTCGCTGCCGCCCGAAGAAAATCCGTCCTGCCCCGTGAAAATGGCCCGGCTGGCGGAATTGTTCCCCAAGGCGACCATGATCGCCGCGCATATGGGGGGATATCGATACTGGGATCTGGCCTGCGAATATCTGGCCGGGATAGATGTCTACGTGGACACCTCAAGCTCCCTCCCCTTTCTTTCCAGGGAGCAGTTCCTGCGCTTCTACAACAAGCACGACAGGCAAAAAATTCTCTTCGGCAGCGACTACCCCATCTTCGACCCGGAAGACACCCTGAATCTTCTCCGGGAAAAGATAGGGCTCGATCACGAACAGATTGAGGAACTGCTCACCAACGCAAATCGCCTTTTCGCATAAAAGAACCCCGCAGCCGAAACTGCGGGGTTCTTTGTTCGTATTTTTCGATGACTACACCAGATCGATGATAGACCCGAAATCCGGGTCAAAGAGCCGCTTGTAGGTGCGGACCACGAAACCGTCCGTCATGCCCGAGAGGTAATCGCAGATGATGCGGTACTTCATGGGCTCGTCGGCCCGGTCAATGGCCTTGGCGTAGTGGTCGGGCAAGAGTGTGAAGTGGGAATGTTCCCGTTCCACATAACGTTTTGAAAAGACCTTGAACAGCCGTTTGAGGATCTGTTCCCCCTTGTATTCGAGCTGGTGCACCTGCGGGGTGTGGAACACCAACGCGATGGCCATCTGCTTGAGCAGGGTACAGATGTCGTCCATCTGCCGGTCGCGCTCGATGCCGAACCTGTAACGGTTGGTCGCCGACGAAAGAAAAGTCTCGCGCCGGACCAGCCGGGTGCCGTGGATGAATATGCCTATGAGCCGCGCCAGATAACGGCTGTAATCGTCGTTGATCATGGCGTCGCACAGTTCGTCGAGAAGCTGGTCATCCCTTCCGGTATAGTCCGTTGTCTTGTCCTGCTGCCACTTGCGGATGCTCTTGATGGTGATGAACCCGGCCTGAATGCCGTCGCTGACGTCGTGGATGCTGTAGGCGATGTCGTCGGCCCAATCCATGATCTGGCATTCAATGCTCTTGAAGAAGTTGCGCTCCTTTTCAATGGGGAACTCATCCCTGAAGCGGAAGTCGCCGCTGACGAAATCCAGGATTTCCTCCTGGGAGTCGTAGACGAAATGGTTCTTTTGCTTTTTGGAATCCGAAAAGAGCGTCTTATACTTGAGCATGCCGTCCAGAAATGCGCGTGTGGGTTTCATGCCGGACCACTCCGAGCCCTTGCGGTAGAAGATATCCACCAGAATGCGTAGATTCTGGGCATTGCCCTCGAATCCGCCCGCCTTGTGCTTTTTCATGAGCTTGTTGAGAACGGCCTCGCCGGCATGTCCGAAGGAAGGATGCCCTATATCGTGGGCCAGGCAGATGGATTCCACCAGGTTCTGATCGATGGTGAAATCATCCCCCAGCTCGTCCGTGGTCCGATTCAGGTGGTTGCAGATGGACCGGCCGATCTGGGAGACCTCGATGGAATGCGTCAGGCGGGTGCGGTAGAAATCATATTCGCCGGACAGAAAGACCTGCGTCTTGTTTTGGAGCCTGCGAAAGGCAGGGGAATAGATGATGCGGTCGCGGTCCTGCTCGAACGGAGTGCGGTCCTTGAGTTTTTTGGCCTCTCCCC
This sequence comes from Salidesulfovibrio onnuriiensis, assembly GCF_008001235.1. Lineage (GTDB taxonomy): Bacteria > Desulfobacterota > Desulfovibrionia > Desulfovibrionales > Desulfovibrionaceae > Pseudodesulfovibrio > Pseudodesulfovibrio onnuriiensis. Next base: position 2,534,161 of record NZ_CP040751.1, on the reverse strand, counting down.
TGCCGAACAGTTCCAAATCAAAGTCATTGTAAAACGTGCTGATCAAGACGTGTCTCCTGTGTTTTGATGAGCGCAGCCTATCGAAAACCAAATGAATTGAGAACCCTGGATCACCAACAAAAAAACGCCGGCGGATTGCTCCACCGGCGTTTTGGCTTGCGTTCATTTAGCCGAGGTCGAGAACCATGTTGTCCCCTTCGCCCCGGGTGCTGCCTTCGCTGAGCTTGCGTTCTACCCTGTGCAGGATCTTGGCGAAGGTCAGGGTCAGACTCATGTAGATTACCCCCACTCCGAGAAGGAACGGCACGTAGGTGTAGTACTTGGCGCCCAGCACCTTGGCGGTGAACATGAGTTCGCCATATCCCACAACGGAAACCAGGGAGGAATCCTTGAGCAGGACGATGAGTTCGTTGCAAAGGGGCGGAATCATGCGTTTGAAGGCCTGGGGAAGAATCACGTAGATCATGGCCTGCTTGTGGGTCAGCCCGGAACAGCGGGCCGCTTCCATCTGCCCCCTGTCGATGGACAGGATACCCGCACGGATGATCTCGGCGGTATACGCGCCGGAGTTGATCCCCAGCGCGATCATGCCTAGCCAGAAGGCGTCCTGCGGCATGCGGGCATCGAAAAGGATATTGTAAACCTGGGGCAGGCCGAACATGAAGAAATAAATTTGCAGCAGCATGGGAGTGCCGCGAATGACCTGAATGTAGATATCCGAAAGATAGCGCATCATGGCGTTGCGGCTGATGCGGGCCACCCCAGCGAGGGTGCCGAGAATGATACCGATGGTCAGGGCGCAAAAGGTTATTTTCAAGGTATTGGCTGCGCCGGACAGAAAAAGATCGTAATGGTCGAATACGAGTGCAAAATCCACTATGGGCTCCTGGGTGGTAAAATCCGAAAAACGCGGCCGGGACGGTCCTCCCATCCCGGCCGCGGGCACTCATACTATTACTTCATCCACTTTTCAACAAGCTTGCCCAGGGTGCCGTCCTTTTCCACTTCGTCAAGCGCCTTGTTCAGGGCTTCGACGAGCTTGGGATTGCCCTTGGGAATGACGATGGCGTTTTCTTCATAGCTCAGCTTTTCCGGAGCAATGACAAAGCCCTGCTTCTTGGAATATTCCTCGGCAACCGGGATGTCGGACACGACGGCGTCTACGGCCTTGGTCTGGAGCATCATGAAAGCGGTGGAATAGGTTTCCGGCTTCACAACGTCAACGCCCTCGATCTTCTCGGCGGCTTCCTGGCCGGTGGTGCCGAGCTGCACGGCAACCTTCTTGCCAACCAGATCTGCGCCGTTCTTGATGGAGGAATCCGGCAGGGTCACGATGACCTGGCCGGAAATGTAGTACGGTTTGGAGAAATCGACGCTCTTCTTGCGGTCTTCGGAAATGCCGAAGCCGGAGAAGCCGACGTCCACTTGGCCCATGTTTACGGCTGCGATAATGGAATCGAAGCTCATGGTTTTCCATTCCACCTTGAGGCCCATCTTTTCGGCCATGGCGTTCATGAGGTCGATATCGAAGCCCACGCGGGTGTTGCCGTCCATGGTTTCATAGGGCGGGTAATCCGGGCTGTTGCCGATGATGATCACCCCATCCTTCTGGATCTTGTCCCACATGTCTGCGGAGGCGATCTGAGAAGTGGCCAGTACTGCAACGGCCATCAGGGCGACGACGAATGTTCTTTTCAGTGCGGACAGCATAGTTTCTCTCCTTTCATTACTGTGACTATACGAGCGGACGCACTATACGGCCGCCTCTTCGACAACACCGGCCATGAGCGGGCCGATCCTGTCGGGTGTTCCTTCATCCGACGTGGGCAGCATTCCGAGAATGCGGCCATTGTATATGACCGCAATCCTGTCTGCCAGTTGCAGGGCCTCGTTGAGGTCCCCCGTGACGAGCAGCACGCCCGCCATGGCCCGAACCTCCAGAAGTCGTTTCCAGACTTCCTCTGTCGCCGAAATGTCGAGCCCCTGCGTGGGCTGCTCCGCAACGATGAGCACCGGTTCGCGATACAGTTCGCGCGCCAGCACCGCCTTTTGCAGATTGCCGCCGGAAAGCTGCCAGGCCAGCGCCTGAATCCTGCCGGGACGAATGTCGAACTTTTCTACCAGACCGGTCGTTTCGCGGGAAGCCCGTTTCTTGTCCAGCCATGGCCCGATGACGAACCCCTTGCGGGTCGTCAGCAAGATGTTTTCCACCATATCGCATTCCCGCAGCGTGGCAAGTCCTAAGCGGTCCTCGGGAATGTAGGAAAGGGATCGCTTCCAGGTGGATTCGGCAAAGAATTGCCGCCAGGGCTTGCCGTTGATGAATATGGTGTCCTGAGGCGGTTTGCGCAGGCCGCACACCGCTTCCACCAGCGCCTTCTGGCCGTTGCCGGCCACGCCGACAAGCGCGACGATCTCGCCTTGCCGGACTTCGAAGTCCACATCGGTAAGCCCCATGCCGGTGAGTCGCTTCACTTCCAACACGGAATCTCCGGTGGGATGCGGTTCCCGGTCGATCTCCAGGATAACCTCCTTGCCCACCATGCGGCAGGCCAGGTCGGCCTTGGATTCGATGCAGTCCGGGTCCACCTCGCCTTCGATGACGCCGCGCCGAAGGATAGCGATATCGTCGGCAAGTGCAAGAACTTCTTCAAGTTTGTGGCTGATGAAAACAATGGATTTGCCCTGCTCTGCCATCTTCCAGAGCGCCTCGAAGAGCTTGACGCTTTCTTCCGGGGTCAGCACCGCCGTAGGCTCGTCAAAGATGAGGATGCGGCTATCGCGGTACAGGAGCTTGAGAATCTCCACCCGCTGCTTTTCGCCCATGGAAAGGTCGCAGACACGTGCGCCAGGATCTACTTCCAGGCCGTACTGTTCGGCCAATACGCCGACCCGTTTCTCCATTTCCTTGGGATTGATGAAAAAACCGCCGGTCTGACCCAGCAGCACGTTCTGGGCCACGGTCATGGATTCCACAAGCATGAAGTGCTGGTAGACCATGCCGATGCCCGCCTCGATGGCCTCCTTGGAGGAGGAAAAATCCATGACGCGGCCGTCGATCTCGATATGTCCCTCGTCTGGCTTGTAGCGCCCGGCCAGCATGGACATGAGCGTGCTTTTGCCCGCCCCGTTCTCGCCCAGAAGCGCCTTGATGCGTCCGGGATACAGGTCCAGGTTGATATCGTTGTTGGCCACCACCTTGCCGAACCGCTTGGTGATGCCCCTGATCCTGACAACGGGCTTGTCCGCCTCGGTAACCGGTTTGCGCGGAGGGCGTTTGAAATCGCAAGTGCTCATGACTTAACCCTCCGGCTCGATGTTGGTGCCCAGTGCGGCGGGCATGTCCGAATACTTCCTCCTCCAGGCCGAAAACACCAGGGCGCAGATGGTCAGGGCATACGGAAGGGCCAGCAGGATGGAGGACGGGATATTGGTGCCTCGGGCCTGCAGCAGGAGCTGGAAGGACATAACCCCACCGAAGAGGTATGCGCCCGCCACAGCCCGGCCCGGCCGCCAGAAGGCGAAAATGACCAACGCAACGGCAATCCAGCCGCGCCCGCCCGAAAGTCCGTTGGTCCATAGGTTCGTGTAGGCCAGAGACAGGTAGGCGCCGCCCAGGCCGATGAGAAACCCTCCGCCCAATACGGAACAGTAGCGCAGCAGGATCGGCTTGAGACCGGCCGCCGCGGCCGCCGCGGGATATTCACCCACGGCCTCCATGGCCATGCCCAGGCTGGTGCGCTTGAAAAAGAACCAGAACAGCACCGGGATGACATAGGAGACGTAAACCAGGGCATCCTGCCGAAAAAAGATATCCCCGATGGCGGGAATCTGCGACAGGAGCGGGAAGGCGAACTTGTCGAACCCTTCACAGGGCAGCCCGATATACGGAGTCCCCAGGAAACGGGTCAGGCCGAGGCCGAGAATGGTCAGGGCCAGACCGGAAACCACCTGGTTGCCCAGGCAGGAGATACAGACAAAAGCATGGATGGAGGCCAGGAGCAGCCCGGCGAACCCACCCATGAGAAAACCAAGCGCGGGCGACCCCGTGAGAAACGAGGTCACGAACGCGGCCAGGGCCGAAAAGCTGAGAATACCCTCGACGCCCAGGTTCAGCACGCCGCCCTTTTCGGTCATCATTTCACCGAGGGTGGCGTAGAGAATGGGCGTTCCCGACTGAACGGTGGCGCTCAATAAAGGAACTATAATTTCCAGCATATATGATGCACAGCCCTAGTCGGACTGCTTCCTCCGTTCCAGTTTGTAGGTCAGAAAGAACTGCCCGGCCAAAACCGAAAGCAGAATCATCCCTTCCATGATTTCGCCGAAAGCGGCCGGAATCTGCAATTCGAGCTGCAGGTTCTCCACCCCGACCCGCAATGCCGCCAGCAGAAAGGAGGCAAAGGCGATATTGAGAGGCTCAAGACGGGCCAACCATGCGACCACAATGGCGGTGTATCCGTAACCGACCATGAGGCTCGGTTGCAGACGGCCGGTTGTGGCGGCCGCCTCCACGCATCCGGCCCAGCCCGCGAGCCCGCCGGACATGCACATGACGAACATGACCAGGAAGCCATAGGGCATGCCCGCGTAGCGCGCCACGCGCGGCCCCTGTCCGCTGGCCTTGAGCTCATAGCCCAGGCGCGTGTAGCGCATGAAGGCCCAGAACGCCACGCCCACAGCCACACACAGGAGCACTCCCCAGTGGACGCGCGAACCGGCAATGCCTCCGATGACCGCATTGTGCGAGAACTCGGGGGTCATGGGGAAGCCGTAGCTGGCCGGGTCCTTCCAGATGCCGAACACCAGATAGTCCAGCAGCAGGATGGCGATGTAGTTGAGCATCAGTGTGGAAATGATTTCATTGACCTTGAGCTTGAGCTTGAGTGCCGCGGGAATGCTGGCCCACAACCCGCCCAGCAAAAAGGCCATGCCGAACATGAGCGGCATGAGCAGCGCCCAGTGCAGGTTCGGGAACGTGAGCGCCATCCAGGTGGCGCCGATGGCGCCCAGGGCGAATTGCCCTTCCGCGCCGATGTTCCAGATCTGCATGCGGAAGGTCACCGCAACGCCCAATGAACACAAGAATATGGGGACCGATTTGAGGAGCGCACCCTCCCAGGCCCATCCATGACCGAAACTGCCGTCCCAGAGAATGAACAGACCGTTCAGAGCGCTCTTTCCCTGCCCTTCCAGAAGCAGCGCGCTTACCAGAAGGGAAATGAGCAGGGCGCCCAGGAAAATAACCAGGGCGCCCCACTTCCAGGGTTCATCTCTTTTTCTAAGCTTGAAACCCGCTATCATACGATTTCACGCTTACTCGGTGGTGCCGACAACGCCTTCGACGAACCAGGTCATGCCGAGCATCTGCTCGTCGCTGGCGGACTGGCCTTCGGGAATGGCCACTTCACCCTTCTGGTTCTTGATGGGACCGGCAAACACCATGTCCTTGCCGGACACGATTTCAGCCTTCTTGGCTTCCACCAGCTTGCGCACGTCTTCAGGCACCATGTCGCCATAGGGGGCGAGATCGACTATGCCCTTGTCCATGCCCCACCACAGGGCCTGGTCGCCCTTCCATGTGCCGTCGCGAACTTCCTTCACGGTTTCCACGTACAGCGGAGCCCAGTTCCAGATGGCGGCGGTCAGGTGCGCCTTGGGAGCAAAGGAGGCCATGTTGGAGTTGTAGCCGATGGAGTAAGCACCACGATCCTGGGCGGCTTCCTGCGGACCAGGAGAATCCTGGTGCTGGGCGATGATGTCGGCACCCACATCCAGCAGGGAAATGGCGGCGTCCTTTTCCAGGGCCGGGTCATACCAGGTCTTGGTCCAGACAACGCGCACCTCTGCCTTGGGATTGACTTCACGCACGCCCAGGGTGAAGGCGTTGATGCCGCGGATGACTTCGGGAATGGGGAATGCGGCCACGTAACCGATGATGTTGCTCTTGGTCATGGAGCCGGCAACCAGACCGGTCAGGAAACGGGCCTGGTACATGCGGCCGAAGTAGTTGTTCATGTTGGGGGCTTTCTTGAAGCCGGAGCAGTGCATGAACTTCACATTGGGAAATTCGCTGGCGACCTTCAGGGTCGGATCCATGTATCCGAAGCTGGTGGTGAAGATGACATCGAAATCCTTGCGGGCCATATTGCGGATGACGCGTTCGGAATCGGCGCCTTCCGCAACGGATTCCACAAAGGAGGTCTCTACCCAGTCCAGGTCGGCCACGGCCTGGCGGCCCAGGTCATGCGCAAAAGAATAACCGGCATCGCCGACAGGGGAAACGTAGACGAAACCGGCCTTGAATTTTTTTGCTTCTTCCTTTTTTTCAGCAGCGGGCTTTTCAGCCTTCTCTTCTGCTTTCTGGGGCGCCTCACCGCAGGCGAACAGCGACATCAGCATCGCCGCGCTGGCAATGGCGGCAATAAAGAACCTCGTGAATTGTTTCATGATCCCTCCGTATGGATTTCGATTTTGGTTGGGCACGCCTCAGCAGCGATGCCCAACCAAATGAAATACCTACATTCAAAGGGAACGACAAGATTATGCTTAGGAACCGAAACTAATCTCTGCACATGATGATGGGTTCCACAAACTGGTTCTGGGAATCCCATGGGAACAGAATCCAGGTGTCCTGGCTGACCTCAGTGACATACGTATCCACGGTGGGACGGCCTTCCGGCTTGGCGTAAACGGTCGCGAAATGCGCATTGGGCACCATTTCCCGTGCGACATTGGCGGTTTTGCCGGTGTCCACCAGATCGTCGATGAGCAGCCAGCCCTCGCCATCGCCTTCCACTCCCTTGAGAACGCTGGAACTGCCTTTCGACTGCCAGTCGTAGGTGGAAATGCAAATGGTATCGATCATCCTGATATCCAGCTCGCGGGCGATGATTGCCGCGGGCACCAGTCCGCCGCGAGTAATGGCATATATGCCCTTCCAGGGTCCCAATTCCACCAGGCGCATTGCCAAGGCGCGACAGTCGCGGTGCAGCTGGTCCCAGGAAATGGGAAACATCATTTTGTATTTATCGCTTTTACCCAAGGTTATTCCCCTTTGTTTCTTGTAAATGGAAACGGCAACCTAATCGGTTACGGCTCACTTTTCAATACCGCAGGCAAGCCCCACCCCCACCATTTATTCGCCTTTTCTGGTTTTATACCAACCCAGCACCTTTTTGGTGACCAATGGAAACAGCCCAAGCAAGGCAAAGGAAATCAACAGGCTCGGGGAAATCAATCCGGAGAGCGATTCTATCTTGCCCAACTCCTTGCCCGCATTGACGAAGACCATGGTGCCGGGAAGCATGCCCACCTGAGAGACCCAGTAATAGGTGACAAGACGCATGGGGGTCAGCCCCATGACCAGATTGATGGCGAAAAATGGAAACGCCGGTATGAGACGCAAAGTGAAGAGATAGAAAGCCCCCTCCTCTTCAATGCCCCTGTTGATGCGCACCAGCTTGTCGCCGAACCGGTTCTGCACCCAGTCCCGCAAGAGATAACGGGAAACGAGAAAGGAAAGGGACGCGCCGATGGAACTGGCAAAGGAGATGACCACCAGCCCTGTCCAGAAGCCGAATAGGGCGGCCCCGGCAAGACTCAGGGCCAGTGCGCCGGGCACGGCCAAAGCGGTGGAAATGACGTAGATGACGAAATACGAAACAAGCACCAGCAATTTGTGGGTTTCGTACAAGGCCGTGAAGTGGTCCCTGGAAGCCTTGAAATATTCAAGGGTCAGGTACTGCCCGAGATCGAACAGGAAATAACATGCCACCAACACGGCAATGACAGCGAGCATCAACAATCTCTTGCCCGTATCCGCTTTCATCCTTTCTCCTGTCGGCTGATGGGTTTTCGGCATGGATTCAATACACCGCCCTTTTTGTATTTGTTTTCGGGCAGCAGATCAAACCTTTACGATAACAAGAGAAAACAAAAAGGAGCCCGAAGGCTCCTTTCATAATGACAGGATTTGAAACGGACCTAGGAAGCTTCGGCGAAACCGATCTTTTCCTCGCCCATATCCTTGGGCATGTCCTTGGGTTCGACGGGCTGCTTTTTACGCTGGATGTACTTGCGGGTAATGCTGCGCAATGCTTCGGTGTTGCCCTCCCGCTCGCTCGGGCTTAGGAAGGACGCCAACTTGCGTTCCAGCTTGTAGGGATTCTGCTCCTTGCTGATGGCCACAACACCTTCCAGCACCAGCTTCTGATTGAGCAGTTCGGCGCGCGTGCTGTAGTTGATGCTTTCGGCTATGGGCGCAAAGACCAGATTTCCAAGAACCAGCCCGTACAGGGTGGAGATGAAGGCCACAGGAATGTTCTTGAGAATCACGGCCGTGTCGTTAATGCCCATGAGCAGGCCGATGAGGCCGATGACGCTGCCCGCCACCCCGAAGGCCGGAGCCATGCGGGCCAAGGTCAGGAAAACTCGTTCGCTCTGCTTGCGGCGCTGATTGAAGAATGCCATCTCCGTGTTCAGGCATTCCCGGATTTCATCTTCCTTGTAGTTGTCCACCAGAAGGATCAAGCCGCTCTTGAGGAAGGAACAGGTGGCCTGCTGCTCCTCTTTTTCCAGGGACAACACGCCATCCACCTTGCTGCGCACGGAAAGGTCCAGCAGGGTGTGCACGATTTCCTCGGAGCTGAGCTGGCGGGTCCCATAGGCGTTCCTGGCCACCTTCCAGGCGCTGGTGACACGCTGGAAGGGATAGCTCAGGAACAGTCCCGCAGCGAGCCCCGAGCCGACCACCAGCAATGCGGCCAGGTTCCAATAGGCGGCGGCATGGCCGGTGAGCAAGAAGCTCCCGATGAAAAGTATCAGGCTGACGACGATACCGATAATGTTTTGTTTGGGCATGATCAAAACCTCCTGTCACGCTAGATCATGTCGGTCAAAATTATGACTTCCACCCGGCGGTTCATGGCGCGGTTGGAAGAGGACGTCCCAGGCAACTCCGGGCGATACGCTCCCCTGCCGGAAATGATGAATCGCTTGGGATCCATGCCGAATGTGCTGATCAGGTGGGAGGCCACATCCGCCGCCCGCCTTGCGGAAAGGGAAAAGCTTGCGGGGCCGGCGGCCTCCACGTCATCCACATAGCCGACCACATGGATCGACCCGGTGCTAACCTTCATGACGTCGGCGATCTCCTGCAGATAGGCATCCGCGCCCGAGGCGAGAGAATCCTCGTTTTCCTTGAAGAACAGATCCCCCCGCAGGGAAACGCGCACCTTGCCGTCACTCTCCTTGATGACGCTGATGCCGTTGACCTGCGACTTGTAGATGACTTCATTGACCGGCATCCGGACGCTCTCCGAACCGGATGCGGCCGAGGAAAGACTCGAGATATTGCCGATCAAGCCCATAAGAGGATCAAGCGAACTGGCCGCATCGGCTTTTTGCGCGGCCTCGGCGCTGAAAAGCACACGCACGTCCTGGTGGCTTTCGGCGTAAATGAACATCACCACAAACAAAACAAACATGACCATCATCAGGTCGGCCCAGGGAACGGCCCACTGGTTGGCTCCTGCGACGATCTGCTCCGTTTCGGCATGATTCGACAGATCAAAATCTTTGGTAAAGCTGCGTTTCAAGTCGTCCATGTCTTCTCCGCACGGTTGAGTGCATCAAAGAGTTAGCAATATGTTTGCCACTCGCATAACACTCTCTACTTCAAAGACTTTTGAACGTGATGTCAGGTTACATTTCCCCGTTGGACAAAAAACCGTCGGCTCCCGGAATTGACGGGTGAAGCCGAAGCGGGCACAAGGCTTCCATGAACGACAAAAAACAGAAAATCTACAGCACGCTGAAGCCGCTGGTGCTGGCATCGGGATCCCCCAGGCGCAAGGAACTGCTCGGTTCGGTCGGGCTCGAATTCACGGTCCACCCGAGCCGGGCCGAGGAACCCAAACCCGAACAGGGAGAAAATCCCGGAGATTACGCCCTGCGCATGGCGCGCATCAAGACCGAGGATGTTGCCGGGAAGTATCCCAAGTCCGTTACACTCGGTTCAGATACGATCGTGGTCCTGGGAAGCGACGTCATGGGCAAGCCTGAATCGGACGCCGACGCCCTGCGCATGCTCAGCGCTCTTTCCGGTCAGACGCATCAGGTGATTACCGGGTGTTGCCTGGCCATTCCCGGTGAAGCTACGCCCCACTGCTTTTATGTCAGTACTGATGTGGTCATGCGCGCATCCTCGAAACAGGAACTCCGCAACTATATTGCCACGGGAGAACCTGCGGACAAGGCCGGGGCCTATGCCATCCAGGGAATAGGAAGTTTCATGGTCAAGGGGATTTCCGGATCCTATACCAACGTCGTGGGGCTGCCGTTGGCGAGGGTATTGGAAGTATTGGCATCTTTGGGAGTTATTGTTCCAAGCGTGGATCGTGTTTGAGGTATTTTAGAAGTATGCGCTTCAACGACTGCATATCCACCGGCTTCGCGAGGTAATCGCTCATTCCGGCCTCCAAAAAATGTTCCTGGTCTCCGTCCATTGCATGGGCGGTCATCGCTATGATGGGAATGTCCTTATGCGATTCCCCGACAGCGCCGGTGCGAATGGCCTGTGTCGCCTCCACTCCATTCATGACCGGCATTTGAACGTCCATGATGACGCAGCAGAAAGTTCCCTGCGTCAAGGCATCCAGGGCCTCGCGCCCGTTAATGACGGAAACGACCTGGACTCCCATTTTTTCCAGAAACCTGGTTGTGGCCAATCTGTTCACGTCATCATCTTCGGCCAGCAAAACGACACCTTCGCGCAGGGCATCCTTTGCCAGCGTACGCACATTCGCGGCTATGTTTTCTACTGTCTTGGCATCAGCGGTCCTGAAAGGCAGGCTGACGTAAACGCTGGTGCCACCGCCCTTTATGCTCTCAATGCATGTCGTGCCACGCATGAGATCAACGAGACGCCTGACAATGGACAACCCCAATCCTGCGCCCTGGAATTGACGAGTGTAACTGCTGTCTTCCTGAATAAACGGATCTGAAACAACGCCGAGCATTTCATCCGAAATTCCAACACCAGTGTCGGAAACAATGAAAAGGACTCTGCTCCCCCCACTCGGCTGTATTGGCAATAGGGAAGCCGAGACCGATACTGAGCCTAAAGTCGTATATTTGATGGAATTCCCGATAAGATTGCCCAAGACTTGTTGCAATCTGACCTCGTCCCCGCGCAAAACTCCGGGCATCTGCTCATCAACCTTGAAGTGCAGATCAATCCCTCCCTGCCTGGCCGCAGGCATGAATGCTTGCTCAAGCGAATGAAAGACGTCTGTCATCATGAAGTCTTTTATTATTAACTCCATCTTTCCGGATTCAATACGTGACATGTCGAGAATATCACCAACAAGACGAGTCAACCTTTGACAGGACTGCTTCGCTAAGCTGCTGTATTCCTTCTGCTCACCATTAAGATCAGTCAACTCCAAGAGCTGCAATGTTCCCATCAACCCGTTGAGGGGGGTCCTCAATTCGTGACTCATATTTCCAAGAAACAGGGTCTTTGCCTGGTTGGCTCTTTCTGCAGCCAGGCGGACTTCATTTTCGCGGTTACGGCTACGCTCCAACTCATGTATATTTTTATGCAAAATACGGCTTGGTAAATATATTGATATGAGTAAAAAGGCCATACAAAGCCAGATACAGACAAAATACAAAAGAGGGTTGACGACAGCAGTTTCTATATATCCGAGAACTTGCAGGACATAAAACGATACCCCGAGCACTGTCGCAACCAAGAGTGTTATCATCGACCTTCGAACGCCATAAACACAGATTATAATAGAAATTAATGGGAAAAATAAAAAATATGCAGGAGCGTTCACTCCTCCATTATAAGACATGGCGTAGAGAATGACTGCAATCGTACCGATGGCAATCACATTTATTCCGACATAATATTTTTTTATTTTATACAGATAAAGAGAAATGCCACCCAATATGAATAAAAATGCACATGTCACTTGCCGCAACAACTGATCTGGAACAATCACGAACATGACAGCCGAGGCGCCCATAGAAATAAACAGCAGTCCTACACCTATGGCAAACAGCATTTTTTTTGCCATCAATTCTGAAATACTGTGGCGACTGTGCATAGAAAGACCTCAGTGACAAACCCATGCCGGACAGCTCGAGGAGCCGATTGGCCCCAAACTTTTTTGCGGCGCATGGAGTCAGCCTCAAGCCGTCCTTCTTTGACAATATTTTCCTTATATTCATTACACGAAAACGGCATTCTTGCCATCATTACGATCAAATAAATAGCCTTGCACAACCATGAAAATAAAAGGGGGAGGCAGCCCTCCCCCGTATTGGTTATTTGGATGCTTCAAGGAAAGCCGGATGCGGAGCGATACTCCCTTCCGGCTTTGTCAGCCCGAATGGCAAAGCCAACACATTGAGGGCAGGCACTCCGGGACAACTCAGTTCAGCATAGGACCTGAATCCGAAGCGGCTGTAAAATCCGGGATCTCCCACAAGGACAATACCTGCTGCATTTTGATGCCGCATTCTTGCTATGGTTTCACGCATCAGGGCCGAGCCTACGCCCTCGTATTGATGTTCCGGCAGCACACCGATGGGCCCCAACAGGTACCATCCTTCATATTCCGCTTTCAGATGGACTTCCGACATCGCCACATGTCCCGCCAACTTTCCGCCCAATTCCGCCACGAGCGACAGGTTCAATGCACCTGAATCTCGGAGCAGTTCCACGATTCTGTGCTCGACGGGCTCCGCACCGGGTTCATGCTGCGGGTGCCCCTTGAAGGCAGCATAGTGTAACCGGCTGATCGCAATATGGTCGTTCCTTGTTTCCGTTCGTATATTCATTTAAATCTCACTGTAACTTCTTTGATTCATAGGGAATGTCTCACTCGCTTCGGCAAGTGAGATGCATCGGTTCTTATCGATGGGACAAAAAATGGCTGCGGCCGCATGGCACAACAGAAGACTCAAGCACTCAGAAACGGCTTGGCCCGAGGAGCCTGCACGCACTCCCCGAGAAATCGGGACGGCATGAGGAATATGTGGCGGGCATTACCGGCAGTCGCGCATGCGGGCAACCGGCAACACAAGATCCAAATGAATTCTATTCAAACAATATCCTGTTTTTTGCAGCGGTATCCCGAGCCCTGTTGCGAGTCAAGAAAAACGAAAAACAAAGGGGCCATGGCATTGCCATGGCCCCTTTCGAGCACCGAATGACAATTTCTAATCATCGGCCGCTCGGAGTGACGGTAACCACTCAGGGGTGCAATTAGGAAGACAAACGTTTGATGAGTGTATTCAACTCATCGCATTTCAAGGCGAGATCACTGCTTGCGGTGTTCGCTTCCTGCATTCCCTGGGCGGTTTGGGAGGCTATTCGGTTGATATCTTCAACGGCCTTGTGGATCTCCTCACTGGTGGCCGATTGCTGCTCCGCAGCGGTTGCAATGGACTGGACCTGATCCGCCGTACTGATGACCAATTCGACGATCCTTTCCAGGGTCTTCCCGGAATTCATTGCAATTCCCGTGGATTTTTCCACGGCCTCCGAGGCATGGCGGACGCCTTCGATGGAGCGTTTGGCTCCGTTCTGGATGGCGTTGATGGCCGCACTTACTTCGTCCGTGGCCGTCATGGTCTTCTCTGCGAGCTTGCGGACTTCGTCGGCCACCACCGCAAATCCACGCCCGGCCTCACCTGCCCTGGCGGCTTCGATGGCAGCATTCAAGGCAAGCAGGTTGGTCTGGTCGGCGATGTCCTGAATGACGTTGATGACGCTTCCCACGGATTCGGTCTGCTGGCCAAGCTCGCCCATGAACTCGCTCAGGGTGTTGGCCTGGTTGCGCATGGTTTCAATGGACTCGATAAGCCTTTCGACCTCGTTCTGGCCTTCGCGGGCGGTCGTGCGCGTATCATTGGCGTTGTCGGCGGCGCTGACGGCGTTGCGCGCCACCTCGAATGTTGTGGAATTCATCTCTTCCATGGCCGTGGCGGTTTCCGTGGTGCGTTCGGACTGGAATGCCGCGCCACTGGCTGCTTCATTGATCTGAGACGCGATAACTTCGGCGGTTGAATTGACCTGTTCGGTAATTCCCACAAGCTCCGAGGCGATTTCCGCAACACGCTTGGCGTTTTCCTCAATGGCCTGTTGCTGCTGTTTGACCTCGGTCAGGTCAAAGTAGATGGTCAGTGCGCCGATCTGGTTGTCATCCAGGTCAAAAATGGGATCGGCGGAGAACTGCAGCACGTGCGTTATCCCATCACCCTCGATCCTGGTTTCGCCTTCAATACGGATACCGTCGGCGACCACCTTGTCTGTGCGGGTCTTACGGGTATCGTCGCCGTAGATATATCCACCGATGGACATACCCATGTATTCGGAAGGATGCCCTTTTTTCCCAGAAACCTTGAGAAATTGCTTGCCGATGAAATCGATGCGGGCATTTTCATCACAGGTCATGAAAGGATAGGCATCTGCAATGGCGTTAAGTACGCCCTCCGCAAAACCGATCCTGCGCTTGAGAATGGACATGGTTGCCGCGAGTTGCTTCCCAAACCCGGAAAACTCACCCGTCCCGGCATCCGGAAGATCTTCGCTGAATTTGCCCTGGGCAATCTGCTCCAGATAGACATTGGCACAGTTGATATAGGCAGAGAGCCTGCCGCTCATGAGCCAAAGGCCTATACAACCCACGGCCAGAAAAACCAATCCAGCTACGGCTCCGACCCCGGTCAAGGCTGACGCGCTCAAGACAAGCTGCCCTTCCGGACGCGAAGTCGAAATCAGCATCACGCCCAAGACAAACGCCACCACACCACAGACAGCGGCCCCAGCCAATCCCACCGCAAAATTTCGTTTAATGTTCATACAGCCCTCTGTAACGGAAGCCGCAAAAGCCCTCACCCCACGGCTTCGACACATTTCAGTTTCTTATGAGACTTGCACCATTCGATTAGTGATCGAAATCGAAAGATTTATTCGCAACCATACAAATATTTGTTCGTTTGGTCAATATGAGAACACATTAATGTTCGAAACTGATCAAAATTATCAATCAATTCAGGCGGAGGGTAAATACAAAGAAAAATACGAGCCTCAAGTAATGTCGTCCATCCCCTGAGACACAAAAACGATATGATATGAAGGTGATAGCTAGAAAATGTGGAGCTAATGCGTGCAATCACTGATTCTGTGCAAATCGTCGCAATGCATGCTCATATAGTACGAAATCATAGCGGGTCACATGCTGGAGGACTTTCAAATCCTCCTTGGAAATATCGGAAATCGAACGTTTGGCATTCATGTTTCCCACCTTGGGCACGCGGGACAAATCAATTCGCAATCCACTCATTCGAGCCAGTTTTTCAAGGGAGTCGTGCATGCGTTCGGTATTACCGACAAAGGCGATATCCCTGTCGAAATTCTGCAGAGCCAAGTCTACATGTTCCGCCCCGATCTCCTCATCCTCGGGTGGTTCAATAAGAAAGGACCGAACCAAACTATTGTCGAGAATGGTTTTCTTCAAACCGGACAGAAAAAATTGTCCAATGCTCAAATCATGCTCGTTGATGATTTTTGCAACAGGATGATCCTTCCACTTTTTCATGGCGTCATATTCAGACAGGCAGCGAATAATGGGATTGCGGACAAAGGTAATCACAAAACGCGGCTCGGGAATAAGATGAATGAGCCCGTACGGCATGTGCCCGGTAACCAGCCTGTACCGCTTCTTTGCCGCATCATCCAGCTGGATGAATTGGCCGATGACCTCGGCACTGTCATCCATGGTGTTGAGAATCGTACTTTCATCAAAAAAATCGGAGAGGATTTTTCCAAGCGTACGCCCGGCAGTCCGGGGGACATGGTAATTCACGAAAATTGTTTCTCTGGGAAGCATGCAATCCTCTGCTTGAAACCATTGATGAAGTTTTTTCAGGCCTGCTAGGCATTTTCCGCCATTGCTAGGCGGATTCCCAAAAAGACGAAAAGTCCTCCGGTGCAGCGTTCAAACCAACGCATGATTCCCCTATTCCCCAAAAGGTTGGAAGCAAGCCGGGCCGAAAGCCAGGCCGCCAACATGCAGACGATCATGCCGTTGATCCAGAACACGATGCCCAGAAAGGCGAAAGCCCCGGCTTTGCAGGAAGCATTCGGACTGATGAACTGCGGTAAAAAGGCCATGAAGAACAAGGCGACTTTCGGATTAAGGGCATTGGTAAAAAAGCCCTGCACAAAGACCTTGCGGCGGGACACGGCCGAAGGAACTTGGTTTAACTTTGTCGCCAGCCCTTTGGAAGAGGACAGGATGGAGTTCAACCCTACGTAGACCAGGTAAGCCGCCCCGACGACCTTGACCACGATAAAGGCCATGGCCGAGGTGGCCAGAATGGCGGAAAGGCCCAGCGAAGCGGCGACAATGTGCACGAGGCACCCCGCACCGATGCCGGCAACGGCGACAAGCCCCTTACCCATGCCGCCGGAAGTACTGCGGCTGACGATGTAGATGAGATCGGGACCGGGAGTGATGTTCAACAGCAGCCCGGACAGGACAAAAAGCAGAAAGTCGTGAGTTCCGAACATAGGTATCCTCTTAATGGAGTGCAATGAGTGCTTACCCGGAAATACTTGAAAACCCGTTTTCTTGCAATACGAAGCGGATACGGGCAAAGTGCCAGCACCAATATCATCATTAAGGAACACAATGATCAATAAAACCGCACTCTACATTGCAACTCTCGGCCCCGTGGGAAACCTCCCCAAAATGCCCGGAACATGGGGCTCCCTGGTTTCCGCAGCCGCAGCACCCTGGCTCTTTCTTCCGTTTTCGCTTCCGCTTCGCATGGCCCTGCTCGGCTTGGTGCTGATACTGGGAGCCTGGGCGGCCACGGAAGCCGAAAAGGCGCTCGGCAAAAAGGATCCCGGATGCGTGATCATTGACGAGCTTTTCGGGCAATGGTTGACTATGCTGCCTTTCGCGGCGCTCTCGCCTGCTCATATAGCCGCCGCATTCATCCTTTTCAGGGTGTTCGATATTGCCAAGCCCTGGCCCATCAAACGTGCCGAGACCCTTTTCCCCAAAGGCTTCGGTGTCATGATCGACGATGGAATCGCCGGTGTTTTTGCGGGCGCTATTCTGTATTTTCTCCTGCCGTTTATCCCATAAAGCAAAAACGCCGCTCCCCTTCCGGGAAACGGCGTCTTGATTCGCTTTTCTGCCCTGCTAATAAGAGATCTTGAACTCGTCACGCCTGTTCTGAGCCCAGGCCGCCTCATTGTGCGCCGGATCCAGAGGGCGTTCCTCGCCGAAGCTGACCATGCTCATGCGTTCGGGCTCGATGCCCAGGATGACAAGGTGCTCGAACGCGGCGCGTGCACGGCGTTCGCCCAGGGCGAGGTTGTACTCTTCGGTGCCGCGCTCATCGCAGTATCCTTCAATGACCATGGTCAGGTCGGAGAATTCCTTCATCAGTTCAGCCTTGCGACCAAGCACCCTGCGGGCTTCATCATTCAGTTCGTAAGAGTCAAAGGCAAAGTGAAGCCTGAAGGCCATTTCCTCGACAGCGCGGGCTTTTGCCTGCGCCCGGGCTTCGGCTTCGAGCGTCTGTTCGTCCACATTGCTTTCTTCAACAACTTCCGTGGGATATTCGGACTGATCCTTCACTTCGACCTTGGTGGCTCCGGGAGGCATGTCCGATGAAGTGGTCTTTTTAGCGCAACCAGCTCCAATCATGAGAAAAATGCTCAGCAGAGCAATTAAGGCAAAAGAAAAACGAACTTTCATATCAACTCCTTCGATATGCCGTTCTTGGCAGTTGCAGCAGGATGTTAACACCTCACAGGAAGTACCGTTAGGTGTACCCTTTCTCAATAAAAAATCAAGTACCTCAACAAAATGTGTCATCGCTGTAACGACGTATCCCAGTCAGGGGCAAAGGCCGGACCATTTCCGGTCTTGAGCTGTCTGGGCGTGTCGCCATGACGGGTCGTCAGGTACAGTTTGTACTCCCCGGATCTGCTGGATGCGAAAGCGACAAAGTAACCGTCCGGGCCGAAAGCGGGATATTCGTCGCTGCCCGGTCCGAAGGTCAGTTGCTTTTCACGCCCGCTTTGCAGGTCGTGGAGGAAGATGCGGTGTCCATTGGCTGTTCTATGGGTATAAGCTATGTATCTTCCGTCCGGGCTCAGACACGGGTGGGTGTTGTATTTCCCTGTGATGGTCACCCGCCTGAGGTTGCCGGTTTTCAGATTCAGGAGATAGATGTGCGGATTGCCCGCACGCCCCGAGGTAAAGGTCATGAGATTCCCGCTGCGGTCGAAACTCGGGGAGACGTCGATGAAGGAACTCTTCACCAGCGTCCTTTTGGGTTTGTATTCATCGTCCAGCAGGTAGATGTCCGCCTGACCGGTCTTGTTCAAGGTCACAGCGATCTGCCTGTTGTCGACGAAAACCGGGCTGATGACCGTCTGGCCCAACGTATTGTTGCGCAGCGTGATCTTGCCGGTCTTGGAATCCCAGATGCCCAGCGTATGCTTCTTGGCCCCGATATGGGTAAAGGCGATCTTGGAACCGTCCGGACTCCAGGTGGGGCTCAGGTTGAACCCGCCGAGCTTGGTGATGCGGGTCAGCTCACGCCCCTGCGGCAGAACCGTGTAGATTTCCTTGCTCTTTCCGAGCTGCTTCACAAAGGCTATGGGAGAATCGAAGAATCCCTTCTTGCCGGAAAGCTCTTCGAGAAGCACCGAGCAGAAACGGTCGGCCACCCGGGTGACGAGCTTGCCCTGCACCTGGCCGTAGGCCTTGCCCACAATCAGGCGGCCGCTGAAGGTTTCATAGACACGGGCCTCAAGGTTGGAGCCGTTCCAGCCCACAGTCATGGCCAGATCGACCTTGGCCAATTGCAGGGGCTTGAAATTGATGTCCCGCGCCTTGACGCCCCTGCTGGGATCGCCACCCAGCATCTGGGACATGGGTACGTCCTGAAGAAACGGAATGTAGGAAAGGTTGTTCTTGACGACCCGCTCGAATTCAGCCGCGTCTGTGGGCACCGAGCCTCCCGCGCGCAAAGGCTTGGGCGGCAGTATGGTCATGTTGACCAGCTTCTGTCCCGGGCCGTAGATATCGACGGTCAGGGGAGCCGCCGAAACGAATACGGCGGAGACAAGAAGCAACAGTGCGGTCAGAAGCGTGCAACGTACTATTGTTTTCATAATTTATTCCGAAAGTTCCTGGCTATTGAAGTTTATTCGCACCACCCTGTCCCGCACAGTCGTGGGGGGAGTGACATATTCGGTTTCCTTGATGGCCCGCAGAATGGAGGAATCGAACTTGGCGTTCCTCGAACCTTCAATGACCCTTGAGCCAAGGATCTTTCCGTCAGCGGCGATATCGATTTCCACGGTGGACATGAGGTTCTTGTCGCCTGCCAGCGCCGGGTAGCGCCAGTTCTTCTTGATGGCCTCGCCCACGATAGAGCCATACACCGCCCTCAACCCGGACCCGGTTCCGCCTGGTTCGCCGCCGGCAACGCCTTCGGAACCTTCCGAGGCATCGGAGTAGACTTCCTCGCCAGCCTTCTGCCTGATGGCGGCCAGCTCTTGCTGAATAGCCGACCGCTTGAGCTCCTCGGGGCTCTTGGCCGTCTTGCGCACTTCGCTCATGGCTTCCGCGCGAAGCTGCGCAGCGGTTTTCTGAGGCTTTGGCGCCGGCTTGGGCTCAGGTTTCGGCTGCGGCTTTTCCTTGGCCTTTTTTACGACCTTCTGCTCTTTCTTTTTCTCGCTGATATCCTTGGCTTCAGCCTTGGGCGGCTCCGGCTTCGGTTCAGGCCTGGGTTCCGGTTTCACCTCGTCCTTGGGCTCGGGTTTGATCTCCTTGACCGGTTCAGGGGCCTTTGCCGGGGTCGGCTCTGGAGCAGCCTTGGGTTCGGGCGGAGCGGAAACACGCATGGGCCGTTTCCCCGCCGCAGGCGGGGCCAGGCTGACAATGTCCACCGTATAGACAGGACGATCCATATCCACCTTGGTGGACTGGCCGGTGACCCAGAACAGGGCCACGGCGAATACGCCCAGGTGAAACAGGATGGAGAGGATAAAGCCAAATATTCGCATAGGTGCACGGCCACCGGTCCTGAAATACAGACCGGCCTCCCGTCGTTATTTCTTATTCTGGTCCTGTTTCTGTTCGGCCACGATTCCAAGCTTGTCGATGCCCGCGCCCTTGATCTCGCCCATGACGTCCACGACCAGGCCGTAGGGAACATCCTTGTCGGCCCGCAGGAAAAGCTGCTTCTTCTGCTTGGACACCAGATTCTTGAGATGGGTATTCAGATCCTCGAACTTCACTTCGAACTCATCCAGAAAAAGGGCGCCGTCCTTCTTAACCGTCAGGACCAGATGGTCCTTGTCCTGGGGCAGATTCTTGACCGTTCGCGTGGTGGGCAGGTCAACCTCAACCCCCTGGGTCATGAGCGGCGCAGTGACCATGAAGATGATCAGCAGCACCAGCATCACGTCCACAAAAGGCGTGACGTTGATCTCGGCCAAAAAGCCGTTGCCTGTCTTGATTGCCATGGATTCGCCCTCCTACTTCTGGGCCCAGGCGATCTCACGCTCTGCACGGTTGAGGAAGGCCCCGGCGAAATCGATCATGCCGGTCTCCACTTCCGAGAGCCTACTGAGGAAAAAGTTGTAGGCAATGGTTGCGGGAATGGCCACGGCCAGGCCGATGGCGGTGGCGATGAGTGCCTCGGAAATACCGGGAGCCACGGTTGCCAGGGCTGCGGACTGCGCCATGCCGATGGAATGGAAGGAATGCATGATCCCCCAGACCGTACCGAACAGGCCGATAAACGGAGCGCCGTTGGCGCAGGTGGCCAGGAAAGGCAGGTTGCGTGTCAGGCGGCGCATTTCACCGCTCACGCCCTGCCGCAGGGTGCGGCGCAGTGTGTCCTTCACCAGCATGCGCTTGCGCTCGCGGTCGATCTCGGCCTTTTCCAGCTTGCGGAATTCCTTGACCGCCATGCTGCTCATGCGGGCCAGGGGCGAGGAATCGCCACCGATGGCCTTGAGGCCCGAGGTCAGGTCGTCCGCGGCCATGAAGGAGTCATACCCTGCCGCCACACGCTTGCGGGCGGAAAGGATGCTGAAAAACTTGTAGAAAATGATGGTCCAGCTCCAGACCGACATGGCCCCCAGGAACAACAGCACCATCTTCACCGCGAGCGTCGCGCCCATCAACAGTTGCAAGACATTGTTCTCAGCCAGAAAATCCATCGACAGTAACCCCGTTTGGTTTTGTGCAGCCCTGTGCGGGCAAATATATACGCAAGCCTGGCCGCATCACGCCGGACAGGTGACAATCTTCCCAAAAGACTCAGCGCATGGCGCGCTGAACAATTTCCCACGAATTCTGCCGAGCCTGATCGTATTCGGCGGCTGTCATGCCGCACCCGAGGGCAATGCCCTTTCGCAGTTCCGCGCCCACCAGGTCCTTCGGTGCGTGGGCATCGTTGTCGATGACCAGTTTCGCGCCGTGCTTGCGGGCAAGGGAAAGTACGTGGCCATTCGTATAACTGTGGCCGCCCCGGGTGGTTATCTCCAGACAGACGCCCTTTTCGGCGGCCAGCTTCACCTCTTCCTCGGTAATGAGCCCCGGATGGGCCAGAATGTCCACACCGGCTTCAATGGCGGCCAGGTTGGTGCCGGAGGCAACCGGTTCGACAATGGTTTCCCCGTGCATGACCACCAGCTGAGCGCCGAGCGCACGGGCCTGGGCCACCAGAGTGGTGATGAGGCTCGGAGGCGTATGCGTCAATTCAACGCCGGCCAGCACCGTGATATCGAAAAAATGCCCGTGCTCCCTGGCAAAAGGTCCGATATTGTCCAGGATCATTTTCATGTTGGTAGCATCGGCATGGTCAGTGATCCCAATGGCCTTGTACCCGGCCACGCGGGCGCGCCGGACCAGCTCCGCGGGAATGAGTTCCCCGTCGCTGAACGTGGAGTGAGTATGGAGATCTATCATCTTGTGTTACCGGTCACATTTTGTATTTGGCATCGTCTTCATCCATGGAATCGAGCAATTCCTTCCACTTGTCCGAATCTTCGCTCCTGACGACTTTCTGCTTGAGACTGTCTTCACTGACGCCTGCGGTCTTGAGCACGTCCAGGTTGACAAAAATGGGCGTATCGCCGCGAACCGCAAGTGCAATTGCATCCGAAGGCCTGCAATCAATGCGCAGTTCCTCGCCATCCTGCAAAACCACCATTTCCGCAAAAAAAGTTCCGTCCTCGATATCCGTCACCTGCACCTGGTTGATCACGCCCCCAAGGGTGTTGATGACGGACAGCAGAAGATCATGGGTCATGGGCCTGGGGAACGGGATCTTATTGAGCGCCATGGTAATGGACATGGCCTCCACGGCCCCGATCCAGATGGGCAGGACCATGGCCTCCTGTTCGTTCTTGAGGATGAGTATCGGGGCTTGATTGGTTTCATCCAAGGCCATGCCGAATACTTTCGTTCTTACCATGGGTCGCCTGTCCTTTTGCCCACCAGGGAATGTTTCTTGGCCTCGACAATCCTGACCGGCACCATCAGACCCTCCAAGTCCCGGTCTCCCTCGAAACGGAAATTGACAACCCGGCCGGCCGCATCGCGACCACGCCACCAGAAGCCGCCCTCGTCCTGCTTGCGGCTTTTGCCCTCCACGAGCACATCATCTTCCGTTCCGACAAGTTTCTTTAGACATTTTCTAGTAATATCATTCTGTAAATTCTGCAAGCGCATGAGCCGCTCTGCCGCTACATCCGGGGCGATCTTCGGCTTCATCTTGAGCGCTGCGACACCGGGGCGATCGGAATACTTGAAGGAAAAGCTGCTTTCGAAACCAACTTTCTCAACCATTTCCATTGTCTGCTCAAAATCTTCCTCGGTTTCCCCCGGAAAGGCCACGATCAGGTCCGTGGTCAGTGCAAGGTTCGGCCGGGCTGCGCGCAAGCCATCCACAATCTCCACGTAGCGTTTGCTGTCATACTTGCGGCCCATACGCCTGAGCACATCGTCGGATCCTGCCTGCATGGGCAGGTGCAAAGACGGACACAGATTGTCCAGCTCGCCAAAGGCGCGGATCACTTCCGGTGCAATATCCTTGGGATGCGAAGTGGTGAAACGCAGACGGTCCAGACCAGGGATTTCGGCAACCCTGTATAACAGCTGAGCAAAAGTCACGCCAACTCCGCCCTTGTCCAGGCCAAAACTGTTCACATTCTGCCCGAGCAGCGTGATTTCGCGGACTCCGCCCTTCACAAGCGTCCGACATTCTTCCAAGACCTGCTCGGGATGACGCGATTTCTGACGGCCACGTGTGAAAGGGACGACACAATAGGTGCAAAAATTATCACACCCCTGCATAATGTTCACAAAGGCCTGCCGGGATTTCTGCTCTACGCGCACATCCCTGCACGGAACCTCCCGCTCCGGGTAGATATCCACGAAATCCAGCAGGGCGATACGTTCCTGCGCCCCTTCGACAAGCCGCTCCAGCGCGTCGGGAGCATTGGCGATCCCATCCGTGCCGAAGACCAGTTTCACAAAGGGGAAGCGATTGAAAAAGCCCGTACCCACCTGCTGGCCCACACAACCGCCCACGGCCGCGATGATATCCGGGTCGCGCTTGAGATGCACGGCAATCCGGCCCAATTCGGTATAGACCTTTTGCTCGGGTTTTTCGCGCACGCTGCAGGTATTGAGAATATACACCTGGGCCTCATCTTCCGGAGCCTGTTCCCAGCCACGACTTTCCAGGGCACTGGTCAGCCACTGGGAATCATGAACATTCATCTGGCAGCCAAACGTCAATATATGAAACTTCATCGATACAAACCTTGATTGTTGAAATACGCTGGCGCTCATGGCCATATGATCAGCTGTTGCCGCCCTCCTTTCAGGGCTGAGGCACGTTAAGCATTGTCGAGCCAAGTGTCCAGAAAGGTTGTCACCATGGTGCAAGTTTGTTGACTCGTCAGGTTCGTATTGTCCACAATCAATTCCGCATCTCCTTCTTCAAAAGGCACATCCACGCCGATGACATCCCCCAGTCCTTCGAATTGTTCGCCAGTCTTTTGGCGGATGAGGGCCTTCTCGTACATGTTGGCAATGACAAGACCCTCGGGACGTGCCTTTTCCCGGGCCATGGCCGTTTCCAGGGAACAACGGATCATGATCTCCGCAAAACGGCCAATCTTCTTCCGGGCCGCTTGCCGGATCACGGCCCTATGGGCCGAAGCGTCCATGAGCACTACTTTGCCCTGCGCAGCCATAGTCACGGCTTCGTCGATGAACAGGGAATAGGCCCGGGCCCGTTCCGCTTCGGTGTATCGCGGCTTCGGGAAATACGCCTTTCGCCTTCGGTCCATTTCGTGGTGCACCACGTCGTGCCCGGCCGCAACAAGATGATCGTAAACACAACGAGCCACCGAACTCTTGCCGCTCCCGGGCAACCCGACGAACCAGATGGCGCACCCTTGCACAATCACTCCATGTACTTGTTGATGTTCTGCCAATCAAACACGTCCTCATCCAGGATGTTTTCCATGAACCGGAACAGGCCGAAACGAACGTCGTCCGCATGGTCCGGATACCATTCCGGCGAGGCGATCACCAGGCAGCGGAAAACAAAAAACGGCGCAATGACCTGCAGCACTTCCGTGTCGCCGGTCCGTTCGAGATATTCCGAGAAATAGGCCTTGTAGAGTTGCTCGAAGCGGCCTGCCAGTCGACCGTGGCGGGGCAGGCTCCAGAGCAGGTAGTTGACGGCCATGGTGCACAGGTCGCCGCCCGGCTCTCCCCACTCCCCTCTGCTGCGGTCGAGGACGGAGAATTCTCCTTCCTCATCGACCAAAACGTTCCAGGGATGAAAATCGCCATGCACTGCGGAAAGGCGGTGGGCATACCCCCGCAACTTCCAGCGCCAGTCGATAAGTCGCTTTTCCAGAGCCGAAAAACCATCGTCCGGATACAAAGCGTAGGGATGAGGATAGGCCTCGTCGATCAGACCGAGAATGCACTCGCTGGAACCGATGAGGTTCCGGATGCGGCGGTAATAGAGATCGGAATCATCAAGCTTTTTGGAGTGGACTCGCGCCAGCCAGCGCGCAAATTCCCTGGAGAGTTGCTCGTCACCGTCCCGAAAATCCCCCTTACGGATGCGTTCCAGGTCCAGGAAGTAATCGTGCCCCTGCAGCTTTTCGTTGACGATGAAGAATTCCAGAGGCTGCTCGACCGGGATCATTTCGCCCGTGCGGGAGACATACCCGAGCCCCAGGGGAAGCACATGCTTTTCCATGCGGTCCGATGTCTCGAACTGAAACATGAGAATGGCGGCTCGATCCCAATAGAACTGGTGCCCGTACTTATCTCCCTTCATGGTGGAGATAACGGCCTCCTGCTCCACCCCGTCCACCAAAAAACGAACGAGCAGGGGTTTTCCGTAGCCGAAGCTTTTCATTCCCTGCTCGTCCAGATTTCCAATATCACCGGCCGCCAACAATTCCGCGGTGGGGCCGTATACACGCTTGAGATAACTGTCGAGACCCTGCTTGGTCAGATTGATCATGTCGCTCTCCTCGTGAGGAGAGCCAAGCCCCTAGTTCAGGGGGCCGTAGTTCTCCTCATAGCGTTTCAGGAAGTCGTTCCAGTCGAATTTGTGCTCCTGTGTTCCTTTTTTCTCCACGGAGTACGCTGCGGTCACGGCACCCATCCGGCAGGCGGTTTCTATGTCCCTGCCCAGGCAGAAACCCTTGAGCAGCCCGGCCCTGAAGGCGTCGCCCGCACCTGTGGGGTCGATCACCTCGGCGGCCTTGGCCGCAGGCACCGCCACTTCGCCGTCCTTGGTGCTGATCACGCAGCCCTGGTCGCCCAGAGTGGTGACGCACATGTCCACCCTATCAAGAATTTCTTCTTTGGAGTAGCCCGTATCGTTCATGACCATCTGCAGTTCATAGTCATTGGTGATCAGGATATGGGCGCCCTCCAGGCTTTCCTTGAGCTTTTCCCCGCCCAGGGTGGTGATCTGCTGGCCCGGGTCGAAGATGAACCGGATGCCGTTTTCCCGGTAGAACCTGGGATGATTCACCATGTCTTCCACATTGCCCGGAGAAATGATGCCCAAGGAATTATTTTTGTCCATGAGGTCCATGTCATATCCGCAGGAATGACGCATGGCCCCGGGGTTGAACCCGGTGATCTGGTTGTCGGACATGTCCGTGGTGATATACGCCCCGGCAGTGTGTTCATGGTCGATGGTGCGGATACCTTCCACGGGCAGTTCGTGCTTCTGCAGCCATTCGTCGTAGGCGGCGAAGTCCTTGCCCACCTGGCTGAGAATGACGGGCTTCTCATCCAGAAGCGCCATGGTATAGGCGATGTTGCCCGCAGTGCCGCCGAACTTTTCGTCCAGGCCGTTGACCACGAAGCAGACATTGAGAATATGAATCTTGTCCGCCAGGATATGGTCGGAAAACTTGCCGGGGAAGGTCATGATGCGGTCGAACGCAAGGGACCCGGTAACGTATACTTTCACAGATGAACCTCCAGAGATTTCAATTGAGGACGCGAGAGTAATGGCAGGGGCAAGGTGTTGTCAAACCATGTCCCCGGAATCATTTGTCTCCCTGGTTTCCTTTCGTATCCAATCCAGAAAGTCGGGATTTCCCCCGGCAATGGACATGGAAACGATACTGGGGACTTCATAGCTGTGACGTGTCCTGACATATTCGATTACGGATTCAGTCAGTTCCGTCCTGGTCTTGGCGATCATGACAACCTCGTCGGCCGTTTCCACACGCCCCTTCCACCAGTACAGGGACCGCATTCCGGGCAGAATGTTCACGCAGGCCGCCAGCCGCCCCCGAACAAGCGCTTCGCCGATGCGCTGCGCCTCTTCCATGGCTCCAAAGGTCATATACAACAACGATTCCGGCATAACATGAAACTCCTATGTTTTTTGAACGGGTCAGATAATACCCGAACAATCCTGTGATGCAATGCTTTCCGCGATCCCTTGAGACTCTTGCCCGGCAATGGTACTCAAGCTCCACAAAACAACGGAGCACTCATGAAAAAACAGGAACGAGCCCTTGCCATATACGAACGGCTGAAAAAACGGTACCCCTCGCCCGAACCGGCCCTGGACTGGACCAACGCCTGGGAGCTGCTGGTGGCCACTGTTCTGGCGGCACAATGTACGGACGAACGGGTCAACAAGGTCACCCCGGCCTTTTTCTCGGCATGGCCCACCATCCACAATGTCGCCAACGCCTCGATTGAGGAGCTCGAAGACGCGGTTCGTTCCACGGGCTTTTTCCGCAACAAGGCCAAGAACCTCAAGGCGGCCGCGCAAAGGATCATGGATGTCTACGCCGGCAACGTGCCGCAGACCATGAAGGATCTCGTTACCCTGCCCGGCGTTGCGCGGAAAACCGCCAACATCGTGCTCTCCAATGCCTTTGGCATCCATGAAGGCATTGCCGTGGACACCCACGTCAAACGCCTCACCTTTCGCATGGGACTGACCAAAAACACAGACCCAGTGCGCATTGAAAAGGACCTCATGCCGCTGTATCCGACGGAAACCTGGGGCGATGTGAACCATTTCCTGGTTTACTACGGTCGCGAAGTATGCAATGCACGCAAGCCCAAATGCACTGATTGCGAACTTAATGATATATGTCCGAAACACGGAGTCGAATAAATGGAAAACCTAGGTAAATTCACCGTCCATACCACGGACGGCAACGCACGGCGTGGCACCCTGGTCACCGCGCACGGCGAAATACAGACACCCATCTTCATGCCCGTTGGCACCCAGGGAACGGTCAAGAGCCTGACCCCCCTGGACCTGGAGGAGATGGAGGCCCAGATCATCCTCGGCAACACCTACCACCTCTATCTGCGCCCGGGCGACGAACTGGTGGCGCGGCGTGGCGGCCTGCACAAATTCGCCAACTGGAATCGCCCCATCCTCACGGACAGCGGCGGCTTCCAGGTCTTCAGCCTCAAGGGCATCCGCAAACTCACTGAGGAAGGCGTGGAGTTCCGGTCCTACATCGACGGCTCCAAGCACTTCTTTTCCCCGGAAAAGGCCATCGACATCCAGATGAACCTCGGCTCCGACATCATGATGGTGCTGGACGAATGCGTGGGCTACGGCGCGGACAGAAGATATACGGAAAAAAGCCTGGAAATGACCTACCGCTGGGCGCAACGCTGCCGGAATCACTATCCCAAGGGATCCGGCAACCAACTCATGTTCGGCATTGTCCAGGGCGGTTTTTTCAAGGACCTGCGGGACCGCAGCGCCGAGCAGATCTGCAGCATTGATTTCGACGGCTTTGCCATTGGCGGCCTGTCCGTAGGCGAATCCACCGAGGAAATGCATGAACTGACCCACCACACAGCCCCTCTGCTCCCCGAGGACAAGCCCCGCTACCTTATGGGTGTGGGCACTCCCCTGGACCTTCTGGAAGGAATTTCCGCGGGCGTGGACATGTTCGACTGCGTGCTGCCTTCCCGCAATGCGCGTAACGGCACCCTGTTCACCTCGCAAGGCAAGATCAACATCAAGAAAGCGGCCTACAAGGAAGACGACGGCCCGCTTGATCCCAACTGCAACTGCTACACCTGCCGCAACTTTTCGCGCGCCTACCTCAGGCATCTGTACATGGCCAAGGAACTGCTTTCCTACCGCCTGAACACGTACCACAACCTGTATTTCTATCTGGACCTCATGAAGCAGGTACGCAAGTCCATCGAGGAAGGCACTTTCCAGGAATTGAAGAAACAATACGAAGACGTCTACAGCAAGGGCTAGACATGAAGGCGTTGCGGCTTTTTCTGCAAATAGTGGGAGCGGCCACGGTTCTGGGCATGATCGCCCTGGCGGGGCTGCTCTTCTGGGCCGCACAATGGCTGGACGTAAACGAACCGCCCCAAAACGGCGATTACATTGTTCCCCTGGCCGGGGATCCCCATAGGCTTTTCAAGGCTGCGGAGCTGTACAAAAAAGGCTACGCCCCCACCGTCACGCTCAGCCGGGCAAAACTTTATCCGCCAAGCCGCCTGGATAAATTAGAAATAAAACTGGGGGCCCCCAGTTACGGCCCGTATGAATTCGAGCACAAAGTGCTGGAATCTCAAGGCGTGCCAGCGGCAAGCATTGAGGAATTCGGCAACGGGCACATCAGTACGGTGGAAGAGGCAGAGGCGCTGAAACGGCATCTGCAAAATAAAAAGGCAACCCTGCTGCTGGTCACCTCTCCCTACCATGCCCGGCGTGCGAAAATGATTTTCCAGGACATCATGCCTGAAGCGAATATCCTGGTTTCGGTGCCCCCAGAAGGCTCTTTCAAAAAGTGCTGGTGGCAGGATCAGCAGTCCGCCCAGAACATTGTCATGGAACTGGTAAAGACCGCCCACTACCTGTTGGGAGGAGCCTTTCGCTCGAAGCAGTCCGGTCAACTCCCCTGAGCGGCTTCGCCGCAGGCATCCCCCACTTCCCCCGCATTCACGGGGTCATCGTGAAGCCGCTGCGCACTTTCCAGCAAGGTCAAGTTGGCGTCGCTTTTCTCCACGTCACGTCGCATGCCCTCAAACAGGCCGTCGATGAACTGGAACCTGGACTTGAAGATACCGCCAGTCTTGCCGCCCCCCTCACTGTTTACCACGCCGATGATATCCACGAGCCGGATGGCGTCCAACGCCCGGGCCGGTGCATACACCTCGCATCCCACGCTGTCCGTTCGCACGGTCAGTCCTGCCGTGCGCATGACTTCGAACAGATCTGAAACCAGCGGGGCGGGAACCATAAGCCTGTCGGAGATATCCTCAACCGACGGCAGAGGCTCACCATTGTGAAATCGCTTGGCCAAAAACGACATCATGATGACCGCGATCTTCTGGCGTTCCAAGGCACTGGCCGCGCCAAAGAAGCGCTGCTTCACGAATGAGTTGATATTTTGCCAGGCATAACCGGCCTCGCTTCCCAGAAGAACAACCACCCAGCTAATGTAAATCCACATGAGCAACAGCGGGAACTGCGCAAAGCTGCCATAGATGGCATTGTACTTTGCCGCACCTATCTGCCAGTTGATGTACACCCACTGCGCCAGCTGCCAGAGGACTCCTCCTACCAGGCCTCCCAGGAGAGCGCTGGTTATCTTGACTCTGGTGTTGGGAATAAAGGCATACATGAAACTGAAGGCGATAATGATCAGCATCAAAGGCGCAAGCTTGAGGATCAGCGCCTCCACATAGCCGATAGCCGAAACGCTCAGCAGACCCTGGATGATTTCCTGTTTCTGCAGGCTTACGTTGAAGCTGGAGGCCACCAGAAGAAATATGGGACAAATGAAGATAACCGGGAAGAAATCCGTAACCTTGCGCCAGGCGGTTCTGCCCCGCTGTACGCTCCAGATGGTGTTGAATGCCTTTTCAATGGTTCCGATAAGTGAAAATACTGTAAACAGCAGCATGGCGATACCGATCCAGCCAAGGGTCTGCACGTTGGTCCGGTCTATATATTGTATGATCTTGTCGGCCACCTCGGTATTGCCCGTGGACATGCGCAGGACCATGGTGCGGATGAACTCGGTATTCTGCAGGCCAAAGCCCTTGG
The DNA here is from genome assembly GCF_008001235.1 of Salidesulfovibrio onnuriiensis. Classification (GTDB taxonomy): domain Bacteria; phylum Desulfobacterota; class Desulfovibrionia; order Desulfovibrionales; family Desulfovibrionaceae; genus Pseudodesulfovibrio; species Pseudodesulfovibrio onnuriiensis. The sequence continues at coordinate 2,503,477 of NZ_CP040751.1, read as the reverse complement.
AAATGGAAAAGGCGACAGCCAGGAAAGGCACGATGGACAATATCGTGGTGAATGTCAGCGCCGCTGCACGGATAATGCACTGGTCCTTGAAAAAGCCATGGAAAAGAAGGTATCCCCACCGGGCGGTTCCCTTGGCCAGCCGCAAGGGCACAGGGGTCTCCGGTGTATCCCTGACCCAGATTTCCTGGGAAAACCTTGTCTGCAAATGTTTCGATTTATTTTTTATTTTTGTCGGCGTCATGTAATTCACCTCGATCTGCTGCGTTCTCCGGCAGGGCTAGAAAAACAGATCTCTTAGAAACCGCAATGATTTCTGTGGAATATTTATTATGTTCTGCAAGGTGTCCGTCACGATCTTGCCCTTGGGCACCTTGACCTCCGGGTCCTGGATATGGCCCACGATACGTACGGTCACGCTGGGCACAGCCACGAAATCAGCCTTGAAATTCAAGTCGATACTTTCCTCGGCAGGACTGAAACCGCCATATCCTGTCCCGGTCATGAGCGGGCCGTCCAAATGGAACTGTTTCATATCAAAATAGCCGTCCTTAATGACCCACTTCGATGTGACGCTATTGAATGCGGTGCGTTGCGTACGTGGATCGGGTTCTCCCTGGGCGATTTTCCTGGGATCGACCTTGGCGTCCCAGTTCATGAATTTATATGACCCCTTACCCACGCTCAAATCGATGGTGCCGTTCAAATTGGCCACTATATCGTCGTCAGAGGCCCCCCGGCCATTGATGTCGATATCCATGTTGGTCCGGCCCTGAACATATTCGCGTTCCACAAGATCCTGAAGCATAGGGCCGACCTCGAAGTCATGCAGGGAGAGCTTCAGGGACGATTCAAGCTCCTTGGCATGCACCACACCGTTCAAGGAACCTTTGAGAGAACCTCCATAAAAATCTCCGGAAAGATTATCAGCCTTGATCTTCCCTGCCCGGGCATCGACCGCCCCGGACAATTTCTGCACCTTGATATCCTGCAGGATGAATTCCTCCACCCAAAGGGATCCTTGAACGGTCAGCCAGCGCAAAAAATCCAGCGGCATGGCGACAGGGGGCGCGTCTTCATCAATGCCCGCCCGAAGTTTCTTGAGGTCTGGCTTTTTATCCGGCGTCAGGTAGCGATCCAAGTCCACCCTTCCGAGCTTCAGGGCTACATTGAATTCAGGAGGATTGGTCATGGTTGTGTCGAGTTTCCCCTCGATGGACGTATCATCCAACTGGGCCTTGAGACGACTCAGGAAAAGCCTGGAATTTGCATATCGGAAATCGGCATGAGCCGTCAGAAAATCGAAAACACTCTCGTCTTCCATCTCATAGACGTTCACCCCGTACTTTGCGATCACCGCTTCCGGGTTAAAACCGTACAGCGAGAACGAACCGTCCAGAATGCGGCTGTCCTCTAAAGGATTTTCGGAGGCAAATGAAGTAGTCAGGGTTGCGCCCAACGCCTTGAGCTCAGCATCCTTAATGGTCAATCGACGCATATTCGGGGTGAAACCGGCCTGCCCCTTGGCAGTCACGACATCGTCAAGGCCGGGCAGCAACCATCCGGCACTCTCAAGATTCCACCCTCCCCCGGAGGAGGAGACCATATTGAAATCTTTATTGAGCGCGAGCGGTCCGCTCCAGCTCAAAACTCCGTAATGGGAAGACCTCTTCTGCTCGGCACGGAAAGTGGCCTGGGTATTGAACAGGTAGTCGCCCTTGTTCGAAGGCATGGGCGTTGCCTTGACCTGCATCCTTAAACGATCGAACTGAAAGGCCTCGTCGCTTTTCTTCAGCTTCAACGAACCGCCCGGAGAATTGATATCCAGATCAAGGCGCATGTTGCGCAATGCTTCGATAGAACGCGCCTGGGCCTGGCAGGAATCCTGATTAAGCAGCAGGGAAAGCCCCATGTCCACGGGGCCTTCAAGCTTCCCCCAATCTCCGCTGGCATAGGGAATGGATTCAAATTTAGCGGATTTGATTTGGGCCTTGAGTGAAGTCCAGAGGGCGGGATCATCCTTTCTGCGGTCGATGTTCATTGCCAGGTCCGCCCCCAGCAACCCTCCATAGAGACCGGCCCGAGCAGAGGCTTTCAGTGCGCCCTTTTCAGCTACAAGCGTTGCCTTTACGTTGTTGAAATCCGTTCCCAGCACCCGGAATTCGTTGACGACCGCATTGCCCGAGGCACGCAGCCCACCCCAGAACGGCAAGGAATAGTCATCCCAAATAAAAGGCGTTCCGGTCTCAAACAACGGCAGATATCGATCCAGGTCCAAACGGGTGGCAGACACATCAAAGGCCACCCTCGGGGAAGTCTGCAATTCCACGGTCGCATTGCCGGAAAGCTGCGTGTCGTCCATCAGCATAACGACCTTGGGAAACACAATGGAAGAAGCCGTTGCACTGACCACGGCCTTGCATTTTGCCTTGGTCAATCCACGAACCTTATCCAGCGGCCTTTTCACATCCAGTCGTTTCAAGATGGAAATGGGCGAAAAGACCTCGGTCGTCACTTCCCCGGACAGTTTCCAGTCACTGAGGACATCTTCCACAGCCCCACTGCCGCTGACGTCGACATCAAACACGCGGGCGTGGACATTTTCGAAACGAAAATCATCATCAGTCTTGTCGTAGTCAATATCAGCCACCAGTCGAGCCGTTTCCTGCTCGGGAAGCCCTCCTCCCCGAATAAGCAATTCGACGGAAGTTTCATCGAACATGCTGCTTCTCGAAAACAAATCCGTGTTCAAGATTCCGGAGACATGAAGCTCGACCGACAACTCCCCTTTGACCCGTTCGAAAATGCCATCGACGTCAAACCCGGCGGACTCGCCCGGGATAAAGGCGCCAATTCGGGCCGAAAGGCCATGAAGACGGATGTTTTCATCCAACTCGCCGTCATCGAAGCTCAAAACGGCGTCATGAACATTCACGCCTGCAATGAATATGCTTTTAAAATATGAAAAAAATGGTGTTTCGGAAGCAGCGGAAACGCCCTGATAATAATCCCAGTTCACCTCGGAGTCGGCATTGCGGATCAGCCGGATCTCCATGCCGTCGATGAGAATCTCGCTGACCACCAGTTCCCGAGCCAACAAGGGAAGCACTTCCACCCCGAATGCCACTTCGCGGTAAGAGATGTAAGGCTCATCACCGAACTCGGGCTCGTTGGCGACGGTCACGTCATAGGCACGCAGGCCAAACCAGGGGTACACGGCAACATCGAGTTCCCCGTTAAGCCTGACCTCACGCCCTGTAATTCTGGAAAGACTGGCAAACAGGTCATTCCTGAACTGCGGGGAATCCACATAATAGGACGCCCACAAGAGTGCGCCAGCAACCGAGCCTATGCACACAAACAGGATGGCCGAGATCGATATCAGTATTTTTTTCAACATCTCATTTCCGTCTTTCAAGTCAGACACATGCAAGAGCAGATTCGCTTTGGCTCGGTATCCAAGGCAACTCTTTACAATGACATATATTCTTTTCCTTCAATGATAAACTGTTGTGTTGGGTGCGCACAATTCGCCTGCCACAGCCGCAGACGACGCAGATTACGTCAAGACAGCAAAAGCAAAGATACGTAACACATTTAATTTGCTATACTTAGTGCTGGCACAAGCATTGCTTAGAAGCAACCACAAAGACACGGTGTGCTTGAAAATATAAACAAAATGTAAGAAAAGGGCATTGCGGACAAAACCGTTTTCGCACCGGTGATTGATTCGCCGGATTGTGCCTGCAAAATCAACCATTACCCAACAACACAGAAGCAAGACCATGCAAATAGCCATCGCCAGCGGCAAGGGGGGGACCGGAAAAACTACCGTCGCCACCAATCTTGCCGCTTATTTCAGCCGGACCGGCATGGATGTCTCCCTTATCGATTGCGATGTGGAGGAGCCCAACGCCCATTTTTTCCTGACCCCGCAATGGAAGGACGAAAAAAAGGAAACCGTACCGGTTCCCAGAATCGACCACGACAAATGTCTCGGAGAGGAATGCCGCAAGTGCATCGAACTCTGCCGATTCAATGCCCTGATCTGGATGGTGGACGCGGTTCTGGAGTTTCCTGAACTGTGCCATGGTTGCGGACTGTGCACCATTGCATGTCCCGCATCCGCCATTGAGGAATCCACCCGTTCCCTGGGAATTTCACGCGTGGGACAAAAAGATTCCATATCCCTCTACAGTGGGCTGTTACGCATCGGCGAAGCCATGGCCCCCCCTCTGATTAAGAAGGTGAAGCAACGCGCCCTGACCGAGCACCCCGCCCCGGACGTCCGGCTCATTGACTGTCCTCCGGGAGCCACCTGTCCGGTGGTGGAAGCCCTGGAAGGAAGCGATGCCGCAATTCTGGTTACCGAACCCACCCCCTTTGGACTGCATGACCTGCGTATCGCAGTGGAGCTGCTCCGAAAAATGGAAGTTCCGTTCGGCGTTGTCATCAACAGGGCCGGAATGGGCGACGACAGGGTTCACGATTACCTGAAAGAGGAAAACATCGCCCTGCTCGGAGAACTGCCCCACAGCATGGAGGCCGCCTCTTCCTATTCCGAAGGGAAGCTGCTCATTGAGCAAGTCCCCGGATATGAGAAAGTCATTTCCCAAATTGCCCAAAATATTCAAAACATGGCCAAAAGCACGAGATAATCATGAAACAGATCGTTATCATCAGCGGAAAGGGAGGTACCGGCAAGACCTCCATCACGGCCGCGCTGGCGGGGGCCGGTCCCCACAAGGTTCTTGCCGACTGCGACGTAGATGCCGCGGACCTGCATCTTATCCTGAGCCCCGAGATCAACCTGAAGGAAAAATTTCACAGCGGATTCACCGCGACTATCGACCTGGACAAATGCATTCAATGCGGCCAATGCCGTGAACATTGCCGATTCGATGCCATTTCCCCAGAGTTCACCGTTATTCGTGAAAAATGCGAGGGGTGCGGGGCATGTGAATTCGTCTGCCCATCAGAGGCGGCCACCATGCAGGACCGGATGTGCGGCTATCAATTCGTATCCAACACCCGCTTCGGCACCATGGTCCATGCCGCACTTGGTATCGGCGAAGAGAATTCCGGCAAGCTGGTCACGTCAGTACGAAGGGAGGCCAAGGCCATTGCCGAGGCAGAGAAGGCGAAGTTCGTCCTGGTGGACGGTTCTCCCGGAATTGGCTGCCCAGTCATCGCCTCCCTTGCGGACATAGACATCTGCATTCTGGTGGCCGAACCCACTGTATCGGCCATACACGACCTCAAGCGGGTCCATGAGCTGGCCGGGCACTTCAAGACGCCCTGCATGTGCATCCTGAACAAATGCGGTATCAACCCTGCTCTGGAGCAGGAACTGGAGCAATACTGCGCGGCGAACTCCATAGTTCTTCTCGGCAAGTTCCAGTACGACCTGGACTTTACCAAGGCCCAGCTCCATCGACAGACCGTTGTTGAATACGACCCGGAAAAATTCGGCCCCATCATTGACGGAATATGGAATGAAATAAATCAGTACTTCAGACAAATGGAGGAGTGACGTGGAAAAGATCCTGATACTCGGCTGCAAGAACACCATGGATGATGTCTGTATAGGATGTTCCCGCTGCATTGTAGGCTTTAACAAAAAAGCGGGATCATTCTCCGCGTACCAGGATGCTGAAGCGGAACTCATCGGATTGCTGGGGTGCGGGGGCTGTCCCGGTGCCAGCATCGTTCCCAGGCTTGCGCAAATGAAGCTCTGGAACGCACCCATGGGAGAAATCCCCACCAAGATTCACATCGCCCCCTGTATTGCATCGCACTGTCCCCACAAGGATGTCATCATCCAAAAGGTAAAGAAACTTTCGGGGATCGAAGTCATAGAGGGAACACACCCCTATCTGCCCGAAGACATCTTCGCATAAAAAAAGGGAGTTCCTTTTGGAACTCCCTTTTCATTTTCAATCAAATTCGAGTCTACTCGATATCACCCTGCGCCAGGCCAATAATGCTGATACCCGCCTTGTCGGCGATTCTGACAGCTTCCTCCTGGTCAAAGAACAGGCTTTTTCCGGCTTCATATGCGAGACAGGATCCGTTTTCCGCAGCCATGGCCCGGACCGTGTCCACGCCAATGCTGGGCAGGTCTATACGTTCCTCCTGGCCCGGCTTGAAGACCTTGACCACCACCGCGCCCTTGCCGCCGTAATGGCAGCCGCGCCTGATGGTTTCGTCGGTCCCTTCCAGAGCCTCCACGGCCGCCACGATACCTTCGCGCACCACAATGCACTGACCGATATCCATACGTCCCAATTCCTTAGCCAGCCTCCAGCCAAAACGTATGTCCTCCAACTCCCGATCATCGGGGTTCCTGGAAGTCAGCACACCTTTGGGGGAAAGCAGTTCCGGGACCAGCTCGTGGGCAGGAGCCACGGTCATGCCTTCCGATTCGAACTCCGCAGCCAATGCGCTGAGAAGGGTTGAATCGCCCTTGTCCTTGCGCTTGAAAACCAACTTCATGGCGCGCATGTCCAGATGCCGAACATCCATTACCTTGGGCTTGTTGATGGTGCCGGCCATGATGACCCGCTCCACTCCGTTTTCCCTGAAGTAAGAGATCAGTTTGTTCAGCTTGCCCAGCTTGAGTTCCTTCCAGACATCCGCATATTCGGCCACAGCCATATTGGAATGGCCGGTAAAACCGGCCACCACGAGCCTGTGCCCATGGGCCTTGACGCCCTGGGCCACAAGCACGGGAAACTGTCGTCCGCCGGCAATAAGTCCAATGGTGGCTGGCAGCTGGGACATATACTAATCGAGATCGTGCCCGTTCTTGTTGGCTGCGGGCGTGACTCCGTTCTTGCTTTCGCGAATAAAGGAGACAAGATTCATGACTTCCGGGAAAGAACCGAATTCGGTTTCCACCTGGGCAAGAGAATCCTTTTTGGTCAAGCCGGAACGGAATATGATCTTGTAGGCTTTTTTGAGCGCCTTGCAGGCCTCGGAAGAAAATCCATTGCGACGCAAGCCGATGAGATTCGGTCCATACAATGCTCCACGGACGCCGTGGGCAAGCATGTAAGGCGGAACATCCTGCTTGTACCCGCTGGCGCCGCCAAGAAAAGCGAAATCGCCGATCTTGACGAACTGCTGCACCGCGGACATGCCGCTGATGATGACGCGTTTGCCAACTTCCACATGACCGGCAAGGTTCACCGAGTTGGCCATGATGACATTGTCGCCAATGATGCAATCATGGGCAACGTGCGCATAGGCCATGAAAAGGCAATTGGAACCCACCACTGTCTCGGAATGGCCCTGCTGGGTCCCCCGGTGAATGGTCACGCTTTCGCGGATGCTGTTGCCGTCGCCCATGCGCAACCAGGTTTCCTCGCCCTTGTAGGCGATGTGCTGCGGTGCGCCACCGATGCAGGCATGGGAATGGATGTGGTTGTTGGCACCCATCTCAGTGTACTCTTTTATCAGCGAGAAGGGCTCCAGAATGGTCTTGTCGCCAATCCTGGTATTTGCCTCAACCACGCAGTAAGGACCGATGACCACATCGGTTCCCAGTTCCGCCTTCGGATCAATAATCGCAGTGGGATGTATATTGGATGCCACTACATGTCCCCTTTATTGGCAACGGACGCAGTGAACTCACCCTCGGCGACGACCTGGCCGTCCACTTCGGCCACACCGCGCATGCGCCATATATTCATTTTGTGTTTTGTGTAATAGACATTGAGAGTCAGCTGATCGCCAGGTACGACCGGCTTCCTGAACTTGACCTTGTTCATCCCCGCGAACAGAAAAACCCTGTCCCCCAAGGGCTCATCCAGGGTGCGCATAACAAAAAGTCCACCGGCCTGAGCCAGAGCTTCGAGAATCAGAACACCCGGCATGACAGGCAGACCTGGGAAATGGCCCTGAAAAAAACCTTCGTTGAAAGTAACGTTCTTGTAAGCTTTGAGGCGCACACCGGATTCAAATTCCAGCACCCTGTCGACAAGAAGAAAGGGATAACGGTGCGGCAGCATATCGAGGATGCGCCTGATATCCATCACGTCAACATGTTCACTCATTCTTATCCCCCATGCTTTCTTGCAGGTTGGCAAGCTGCTTCTCTATTTTCTTCATTCGCTTGAACAAATCGGGCAATTTAGGTGCGCAAACACCCATGGCTTTCAAAAAGGTACTGTAAGGCATGCTGGGGCTTCCGCCGATCTTGCTGCCTTCGGGAACAACACCCGATATGCCGGACTGAGCCCCGGCCATGGTGTTAGAGCCGATCTTCACGTTATCGGCCACGCCAACCTGACCGCCCAGAATAACATTGTCACCAATCTCAGTGCTGCCGCCAATGCCGACCTGACCCACGAGCAGGCAATTTTCACCAACCTGAACGTTATGGCCAATCTGGACAAGATTATCGATTTTAGTGCCTCGGCCAACACGGGTCACATCTAAGGCGGCCCGGTCCACAGCGGTATTGGCTCCGATCTCGACATTGGTTTCAATGCTGACAGTACCGATCTGGGGGATCTTCATGTGTCCGAACGGAGTCTGTGCGTAACCGTATCCGTCCGCACCTATAACCGCTCCTGGCTGCACAATCACGTTGTCGTCAATGCGAACGCCGCCCATGATCACGACATTGGGATAAAGGATGCAATCGTCTCCAATTACGGAACCCTCGCCAACGTAACATCCTGGAAAGACAACACTCCCCTCACCGATGGACGCTTCGGGCCCGATAAAGGCAAACGGATAAATAACGGCACTCTCTGCAAGACGTGCCGTCTCGTGAACATAAGCCAAACTGCTCGACTTGGTAAGGCATCCCTGCGGTGTTTCAAAAAGCTTCACCACACGAGCAAGATCCATGTAGACATTACTGCTTACCAGTGCACATTCAACACTAGCTGCATGGGTTGAGTCAGTGATGATGCAGCTGGCCTGGGTGGTTGCAAGCAGATCGGAATACTTTGGGTTGACCAAAAAAGAGAGTTCACCGGGGCACGCCTTTTCAAGCGTGTTCACCCCGGTGATTTCAATATCATTGCCAGTGTATTCAAGGCCCAACTGCTTCGCAATCGAGCTTAGCATCTGGGACATAATTACTTCTTGTTTTTCCAGGCGTTATTCAGTTCCTTGATGATCTCGGGCGTCACATCCGCAGAATCGGCGACAAAAGGCATCTGCAATTTGTTAAAAATAGCGGTGTAGCCATTCTTTTTGCCATATTCATCAATAACCTTTCCGAGAAGAGTCAGCACAGGCTCGGACATCTTGTTCTGTTCTTCCTTCAGCTCGGCTTCAGCCTTTTTCTGATCTTCATTGAAACGGAACATTCTTTCACGAATTTTACGATCCATCTCTTCAAGAGCTTCGGGCTTCAGCATCTTCTTCTGCTTTTCACGCTGAATCTGCATTTCCTGAATGGCTTTCCGCTCCGCTAAAAGTTTATTCTGCAACTTCTTTTTCAAAGCGGCCCGTTTCTCGGAAACCTGTTTGGCAGGTTCTGCCTTTACCAGCACTTCAGGAAGATTGACAAAACCAAACTTTTGAGCGGCCAAGGCCGGGGTGGCAAAAAGCACACAAGCAAGAACTGCACTAATTATAATTTTTTTCATCATTGTCTCCTAGAATTGTTTACCTACCGTAAAATCAATAACCTGATGTTTGCTGTCGTACAAATCCTCAAAACCATAGCCGTAGCTGACACTCAAAGGACCGATGGGAGAATTCCAACGAAGTTCCGCACCCGCGCTTTTATACAGGCCCAGAGAAGGGGCGCTGTCGCCAAAACGCTCCACGCCTTCAAACCAGAACTCTCCTTCTTTCCAAACGTTCCCCATGTCAAAAAATGGCACGAACTGGACCCCCCATTCTTCGCTCACCGGAATAATAAGCTCCAGATTGGAGTAAAAAGCCTTATCCCCACCAATAGCATCGGTGGCATTATCCGCATCGGCGTTATCACTGTCCTGTGCGCGAATTTTATTTTTGGAATACCCACGCACTGTTCCTATGCCACCAAGCTTGAATCGCTGCCCCGAAGGAATATCCCCACCACCAATATTTTCATGCACAAATCCAAGATACCCTTTTGCATGAAACACGGTTTCCCCAAAAAGCTTGTGATAGTAATCAGTGGAGGTAATATATCTGACATAGTCATCAGTTCCACCCAAAATCCCGCCACCATATGAGATACCGCCAACCCATTTATAACCTGAAGTGGGATTCCGGTATCGATCACGCACGTCTCGGGTTAAAGTCATCCCTAAACTACTGTTGAGGTTGTAGCCTTCATCTTCTCTAACATCGGAATCAGTTTCGTTGTCGGTGTCATAGATGTGGTAGTTCACCAAATTATAACTTGCAGACAATCTGGTATGATCACCCAAAGGATAATAAAGTGAAACCGATCCGCCCGTGGAGTCTTGGTTGAAGTGATCAAACTCCTGTATCTTATGATACACATTGACTCCAAGTCCCAGATTCGAATCATTAACCATGGGGTTCAAAAAATCCAATTCAAACTTACTGGTTTGAGCCCCAAAAAGAGCGGACAGGCTGGAATTATAACCACGTCCGAATAAATTTCGTTCAGTAATATTGGCACCGATATATGGTCCATCAAACGTGGAATAACCAATGCCCCCACCAAATTGTCCTGTGGGTTTTTCCTTGACCTGAACCAAAAGGTCCATTTCATCCGGGTTACCGGTCTGAACAGGAGAGACGTTCACTTTGTCAAAGAAACCGAGATTTTCAAGCTTTCTGTTAGATACGTTCATCTTGTTTCCACTGAACGTATCTCCATCTGCAAGCGCCATCTTACGCAAAATAACATTATCCCGAGTCGTCACATTCCCTTCAACCAAGACCCTACGAATATGTACCTTCTGGTGCTTGGTAATGTTGTAAACGACATCAACGACCAATTTTTCCGGATCGTCATTAAGCTTCATGGCCACATCCGTATAGGCATACCCATAGTCGTTATAATGCGAGGTAAGTCGCTTTACGTCTTCCTGGGCGACAGACCTATTGAAATAATCGTCTTCTTTGGCCAATTCATCAGATTGGGTTATTACGGCAAGCTTTTCCGGTTCATCAAGCAGGTCGCCTTTAAACTCGACCTTCCCCATCTTGTAGCGTTCTCCTTCGTAGCAACGGAAAATTACCGTAATCCCATCATCCTTGACCTCAACCTCGGCACGCCCGACCTTGGCGTCAATAAAGCCATGGTTGTGGTAATAGGCCATAATGGCTGCGGCATCACGCTCGAGATACTCCTCCTTGAGCACACCAGAACCATCAATAAAACTCAGAAAACCGCGCTCTTGCAGGGCCAACTCATCCTTAATGTCATCGGGGTCCAACTGTTTGGCACCATCAATAATCACTTCCTCGATATAAAGCTTTTCGCCTTCCTCGATAATAAAATTCAGACGAGCCTGGTTGGAATCGCCAGTTTCAATCTCATGGGAAACCTTGGCCTTGTAGTAGCCTTCTTTACGATACATCTCGCGCACAAGCTTGATATCATCGGCCAGCACCTTCGGGTTGATGACTCCCCCCTTCTTGGTGGAAATAGCTTCAATGATATCTTCGCTGTCGATGGCATCGGACCCCAAAACGCTGATGGCCTCAATTCTCGGTTTTTCCACAACCTCAAAGGTAAGCTTTTTCCCACCGGCGACGTCGTCAACAAGAACTTTTACGTCGTCAAAATATCCGAGATGATAAATACTCTTCAAAGCTTCGTTGATGGATTTGGCCGTCATAAGATCGCCTTTGGCCAAAGGCAGACGCATCAGAACAACTTCCTTGTCCAAGACCTTGGCTCCGCGCACATCTATCTCGGCAATGACATCCTGGCGCAGCAAGCCGGTACGCATCATCTGAACCAGTTCATCCACTGCAGGCAAGAGATTGATCAACCCTTCTTTGGATACGGTGACCCTCTTGGGTTTCCCCTTTTCAAAAGCGTCAACAATCCGGGCGTCAATGGTGAGGTTTTCACCAATCTGATTGAATGTGCCGTAAATCGAAAAGCCTGAAGCAAGCAGCAATGCGGCTTCACGCGCATTGTCATTGGTTATGCTCGTGAACCCCTTTTCCTGAAGGACCTTAACAACGTCGCTTTGAGAAACAACGTCAAAACCGGCCTCTTTCAATTTATCGGACAACAACTCGGGCAAACTATCCTTGAGATAAGCCAAGTCATCGCCCGCATAAATTTCAAAAGGCAAAACAGCGACCTTGACATCCTGATCCACAGCAGCGGAAAACGCATTGGCGGCAAGAGTGGCAATAAGGAATATCGAAATAAAAGCCACTCCCAAGGAGCGAACACTAGTGCGCAGCATACAGTTCTCCTGAACGCAATTCATATCGTTTCTGCATCATGCCGGCCAATTCGGCATTGTGGGTCACGACAACCAACGTAGTTCCCAGATCTTTATTCAAAGCAACAAGCAATTCACCAACCATCTGCCCGGTATGTTCATCCAGGCTTCCCGTCGGCTCATCTGCAAGTACAACTCTCGGCTTCAAAAGTATGGCGCGGGCTATGGCGGCCCGTTGCCGCTCACCGCCCGAAAGGGTTGTCACCCTGTGACTGATCCTGTGGGATAACCCCACACGAGCCAAAGCCTCCTCCGCCAACGCGAAGGCCTTATTCTTCTTCAGACCGTTCACGAGCCCCGGCATGGCCACGTTTTCAAGAGTCGTGAACTCGGACAACAAGTGGTGAAACTGAAAAACGAACCCCATCCTGTTGTTACGAAGCCTTGCGCGCTGACGTCCGTTCATGGTCGCCATTTCCTGGCCGTCAAACAAGATGCTCCCCGAGGACACCGTATCAAGGGAGCCCATGATATGGAGCAAAGTGGTCTTGCCTGAACCGGAAGCCCCATGAATGGCAATGGATTCTCCACCGCCAACGACCAGGTCCACTTTGCTCAAGACGTTCACCATTTCCGTAGGACCGAAAAATTCCTTCCCGACGGAGGCAAGCCTGTATACGGCCTCGCTATTCATAACGCAAGGCCTCGCTCGGGTTCAACGAAGCAGCCCTTCGCGCGGGATAGATCGTAGCAAAAAAACAAAGCAGCAACGCGGCGACCCCGATCATGCTCAAATCAAAGGGATCGAGCAAAACCGGCAGGTAGTCCGTGGGATAAACATTCTGAGGCAGCTTGATGAACTGGTACTTCTTGAGCAGCAAACTGACCGGGACGCCCAGGGCGAACCCCAAAGTCGTTCCGACAACGCCGATAAGCGTCCCCTGAATCATGAATATTTTTCTGATACTGCGCTCCTCGGTTCCAAGCGACATCAGCACGGCAATATCCTTTGTCTTCTGCATCACCAGCATCACCAGCGTATTGACGATGCTGAAGGACCCCACCAGGACAATCATGGACAGAATGATGAACATGGCCGTCTTTTCCAGCTTGAGAGCGGCAAACAGGTTGGCATTCATCTCTTTCCAGTCACGAATGACCAGCCCGAACGTCCCTATCTCCTGCTTCAGCTGACGAGAGACCTCATCCGCACGAAACGGATCATCAATGCGAATCTCAATGCCGGACACGAAATCATTACCGTATCCAAGAAGCTTACGTCCATCGGCAAGCCCCACGTACCCGAGGGTGGAATCGTACTCAAACATGCCGGTACGGAAAATCGCGGCCACCTGGAACACGCTCACTTTGGGCTTATACCCTGCAGCCGACTTTCGCCCCGAAGGGGAAAGCAGATTCACATGCTCACCGACGGTCAGCCCCAGGCGTTTTGCCATCTGATACCCAATGACTATGCCCGGGGGGCATCCGCCATCTCCAGGTTGTCCAGACTTCCAGCCACGATGTCATCCTTGAGGCTGAGCACATTGCCGGCGGTTCCGGGATCAATGCCTCGCAGCACCACCCCTTTGACACCGAGCCGGGTCGAAAGCATTACCTCGGAATACAAAAAGGGAGAAACTCCCTCAACTCCTGGCACTTTTTCAGCTTTTTCGACCAATTCATTATAATTCTTTACTCCGCCGCGAAGCGATGAAACCAGGATATGGGCATTGACCCCCAGAATCTTGTCCCGCAGATCCGTGGTGAACCCATTCATGACGCCCAGGACCACGATCAGCGCCCCGACACCGATGGCCACCCCACAGACGGCAAACAGCGAAATCAAAGAAATGAAAGACTGCTTGCGAAGGGCGAACAGATACCTGAGAGCCACAAACGTTTCAAACTGCATATTACTCCGCACTATAAGCGGTTTATCAACTTATAAAACGCCGCTAGGCCTCAGGACGCAGCAGCGGGAACAGGATAACCTCACGAATGGAGGCACTGTCCGTCAGCAGCATGACCAAACGGTCGATGCCAACCCCCTGTCCTGCAGCCGGAGGCATTCCGTATTCAAGTGCACGGACATAGTCCTCGTCCATGAAATGAGCTTCCTCGTCTCCTGCTTCCTTTTCCGCAACCTGGTCTTCGAAACGGCCACGCTGGTCAACCGGATCATTCAATTCGGAAAAGGCGTTGGCCATTTCACGACCGGTCATGAAAAGCTCGAAACGATCCGTAATGTCGGGATTCTCTTCATTCCGGCGTGAAAGCGGCGAAATATCCGTCGGGTAATGATAAATGAAGTGCGGCTGGATGAGCTTCGGCTCAACGCGAATATCAAACAGCTTGGCCTGGAGCTTGCCCAGTTTTTCGCCTTCAACCACCTTTTCTCCCGAGTTCTTCACAAGCTCCTTACATTTCTCATAGTCATTGTAGATCTCGGGAGAAATGCCACCAATCTTTTCCAAGGAATCATGGAAGGTCATGCGGGTCCAGGCACCTATGGAAAGATCGATGACCTCGCCCTGGTACTCGACCTTGGCGCTGCCGGTCACCCGTTCTGCGACCCTGGAGAACATCTCCTCGGTCAAATCCATGAGGTTTTCGAAGTTGGCGTAAGCCCAGTAAAACTCCAGCATGGTGAATTCGGGATTATGCTGGGTGGAAATTCCTTCATTGCGGAAGTTTCGGTTGATCTCGTACACACGCTCAAAGCCGCCCACCAGCAGCCGCTTCAGATACAGCTCGGGCGCAATGCGCATGTAGAGCTTCATGTCCAGGGCATTATGATGGGTCTCAAAAGGCTTGGCCGTGGCCCCTCCGGGTATGGGTTGCATCATGGGAGTTTCCACTTCCATGAACCCTTTCTCATCAAGGAAATTGCGCAGCTCGCGGACAATGGCCGTCCTAGCCATGAAGATTTCCTTGGTTCGGGGCGTCACGATCAGGTCAACATAACGTTGACGATACCGGATCTCCACGTCTTTGAGACCGTGGTATTTTTCCGGAAGAGGCCGCAATGACTTGGTGATGAGCTTGAAGCCCTCGGTCTTCATGGTCAATTCGCCGGTCTTGGTGCGGAACAGGCTCCCCACAACTCCGACGATGTCCCCGATGTCTGTCTTTTTAAACAGAGTATAGGCCTCGGCGCCCAGATCATCGCGGGAACAGAACACTTGGATCTTTCCGCTACGGTCCTGAACATGAAAGAAGGTGGCCTTCCCAAAGGACCGCAGGCCGACAACCCGGCCTGCAATGGAAAATTTCTCTTCGATTCCCTCAAGGGCTTCGGCGTCCATCGGGTCATAGGCGGCAAAGATGTCACCCACATGGGAATCCTGGTGGAAGTCATTCGGATAGAGGGGAACGCTTTCATCAAGCAATACACAGGCTTTCTCCACCCTGGTCTTGATGACCTGGTTGAGTTCGTCCTTGGCCTGCAGGGCCTCCATCATAGGCATGAACTTTTGGACATGCTCGGACTTGGTGGCCAGCTTGATCTTCTTTTTCTTATTATTCTGAGTATTTGACAAAACTTTGTTTCCTTGAACACGAAAAGTCTAGAAAAATGCAAGAGACGTTGATTCCGTAAGCCATATCTGCGCCGCAGTCAAGAAATACAGAACATTACCGCCTCATCAACAGTCGAATTGTCCGCCGCGAAAACCATTTTTTTGCTTGACGGGCAAAATGGATTTGCCTAAATACTCCTCTCGCGCCGCAAGCGCAACCATGTTCCCCAGTAGCTCAATCGGCAGAGCGGGTGACTGTTAATCACTAGGTTCGCGGTTCAAGTCCGTGCTGGGGAGCCAGAAAAAGCAAAGGCTTTCAGGAATTAACCTGAAGGCCTTTTTCTTCTCCACCCAAGGAATATACCATGACAACAGGAATATCGATCACCCTGGCCGCCAGCGCCCTCGTCATACTTTATCGTGTTTTTTTCAAAAGCGACCAGCCCACCATGCACGGCATCGATATAGATTTCGACCGCGCCAAGGAGCATGAACTCAACAGGTGGTAATCAAATTCAATTTTCTTCTTGACGAGGGATTTGAATTTGCCTAAACACTCCTCTCGCGCCACAAGCGTATCCATGTTCCCCAGTAGCTCAATCGGCAGAGCGGGTGACTGTTAATCACTAGGTTCGCGGTTCAAGTCCGTGCTGGGGAGCCAGAAAAAGCAAAGGCTTTCAGGAATTAACCTGAAGGCCTTTTTATTTACCCTCTCCCCTAGGCCGCACAGCAACAAACATAGACGACCTTCCTGCCCACAATCACTTTATAAACAAGTGTCGCACAGGAGGGCTTGATTTTACGGGTCATTCAGGTAACCCTCAACAATCACAACTAGGGAAGGATATTTACCATATGACCTTTTCCATCCTGGCGGGCCTCATGGGAGGCCTGGGACTCTTTCTGCTCGGCATGAGGCTCATGACCAACGGTCTCCGAAAGGCGGCCGGTGCGGCCCTGCGCCATATTCTCAGCACCTGGACGAAAACACCCGCGCGCGGCATTGTATCTGGGTTTGCCATTACCGCCCTGGTGCAGTCCTCAAGCGCGGTCACCGTGGCCGCTATAGGTTTCGTCAACGCGGGGCTCATCAACCTGCAGCAATCCATTGGCGTCATTTTCGGAAGCAACATTGGCACCACCATCACCGGCTGGCTCGTGGCGGCCATCGGGTTCAATGTCGAGATCAAGGCATTGGCCCTGCCGCTTATCGGAATCGGAGCTCTCCTCCGACTCACGGGCGGCAACAGCCGCCGCACGCCTGTCGGAGACGCCTTGACCGGATTCGGCCTGTTCTTCCTGGGCATCGAAATACTCAAAAATTCCTTTCAAAACGTCGAGCCCTTCATCAATTTCGGAGGAATGGCCACGGACGGAATAACCTGCTCCATCATTTTTCTGGGTGCCGGATTCCTGCTGACATTCCTCATGCAGAGTTCCAGTGCAGCCATGGCCATAGTCCTCACGGCGGCGGCTTCGGACATCATAGGCATCGATTGCGCGGCGGCCGCAGTCATTGGCACCAACATCGGCACGACTTCGACCGCGGCCCTGTCCGTCATCGGAGCCACGGACAACGCAAAAAAAGTGGCGGCGGCGCACATCCTCTTCAACATAGGCACAGGGGTTGTTGCCCTGGCAATGCTTCCGCTGCTTGTGGGCGGGATCCTCGGCATGGAACATTTTTTCAGCGCCCTGCCTTCCCCGGCCATTACGCTCGCCGTCTTCCATACCGTTTTCAACCTGTTCGGCGTTCTTCTTTTCACTCCCTTCACCAGTGAACTTGTCCGGTTTCTGGACAAGAAGATCGGAACCGATGTTCCCGAGGTGGCAAAGCCCCGTTACTTGGACAACAACATACTTAAAACCCCCAGCCTGGCACTGGACGCGCTGTTTCTCGAACTCGGCCGCACCGGTGAGCATTGCCGGCTCATGGCGCAGAAGGTTCTCGCAACCAACTACCGCTATTCGGAACTGCTCAGGGACCTAACGGCAATTCGGGGGCTCATCGGCGAGATAAGGAAATTCTGCACCGCACTGCACAAGGAAGACCTGCCGAACGAAGTGGCCGAAAACTTGCCCAAGACCCTCCGGGTACTGCAGTACTACAGCAACATGATCGAAGTCATACACACGGTTTCCCGAGACCACGTAACGTTGAACCATATTCTTCCAGGGGATGTGGACGATCAGGTCTATGAATTCAAGATGTACATCAAGGACCTGCTGAACATCGCCCATACGCCCTGCAGTCCGGAATTCGAAAGCCTGCAATTCATGCGCGAAAAGCTTTCGGTCCTCTACAAGAAACTCAAGGATTCCATCCTTGACGCAGGGGCGAACGGACGCATAGAAATTGAACACATGGTGGAGCTTCTCGAATTTTACTCCAAGACAAAACGGTTGATCACCCAGGCCATCAAAGCCACTTCGTACTGGGCAAGCATGAAAGACCCGTCCGAAATATGCAAACACGCAACCGAAGAAAACGACTACAGTTGGCGACTTCCTGAAACGCCGGAGCAACAATGACCAGACAGAAACAAATTATCGCCGGGCTATGCGCCCTGGTCGCCCTGGTGGCCATTTCCGCTGCCGTCAGACTTCTCATTATCAAGGACAGGACCACCCCCTCCCCGGAACACAGGGCCACCGTCAGCCCGCCTTCCAAGGCTGCCCCCGATTGGGTTATCTCGGGCCAGGAGGCCAAGCCCGACTACTCCCCGGCCGACATGGACGCCAAAAACGCCACGGAAGTTGTCAAGGAATCTCCTGCGGAAACGCCCAACGCCACGGAACCGACCGCCCCGAAAGTGGTCGAGGAAAACGACTTCATAACCTTTGGGTTCCTGGACAGCCTGACCAACTTCGTGGTTCAGCGCTTCGAGCCAAGCCGGGGCGGCAGCCAACCCGCCACCCGGGCATCGTTCCGCAGCCTGAACATGTACTACAGCCGCAATTTCGACGGTATCGAAGTCCAGGCCGACGACCTGAAGGCCAACCGGACCCGCATCATCGACTATGTTTTCACGCCGACCTCGGTCAAAGCCATCTATGCCCTGTATGCGGATCTCTTTGTGCAGCAACTGGCGGACAACACGGTGCGGAAAATCGATGGAACGGAACAGGAGCTGAACCGGGAGGACATGTCCGACCTTTTCCGGCTCAACGCCGCAGCCCTCGACCAAACGGCCCTGATCTTTTCGGCCATCTCCGAAGATAAGGACCTTTCCAAGCTCATTGCCCGGTATATCCAGGCGGTGCGCGCCGTGGAACGGGCCAATGTCCGTTTCCAGGAATCGTTGAGTTCAGACTCCATATCCAGCGAGGACAAGGCGGACGCGGGTAATACGCTGAAACACGCCATCCGGGAGCGGGAACGCAGCCGTTCCAGAATCATCGACAGCATCAAAAAACATTGCAAGACATGCCCGGACGACGAGGTGTTTTACATCGCTCTCTGGTCTTACCGGCGCAGCCTCGGCAACCAGAACAAACTCCCCGCCTTTGCCGCGGCGGCGGATTGCCTGAAGGACCTCTCGCAACGATTCCGGCAAAAGGCTGACGAACTCATGCAACCAGAATAACCTCCCCCGACGACCGCAAAAAAGACACTTTGAAAAAAGTGTCTTTTTTTTTTGCCACCGCCCTAAAGTTCTCCTAACAACATCCGATAAGACGTTCGTAAAAGGAGAGATTTATGATCAACTCCATCAACAGTTTCACCGCATCACTGGCAGGCTCGCTCTTCGACAGCTTGCAGCAGTTGCATTGCGGCCAAAAGATCATACCCGTCTCCAAAAGCTCCGAGCAGCCCGACCAACACCAGAAAAAAGAAGAACAGACCTCCGGCCGCGGCACCGCAGCCAGTCAGTTAAAAACCAACAAAAGCGAAAAGGCCTCCAAAAGCACGGAAACCGAATCCGAGCTCAAGGAATTCAAGGACCTGACGCTCAAGCAGCAGCAGGAAGTGACGGAACTGCAGCAGCGCGACCAGGAAGTCCGCGCGCACGAGCAGGCCCATATAGCCGCGGCAGCCGGCAATGTCCGGGGCGGGGCCACCTTCTCCTATCAGACTGGCCCGGACGGACGGCAATACGCCGTGGGCGGTTCCGTGAGCATCGACACCACTCCGGTGGCCGGGGACGCGGAAGCCACCGAGGAAAAAGCCAAGACAGTGCGCCGCGCCGCCCTTGCGCCGGCCAATCCCTCCGCCCAGGACCAGAAGGTCGCCAGCCAGGCCGCAGCCATGGAAATGCAGGCCCGCATGGAGCAAATGACCCAGAAGCAGGAAGAACAGGAGAAAGACTCCTCCTTTCCCGAAGAACCGCAGGACGCACTGCAGGCGACTCCCGCACAGGAACGAAAAACCCATACGGCCATCACCGCCTACCGCGACGCACAGTCGCCGGTTTCGGAGCACCCCATCTTTTCAAGCTTCATGTAAGCTCTTCCATCTGTTGACGCGGAAAACCAGCGAACATACACTGTATGTCTCGCCAATACCGGGCGAACAACACTGTACCTGAAAAGTTCTGCAAGGAATGTATCGAATGTATCGCCTGACAAAAGAAAAGAAAAAACCCGGCAACTTATGTTGCCGGGATCTTTTTCGTGGTGGGTCACCAAGGAATCGAACCTTGAACCTCCGGATTAAGAGTCCGCTGCTCTGCCAATTGAGCTAGTGACCCGCGTTGCTGCGGCGTTTCCCCCGCTGCGAGAAAGAGGTTCTACGCTTCTGCACTTCCACTGTCAACCGGAAAAATAAAAAATGTCACTTTTTTTAAAATTATCCAAAAAATCAGTCTATTTCATACTCGTTGCGCTGCTGTTTCTGCACTCCTGGACCGGGCTTGCCAGCGCCCAGTTCCATGCACAGGAACTGCCCCTTAAAACCGCATGGAAACTCTACACCCTCGACCCGGCAAAAGGAAATTCCGGCAATCTCCTGGCCGTCCTAACCGTGACATTCGAAGACGGCTGGCACACTTATGCCCACACTCCGGGAGACCTGGGGAAACCCACCATCCTTCGCGTGCAAACAACAGACGGCCTGCCCCTGTCCGTCCAGTACCCCACAGCCATAAGCACTTCCGACACCCTCAACCCGCAGGCCATGGTCAATATCTACGAAGGCGAAGTCCGATTCTACATCCCCATCCCGGAAAACACCGACGATTCGTTCACCCTGCTCGCCGAACTGCAAATGCTGCTCTGCTCGGACACGCAATGCATGCCAGCCCGAATCGAATTGCCGTTTAAAAGCAACCCAGAAGCGCCGCAACCGCTTTCCCGGGCCGAAGACCAGCCATGGTGGCCCGACTACCTGCAAAGCAACTCCGAGGCCTCGTCAGCCACATCCACACAACAGTCCGCCCCCCACCAAACGAGAATAGAAGGCATCCAATGGGACTTCACCCCATCCTATGCCCAGCCCGCCCTAGAGGTGGACGGCCTGCTGACGGCCATCCTGCTGGGGCTGCTGGCAGGGCTCATCCTCAACGCCATGCCCTGCGTGCTGCCGGTGATCAGCCTGAAACTGGGCAGTGTACTGGCCGGTTGCGCCCATGAAGACGAGCATGAACGCCAACGAGTATTTCGCACCCACAACATTCTCTTTTCCCTGGGCATCATGACCTGGTTCGTGATCCTGGCCCTGGTGCTGGGCGTCACCGGCCAGGCCTGGGGAGAAATATTCCAGCAATCCTGGATGATCATGGTGCTTACTGCTGTTGTCTTTGCCCTGAGCCTGAGCCTCTTCGGCCTATACTCCCTGCCCATCATTGATCTGAAATTCGACCAGGAGACACGAAACCCCAAGATGCAGGCCTACTTCACAGGGCTGTTGGCCACCCTGCTGGCCACCCCGTGCAGCGGTCCGTTCCTGGGCGGCGTTCTAGGCTGGGCTTTGACGCGTCCTCCCCTAGTCATCGTGTCCGTCTTCCTGAGCATCGGTCTGGGCATGGCCCTCCCCTATCTGACCCTGACCGTTTTTCCCAGCTTGGTGCGTTTCCTGCCCAGGCCCGGGCCCTGGGTGCAAGCCGTGGAAAAAGTCGTGGCCTTCTTCCTTGCGGGCACCTGCATCTATCTCATCAACATCCTGCCCGACTCCAGGTTGATTCCCATGCTTCTGCTCCTGTGGCTCACGGTTCCCGCTGCCTGGCTCTGGGGCAAGGCCGGGCCGGCACTTCCGGGCATGAAGCGCTGGGGGCTGCGGCTTGCAGGCCTGTTCCTCTTCGTCATCGCGCTCTGCTGGGCGCTCACCCCCAAAGACAACGAGGTTCACTGGCAAAAATTCCAGGCCCATGAACTGGCCGAACAATTGGGTAAAACCACCATGCTTATCGATTTCACGGCCGACTGGTGCCCCACCTGCAAGGTTATCGAACGAACCGTACTGACTCCGGACAATCTCGCCGAATGGAAGCATAAATACGACGTCGCCTTTATCCGGGTGGACCTGACCGAGGACAACCCGGAAGGAGAACGGCTGCTCCACGCCCTGGGCAGCAAAAGCATTCCCGTTGCGGCCTTGTTCAGCGCTGGAGAGGACGCGCACAAGCCTGTGGTGCTCCGCGACGTGTTCACGGCTTCCCAGCTTGAAAACTTGCTGGAATCGTATAAGAAGTAGAACTCCAATGACCACAAGGAGATTACATGCTTCATTTTGATTACTATATGCCCACCCGCATCCTGTTCGGACCGGGAAAGATCGAGGAACTGGGCAAGACCCCGTTCCTGCCCAAAGGCAAAAACGCCATGGTCGTCATCGGCGAATCCGGCATCATGCTGAAGCTCGGCTACCTGCCCCGCGTTCAGGGCTTTCTTTCCGAGCATGGCGTCCGCTCCATCGTCTTCGACAGAGTGCGCCCCAACCCGGAATCCGATTCCGTGGAAGAGGCGGCCCGCATCTGCCGAGAAAAGAAGGTGGACATGATCGTCGGCCTGGGCGGCGGCTCCACCATCGACGCGGCCAAGGCGATCGCCCTGCTGGCCGCCAACGAGGGAGAACTCTGGGACTACGTTGCGACGGGCTCCGGCAAGAACAAGACGCCGGAGAACAACGCCCTGCCCCTCATCGCCATCCCCACGACTGCGGGCACCGGCACGGAAGTAACCCCGGGGGCGGTGATCACCAAGACCGGTTCCAGGGAAAAAATAGGGATCCGGCATGAGTCCATGTACCCGGCTCTGGCCATGGTGGACCCCGACCTCATGCGTTCCATGCCCCCATTCCTGACGGCCACGACCGCCATGGATGCATTTTTCCATGCCGTGGAGTCCTACCTTTCCACCGTGCGTTCCCCCAGCGCAGACCTGCTGGCACTCGAGGCCATTCACCTCATCTGCCACTACCTCCCCCGCGCCGTCGAAGAAGGGAATGACGAGGAATCCCGCATCGCCCTGGCCTGGGCCAGCACTGCGGCTGGGCTCTGCCTCTCGCAGGCCGTGGCCATTTCCCAGCACTCCATGGAGCACGCACTGTCCGCGTTTTATTCCGAGCTGCCGCATGGCGCGGGACTGGTCATGCTCTCCAAGGCATACTTCAGCTTCCTGGCCGAACAAAACGTGGAAAAACTCGGCGACCTGAGCATGGCCATGGCCGACTCCATCGGCTTCGAACTGCCTGAGGAACAATCGATTGAGGCCTTTGTCCCCATCCTGGAAGAGTTCATCCGCTCCATCGGGCTCGGCGAAATGAAGCTTTCGGATTTCGGCATGACCGCCGAAGATATTCCCGCCCTGACAGACTGCGCCTTCGACACCATGGGCAGGCTCTTCGAGATCACCCCTGTGAAAATGAGCAAGGAAGACGTCGTGGCCATTTTCCAGTACGCCCTTCAATAGGGCTTGTACGCATTGCAGACAACGGCCGGGCCCATTTTGTCGGGCCCGGTTTTCTTTTGTAATTCACCGCACCTACGCAGCATTCTTTATTGCAATGCGTATATATATGACTTATTCATACTCCCCAAGCCAAGGAGGAATTATGGGTGACTGGATTGCAGGGCTGAACGGCCTTGATATCTTTTTCCTCATCTGCGCCCTGGTGGGCGGAATCCCCATCCTCATCAGGTTCCTGATGCTGTTCATGGGGGTGGACTTTGCCGGCGACGACATGTTGGACGCCGATTTTGAATCCGGAGACGGCGGTGACGGCTTCGACCCGGACGCCAGCCTCAGGTTCATCTCCCTGCATGGACTGACATCCTTCCTCATGATGTTCGGCCTTGTGGGGTACGCCCTGTACCGGCAAAGCCAGGTCGGAGCAGCCTATTCGCTTATTGGCGGAACCGTCGCTGGCTTTGTCAGCTTCTGGGTCATCGCCAAGATATTCAAGCTGATCGCCGGGCTTCAGAGCAGCGGGACCCTTGAGATATCAACCACGCTCGGCTGTGAGGGGCAGGTCTACCTGACCATCCCGCCAAACGATACCGGACAGGTGACCGTTCAGGTGGACAACCGGCTGCGCGAATTCAGTGCGGCCTCGGAAACCAATGAAGAGATCAAAACAGGAACACGGATCCAGGTTGTTCGGATTAGTGGCAACATCCTGATAGTAAAACCAATTCAATAACTGAGAGGATTGCATGTATTATGAGTTGAGCTCCATCGGAGTCTGGGCCGTGCCCATCGTCGCGTTCATCATTCTGGTGATCGCCACTCTGGGGTTCCTTGCCACCCGCTACAAGCGCTGCCCTTCGGACATGATCCTGGTCGTCTACGGTAAGGTGGGCAAAGGGCAGTCCGCGCGCTGCATCCACGGCGGCGGCACCATCATCTGGCCGCTGATCCAGGACTTCGCCTACCAGAGCCTGACCCCCATGACCATCAGCATCCCGCTGCAAAAGGCCCTGTCGCTACAAAACATCCGCATCAACGTGCCCAGCACGTTCACCGTGGGCATCAGCACCGACCCGGCCATCATGAACAACGCCGCGGAAAGACTTCTGAACCTGGGTCAGGCGGAAATCGAGGAAATGGCCAAGGAAATCATCTTCGGTCAGCTTCGCCTCACCGTCGCCTCCCTGACCATCGAACAGATCAACCAGGACCGCGAAAGCTTCCTGGAATCCGTCCGCCACAACGTGTCGCCGGAATTGAACAAAATCGGCCTGTACCTGATCAACGTTAACATCACTGATATCACCGACGAATCCGGATACATCGACAGCATCGGGAAAAAAGCAGCGGCCGAGGCCATCAACCAGGCCAAGGTCGACGTGGCCGAGCAGGAGAAGGTGGGGGCCATCGGTGAAGCCGAAGCCACCAAGGAAAAGCAGATCCGCGTGGCCGAACACCTGGCCCAGTCCGAAAAAGGCCAGAAGCAGGCCGAAGCGGACAAGCGTATCTTCGTGCAACAGCAGGAATCCTCCGCATCCATCGGTGAGGCCGAAGCCAACCGGGAAATGTCCATCAAGGTGGCCGAGAACTTGGCCGAAGCAGCCAAGGGTAAAAAGCACGCCGAGGCGGATCAGCGTATCTACGTGCAGGAACAGGAAGCCCAGGCCGTATCCGGGGAAAACAAATCCAAGGCATCCATTGCCGAAGCCGAAGCTCTGCTTGCAGTCAAACAGGCTGAAGCCAAGCGTCAGGGTGAAGTAGCCAAACGCGAAGCCGAGGCCGAAATCCAGAAGGCCCAGTACAAGGCCGAAGCCGAACGTCTGAGGGCCGAGGAAGTGGCCCGCCAGGAAGTGGAAAAGACAAAGGTCGAAATCGCAGCCGAGGCCGAAGCCGAGCGTATCCGCCGCGAGGCCAAGGGTAAGGCCGATGCCACCCTCATGCGCTATGAGGCGGAGGCAAAGGGTATCAAGCAGATCCTGGAGGGCAAGGCCGAAGGTTACCGCGCCCTGGTGGAAAGCAGCGGCGGCGACGCCAAGGCGGCAGCCACCCTGCTGCTCCTGGAAAAGATCGAGAACATCGTCGAGACCCAGGTCAGCGCCATCAAGAATCTCAAGATCGACAAGATCACGGTTTGGGACGGCGGCAACGGCGACAGTTCCTCCACCGCCAACTTCATGTCCAACATGGTCAAAAGCCTGCCCCCGCTGCAGGAACTGACCAAAATGGCTGGCCTGGAGTTGCCCGAGTTCCTCGGCAAGATGACCGAAGAACAGGCAAAACCACAGCCCCCCATCGACCTGACTGACAAAGTAAAAAAGTAAAAAGGAAGGGCTCCCAACCGGGAGCCCTTTTTTTATTCCACACAGACGATCGAAAAATCGTCCCCTGTTATGCTCTTCGCCCCCGAATCCGTGACCTCGAAGGTATTTTCCACACCGACCATGCCGACGCCCTCAATGCCCACCTTGGGTTCCAGGGCCAGAGCCATGCCCGCCTCCAGCGGCTGGGTGAACTTACGCGCTATGGCCGGATACTCGTCAATGTTCAGTCCGATTCCATGTCCCAGAAACGGCACCTTGTTGTCGCCAAGCCCCATAAAGCCTTCCGCAAACCCATGCTTTTCCGCCTCGCTCTGGCTGAAAAGATACAGTTCCTCGGGCGTAACCCCGGGCTTGGCCATGGCCGCGACACTATTCTGGATCTCGATGCAGAAACCATGGGCCCTGCGTACGTTATCTGGAATGGAAGACTCGGCTCCAGCCCAATAGACCTGGGTCTTGTCGGTCTGGTAACCATCGACCACGAACCCGATATCCAACGCCAGGGGCTCGCCCGCGTTCCAGGCCTTGCCTGCATAGCCCATGAGCGGGATGGCCGGGTGTTCGCCACGCACGCCAAGCGGTCCGTTGAAACTGCTGGGGTAGTTGCCGGAATCCCCGGCCGAGACATGGCCCAGGAAAGCCTCTTCGCCATGGGCCTGCATACGCAACAGCCCCTGATGCCCGTTTTCGAAAAACACCTGCCAGCAGACATGGGAGATCTCGCGCTCGGTCATACCGGGTCTGATACGGCGGGGAATCAGTTCGAACAGGCTGCAATGATGGCGTTCACCGCACAGACGCATGGTTCTGAGCTCCCACTCGGATTTGACCGCCCGGGTCAGGGTCAGGGCATGGTCACCGGCCACGAATTCATAATCCCCGAGTTTGGCCTGGAGCAGCATGCCCAGGTTCCAGGTCAGCCCGCTCATGATGGCCGCTATTCTCTTCGGGAACGGGCACCCCACCTCGGCTGCGATACCCGGCATGTCCGAATAGGACTTGAAGGGAACAATGTTCCCGAGCCCGGATTCCAGGCGGGCGCGCTCGATTCCCTTGCGGATCATAAGCACCGGCTTCCCCTGCATGGGCAGCCAGAGCACGCCCTGCCCCATGGTGCCGGTCATGTAATAGATATTCAGCCGGGAAAAGATGAGCAGCCCGCCCGCTCCGGGGGCCACGGATTCAAGATGTTTGCGGCAGGCATCATGACGGCGCTGCAACTCCTCCACGGGAATCTGCGCAAGGGACTCAAACATTCGAAACTCCTTGTCCGTCGGCACTAGGCAACGGTTTTTATTTCCTGTACACCTTCCCCAGAAACTTTAGGAAGGCAATCATGATAGTGAATGAATATGAACTGGATACCCTGATCAAATCGTTCAGGACCATAGCCATTGTCGGCGCATCGGACAAGCCCGGCCGCCCCGTGGACGGTGTTGGACGGGCCCTCATCGAGCGTGGATTCGACGTCATCCCGGTTCACCCGAAGCGCACGGACGTCTGGGGCTTGAAGACATACGCAAGCGTCAAGGACATCCCCGTTCCCGTGGATTGCGTGGACCTTTTCCGCGCCGCCCAATGGTGTCCGGACCATGCCCGTGAAGTGCTGGAAATGTCCCCGCTTCCCAAGGCATTCTGGATGCAGTCCGGCATCATGAGCGACGAAGCCTGCGAAATCCTGAAAGACCATGACATCCTGGTCATCGAGGACCGTTGTCTCATGGTGGACGTCAGCAGGCTGGGAATCGGACGATGACGCTCAAAGCCTTTGAATGCCGCATGTGCGGCCACTGCTGTCATGGCGAGGGCGGAATCATCATGTCGGAAAAGGACAGGCAGCGCCTGGCCCTACACCTGGGGATATCCGTCGAGGAACTCCTTGAAAAATACTCCGAGGAGCGCAACGGCAAGATCAGCCTGGGCACCGGTGACGACGGCTACTGCGTCTTTTTCAAGGACGGATGCGGCGTGCACCCTGGCAGACCGGACATCTGCCGCGCATGGCCTTTTTTCCGGGGCAACCTCATCGATTCCATGAGCTGGGAAATGATCCAGGAATACTGCCCGGGAGTGAACCCCGAAGCCGGACACGCGGAATTCGTGCGCCAGGGCAGGCAGTATTTGCGCGACGAGAACCTTTTGCGCTATGATCCGGCCACTGATCCCAATGCGCTCATAACCGACGAAGACTGAGACCACGCACGATGAATGTTCAGGAATGCTACCGCATACTCCAACTCGATAAAGGGGCCGGCCTGGAAGAGGTGAAATCCTCCTACAGAAAACTGGCCTTCAAATATCATCCGGACCTGAACACCAGCCCTGACGCCGCCAATAAATTCCGCGAGATAAACGAAGCCTACGTCATCATCAAGGACGCGCTGGACAAGGCCGAACAGGAACCGAAATTCCAACCTCCGCCGCGCCGGGAAAAACCCAAGACAAAGCCCAAAGAGGGTGCCCGTGAATACGCTCAACAGCAGCAACGGGCCAAAAGGGAATCCCACAAGAGGTTCAAGGAATCCACACGGTCGCGGACCCAGCACTTCTACTACAAGGAAGAGGAAGTGCTGCAGGATTTGCTCAACGACCCGTTTGCCCGCAAGGTCTTTGAGGACATCTACAGCCAGATCCGCAAAAAGAACCCCAATTACAAGGGCCCGGTGGAACTCAAAAGGCGCAAGCTTTCCCTGCAATGGGGAGACAAGAAGCTCCACCTCGACCTTTCCAAGGGAATCGGCGGAGGAATCAAATCATGGCTCAGAAAAACCATGGACCATGAGGAAACCGTCTATTTCCCGGTGCACCTGCTCATGCCCGGGCGCAAGATCCGCATCCGGGTCGAACAGAAATTCGCAAAAGGTCCCAAAACAATCGAAGTCACCCTTCCTCCGGACTTCGTCATCGGCCGCCCCATTCGTCTCAAAGGCCTGGGAAGAAGGCTCGGCCCCATAAGGGGTGATCTGTTGCTGCGCATCCTGCCCAAGGCATAACTTGGTACCATAGCCTATTCTCCAAATAAATCCCCTCTTTATTTTTTTCATCGAACGCCCTTGTTTTCCGTCCGTTTTTTTACTAGTCGCTAAGGTAACGCGATCTCAAGGAGGGCCACATATGCTCGCGATTTTTGAATATAATGCCGGGAACCAGACCAGCGTAAAACGGGCGCTGGACCATCTCGGCATCCCCAATGAAATAACCAACGATCCCGACAAGCTCGACAAGGCCGACGGCATCATCTTCCCCGGAGTGGGCGCTGCCGGACAGGCCATGGACGAACTGCAGTCCGGCGGATTGGACGAAATCCTCAAGAGCCTTATCTGGCAGGAAAAACCCCTGCTCGGCATCTGCGTAGGTTGCCAGATTCTTCTGGACTACAGCGAGGAAAACGACACCAAGGCCCTAGGGGTCATCCACGGCGAATGTCGACTCTTCAATCCTTCCTGGATCGATTACAAAGGAACGCCCATCCGCGTGCCGCACATGGGTTGGAACACTCTGGAGCTCAAGCAGGAATGCGTGCTGCTTTCCGGCATAGAACCTGAGGCGAACTTCTATTTCGTCCACAGCTATTTCCCGGCTCCATGCGATGAGCATGTCATAGCCACCACCCGTTACGGACGGGACTTCTGTTCCATTCATGGCCGCGAGGGCCTCTGGGCCGTCCAATTCCACCCGGAAAAAAGCGGCAGGCCAGGCCTCAAGCTCCTGCAAAATTTCCATACCTACTGTCAGGAGGCCCGCAATGCTGAGTAAACGAATCATCCCCTGCCTGGATGTACGCAACGGCAAGCTGACCAAGGGCGTCAAGTTCAAGGGGAACGTGGACATCGGCGACCCCGTGGAAACCGCCAAGAAGTACTACGAGGAAGGCGCGGACGAAATCGTCTTCTACGACATCACCGCATCGGCCGAAGCCCGAGGCATCTTTCTGGATGTGGTGGAAAAGGTGGCCTCACAGATCTTCATCCCCTTTTCCGTGGGCGGAGGCATCAACACAGTGCAGGACATGCGCGACGTGCTGCTGGCCGGCGCGGAAAAGGTCTCGGTGAATTCCGGTGCGGTCAAGAATCCAGACATCATCAGCGAGGGTGCGGCCCGTTTCGGTTCCCAGTGCATCGTCCTGGGCATGGATGTGAAACGGGTGGAAAAATCCGACGACATTCCCTCCGGCTTTGAAATCGTCATTCACGGCGGGCGCAAGCACATGGGCATGGACGCCCTGGAATGGGCCAAGACCGGCGAAGCGCTCGGCGCCGGTGAAATCTGTCTCAATTCCATAGACGCGGACGGCACCAAGGACGGCTACGACCTGGAACTGACCCGCCTCATTTCCGAATCCGTTCGCATTCCTGTCATCGCCTCCGGCGGAGCTGGGCACCCCAGCCACATGGTGGACGCCGTGACCAAGGGCAAGGCTTCGGCAGCCCTCATAGCCTCCATTGTCCACTACGGGGAATGGACCGTACCGGACATCAAAAAGTACATGGCCGAACAGGGTGTGATCATCAGAAACATCTGGTAAATGAAAAGCCCGGCTCCAAAGGAACCGGGCTTTTTTTATAATCTATAAATCGCGGTCTAATCATTTCTGAATTCGCCGCTCTTACCACCGCTCTTGTAGACCAACCGGCAGTCGGTGATCAGAATATCCTTCTGAACGGCCTTGCACATGTCATAAATCGTGGCCGCCGCAACCTGAGCCGCTATCAGGGCTTCCATTTCCACACCGGTCTTGCCAGTGGTGCGAACCTCGGCCTCTATGTTGATGGCCGACTCATGGCGATCAACCTCGAAACGAACATCCACATAGTTGATGGACAAAGGGTGACACATGGGAATCAGGTGATGAGTCTGCTTGGCGGCCTGAATTCCTGCGATCTTGGCAGTGGTCAGCACATCCCCCTTGGGGAGCGCATTTTCCAGAAGCATGGACAGGGTTTTCGAAGAAAGCCTGACGACGGCCCTAACAATGGCCATCCGCTTGGTATCGTCCTTGGCAGAGACATCCACCATGCGGGCATTGCCGTCAGAATCCATATGGGAAAACCCGTGATTGTCAGCCACGCTACTCACCCATGACCTTGTCTTTGGCCTTCTTCAGGAATTCCTTGGCCTTTTTGAGGGGCTTGTCTTCCTCGATTGCGGCGAACTCGCGCAGCAGTTCTTCCTGACGCTTGTTCAGATGCGTGGGAGTCTTGACCCGGATCTCCACCAGCAGATCGCCCTTGTGGGTGCTGCCCAGGTGTGGCAGACCGAGCCCGCGCAAACGGAAGACCTCGCCACTCTGGGTGCCCCTGGGAATATCGAGACTGACCGGATCATCCAGGGTAGGCACTTCCATGCGGTGGCCAAGAGCCGCTTCCACAAAACCGATTTCCCGGCTCAGGATCAGGTTCTGTCCCTGGCGTTCGAACGTCTTGTCAGGCTCGACCCGAATAACCACATACAGATCACCGGGAGGACCACCGTTGATACCGGGTTCGCCCTCACCGCGCAGACGCAAACGGGAATTGTTATCAACCCCGGCCGGAATGCGCACCTTGAGGTCGCGATCATTGATCACCATGCCGCGTCCCATGCACTCGGGACAAGGATCGGAAACGATCTGGCCACGCCCCCTGCAATGGGGACATGTCACCGCGACACGGAAGAAGCCCTGGGACTGCTGCACGGTCCCGGTGCCACCGCACTGCGGGCATACCTGGGGAGAGGTGCCCTTCTTTGCACCGCTGCCCTCACATTCCGTACAGGCTTCCTCGACAGGGATGGTTAT
Organism: Salidesulfovibrio onnuriiensis; assembly: GCF_008001235.1. Taxonomy (GTDB): domain Bacteria; phylum Desulfobacterota; class Desulfovibrionia; order Desulfovibrionales; family Desulfovibrionaceae; genus Pseudodesulfovibrio; species Pseudodesulfovibrio onnuriiensis. The sequence continues at coordinate 2,471,682 of NZ_CP040751.1, read as the reverse complement.
CTCAACCTCAGTTCCCTTGGCAGCCTCACGGAAAGTGATGTCCAGGTTATACCTCAGATCGGAACCGGCCCGAGGCCGGTTGGCGCCGCCTCTTCCCGTGGAAAAACCGAAAAAGTCGGAAAAGATATCGCTGAACGCGCCGAATATGTCATCCGCATTGGAAAAGCCGTTGAACCCGTTGCCGTTCATTCCGGCATGGCCGAACTGGTCATAACGCTGCCGCTTCTCACGGTCGCGTAAAACCTCATAGGCTTCGGCCGCCTCTTTGAACTGGGTCTCTGCCTCGGGATCGTCCGGATTACGGTCCGGATGATACTTGAAGGCAAGCTTTCTGTAGGCGGATTTTATTTCATCCTCGGAGCTCTCACGCGCAACTCCCAGGACTTCATAATAATCTCGTTTGGACATGATTTATTCAGACTCGACGCTGTCGTCCCTGACGATGATCACATCATCCATTTCCACATCAGGATAAACCTTGCCGGCGGCAATCTCGCGAAGCGCGATGACGTTTTCCTTGTTCTTCGCATTCACGAGAGGCGGGTAGCCTTCACGAAACTGCTTGACCCTCTTGATGGCCATCTGGGTGATAAGAAAACGGTTACCCACTTTCGCCAAACAATCTTCAACTGTAATTCTAGCCACGTATAAACTCCTTTGCTGAAAAACCTTGCCGCATTCCTACGAAATGCTTTTGGCCGGGAACAATCCCTGAAGATCCTTCATCAATTGGTTGGAAACCGGATAATACAATTCTCCGCCATTCTTTAGCCAGCTCTGCCCTTCGGGCAAGGCCGGATCCGAGAAAAATGTCAAGGAGGCGACCTTCTTCCCCTCCGCATCGGAAAAAACGCAGCCCATGGTCCAAGCTGCCGTTTCAGGAAGAGTCTTAAGAGGAAGCGCCTCGAATTTCAATTCATTAAATCGCCAAAGCGACATGTCAATGCCTGCGAGCTGTTTTTCCGTATCCCCGACAAACCATCCCTGCTCGCGCTTATTGGCGATAAAAAGCTGGTCACCGGACATGACGCGAATGGCTGCGATCTTTCCGATGTCCAGTTCTATGACCCTTCGCCCCTGAAGTTCGAAAGGCGTCTTGAACAGCTGTCGGATGCTTTCGGCATCGAACCTGAATAAGCCCTGCTGGTAGGACGACATGGCCATATACCCGGACCCGGGAGAAGAATCCCGGTAAAGATCCAACCTGAGAGGCTGGTTCTTAGCATCTTCCAGCCACACATTGATAAAAGCTTCGGGCTCCTCCCCGGGAGCGGCCTTGCCGGAAAGATACTCGTCGGCTTCCAGCCCGGCAAGCATGAGAAGATACAGCTTCACCTCGGCGTTGGCCGCATCTTTTCCTGACAGATATGCAGGCAGTTCAAACACAAAGCCGCTGTCATCCCTGGCAACGGTCCATCCGCCGGCATACTTCTGGGCCAACTGCAGCTTCACAGCAGAAGAAGCGTCAAACGGCAGCACCCTTCTGTCCTGATAATATCCGGAGGGTCGGCCGACTGCGGTCAAAATATTTTCGCGAACCCGGTATAGCGTACCAGGAGCCGAAGACAGCCAGATCCAGACGCCCTCGTTCCCAGTTCTCCGGCCGAGCAATATTTTCACATCACGATCGCCGGAGCCTGATTTCTTTGAAGCAGGCGTCAGGGTAAACTGAAGAACGACTTCCTTGAAGCCAACATCCCCCGAGGCATGGGCATGATTATTGATGACGGTATCGAGCGGCACCAGGTTCGAAAAAGCGTCAAACAACCCTTGAATTCGCGCCGAATCGGCCGCAACACGGATTTCATCCGGTTCACCTTCCACGACAAACCAGCGATCCTTTTCGCGTTCCAGACGAAACGAAACATCCTTTTCCTGAACCCGAGCCCACCCTATGTCGGCCATATCCAAGGACAGCGGAACAACCGACGATTCAAACGAATCCCGATGGTTAAAATACATAACGCCCAACACGCATGCGGCCGCTAGTATTAGTAGAAATATACACAAAAATGTTTTCTTCAACGAACGAACTCCGTCCAATCATCCGCCAAAAAAAAGACCCCGATTCCGGGGTGGCATAAAGGATGGGCCCTCAGACAGGTTGAATCAATACTCTCAGCCGCACTTGCAAGTCAAGCGGTTATAAACTAAGTCCACCTTCGGATTCGTTACTATTGCCATTCTGGAGATGAAATTACAATGGGTTCATGGGGCAAACTTACATTTGCGCAAAAGACATGCGTTTCCCTGACAGGAAAACTCATGCAGTCGACCGATATGGTCCAGAAAAATTCCCGAATAGGCATGGCCATATCCGGCGGTGTCGACAGCTTTGCCATGCTTCAGATCATGCTTATCCGCCAGGCCATCATGCCGTTCCCGGTGGAGCTCATGGTGCTGCACGTCAACCCGGGCTTTGATCCGCAAAGTCATGCTCCCCTTGCGCAGTGGTGCGCCGAACGCGGCGTCCCCACTCATATCGAACTCACCGACTACGGTCCCAGAGCCCACAGCGACGAGAACAGGAAACGTTCAGCCTGCTTCTATTGCAGCCGGCTCAGAAGAAAACGTCTCTTCGAACTTTGCGCCCAATACAATTTGACCCATCTGGCCTTCGGCCACAACGCCGACGACAATGTCACCACTTATTTCATGAATATGTTGCAAAATGGACGAGCGGAGGGCATATCTGCCTCTGAGGCATTTTTCGGAGGAACTCTTCAGGTCATACGGCCGACCTTGCTGCTCGAAAAACGAATGGTCAAGGCTGCGGCGCGTCAATGGGAACTTCCCATCTGGGAAAACACCTGTCCTTCGAACGGAGCCACCAAACGTGACGATATTCATGAGTGGCTCAAGTCCGCCTGGCGCGGCAACACACGGATTAAAAACAACATCTTTCATGCCATACAGCGGCAACAGGTTGACTTGACAAGAAAAAAAGTCTAGAGTATTTCAAATTGTTAGAATAATATTACTATATTTTAACAGTATTTAAAACAAAGATATTAATATGTTATCTCGCAAATATCACATAGTGGTCTTCAAGGATCAACAAGGTTCTTGTCGAAAGCTCCAATTGCGTGGATGGGTGATTTTCACCCTCTTTTTTTTGATGGTCGCGCTTGGAGCTGGTAATATTATCCTTTGGAACAAGTATATCCACCACTCACAACTGGAAAAGAATCTTGGCACGGCAGAAAAAACCGTCCAGGAACAGAAGACCCAGCTGCTAAGCCTTTCCCAAAAAATCAACGCACTGCAAAAGAGTCTCGCCAGAATCCGAGACTTCGACTCCAAGCTGCGGGTCATGATCAACCTCGACCAAGGAACCGGACAAAGCACTTCGCCCAAAGGAGGCTCTCCCAACGAGAACTTCTCCGAAAGCTATCTGCCCCTCTACAGGCAGGAATTGCTTGCCAGAAAGATGCACGATTTTCTGCACCAGCTGAACGTTGAGGCCCGCCTCGAAGAAGTGCGTCAGCAGGAAATTGTGCACCAGTTGAGAAACAATCAGGACATTCTCGAATCTACTCCGTCCATCTGGCCCACATCCGGCTGGGTGACCTCTCCCTTTGCATGGAGAACTTCCCCGTTTACAGGCAAAAGGGAATTCCACAAGGGTATCGACATCTCTGCCCCCAGAGGGACTCCCATATACGCTCCGGCACGCGGAATTGTCGAAACGGCTGGCAGAGATGGATCCTACGGTCTGTGCGTCAGGATGAAGCATAACACCTCTCTGACCACTCGTTATGCGCACATGCATAGAATTGCAGTAAAAGACGGACAAACCGTCACCCGCGGCGAACTGATCGGCTATGTCGGCAACACGGGCCGCAGCACCGGTCCACACCTGCACTACGAGGTCCGGCTCAACGGTGTGCCCGTCAATCCCAAACGCTACATTCTCAACTAAAAGAATGACTCGTCAAAACGCCCTTTTGGTTTTCCAAAAGGGCGTTTTGTTTTATAAAACAAACAGCTATTGACCTCCTTAGCAAAGTGGTTCACCTTTTGCTAAAGGAATTCTATGGACATTTTCAACTTTGATCCGGGCAACATCTTGAGCTTTTACCTGACCCTCTTCCGGGTCAGCATAGTGCTCTTTCTGCTCCCATTCTACGGTGGCAGGTCCATACCCACCAAAATCAAAGCTGTTTTGACCCTGGCTCTATCACTGGCGCTCTGGCCACATCTTTCGTTCCCTGCCGAAATGTTCCCCCAGAATCCATGGGAAATCCTTATCATGCTCCTTGGTGAGGCAGCACTAGGTCTAACGCTCGGCCTGATGGTTCGCATCCTGTTTTCAGCGGTCCAGACAGGCGGCCATATCATCGGCTTTCAGATGGGCTTCGCCATGGTCAACGTGGTGGATCCTCTGACCGGGGTAAGCGAAGCGGTTTCGGCGCATTTTCTCTATATGTGCACCATGCTCACCTTCCTGACGCTTAACGGGCACCTTTATCTTCTACAGGCCCTGTCCCAAAGTTTCGAGTTCGTTCCCCCGGGGCAATTCATGATCAATTCGGTTATCGCCGCCCAGGTATTCACCTTCAGCAAACAACTGTTCATTCTGGCCATCAAAATAGCGGCACCGGTCATGGCCGCAGTCTTTCTGGTGGATTTGGCTTTGGCCCTGATAGCCAAGGCAGCGCCTCAAATGCATGTTCTCGTGGTTGGATTTCCTGTCAAAATAGCAGTGGGCTTTCTTTTTTTGGGAAGTCTTTTTGAAATTCTTGCCGTATATGTGACGGACTTTATCAAAGGCTTGGGCCCTCTTTTCCTGCACATGCTCAAGGCCATGGGTGCGCAATAGGAAACAGCCATGGCACGCGATCCGAGCAAAACAGAAAAGGCGACTCCCAAACGCCGCAAAAAAACCCGCGACAAGGGGCAAGTGGCCAAAGGGCAAGAGGTACAAAAAGTCACAACCCTTTTAGCGGGGGTCCTGGCCGTTCGTTACCTGATCGGATATCTCTACGATCAAATCGCAAAGATATACACATGGGCTTTTACCGACGCATTTGACATCTCCATCACCACCAGCACGGCTTATATGCTGTTCACCATGCAGACGAAGAATCTTGCCAAGATCATTCTTCCGATCATGCTCATACTGGCCTTTATCGCCTTCCTGACCATGCGCCTGCAAGTTGGTAGCCTCTGGTCCTTTAGCTCTATGAAGCCCAAGTTCAAGCAGCTTTTCAACATCATAAGCGGGCTGAAGAAACTCATGCTCAGCCCCGACGCATTCATACGCTTGGGGAAAAGCGTACTTCAGGCCGCCGCAGTGGGGCTTGCTCCGTATATCGTCCTCAGGCAGGAATTCGACAACCTGCTGCCCCTTTTCTATTCCACCCCCCACGGTATTGCTGCGTATATTTTGTCCATGGGTTACAAGATGACTATCTATGCCCTCATCCCCATGACGCTCATTGCAATTGTCGACCTCTGGTACCAATTCTGGAAATACGAACAAGACCTAAAAATGACCAAGGACGAAGTAAAGGACGAACGCAAGCAGGCGGAAGGCGACCCGCAAATCAAATCCAAGCAGCGGGAAAAGGTCATGGAATTCATGGTCAAACGCATGATGCAGGATGTACCCAAGGCAGATGTCGTCATCACCAACCCCACCCATATTGCCGTGGCTCTCAAATACAATGCTTTGGAAGCTCCTGCCCCGCTAGTATTGGCAAAAGGGGCCGGTCCTATTGCCGAAAAAATCAAGGAAATCGCCCGGGAAAACAAAATCCCCATCCAGGAAAACAAACCTCTGGCACAGGCTTTGTATAAACAGGTTGAAATTGGGGAAATGATCCCGGAGGAGCTCTACCAGGCCGTTGCCGCAATTCTCGCCAAGCTCGACAAATTCAAGCGATAAAGCGAGTTGCCGCCTCCGGATGACCAAGCTGAACAACATCCCGTGAGGTGTCAAAAATATGTCCAATAAAGCCACAACCTCGGACATTTTCAAACTCGACTACAATAAGTTCGCAAAGCAGGGGGACATCCTGCTCGCCGCAGGTGTGGTGGTCATCCTCTTCGTGATGCTCATTCCGCTCCCTACCCTTTTCATCGACTTCATGCTCACCGTGAGCATTTCCCTTGGCCTGGTTATCCTTATCACGGCCATGTTCATGAATTCGCCCCTCGAATTCTCCATTTTCCCCTCCCTGCTTCTGGTCACGACCATGTTGAGGCTTGCACTCAACGTGGCCACAACCCGTGCCATTCTCCTCCACGGGGATGAGGGCACAAGCGCGGCGGGTTCCGTTATCCAAAGTTTCGGGGAATTCGTTGTAGGCGGCAACTACGTCATCGGTATCGTCATTTTCATGATCCTGTTCATTCTGAACAAGACCGTCATCGTTCAAGGTACGACCCGAATCGCGGAAGTAGCCGCACGTTTCACATTGGACTCCCTGCCAGGCAAACAGATGGCCGTGGAAGCCGACCTCAACGCGGGACTGCTCAACGAAGACGAGGCCAAGGCACAGCGTGAACGCATCCGTCAGGAGGCAGATTTCTACGGTGCCATGGACGGTGCGGGCAAATTCGTTTCCGGGGACGTCAACGCAGGCATCATGATCACCGCCATCAACATCATCGGCGGTTTCCTCATTGGAGTAATCCAGAAAGACATGAACTGGATGGACGCCGCCCATACCTACACCCTGCTGACCATCGGTGACGGCCTCGTGGCCACCATCCCCTCGCTGATCATTTCCACCTCCGCAGGTATCATCGTCTCCCGCGCCGCAGCCGAGGCGAAGATGGGCGAAGAATTCATCGGTCAGTTGACCTTCCATCACAGGGCCCTCAGGCTTGTCTCCTGTATCCTCCTGGTCTTCGCCATTGTTCCGGGCATGCCCACCCTGCCGTTCCTGACCCTTGCGGCAATCTGCTACGGCGTAAGCGCCATCTCCCGCAAGCAGCACGAAGCCGTCTCCGGCCCGGATACAGGCGCGGCGGAAGACGACATGCCCACACTGGACACTCCCGAGGAGGTGCAGGCGCTGCTGCCTCTGGACCAGCTCGAACTGGAAGTGGGATATGGGCTCATTCCCCTGGTGGACGAAGAACAGAACGGCAACCTTCTTTCCCGTATCCGTTCCATCCGGCGACAGTTCGCACTGGATATGGGCGTGGTCATTCCGTCCCTGCATCTGCGGGACAACCTGCAGCTCAAGCCCGGGGAATACCGCGTGCTCATCAAGGGCAACTCCGTGGCCCAGGCAGAGCTGCTCATCGACCACTACCTGGCAATGGACCCAGGCGATGCAAAACACCATATCGACGGCGTGGACACCGTGGAACCTGCCTTCAACCTTCCGGCCGTCTGGATACCCGAGGCCCAGAAGGAAGAAGCCATGCTCGCGGGCTACACCGTGGTGGACCCGGCTACCGTGGTCGCCACTCACCTCACCGAGGTCTTCCGTCGCAACCTGCACGAATTCCTGGGCCGCCAGGAGGTCCAGGAACTGCTCGACAACCTGGAAAAGCGAGCTCCCAAGGCCGTGGAAAGCCTGGTGCCGGGTGTGCTCTCCCTTGGCGCAGTGCAGAAGGTCTTCCAGGGCCTGGTTCAGGAAAACGTCTCCATCCGCGACCTACTGACCATCGTGGAAACCATGGCCGACTACGGCGTGGCCACCCAGGATCCCATGCAGCTCGTGGAATACGTCCGCTCCAGGATGGGCAGAACCATCGTCAAGCCCTACCTTGGTGAAAACAACAACCTGCCCATCATCACCCTGCACCCTGCTGTCGACGAAACTCTGACACATGGACTACGCCCTGCGGAACAGGGTGGCTACCTTGCCTTGGAACCGGGCATGGCCCAAAGAATTATCCAGAAGATAAATGAGACGGTTGACAACGCTTTCGTGGCGGACGGCCAACCCGTCCTGCTGACAACCCCGCAACTGAGGCCCCACTTGGCGCAACTGTTGCAAAGATTCATTCCGACACTGCCCATTCTGTCCCAGGCGGAAATACCGACTGATGTTCAAATTCAATCACTGGCAATGGTAGAGGTACAGTAGCAGCCATGAGAATGAAGACCTTCAAAGCTCCATCCCAGACTGAAGCCTACGCCATGATCAAGGCGGATCTCGGCGAAGACGCAGTCATCTTGTCCAACAAGACCGTTTCCGACAACGGCACCAAATGCTGTGAAATCGTGGCCGCGATCGATGAAATGCCGCAGCGGCAGGTATCGACCGCTCCCACCCGCGAATCTGTCCTCGACGAAGCGCTCAACGACAGCGTGGGCTGGAAGCATGAATGGGGCCAGATCAAGGGCCATCTCATGGCCCTGCTCAAGCCGCAGATGAATCTGCAAAGCCTCTCTCCCCGCCAACAGCTGGCCATGGAATACCTGGAAAGAGAGGGCGTGGACAGCAACGTGCTGCTCAACGTGTTCTGCAAGCTGCGCGACAACGCCAATCTCTCTATCCTCCGAGTGCTGGAAGGCATGGCATCCATCAGGCCGCTTTCCGCGGATTCCTGGAGCAGAAAGATGCATGCCTTTGCAGGGCCTCACGGGGCGGGCAAAAGCTCGGCTCTCATCAGAGTGGCCCTACGGGAGAAGGCCCAAAATCCTGGGATGAAAATATGCCTGGTGGCTGCGGACGGCAACAAGGGCAAGGGACGCCTGGTGCTCAAGCATTATGCAGAACTATCGGGGCTGGCCTTCCGCGAACTCATCACCCATGAAGATGTGGCCGCACTGAAACGCGAGGCTGGCGCATTCGATCTGATTCTCATCGATCTTCCCGGGATGTCGGTTAACAACCGCCTTGAAGACTGGCTCCTTGCCCACGGCATGGAGGACTGGAATGAACTGGCCGTGCATCTTGTGCTCAACCCCTACTACAACTCCGAGCAGTACCGCGTATTCGCGGAGCGATATAAATCTTCAAAGGTTGCAAGCGTTATCTGGACGAAACTCGATGAAGCCTGTACATTTGGGGCAATTCTGAACATGGCGTGCTCCAGCGGATTGCCCATCTCGGCCCTGTCTTACGGTTCGGGACTGAAAAACAGCATCACGCCCGCCACAAAGGAAATGATCTGGCGCATGCTTTTCATGCGGCAGTTGCCCGGCAGCGAAAACTAAAGGAGGCATTTGGCCGCCATGAATTCACGTTTTCCCATGGTTCTCTCCGTCACCTCAGGCAAGGGTGGCGTGGGCAAGACGAACATATCCGTTAACTTGGCCTATACCCTTACCCAGATGGGCAAGAAGGTCGTCCTGCTGGACGCAGACCTCGGCCTGGCCAATGTGGACGTGCTCCTGGGCATGGCCCCGGAATATAATCTCTTCCATCTTTTCCATGAAGATATGACCCTAGATAAGGTCCTCTTCGAAACCCCGTATGGATTCCGAATTCTGCCCGCCTCTTCCGGGGTGAGCGAGATGGTCAATCTGGACAAGGGGCAGAAACTCGATCTGCTCGATGCAATGGATTCCATGGACGAGGACATCGACTACCTCATCGTGGACACCGGTGCAGGCATCAACGACAATGTCCTGTATTTCAACCTGGCCGTACAGGAACGGCTTGTGGTACTCACACCGGAGCCGACGTCGCTGACCGACGCCTATGCGCTCATCAAGGTTCTCAAACTGTATCATGGTGTTGAACGTTTCAGAATTCTTGTTAATATGGTCAAAGATCAAAAAATGGCCAAGGAAGTGTACATCAAGCTCGCCAATGCCTGCGACCACTTCCTCGACGGCGTATCCCTGGATCTGGTGGGCTTCATCCCCATGGATCCGCAGGTACGCAAATCCGTCATAGCGCAGATACCCTTCTGCCATGGCAATCCGGATTGTCCGGCAAGCTTGGGACTCATTCAGGCGGCCAATAAAATAACCTCCTGGAAACCGACGACAGCGACTGATGGCAATATTAAGTTCTTCTGGAAAAAGCTCCTCTTCCAAGAGCAATCCGTGGCTTGACCTGGAAACGGGGGAAAAAGCGTGGAACGACTTTTCTCCTCGCGACCGTGAGGACATCGTCCGTCACTACGCTCCCAAGATCCGGATACTTGCTCTGCGAATGAAGGCCAAGCTGCCGCACACTGTCGAACTCAACGAATTGATCAGTGCCGGCAGTCTTGGGCTGCTCGATGCACTGGGCAAATTCAATCCGGCTCTGAAAATCAAATTCGACACCTATTCGGAAAACCGTATCAAGGGAGCCATGCTCGACGAACTCCGCCGCATGGACTGGTTTTCCCGCGGTCTGCGTCAGAAGGTCAAGGTGCTGGAATGCGCCATGCGCCAGATCGAGCATGAAACCGGCGCACCGGCCACACCGCAGCAATTGGAAGAACACACGGGCCTTTCGCAAAAAGAAGTGCAGCAAGGCCTGGAAGCGCTGCAAAATCAAATGTGCGTCAGCATCGACGCATTCCATGAAAATCTTCTCACCAAGGGAGACCGCCAGGACGACGAACCGTTCCAGTCCACGGCCTTCCATGAGCTGGTGGACAAAGTAGCCCATCTCATTGAGGAATTGACCCCAAGGGAAAAATTGGTCATATCTCTTTATTATGGTGAGGAATTGAACATGAAGGAAGTCGCCGAGGTAATGGACATTACCGAAGGACGGGTTTCACAACTCCACTCACAGGCCTTGATCAAACTGAGGAAAAATTTTAAGGCCCGTTATGAAAGCGAATAAAAACCAGTAAAAGGAGACATATATGCCCGCTGATACTAGCATGCGCATCCTTGTAGTCGACGACTTTTCCACCATGCGGAAAATCGTCAAGAACATTCTGCGTCAACTCGGCTTCACCAACATCGTTGAAGCTGACGACGGCACCACCGCCTGGGATGTTCTGAACAAGGACAACATCGACTTTATTGTTTCCGACTGGAACATGCCCAAAATGTCCGGCATCGAACTGCTGCGCAAGGTGCGCGACAGTGAGGAATACGCTGACATTCCTTTCCTGATGGTCACGGCGGAAGCCCAGCAGGAAAACATCATCGAAGCTGTCCAGGCGAAGGTTTCCAACTATATCGTGAAGCCCTTCACGCCTGAAACCCTGAGCCAGAAAATCGAAAAGATTTTCCAGTAACCGCGGTCTGTCCGCGCAAGGCGTAATATATGGTTCTGCTCGTCCCGGACGGTCCAGAAGAGGTCGCGGAAGAATCCGCAGAAACTCATATGGATCCGTCCGGGCAGCCCAAGGCCCAACTGGACGACAGCGAGGCCAGCAGAGCCACCCAGAAGGTCGACCTGGACCTTGACGATGCCCCATTCCTCGAAGACGAGGAAGAGGAGGAGGTAGAACTCGAAGAGGCCCCCGAAGAGGAGGCTCCTTCCGAAGAAAAGAAAGAAAAAAAGGAACTCCCGGCCATATTCAAGAACAAGTTGTTCTACATGGCCGTGGTTATCGCAGTTCTGCTCATTGTCATCCTCTATCTCCTTTTCAGCAGACCCGACGCCCCTCCTCCCCCGCCTCCGCCTGAACCGGAGCCGATCGAAGAACCTCTGGTAGAACCTGAACCGGTTATAACCGGTGAAATACTTCTCCGGCTCGACCCCTTCCTTATCGAGCAAAAGGATGAAAAGGGCGCAATTCGGTTCCTAGAGGTCCGCCTGGTGCTCAACACCACGGATGAAGAACTTGCCAGGCAGTTCAAGCAGGAGACCTTCACCGTCCGCAATGCCCTGTATTACTATTTGAAGAATAAGGATTTACAGTTCCTGTCCGATAAGAATAATGCGGACAAACTGAAGCAGGAGCTTCTTGCCGTAGTGAACCAGTATATGGGATTCGGTCAATTCGAAACCCTGCTGTTCGAACAATACCTTGTGAGGTAAGCCATGGTGGGCTCCAGTCCACTCGACCTCCCGGTCCTCATATCACAGCTGCACCATGTGCAGAAGCTCGCCAATGCCGAACTGGTTAAATCCGACATCCAAAAACAGCTTTTTGCACCGGTCATTGCAGAGCACCTTCGCAAACAGGGGAAGGAGCAGGTTCAGGGCATCGACAAAAAGGAAAAAGCCGATGCCATCGACCGGGACGGCTCCAACAAGCAGGAGCAGCAATTCCAGCAGCAGGAAAGGAAGGGAAAAGAAGCTTCTGACAAGGAAGAAACCTCCCCTTCCACGGACTCGCCCTGGGCCGGCAACATCATCAACGTCAAAATATAATCCCTGCTTCCCGTCGTTGATTTCTCCTGTGAAAGCAGGCAATAATTAACTCTCAAAACACGTTCTAACCAAGCGGGAGTCCATGTCTACCCTACTGCTCGTTTTCTTTTCCCTGACGGAAATAGCCCTGCTATGCATCGTCATCCTGTTCTTCGTGAGACTCAAGAAGTCGGAAGCACTACTTTCCCAGGTCCAAGCCAAGCAGGAGGAATTCATCAACCGGCTCCACTTCAACGCCCAGCTTGAAAATGAAATGGTGGCGACTTTTGAGCAGCGCCAATCCGAATTGGCTGAGGTCAATGACCAGCTGGAAGACAGGATCAAGGTACTCAAAAAGCTCATGAAGCAGGCGGACGAGTACTCCAAATCCCCTCAATTCCTCCGCCAGATCGTTCTCGACGGCCACAAGGCCGGCAAATCCCCGGCAGTGCTTGCCCGCAAATGCGGCCTGAGCCTTGAGGAAGTCGATTTGATCATCGGCAGGGGCTAGGCGTGAAGATCGGACAGGGAAAGAGTTCCTTCGGAGGCTGGGGCGCATCCACCCAGGAACGCGCCGAGATATTCAGACGCAGTCATCGTGTGGGCCAGAAGGTGCATGGACGCCTGATACGCTGGCAGGGCGCGGGCCTGGCGTGGGTCAACATAGGCAACCAGCCGCTTCTGGCCCAGATCAAATCCCGCCCGATCCCCGGCGCCCGCCTGACCTTCATCATCCAGAAATTGACTCCGGAAATTATTCTCAAGGAAGTGTTTGAGGGAAGCCAGGCAGGCCTCCCCATTTATGATCTTATCAAGGAATTCAACGCGCTGAGAAATACATTCGAAAGCGTGAGCAACGCTCTCTGGCGAGACTTCCCGACGACTCAATCAAGCGCGAACAAGCGTACCCATTTCCTGAATCGTCTTGAACAGGACGATACGGCAACGCAGGCCTTTCATGAGGTCACTGCCTGCGCGGCACGTATCAATTCCTTCCTGGCGCAGAATGACTTGTTTTTCTACTGGCCGTGGATGCAGCCGGGAGGAAGGCACCAGGCCGGATATGCGCGCCGCAACTGTGACAAAAAAAATGCGGAACCGTTTTATGAACTGACCTACGAATTCGAGTCTCCCGCCTTCGGGCTTACCCAGATCCGTACTCTGTATAGGCATCCGAAGGCAGGCTTTCGCATCCAGGCACAGCATCTCCCACGCAAGATATCCTTGCAGCAGCACCTCGACCGGCTCGCCATCCCCCAAGGCATGGATGCCAATTGCATCGGCGTGGAGCGGCTACCGGCAGACAGGCACGGCGGCATACTTTCCAGTCTGCTCCACCCTACTGGATAAAAAAAACCCGCCTTATGGCGGGTTTCCTTTCTTCTGGGAGAAAACGGAATAGCTAGGCAACGCCGGGAATGGCGTCCATGGCTTCCAGAGGACTTTCTTCGCGAACCTCATTGCCCTTCCGGGCTTCAAGCACGAGCTCTTCAAGATACAGATCGCGATTGGCGTCTATGTAGCGCAAAAACTCGTTGTTCATGGCATGTCCCGAGGCATACACCTCGAAATGCCCCTGGAGGGTCTGGCCCATGATGGCCATGTCCCCAACAAAGTCGAGAAGCTTGTGACGAACGAATTCATCCTTGAAGCGAAGGCCCTCGGAGTTAAGAAGGCCGTAGTCGTCCAGCACGACCGCGTTGTCCAAAGAACCGCCAAGCGCCAAGCCGTTGGCGTGCAGGTAGTCCACTTCCTTGAGAAAACCGAAAGTACGGGCTTTGGCCACTTCGCCGGCAAAGGTGCCGGGGGTGACTTCAAGCACCATGCGCTGACGACCGATGAGAGGATGGGCAAAATCGATGGTGTAATCGATCCGCAGGCCGTTGTAGGGGCGTGCCTTGATGTACTTGCCGTCCTGCTCAAAGTTGACGGGTTTCTTGAAGGACAGCACCTTGCGGGGCTTGTTGAGTTCGCGAATCCCGGCCTGCTTGAGCAGGTAGACGAACGGAGCGGCGCTTCCGTCCATGATGGGCAATTCTTTGCCTTCTATCTCTATATGAATGTTGTCGATCCCCATGCCGCGGATGGCGGCGAGCAGGTGCTCGACAGTGGCGACGGTATCCTGGCCCACACCCAAGGTGGTGGCAAGACCGGTTTCAACGACCAGATTCGGCTTGGGACTGATAAAGGAAGATCCGGAACCATTGCGTACCGAAAAAAGAACGCCGGTGCCTTCCGATGCGGGACGCAGGGTCATTTCAACCTGTTTACCGCTGTGGAGCCCGACGCCTGTGCACCGGACAGTCTTGTGAATCGTGGTTTGTAGCATTATTCCTCCGCTTGAAAGTCACTATCATTAAGCAAAAATAATGCCACCAACATGCATGAACATAACTTATTGATTTTCATAGAAATAGAAAAATTCTAGACTTGAAAGGTTCTGTTGTTTTTCCGCAAATCGTTGTGTTTTTTCAACAACACCGGCCTACAAATGTTGCATTTATGCGATTATTTTTTTCGCAACCGCAACACGGTCATGGCCGGACAAATCCTTGTGCACGGCTATCTCGGTCAATTCGTTATCATATTGACGAAGTATTTTTTCCACGGCCACGCCTTGCCGCCATCCGAACTCAAACAGGAATTCGCCACCCTCTGCAAGCATGTCAATCACCCGTGGAACGACCCTCCGGATGTGCCCCAAACCATCCTGCCCGCTCGTCAAGGCAAGCCGTGGTTCGAAATCCCGGACCTCACCGGAGACCTCGCCATATTCGGCATCAGTCACGTACGGGGGGTTGGAAACCACAAGATCGAACACGCCAGGCAGAAACAAAGATCTGCAAAAATCCGCACACACGAACCGCACCCTGTCCGCAACGCCATGCTCCAGCGCGTTTGCGCGGGCCACGGCCAGGGCGTCGGGACTCAGGTCAACAGCCACACCACGGGCGTGGGGAAATAAATACGCCAAGGTAACTGCAAGAATCCCGGATCCGGTTCCGAGATCCGCAAAAACGAAAGCATCCTCGGCTTGAAACCAGCTCTCGCACAATTCCACGATCTGCTCGGTTTCCGGCCTGGGAATAAGCACCGCCGGACCTACCCTGAAATCGAGACCGTAAAACTCCCGTGAACCCACCAGATATGCAACGGGCTCTCCGCCTCGGCGGCGCTCCACAAGAGCCTCAAACGAAACCGTCTCCTCGGCACTGAGGAGACGGTTGATATCCAGATGAAGATCAAAGCGGGAACACTCCAGCACATGGGCCAGCAGCACTTCCGCGGAAAGCTTGGGCGAATCCACGCCCGCGGCCTCAAGCACGCGAACTGCGGATTCAAGGCACCGCCGTACAGTCGGATGCATCTACCTTTCGGCCTGCTGCTTGAGAGCCTCGCTCTGGTAATGGCTGACAAGGGAATCAACCAACTCGGCCATATCCCCTTCCATGACCTGATCCAGCTTGTACAGGGTCAGATTGATGCGGTGGTCCGTGACGCGCCCCTGGGGAAAGTTGTAGGTACGGATACGCTCGGAGCGGTCACCGGAACCGACCTGGCTGCGGCGGGTTGCGTCCTCCTCGGCCTTGGCCTTTTCCTGCTCATGCTGCAGAATCCTGGACCGAAGCACCTTGAGGGCCTTGGCCTTGTTCTTGTGCTGGGACTTTTCGTCCTGACAGGAAACAACCACGCCCGAGGGAATGTGGGTGACACGCACGGCGGAGTCCGTGGTGTTGACCGACTGACCGCCCGGTCCGGAAGCGCGAAAAACGTCGATACGCAAATCCTCGCTGCGGATGTCCACATCCACCTCTTCCGCCTCGGCCATGATGGCCACGGTAACCGCCGAGGTATGGATGCGGCCCTGAGATTCGGTGGCGGGAACACGCTGCACCCGGTGCGTGCCGGACTCATACTTGAGCTTGCTGTAGACCTTGTCGCCCGCAATGGAAGCAATGATTTCCTTGAAACCGCCCGTGCCGGTCTCACTGGAGTTCATGATATCCACCTTCCATCTGTTGGATTCCGCATAACGGGTGTACATGCGGAACAGATCGGCCACGAACAACGCGGCTTCCTCGCCGCCGGTACCGGCGCGGATTTCAAGGATGATGTTCTTTTCATCCATGGGATCCTTGGGCAGCAGAAGGATCTTGAGTTCCTCCTCGAGCTCCGGCAGCTTGGGTTCAATGGCCTCTATTTCGGCCTTGGCCATCTCGCGAATATCCTCATCGTCATCTCTGAGCATTTCGCGGTTGTCCTCAAGGTCGTGCTTATATTGTTTGTACTTGCGGTACACATTGACAATCTCGCCGAGTTCCGCATGGGATTTGCTGACCTTGGTGTACCGCTTCTGGTCATTGAAAATTTCCGGAGCCGCCAGCTCCTTTTCAAGATCGAGATATGTCTGTTCAATATCTTCCAACTTGCCAAACATATATTACTCCTCGGCGTTTACGGCGCACTGCAGCGCGGCAATGGCCACTTCGATCTGTTCGTCGTCCGGTTCCTTGGTGGTCAGCAGCTGCATCATAAGACCGGGCCAGCACAAGGCCCTGCACAGGATGTTTCGATTGAACCTTCCCGCAAACTTGATCATCTCGTAGGCAATATTGCTGATGGGAACCATGAGCAACAGCTTGACGCCTACGATATACAGATGCTTGTAGACAAAATGTTCCGGGGAATAGAATGTCAGCAGCCAGGGAACCAGAAATGAATACAGAAGGATGCTGACAGCCAGGACGAACAGCAAAAAAGCAGTCCCGCACCGCGGGTGCAGTCGGCTGTAACCCCGGCTGGTGCTGGGGGCGAGCTTGCCGCCCTCTTCATAGGCCCAGATGACCTTGTGCTCGGCGCCATGGTACTGGAACACCCGGCGGATATCCGGAATAAAGGAAATGCCCCCGATATAGGCAACGAAAATGAACATCTTGAAGACGCCATCCCAGGCATGAAAGCTCAGGGAATCCACATCGCCGGCATATCCCAGCCACTCCATGCCCACGGAAATGAAATGCGGCAGGACCACGAAAAGACCCAGAGCCGCGGCAATGGCGATGGCCAATGTCACCACTAGGTGAATGGAACTCAATTCTCCGGCTTCGGGATCTTCCTCAACTGCGACGGTTGCCGAATAATTGAGGGCTTTGATTCCGTTGACCATGGTTTCCATGAGCACGGGGAAACCACGCAAAAAAGGCTTGCGAAAAAGATTCCAGGTGGAAAGGGAAAACCACGGGCGAACTTCCACGGAGATCTCGCCGTCCGGCTTGCGCACGGCAATGGCCAATTTGCTACGGGAGCGCATCATGACTCCCTCGATCACGGCCTGACCGCCCACGGATTGGGGAGCGGCTAACGTAAGGATATCGCGAATCTTCAAGAAGGTAACCTCGGTTGGTAAGCAGGCTCGACACCTGCATGGGGTTCAGGTTGGACCGAATGACCAGAGAGTTAAGGATTCCAGTCCAAAAGTAAACCCCGCCCGGCAAAACAATATGCCTCCGCCGACAACCGACAGAGGCATACAGTCTCGGAAAAACCGAAGTACCTATTCAGCGGAAGATTTCTGCTCTTCGAACTTCGCGTACTTCTTGCGGAAGCGATCGATACGACCAGCGGTGTCAACAAAGCGCTGCTTGCCGGTGTAGAACGGATGGCAGTTGGCGCAAATTTCAACACTCACCTCTTCGCCCTTCGTGGACTTCAGAGTGGATTCGTATCCGCAGTTGCAGCGTACGGTTGCATCGAACAGCTCGGGATGAATATCTTTTTTCATGACGTTCTCCTGTCATATTGATTTCGTGGAACATGGACTGATACTCGGTAATCCCACGCTTGGCAAGCAAAAACATGACACTCCACAAAAGAACGCCATCAAATATCTTGCGACCAAAAAAAAGGCGGAAGCAAAAAACTTCCGCCCTCGTTTTCCAACGGCTTGCGTATTAAACGCAGCCAGTGGGCTTGGGCAGGCCGGCCATCTTACAGGCTCCCTTACCCGGTCCGGACGGGAACAGTTCGTAGATCTGCTTCAGCTTGAAGCCGGTAACCTTGGAAAGGATACGAACCATCGGTGCGATACCGTTCTTCTTGTAGTAGTCCTGCAGGAAGTCGATAACCTTCTGATGGTCATCAGTGAGTTCCTTGATGCCTTCGGATTCTTTCACGAAGTCAACCCACTCAGGGCTCCAGCTGTCAAACTGGAGCAGGAAACCATCTTCATCAACTTCAAATTGTTTGCCCTGGAATTCGACAACAGCCATTTGATTCCTCCTGTTACGGAATACGGGATACATTTAAACTGGTTTCAAACAATGAAACCACCCTTATCCATAAAACAGCTATCCGCTGTTCATGTTCAGCTCAGAATCCACTGAGGAACTCAGATGGGGACCATACTTTCACAACCCCGGGCTTGTCAACCACGGGGCTCACCCGGGGCCTGCCTGCAAAAATTCGCGGCAAACGCAAGTCCCCGGCAACATATCCTATTCCATCAGTTCCCGGTAATGTTCGCGGGCATAGCCCAGAGACGGATCCAGCTTGAGCGCTGCCCCCAGGTAATCCACCGCCTCATCGCGATTGCCCATGAACTTGTGGCACAGGCCGAGGTTGGCGAGATCCTCGGGGGATCCGCTGTCGATATTCAACGACTCCTGAAAATCACGTGCGGCATCGCCATACCTTCCGGACTTGAAATGCGCCACCCCGCGAAGGTTGAAGAACTCCTTCACCTCGCCATCCAGGGACACGGCCCTGTCGAGATGCCCAATCAGGCCGTTCCAATCCGTATCCTCCTGCAGAGAAAGAGCATAGGCACGATAAAAGGCGGTCAGCGCCCTCTCCTGGTCGGCCGGCTGCAAGGGCTCGGCCTCCTCGAACATGAGTTCCGCAAACACGGGATCCTGCATGCGCAAGGCCAGCAGCCCCCGGAAAAAAGGAATAAAATAGGCGTCCGGATAGACGTCCTCCAGAACGTCAAGGCCTTCCAACGCCTCGTCAAAAGCGGATTCCTCGGCCAGAATACGACCAACGAAAAGCCCTATGCTCCGATGCGGAGTGCGCTCCCGAAAATCAAAACCGGGCACGAAGTTGTAGTTGGCGGTCACTCCCAGCTCGGGATGGCTGGTGTCGACGCTGTACGCGGCGAATCCCTTATCCAGCAATCCGCCAGCAAAGGCCTTCAGTTCGTTGAGGATATTACTGTCCTCCACCGAGGGAAGCGAATCCAGGCTCACAACCGGCCCCGCCTTCAGCCATTCGATCTGATCCAGCGAGGTGAACTTGGAAAGCCCGGAGGCCTCATAAACCCTGCTAGTCTCGAAATCACCGGCCAACTGGGCAACCTCGGTCAACGCCCGGGCCGCAGCCTTGACGGGCGAAGCGGCTGTTCCCGCAGTGAACACGATCTCGCTCAGCGCCGGGAAAGTTTTCTGGTCCCAGGCAACGGCCCCAATGGTGGGCACGGGAAACCCAGACGAAAAATCCTTGAGAATAAGGTTGATGCCGTTTTCCCGGAAACAACGGACCAACCGTTGAAAGACCGGATCGTCGCAGGCATCGAGGTCAATGGTGGGCAATTCCGGACGGTTGCGATCGATCAGGGCGCAAACATGGCGTTCCACCAATTCGCAGCCCCCCTGAAATATGGATTCCTCAAAGGTATTCCCGGCGGAAGACCCGTTGAACTCATTCAACTTCTTGAACCAATCCAGCGGCACATATTCTTCCCGCTCGCTGACAAGATTGAAGGCCGGGTGGAACTTCCAGCGTACAAGGTCCATGAGCCGTTCAGCCTGTCCCGGTGGCAAATCATCTTCCACGGAACGCATGATCTGGCCGATACCCATAAGCTGCTCCGGCCATTTGGCCTTGGCTTGGCTCCAGGTCATCTCCTCGAAATTGGCGTCTTCGGCCCAGAAGCTGAAATAACTGTATCGCTCCACCAGCTCCATGAGCGCGGAGGCCTCGGCCTGCTCGGGAGAAGCGCCCTTGCCCATCTGCTTGCGCGTGGGCATGACCTCTGCGGCGCGCGGCCCACATTTGCTGACAAACACCGGAATGCCGAGCCTTCCGGTATCCACCCGGTCCGTTTCGGCCAGCACGCCGTCGCATTTGGAATCCAGAAGCGCCTTGACCCGTCTGACCGTATCCACCGGATCGGACGCCTTGTCCTGATCCACCGTATACGCCTTGCAGCAATCCCGTAGCTGTATCATCTAGGACCTTCTCATCCGGAAAAGGTTAATGAACTGCTCTTCGCCGGAATCCTTGTCAGTAAAACTGAAATCCTTGCGCATGATGCCGAATGTACCCTTGGCGCGATTGAAAAAGGCTCGGCCCTCACGCTTGCGGTCCATGGCCAAGATTACTTCGGAGTCCGCCCGCTCCGCCAGATGGTCCACCAGAAAATCGGCAAGCGGCTCATACGTGGCTTCATTGTAGAGGACCTCGCAGCCGATGATGTGATCGAAACGTCTGCCCAGCGAGTCTTTGGTGAAATCAGCCTTGGCAATGTCCATTTTGTCTTCAACGCCGTTTTTCAAGGCATTGATGCGTGCGAACAGCAGGGCATCGTCTTCCAGGTCCGAGACCGTCACATGAAGACCGCGCTTGGCGGCGACCAAACCGATGACCGCAACCCCGGCCCCGACTTCAAGCAGTTCATCCTCGGGCTTGAAAGGAAACTGCTGCAGGAAGAAGCCGAGGAAAAGACAGGACGGCCATATTTTCGCCCACAGGGGAAGTTCGACACTCTTCCCGGGCTTGGCGCTGCCCACCAGCTTCTCGATGTACCTGGGCATGTCCTTGATCTGAAGGATATCCAACGACATGTTGCCGATGGTCACCGTTTCAAAACAAACCTCACCAAACTTGTTTCCGGCCAACTCCAGGAGCTTCCCCATGGGCTGGTCCAGATCATACCTGATCTTGGGCACTCTATCCCTCCGCTATGAAGACAATTCGCAAGGACTTGCGATCAATGATCGATCTTGTTGATCCCCTCCAACACCCACAGGGCGTCGGGATCGCGGTCCGGCCGGGAGAATTCCCAGGCGGTCCGCTCGCTCACTTCCTGTTCGCCGGAAGCCCCCCGGCGCATCAGGGCATCGAAAAACACGGTCACGTCGGTCCTGCCCTCCCGGGACTGAACGTCCATGACCTTGGCATCCAGAAGCATGATTTCGGTCTGGACCGCATCGGCCGTTACGGAATCCCGCTTCAGGTCGGCCAGCAGGCCGGGGGCGATGAAGTCTTCAATGACATCCCAGTCACCGGCATCCCGGGCCTCCTGAAAACGGCTGTAAAACATTTTGGCCCCCTCCAGAAATTCCGATTCGTCAAAACCGGACCGGGAGCTTATTTGCTGACGCGCATCGCCTCGGGCCGGATCATCGCTCAGCATTTCCCACATGGCCCGGGCCTGTTCATGCCGATCCTGCGGCCGAGTCACCCCGGAGGACGAATCCTGGCGGCCATTCGTCGTGAAATCGTCATCCTGCCCGAACCAGCGCCCCGAACGGCGACGGAAAAAACGAAATACCAGAAAAATCACCAGACCGAGCAGAATCATGTCCAACATGCTCGCCCCCCCGAGGATTCACCTGCGGCCAGTGCGTTCTTCTCAAGGGCCACCGTCAACAGGGCGGCAAAAGCTGTGATTCGAAAGACATGATTCATGCTGCACCTATCGCTTGGAGTTGCGGGCCGTCATGTACCGGAAGCCTACTGAATGAGATCAAGATCCCGAAGAATGGTCAACAGTGTATCGATTTCAATGGGCTTGGGCAGATACGCACTCACGCCACCCTTGTAGTAGGCCTTGACCACGGTGGACGGATCATTCAGGGCGGTGACCATGATGACCTTGGCTTCCTCACTGGGGCGCACGCCCTGCTGCTTTTCTATCTCGCGAATTTCGCGAAGGGCCTGATGCCCATCCTTGTTGGGCATCATGATATCGAGGCAGACCAGGTCATAGGGTTGCCCGTCTTCATGGGCCTTCTGAAAAAGCTCGACGCAGCCGACTCCGTCATAAGCGGAATCGCATTGACCGTAATCGGCAAGGATCGTGGTCAGGAGCTTCCGGCTGGCATATTCATCTTCCACAACAAGTATTCTCATGGCTCCCCCATTAAAGTGGGCACTTAGTACCTGATAACTCTAACCAGCTCAACCGGCAATTGTAAACCGGCGTAACCGACCGGAGGTTCCCACCCCCTGTGAAAACTGTATTTCTTGCCAGCAAAACGGATCGGACGTACAAAACGCAGACTTATCCATAACGGAACACAAAAAAATCAGGGGAAACAACCTTGCATTCCTTTTTTTCCAGGTTCTCTGCGGGACTTCAGGATTTCTTCAGCCAACCCGAATGGAGGCTTTGGCCCTTTGGCCCGGGCTATGGCGACACTTTGCTGCCCTCGCTGGCCCGGCTCCTTTTCGCGGCCGCGATTCTGGGAGCCATCCTGCTTTTCCTGCGCCTGCTCTTCGGCCCCAAGGGAATATGGCGCGACAAGGAGCTCGAGGCCGAGGCCGAACAAGAACGGCTGGCGGAGATCGCGGAATTGGAACGCCAACGAGAAAACAACGAAATCTCGGAACTGGAATTCAAGACCAGAATGCGGGGCCTGAAATAATGCACGCCCTGCTGGAGGCGCACAAAAAGCAGTTTCTCGGCTTTGCGGAATCCCATTACGGTGAATCCGAAAAGGACGACTACAACATTCGGCTCAAAATCGAGCATACCTTCCGGGTGCTGGCAATAGCGGAATCCCTCTGCGAATCGGCCCCGCTAAGCCAAGAACAGGAACAGGCGGCCCTGTTGGCCGCACTCTACCATGATCTGGGCCGCTTTCCGCAATACCGCCGTTTCAAGACATTCAATGACAGACTTTCCGCCAACCATGCAGTCCTGGGCATCAAAACCCTGAACAAAACACAATTCATTGCCGGGTTGGCCCCGGATGTGCGCCGCATGGTCTATGGCGCCGTGCGCATGCACAATATGAAGGGACTTCCGTCCTCCACTCCCCCTTCCCTGAAAACCGTCTGCAACATCGTCCGCGACAGCGACAAACTCGACATCATTCCGGTCATGCTCGCACATCTTTGCGATGAAAATCCAAACAATGTCGTGGTCATGGATGCCGAATACCACGCGACCAACTATACTCCGGCCATTCTGGAGGAATTGCGCCTCGGTCAGGTGGGGGATTACCGCAAGCTCAAATGGACCAATGACTTCAAACTTCTTGTCAGCAGTTGGGTATTTGACCTCAACTTTCCGAAATCATATAGTATCTTGGATTCCAAGGGATATATCGGACAAATTTTCAACACGCTTCCGGACAATGAGACCTTTCGGGAACTCAGACGTCAGCTTGAGCTTCATGTGGAGAACCGGATAATATAACTGACTTTCGACTTCATTTACCCAAGAATGGGGAAAAATATCGGATAGCGATGCGTAACGACATTTCAAAAGCCAGCCCGGCCTTCGGCGCTTTCAAACACGTTGTCATCCTCACGGACGTGGAGGTGCATGCACGCCGTGACGGTGAAACCATCAAGCGTTTCGGGGCCGACATCATCCGGACCTTCTCCTCCGGGACCGAGGCCATAGACTATCTTTCCGAATATTCCGTGGATCTTGTCCTGTGCGACAGCTCCCTGACCGACATGACCGGCATCAAGTTCACCCAGCTCGTGCGCAAGAACATGAGCAGAAAGCCACTGCCCATCATCATGGTCACCCTGGAGAACAAGAAGGACCACGTCCTTGACGCCATCGCCTCCGGATGCATCGGGTATGTCCTGCGCCCCTACTCGCTGGAAACATTCGAAAAATACCTAACCCTGGCCCGCCAGCTCGACAACTATCCGGAGATCGAGGAACTGGAACTGCAGGAAGCTAAGGACATGGTCAGCCGCGGCGACTTCGACGACGCCATCGAGGCCTTCGAGGAACTTATTTCCTACCAGGACGAAGCCCAGAAATACTACGACATGGGCTGCAAATTTCTCATCCAGCAGAAATACGGAAAGGCCATCGTCTCCT
The DNA here is from genome assembly GCF_008001235.1 of Salidesulfovibrio onnuriiensis. GTDB lineage: Bacteria > Desulfobacterota > Desulfovibrionia > Desulfovibrionales > Desulfovibrionaceae > Pseudodesulfovibrio > Pseudodesulfovibrio onnuriiensis. Next base: position 2,447,448 of record NZ_CP040751.1, on the reverse strand, counting down.
TCAAGAAAGCGGTCAAAATCAATGACCTCTTTGCCGAGGCGTACAAGGGCCTGGCCGATGCATACAAGGGCAAGGGCGACAACGATTCCTGCAAGTACTACCTAAAGAAGGCCGCGGACGTATACGCGCAGTTCGACCGGCTGGAGGAAACAAAGGAAGTCTTCATCGAAATCCTCAAGTATGATTCGGATGTACCCAACCCCTTCAACTCCCTCGGCGTCAAACTGCGCAAGCATGGCGATTACCCGGGGGCGCTGCACGCTTACAAGCAGGCCCTGGAGCTGACGCCGCACGACGAAAATATCTACTACAACATGGGCAAGGCCTACTACTTCATGGGCAAAAAGGAGGAGGCGGCAGACAATGCAGACCTCGCCCTACGCCTCAACGCCAACTTCACCGAGGCCGCCAAGCTCTACCAAAGGGTTCACGGGCGACCTTGGGCGCCGGCCGCGGGCAAACCAGCCCCGCCGCGACCGGCAGACTCCACCGGCCCGAAGTCCGCAAAGGATATCTGAGGCAGCGTGACCCGAACCTGCCGAAAGGCTTCTATGCCGCAAGCCATTGCTGTATCCTTCTCAGGTTGCTGAGACTGCAGCATTCCTGCGCAGTTTTTTCTTTGGAAAACGCCCAAGGCATCCAACCCAACCCCCTTTGTCCCGCCTCTGGCCTTTTTTTCCAAAAGTATTATTCTTCAAGCTGGACTCGGCGCATCGACATGAATTCCATCCCCCGACAGGAGGTTCCCATGACCGATATACAACTCTATGACGTCGTCATTCTCGGCTCCGGCCCCGCGGGCATCCAGGCCGCCATCCATGCCTCCCGGAAAAAGGCCAAAACCCTTATGCTCGGCAGGCCGACTAACAGCAGCCTGTACTGGGCGCATATCGAAAACTATTGCTGCATGTTCCAGGTGACCGGCGAGGAAATCCTGCACATCGGCCGTGAGCAGGCAAAGAAATCCGGCGCGGAATTCATGGACGAAGACGTGCTCAAGGTGGAGCACAACGGTCAGTGGTATGAACTGCTCACCGAAGGGGAACACCTCATACGCACCAGGACGCTGATTATCGCCACCGGGACCACCCGCAACAAACTCGGAATTCCCGGGGAAAAGCAACTGCTGGGAAAAGGGGTCAGCTACTGCGTGGACTGCGACGCCGGCTTCTTCCGCAACGAAACCGTGGTCGTGGTGGGCAGTCAAAGCGCTGCGGCAGGCGGCAGCCTGACCTTGGCCGAGTATGCCTCAACGGTCCACCTGGTCTGCGAAAAGCTTGATGTGGCCCCCTCCCTGCGGGCGAGGATCGAGGCAAAGGGAATCATCGTGCACGAAGGCAGAAAGCCCACGGAAATCCGGGGAGAAAACGCCGTCGAATCCATCACGCTGGATAACGGCGAATCCATTGAAGCGGCAGGGATATTCATAGAACTGGGGGCGAAAGGAGTCCTGGAACTGGCCAGCACTCTGGGAATCCAGCTCGACGAGAACATGCGCTATGTGGAGGTGGACCGGAAGCTGAGCACCAACGTGGCCGGAGTCTATGCCGCCGGAGACATCACCGGCCCGCCGCTCCAGATGGCCAAGGCCGTGGGCGAGGGCTGCGTGGCCGGTATCGAAGCCGCCACCTATGCCAAAAAACTCAAAAACGACTGAGAAAGCCGCCCCGGCATAATCCTTCGACATAGCAGGCAATCTTGTTCTTTATATCCTCGCCGTCCTGGATTTCCAGGACGGCGAATTTTTCATGGTCTTTCATAAACGTCTTGAGCAACCGGCATCTGACCTTGTAGGCATTGGCAGGCTCGAAAATGAAGAATTCCAGCTGCGCGTCGATCCCCTCCATGCTGCCGTTGAAGGCCACGGAGGCGTCCTGGAGGCGGATGCGAAAGGCGCTGTGCGACATGTCGGCCACATGCGCCTCGTACAACTCGCCCCCGATATCGAGCATGGCCGGGAAACAGCATTGACAACGGGGCTCACTGCGGTTCTCCATGGACACCGCGTCCTTGGGGTAGGCAAGCCGCACCAGTTCGTCCCCGACGGCAAAATCGCCGAGCACACGGGTCTTGTACCCCCAGAGCCTGCCTTCGGAGACGAACCGGATAAGGGCTGTATTGTGCCGCTTCAGATGCTGCACGATTTTCTCGGACAAATGGGAACAAACCGTCAGGCTCTCGTTCTCGCGCACCTCGGTAACCACACAGAGCCACTTGTCTCCCAGCGTGGAATATTGCATCAAGACCTTGTCGCCAATCGAGATGCTCATTCGTCCTTCTTCCTCCATAAAACCGAAGATAGACGGGAAGCACAGGCGAATCAATTATTGAAAACATTGTTCACGGAAAAAACAGCATGCTGCTCTTGCTCTGCTATTTTGCCTGGGGTTGCTGCCTCGCGGCACTGGCTTACCAAGGATTCCTGTATCTCATTCAAGGCTCCTGGCCTTCCTTGACCGTGGCGGACGCCGCCGTAAACATCATGGGCCTGGATCTGCTCGACGCCATACGACACCTATCCTTTGAATGGGCGGCCAAGCTCGCCTATGTCTGCATGACCACGGATCTGAGCCTCGCCTTCTGGTGGACAGGAGTCTTCTTCTGCCTGGCCGCAGCCGTCTCAAAGCTGTTCGGTCGCTGACTCCCCCAGGGGAACCGTTTCCCGCTTCCGGGTGAACAGGACCGCCCCGACCAGAGCGCTGAACGGAGCCACCAGCACCAATCCGAAACTGCCCACCAGCGTCTTAAGCACCTCTGCCGCCACATAAATGAAATTGAAGGTATTGGCCAAGGGAATCCCCTGGGCCATGAAAGCCATGAGCAAGGTGATGAACCCGCCGGAATAGGCGAGCAGCAGCGTGGTGGTCATGGTGCCCACAACGGCCCGGCCCACACGCAGTCCGGATCCGAAGGCCTCTGCCCGGGTGATGTCGGGTTTCTTGCTCACCACCTCGCCCATGCTGGCGGCCACGTCCATGGCCAGGTCCATGACCGCCCCGGACGAGGCAATGAACACCGCGGCTATGTAAATCCCGGCAAGATCCAGATGGCCGTACCCTGAATACAGCAAGGTTTCGGCAAAGGGCATCACCGCTCCGTGCACATGAAATTTTCCGGTAAAGAACATGGCCATAAGACAACTGCTGAACACCCCAAGAAAGGCCCCGAGAAAAGCGACCACGCCAGTGCGGGTGATTCCCGCCACCAGAAAAATGATCGCCCCGCACAAACAGGCCACAACGCCGAGGGACAGCAAAATGGGATCCGCGCCCTTGAGCAGCAGGGGAATCAACACCTTCCAGATGGCCAAGGCGGTGAACAGGAAGGACAGAAGCGCCTTGGCCCCGACCCAGCCTCCGAACAGCACCAGCAGAACGGCAAACAGCCCCAAAAGCAGCAATTCCAAATCCAGACGATAATGCGCCACGGGATTCACGGTCAGCAATTCCCCCTGCGGCCCAATCCCCAGAACGGCCAATGCCGTATCGCCCACACGAAACAGCTTGTCCCTGTCCATCTGGCCGAGCAATTGGTTGTGGCCGTCAAAACGCTCTCCCTTAAACGGGCCGTTCAGCATTTCCAGGGAAACGCCCTGCTCGCCCTTGCGGACCATGCCATAGGTATGAAGGCGCGAATTATCGACCTCCAAAACCCGGGCCCTGCAACGGATGGAATCGCCTTTGACGTGCCCTTCGAACCCGGTGGGCAGCAAATACAAAGCAATGGTGAGCAGACAAAACACACTGACAAGAACAATGTTTCTCTTGTTGGCAACAAACAGTTCTTTCATAAGCCTTCCGTAGGGAAAAACGGGACGGCGCAATGCCGCCCCGTCCGCATTTCTGTTACTGAATCGGATTAATTGACATGCTGCACCTTGGGCTGTTCGCCCAGGACAGCCATGATCTTCAGGCCAATGTCGGTGTTGTCGTAGCTGCCGTTGAAGACCTCGGAGGCAACGCCGACGGCGGAGGTGGAAACCGGAACGCCGGTGTGGCTGTAGGAAGTCCAGCCCAGGCCGGCCTTGTTGTTCAGCACATGGGTCAGGGTTACAGCCAAAGGCTCGTACCCACCGTAGAGCAGATAGGTTTCCTGGTTGTTCGAGCCCTCGGTCTCGCCCGCCATGCTGCGCTCGAAGGCGGCACGAATCATGTCCACTTCAAAGGGCTGCAGCACCTGCTTGTCGGTCTTGGGATCGCCCTCGAACTTGAAGCCGAAGTATTCGGTGATCAAAGGCTTCATGTCTTCAAAGGAACCATTTTTCGCCTTGAAGTTCTTCATGATTTCGTCGGATAATTTCTGGAAGGAAACCTTCTGACCGTTCAGCATGTTGAAGTTGCTGTCATACACGGTGCCGGCAAAGCCGACGGTCAGGCCGCCGCACTCGTGGTCTCCGGTGACCACGATCAGGGTTTCCTTGGGATGCTTGCTGTAAAAATCCAGAGCCACTTTCACGGAGTCGTCAAAGGCGATGGTGTTCTTCAGGGAAGCGGCGGCATCGTTGGCGTGGCACGCCCAGTCGATCTTGCCACCCTCGACCATCAGGAAAAATCCCTTGTCGTTGTCCAGCATTTCAATGGCCTTGGCCGTAAACTCGGGCAGGGTGATATCCTTGTCGGTCATGTCCATGGCGTACGGCATGGCCTGCGCATCCTGAAGCCAGGAGTTCCAGGCAAGCACCTTGCCGTCACCCGGCTTCAAAGCCATGAAGGCTGCCTTGTTGTCGATGATCTTGTAGCCGTTCGTCCTGGCCTGCTCCAGGGCATCGCCAAGAGGCTTCTTGGATTTCTTGCCCATGGGGTCGACCATTCCGCCGCCGCCGAAGAAATCGAAACCGCTGTTGGCCAGCGCATGGTCGATCTCATGGTACATCTTGCGGGTCTTGACATGCGCATAGAACGCGGCCGGGGTGGCGTGGTCGATGGAAACACTGGAAACGATGCCGACCTTCTTGCCCTGCTCCTTGGCGATCTCGGCCACGGTCTTCACCGCCTTCAGATTGGGATCAACGCCTATATAGTTGATATTGGTCTTCTGGCCGCTGGCCAGTGCCGTGGCGGATGCGGCGGAACCGGTGATGAAACGGTCGTTGGCATAGGTGGTGGTAATACCCTGGGCAGGCATCTTGTCGATATGCAGATCTCGACCGAGGAACGCGGCGGTGGCGGCGCGCTGCGGCAGGCCCATGCCGTCGCCAATGAAAAAGAACACATACTTCGCAGACTGCTTTACCGGGGCGGCTGCCTCCGCCTTCTGCTGTTGCTGGCTACAGCCGGTCAGCATCATGGTCACAGCCATGAGCGCGGCAAGAAACATTCGCATCTGGACACCTTTCTTTCTGAACATCGGTTTCTTTCCTCCATAGAATGAATTGGCAAAAATCAAACAAGTGATGGAGGAATATCAGCTTGTTGTTACAGGCCAATGTCGAAAAGTTTCAGATGCGTGAAAAGGTTACAAAAAAAGCGGCGGGTCAAAACAAGAGCATGCGTCGTCCCTTTTTGGAAGAAGCTGAAAAAGCCCATTCCATGACGACCTCCGAAAAACAGGATTTGACGCCGGGACACATTCAACTTGCATGCCACAGCCCCACCGGACACATGCTCATGCAGGATTCGATCTCCACGCCGATAGAGAACATTCAAAATTACAACAACCTAGAATGCGGCATAAAAAAACGGATGGCCTTACCACCCGGTAAAGACAGGAAATCAGGCCCTTATCATTATCATAATGGCAGCGTGTTATTGAACGGTTGGTCAAAAAATTTGGCGTGGACTTTAAAGCGATTATTCAGCTAAAAAGGGAGAATCCAAATCCAACCTGCGAGGACTTCGACATTGCGAAAACGACTTCTCCCGATAACAGTAATCACTGTTGCACTGGCCGCAATTGCAGTTACTGGCTACCTCATCCCGCAGCCATCAAATGCCCTCCCCGTACGCCTTCTTCTTGTCAACAAGGGGGCAATGTCATTTTCACTCACGAGAAACACAGCCAAAACTACCAGCTCCCCTGCGAGCAATGTCATCACTACACTGCCGCTGACAAGACAGATCCTCCCCAATGCGGATCCTGCCATCCGGCCATTTTCGACAAGCAATACGTGTCCATGCACAAAAGCCAATTTACGGACGAAGCATACTGTAATGCATGTCACCACAATTCCGAAACGTCTGCGTTCGACCATGAGGCGCATCTTGAATATGCGGATGAAGACTGTCAGGCCTGCCACCATGACACGAAAATCGAAACCCAGCCCTCCAACTGCTCCGACTGCCACGAACACAAGAGCGATGTGGGCATGCCAAATCTTCGCGAAGCGGCCCATGCGCGCTGCAGCAATTGCCACGAGGATATGTTCAATGAAGGCATCAAGGGCTGTTCCCAGTGCCATGTCCGAAAAACACAGCCGCTGACCAGACCCGAATATGAAAAGCCCTGTTCCGATTGCCACGAACGCCCGGTCAACGCCCTGATTCCCAACCGCACCAATGCGTTCCACGGACAATGCCGCGGCTGCCACCGGACGACGGGCAAGGGCCCTTACGGCAACGACTTCTGCTACCACTGCCACATCAAATAAGGAGTGCGGATCAGACCATGACCCCTTTCAGCTTCCATCTGCTCACCCCTGAAACCGGGACCATAGAAGACGTCTCTTCCCCGCCGAGACTGCACATACCGATCCCCTGCCACAAGACAGTGGTGGACACCGGCATGGAACTTCTGGCGGGCGACAAGGTCGCCGAGGCCCGTAGACCAGGGGAAGGCGATATCCACTCCCCGCTTCCCGGCAAGGTCATCGACATCCTGCCCGAATCGATCGTTCTGGAAACAACCTCCGGCGATGCGGCGACACCGGCGGAAACCGGAGCGCTTGCAGACAGCGAGCTGGACGGCTTTCTCTCGGGAATGGGCATTTGCACCCGTCCCCTGGTCAACGCTGACACCCTGATCATCAATACAGTGCCCACGGAACCGGGCATCACGGTCGGCAACGCCCTACTGGCCGAGTACCGAAAGCTCGTGGAACTCGGGCTGGAAACAGCCAAAAGGATAATCCGGCCGAAACGCATTGTCATGGCTGCGGCAAAAGGCAACAGGATCAATGCGTTTGGCGGTTGCTCGGTGACCCATATAGCACCCACCTATCCCAACGGCCTTGCCCCCATGATCATCAAGGCCATCACCGGGCAGGAAGTACGGCTTGGAGAAATGCCAGAGGATGCGGTTCTCCTGTCCGTGATCGATCTGTACCGAATCGGACGGATCATGGACACGGGTCGGCCGGTGACCGACACCATCATGACCGTGGGAATCAGGAACCTGCGGGTGCCCATAGGAATGCCCGTACGATTCCTGCTCAACCAGGCGGGCCATTCCCCCAATGATGGGGACAGGGTTGTGCTGGGCGGGCTCATGCAGGGAATCACCGCCGCCAACATGGAACAGGGCATCCACGGCACGTGCACGGCCCTGCACGTTGTCGGCCGGGACGCATATCCGCCCGTGGAAGACCGCTTCTGCATGGGATGCAACGAATGCGTACGCCACTGTCCGGCACGCATCATGCCCAACATGATCAGCCGCGCAGCCGAATTCAAACTGTTCGAGCGCGCCGAGCAATACTACATCAATGCCTGTATCGAATGCGGCATCTGCGGCTTTTACTGCAAGGCCCGGAGACCGCTGTTGCAATACATCCGATACGCCAAACGAGAACTCGCCCTGCTCAGGGGAGCCTGTGAAAACGAAACCGGGGGTGAGGCATGAGACCCATTGAACCACTTCTGACTGTTTCGGTTCCGCCGCACGCGCATTGCGGCAAAACCGTCCAAGGGCACATGCGCGACATTCTCATCGCCCTGCTCCCGGCGGCCATCGCCTCGGCCGTTTTCTTCGGACTGGACGCGGTTCGCGTCATGGCCCTGTCCTGCTCCGTGGCCGTCCTGGTGGAAACCGCCTGCTGGAAACTCCAGAAAAAAGAGCCCCAGGTGGACGACCTGCACGCCCTGGTCGTGGGCCTGCTCTTCGCCTTTCTGCTGGCCCCGTCCGCGCCCTGGTGGCTCGTGGTCATGGGCAGCACGGCCAGCATCATCGGCGGAAAGATGTTCTTCGGTGGGCTGGGCGGCTATCCGCTCTGTCCGCCCCTGGTGGGCTGGGCCGTATGCCGTATCTCCTGGGGCCCGGAAATGGATACCAACGCCACCATGCTGGCCAGCAATCTCCCGGCCCCGCTACACGAACTCAAACATTTCGGCCTTGCATGGCTTCAGGGCGTCGACATGACCGACCTGCTCCTGGGCCATCAGCTCGGGGGCCTCGGCGCGGTGCAGATCCTGCCCCTGCTGGCGGGCGGCATCTACCTGCTGGCACGCAAAACCATCCGGCCCACCGTTCCCCTTTCCTTTCTGGCCGGGGTCTACCTGACGGCGCTCATCTATCGATTGCTCGACCCGAGCATCTACGCACCTGCCCATTTCCACCTTATCGCGGGCAGCGCGGTTCTCGGGGCGTTCTTCCTGGCAACGGAAGGCCCCACCACTCCCATGGGATTAATTCCGGCCATATTGTTCGGCCTGCTGAGCGGAGCCATGGTCATCATCATCCGTGTTTATGGAATGTATCCGGACGGAGTGCCCTTCGCCATCCTGCTGCTCAACCTATTCACTCCCATGCTCGATCGAATTCGCCCCAAACCTTTCGGCGGAGCCCGTGCGGGCACACCGTACACGGGAGGGTGCTAGCATGAAGGAAATGATCAAAATGGTAGTGGTCCTTTCGCTGATATGCTCCCTGTCCGGGCTGACACTGGCCTCGGTGCGCAAGGTCACCAAACCCTTCATCGAGGAGCAGGTGCTTACCTACGTGCAGGGCCCGGCGATCGCCCAAGTCTTTTCGGACTACGACAACAATCCGGTCAAGGACCGCAAGAGCTTCGCGCTTGAAAACGGCTCCGAACTGACGGTCTTCCCCTTCCTGAAAAACGGAAAACTGGACGGCGTCGCCTTTGAGAGCTTCGCAAGGGGCTTCGGCGGCGACATAGGCGTCATGGTGGGATTCTCCTACGATCCGACCAGCGGCAAGTCATCCCTTTCCAGCATAGGTGTCACCACCATGAAGGAAACCCCGGGGGTCGGGACCCGCATCAGCGGCCCCGACTTCGGCGCGCAGTTCAAAGGGCATAGCCTGGAAGGCGTGAACCTCGCCTCCAAGGGCGGCGACATCAACGCCATTGCCGGTGCCACCATCTCCTCCACGGGTGCCGTGGACGCGGTGAAGCAGGCCGTTGCCCAGTTCAATGAAATCAAGGACAAACTCCCCACTGCCTGGGGTTCCTAGGAGCGGCCATGAGTCGATTGTGGAAAGAATTTTCGAAAGGTCTCTGGAATGAGCTGCCGCCCTTCAAGGTGGTCCTCGGCCTCTGCCCGACCCTGGCCGTCACCAAAACCGCGGACAACGGCTTGGGCATGGGATTGGCCGTCATCTTCGTGCTGACGCTCTCCAACATGCTGGTGTCCTCGGTGCGCAAGATCATCCCGGCCAAAGTTCGCATCGCTTGTTTCATCGTCATTGCGGCGTCCCTGGTGGTCTGCGTCGAGCTGCTCATGCAGGCGTTCACCTATCCCCTCTACCAACAGCTCGGCATCTTCGTGCCACTCATCGTGGTCAACTGCATTATCCTGGGCCGGGCCGAGGCGTTCGCTTCAAAAAACAGCGTCATCTACTCCATGGCCGACGGACTGGGCATGGGCATGGGATTCGCCATGTCCCTCACCGTGCTGGGGGCCATCCGCGAGATCTTCGGCTACGGAACCCTGTTCGGCATGCAGGTCATGGGAGCCTGGTTCAAGCCCTTCACCTTCATGGTGGAAGCGCCCGGTGCGTTCGTCTGCCTGGGCCTGGGCCTGGCGGGCATGAACGCCCTGACCAACTGGCAGCGCCGGCTCAAGGGCCTGGACGCCGTTGAAGGCCCGAAACACGACTGCTCGTCCTGCGGCATGTGCAACATAAAATAACGGAGCAGCAGCATGGATTACTTCGTCCTCATCATCGCGGCCATCTTCGTCAACAACATCGTGCTGGCGCAGTACCTCGGCAACTGCCCGTTCATCGGCACCTCCAAGGATACCGGCGTGGCCATGGGCATGGGATTCGCCGTTGTCTTCGTGGCCACCATGGCCGCAGCAATCACCTGGGCCGTACAGCGATACCTGCTCGCCCCCAACGGCCTGGACTATCTGCAGACCATCGCCTTCATCCTGGTCATCGCTTCTCTGGTACAATTCGTGGAAATGTTCCTGAAAAAAATCATTCCCCCGCTCTACAAATCCCTGGGCATCTTCCTGCCGCTCATCACCACCAACTGCGCGGTGCTGGGCATCGCCATCATCTGTCAGCGCGAGGAATATTCCCTTCTGGAGACCGTGATCTTCTCCATTGCTTCGGGTGTCGGCTTCATGCTCGCCCTGGTGGTGCTGGCCTCCATCCGCGAACGGCTGGACATGGCACGCATCCCCCTTTCCATGAAAGGAACGCCCATAGCCCTTATACTGGCCGGTCTCATGTCCCTGGCATTTTTCGCCTTCAAAGGCATGGCAGCCTAACGGCAGGAAAGACGCATGATTGAATTATCCATACTCGCACTTTTCGGCATAGGATTCACGGCCGCCGTCATCCTGGCTGTGGCCTCCAAGGTACTCTACGTCTATGAAGATCCACGCATCGCGCAGGTGGAGGCCGTCCTGGCCGGGGCTAACTGCGGCGGCTGCGGTTTCCCGGGCTGCAATGCGGCCGCGGTTGGCGTGGTGGAAGGCAAGGCGGGTGCCGATGTCTGTGTCGTCGGCGGCCCGGAGGTCATGGCCAATGTTGCCAAGGTCATGGGTCTGGAGCTCAAGGAAATGGAACCCAGGCTTGCCTTTGTGGACTGCACGGGCGGCGAACGCGCCGAAGAGGTATACCGTTACGAGGGCGTGCTCGACTGCCGGGCCCAGCACCAGCTCTACAAGGGCTCCAAGATGTGTCCGGAAGGCTGTCTCGGATTCGGGACCTGCGTACAGGCCTGTCCCTTCGACGCCATCCGCATGGGCCCCAACGGCTATCCCGTGGTCAACCCGGAACGCTGCGTGGCCTGCGGCACCTGCGCCCAGGTCTGCCCGCGCAATGTCATCAGCATCAACGGGTTCACCGACGACATCACCCACCTCAACGAGGTCAACGACTGTTTGGCTCCCTGTCGGCAGCGCTGCCCCGGACAGATCAACATACCGCGTTACATCGAGCAGGCTTCCCGTGGGGATTACGCGGGAGCCCTGGAAACCATTCGTGAACGCATCCCCATGCCATTGTCCATCGGGCGCGTCTGCCCCCAGCCCTGCGAGACCCAGTGCCGCAGGCAGCACGTAGACAAGTCCGTGGGCATCAACATGATCAAGCGTTATGTGGCGGACTGGGAGATGAATTCCGGAGTACGCCTGCCCATAGAATGCAAACCCGACAACGGACACAAGGTGGCCGTGGTTGGAGGCGGCCCGGCCGGCATCTCCTGCGCCTTTTTCCTGCGGAGACTCGGCTACCAGCCCACCATCTTCGAGCGTATGCCTCTGCTGGGCGGGCAGCTCCGCTACGGCATCCCCGAGTACCGCCTGCCCAAGAAGGTCCTGGATTGGGAAATCCAGGGTATTCTGGACCTGGGCATCGATGTGCGTACCGAAGTGAAGTTCGGTATCGACTTCACGCTGGACTCCCTTTCCGAAGAAGGATTCGAAGCCACCTTCCTCGGCTTCGGGGCCTGGGCCAACACGCAGGTCAGCATAGAGGGCGACGACGCCAAGGGCGTGGAAACAGGCACCGAGTTCCTGACCAAAGTCGGCCTGTCCGTGGAAACCGGCATCGGGAAAAAGGTCGTGGTCATCGGCGGCGGCAACACCGCCATCGACGCCGCGCGGACCAGTGTACGCCTGGGCGCGGACGTGACCATGGTCTACCGCCGCACCAGGGACGAGATGCCCGCCAACATGGAGGAAATCATTGGAGCCGAGGATGAAGGCGTTAAATTCCAATTCCTGGCCGCACCCAACAAATTCCTCAAGGACGAAAAAGGGCGGGTCACTCACCTTGAATTCACCCGCATGGAACTGGGAGAACCCGATGCATCGGGCAGGCGCAGGCCCGTCCCCATCGAAGGCTCGGAAACCCGCATCGAATGCGACACCGTGTACATGGCCATCGGCCAGAAGCCGGATATCGACTGCCTCTACGATGAAAACAAGTCCTGCGGCCTGGGAACGACCCGCTGGCGCACGGTGGAGGCCGACAAGGACACCTTGCAGACCGCCCTCCCCAATGTCTTTGTCGGCGGCGACCTGTTCACAGGGCCGGATCTGGTCATCACGGCCCTGGGCGCCGGGCGCAGGGCGGCCCGATCCATCCACCACTATTTGTCGCAGGGAGAAATCCCTATTCCCCAGAACTTGCAACGCAACATGATTCCCTACACCCTTTTCAAAGACCTGGAACGCGTCGTCCCCATTGAACGGGCCCAAATGCCGCACCTGTGCCACGGAGACAACCGGACCTGTAGCTTTGCCGAGGTGGAGGGAACCATCACCACAGAGGATTTCGAGCGGGAGACCTGCCGCTGCATGCGTTGCGGACTAACCTGTTACAACCGTACCGAACAGCCTGAAGAGGAAGGAATATCAAAAACTTCGACAAATTCAAAAAAAGAGCTTGCCAGCCGAATTTGATCCGTATATAAACCACCTCCTGTTGGGCGATTAACTCAGCTGGTCAGAGTGCCATCTTCACACGGTGGAAGTCCGCAGTTCAAATCTGCGATCGCCCACCACCGAAACAAAAAGACCCCGGCTTAGGCCGGGGTTTTCTTTTTTCTCTGTGACAACAATTCCGCTATTGCACCAGAACACGAAGCAGAATCAAGCCATCATGCCTTTGCAGTAGACGAGAGATCTCTCCCGAAAAAATAACCTCATCGTTCATCCGTACGGACACGACAGCGTCGGCCAACAACGCACTCCGGTCGGCCAGATACGCAGCCAGGTAATCCACGGGCACCACAACGCCATGGCCGAGCATGGCCTCCCCTACAGTGCGGGCCACCACATTAAAGGCCTTCACTGTCACCAGACCGACCTCGCCCTTGTCAAGCACCCCGCCGCCACGGCAACTGATATCCTCGCGAAATCCGCCCACAAGGCTCTGACGCCCCATGGCTATCCCCACCAGCCCGGGCATGGCCCCGGCAAGGGCGAGCACATCTCCATCGCGCACAGGCACGGTATCAATATCATCCACGGGACTGCCATTGACGAAAATGGTGCGCACCACATTTTCGACATAAGCCGAATCCAAACCGAGCTGTTCTTCCAGAAATGAGGCCACGGAGATTCCTACCAGGGCCTGCACTTCAACGCCTTTCTGCAACAGGGTGCTCCAGAGCCCAAGCCCCCCGCGCTTCACATGTATGGTAATGTGATTCATAGTCTTTTGCCTCGAAGATGTATCTTTATGTACCATTTCAATATCACGAAAAATCGCCGCAGGCACTATGCTCAACTGGGCACAGTGTGTTGTTTTTTTTGACAATATTTTGAATTCAGGCGTATAAAGATGACATAATTCCGTTTACCAATCCGGTTTCCGCCAACAGGCGGAAACAACAACAAAAAGGTGAGGCGAATATGAGGATACTCCGAATCAACACCAGAACCAAAGAGTACAGGTTCGAGGACTTGGGTGAATACGCAGGCCTTGGCGGCCGCGCCCTGACCTCCCGCTTGATCAACATGGAAGTCCCGGCCGACTGTCATCCGCTTTCCGCGGAAAACAAGCTGGTCATAGCCGGAGGAATCCTGGCCGGCTCCACCGCAGCCAACTCCGGCCGCGTTTCCGTCGGCGCGAAGTCCCCCCTGACGGGCGGCATCAAGGAATCCAACTCCGGCGGCCTGTTTGCCCACAAGCTGCCGAAGCTGAACCTCTTGGCCATTGTCTTCGAGGACAAGCCCGAGACAGACGCCCCCTTCCAGAATATTTTCATTTCCGCAGACAAGGTGGAATTCAAGGATGCCTCCGCCATCGTGGGCATGGACAACTACCCGGCCCACGACAAACTGCTGGCCGAATACGGCGACAAGGTTATTGCCGCCTTGGTGGGGCCCGTGGGTGAAAAATGCGGCAAAACCGCCACGATCCAGTTCACCGACCCCTACAAGCGCCCGGCCCGTTCCGCCGGACGCGGCGGCATGGGCGCCGTGCTGGGGTCCAAAAAGGTCAAGGCCGTTATCCTGGATCCGAATGCCAATAAATCATACAAACCGGTCAGGGAAGAAGCCTTCAAGGAAGCACGCAAGACCTGGACCGAAATTCTCCGCGCCCACCCTGTCACCAGTCAAGGGCTGCCCGGATTCGGCACCGCCATATTGGTCAACGTCATCAACGAGGCAGGCGCTCTGCCCACCAAGAACTTCCGCTACGGCCAATGCGACCACGCCGCCGACATCTCCGGCGAAAAAATCGCAGAGCTCATCGAGGCGCGCGGCGGCAAGACCAAGGAAGGCTGCCACACCGGCTGCCTGATCCAGTGCTCCCAGCAATACAATGACGCCAACGGCGAATACCTGACCTCCGGCTTCGAATACGAAACGATCTGGGCTCTGGGCGCAAACAGCCTGATCAAGGATATCGACGACATCGCCACCCTGGACCGCATCTGCGACGAAAAGGGCATGGACACCATCGAAGTCGGCAACACCATCACCATTGCCATGGAAGGCGGCATCATTCCCTGGGGTGACGGCAAGGCCGCCATCGGCCTGTTGAAGAAATGCGGTTCCGATGACCCCATGGGCCTGATTATCGGCAATGGCGTGGAATTCGCCGGGGGCGCATTCGGCGTTGACCGCCTGCCCACCTGCAAGGGCCAGTCCCTGCCCGCCTACGACCCGCGCGCGGTTAAGGGCGTCGGCGTCACCTATGCGACCACCCCCATGGGAGGCGACCACACCGCAGGTTACGGCGTCTGCCAGAACGTGCTCAAGGTCGGCGGCGACGTGGACGGCCACAAGAAGGAAGGAAACGTGGAGACCTCCAAGAACCTGCAGATTGCCACGGCGTCCATCGACGCCTTGGGGATGTGCCTGTTCGTGGCCTTTGCAGTTCTGGACTCGGAAAACGGTGCACAGATCATGGCCGACCTGGTTGCCGCTCAGACCGGCAAGGACTTCAGCGTGGACGACTTCCTGGCGCTAGGCGTGAACTGCCTCAAGGACGAGCTGGCCTTCAACAAGCGTGCGGGATTCACCAAGAAGGACGACCAGCTGCCGCGTTTCTTCTCCACGGAAACCCTGCCGCCCCACAACGTCACTTGGGACTACACCATTGACGAACTGCAGGACGCCAAGGTGGACTAACCGCCAACAGAATCAATCATGGCCGGGCAGTAATGTCCGGCCTTTTTTTGCCCAAACGCCATGTTTCCGCAACAATTCCACCTAACAATGCATTTTATGAACTATAATTGATCTGAAATAGCATTGATTTTAAACTGCTCATTATCACTTTATCGTCCTTTTCCGGAGGGGAGCATGAAATTCAAAGATTGGAGTCTCAAACTCAAGATTTTGATCCCGACGTTTACCGTGGTCCTTCTGGTTCTCGTGGTCAGCTCGGTGGTGATGACCATGAAGGCCCAGGACCTGGCAATCACCCAGGCCAAGCAGCTCGCAAAGGACAAGGCCAAGGGATACAGTCTTGATGTGGAGAGCACGCTCGATCTGGCCCTGACCGTTACCAGGACACTGGCGTCCATGTTCGAAAAAAGCGCCAACTACGCAACTATTCCGGACCGGGAATACCTCGACTCCATCCTCATCAATACGCTGGAACGAAACGACGAACTGTCAGGTGCCTGGTGCACCTTCCCGGGCGGTACCTTCGACGACCGCGAAGAAGAATACATGGATAAGTACAAGGGCGCCTACCGCAATTGGTACTATCGCGACAAAGGCACCATTGCTTCCAGCTTCGCAGGAGAGGAAAATCTCGTCGGGCAAGCATGGTTTGAAACACCCATGTCCGGAAACGTTGAAACCATCGGCGACCCGTACCCGTGGGAAGTGAACGGAAAGACCTTCTGGCTCGCCTCCACCGGCTATCCCGTCAAAAAGAACGGCAAGAACATCGGCGTTGTCGGTGTGGACTTCTACCTCAATGATCTGCAGGACACGGTTCTGAGCATCAAGCCCTTTGAAACGGGGTACGCATTTCTGGTGACAACCAGCGGAGCCGTTGTTGCCCACCCCAACAAGGATATTCAAGGGAAACAGATCGGAGACTACCTGAACAAGGAATACAGCTCCCAGGCGCTCAACGCCGTCAAAAGCGGACGCGAATACTCCTACCAGGCCATCTCTCCGGTAACGGGTGAAGAGGAATACGTCACTCTGGCCCCCATAACCATCGGCAAGACAACCACCCCCTGGAGCCTTGCCGTGGCCATCCCCATGGGCAAGGTACGGGAGCAGGCGGACTCTTTCGTGATCGTGAGCGCCGTCATCAGCCTGGTGGCTATCGCAGTGCTTTTCGGCGTGCTGCTGCTCATCGCCAACCTCATCACCGCACCGATCCGGGAAGGCATCTCCCTTGCCACAAGCCTTTCCCATGGCGACCTGACACGAACCATTGACGTGCACCAGAAGGACGAGGTGGGCAAACTGGCCGACGCCCTGCGCAGCATGGCCGACCAGCTCAAGACGGTCATTTCCGATGTTCAGTCCGCGACCGACAATGTGGCCACGGGCAGCCGGGAGCTTTCGTCCTCATCCCAGGGGCTTTCCCAAGGGGCAACGGAACAGGCCGCCAGCGTCGAGGAAGTATCGGCATCCATGGAACAAATGGCCTCCAACATTCAGGGCAACGCGGAAAGCGCCAGGAAAACGGAGCAAATCGCCATCCAGGCGGCCAAAAGCGCCGAGGAAAGCGGCAAGGCCGTCACCCAGGCCATGAATGCCATGACTGACATCGCCGAAAAGATTTCGGTGGTCGAGGAGATCGCCCGGCAAACCAACCTGCTGGCTCTGAACGCAGCCATTGAAGCCGCCCGTGCCGGTGAGCACGGCAAGGGTTTCGCAGTGGTTGCGGCCGAGGTCCGCAAGCTGGCGGAGCGCAGCGGCACCGCTGCGGCGGAAATCAGCGAACTATCCACCTCCACGGTTCGGGTTGCCAAGGAGGCCGGAGAAAAACTCAACAAGCTGGTGCCTGATATCCAGCAAACCGCTCATCTCATCCAGGAAATCGCAGCGGCAAGCCATGAGCAAAACACGGGCGTCGACCAGATCAATTCGGCCATTCAGCAGCTTGATCAGGTTATCCAGCAAAACGCTGCGGCCTCCGAGGAAGTTTCCTCCACTTCGGAAACGCTATCCGCCGAAGCCGTACAATTGCAGGAATCGGTCAGCTTCTTCAATACCGGCGAGCACACAATGGCCCATGCACCGCGCATGACCTCCAAACAAGCTTCAAGGCCCAAGGCCAAGCCGAAGGCCCAGCTCCCCCCGGCAAGACCAAAACCGCAGGCCAAAGCGGGGACAGGGGGCGTCTCCCTGGATATGGACGAAGGCGGAGACGACGACTTCGAAAGATTCTAGCGATAATGGCGGGGATTCCCATGGAATCCCCGCTTTTTCATTCCATGGCTGTTGACCGCCCGCAAATGAGCCGGGTATGCTTTTCCCATGAAAATAACCGTAAAATGTTTCGCCACCCTGGCCCGACATACCCCGGAAAACGCCGACGAATTTCCTGTAGAGGACGGAGCCGCCGTTATCACCATTGTGGAGCGTCTGGGCATGAAGCCGGAAGACATCAATCTCATATTCGTCAACAGCGCCAGGGCCTACCTGGAAACCGAACTCAACGACGGAGACCGCCTGGGTCTCTTCCCCGCAGTCGGGGGGGGCTGAGCATGATTGCCCCCAGCCTGCCGCAGCTCATACGGCAACATGCCGTCAACATCCCCCTGCCTGGCGGCGAACACGGGGATACCATAGGCATAGAAGCTGTCGCGGACATAGCAGAGAAACTTTCCATGCCCGGCTGGCAGGTGGAGGCCGAATCCCTGTCCATGGGAGTGATCCCGCTTCGCTACCTGCGCAACATGGACTCCATCACTGCCTCCATGCAAAGAAAATTACTTCAATCGCGCATCGCCCAGGTGGGGATGGGAGGCCTGGGCGGCACCCTGCTGGAAACTTTTGCCAGAACAGGTATCGGGCGCATCAGGGCTGCGGACGGCGACGCTTTCGAAGAATCCAATCTCAACCGTCAGGCCCTTGCGACCATGCACACCTTGGGAGCCCCCAAGGCCTGGGCCGGGACCGAGAGATGCCTCGAACTCAATCCTTCAATTGAACTGGACGCCCAGGAATCCTTCTTGGCCCAGGAAAGCCTGCCCACATTCATACAGGGCTGTTCCGTGGCGGTGGATGCGCTGGGGGGGCTGCAGACCAGGACGGCGCTCCAGGATGCGGCGTCCGCTGCGGGCGTCCCCCTGGTTACCGGCGCCCTGGCGGGCTGGACCGGCTATGTTTCCGTGGTCCTGCCCGGTTCCCTGGGGCCTGCCCAGATCATGGGCAATGACAATTCCGCCGAAGAGGAACTCGGATGTCCTGCGGCAGCGGTCAACTTCTTCGCCTCGCTCATGGCCGGGGAAGTGATCAAGCTGCTGACCCACGGCCAGAGCCCGCTGGCAGGACACATGCTCGTGGTCGATCTAGATGCCCTGTCCTTTGACCGCATTTCCCTCTAAGGCATAACCTCCTCCCACCGGAATCTCACCGTGTTGACTTGCCGCTCTCCTGTGGTACTAAACTTGTGAGGTCAAGTATGTCTGATCTGGCATAATGCTTTCTTTCAAAAAAACAGATAGTTGATCATCATGAAAAACACTCCGTGCGGAAAAAGGCTGAAAAAGGGACAGACAGCGCTCAGATTGCGCGTCTGGCTTGAACAGGACGAGGACATTTATGTCGGAATCGGCAGCACCCTGCTGCTGCAACGCATTGAAAAACTCGGCTCCCTGAAAAAGGCGGCCGAGGAACTCGGCATGTCCTACCGCCGCGCATGGGGGAAACTCAAAAAGACCGAAGAACGCATCGGCAAACCGCTGGTGGAGATGAAAAAAGGCCAGGGGCAACGCTTCAGCCTGACGCCTTACGGCAAAGACATCATGGAAAAATTCCTTCACTTCTACCTCGATATTGAACGCTACGCGCTGGAACGCGCACGCGAGGTCCTTGATATGGATGTCTGCGCGTGCAGCGAATTCTATCGCAACGATACGGAATAGACAGTCTTCGCCACCCCGGCGACCAAACAAAAGGAGGCTCCCTTGAAAACCGTTCATCTGCTTTGCGCCCTTGCCCTGACCCTGTGCATGGCCCTGCCCGCCGCTGCCGGTCAGAGCCTGATGATGGCAACCACCACGAGCACCGCCAACACCGGCCTGCTGGACGAACTCATTGTTCCGGAATTCCAGAAGGAAACCGGCATTGAAATCAAATTCATCGCCGTGGGCACGGGCAAGGCCCTGAAGATGGCCGAAAACTGCGACGTGGATGTTGTCCTGGTGCATGCTCCGGCCGCCGAACAGGTCTACGTGAACTCCGGCGTGCTCATGGACCGTACCCAGCTCATGTACAACGACTTCGTCATCATCGGCCCGGACTCCGACCCTGCAGGCATCAAGGGCATGAAGGTAGTCGACGCCATGAAGACCATTGCCGGCAAGAATGCCTTCTTTGCCAGCAGAGGGGACAACTCCGGAACCAACAAAAAAGAAATTTCCCTGTGGAAGGCCGCAGGCCTGGCGGTGCCCGACAAGGCCGACTACTACGTGCAAACCGGCCAGGGCATGATCGCCACCATTACCGTGGCCGAGGAAAAGGGCGCGTATACCATGACCGACCGGGGCACCTACATCAAGTATGCCCACAATCACGACGGCAACCCCGCACTGAAAATCCTGGTGGAGGGAGACGAGGTGCTCTTCAACCAGTACAGCGCCCTGGCCGTGAATCCGGCCAAATGCCCGGACGTCCAGTATGACCTGGCCAAGAAATTCATTGCCTGGATGGCCTCCCCGGCCACTCAGAAAAAAATCGGCGAATTCAAACTGCTCGGCAAGGTGCTCTTCACCCCCAACGCCGGAAAATAACATAGTATAAATGCGGGCCGGGGCTCTCCGTTCCCGGCCCGTTCATTCAAAGGGCGCGCATGGACTACCTGCTTCACGGTTTTTTCCAGGCCTTCCAACTCCTGGTCCAGGGAGACCCCGAAACCTACTCGGCGGTCACGGCCACGGTGCTTGTCTCCTCCATGTCCATCTGCGCAAGCCTGACCCTGGGAATCCCCCTGGGATTTTTCCTGGGCATCAACGATTTCAGGGGCAAGAAAATCCTGCGTACCCTGCTGGACACCCTGCTCTCCTTTCCCACGGTGGTCATCGGCCTGCTTGTCTATGCATTTCTCTCGAAACGCGGCCCACTGGGCGACCTGGGACTGCTCTTTACTCTGCCCGGGGTTGCCTTGGGACAAACATTGCTGGGACTGCCCATCATCATCGCCATGACCGCAACCGCCGTGGAAAGCCTGGACAAGCGCCTGCGGCCGACACTGATAACCCTGGGGGCAACGCCCGGCCAGATGCTCTCGGCCACGCTGCTGGAAGCCCGCTACAGTCTTATGCTTGCGGCCATGGCCGCCTATGGCAGGATCGTTTCCGAGGTGGGAATTTCCATGATGGTGGGCGGCAATATCAAATGGCACACCAGAACCATCACCACGGCAATCGCTCTGGAAACCGGCAAGGGAGAATTCGCCGTGGGCATCGCCTTGGGGATCGTGCTCATGATTGTGGCCCTGGCCGTCAACATCGGGGTGGCAGCCCTGAAAAAGAGGGCCACCTAGATGAATGCCCTCTTTTCCCTGCAAAACATTCGGCAGGCCTACAACGGTCGAACCGTGCTGAACCTGGAACATCTTGAGATTTCGCAAGGGAGCATCCTGGGCCTGTCCGGCCCGAACGGCTGCGGAAAGTCCACCCTGCTGCGGCTTCTGGCCTTCCTGGAATCCCCGGCCGAAGGGACAGTGCTCTTCAAGGGATACCAATACGGGCTCTCCCCCAATGAAGTGCACCGCAGGGTGACGCTCCTGGTGCAGGAACCCTACCTGCTCAAGCGCAGCGTCTTTGCCAATGTCGGCTACGGCCTCAAGGTACGGGGCGAAAAAGACATTGAGCAGCGGGTTCACGAGGCGCTCGACATGGTGGGGCTCGATCCCGACATGTTTGCCAAACGCTCGTGGTACGAACTCTCCGGAGGCGAGGCCCAGCGAGTGGCCCTGGCTTCGCGCCTGGTGCTTCGCCCCACGGCCCTGCTCATGGACGAGCCCACGGCCAGCCTGGACGAATCCAGCGCAGGCCTCGTGCGCAAGGCCGCCGAAACAGCCCGACAGCAATACGGAACCACACTGGTCATCGTCAGCCACGACCTGAACTGGCTTCGCAATGTCTGCGACTCCATCCTGTTCATGGAACGCGGCCGTATCGTCGAACAACAGGATTTCCTTCAGGAGTAGCCCATGCGCGCCATCTCCATTATCGGCCCGAAAAAGTCGGGGAAGACCACCCTGGGAGTCCGGCTCGCGGAAGAACTCCGCTGCAGGGGACTCCGCGTGGCCGCCGCGAAATCCACCCACCACGGGTTCGACGGCCAGGACACGGACACCACGCAATATGCGGAGCATTGCACCGGAGTTGTCGGCCTGGGTCCGG
The DNA here is from genome assembly GCF_008001235.1 of Salidesulfovibrio onnuriiensis. Lineage (GTDB taxonomy): Bacteria > Desulfobacterota > Desulfovibrionia > Desulfovibrionales > Desulfovibrionaceae > Pseudodesulfovibrio > Pseudodesulfovibrio onnuriiensis. Next base: position 2,425,595 of record NZ_CP040751.1, on the reverse strand, counting down.
AGGAAAGCTTTGTTCGCTGGCCTGAAAACAAGGGACTGACCAATATGCTTCCCTTTGTGGATGCTGACATCCTGCTGGTGGAAGGGATGAAGCAGGCGGGCTGGCTGCCGCGCATACTGGTGCTGGACGCAATCCCCCAAGAAGGCCTGGAGTGGCTCGGCCCGGAGCTGGCCGTTGCGGTATATGGCAACTTGGATATCAAAGGAATCCCCCCGGTCGAAACAGTGCAGGAACTGGCCGACATCGTCGAAAAAAAGGCCTTCATGCTTCCCGGGTTGGACTGCGGCGCCTGCGGACGCACCGATTGCAGATCCCTGGCCGCAGCCATTGTGGCCGACGAGGCCAAGATCGAGGACTGCACCTCGCTCGGCGCAGACCTCAGCGTGGAGATCAACGGCGTGAAGCTCGGCATCAACCCCTTTGTGCAGGACTTCACCGCCGCCGCCATCCGGGCCCTGCTGCGCCAGCTCAAAGGATATGCCCCCGGACAGGCCGTCATCAAGCTGGACGTTTGATCCGTCTGCCCGTAAGGTATGCCGCCTGAAAAGGCGGACATTATGCGAATAGTACTCTTTCAGCCCGAAATTCCACCCAACACTGGCAACATAGCCAGACTCTGCGCGGCCACCAAAACGCCGCTACACCTCATCGAGCCTCTGGGGTTCACCATCGACGACAAACACCTGAAACGGGCCGGACTGGATTACTGGCCCCACGTCTCGGTTACGGTCCATCCCGATTGGGACGACTTCCTGACGATCAATCCCGAAAGAATCGTACTGACCAGCGCACGGCAAGGCACCCGCTATTGCGATTTCCGGTTTCGGGAAAACGATTGCATTGTGCTTGGCCCCGAAACAACGGGCCTTCCCAAGGACATGCTCACCCGTTACGAACACAAGGTGACCCTGCCCATCTGGGGCCAGGTGCGCAGCCTGAATCTTTCCACGGCAACCGGCATCCTGCTTTACGAGGCCCTGAGGCAGACTGACGGCTTCGGCTGTTAGATTCTTGCCTAAAATTCCACCACTCGGTATATTGCGCCAAACCTTGAAAAAACAACAGCTTCGGCAGATTCCATAAGGACACCAACATGCGACTTCTCGTCACCGGCGGATGCGGTTTCATTGGCACCAATTTCATCTACCTCATGCTGGAGCGCCATCCGGACTGGGCCATCTACAACCTGGACAAGCTCACCTATGCGGGCAACCGCAAAAACCTGCTGCCCGTGGAACAGGGACCGGACAAGGACCGCTACCATTTCCTGCACGGCGACATCTGTGACCGGGACTACGTCGAGCAGATTCTGCGCGACCACCATATCGACGCTGTGGTCAACTTTGCGGCCGAATCCCACGTGGACCGTTCCATCAATGACCCTTCGCCCTTTGTGACCACCAATGTACAGGGAGCCCAGAACCTGTTCGAATGCGCCCGCCAAACAGGCATAGGCCGTTTCGTGCATGTTTCCACGGACGAAGTCTACGGAACCCTCGGTCCCGAGGGAAAATTCATGGAGAGCACTCCCCTGGCTCCCAACAGTCCCTATTCCGCAAGCAAGGCCGGAGCCGACCTCATGGCCAGGGCATATTTCGAGACCTACGGGCTCCCCGTGGTCATCACCCGCTGTTCCAACAACTACGGACCGTACCAGTTCCCGGAAAAGCTTATTCCCCTCATGTTCCAGAACGCCAAGGCGAACAAATCACTGCCGGTCTACGGAGACGGGATGAACATCCGGGACTGGATCTATGTGGACGACCATTGCACCGGCGTGGAACTGGCCCTTCTCAAGGGACGCGAAGGCCAAGCATACAACTTCGGGGGCAATGCGGAAAAGCCCAACATTGAGGTCGTCAAAACCATTCTCGCAGCACTGGACAAGCCCGAATCCCTGATCACCTACGTGAAGGATCGCCCGGGCCACGACAAGCGCTATGCCATGGACTTTTCCCTGGCGCACAGCGAACTGAGCTTTTCACCCTCTCTTGACTTCACGGAAGGCATCCGCAAAACATTGGAATGGTACGAAGCCAACACGGAATGGCTGGAAGACGTCCAGAGCGGCGCTTACCGCGAATTCATGCAGGAATGGTACAAGGAGCGGAAATGATCGATCTCAAAGGGAAAAAAGCCGTTGTCTTCGGCGGAGCCACGGGCCTACTCGGGCAGGCGCTTGTCAGGCAGCTTCAGGAACAGGACGTGACTACCGTCGGCTATTCCAGCGCCGACATGGACATTCTGGACCAAAAGACAGTGGAAAAAATCCTGGATCGGGAAACGCCGGACTTCATATTCAATGCCGTGGCCTACACCCAGGTGGACCAGGCCGAGGAAGATGAGGAAATGGCCTTCGCGCTCAACGCCACGGTGCCAGCCCTCATTGCCGCCCAGGCCGCACGCCGGAACATACCGTTCATCCATTTCAGCACGGACTTTGTCTTCAAGGGCAACAGCAATGTCCCCTACCAGGAAACGGACAGGCCGAACGCCATTTCCGTCTACGGCATCAGCAAGGCGGCCGGGGAAAAGGGACTCCTTGAGTTGGGATATCCCAAGACCCTTATCATCCGCATCTCCTGGCTCTTTGGCCCGGACAAGACAAATTTCGTGGACAAGATCCTGAACCTGGCCAGGGAGCGCGAGCAACTCAACGTGGTCAACGACCAGACCGGCTCTCCCTCCTACACCCCGGATATCGCCCGGAACACTCTTGAGCTGGTGCGCCGGGGTAAAACCGGCATCTACCATCTCTGCAACAGCGGTTCGGCCACTTGGTTCGACCTGGCCGCCACGGCCGTGAAGATGGCAGAGATACCCTGTGCGGTCGAGCCCGTACCCACAAGCGCATACCCGACCAAGGCGGCCCGACCCGCCTATTCCGTACTGGATCTTTCCGCCTTCCGCCAAGCAACGGGCATCACCCCCCGCCACTGGAGGGACGCCCTGGAAGAATACGTCACGGTCCTGAAAAGTTAATCCGAAGCGCTACATCAGGTCGTTTACCTTCCGGTTGGCGTCGGCCAGCCGGTCGGCAAGCATATTGATGAGGAACCGGTTGATGGCCGTCACCAGAACCGGCGCTCTTTTTTCCAGCTGCTCCAGCTTCGTGCGGGTCATCTGATAGACGATGCATTTTTCCGCGGCGCGGACTGTGGCCGAACGCGGCGTATTGGTATAAATGCCCATTTCCCCGAACACGGCTCCGGGACCGACCTTCTTCAGCCGCAGGGTCTTGCCGCCCTCCACCTCCAACTCCACGTTGAGGGTGCCACTCTCCACGAAATACATGGTATCCGAGGAATCGCCTTGCCGAATGACGGGATCGCCCTTGATGTAGATGCGCTTTTTCAGCACCTTCATGAGGGCCGGGATATACCTGGGATCAGGGAAAACAGGTTCCAAAAGGCTGGGAAGGGATTGGTGCTCCATATCCATGAGGTTCTCGGAATCAAGAATCTGATTTTCGCACCATTCCAGGGCATAATCCAGATTCATGAACAGCTTGAATGACCCTTCCATGTCATTGATGGCATAGCCGCCCTTTTCCAGATGCTCCTCCAGATCCAGAGGAGGGCTGGTGAATATGATTTCGAGTTCATGCTCCAGGGCGAGATCCCGCAGCATGGTGAACCCTATGTGTGTGGCAGAGGCAAAGCCGGTCACCAGCTTGAAGTCTATGATGATGTATTCCGCGGGCAATTGCTCGGAATCATCGACCCGGCGCTGAATTCGGTCAATGAGGTCGTATATTGTCCCCAGGAACACAAATCCCTGCAGGCGAAGAATGAAAATATGGTCCCCGGCCTCCTTCAGGGCGCGGAGCTGCGCGGGCGCCCGGTCCACATTGCTGCGGTACACGGCACCGGAAAGAACATTCTTGATTGCCCCGCCTCGGCTGTACCGGCTCACGGTTATCATCATGGCCACGCCCACGCCGAATCCGATGCCGATGAGCATGCCGAAACACAATGTCAGCAGGAATGTCACCACCACAAGCCGCTTGTCGTCCCGGCGGGTAAACGCCGTGCGCGTCCTAAACACCCAGTCGCGAACCAGACACAGGCCCGTATAGATGAGCACTCCCTCGGGCACAAAACGGGGAATCATGGTCATGGCGTCATAGGAATAAAATAAAATCGTCCCACAGACGGCGGCGGCAATGAAGCCGGAAAGACCGCCCCGACCGCCCGTGGCATAGTTGCCGATGGTGCGCCCGTAAGAGATGGAAGCGGGCATGCCCCCCGCGAAAGAGGAAACCATGCCACCGAGCCCCACGGCCCGGAATTCACCGTCCAGGTCGGCGCGCAGGTCGTACCGGGCCTCCATGCTGGTGCTGCGGTACATGATCCGCAGCATGGACAGGACGATCATGCCGCCAATATAGATATTGTGCTCGAGAATGATGTCCCACTGCACCTTGGCGAAAAAGCCCGGGGTCAAGAACGTGCTGAAATACCCCCCCTCGTCTCCGGGAGGGAGGTCTATCCCAATGGTTATGGAAGTGAACCAATCGGGCATGGACCAGATTCCCGCGGCCCAGGCCGCCGCAACGCCAACCAGGAGAACGGCAAGCATGGCCAGGGAGTGCTTGACCCGATACATCCCCAGAAACAGAAGCAGCCCGAACGCCACACTGGGCACCCAACGGGTCAGCTCCACCGGGGTGTTCATGAAATTGACCACGTACAGTCCCGCGCCGAACAGATTGGAATCGGGCGGGGGTGCTGAGGAAATAAGGGACCAGGCTCCCAACAGGACGTAAACGCCGACCGCGCCGAAAACACCCCCCAGAATCTGGACCGGAATGTACCGAACCCAGCGCCCGGTCTTGAGCAGCCCCATCAGCCAGAGGGAAAAGCCTGTGACAAGCGCAGCCAGGGCGACTCCGGCAAATATTGTGGGAACGATGTGGTCCATGGTGTACCCGGTGCCCATGGAACGATAAATGGCTCCCACAAACAGAAACAGCAAAGTGGCCAGCACGGCGTCCGGAGCGCCGATGGCAAACGGAACCCGGCTCCTGAAGGAAACGATCAGCCCGACGAGCGCGGCGGAAACAAGGGCCATGCCCACGGCCTGGGGCACCACGCTGTTGAGGCCGACCTGGGACATTGCCAATTGCCCGTAGGCAACCGCGAAAAAGAACGTCAGCATCCCCGAGACCAGCCCGGCATAAACATTGGTAAAGAAACCGCCGCTCAAGAAAAGCCTACGTTCCTTATCAAGCGTAGACTCCACCGTTGATACGGGCCGCTGCGCCGGTTCCTCATCATACTCCTCATCCCAGATATCGGCTTCCGCATGCTCCTCGGCCAGATCATCGAGCTCCACATCATCTTCAGTCGGTTGCGCGACCGTTTCCACGGGATTGAGGCGTGCACCGCACTCCACACATTCAAGGTGGTCGGCTCCCGGCACGGAACTCGTCGCCCCCCCGCAATGGGGACAAACCACATCCAGGCTGTCTGGAGTTGCCGGTTCAGGGTAGGAAATGGATATTCCCTCTTCCTTCTTCGCGAAATCGTCCAGATTGAGGGAAACCTGTTCGTCCTCCGCCCTGATGACCACAACCCTGGAACACTCGGGGCACTTGGCCTTCCGGCCCGAAAGTCTATCCGGAACGTCTTTTGAAAAGCCACATTGATCACATTTGAATATAGCCACGGAGACTCCGTTCGATGATGGTCCGGGCCCCCCAGAGAGCCCACCGGAATGGCAAATCACGTTTTGCCTGTTATACGTGAAGGTTGAGGCCTGTGCAAGAGAACGGATTTTTTCCCTTGTTCACTATTTCTTCAACAGCCCCTAAAGTTTCAGACGCAACGGACGATAAGACCGGCACGAGGGAGTTGAATTGTACACATGGAACGTGTGCACCCTCGACTACCGGATTATCCCAAGGAAGGGCATACGATGAGAAACATTTGTGTTTCGATCATCATAAATCTTACGGAGCCGGATGCTCGAATATCCCGTCTGCTGCAATCAATTTCACGGCAGGAAACGGGTATCGACTGCACCGAAATTCTCATCGCCGCTCCGGAAGACATGCCCGTCCGCGACATATCGCTCTGGGATGAAATCCTGCACGACACATCCATCCGAGTTCACCCGCTTCCGGCCGGAACAAACGCCGGTGACGCACGAAATTCGGCCATAGAACACTCCCTTGGAAGCTATCTGCTCTGCCTGCGTCCAGACTACCGGCTCGACCCCAAGTACCTGTCATCCGTACTTGCGAAGCTGAACGAGCCGGCTGGCCAGGACATCGCCTACGGTGATTACATCCGGCTGCCCAACAGGGAAAACCGGGCCATAAAGTCCGGTTATGTGCCGCTCCCCGATTTCAACCACGATCTTCTCAGAACGAGCAATATTCTCGGGCCCGCCGTCCTGTTCCGAAGAGAAGTCTGGGAAGAAAGCGATGGTTTCAGGGACAATACCGTTTATACGGAGTGGGATTTCTGGGTCCAGGCGGCCTTGCGCGGGCGTGAATTCGTACACGTTTCCTACCCGCTCGCCTCCTGCGACAACAGGCCCACGACCTTCAGGGAACGGGCGGAAGACGCCCGAGGCAAGGCCATGATCGTCATCAACAACCAGGCCTATTTCCACATGCACACCGTGCGCTGGGCCATGGCCTATCTGCGCGGTGACGCCTGGGCCTCTTCCTGGGCATTCATGCGTCTTCCCGGCCCCATGGACGTATCCAGGATGATGTTCGAGCATAATGTGCAGCGCATGGGAGCAAGCCACATAATCGACAAGGCCATCAGGGAATTCCCTGCAAGAGCCAAAAACGCCACCTCCATATAAAAAGGCCGCCTCTTCCGAAGCGGCCTTTTTCATCATATTTCCAATCCGTTTTCCCGAATGTCCTTTTGGATCAACTCCCGCATCCGTTTCTGGATGGGGCCGGGCTTCACGTTGAGAATGGGCTTGCCCTTGAACCGAACCACGGGAATCGCATCCCCCGAGGTGCCGACAACGATCACTTCCCGGGCTTCGAGAATCTCATCCTCGCTGATCCCCCGAAAAACCACGCTGATCTCATTCTTTATCAGGTCGACGACCCGCATAAGCGTTGTGCCCGCCAATGAATTGTTGAATTCGGGCATCACCAGCTTGCCGCCCTGGTCCACAATGCAAACGTTTTCGGTTGCGCCCTCGGCCAGAAAACCGTGCCGGTCGAAGCAGAACGGATAATCATAGCCCTTTTCCTGCGCTTCGCGCTTCATGAGTACGTTGGGCAGGTAATCAATGGACTTGATGGTGGCTAGGTACGACTGTTTGGCCGGGATGGAGGTCTTGAATGCGGTGGCTCCCTTTTCATAGAGGGACTCAGGTTTCGGATGCAGGTCGTAGCAGACCACGTAAAGACTGGCGAGAGGGCACTCCTCGGCGGTTATGCCGAAGCCGCCCGGACCACGGCCGAGCAGGACACGGATCAACCCGCTGTCCTTGCCGCCCGCGCGGGCGACATCCACGATAATCTCCCCGATCTCCTCCCAAGAGCATGGCGGGGTAAGATGGATGGACTTGCTGGAATGCTTCATGCGCTGAAGATGGGCCTCAAGCTGGTAAAGCTTGCGGTCCACAAACTTCATGGTCTCAAACACGCCATCGCCGCGGTGCACCAGATGGTCATCCCACGGCATGAGCATGAGCTTGGGATCCTTGCAGATCGCACCCACGCGATGTTCGTAGAAGGCCAGCACGTCCCCGGTGCCGGGGCGGTATGCGTTCAGCATCTTCCCCAGGTAGGCGTCGAAATCCAGAACCTCTCGCATTTCAGTCTCCCTTGCCTACGGCACCCGAACCAGGTCCCGCTCAATAAGCGTTTCGGCAATCTGCACCGCGTTGAGAGCCGCGCCCTTGCGGATATTGTCGGAAACTATCCACATGTTCAAACCGTTGGCAATAGTGTCGTCCTCACGGATACGGCCCACATAGGTGGCATCCTCGCCCGCGGCGTCAATGGGCATGGGATAGGCCAGCTTTTCAGGGTAATCCACCACCTCGATTCCGGGAGAGCCCGCGAGCAGGGTACGGCATTCCTCTGCGGTCATCTTTTCCACGGTCTCAATGTTCACGGATTCACTGTGGCCATAGAAAACCGGGACACGAACACAGGTGGCCGTCACCTTGATGCTTGCGTCCCCGATGATCTTGACGGTCTCGTTGACCATCTTCATCTCTTCCTTGGTGTATCCGTTTTCCTGGAACACATCGATGTGAGGCAGGCAGTTGAAGGCAATCTGATGCGGATAGACGTCCGCCACAACAGGCTGGCCGTTCATGAGCCGCTGTACCTGGCTTTCCAGTTCGGTAATTGCCTTCTGACCCGTACCGGAAACCGCCTGATAGGTGGAAACCACCACGCGCTTGATCTGGGCTTCCTGATGAATGGGCTTGAGCGCCACCACCATCTGGATGGTGGAACAGTTGGGGTTGGCGATGATCCCCTTGTGCCAGTCCAGATCATGCGGGTTCACCTCGGGCACGACCAGCGGGCATTCGGGATCCATGCGCCAGGCGCTGGAGTTGTCCACCACCACGCAACCGGCCTTGGCCGCAAACGGGGCAAAATGCTGGGAGGGAGAACCGCCTGCCGAAAAAAGCGCGATGTCGATTCCCTCAAAAGAATCTTCCTTCATTTCGATGACGGTCAATTCCTCGCCCCGGAAAGGCACAGTGGTGCCTGCGGAACGAGAGGAAGACATGGGAAGGACCTCGGAGCAGGGAAAATCACGCTGCTCCAGCACTTTCAACATTTCGCGTCCCACTGCGCCCGTGGCGCCGCATACTGCAACTCGAAATTGCTTGCTCATTGTACAAATCCTTTACAATCTATTAAAATTTGAGGCTGTTGCCGATTTCAAGACAGGCCTTGGCCCGGTTCAGGGTATACAGGTGCACCCCGGGCGCACCCTTGTCTATAAGCTCCTGGGCCTGTTTCTTGGCGTAAGCCATGCCGACCTCGTACACCAAATCATCCCCGCCCTCTTCGTGGGCCTTTTCCAGGGCGCTCAGGAACTTGCCCGGAATGCTCGCTCCGCAGAGCGAAAGGATGAATTTGGCTGACTTGATGCTCATGATCGGCAGCACGCCCGGGATCACCGGAATGTTCACGCCCATGGCCTTCATGCGGTCCACGAAATCGAAATAAATCCGGTTGTCGAAAAACAGTTGGGTAACCATGAACTCGCCGCCCATCTCGTGCTTGAGTTTGGACATGGCCAGGTCGAAGCTGACGGTGGGCGACTCAGGATGGGCCTCGGGGTAGCAGGCCACCCCCACGCACATCTTCTTGAAATGCTCGCGGATGAACTGCACCAGGTCCGAGGCGTAACGAAACTCCTGGGTGCTGAAGTCAAAATCGGGAACATCCTTGGGGGCATCGCCGCGAAGCGCCAGGACGTTCTCGATCCCCGCGTCATCCAGCTCGGACAGGAAGTCCTTGATCTTGCCCGCAGTGGCACCAACACTGGTCAGATGGGTCAATGGTTCCAGGCCGTGATCCCGTTTGATGCGTTTGGCGATTTCCAGGGTATTGTCCTGGGTACCGCCGCCGGCTCCATAGGTCACGGAAGCAAAAAGCGGGTTCAATTCCTTGAGTTCTTCCACCACGTCGAAAAACTTGGGCCAGGCCTGTTCTTCCTTGGGGGGAAAAAATTCCAGAGAAATGAACGGTGAGCTCTGCTTGATCAGGTCAACAATACGCAATGTGCACTCCTTAAAAACCTGCGTGTTGCAACAAAAATCAGAGAAAGTGGGAAAGGGTATCCCTAATCAGGGAAACCTTCAATGGCCGAGAAGCGTATCTTCCCGAAAAAAAGGAGACTAATAAGCCTTGAGGGCTTCCACTATCGCGACATCAGCGGGAAGAAATTTCAGTGACCCAGGTTGCCCCGGACGCACCCATTCCATACGCTGCCCTTCCATTGGAGTAAGTTTCTCCGTAAAATCAGTGATATGAAAAAAATGCAAATGAACGGAAAACGTTTCGTACTCGTGCACTATGTCGCGCCAGAATTCGAACTCGCGGCAACGAATCCCCAGTTCTTCCTCCAGTTCCCGCACCAGGGCCTGGTCCCGGCTTTCGCCCTGCTCGATCTTGCCGCCGGGAAACTCCCACCAGCCGGCCATGCGCGATCCCTCGGGACGTTCCACAGCCAAATACCTTCCGTCCTTCCAGATGATCCCGGCCACCACTTCGAGCATCGGACGCATCATGCTTCTCCCAGGGCTTCCTGTTCCCGCTGAATGGAATCCATCTCGGCCTCGATTCCGGCCATGCGTTCCATGAGGTTCTCCACCCAGCTCTCTACCTCACGATACTGGCTGTTAAGCTTGAGCGCCTCCTCCGGCTTCTCATACGTGGCGGGATCGTTCATCTTCTCTTCCAGCACGCCCTGCTCTTCCAGATTCTTTTCCAGTTCCTTCTCGAGCTTCTCGTACTCGCTCTTCAAGGGCTTGAGCTTGCGGTAAAGCTGGTTGCGCAGCTCTGCCTGCCGCCGCTTTTCCTCCTTGCTGAGCTTGCGCTTTTCCGGTTCTTCCCCAAAAGGAGTCTCGCATGGATCTTCCTGTTTGCGGCTGGCGTCATACTGGGCAAATCCTCCCAGAAAATGCTCAAAGCCCTTTTCCGTAAGCGACCAGACCTCCTCGGCCACTTCCGAAAGAAGATACCTGTCGTGGGCCACAAAAAGCAACGTGCCATCATACCCGCCCAGGGCCCGGACAAGCCCCTCGCGGGATTCGATGTCCAGATGGTTGGTGGGTTCGTCGAGCACCAACAGGTTCGCGCCGGACATGAACAGGCTGGCCAGCAGCAGGCGGCTTTTCTCGCCACCTGACAGTTCGGAGACCTTGCGTTCGAAAAAGGATTCGCCCAGCAGGAACAGGCCGAGCACGCTCATGAGCTGTTCCTCGGTCAACTTGGGATCACACAACCGCCGGATTTCGCCGATGACCGTATTGTTGATCTCCAGGATCTCGGCCTGATGCTGGCTAAAATAGGCCAGCTTGGTATTGTTGCCGATCTTGACGTAGCCGGCGGAAGGTTTCAGGTCGCCGGTAAGAAGCTTGAGAAGCGTGGATTTCCCGGCCCCGTTGGGTGCGGCCAGGGCGATCTTCTTGCCCCTGTAGAGCTGAAAGTTGAGGCTGGGCCATACGCTCCTGCCGCCTTCATAGGCAAATTCCAGGTCCACGGCGGCAATGGCAACCTTGTCCCCTCGGGAGGGCTGGGGAAGCTTGAAGTTCAGGGTCTTTCCGGACCGGGACAGAAGCTGGGTTTCCTTGAGCTTGGAGAGCTCAACCTCCATCTTCTCCACCTTCTTGATCTTGCTCTGGGCCTGGGCGGCCTTGCGCGCCTTAACCCGGAAACGGCGGATGTAGTCCTGCTCGTGGTCTATCCGACTGGAAAGCTTCTCCACTTCCTTGTTCAGCTGGCGGGAATTTTCGGCCTCCCATTCCAGAAATTCGTCAAAAGAGCCACGACGCACCTGCGGCCTTCCCCGGCCCAGGAACAACACGTGGGTTCCCACCCGGTTCAAGAACACCCGGTCGTGGGCCACGAAAAGCAAGGTGCCCCGGAAATTGAGCAGATACTCTTCCAGCCACTCCACGGCTTCCAGGTCCAGGTGGTTGGTGGGCTCGTCCAAAAGCAGGACATCCGCGCCCTGCAACAGTACGCGAGCCAGCTTGGCGCGTTCACGCCAGCCGCCGGAAAGTTCACGGATGTTCTTGAAAAAATCGTCTTCGGAAAATCCGAGGCCCGAAAGAATGGTCCGGGCCTTGTGGTCCGGATTATACCCGTGCTTCTGTTCGAATTCGGCCTGTTTATGGGAAAGGACATTGATTCTGGTCTGGTCCTTCTCGGCCACGGCCTGTTCCCAGTCCCGCCAGAATTCGTTCCAGGACGGCAGGGCCGTCAGCACCCACGCGAGCAGGTTGCTGGAAAGATCGGCTTCATGAAATTCCTGGGCAACATAGCCGAGCTGGGAGCCGCGCTCCATGTTGATGACGCCGCTGTCCGCTTCCTCGGCTCCGGCAATGATCTTGAGGAGTGTACTTTTGCCGCAGCCGTTGGGTCCGGCCACGGCCAGCCGCATGCCCGGCACCACCTCGAAGGAGAGGTCGCTGAACAATGCGTCGCCGCCATGGGCCTTACTGATGGATTGTATGGTGATTCGAGACATAATATTCTTACTCTTTCATATGGTGGCAGAGAGATATAATGCCCCGGATCGAATGGCAAGGCCGGTTTTGACTCGTGATCAGGGAAGGTAGTACAAAGACAAGATGCAAACTTGGCACGTCTATCTCCTGGAGTGTTCCGATGGCACGTATTATTGCGGCATCACTACCGATCTGGACCGCAGGCTCCGACAGCACAACAATGGCACCGCCGCCAAATACACCCGGTACAGAGCCCCTGTCCGGCTGCTGACTTCCGCCGAGGTCGAAGACAAATCCGAGGCCCTCAAGGTGGAACTGTTCGTCAAAAAGACCCCCAGATCGAAAAAATGCTCTGTCATCACAAACAAATCATGGAAAATTTGAAACTCCCATGTCATAGGTAAACACATACGTCACTGACCGTATCTTTAACCAAGACAGACTGTTACCCTATGGACCAAACAGAAACCCTCTTTCTTGCCCTGGTGCTTTTCGTTGAAGTCACCGTGCTGGTCATCCACAACCAGCACTGTACCGACACCGTGCGCAAGATGAAAAGCTTCGTTGAGGGAAAAAAGAATCGCTACAATCTCAAGATCGAAGCTATTGAAGAGGAAAACGAGCAGCTTCTCGAACAAACCGACAAGATGCGAAATGAACTTGAAGCCAGGCGGGGCCAATAGATTATGTGGCTGACGCTGACCATTATCATCATCTCCGTTGCGGTTCTCTTCCTGCTGATCAAATCCATGCGCGCGGCCATGCGTTCGAAACTGAAACAGCTCCTGGCCGAAGAAAGCGACATCGAGGAAAAGCTGCTTTACGCCCAGCGCAGAAACAAGGAACTCAAAAAGGAAATCAAGACCCTTGAGCAGCAGATCACCATGGCCGAACACGACATGCGCCCCGTGGACCTGCCCCCCATAGAGACAGACAAGCCGCCGACGCGCAAGGAAGAGGCCGAACGGCTGAGCCAGTATATGCTCTCCCATGGGATGCTCACCGTCGAGCAAGCCGAAAAGGCCCTGAAAAAAATGAGCTCCCTGCGCATGGACTACCTGGGTGTCTGCCTGACCCTGGGATTCATTGATCTGAACAAGGCCAAGGCCATCGTCAAAACGCAAAGCATCTACCACTCCCCTCTTTCGGCTGAAAAAGACTAAAAAGCCACCCTGGATCCAGGGTGGCTTTCTCCTTACATATGATCGGCGGATCAGATCTCGGCCAAGACGGCCTCGCCCATTTCCTTGCAGCCCACGAGCTTGCAGCCCTGAGCCATGATATCGCCGGTGCGCAGCCCCTTTTCCAGGGTTGCCTGCACTGCCTTGTCGACACTGTCGGCTTCCTCACCCATGTCAAAGGAATGCCGAAGCATCATGGACACGGACAGGATGGTGGCCAGGGGGTTGGCCTTGTCCTGTCCGGCAATGTCCGGGGCCGATCCGTGGATGGGCTCGTACAGTCCGGGGTTGGCGGCCCCGAGAGAGGCGGACGGCAGCATGCCGATGGAGCCGGTGATGGCGGCGGCCTCGTCGGACAGGATGTCGCCGAACAGATTGCCGGTGACCATCACGTCGAACTGGGAAGGATCGCGCACCAGCTGCATGGCCGCGTTGTCCACGTACATGTGATCCAACTCCACGTCCTGGTAATTCTTGTGCTCGTCGATGACTATCTCGCGCCAGACGCGGGAAACGTCGAGCACATTGGCCTTGTCCACGGAGCAGACACGGCCGCTGCGTTTGCGGGCGGCCTCGAAGGCCACCTTGGCAATACGGCGAATCTCCTCCTCGTAATACACCATGGTGTTAAAGCCGTATCGCTGGCCGTCCTTTTCGCCGTCGGCGCGGGGCTCCCCGAAATAGATGCCGCCGGTGAGTTCACGCACCACCATGACGTCCAGGCCCCTGTCCACGATGTCCGGGCGCAGATAGCAGGCGTCCCGAAGCTGCGGAAACAGTGTGGCGGGACGCAGGTTGGCGAACAGGCCCAGTTCCTTGCGGATACCGAGCAGTCCCTTTTCCGGACGAATGGACGGATCAATGGTATCCCATTTGGGGCCGCCCACCGCGCCCAACAGCACGGCATCCGCTCCCTTGCAGGCCTGTACGGTCTCCTGAGGCAGGGGCGCACCCGAGGCATCGATGGCAACGCCCCCGATGAGCGCTTCCTCATACTCGAAAGAACGGCCGAACTTACCGCCTACCTTGTCCAGCACCTTCACGGCCTGGGCCACAATCTCCGGGCCGATCCCGTCACCGGGCAACAAACATATCTTCATTGATTTCTCCATATTACAATCTATCTGCAATCTACAACCAAACTACGACAACTTCTTCTTGGCGTAGGGAACCAGGCCTCCAGCATCCAAGATTTCCTGCATGAACGCCGGCACCGGAGCGCATTTGATGGTCTCATTGGTGCTCATGTTGCGAATTTCGCCCTTTTCCGTATCCACTTCGATCGTGTCGGTATCGCCGATCTTGTCGATATCGTCGCCCACCTCGAGAAGCACCAGTCCCATATTGAAACCATTGCGGTAGAAGATGCGGGCGAAACTCTTGGCCACGACCACGGGCACGCCCGCGCCGAGGATGGAGATGGGCGCATGCTCGCGGGAGGATCCGCAGCCGAAGTTTTCCCCGGCCACGATAACGTCGTTCTTCTTGAGGCGCTTGCCCCACCCCGCTTCCAGGCCTTCCATGCAGTTGGCCCCGAGCTCATCGGGATCAGTGGTTACCAGAAAACGGGCCGGGATGATGGCGTCGGTGTCTATGTGATCGCCCACTCTGTGGGCGGTTCCTTGCACTTTCATGATTTTCGCTCCTACAGTTTGGCGGGGTTGATGATCTCGCCGGCAATGGCGCTGGCCGCGGCAACGGACGGGTTGGACAGGAACACTTCGCTCTCCAGGCTGCCCATGCGGCCCTTGAAGTTGCGGTTGGTGGTGGCGATGGCGCGCTCGCCGCCGGCCAGAATGCCCATGTGTCCGCCCAGGCAGGGGCCGCAGGTAGGCGGACCCACGATACAGCCGGAATCCATGAATATTTCCATAAGTCCTTCCCGCAGGCACTGTTTCCAGATCGCGGGAGTGGCGGGCAGGATGATGCAACGCACCTTGGGATTCACCTTGCGGCCCTTGAGGATGGCCGCAGCCTCGCGCATATCCTCGATGCGGCCATTGGTGCAGGAGCCCACGACCGCCTGATGAATTTGCAGACCCTCGGTTTCCTGAACCGGCTTGACGTTGTCCGGAAGGTGCGGGCAGGCGATCTGCGGTTCCATGCCGGCCACGTCGATCTTCACCACGCGTTCGTAAATCGCCCCGGCGTCGGCGGACATGGTTTCGTCCCCGCTACGCCCGGCATTCCTGGTATATTCCAGGGTCTTGGCATCCGGTGCGAACAGGCCGACCTTGCCGCCGGCTTCGATGGCCATGTTGGCCATGGTCATACGGCCCTCGATGCTCAGGGCGTCCACTGCCGGTCCGCTAAATTCCAGGGCCTTGTACAGCGCCCCGGCAACGCCGATCCGACCGATGAGATTGAGCATGTAGTCCTTGGCGCCCACGAACTTCCCGGGAGCCCCCTCGATCTCCACCTTGATGGTGGGCGGCACCTTGAACCAGGTCTCGCCCAAGGCCATGGCGCCCGCGATGTCCGTGGAGCCCATGCCCGTGGCAAAGGCGCCCAGGCCACCGTAGGTACAGGTATGGCTGTCCGCGCCCACCACGATGTCGCCGGGGCCCACAATTCCCTTTTCCGGCAGCAGGGCGTGCTCCACGCCCACGTCGCCGCATTCGTAATAGTGGGTGATTCCCATCTCATGGGCGAACTCGCGCACAACCTTGACCTGCTCGGCGGAATCAATGTCCTTATTGGGCGTGAAGTGGTCGCAGACCAGGGAGACCTTGTCCTTGTCAAAGACCTTTTCGGCCCCCATGGCCTTGAAGGACTTGATGGCCAGCGGCGCGGTGATGTCGTTGGCCAGGACCATGGACACGCGGCACTGGACAATCTGCCCCGCGCCCGTCACCTCCTGGTCCGTGTGTTTCTGCAATATCTTTTCAGCAAGTGTCTGAGGCATCTCTATCTCTCCTCTTTGGCTTTTTCCAAACGGTTGAGCGCATTGACCATGGCCAGGGCGCTTGCTTTCACAACATCGCCGTCGTTGGCCCGGCCCACGGAGCTGACGCCGCCATGCTCGATGCGCACGGCGACCCCGGCCAGGGCGTCGGATCCCTCGGTAACAGCGTTGACGGAGTATTTCACGAGCTTGGGAGTGACTCCCACCAGGGAATAGATGGACCTGAACACCGCATCGACACAGCCTTCGCCAAAGGCCGACATGGTGCGCACATCGCTTTCATCGCCCACGCTGCCGAATTCCAGGACCATGGCGGCGTGCGGAGGTACGTCCCCTGCCCCGGAAAACACACTCATGTCCTTGAGCCGGAACTTGTCGCGACGGCGATAGACCTTTTCCAGGATCAAGGCTTCCACATCCTCGTCAAAGACCTGTTCCTTCTTGTCGGCCAAATCCTTGACCGCATCAAAGAGCACGGCCAGCTGGTCGTCGTCCAGGGAGTAGCCCAGTTCCTCCACCTTCTTGCGGATGGCGTGGCTTCCCGAGTGCTTGCCGATGACGATCTCGGTTCCGGTCCGGCCGATGGATTCCGGGGTCATGATCTCGTAGGTCAGACGATTCTTGATCACGCCGTCCTGGTGCACGCCGGATTCGTGTGCAAACGCATTGGGCCCCACAATGGGCTTGTAGGGAGGGATGGGCTGCCCGATGATCTGGGACAGACGGCGGCAGGACGGGAACAGCTGTTCGGTGTCGATATTGGTATGCACCTCGTACTGGTCCTGACGCGTGTTGATGGCCATGACCACTTCCTCAAGGGCCG
Organism: Salidesulfovibrio onnuriiensis; assembly: GCF_008001235.1. GTDB lineage: Bacteria > Desulfobacterota > Desulfovibrionia > Desulfovibrionales > Desulfovibrionaceae > Pseudodesulfovibrio > Pseudodesulfovibrio onnuriiensis. The sequence continues at coordinate 2,408,500 of NZ_CP040751.1, read as the reverse complement.
CGTTCCCCGCACGCTCTCCAATACCGGAAACCGTCACCTCCGCCTGGCGGGCGCCGGCGCGGAGTGCGGCCAGGGTGTTGGCCACGGCCAGACCCAGGTCGTTGTGGCAATGCACCGAGAAAACCGCCTTGTGGCTGTTCTTCACGTTCTCGAGCAGGTACCTGATCAGCTCATAATACTCATGGGGCTGGGTATAGCCCACTGTATCCGGGATATTGACCGTGGTGGCCCCTGCGGAAATGGCGGTTTCCGAGACCTTGACCAAGAAGTCCCAATCCGAGCGGGAGGCATCCTCTGCCGAGAACTCGACATTGGAGGTAAACCTGGCGGCGTGCTTCACAGCAGCCTCGGTCATCTCCAGCACCTGCTCCGGGGTCTTGCCCAGCTTGTGCTTCATGTGGATGGGGCTGGTTGCCAGGAAGGTATGGATACGAGGATTGGCGGCATCCTTCACCGCTTCCCAGCAACGGTCGATATCCTTCTGCACGGCCCGGCACAACCCCGCGATCTGGGGTTCCTTCACTGCGGCGGCAATGGCCCTTACGGACTCGAAGTCCCCCTGGCTGGCAATGGGAAATCCGGCCTCGATGATATCGACGCCGAGGGTCTCCAGCTGGCGCGCCATGCGGATTTTCTCGTCCAGGTTCATGGTCGCCCCGGGAGACTGCTCGCCATCCCGTAAAGTCGTGTCGAAAATATACACGCGATCAGACATGGTTTCCTCCGGGTGGAATCGTCCCTTTAATAGGGAGTATATGGTTGCGGTCCGGCTTTCAAGCCCTGGATGCGAGTTGTCCGCATCGTACGGCAATCAAGCCGCAACTATAAAACTATGGGATAAGACAGGGGGAGAACTATCTACTTGGATAGTTCATTGGAGGAAGAATCGGCTAGTAGTCGATTGCTCCGACGGGAAAGGAAGAAAATGGTGTAGACGAGTCCGGAAACAAGGTACCCGATGAAGAAGACAAAACCGAGGAACTTCGGCTTTGAGGCGATGAGCACGAACAAGAGAATTGCCGTGACCATGGCGCTGAACGGGTGGGCCTTGAGGACTCCAAACTCCTTGAAGGAGTAAAAGCGTACCGTGCTGACCATGAAGAAGGAAACCGCATAGACCAGCACAAGAGTGGTTACCGGCACGACAGTTTCAAGGAAACTCTGCGGCAGGTAGGGGGTAAAGAGAACAAAGGTCGCCAAGGTGCAGCCAGCCGCAGGAATGGGCAGGCCGGTGAAGAACTTCTTGGAGGAAGTCTTTGTCTGCACGTTGAAACGCGCCAGACGAAGCGCACCACAGGCGATCATGAGGAACGCGGCCGTGAGGCCGAGCCGGTTGAAGCCCTGCAATTGCCAGAGATAGGCCATGACTGCGGGGGTGACCCCGAAGGCCACCAGGTCGGCCAGGGAATCCAGCTGAATGCCGAACTCGCTGGTGGTGCCGGTGAGACGCGCCACCTTGCCGTCCAGACCATCGAACACGCAACTCACCAGGATGCACAGGGCGCAGGCCTCAAAGTTTCCCTTGATGGCCAACGTCATGCCCAGGAACCCGGTAAACAGGCTTGCCGTGGTCAGGAGGTTCGGCAGTATGTACACGCTCTTGTGGCGCGGCAGTCTTTTTTCCTCAGCCATATCTTTCAACTACAGACTTTTAAGTTATCCGTTACGCCTTTTTGACAGCAACGGTGGTCTCGCCGGCCAGGACTTTATCGCCGACGTGGACAGATGGAACATAGCCATCCGGAATGTAAAGGTCAACACGAGATCCAAACTTGATCAAACCAAAGCGTTCACCACGCTTAAGCTTGTCTCCGGTCTCGGTCCAGCAGACGATGCGGCGCGCCACAAGCCCGGCGATCTGGACCATGGTAAAACGCTGGTTGCCCTTGCCCACGATCTCCAGGACATTGCGCTCGTTATCCTTGCTGGATTTATCCAGGGAGGCGTTGAAGAACTTGCCCGGGACATAACGGATGCGCTCGACCTTGCCGGAAACGGGCATGCGGTTCACATGCACGTTGAAGACGTTCATGAATACGCAGATGACCTGGCGAATCTCGCCGGTCATGGGATCCTCCTCGCGGGAGACCTTGCAGACACGGCCGTCGGCCGGGGAGCAGACAGCTTCGGCATCCTCGGGGGGCACGCGCTCGGGATCCCTGAAAAAATGCCCCACAAAAGCGGCAACGCCGAGAGAAAGGATGGCGACAATGTCCCAATCCAGCACAGCGAAAATCAGGGTCGCGAACAGAGTCAAGATTATGCAGGGCAGGCCTTCCAGGGCCACTCCGACTGAAGGTTTGCGCATGTAGCTTACGTCCTTTTTGAATATCGTTTTCGGGAAGGTACTCACCTCCGCCAGGAAGGTCAACTTGTGAAAAACGCAATATTTCTTTTACATCGCTTCCCCGGATACGTATATCGGTGTCATGGATCCCGTCACCCATCTGGCCTCCGGCGTCCTGGGCGCACAAGCATTCCGGAAACATTTTCCGCAAGCCCGCCTGTTCACGCCCTTCTGCCTGCTGGCCGCCTGGATCCCGGATACGGACATCCTGCTCAACTGGGCCGATCCGGAATGGAGCCTGCTCTACCACCGGGGCCTGAGCACCTCCCTTCTCGGGGGTCTTGCCATGGCATTGGCACTGGCCGGACTCTACAAACCATTTTCAAAAAAGCCCTCCTATTGGAAAACGGCTCTCCTGGCCTACGGGCTTATCTGCGTGCATATCTGGCTCGACCTGATCACCTCCTACGGCACCCAGATTCTGGCCCCCTTTTCCCACCACCGTTTCAGCCTGGACGCCGTCTTCATCATCGCCCCCCTGTTCACCCTTGGGCTGCTGGCATTCATTCTCTTTGCCGCGCTCATCGCCTCCAGACGAAGCACCATTGCCATCTGGGGGCTCATATTTCTCTTCGCCTACCCCATAGGCAGCCTGGCCATGGGAAAGACCTTGGAAACCCTGGTCAGGAACCAATACGAACGAAACGGATTCGCCTTCGAGGAATTCGAATTCATTCCGGACGCCTTTACGCCATTCTACTGGAAGGTCATCACCCGGGAAAAGGACAGCTATACCCTGACCCTTGCCAACACGCTCGTCCCCGGCCGGGAATACCCGACTCTGAGCGGGGAAAAGGCAGACCAAGCCCTGCTGGAAAGACTTGGCCGGGATGTCTCCATGTTCAGGACCTGGGCATGGTTTGCACGCTACCCGTCCCAACACATCGTGCAGAACGACAATGGAACGGAAGTCGTTTTTCAAGACCTGCGATTCAGCAGCGTGCACCCGCTGTTTCGCCGCCTCTTCAACAATGGGAGGGACATCCCATTCACGCTGAAGGCGGAACTGGACGACGAGGGCAACCTGATCGGCTGGGAATTCAACAAGACCGCAAAACGATTCATGCGTCAGGCCATTGAATGAACGAATCGCTATGGTTTCCCCTTTCCCTGGCCACCGCGATTCTCACGGCGGGTGAAGCCACACTGCTGCGCCGTTTTTTCTCAGGACTTCGCCCTTGGGAAATGACGGCCAAACCATTCATCTTCTCCTCGCCGCTGTTTGGCCTCACCCTGCTGTTCATGCCCATGCCGGAACTCAAACCGGGATTCTGGCCGCTCATGGCAATCACCGTGCCCCTGACAACGGCAGGCATCTTCTTCAACCTCAACGCCTTCCGGCTGGCCCCCATTTCCCTGACCATGCCGCTTCTGTCCTTCACTCCGGCGTTCGCGGTAATCACGGGATTTCTTTTCCTCGATGAAATACCATCACTCATGGGGTTTTCCGGAATACTGCTTATCATATCCGGCAGCTACATTATCAACATCAACCGACGTAACCAGGGCTTTCTCGCTCCCTTCAGAGCCATCATCGAGGAACGAGGCTCCCGCTACATGCTTTTCGCCGCCCTGATTTACGGACTCTGCTCCGTGCTGGGGAAAATGATTGTCCTTCGCTCTTCGGCTGTCTTCTCGGGCTCGACCCTTTTTCTGACCATCGGCCTCGTGGTGACAATCTTCCCCGTCGCCACGGGACGAGCCAGCATGAAGGTCCTTATCTCAAAACCATTGCCAACGCTCATGACAGGCACCATGGTCTTCGTGGAAACCTTGTGTCACAACAGCGCCATAGCCCTTATCGACGCAGCCTACATGATCGCCATCAAACGCCTCAACGGACTGTTCGGCGTCATCTTCGGCTGGCTGTTCTTCCGGGAGGACAACATCCGTTCCCGCCTGGCGGGTGCGGTACTCATGAGCGCAGGAGCGGCTCTTATCGTCCTGTTCGGATAATTGCCAACTTCCCACAAAAAAACGCCCTGACCCAAATCAGGGACAAGGCGCGAAATCATTCGTGAGATTTATTAATCCTAACTACGCTCGGGCAGCAGATACCTATAGAAATCCGCACCCAGCTTGTGGGTGGGGGTCACCTGGCCGCGAACCACGAACCCCTGCGGCGTAAAACCGCCCCCGGCGTACTCCTCGGGAGCCCCGTACCCGCTTTCCGGAGAAAGGATCAGGGACATGTTGGCCTCACGGCTGTAGGCGATAATCCCCTCGGGATAAAATCTCGCCGTTTGCGCTTCCTGGGGAGCGGCGCTGACCAGGGCCTTGTAGCGGTCAAAGAAGTTCCAGGGCTTGAGCATCCGCTGCATGCCGGAGAGCATCTCATTGACCACCACGACACGTCCGAGACCATTGAGCCAGCGGAACGCCCTGGCCCTGGAAGGATCCATACGCAGAATATCGCCAGCCCCGAGGCAGCGCACCAGGTCATGAGTCCGTTCCCCGGCCACGGGGTCGTCGGAATAACCACGAATAAGAACAGGCTCGGCTCCATTGCGGCGTGCATGAATATGCAGGGCCACCAGCAGTATGCCGGTGGCGGCGCCCACATCGATCCCCACATAGCCGCCCTTGAGATTGTCCCCCATATCCATTGCGATGATATCCCGCATGACGTGCGCCATGCGTGGAGCGTCGGCCAAGACACGCAGCGCGCCGGAAAGCTGGCGCATGCGGTTCATGATCTCGATATCGTCCTCGGGCTCGTTGAGGCTTTGATGCCGCCCGAATTTTTCATACAACCGGGCCAGTTCGGCAAACGGCACGGCACGACAGAAAGCGGAATCATCCACATAAGCGCAGAAATACTTCACCACCACATTGAACAACCGCTCGTCGCTGACCGGGACCGAGGGATCGCAAAGATCCGCGATATCATCATCCAGGGATGTGGGGGTGTAGAAGTCCGGGGCAATGCACTCCCCTCCAGCTACGAATCCGGCAGTGAAATTCCGGGCCTGGATGCCCGCAGAGGTTATGGGGGAAAGCGTAAACAGGTCTGCTGGGACCAATGACCCGGTTTCATTATCGCTTGCTATTCTCTTCATGATCCGCTTCCGTTTTTGGTCTGGGAAATGTTTTCCGATGCCGGAGTATGTGCACAGACCGTACCGGGACCGCCACGAAAGAAGAGAAAAAGAGAATATTCTCAAAATTTCCTGCGATATGAACCAGATATAAAAAAAGGCTGAACCTTTCGGTTCAGCCTTGAAATTTATGGAGCGGGAAACGAGATTTGAACTCGCGACTTCAACCTTGGCAAGGTTGCACTCTACCACTGAGTTATTCCCGCTCAGAAATGGCCTGATGGCCTGTTATGTCAAAAGTGGAGCGGGAAACGAGATTTGAACTCGCGACTTCAACCTTGGCAAGGTTGCACTCTACCACTGAGTTATTCCCGCTCGACTGTGGAGGCGGCATCCGGATTTGAACCGGAGAATGGAGGTTTTGCAGACCTCTGCCTTACCACTTGGCTATGCCGCCTCGTTGTTGGAGCGGGAAACGAGATTTGAACTCGCGACTTCAACCTTGGCAAGGTTGCACTCTACCACTGAGTTATTCCCGCTCACGAGGGATATGCTTCTATCCGGTGTGCCTGTGGGTGTCAAGAGAATATTCAGAAAAAATTTCACTTTCTCAACCCGAATATGCCCAATGAAAGAAACACTTTACTTTGTACGGGTTTTTGGTTTACGCATCCCCCTTAGTTCAGTATTATAGTGGGAAATCTTACAAACTGATCATGTTCTTCCAAACTGCAGGAGGACTGTGCATGGAAGCAAAAGATATCCAGTACTTTCAAGAAGTTCTCACCGGAATGCTCAATGACATACTGGAAAAGAGCGAGGCCACCATTGAGGACATGACCGAGTCCGGCGAAGTCTATGCCGACCCTGCAGACAGGGCCACCGCCGAATCGGACCGTGCCTTCACCCTTCGCCTTCGCGACCGCGAGCGCAAGCTGATCAAGAAGATCAATGAAGCCCTACAGCGCATCGAAGACGGCGACTTCGGCATTTGCCAGGAGTGTGGCGATGACATCAGCATCCCCAGGCTCAAGGCTCGTCCCATGACCACCCTGTGCATCAATTGCAAAAGCAAACAGGAAGAAGACGAAAAGGTACGCGGCGACTAAGACCGCCGCATCAATGATATGGAAGCCACTTTCTTCCGGTTTCTTGCGGCCGAACTGGGCCCACTGCTGAACAGCCGCAGGATAGAGAAGATTTACGGCCCCGCCCCCGAAGTCTGGACCTTCAAGCTCCAGTCCACCGGGGAACAGCTCAATCTGCTCTTCAGACCCGCCAAATCGGCGGGTCATCTCTTTACATCCCCCTTGAAACCGGCCAATCCGCAACAGGCCCCGGCCAAAGTCATGTGGTTCCGCAAACGCCTTCAGGGCCGTAGACTTCTCGAACATCATGTCGACTGGCCCACCCTGCGCATTGCCTGGGAACTGACGCCTTCCAGAAACGAGGGCCATGGCAACATCCTGCTCTTTGACGTTCGCAACGGCCTGCAGCTTCTGGACGAGCTTCCCTCAGGCTTCGGCGCCGCCCCGGAATGGCCCGCCCTGGAGGATATCCGGGATAACGACGAGATCTGGCGCGAATATCCCCACGTCTCCCCGCCCCTGCGGAAATATCTCAAAGGACTGCCCGAAGCGGAGGCGCACGCCGCCTACTTCAAAGTGGTCTGCGGCGAAAGCAACCAATTCCATTGTTCCCGGGACGAGCAGAAACACCCGCCGCTTGCCTGGCCGCGCGCCAATGACGACCTGGCCTTTACATCGGCACTAGAAGCGGCCAGCCACTACGGTGCACAGACCCTGTTTCCCCTGCTGGAAATGGAAGACACCAAGGAAACCACTTCCCGCATCAAATCAGAACGCAAACGCCTGCATCGAAACCTGGCACGATTGGATCAGGAGGAAACCCGGCTACGCAAGTTCATTGCCAACAAGCAATTGGCCGAAGCGCTCCAGGCGGAACTTTACCGGCTCAAGGGACTGGAAGGAGCCGAATCCGTTGAGGTCATCCACCCCACGGAAGGCCCCGTGACCGTTGCGCTCAATCCGTTCCTCACGGTTACCGAAAACATGGAGCGTTACTTCAAGCTGGCCCACAAAGGAACGCGGGGGCTGGAGCATGTGAAACGGCGGAGGCTGGAGCTCAACAGGGAGCTTGGGAAACTGGAAAACGGTTCTGTCCCCGAAAAGCAGGCCGCCGCTCCTCAAAGTGCGCCGGTTCCGGTACTGCCCAAACGCTTCAAGGGATTGGCCGTATCCGTCTTTGTTTCCAGCGACGGGTTCACCATGGTGCGCGGCAAGAACAAGAAGGCCAACCACGACATCATCAGCAAGACGGCCAGCACCTTCGATTACTGGCTGCACGTCAGCGACGGTCCCAGCTCCCATGTGATCCTGCGCCGGGATCATCCCAACCAGGAAATTCCGGAATCGACCCTGCGCGAGGCGGCCATGCTTTGCGCACTGAAGAGCTACCGCAAGGACGACGCACGGGCCGACGTCATGTACGCCCTGGTCAAGGATGTCCGCAAGGTCAAGGGCTTTGCCCATGGCCAGGTGGTGATCAAGGACACCCTGGGCACCATCCGGGTGGAGCTGGACCCCGCGCTCGAAAAGAAACTGGCCAAATAAAAAGGCGCGGTTTCCCGCGCCCGAAATCTTGAACCAAGACTATCCCGATCAAACGATCCTGCTCAAGGGCTTGCTTTCCAGCATGTTCAAGGCCAGGTCCTTTTCACGCTCCAACCTCGACTTCACGCTGGCCTGAACCCGTGCGGAAGAGGAACCGAACTGCCCCTTTCGCTTGTCATAAACCCCTTCAATGAGCTTCTGATTGAAATCCGCGCCTTCCGATGCTCCCATGAAGGAATCGATGACCTTGCCGAAGATCCTGGATGCACCGGTGGCCCCATGCTGCACGGAAGTGCTCCAGAGAACCTCCTGCACCACCTTGGGCGCGTTGTTCATGTCTATGCCCGTGGCATCAAGGATCATGTTCCGGGCCGGGTCATAGGTTTCCTGGCGGATGAACTGCGTCTGCAACCGCTCGAACTCCTCGGGGTGCTGTTCGGCCAGTTCTTTCCAGACCTCTGGCATTCTGCCGCTCTTCGAGCCGGTATCGGCCGGCCCCGCATTCCTAAGCTGCTCGCCCCATTCCGGCTTTTCCGTGTCCAAAAAGGAAATGAAACGGTCCATTGTGCCCACCTTGGAGGCAATCTGGTACTTGCCGTAGGAGGTGCCGCCCACGCGATCGTATCCAATGGCCTCGGAACCTCGCGACCCCGACTCGAACATGGCTGACAGGCTGCCAAGGACCTCGCGAATTTCCGGGCTCGCCGCATCCACGGCCTGCTTCACCTGCCGAGGAATGGCCTGCGCCTCATAGGACTGAATGGCCTTCATGGGTTTCATGCGGCCCGAATTCTGCTGCATGATGCGGGTAATGGACGACAAGGCATCGAACATGAGCGCATCGTTCATAAGCCCGCTATCAAAACTTGATGCGGACTGGCCCCCACTTTCCTGGGGCCTGCCCATGCCGAACAGGCTGTCGGCCATCTGCATTTGGTTTTGAAAGGCCGCCTGCAGTTGCTTCAACTGGGCAGGATCCGTGACCTTGCCGTTGCCGACCGTGGTCGGGCTCATCGTCTGCAGGACATCATAAATCTTGTCGGCGCCAAAACTCATTGCTCATACCTCGCTGTCAATATTCCGTCGGCCGCTATGGCGGCACAAGGATGAAAGCAAAGTGTGTGCCTATAAATATAATATGCTGATTTTATTTAGAAACCAAGGTAAGAGTATCGCAAGTCATTGCGCATGAACGCCATGAGTTTGCGATACCCGGAAGGAAAGGCGTATCGCTCCAGGCCATCGGGGCTAACAAAGCAGCCCTCCACGGCCTCATGAAAGACCGGGACCGGCTCCGGGGCAGTGCATTCACACAAATAGCAGTGCAATGTCACACGGAACTTGGTGTAGCTGTACCGGACCACGGTGATCTTTTCCACGGGCCGCACATTGAGCTCCACCTCTTCGCAATACTCCCGCACCACGGCATCCTCGGGCGTTTCCCCTTCCTCAATGACCCCGCCGGGGAACTCCCACAATCCGGGCCAGACATCGCCGGGCCGTCTTTTCTGGATAAGCACCCTGCCCTGGTGCAAAAGCACGCCAGTGGCGACCTGGACCTTGACGATCTCCCTGGGCGGAGCAAGCACCGGACGCTTGTCCACCACGCCACGCTCCAGACTCAGACAAAAGGGCTGCACCGGGCACATGTCGCAGGCCGGCTTCTTCATGCACACCAACTGACCGAGTTCCATGAGCGCCTGGTTGAACTCCCGGGACCGCCCTTCGGGCAACCGGGACTCCGCAGCCTTTCGGATACGGTTGTGCAGTTTGGGATCGTTAAACGGCAGATCCAGATCCAGCACACGGGCGAAAACACGTTTGACGTTGGCGTCCACACAGACAAAGGGTTGGTTGAAGGCAATACTGGCAATGGCCCCGAGTGTGTACTCGCCTATGCCCGGCAGGGACAGAACATCACCGGGATCGGAGGGAAAAACACCCTTGAAACGGTCGCATATCTCCCGGGAAGCCTTAAGAACATTGCGGGCACGGGAATAATAGCCCAGCCCTTCCCAAAGCTTGAGCACATCCTCCTCTCCAGCCGCCGCAAGGGTGGCCACATCGGGGAAACGCTCCATCCAGCGCTCGAAATAGGAGACAACCCGGCCCATCTGCGTCTGCTGGGCCATGATTTCGGATATCCAAACCTGATACGGATCATAGGAACGCCGCCAGGGGAGGTCTCGGCCATTGGCCGAAAACCATTGCAGCAGCGCCGTAGAAAATGACTTGTCGTCCACGGAAAAGCAGATACTAGGCCTTGGCCTGGTTGGCAACCTCCCGGGCCTTCCTTTCAATCTCCGCCTGGTCACCAAGGTAGTAATGACGCAGTGGCTTCAGATCCTCGTCCAGCTCGTAGACCAGGGGAACCCCGGTGGGGATGTTGAGCTGGGTGATACTTTGCTCGTCCATTCCATCGAGATACTTGACCAATCCACGCAGGGAATTACCATGGGCCACCACAAGCACCCGCTTCCCTGCCTTCACCTGCGGGGCAATGGTCTCGAACCAATACGGCATGGTGCGATCGATGGTCAGCTTGAGGCTTTCGCACCGGGGAAGCTCGTCTTCCGACAGCCCCGCGTAGCGGGGATCGCGCCCGGGAAAACGCTCGTCCTCGAAGTCCAGTTCCGGAGGCGGAATGTCATAACTCCTGCGCCAGATAAATACCTGCTCATCCCCGTACTTCTGAGCGGTCTCCGCCTTGTTGAGCCCCTGCAGCGCCCCGTAATGGCGTTCATTAAGCCGCCAGGTCCGGTACACTGGAAGCCACATGAGGTCCATATGATCCAGAACAAGCCACAAGGTACGGATGGCCCTCTTGAGCAGGGAGGTATGACAGACATCAAAAGAATAACCCTGTTCCCGAAGCAGCCGGGCCCCCTCAAGCGCCTCATTGATTCCCTGTTCGGTCAAGTCCACGTCGGTCCAGCCCGTAAAACGGTTTTCCAGATTCCACCGGCTTTGGCCGTGACGGATGAGAACAAGCTTGTACATGAGACCTCCCTTTCAGCTTTCAACTGCTTCATTAGGAAACAATCTCTCAAAAGAGAGGATCGTGGAACATGATTTTCATTGGCGGGCGGTCAATACCGCTTCGGTGCGGAAGCCCGCAGATTCTCTTCCAGCTGCTCGAAAAGATCGCGCTTCCTGCGTTCGAAACTCAAGGCGCTCTTGACTGCGGCAAACATAAGGGCCAGCACGCTGAGTATGATCACCAGGCCCTTGGTGAACTCCCACTGCTGCTCGCGGATGGCGTCGACTATCCAGCTTCCCTCCACACCCTTGGTAAAATAGATCAGCGCGGGAACGGTAACCAGGGCAAGCCCCAGGCCAAGCAGTTCGAACCAGATGAAACTGCGGCCAAGCATAAGTACGAATAACGTGCTGTCTCGGACAATCCGCAGGGTCACCAACTTTTTCTGAAGCAGGTCAATCCTCTCCTCGATCTGGGTCAGAAAATCAAGGGTCTTCCTGAAATTGCCCGCCTCCTTGATATGCTGCGTCCGAATCCAGTTGATCTTCTCCACGCAGAAGTTGAAGTCACGGTTAAAGTCCCGCAACAGGGAGGGAAAGGGAAACCAGGCCGCTTCCTTCTGGATGTCCTTGATGCGGTCCGTGAGATACTCCACGTTGTTGTTGATACGCTTTACTTCCAGGGAGATCTGATTGTTGAGCTGTTCCTCGAATTTTTCCGCCCCGCGGATCAACTGGCGGTAGGCCACATAGTTGTCGACCTCTCCCACCTTCTGCAGACGCTGTAATTCTTCCGAGGCGGACTCGTAAAAGGCGTGGCGCTTGTTGAAACGGTCGTTAATATCCTTGACGAACGCCTCGACCTGTTCCCTGGCCTCCTCCGCACGAGTTTCCACGTCATGCCACCGCTCCCACAGGGCGCTCAGGATCTGCACCCGGCCGCGCTCCAGTTCGGGATCGATGAGAATGCGGTTGAACATGTGCGGATCCCGTTGAATAAGATCGAAAAAGAGATCCATGGCTTGGCCGGTAAAGCCCATCTTCACCATGCAGACAGCCTCCCTGTAGAGGCATTCATGCCACCCCGTCGACTGCACATGCGCCCGCTTGAACGCGGATATGGCATCCTTGTGATTCCCCATGATCTCATGCAAACGGCCCTGAAGATACAGGCAGTAGGATTGCTGCAACGGCGTATAGCTGAGACGCTCGGCCTCCTGCCAATGGAACAGCGCCTGCCCGAAATCCTGAGATTCCAGAGCGATAAAGCCTGTCAGACAATGAGGCTGGTAGCTCCGCTGGAACTTGATGGCCGCCTCCTTGGCAAAATCATCCGCTGCCGTAGATTCGCCATCCTGCAACGACTGAAGACCGCTGAGCGTTGCGTTGGGCTCCTCGGGAGCCAGGGACCGAATTCCTTCGGGCCACTCCTTGCCCCTGCTCCGCCACACCAGACGGGCCATGCGAAGCTGGGAAATCACATTGAGCTCGAAAATGCATTGAATCAGCAACGCCTCGGGAGTCTTGTTCTTGATGAAGGCCTCGATGGAGGCCGGAAAATTGCTAGGCTCCACTGCCTTGTCCAAGGCCACGACCGCTTTGTTCATCCCATCCAGGTCCAGACGGCTCAACTTATTCCAGACATGAGCCTTGGGTGTCTGTATCAACTTCGTAGGACAGGCCTTGGCCTCATGGTTCTTCTGGCCGCAATAAAAACACTCGTTCCCCTCTATCTGAACCAGATTCACCGGCATCATGACTTCCATGGTGCCGTACTTGTCATCACCGCCCCCCTCCTTGAGCCGTATGTTGCACCAGGAATCCAGGGAAGCCTGTTCTGTCCCATAGCGGGTTTCATTCAGCTTGAACCAGTTCGCCAGGAGAAATGCGTCCGTATAGCGCAGGTGGGGGAAATCCGGAGTCAACCGGTTCCAATCCAACCCGACCTTCTTGGGCAGGTCCTCGGAAAAATTGAGACCTGTCTGGGGAACGGCCACCATGACAACAGGCCAATACTTCTTTTCCTCGTTGCCTTTGGCCTCAATGATCAGGCTCAGAATGTCGCTGCAGAACGTTCGCAAAAGACGAATATTGTCCAGGGGGAAAAACAGGAAGCCTTCCTTGACGTCGGAAATATACTTGAGTCCCAATCTTCGAAGAACATCCTGGATATCGTTGGAAAAGTCTCTCCACCCGATGATGCTTTCCTTGTCCCCCAGCTTGCCGAGAGGCTTGACGATGAAAAACCATTTCAGGGTCGATTCATAATCGAGGCCGCTGTCCGCGCTGAGAATCTTCCACTCCACGGAGGCCAGCCCATCCATCTTTCCGGCCGGTTTGAGGGAAAGGCCATTGACCGCGCCCACCTGTTCCGTCATCCGGGGATGGACCCAAACCTCGAATTCGCCGGAAGCGGCCACATCCTGATCCTGAAGATCCTGCGCCAGGGACAGGGAAAGGGATATATCGTATCCCACCAGCAACGACACGGGAAAAACCAGACAGAACGCGGAAAGCGTATTGACCCGGGCCCATATCTGCAGCCGGGCCACGGCCCGGAGAACCTCGTTGTTCGGGCAATACCAGAGCGCCTGGTTGGACTCCTCGGCCATGAGCAACGCGCCGTAATCGCGCATGGTGTGCTCAATGGTATTGTGAATCTTTCCGTTCCAGGTCATCCAGACCCCGATGCCGGAACTCACCATGCGGGATTGATCAATTTCCGGCAAAGAAGACAACAAGACTTGCAGATTAGGCATCAATTCTCCTTGAATCGACAGCAATAACAGCGCCCATGCGCAGATAAAAATGCACCCTGCCAGCAGGTGCCCGGCATTGTTTTCCTGAACTCTCAATCATGCAAATCAGATTCCAACACAAATTTCAACCAGTTGAAGAAAAACACCATCTCGGGCGACAGCTCTGCCCTCTTGCCAAGTCAGACGGGAACTGTCATGCTTTCGGGAGGATACAGCATAGACAGGATATTCCCAATGAAAATAATACAAGTTGTCAATGTTCGCTGGTTCAACGCAACGGCGTGGTACGGCATCTACCTGAGCAAGCTGCTGAAGGATGCAGGGCATGATGTCCTGGTCCTGACCCAGAGGGACACGCCGCCCGACACCATCGCCAGACAGTGGGGATTGAGAACGGCCTGCCCGGATCTCAACACCACGAATCCCCTGCGCCTTGCAAAGACCTGTGGGGAAATCGTCTCTCTGCTGCGTCAGTTTCAACCGGACATCGTCAACTGCCACCGAGGCGAAGGTTTCTTCCTCTGGGGCCTGCTCAAGCAATTCGGATTCGAATACGGGCTGGTGCGCACCAGGGGCGACCAGCGCCTGCCCAGCAGCGACCCCTTCAATCGTTGGCTCCACGCCTCAGTGGCCGATGCCGTTGTCGTGACCAACCGCAGGATGGCCGAACATTTCCTGAACAAAATGAAAACCCCGGAACGCGGGGTATGGTTGATCCACGGCGGTGTGGACCGCTCAACCTTCCGCTTTGACAAACAGAACAGGGAACGAATTCGAACGGAATTCAACTTCTCGCAGGACGAAAAAGTCATCGGCATCCTGGGACGTTTCGACCGGGTCAAAGGGCACAGGGAAGCCATTGAAGCCGTCTCCCTGCTCCGCGACAAGGGGCACAAAAACGTCCGTCTGTTTCTCCTGGGATTTGATACGGCCATGAACGCCCGCCAGATACAAGATTGGCTGGAAGAATTCGGCATTGCTGACATTTCACATATCAGCGGAAAAAGAGAGGATATCCCGGCCTGCATTTCCGCCCTGGACCTGGCCGTGGCGCCCTCCCTGTGGTCGGAGGCCATTGCCAGGGCCCCCCTGGAAATCATGTCCGAAGGCTGCCCGCTGGTGGCTTCCAATGTGGGTGTCATGCCCGACCTGCTTCCGGAGACCGCCCTGGTCCCGCCTGGGGATGCGCAAGGGTTGGCAACGGCACTGGAAAAAATCATTGAGGACGAATCCTTTGCAAAGGAACTGGTGACCCATCATGAAGCGACCATGTCGCAACTGGATGGCGCAGACTTCCTGCAGAGAACCCTCAATCTCTACCAGAGTCTCATCAGCAAGGATTAGTTCCGCCCGAAAAAGCGATCAGTTTTGTCCAGCCGATCCGCCACTTCCATAATGGTGAGGGCATAACTCATGGAATGGTTATATCGGTAGATAACCTTGTGCTGCTGCTCAACGTCCAGTCCCGATTTCCAACCGTGACGTTTCAGAAAGTAGGCAATGCTAAACAAAGCATCCGCCTCGTTGAAAAGATCCACCTTTCCGTCGCCACTGCCGTCCCGGCCATAATGCAACGCGTTGGTCGGCATGAACTGGCATAAACCGATAGCCCCATACACGGACCCCGGGATTTCCACAGGATCCGTCCCCAGGGACTGGGAATACCGCAAAAGGGCCACCAACTCCGCATAGGCCCAGTTTCCCTTCTGCCGCGTACGCGAAGCCGCCCACTCCTGCATTTCCGGCGACAAATCCGCATGCTTCAACTTCATCTTGATCTTGGAAAAATCACCGCCAAGCGCCATGTTGGACAAAACCGCAAAGGCCTTCTGATTGCCGATGGTCCGTCCGAGCTTGGTTTCCACCAGGTACACGGCAATGACCACGGAACCGGGAACACCGGTTTCCCGCTCTATCCTTTTCAGCACGTCGTGGTTTTCCCGAAGCGAGGCATAGGCTCCGGCAAGAAGAATGGGATTGAGATACCGCTCCATGACCTTTGGCTCAACGGGAGCGGAAGAGGAACTGGAACTGAGCTTTGTATCCAGCAACACGTCTATTTTCCGGGCCATGACCCCGGCATCGAAATCAAGGTGAGCGCGCTCGAAAACGGAACGGACATAGGAATCCGAAAAACCGTCCTGCACCAATCTCTTCATAAGCGGCTCCCAGCTCTCGGCGACAGCACAAAAGCCTTTCCCCGAAGCCAGGAAAACCAGAGCCGCCACAAGGGCGGCTCCGAATATAATTCTGATCTGTCTGAAGCTACAGTCTGTCCAAGGGAACAAAAGCCATGTCCTCCTCAAAGGATTCATCTATCAAACGAGCCATTTCCCGAGGGCCGTACTGCTTGCCGCACACCGTGCAGCGCAGAGCCACCTGGCGTCATCCCCTGACCGGCGTCAATGCGCCCTTGCACTGGTCGCATTTCATACCTCGTCTTTTTTCCGCCTGTTTGCTTCCAGACAACAGGGACATTAACGGCTCTTCAGGTCGAGATTCTTTTCGCCCATGGCCACATACAGCTGGGAAAGGGCGGTATTGTAGTCGGCCAAAGCGCTGTTGAGCTGTGCCTCACTGTCGGAAACACGGGCCTGCGCATCCAGCACCTCGGTGTTGGTGCCGACCTGGGCCTGGTACCGGGCGACAGCCATACGATAGGATTCACGGGCGGACTCAACGGATTTACGGCCGACACCTATACGGTCGGCTGCGGCGCGAAGGTCCAGAAGCGCCTGTTTGACCTCAAACCCAGCATTGAGCTTGGTGTTTTCCAGCTCGGCCTGCAATTGTTTGATGGTTTCCTTGGTCTGCTTCCAATCGTTGTAATCAGCGCCCCACTCGAACATGGTCCAATTCAGATTGACGCCCGCCGTCCAATACTCAGCAGCGGATTCAGTCCAATTGTCACCACCTTTGAGGTCGCCGTTATTCCCTTTCTTATAATAGTCGAAATCGGCAGTGATCTCGGGGTAAAAACTACTGGCGGCAATCATGGCGTCCTTGACGGCTATTTCAACACTCTTGACGCCCATATTGAGATCCGGACGCTCCTTGTAAGCCTTGTCCAGACAATCCTTGAGCTGAAGATCAAAAGGCAGGTAATCGAGCTGGCCGATATAGTCGACATTTTCTTCCAGAGGGATATTAAGCAGCGAATTCAGCTTGGCCCGCTGCGTGGAAACAGCGTTTTGCGACGTAAGCAACTCCTGTTTGGCCGTGGCCAAATCAACCTCGGCCTGCAGCACTTCCACTCGCGGCTTCAGGCCCACCTCATAAAATGCGTTGATGACCTTGAGCTGCGATTCGAGACGCTCCACGGAGTCCTCGCCGCTCTTCACATCCATGCGCCCCTTGAGCAGCTTGAGGAAGTTGCTCTGCACATCCTTGATGACGTTCAATTCCGTGTTGTAGAGACTGTAATTGCTCTTATCTTCACTCAATTTCGCCTTCTGATATGAAGAAAGCAGATTGAACCCCTTGAAAAGAGGCTGGCTCAATCCGACGGTCCCATAGAACTGGTCCTTGTCGCCGTAGGTGGGCTCACGATTGTAATGAGTATACCCATATCCGGAAGTGGCCTTGAAGCCGAATTCACCCATTGCGGAATTGACGCCATACCCCTCGCCCTTAAGCGCGGCGCGAGCGCCGATTATGGCGGGATTGGCCTCAAGGGCGCGCTCCACACAGGCCTGCATGTCAAAGGGCTTGCTCAGATCCGCCTGCGGCACGGTTTGATCGTCCGCAGCGAAAGTTGCTCCTGCAACCATAGCGAACAAAACAGCAAGAACAAACGATTTCAAATACTTTTCCATTTTCATCTACGAGGCCCTTGGCGTATGTTTAGACATTTGATTTACAAACTCAACAAGATACTAGAGTCCTTATCAGGAGAGAACTACTCCCGCAACCCTATTAACAATTAATTACAAAGACAAAGAGGCGCAGTCCGAGGGATCGCCCTGCAACTTTTCCAGGGTATGCCTGAACGTGGGCAGCAAGGGAGCGAGACACTCCCGCACGGCCTTGGGGCTCCCCGGCATATTCACGATAAGCGCCTGACCCAACGTTCCGGCCACAGCCCGAGAGATGGCCCCATGCGGGGTCTTTTTCAGGCTTTCGGCGGTCATGGCCCGTTCATAACCGGGCAGTCGCCTGTCAATAACGGCCAGCGTGGCCTCGGGGGTGATGTCTCTCGGAGCAACCCCGGTCCCCCCCGTGGTCAGAACAAGGTCATACCCCTGCTCCAGGGCCAAATCGGTCAACAGGGCGCGTAGGCCATTGATTTCGTCGGGAATCACGAAGCCCTGCTCATGGCGCAGCTCCAAGGACTCTCGCACCAGCTCTCCCAGCAGCGGCCCCGAGGAATCCTCGCGCAGCCCGGCCGCCCCCTTGTCGCTCAAGGTGATCCAAGCCAAAGCATAGCCCCTTCTCGAAACATCCATCTCCGTGGGAGCTCCGGCATCCAAGGACTCCAAGGTTTCCAACTCAAACTCCCGCACCGCGGCCGCGCCTCTTTGAGACGTTTTCCAACCCACGGACAGAACCCGGAAAAGGTCCTCGCCGTTTTTCTGAAGCAGATCGCCCACCCGCAAGGCGCAGGGACGCCCGGAGAATTCGACCTCGATTCCGGCCGAGGAACAACGGATTCTATCGCCTCTCCGGACAGGACGCTTGATGCAAATCATCATGCTGGAATCTGCCATGGTTCCTCCTAAATGAAAAAGACCGCCAGGACGCCGGCAAGAAAAATACCCCCAAAGGTCCCCGCGCCACCAATGGAAACCACGGGGGCCGAGATACTGTTGCGAATCCTGGGAGTCAGCACCGGGGCAACACACGCCCCGACAATGGTCCCCACGGAACCGGCCATATAGGCGACTATGGGGGCCACATCCTTGGGGGAAAGCAGCCAGACCGTGAGCATGGTCACCAAGGCCGGGGCTATGAGTGGTATACGCAACCCGCTCACGGCGTCGGGCCGGACCAGGGCGTAACAGGCCACGGCCACAATAAGGGCGCACAGTCCGGCCCAGATCAGGATCGCGCCCAGGCCCTGCCCGCCCAAAGCCAGGCGAAGCGCAAAGGTGACGCTCAGGACCACAGGGAGAACACAGCCGCCGAGATTGACGACAAACTCCTGCCGTTTGAGTTCATTGGCCGGCTCCTGGATGCGGATCCGCCCGTCCCCCATGGGCCCCTGGGTAAATTCGAAGGAACCTGAGCGGTTGACCATGACCAGTCTCTGACTCGTATACACCGGGATATTGACGGCGCGCCCCAAAAGGATGGCCAGCAGCAACAGGATTCCCTGTCCGGGGGTCACACCGAGGCGGGAAAAGGACTCGGTCACTATGCTGACCGGAAGAAAAACAAACAGGAAAAAGAGAGCGACGAGAAAGAGAATGGCGAACACAAGGCCGCCCGTGAAGTGGAACTGGGGGGGTCGTATCATGATCTATCCTTAAACAGGGCCGCACCATGGCCCTGCCGGTTGCTTTTTGCGCCGGGGCATATATATACTGCAGCCCGCGATGTTGTTGAAGCGATATCGCAACTGAGCGCATAAGTAAAACAACGACCTGCGAGGATTCATGAAAGGCATTATCTTGGCCGGCGGCTCCGGTACCCGGCTCCATCCCCTGACCCGTGTCGTCAGCAAGCAACTCCTTCCCGTCTACGACAAGCCCATGATCTACTATCCCCTGTCCACGCTCATGCTGGCAGGCATCCGGGATGTGCTCATCATCTCCACCCCCGCAGACCTCCCCCGCTTCAAGGACCTGCTCGGCGACGGTTCGCAACTCGGCATCAATCTCTCCTATGCGGAACAGCCAAAACCGGAAGGCCTGGCCCAGGCATTCATCATCGGCGAAGAATTCATCGGCAACGATTCGGTCTGCCTGATCCTCGGGGACAATATTTACTACGGCGAAGGCCTCTCCGGCATGCTGCAGGAAAGCGCGGCCATGAAAAAAGGAGGCATCGTCTTCAGCTACCCGGTCAAGGATCCCGAGCGTTACGGGGTCGTGGAATTCGACAAAGGCCTCAAGGCCATCAGCATTGAGGAAAAGCCGCAACGCCCCAAATCGAAATACGCGGTCACAGGCCTTTATTTCTACGACAACGATGTCATTGAGATCGCCAAGAAGCTCAAACCTTCCGCGCGCGGCGAACTGGAGATCACGGACGTGAACAACGCCTACCTGAAACGCGGCGATCTGCAGGTGCGCCTGCTCGGCCGCGGCTATGCATGGCTCGACATGGGGACCCATGAATCCCTCTACGGCGCGGCCGGATTCGTGCAGGCCGTTCAGGAACGTCAGGGACACCTTATCTGCTGCGTCGAGGAAGTGGCGTACCGCATGGGCTTCATCGGCAAGGAACAACTCAAGAAGCTGGCCTGCGAACTGCTCAAGAACGACTATGGTAAATATCTGCTGGAGCTGTTGGAGGATGAAGCCTACTGCGGCTAATCATACAGATTCAATCAACAAAAAAGGCGCGGTCCCATCAGGGACCGCGCCTTTTTTGTTGGGAAAAATATTCTTAATGATGATCTTCTTTCATGGCCTCGCCAACGCGGATACACCCGATCACAACGATCCAGGCAAGGTAGATGAAGATCAGGGAGACACCGACAAAACCGGCTCCCGTGCTGTGGGCCATTCCGGAAAGAAGTTCACCAATCATTCTTGCTCCTCCTAAAACTCACACCCATTTAAGCTTGAAAAGATTACTTAATTTCGCTGCAAACCGCCATATTGTCAAGACCTAATCCAGAAATTCACAAACTGTTATTCCACACTGAACATGCCGAAAATTCTAAGCATCTTGCCTATCCGTTTTTTTTCCAATATGTTTACTGCAATCAGTTTATTCTCAGCAGAGGTCTCCCATGGGCTTTTTCGATTTCTTCACCGGCCTTTTCGGCGCCAGGAAAAAAACCGCCAAGAAAAAGGTGCCCGTCAGGCGCGCCGCAAAATCCTCTAAAATGAAAGCAGGGCGCACCATCGATGCCGACCAGATTGCCGAGGACATGAAAACCGTACGCAACGAATCGGAAAAAAAGAAAAAGAAAAAAAGCAAAAAACAAACGGAACAGGACCTCAAGCTCAAGAAAGCCGCCGCCCAGAAAAAAAAGAAGAAACTGCCGCAGGCCGATGTCGGCGACGTCATCAAGCTAAAAAAGGCAAAGGGCAAGGTAAAGGCAAAAGCCATAACGGCCGAGCCCGTCAATGAAGACGCCCTGGGGTTCAACATCGAGCTGGACAAGGACAGTGAAGGCGCCAAAAAGCGCAAAGCGTTCCGCATTACGGTCGACGGGCTGAAGATTCGCTGCGACAGGCTCGGCGGCTTGCTGGATGCCGCGGATATCAGCGCTTCCGGCATCGGGTTCAAATTCGCCAAGCCCCGGATCAAGGGAGGCGCTGTCATCAAGCTGGATATCGTCTACAAGAACAAGATCATGGCCGAGGCCGTTGAGTGTAAGGTCATGCGGCATGAAAAAGGCGTGGTCGGCTGTATGTTCATCAACATGGACCGCCACCAGGAAGATGCGATGCACGCCCTGGTGGTCATCGGCCAGAAGGAGCAGGCCGATCGCAGGCGCAAGCAAAAAGACCAGGATTGGAAGCCACCGTCCTAGACTTTCATACCCCTCAACGTTTCGATGAACCTCTCAAGATCATTGAGGTCGCCCGGCTTGTGATCTTCCGGGTACAGCAAGGCGGACATGAAAAAGACGCTCCCAACCTTGAGAGATGAAAATGCGCTCTGGGAAAACCGCTCTAGCCTTGCATCCACCATATCATCAAAACCATGGCTCAGCGCCCGTGTATCCTCGTAGAGTTCGGCCAGAAGAGTGGCCTTTTCGCGCATGATCCGCTCGTATCCTTCCTGATCGCCCTGTTCCTGGATTACCTTGTCGGCCCGTTCCTCCAGGGAGCGTATCTGCTGCGCCCTCTTCTCCAACAAAGCTATCAATTCCATTAATGAATCCATCTAGTCTCTCCTTTTGCATATTGTGTACGTTTTCGCCGCGCACAAAACAAGGCCCGGCGAATCATTTCCGCCGGGCTCAACAAAAATGTTATTGCCTACACAAAATTGTTCAAGAAATCAGAGCGAACCGCACATGCGGAGATAGGTATCACACTCCATTTTATTGACGAACGGACAGGGCTCGCGCTGGAACCACTTGCGCTTCGGGCACCAGTACACATTGCGGAAGGGTTCATTACACCCGCTCGAGGTCAGCATCTTGCGCTGTTTATCCCCGAAATACATCAATTTGCCATCGGTTCTGACACTCCAGACTTTCATGGCTCCGCCCTCCTGGCATCAGGTTCGTCATGGTCGTTGCAAAGTTCTATCTCCTTTGTAGTCTTATCGGCTTTTGCCGTTACTAAATTAATACAATTTGCATGCCACCCACAGCCGTTACAGGGCACGCATATGCCAGGAATTCACTGGACAACCCGGACGAATGATTCTACCCATTGGGCCATTCACAATTATTGATCGAAACGGAGGAAACGGTCTTGAGCATCATCGCTGCGAGCTGCGGATTGACACGCTACCGGGTCATCGAAGAAATGACCGACGACATGCTGCGCCAGATCCCTGAAAAACTTCACCAATTCAAGTTCATAGACATAGATGAAACCGCCGAGGAACGCTCCTTTGGCTGGACCAACATGGACGACATGCTGGACATGGAATGGACCCAGTCCCCGCCGGAAAAGGCCAACTACTTCACCTTTTCCCTGCGCCTGGATACCCGCCGCGTGCAGCCCGCCGTGCTCAAGAAGCACTTCACCATCGCCCTGAACAAGGAGATGGCGCAGGCCAAGGAGCAGGGAAAGAATTTCGTCAGCCGCGACCGCAAGCGGGAAATCAAGGAGCAGGTCACCCTGCGGCTGCGGGCCAGGTCCCTGCCCATCCCGGCGGTCTTCGATGTGGTCTGGGATCCATCCAACAACCGCATCTACATCGATACCACCAACGCCAAGGCCAAGGCCCTGTTCGAGGACCATTTCACCCAGACCTTCGATCTGCACCTCGAACCCCTGACTCCGTTCTTCCTGGCCATGGACATGCTCGGCGAAGAAGCCGTCAGCAAGCTGGAAGACCTCGACCCCACCATCTTCGTCTAGGAGGCAACATGGATCTCACTCTGGTGGAACGCGAAAACACGATCATCGGCCAGGATTTCCTGACCTGGCTCTGGTATAAGACCGAAGCGGAAACCCCGCTGTTCACCAACAAGGACAACCACACCTTCCATGTCAACATGGAGCAGCGCGTCTCGGTGCAAGGCGGAGAAGGCGAAGGCAAGGAAACCGCATCCGTCAGCAGCCCACGCGGCGAACTGACCGAAGCCAAGACCGGCCTTCGCACCGGAAAAAAGGTCCACAAGGCCCAGCTCCGCTTTGAAATGGACCAGGACGAATGGCTGCTGCAGCTCAAGGCAGACGACTTTTCCCTGAGCGGTTTCAAGACCCCCAAGATCCAGACCAAGGATGAGGAAGGGGATGACCCGGACGCCAAGTTCCTGGAAAAGATCTACCTCATCGAAAAATGCATGGGCATGCTGGACACGGTATTCCGGGTCTTTCTCACGGTCCGCCTGAGCAAGGAATGGGATGCGGAAGCCGACAAGGTAAAAGACTGGCTTGAGAGTTGATCATGCGGGAGACGACTCCGAAACTGGCCTTCTTCGGCGATAGCCTGACAGAGGGATACGGGCTGCAAAAGATCCATGCGCTGCCCGCAGTGTTGGAAGCAATGCTGAGCAGCGAAGGCATCAAGGTGCATGCCCTCAACTTCGGAGTCTCCGGCGACACTTCTCATGACGGCCTGCTCAGGCTCAACCACGTTCTCAATGCGGAGCCCGACGCAGCAGTCATCGAATTCGGTGCCAACGATTGCTTCATCGGCGAGCCAGTGGAACTGGTGCGAAAAAACATCGCCACCCTGGTTCAAGCCTTCATGGGAAAAAACATACCGGTTCTGCTGGTGGGTTTTGCCTGCCATAGCGATATCCCTGCGGAATATCGCCAAATGTTTGATCCAATCTTCCGGGAACTTGCGGAAAGCCTGGGCGTTCCGCTTTTCCCGAACATCATTCGCCCGTACTTGGGCAATCCCATGCTCAAACTCATGGACGGCCTGCACCCGAACGAAGACGGTGTACGGGCCATGGCCGAGGCGCTGTTGCCTCAGGTCAGGGAGCTCGTCGAGTCCATCCGCTAAAACACGACAGTGAAGACTTAGACCACCCACGGGGAAGCACATGCTCTACAAACTGCAACTGATGGACACCCAGTCCGGCGTTGGCTGTTTCGCAGCCGTGCCCGACACCAACCTGAGCTTCAACGATATGCTCGCGGCCCTGCGGGCCGCCCCGTTTGACGACTACATGCACGAATTCGTGCTTCAGCACCTGGACAAGCAACGCCCCAAAAAGGTGGAAAAACTCATCAGGGAGGCGGCCCAGGACGGCGGCAGAAGGGACCCGGTCGTTACCGCCCTGCTCTACGAAGCCAGCCTCTGCCATGAACGGCTGAAGAAATACCTGCCTCTGTTCGACGGGATCGATCCCCGGGAACTTTCCGCACACACACCGGCCATCCACATACGTTCATCCCTGCTTGAAGACCGTGACCGGCATCAGGAATGGATCAAAATCTTCCGCGCCAACATCCAGACCCACACCCCGCTGCAAGCCTCGCAGGAACTGGGCATGAATCCCCCCTTCTCCGGGGACATTCCCGATCCGCGCAAAGCGGTTCGGGCAGGCGACATCCGCAAAGAACTGGATCCGAAACTTCCCGCCCCCAAGAAACGCGCTCCCATGCAGGAGGTTACGCAAAACGCCCTTTCCGTACTGGGAAAGGCCGGTGCATTCATGGGACCGGCCATGGCCCACAAGGCATCCCTGAGCCCCGTAAACCGTCTGCGCCACTGGCATTTCACCCGCACCGTCTCCAATGGCCGCAACAGGATCACCCTGGACGGCATACAGACATGCTATGGCCGAGGCCTCACAGACGAACGGGCCGATGTCTCCTATTCCATGGAGATGGCCGAACGTTTTTCCGCATATGCCGACATCCGGCCGCAAGGCGTGACAGGGTACGCAAGGGAATACCCGCTCAAACACGCACGCCTCAGCGAGCTGGGCGCGCCCGCTCTCGATCCCAACAGCTTCAACCTGGAAGTGCCCTACACGGACCAGAAGCTCTATTGGATGGAAGCGCACATGCCGGATGGCGCTGGCGGCCAGTCACCCATCTGGATACCTGTCCAGTTCGTGTTCCTGTTCAACAACTGCGACGAGGTAAGCCTTTTCAGCGCCCTCGGGTCCACAGGGCTCGCCTCAGGCAACACCTTTGCCGAGGCCAAGGTCTCCGGGCTGCTGGAAGTCATTGAACGCGACAGCGGCGCAACCATTCCCTTTGACCTGTCCCGCGCCTTCCGAATCGAAACCGACGACCCGGAAATCACCAAGCTCCTGGATTCCTACAAGGACTGCGGTATTGATGTCTGGTTCCTGGACATGACCCCGGAATTCGGTGTTCCCTGCTACAAATCCGTGGTACTCGGCAAACATGGGGATGTGATTCAGGGCTCTGGCGCGGACTTATGCGGCAAAAACGCACTGCTCTCGGCCATGACCGAAACCCCCTACCCCTTCCCGGGCCAAGCAGGTTCCCCGGGGCCGAAGGACCTGCCTGTCCGCCGCCTGGAAGACCTGCCCGACTACTCCACGGGCAGTGCGGAAGGCGATCTCATGGTGCTGGAAGCGACACTTGCGGCCAACGGCTACACTCCATGCTACGTGGATCTCATGCGCAAGGATCTCCAGATCCCGGTGGTTCGCGCCTTCATCCCCGGGCTGGAACTCATTGCGGACTTCGACCACTACAGCCGCGTCAGCCCGAGGCTGTTCGCCAATTACCTGGAACTCTTCAAATAGGCGCAGGATCGCATTGACTTGCGCCGCTCATGCGGGATAAGGATAATCCCCCTCATGCCCGGGTGGCGAAACTGGTAGACGCAAGGGACTTAAAATCCCTCGGTGGCAACACTGTACGGGTTCGACTCCCGTCCCGGGTACCAATAAAATTAAGAGTTTACGAGTTGAATTTCCGTAAACTCTTTTTTTGCACCCTACAAATTGACAACACAGTGACACCATGGCTTAAAATCACTCCCATAAGGAGCACCCCATGACCACGATTTGGAAAAAGAATTCCTAAACACTAAGGGGAAAAATAAAAACCAATATGTTGCCCGAGTTCGCCGTAAAGGCCACAAACCTGTTAGTAAAGAAGTGGACCCACTTCTCTTACAACGTATGATATCCTTGCAGCTAACAGAAATTCTCATGCATCGAAGCGATGCCCTTACATAAGTCCTCGTCAAACAAATTTGCAGTCATGAATATATCTAAAGAGGTTAAAGACTGGGTATAATAGTCAGCGTTGCCATCAGGCATCTCGTCAACAGTGAAAGGGGAATCCCAAAATATATCCAGATCAAAGAAGTAGGGCAACTTCTGTCTTTAGTTATTGAGTTAAGAAATGAGAAAGGCCGCCTAAAGGGGCGGCCTTTCTTATAAGGTTCAAGTAGATGTCTTTTATGACTTCTGCCAATTCGTTGCGATAATGTTCTGAACGTCATCCTGAATTTCGTTGGGAACGGTCAGAACTCCAGCGCCAGTCGGAGTATAGGCCGACATTGCGTCCACTAGGGATTGCACCTGGCCTGCCATAAGAATGCTTCCATCGCTCAATGTGAATTCTTCAATACGGTTTTCATCGCCAGCATACCAATCAGAAACAGTAAGCTTGTCTTCAGTGCCAATTACTCCAATAGTTAAATTGTTGTCTTCCTGGCTAAACCACAATTCACCCTCAGTTAAACCTTCTCCGAATATGATCTTATCGTTGCCACTTGAATCCTGAATGTCATCAGCCCCGTCACCTGAGCTGAACAGATACGTGTCGTTGCCAGCACCGCCGTTAAGGAAGTCAGTACCTTCACCGCCCGTAAGTACATCGTCACCGGAAAGGCCACTTAGGTGCTCGTCTGCTGCAGATCCGGAAATGGTGTCGCCAAAGTAGGAACCGAATACGTTCTCCACATTACTGACCACATCGCCTTCAGCGTCGCCAGCAGAACCGAATCCTGTACCAAGATCTAGACTGATACCACTAGAGGATGAGGTATAGGTGATAGTGTCGTTTCCGGAACTACCGTCGAGGGTGTCCGCACCGAGACCGCCAATGATGGAATCATCGCCGCTGCCGCCATCGATAAAATCGTCACCAAGTCCACCGTACAGCATATCGTCGCCGTCATCGCCGTGCAGTTCGTCATTGTCGTCGTGCCCGAAGACACGGTCTGCACCGGCACCGGCGTGGATGGTGTCATCGCCTTTTTGGCCGTAAAGCCAATCGTTTCCGTCCTTGCCGTAGAAGATGTCTCCACCGCCACGGCCGAACAAACGGTCTGTGGCATCCGTGCCTTGAAGAATGTCCGCCACCTCAGTGCCGTAGGGACTTTCCTCAGGGTCGGAGACATCGATGGTCGTAGTGACTTCCACGGTCTGATCGTCAAACTGGAGATATTCAACGTTCACCAGGGTGTCGATATCGCCAGTATCAATGTGCTTTACGGTGGTGGCTGTTTCGCCGAACACGACCTCGTAGTCGGCCTTTTCTCCTGCGAATACGGCAGTATCCGTACCCTGACCGCCATCCATGACGTCTTTACCCGTACCACCTATCAGAGTATCAGAACCGTTACCCCCGTCCAAACTGTCATTACCTGCGCCACCAACCAGATTGTCACGACCGCCGAGACCCACCAGGGTATCGCTGCCAGCAAAACCGGCCAGCACATCGTTGTTTTCGGTTCCGGCCAAGTGACGGTTGGAAGCCGCCAGCAGCTTGGATTTGATATCCCAAGTCCCGTTGTCAGCAGACTCCCAGGCCACCACAATGCTGCCGTCTTTGAGTACGGAGACCTCCGAATACAGCTGATCACCGCTTACGTTGTCGTTAATGCGGAATTCGGTTCCGAGCTTGTTGCCATCAGCATCAAAACGCTGACCATAAATGCCGTAACCGCTCCCGTCCGGGCCATTGGAATTCCATGTTACGATAAACCCACCGTCAGGCAACGCGGAAATGCTTGCTTCGCTTTGGCTGGAGGTTATGTATGTGTTCACGGAAAACTCGCTGCCAAGTTTTATACCGTTGGCGCCAAATCGCTGGCCATAAATGCCATTGCTGCTTCCATCCTTGCCAGCATCCTGCCAGACAATGACATAGCTGCCGTCTCCCATGGCACAAACATCGGGAACATGCTGATCCCCGGCAATATATGAATTGACCCGTATGTCACCAGTCATAGCATTGCCACTGGCGTCAAATTCCTTGCAGTATATGCCATAACAGCTGCCATCCTGAGTGTTAGAGGCCCAGGTAATAACGTAACCGCCATGCGAAAGCGAGGTTACTTTTGGCTGATTCTGCGCTGAATAGGTGTAAGTATTCACTATGTAAGCATCGCTTACAGGAGTCCCATTGGAGTCATAGCATCTGGCTACGATACCATTGCTGTCACCATCAACAGTAGAGTTATACCATGTGATAACAAAACCACCGCCAGAAAGCCCAGATACCGAAGGTTCTAAACAGTCGCCCCGTTCGTCGCAGACCTCGAATTCGCTGCCGACCTTGTTACCCTGAGCATCAAAACGCTGGGCGGCGATAACATTTAGATGTCCGGCTGCCCGGCCCAAGGCCCAAGTTGTGATAAAACCACCATCTTCCAAGCAGGCCACCGAGGGATGGTTCTGAGAATTGTTGTCCTGCGTATTAAGCTGGAACTCGGTGCCAACTTTTGCACCATGTTTGTCATAAAGCTGCCCAAAGACGCCGATATTGCTTCCATCATGCCCACTTTCGTCATGCCAAGCGGTTACGTACCCCCCGTTCTTGAGCCCCGAAACAGACACTCTGCGTTGGGTGCCCGGGATGTATGAATTGGCAGCGTATTCCACACCGTTTTGCGAAGCGAATACATCAACGGCAATGGTCCCGGTTGTAATAATGCCATTGGCATCCACAGCCTTGTAGGTAAAGATATCGGTACCGCTGAAACCCTCGTCGGCTTGAAAGGTATAGGAACCGTCCTCATTGAGGACCAGCACGCCATGAACAGGCCCGGTGATCACTTCATACTTAACGCTCGCGGATTTCTCGTCGGCCAAGGTTCCAGCCAGTGGGGCCTCTCCCTCAACTAGGGTGACCCGGCCCTCACCTGCGGCAACCAAATCGTCCACATGGACTGTGGTGTCAATGAACTCCAGCACTTCCACACTAGAGAGGGTGTCCACCGTTCCGGTGTTTTTGTTTTGTACAGTAAAAACACCTTCAGTCAGGGTCACGCTGTAGTTTGACACAGCCCCCGAGAAACGGACCACATCTAAACCATCACCACCAACCAAGCTATTGCATCCCCCGCCGCCAAAGAGCGTATCATCGCCCTTACCGCCGTCCAAGGTATTGCCGGCCGCATTGCCCATAAGCACGTCGTCATGATCGGAACCGGTCAAGTTCTCGATGTTGATGAGAATGTCACCTTTGGCATGACCGCCTTCTGTAGTGCCTGCAGCTAGATCGATGTTCACCGCCGCATCGGAACCAACATAGGAGGCCATGTCTATGCCTTCGCCTCCATCCAGGACATCCGCACCGGCACCGCCGGACATGTTGTCATCGCCGAGCCCGCCCTCGAGCTTGTCGAAGCCAGCACCTGCGGAAAGAGTATCATTGCCGTCGCCGCCGGAAATGAAATCATTGCCGATAGAGCCTTCCATTACCTGATTGGAGCCGGTAAACAAACGCATCCTGATTTCATCAGAACCGTCTATGGACTGCCACGCGACCACAAAACCTCCGTTATCCAAGGGGGTAACTACAGGCAGGCACTGCCGGTCTCCAACATGTGAGTTCACCTGAAATTCAGTGCCGGCTTTGTCACCAGCAGCATTGAACCTCTGACCGTAAACACCGTAGCCGCTTCCATCCTGAACATAGGAGGCCCAGACCGCGACAAAACCGCCATCTGTAAGTGCTGTCACCTCGGACTGCCACTGGGTGGAATTATTGTAAGTATTGACCTGAAACTCACCGCCTTGCGGGTTCCCATCCTTGTCATAGCGCTTGCCAAAAATTCCTTCACCATTGCTGCCCGAGCGGTTGGAGGTCCAGGTGACGACAACTCCACCATTGTTCAACTCGGTAACCGCAGGCTGATACTGATAACTGCTCCAGTACTCGTTCACCTTGACGGAGGTTCCGACCGCATCTCCATTTACGTCGTACCGCTTCATGTAGGTGCCCCAGCCGGAACCATCCTGATCATGGGCACTCTGCCAGACAACAACAAAGCCACCATCGGATAACCCGATAATTTTGGATTTCTCCTGGCTATCCCCTAGGTGATCAGGAACATTAAAATTATCTCCGACCTTATTGCCTTCCGCGTCATAGCGTTGGGCGTAAACACCGGAATTGCTGCCGTCTAAGCCGTTTCTTTCATCCCAAGCAATGACGAACCCGCCATCTTCAAGGCCAGCCACACAGGGATAATTCTGTTCACCAGCGGTATAGGTGTTGACCTGAAACTCTTCGCCAACCTTATTCCCGCTGGCATCAAAACGCTGGGCACAAATTCCGTAGCCACTACCATCAACAGCGCAAGAGCCCCAGACAGCTACAAAGCCACCACCGGCAAGGGCTGTCACATGCGGGTGGGCCTGATCACTTGCCGTAATGGAATGCAGGGCAAACTCCTCGCCAAGTTTACCACCCCTACTATCATAGCGCTGCCCATAAACACCGTAGCCGCTTCCATCTTGTCCGCTTGCGTCTTGCCAAACAATAACGAAACCACCATCCACCAATGTTGTGATGGAAGCCTCCTCTTGTGGGCCCGGCCTATGGGTATTGACTTCATATTCGCCGACATGGTCATGACGGATATCCACAACCATGTTTGCGAAAGTTGTGATGCCGTTGGCATCCACGGCTTTATAGCTGAACGAATCCTGCCCCACGTAGTCATTCGCTGAAACAAAGGAGAAGGAACCGTCGGATTTAACATCCACAACACCATGGACCGGGCCGCTCACCAGTTCATAGGAGATACCCATAGTGTCCGGCGCCGCCAAAGATCCGGTCACACCATCGGCATCTCCTCGTTGAAGAATGATGTTTCCGTCGAAGGCATAACCGAATTCGGCAACCGCAACCGTAGTATCCGCGAACTCCAGGAACTCAATGCCGGTCAAAGTATCCTTGTCGCCGGAAATCTTGTGTTCCACCGTAACCACTTCGCCGTCGCGAACGACTGCATAATCAGCAATAATGTGGCGGAACACGGCTGTATCCATACCTTGGCCACCGTGCAGGGTATCACTGCCAAGACCTCCCAGAAGGGTATCATCCCCGGAAAGGCCGTCCAGCAGGTTGGCTCCGTCGTTGCCAATGATGGCGTCAGAGAACTGAGAGCCGATAACGTTTTCCACGTCAACGAAGGTATCGCCCGCAGCATACCCGCCTGTGGCGGCACCGGTGAAAAGGTCTACTTGCACGCCATCGTCGGAGGCCTTGTAGGTGACGGTATCGGTCCCTTCACCCCCTTGAAGCTTGTCGCCGCCCAGGCCGCCGTCCAGGAAGTCATCGCCCTTGCCTCCTTCCAGGTAGTCGTTGCCTCCCAAGCCTTTGAGAGTATCATTAAAGTCACCGGCCATGAGCACGTCATTACCTTCGCCGCCCTCTACCGTGACAGCTTCGGTTTCAGTCGCGGCCTTCACGTCCACGGTCATGCTTCCCGTGCTGACAACGCCTGTGGCATTGACGGCTTTAAAGCTGAAGAAATCCGAACCGGTGTAGCCCGCTGCG
Organism: Salidesulfovibrio onnuriiensis; assembly: GCF_008001235.1. GTDB lineage: Bacteria > Desulfobacterota > Desulfovibrionia > Desulfovibrionales > Desulfovibrionaceae > Pseudodesulfovibrio > Pseudodesulfovibrio onnuriiensis. Next base: position 2,376,757 of record NZ_CP040751.1, on the reverse strand, counting down.
GGAACATAGGTATAGATACCGTTTGCATTGAGAGTCAGGACGCCATGCTCCGGTTCCTGGAGCAACGAATAGACCACGCCTGTGGAGTTGTTACCAGCCAAGGTTCCTTGAATTCCATCCGCATCGCCGGGCCGTATGGAGATGCCATCCTTCGTGGCATGAGCGAATCCATCGATATTAAAAAGGGTGTCGCTGAACTGAATAGACTCCACGCCGGTGAGGATGTCCTTTTCGCCGCTGGCCACATGCTCTACAGTGATGAAATCGCCATCACGAATGAGGAGGTAGTCGGCCATTGCTCCGACGTAGACGACAACGTCGTTGCCTTCGCCGCCTTTAAGCACGTCGTCACCCGCTCCGCCGGCAAGAGTGTCGTCGCCCTTGCCGCCGAAGAGTTCGTTGGCGGCTGCGTCACCCATGAGGGTGTCGTTATGGTCCGTGCCGACGATGTTCTCCACATTGGTCAGGGTATCGCCCTGAGCCAGGCCACCGGAGACTTCGCCAGCCAACAGGTCTACCTTCACGGCTTCTTCAGAAGCAGCATAGGTAACGGTATCCGAACCTTCGCCACCATTGATGGTATCCGCCCCCAGCCCACCGTCAATGCTGTCGTTCCCCTTGCCTCCATCCAGGAAATCGTGGCCTGCTGCACCGATCAACGTGTCGTCATAATCGCCGGCAGTAATGACGTCGTTGCCATCCGTGCCGTCGATTAATGCATGGGTTGCCGGGTAATACCGGGAGCGAATCTGCCATTGCCCTCCGCCGATGAAAGATTCCCAAACCACCACAAAACCGCCGTCACTGAGAGCAGCCAACTCCGGTTTATCCTGGGTGCTGACAGTGTACTCATTGACTTGGGTTTCCTCTCCCACATTAGCGCCGTCCTTGTCGTAACGCTGGATGCAGATGCCGTAGTCGGAGCCATCTATGAGATGAGACTGCCAGGCGACGACAAAACCGCCGTCTGCAAGGCCAACGACATCCGGGACATTCTGACTGGAGTTAGTATGGGTGTTGGCCTGGAATTCATCGCCAACATGTTTTCCGTCCTTGTCGAAACGCTGACCGTAAACGCCATAGCTATTGCCGTCACGGCCGTTGTTGGACCAAACCACCACGAATCCACCGTCTGCCATGGAGGTAACCTTGGAGTAGTTGTCTTCACTTGCCAAATAAGTGTTGACCATGAACTCCTCGCCCACGACCTTGCCTTCGGCATCGTAGCGCTGGGCCACGACGTTATAAGTCCCCTCTTTATTGGACGTCCATGACACGACAAACCCACCGTCCGCCAAGCTGGTCACGTCGGGCATGTACTGGCCATCTTTTGTGTAGGAGTTAACCTTAAACTCTTCACCGGCCTTCTGTCCGTCAGTACCGTAGCGCTGGCCGTAAACGCCCCAACCATTTCCATCGTTGCCGTAGTCCTGCCAGACAATCACGAATCCGCCGTCAGCGAGGGAGTGAGTGACAGGCTCCTGTTGCTGATTCTTATTCGTGGTATTGACCTGAAACTGCGTGCCTATCAAATTTCCGGCGGAATCAAAGCGTTGCCCCTGGATACTATAGTTGCTTCCATCGTTACCATACGACGCCCATGTTGCGACAAAACCACCGTCTTCTAACCCGGTAACCTTGGCCCACAGCTGGTCATTGAAATCCATCGAGCTCAGGTTGAATTCCTGGCCGGCTTTGTTGCCGTGGCGATCAAAGCGTTGCCCGTAGACCCCATTACCATAACCGTCACGGCTACTGGCATCGCACCAGACTACGACATAGCCGCCGTCTTTGAGAACAGTGATGTCAGGATCCATCTGCCCGGATTTGTTAGTAGAGGCTTGGTATTCGCTGCTCACTTCGGTTGCTTTCACATCCACGGACATCCTGCCCACGTTGGCCACGCCGTCAGTGGTGACGGCCTTGAAGGTAAAGGTGTCCGTACCTGTATAGCCATCTGTGGCCTTGTAGGAGTAGGTGCCGTCGGAGTTGATCACCAGTTCCCCGTGTTCCGGCCCCTGGACTAACGAATAGGCAACTGCGGCGGCATCGCTATCGGCCTGGCTGTCGGCCAAAGTCCCAGAGATGCCGTCGGCATTGTTGGCCATCAGGGAGATTGCTCCGTCCACGGCATAGCCTGCCTCGGAAATTTTGAAGGTCTTGTCACTAAACTGAAGATTTTCAAAACTATGGAGGGTGTCCGTTTCACCGCTGGCCTTATGCTCGACCAAGATGGAGCCGTTTTCGCGAGTGATCACATAGTCCGGCGATAGCTCCCTCGAACACCGCCGTATCCGAACCTCCATCACCAAAAAGCGTGTCATCCCCTGCGCCACCTTTTATGGTATCGTCACCATACCCGCCCGCGAGCTTATTCGCGTTGACGTCCCCAGTCAGTTCGTCGGCATAAATCGAGCCTTCGACGTTTTCCACACTGGAAATACTGTCACCTTCGGCATAGCCGCCAGCAGCAGTACCTGCTTCCAAGTTAATTTGAACAGCATCATCGGAGTTATAGTAATAAAGACTGTCGTTCCCCTCACCACCGAGCACAACATCACTACCGGCTCCGGCATCAATGGAGTCATCTCCTTTGCCTGCATTGATATGATCATGTCCTGCGCCACCGATAATGATATCATCACCATCTCCGCCGGTAAGTACATCGTTGCCGTAAGACCCTTCGACAATTTGATCCGTGGCCGCGAAATGGCGGGCGCTGATATTCCAATTGCCCTCGTGGCAAGTATGCCAGGTAGCCACAAAGCTGCCGTCCTCGCGTGCGGCCAATGACGGCATTTGCTGATAATCTGAAGTCCCCTGATTCAAACGAATCTCAGTACCAACCGTGTTGCCGTCTTGGTCATAACGCTGGGCGCATACTGCATATCTCGACCCATCCTGCCCATAGGATTCGTAGGCAATGACAAAACCGCCGTCAGCCAAGCCAACCGCATCAGGTCTCCACTGGGTGGAACTATTGAAAGTATTCACCTGGAACTGATCACCAACCTTAACCCCATTTGCGTCAAAACGCTGAGCAAAGATTCCTTCGCCGCTGCCATCCTGGCCATTGTTGTTGACCCATGTAACCACAAAGCCGCCATCACTCAGTTCAGCGATTGTGGGATAATCCTCCTGGGCAGCCCAATAGGTGTTGATTATAAATTCAGTACCAACCTGCTTCCCCTGAGCATCGTAACGCTGGCAGTACACATCGGAACCAGTGGTGCCATTGAAGCTGGAAGCCCAGGTGACAATGAACCCGCCATCGGAAAGTGAGGTGACATCGGGCCTGCACTGACTGTTGAGGTCATAGGTGCTGACATTGATCTCTTCACCTACTTTGCTTCCTTCACTGTCAAAACGCTGGCCATATACCCCCCAGCTGCTGCCGTCGTTTCCGCCTTCATCTTGCCAAACGACCACGTAGCCGCCACCGTTAAGTGCGCAAATCTCGGATTCACGCTGCTGGCCGCTGGTTGATGTATTGACTTGAAACTCACTTCCGACCTTATTGCCTTCATTATCGTACTGCTGACCGCGAATTTCATACTGCCCGGAACTGTAGCAGCTCCAGGTGGCAACGAATCCGCCACCCGTCAGTGCGGCAACTTCCACCTGATACTGAGTGCTGCTAGTGGAAGTATTCAGCTGGAAGGAATCGCCAATCTTGTTGCCCTGTGCGTTAAAACGCTGGGCAAAGACTCCTTCTCCGCTGCCGTCCCGGCTTTGGTTATCCTGCCAGACGACCACATGACCGCCATCGGCGAGCACGGCGATAGCCGGTTCCTGTTGCGCGTTGGCAGCATAGGCATTGACGGTATATTCGGTTCCGTCTTGGGTGGTCTGCATGTTCACTTCCATGCTGCCCACATTGATGACGCCGTTCGCGTCGGTGGCCTTGAAGGTAAAGCTGTCCTTGCCCAGATAACCTTCCTCGGCCACGTAGGTGTAGGAGCCGTCCGCATTAATTGCCAGCTCGCCGTGTTCGGGCCCAGTCTCCACCGCATAGGTAACGGTGGTCACGCCTGCATCGGCAAGGGTACCGGTAATGCCGTCCGTATCACCCTCCTGATACTGCACCTTGCCGTCCCGGGCATAGGGCAGGAACTCTTCTGTCTTGAGCACCTTGTCGTTGAACTGGATCTCCTCGATGTCGGTCAGGGTGTCCTTTTCACCGGTGGAGATGTTCTCGATGATGATTCGCGTGTCGCGCAGGGAAAGCCTGTAATCGGCGCTGTCGCCATCATAGATGGCGGTATCCTTGCCCGCGCCGCCGTACAGGGAATCGTCGCCGTCACCACCCACAAGCTGGTCGTCGCCATGCCCGCCGCTGAGCAGGTTGGCGCCTGAGTCGCCGTGGATCACATCGTCATATTCGGAGCCGATGACGTTCTCGATACCTTCGAAAACGTCGTTTTCGGCATCACCGCCCGCACCGGCCCCCGCACCCAGGTCCACGATGACTCCGTTACTGGAAAGATCATAGGAAACCAGGTCGATGCCTTCGCCGCCCACCATGCTGTCCGCGCCACGGCCTCCGAAGAACGTGTCGTCCCCCTTGCCGCCGATAAGGGTGTCGTCTCCCCTCGCACCGGAAAGGATGTTAGCTTCGTCGTTGCCGGTAAGCTTGTCGGCATGGTCGGAACCGAACACGTTTTCGACGTTGGATATCTTGTCACCTTCCGCACTGCCTCCAAGGCCCGTGCCCGCCGCAAGATCCACTTCCACGCCGTAGTTGGAGTTCTGGTAGATGATGGAGTCGGTATCAGCGCCCCCATCAATGACATCCGGTCCTTCGCCGCCTTCGATGATGTCGTTGCCGTCCCCGGCATTGATGGTGTCCTTGCCCAGACCGCCAGCAAGCACATCGGAGCCACGGCCGCCTGTGAGGGTATCCATTCCCGTTCCGCCGCTCAGGAAATCCTTTCCGTCGCCGCCGTCCAGGGAATCGTTGCCGATGCCGCCGACAAGGCTGTCGTCGCCGGCAGCGCCTGCAAGCGTGTCGTTGCCTACGCCGCCGTCAATGTAGTCATCGCCGGACCTGGAGGTAAGCTTGTCGTTACCGTCCATGGTGAAAATATTCCAGCTTCGGTCGTCCTTCAGGGTGATCTTGTTGTTCTTGTCATCAAGGATGAACACGCCCTCGGGATTGTCCGCGTCCTTGTCTGAAAGCAGCAAGGCGTTCACCCGGTGCTTCTCTCCAAGGTACCAGTCCCTGAGGATCAGCTTATCCTCGGAATCCTTGAGCGAGACAACAAGGTCATCCTTGTCCCGGGCCATTTCCAGATCATTAATGGAGACATCGTCCGTCAGCCAGACAATGTCCTGCTCCTCGTCTTCCTTGCCGCTGTTGATGATGGTCGTGGTGCCTTTTCCGTAGCCGAAGACATACATGTCGTCGCCGCGGCCGCCCTCAAGCGTATCGTCGCCCGCGCCGCCGTCCATGCGGTCGTTCCCGGCGTTGCCACGCAGCAGGTCGTCGCCCTTGCCGCCCACGAATGCGTCGTCACCCGCGCCGCCGGTAAGCGTGTCGTTGCCGTCATGGCCGTTCACGCTGATGCCCCCGGTGCCGGTGGTATAGAAAACATCGTCGCCCGCGTTGCCCTTGGCAATCTCCACGTTGAGCGCGGCCATGTCGATATTCACGGCCTTGGTGTCATAGACGAACAGCGCGTCCTCGCCGTCGCCGCCGTCCACCATGTTCAGGTCGTCGGAGCTGTCGATAAACAGGGTGTCGTCCCCGGCATTGCCCTGCAGGATATCCTGTCCCTCGCCGCCCACGAGCAGGTCCCCCCCGCTGCCGCCGTGAAGCAGGTCGTTGCCCTTGCCGCCGTGTACCTGTATGCCCACGTCGCCGGAGGAGGTGAAGGTGTCGTCACCCTCATTACCGTAGGCGGCTTCGAGGTTCATCTTGTCCAGCTCGAAGTTGACGGCCTCCTTGCTGGAGACCCAGGCCACGTCGTTGCCTGCGCCGCCGTCGATGTTCTCGACCTTGTCCTCGGCATCCACGAAAAGCACGTCGCTGCCGCTGCCGCCCTTGAAGACGTCCGAGCCCTTGCCGCCCTTGAGCCAGTTGCTGCCGTTGGAGCCTTCCAGGGTGTCGTCGCCGTCGCCGCCGTCCATGACAACGCCGGATATGCCGGTGGTAAAGAGATGGTCGTCGCCCTTGGCGGCGTAGACAACGTCGGCCCCGGCCTCATGCAGGTCCATGGTCACGCCGGATTCGTCGGTCAGCTCGCGCACGGTCAGCTGGACGTCGCTGTCCTCCACATTGATGAGATAACCGCCATCGATTTCGTCCCGCTTCATGCCCGCGGCGCTGTATTTGAAAATGGTGTCGTAGGCGCGGCCCTTGCTTTCGCCTATCCAGTCGATCTTCACGTCACGCAGGGAAATGTTCTTGCCCACGTCCTCGATGAGCTTGCCGCCGTCGCCGGTCAGCTCGCCGTCGTCCTTGATGCCGTCGCCGTCCTTGTCTTCCCACAAAGTGAAGTCGTCGCTGGCGCCGGGCACGGAGACATCTATGCCTTCGAGGCCCGCGTCGGCGAGGGAGGTCAGTTCGCCTTCCTCGCTGATGCCGTTCTGGTTGGAGTCCTGCCAAAGGTAGAATTTGTCGAACTGTTCGTCGGCCGCGTCGAAGCGGTCCTTGGATGCGCCTTCGTTGTTGGTGTTGAACATGATGCGCAGGGCGTCCAGGTCGGTCTTGGCCTCTTCGGACCAGAGCTTGATGGCCACTTCCTTGGCCTGGTCGATGACGCCGTCGCCGTCGATATCGATGACCAGCAGGGCGTCGTCCGGCGCGACCCACCCCGTCTTTTCCCTGTAGCCATCGTCGTCCATGTCGTAAAAGACATTGGATTCATCAAGCTCGGTGAGTTCTACGCCGTCATTATCAAGGTCGATGACGATAGGGAACATGAACGCGGGGAAATTATATCCACCAACGCCATCGCTATAATAAAACCGACCAAACCTTTCACTAAAGCTCTTTTCTCTGCTGTTAAAACCATTACCGGAAGAATTCCCCCCGGGAATGTTCGTCGGCTTTGTTACATTTGGCTCTTCATGTATGGAGCTACTCAATTCAAGGGTAGTGTTGACGGATTCATAACTCGTGCTCCAGACGGAAGAATCGCCCAGGACGTTGTTCCACCAAGTGGCCGCTTCCCCCGCCGCGGTACCCCACTCGGCATTCTGCTCCTGCCAGCTTTCGTAGAGCCAGTTATCACGAACCGATGGGTCGGTGACGTTATACGTCGGGTTTATGGCAACAAGGTTGGAAGCAAATAGACCCTGCGCCCAGGGGCCCAAACCCATTGCAATTGAACCCGCTTTGAAATTATTGATTTCATCAAAACCAAAGTTGATGTCTGGAATAAAGTCACTACTTGCAAAAGTACTAAGTGTATCATTTTTGTAGAAAACATCACGGTCTTCAGTTCTGACCATGACTGAGCCAGTATAATCACCAGAATCTAAATTCCAATTCTGAGTACTGTAGTCATTATAATTGATATGGCCATTTAATATTGCAATCTGTTCGGCCTCAGATCGGGAAACAAAGCAGACATCAGAGCTCGTGTTTCCAGTGGGTTGATCTGGCTGAAATAAGACATGTTCTGAACCATCAGCCCATTTGACAATTTCAAGACCATTATTCTCAGCAAACTCTTTCCAACTAATATTGGTACCATGTTTTCTGTTATAAGCATCTACAATTTTAGCAATATAATTATAAGGTTGCAATCTACCTGCGTTAGAATCAAAATCTATTCCATAGTCACAACCCATAGAATCAAATGAACTAGTAACATAATTAAGATTTAAATGCTCAGTAAGACTCCCTTTAATTTGACTAAAATTATTTATACCATGCTGCTCAACAGAAAAAAATGCTTTAAAAGAATCATACCATGATCTTCCTTCTGTATAATGTACTACTTTTCCAACATGGTCATTTGTTTGAAGTCGATTTAGTAAATAAGAAGTTGCACCATAAGGAACTGGGTAGAACTGACTTAAATTCATAGACGAAACAGCTGTATCATTAATAAAATTAACGATATTGCTGACATCTAATTCCGAATTACCTATTAACTGATGTTTAATAAATCGCAATTGACTTAATTCATTTCTTATTCCAGGAGAATCAAATACTATACATGGAGCTCCCGTAACAGCAGAGCCTATCTCGCCTTCATAACCACCTTTGGAATGCCCGGTAATGATAAGCTTTCCAAAGTATTCCTGAGCAATTAGGGCAACAGAAGCTGCCAATTTCCCAGCCTCAGGAATAATATTTAATGCAAGAACTCCATCAGCCTTCAAATCTGCCCACTCGCCATCAGTCCCCCTAAACGCAAGAGTATAGACCCCTTCGGGATTCTGAAAAACATTAAACTGAACTCCTGCCGAATCAAGACGTTCTCGAGATACTCCGGAAGCATCCAACATGCGGGCAAAACCCTTCATCCGGTCACTGCTAACTTCGCTCCATCCGAAGTTGTTTTGCAGTGAATTCAGAAAGAGTGAACTCATACTAAACGTTTGTTTATCTCCAGGATTTTCAATGAAATAGCTGGCCTTAGACATCATATAAAATGCAGCATTGCTATAATAACTATTCATATCCATCACCCATTAATCAGCAGGAAAAACCAACATTGACCCGTGTACAGTGACTACAGATTCTCCATCACCACCGATAAAGGCATTAATATTTGGATCAACCAAACGATAATTACCATTTCCGAAATCAACAATAATTTCATATTTCTTATTAATACGAGATATGGCAACACTATAATCAGCCAAAAACGATCTATCCATATTTTTCCTATCAATTACACCTATAAGATAATACCTTTCACAATTCACATCACAACCTGTTGTATAGGTACCATCATTCCTAAGCAACACAACATCTTTACTATAATTATGAATTACTTTTTTATAATCTTTTGAAGAAAATAAGTTTATGCAATATTTTCCATTAAATATACTACTAACAACATCACTATCAACTGAATATTTACAACCTGACAAAGAGAGGTAAGCATAATAATGACTCGGCATTTTATCGAACAACCTTTCATATTCTTCTAGACACCTTATATTCTCCATTGATAGTAGATGAAAATTATACCTATCTTCATTCATCAATTTCACACCATCTTGCAATTCAATTTTGTTATATTCTATATTGTCAATAACAATAGATGAGCAAGAAGACCTATACGCACCTTCATCATATTCCAATAAAACCCTATCGATCACATCATTTTTATCTTTATTATACATCCAAACACTCGTAGCTTTAACTCTCGTAGCAACATTAAGTGCAGGAAATGCTATAATATAACCACCTACCTCACTATAGACATAATGAGTTGAAGCACTGTCGCTATACAGACCTAAATCAGTAATGTTTAGTATCTTATATCTCGACAAATACTTAACATCCTCTTTCTCGGCCTTTTCAAACTTAATACGATAACTCAATTTATAATAACTCGAATCGTTAACTTTAATTCTATCCATAGGATTCTCAGCCCATCCCATAGCGCTTAATTCAACTGGCATTAACAACAACAATATTACAATCATCAATCGCATATATCACTCCTTACAATCATGTCTTTTACTTCTTCAACAACCTTATCTTCGCCACCAAAAGGCGCTACTACATCAATAATCTTGAACTGATCACCGCAGTTCCATTCTTCAGACTTGAGGCGCAGGCCTTCTTGTCCATGCGCGAAGCGACCTCATCATTGACGAGAGCCCAGGAAACATAGGCAAAGGGCTGGCCGTTCTTATGGAAAAGACGAAACTGCCTGCGCGCAAAAGCAGGCATGACCGACCATTCCAGGTCGGCTATGAATTGGTGTTTGTATTGGGGCGATTTCATCATCAGCCAGACGACTTTAGACAAAAGCACCGATGGTGAGTAATTTTCACGGTTCTGTTCGGTCTCGGAACTTGCGTTCTCGTTTCGCTCAACAACAGAGGCAACCTCAGTCATTATATTCTCCATTCATGTTACTATTCGATTTCATTGCGAAACATTGTCAGCCGTCATTCCCCTTCAACTGACGACCGAACATATGTGAAAGATCAAGCACTAAGATAACTTCGTGCCAAACGGAGGGTAAATACTAATTCGAGCCCCTCTGATCAAGCGATATTTCTAATGAGTTCATGCATATTTGGCACATAAAAATCTACAACCTTGACCTCGATCATGGTGTTACGGTTCATCCGGTCCAGCTCGAAATTGACGGCCTCCTTGCTGGAGACCCAGGCGATATCGCTGCCCGCGCCGCCGTCGACTTTCTCGACCTTGTCCTCGATGAGCGTATCGCCATTATCGGCCAGCTCGTTATCCATCTGATCTGCCCCCTGAAAGCTGGCCACATCAAATGCTCGGTGTATGCTATCAGTAAACTATGATGACTACGCCAAAATGGACGGACATAAAATGTCTTATCTAAGGGAACTATTGGCACATTATGCCCTTTTAATAGGTGACATCCTCGCAGCCAGAGATGAAGACAATGATTGACACTATGTTGACAACAAAAGTGAAATATATTGAAATATCACGATACAAATTGAAATCTTTTGAACAGTAATTCAGGATACTTAAAAAGCAAAACTGTTTCACTGAACCATCTTTAAAAGGGACTTAAAATCCCTCGGTGGCAACACTGTACGGGTTCGACTCCCGTCCCGGGTACCAAGAGAAATAAATCAAAACGGCCAGCGACTACGTAGCTGGCCGTTTTGATTTGCTTCCCGACATATTTAAAAATCTCCTGAAACTTCAAACAATTTACCGCTCTTGTTCCTCACTCTTCCTTGCGGCGCGAAGGCGCAGCCAGGCAACCACAAGCACACCGACACAAACCGCGGCAATAAAACTCAAGTGGGTCTCTTTGACCGACTGAGCGGACAAAGGTTTCAACTGGACGACCGCAACATCCGCCTTGGTCGCCAGCTTGAGAACCGTTGCATACAATTCCTCAAGCTGGCGCTGCCCTTTCACCAGCGCCTGGTGATTCCCCCAGCAAAAAACAAGGTAACCGCACACAATGGCAATGGGTTCCTTTATACTGCGAACGGCTTTATCACTGCCTACAACAAACCCGACAATGGCAAGAGTCACTACGCTGAAATAACTCCAGATCTTATCGACCTGATCATATTGAACCTGATACAGTCCTATCGCCTCCATGGCGAGCTTCAAATCTTCCATTGCTCCTCCTTGCCGATCAAGAACAAACCGCTCCCTATTCATAATCCACCAATCAAACATCCATTCTCATGACATACCGGCAAAACGATACCAATAAAACAAATAATCTTTTTGCCGTTTCCTGACCTTTCGACAAGTGATCAGCCTCTCCCAACAACTCCGCCTCGCACGCAAGACATCCAACACCCTGAGCTCTCCTGCTAACCTTTCAAAAATAATAAAAGAAATCCGACACCCATAATATATGAAACATAAATATCGCAGTGTATTTGCCAAAAGCGGAAGGAGGCGCTAGTAAACGGCCCAATTCTCAAAGGGGGGGAGCTGCGCATGGCGGCAAAAAAGACAACAACGGATAAAACGGACCACTTCGGTCTCGACTTTGCCACGTTCGCCAGGATCATCGACGAACTGCACGACGAAATCATCGTCTATGACAACAATTACAAGGTGGTCTACGCCAACAAGGCCTGCCAACGGCATTACGGCTATACGCAACAGGAGATGATCGGTAAGAACTTTTCGTTTTTCGTGGCCGAGAACAACCGGTGCTGGGATGTTTCCATTCTGCCCACGGTCTACAAACTGAAAAAAGCGCTCAAGCAGGAACAGAAAACCCATCTTGGCGCAGACATATTCACCATCGCCACCCCGATCTTCGACGAAAACGGCGAGATCGAATTCGTGCCCATGAACGTGCACGACGACTACCACAAAGGTTCCATCAAGCGTTTCACGGACATCAAGGACGCCGTGGAGAACCCCCGGAGAGGCTCCAGGAAGGCCTGATCTACCGAAGCGAATCCATGCAGGAAGTCATCGGACTGGCCCACCAGGTCAGCACGCTGGTTTCCCCCTGCCTGCTGCTGGGGGAATCCGGCAGCGGCAAAAGCCTGCTGGCCAAATACATTCACTCCAACAGCCCGCGCCGGGCCAATCCGTTTGTGGTGGTCAACTGCGCCAGCATCCCGGAACAGCTTTTCGAGTCCGAACTTTTCGGGCACAAGCGCGGCGCATTCACCGGGGCCAACTCGGACAAGCAGGGACTTTTTGCCAAGGCAGAGGGCGGCACCCTGTTCCTGGACGAGATTTCGGAGCTGCCGCTCATGATGCAGGCCAAGCTCCTGCATGTGGTTCAGGAGCGGGAATACAGGCCTGTGGGCGGCACTAAAACCCTCAAGACAGATGTCAAACTGCTTGCCGCCACCAACAGGAACCTCTTCAGCATGGTCCAGAGCGGAGCGTTTCGCGAAGACCTGTATTACAGGCTCAATGTCTTTGAGATCGTCCTGCCCAGTCTCCGCAACAGACTCGAGGACCTGGTCCCGCTGATCTACTACTTCCTGAACTACTACGGCAAACTCTACGGCCGCAGCAAACGCATGGGCGACGATGCCCTGAAGGTCATGCAACGCTATGACTGGCGCGGCAACGTGCGCGAACTATCCCACGTCATCGAGCGCCTCGTAGTCACCGTGGAAGAAGAGGAGATCAGGACAACCCACCTTCCCTCCTCGGTCTATGAAATCAACCTCTGCGAACGCGGCCAGGCAGCCAGCAGCCTGGACAAGGCACTGGAGAACGTGGAACGGAAGATGATCCTCGGCGCCTACGAAAAACTCAAAAGTACGCGCAAGATAGCCAAGGCCCTGAACATCAGCCAATCGCGTGCATCCCGTCTTCTTCGCAAGTATAAATAGCTGTTTTCAAAAACAATCAAACCACTTGAGTCGGAACCAACTCGCGAGTTGTTTCCGACTCATTCTTTGTAATGCCTTTGATTTCAAAAGATCCCTCCACAAGTGAATCGTTCTCGACTCAAAAAGCCTTCGCCTCACTACCAGAAAGATTCATTATAAACTTATTTCTCATGCAATAACAGCATATTAGGAAAACAAAGTTTTCTTGGCACACCCCTTGCCATATTGCGAACGACTGCGTGCTGTCGCGCAGCAACAGGAAAGTGTCATGCAAACCGCTGATGGAGAAAAAAACTGCCTATACCTCAACAGGAATACGCAGGAAGGATGGGCCCCGTTCCGGCTGTGACGGAAGCCCGCGTCTCAAAATCCGGAGGTATGACACGGTTGGACCAGGCACCCATGACTTGAGACGCCTGAACAACGCCGAACGCATTTCATACCAACAACAAGCGTAAGGGGAAAACCAATGTTGCAAACCAAAAAGCTGGATATGTTTCTCATCCTGACCAGCCTCGCCGTGGTGGCGGCCATTGTTCTGGGCCTGACCATGTACCCCGAGGCAGGCAAGGATGCGGCAAACTATCTGTTCAACCTTTTCACCATGATCTTCGGGGCCCCGGTTCTGGTGGCGGTATTCGCCTCGGTGCTGTTCCTGACGGTGCTGGGCTTCAGCAAGTACGGCTCCATCAAGCTTGGCGAAGGGCAGCCCGAATATTCCACCTTCAGCTGGGTCTCCATGATGATCTGTGCGGGCCTGGGATCGGCAACCGTTTACTGGGCATTCTGCGAATGGGCATACTATTTCAACGCCCCGCCCCTGGGATTCCATACCGGCACTGCGGGTGCTTATGAGATCGGCACCGCCTACAACCTGTTCCACTGGGGCATCAGCGCCTGGGCCACCTACTGCATCGCCGCCCTGCCCGTGGCCTACCACTTCCACGTGCGTAAGAACGCCGGGCTGAGCCTCTCCGCCGTGTGTACCGCCATCCGCGGGGGAAAAAAAATGACCCCGGTCTGGAAGGCAACCTGCCGCGCCATCGACACCATCTTCATCTTCACCTGCTTTGGCGGCCTGTCCATTACCCTGGGCGTCTCCGTACCCATGGTGGCCGAAATCCTGTGCCACGTCATCGGCATCACTCCGTCCTTCCAGGTGAATCTGGGCATCATCATTGCCATCTCCGCAGTGTTCTCCCTGAGTTCCTACGTGGGAATCTCCAAGGGCATGGCCCGCATCAGTTCCATGAACACCTACTTTGCCATCGCCTTCTGTCTGGCCGTGTTCCTGCTCGGGCCGACCCTGTACATCACCAAATCCACGGTCAACGGTCTGGGCACCATGTTCCAGAACTACGTGAGGATGAGCCTGTGGACCGACCCGGTCAACAACGGTGGATTCCCCGAAGGCTGGACCATCTTCTACTGGCTCTACTGGATCACCTACACCCCGTTCGTGGGCCTGTTCATCACCAAGGTCTCCAAGGGCCGCACCATCCGCGCCGTGATCATGAACACCCTGCTCAGCGGCAGCGCCGGCTGTTTCTTCTTCTTCGGCATCATCGGCAACTTCTCCCAGAACGCCAACATCACCAAGGCAGTGGACGTCGCCGGCCTCGTGGGCTCCGGCCAGGGCAACCAGGCCATCGTCCAGATCATGAACACCCTGCCCATGGGCTGGTTCTTCATCATTCTGTTCGCGGTCATCTCCGTGCTCTTCCTGGCCACCACCCTGGATTCCGCGGCCTACACCATGTCCGCCACGGTCACGCCAGGGCTCAAGGCGGGTGAAGACCCGTCCCCCATGCATCGCCTGTTCTGGTGCCTGCTGCTGGCAGCCGTGCCCCTGGCCATGATGTTCATCAACGCACCGCTGAACACCATCAAGACCTGCGCAATCGTCACCTCCGTGCCGCTGACCTTCATCGTCGGATACATGGTCTACGGCTGGATCAAATGGATGAAGCAGGACTACGGGCTCAAGAGCGCCGAAACCATTGCCGCCGAAGCGCGCGAAAAGTAGGCCCGGACCTCAACCCTCCTCGTGGTTCAACCATTACGCCTCCCGGCAGCGTCTGCCGCAGCCGGGAGGCGAAACAAACAAGGGAACAAACATGCCGAAAGCAATCGTCATGACCGAAAACGACAACGTGGCAACCGCCCTCGAAGCACTGGAACAGGGCGTGGTGGTCACACTCATGGATAAAAAGGGCAACACGCTGCCGAGCATCACGGTGCGTGAAGACATTCCCGCGGGAAATAAGTTCGCCCTCAAGGACCTGGAAGCCGGGGCACCGCTCATCAAGTACGGCAACGACTGCGGCACGCTGACCAAGGCCATCCCCCAGGGGCACTTTGTACACGTGCACAACGTGAAGAGCGACCGCATCGACATCCCGCCCCACATCATCACGGAGATTCTCCGTCAGATGGATTACACACAAGGAGCATAACAATGACTTTTTCCGGATACCTGCGTCCCGACGGCAAGGTCGGAATCCGCAACAAGATACTCATCGTCGCTGTGGACGAATGTGCCGACGGCATCTGCCGCGCCATTGCGCAGGACTTTGACGACGCGGTGGTCGTCACCAACTTCGTCACCTGCATGATGGCGGGCAACGAGGAACTGCTCCACAACATCGTCGGCGTGGGCAAGAACCCCAACGTGGCTGGCGCGGTTGTGGTGGCCATGGGCTGCGGCAGCATTGATCCGGAGCTGGTGGCCGCCCCCATACGGGAAACCGGTAAACCGGCCTATTCCCTGCGGGCCATATCCCAGGGCGGTACCCGCAAGGCCGTGGAACACGGCAGGGAACTGGCCGCCAAGGTCGCCGAATTCGCAGCGGCCTGCGAACGCATAGACGCCCCGCTTTCCAAGCTCACCGTGGGCGTCAAGTGCGGCGGCTCCGACGCCTCGTCGGGCCTTGCCTCCAACCCCACCGTTGGCGTGGCCGTGGACAAGCTCATTGATATGGGCGGAACAGTCATCGGCGGCGAGGTCATCGAATTCATCGGCGGTGAAAAATATCTGCTGGAACGCTGCGCCACCCCCGAAATCCGCGAAAAGCTGGACCGTATCATGAAGGCCGAGGAAAGGCGCTGGAGCATCCCGGGCGCGGACGTGGAAATCATGAGCGTGGGCAACAGCGTGGGCGGCCTGACCACCATCGAGGAAAAAACCCTGGGTGCGCTGCACAAGTTCGGCACCCACCCGGTGCAGGGCGTGCTGGAAGCCAGCCGCCACGGAATCGAGACCCCGGAAAAGCCCGGCCTGCATCTGGCGGAAGTCACTCACCTCTGCGGGGCTTCGGCCATCAATTTCGCGGCCATGGGCGCCCAGTGCATTGTCTGGACCAGCGGAGGTTCCGGATTCAACAACGAAATCATCCCGGTCATCAGGGTCAGCGGCAATGCGGATCTCTTCACCGAGGACCAGGACATTGACGCACGCGCCATCATGCGCGGCGAAGCAACCAGCCAGCAGGTGGGCGAAGCCCTGTTCGAAAAGATCATTGAAATTGCCAACGGCTCGCCGACAGCCGTCGAAGGCATCGGGTACTCCTACTGCAGCATCTACCAGAAGGACCAACGCATCGAAAGCTGCCTCGGCCTGCTGAGATAATCCGCACGCAGTAATGTCGGAGCCCGGGAGGCCGGCCCAGCAACAGGGATAACGGATACAGGGCCATCACCATCCTCGCGGGCGGGACTCCGTCCGTCCTCATCATGTGCCTCCGAGGACGGAGTCCCAATCCGAATTGCGCTAGAAGCATTCTCTCACCCTCACCCGGGCACGCATCAGCTCCTCCAAACGTGTGCCGAAAAAAAGCCCGCCTCATACCAAGGCGGGCCTTCTTCATTTTCGCCACCCGCCCTCATTATCATGGTTAATGACCACGAAACCACGTATGGGATAACAATGATGCCCGAACCGAACCAAAGCGTTTCCCTGCAGGAGGCCTTCAACACCGCCCTCGTCTCATGGGCGTTCCTGGCTGTCCTGTGTCTGGCGATCCTGCTGTCATGCCCTCTTTCGGCGCAGTCCGCCCCCCTCAAGATTCGAGGGGACCACGACTACCCGCCCTATGAATTCATAAAGGACGGCCAACCCACAGGATTCAACGTCGATATAATGAAGGCCGTGGCCCGGGTCATGGGTCTGGATGTCGACATTTCCCTGGGTCCCTGGAGTACGGTTCGCAAGCAGCTGGAACACGGCGAGATCGATGCCCTCACAGGCATGTACTATTCTCAGGAACGGGACGAAAAAGTGGATTTCTCCACCAATCACATCGTGGTGCACCACAGTATCTTCACCCGGAAAGGCTCGCCGATAAAAAACCTCAAGGACCTTGTGGGCAAATCCGTCATAGTTCAATCCGCCGACATCATGGACGACTTCGCAAAACGGGAACTGACCGGTTCGTCCATCATCGAAGTGGTAAACCAGGATGAGGCGCTCCGCCTCCTGGCGGGCGGCAAGTACGACGCAGCCCTCCTGGCAACGCTGCAGGGTCTCTACAATGCCCAGAAATACGGACTGGACAACATCACAACCGTGGGAGCCCCCTTGGAGCCCCGGGACTACTGCTTTGCCGTCCCGGAGGGGCACGTGCAACTGCTGGCCAAGCTGAACGAGGGGCTGGCCATCATCCGACAAACCGGCGAATATCGCCAAATCTACGACAAATGGTTTGGCCGCTACGGGCAACCGGACAGCAATTCCACCATTGCCTACCTGAAGACGGCCATCGTGGTGCTGACTGCCTTTGTCCTGGCAGCCTGCATATGGGCGTGGATGGAGCGAAGAAAAAAAACAAGCTGACAAAAAAGCCCGCTTCGACCGAAGCGGGCTTTTCGTTTTGATTTCCTGAAAGATTATCCCAGTTCTATGGTCAACGGGATATAATGCTGAGCGTGGCTGCGTTCATTGGTGATGCCGAGCTTCCAGATCACATCGCCGCCGGTGTTGCCCGCCACATGGGCAATCTGTTCGGCCAGGCCCTGCACATTAATGATGGGGTGGCGGGAAAAGACCTGCGGCAACCCGTAGGTCAGGCTGCAGACCAGACACTTTCCCGGACGCTGGTTGAGATTGAACTCGAAATTGAGCGTGCTGCCTTCGGCTCCGGCAAAGGCCAATTGAATGTCGTAGCTCCCTTCTTCCGCATCACCGAACAAAGCCTCGAAAAAGTCATTGCTCCTGCTGGCCGGAAACATCTCCGACAACTTCGCCTCGGTGAAAACATCCACGTATCTCGCCATGAAATCTGCTCCCAATGGTTATAAGAGTCGCCAATTATTCCCTCATAATGAGAAGCTCCATAGCGAAAACAAACCTTTGGTTCAAGCAAATGTTTGGCGCAATTCCATATGCGACACTTCTATCAGACACGGTAATACGTCCGACAAAAACTCA
This sequence comes from Salidesulfovibrio onnuriiensis, assembly GCF_008001235.1. GTDB lineage: Bacteria > Desulfobacterota > Desulfovibrionia > Desulfovibrionales > Desulfovibrionaceae > Pseudodesulfovibrio > Pseudodesulfovibrio onnuriiensis. Next base: position 2,358,369 of record NZ_CP040751.1, on the reverse strand, counting down.
ATAATCACAATTTATTGCTGATCGGCATCCTCTGGCACGGCCCTCTTGCTCACCAGCATGTACAGGGTGGCGTTGTGCTGCAAATGACCGGCCAGATACTCGGCGTCAGTGCCCGTGCCGCAGAACAGGTCGCAACGGGTGTTCTTGATGGCCCCGCCCGTATCCTGGGCCGTGACCAGGGAGCGAAACTCCTTCTCGCCGCCGCCTCCAACGCGGGGAATGACGCTATCAAGCAGCATGAGCGAGCCCAGCGGCACGTAGTTGCGGTCCACGGCCACGCTGACCATGGGGGTCAGCACCTTGCCGATGCTGCCGAAAGGTCCCTCGTCATGCAGCCGGAAAAAGACATAGCTGGGATTACGGAAAAGCATTTCCCGGCACTTGTCCGGATTCTCCTCAAAAAACCGCTTGATGCGCTTCATGCTCATCTCTTCCCGGGGAACAAGTCCTTGGTCGATGAGCACCTTGCCGACGGACACATAGGGATGACCGTTCTTCCCGGCATAAAGAATATGCCGCACCGAGCCGTCGGGCATGACCAGCCGTCCCGAGCCCTGCACCTGTAGCATGAAGACATCCACCAGGTCCCGCGCCCAGCCCAATTCGTTCCCCTTGCCATCGAGTGCGCCCTGCCCGTCGATGGCCTTCCGGTCATAGTACGGCACAATGCCGTCCTCGGTCATGCGGTAGACAAGCTGCTGCCCTTTCCAGCGGGGATGGAACTGGCCCAGATCAACCATCTTGTGATCGGCGGGCAGGCCATAGAGGGGATACTTGAACTCCTCGGTGCGCACAGGAGAGGCTTCCAGCCAGGGTTCGTAATACCCGGTCATGAGGGTCTGCGGTGCAAAGCGAAACAGGCGGAAACGTTCGGCCATCAGGGCCGGTTCCTTGTCCAGCAGCGGCAGCAGATCGATCATCTCCCGAATGCCTTCGGCCAGCTCGCCCCAGGTCATGGTTAAACCCGGCCGGTCGACGGCCACGCTCGCGGGATTCTTGACCTCGGCATAGGCCAGACTCTTTTCCAGTGCTGGCTGAAAGGCCGTCCAGGTGGAATATCCCTGCACAAAGGGCGACAGGGAATAGATGATCTGCTCGGCCTCCCCGGCGGGAACCGACAGGAAACTGGGTTCCACCACTTCAGGAGCTTTGGGCTTGGGCGGAAACAGGACAAAATGAAAAAACAGGACAATAGCCAAAAGGACCGCCACTGCTGCGGCCAGGAACCAGGAACGCACTCTTACTTCTCCGGGGTGGTATCGGACGCAGCCTCTTTGCACGCGCCGTTTTCAGGGGTCAGGATGTCGGCATATTCTTCACCATAAATCTGAAGCATGACCATGCCGAAACTCAGGATAAGGGGGCCATACAGGATTCCAAGCATGCCGAAGGCATACACGCCGCCCAGAATGGCCATGAAAATGTAGAACGTGGAGACACGGGCGGCCTCTTTCATGAAATAGGGGCGCAGGAAGGTGTCGATGCCCACCACGATGATGCCGCACCACCCGGCCAGGAACAAGGCGGACTTCCAGTCACCCACCAGCAGCAGGTAGCAGACCGCGGGGACCCAGACCAGACCGGTGCCGAGCACCGGAATCAGTGCGGCAAAGGCCATCATGGCTCCCCAGAAAATGCCGGGGATCCCCACCATGGCCAGGCCCAGGCCGCCCACGAGCCCCTGGAGGATGGCCACCAGCAGACAGCCCATAAGCACGCCCTTGGACACGCGGTTGAAGCTGTCGATGATGGAATCCTCCTGTTCCTCCCGCAACGGCGACAAATACCGAAGATAGGAAACCATATCGATGCCGTCGCGCAAAAAATAGAACAGAATGAAGATCATGAGCAGAAACTTGAGAAAAAATTCCGTGGCGTTGCGCACAAAAATGGTACTCATGCCCAGCAGGGTCTCGGTGAAACTCTGGGAAAAGGCAATGATCCTGGACTGGAAGTCGATGTCGTCCACCTTGATGAACGGCAACTGGATCTCAAGCCAGTCCAGATATTTGCTCATGTGATGGGAATCCAGGAGCTTATCCAGCCCGTTCTGGCTCACCCACTGGCTGATGCCCTTCAGCGATTGCGCCCCCTGCTCCACCAGAGCCACCAACACGAAGGCCAGAGGCAGCAGGATCACGAACACGATGAGCCCCACAGTCATCATGGCGGCCAGGTTCCGCCTGCCCTTGCACAGATCCATGGCCCGCAGGAAAACCGGGGAAAAAATCACGGCCAGGACCATGGCGATGAGGATGGTATGCAGGAACGGGGCGATTATCTGGTAGAAAAGATACAGGGCCAGCAGCAAAAGCACCGCAAGGAAATAGGTGTAGATGTTGCCGGGCAGGGATTGGCGGGTATGAAATGGATTGGGCATCATGTCCTTTTGTTCACCGGTTTCGGCGTGACTTCAGAGTGGTTTCCATGGTGGAAATCAATGTATCCACATCAACGGGTTTTGCAAGATATGCGTCCATGCCCGCATGCAGGCAACGCTGCTCATCCCCCCACATGGCATAGGCGGTCAAGGCAATGATGGGCACCTTGGAATTGACACCCTCATGCTTGCCGCTCCGGATTTCCAGGGTTGCCTCGAATCCGTCCATGCCCGGCATCTGGACATCCATGAGCACCACATCGTATGGCCGCCGCTTGAGCGCGGCAATGGCCTTGCTGCCATCCTCCACAACATGGGATTCGCAGCCCTGGAATTCGAGAAGCCGGGAAAGATAGCGCTGGTTGATGGGGTCATCCTCGACGATGAGCACCCTCAATCCGCGCAAGAGAGCCTCAAGCGTGGGTTCTTCCGCAGGCCGCTCCGGCCCCATCTCCGCCATGGAGCTGGCCCCGAGCTGGGCCGTAAAATAAAAGGCGCTGCCCTTGCCCGGCTCGCTTTCCACCCAGATGTCGCCCCCCAGAATATTAACCAGGCGCTGTGCTATGGCCAGACCCAGGCCCAGTCCGCCCTGCTGACGGGTCATGTAATTTTCGCCCTGGGTAAAGCTTTCGAACAGGCTGGCCTGCTTTTCCGGCTCTATCCCCACCCCGGTATCGGAAACGGAAAAGAGAAAATAGGCTTTGCCCCGAGCGGCGCGGCCCGGGCAAACGCCCCTCGGACACTGCTCTACCCGAACCGTGATGCCGCCCCGGCTCGTAAATTTGACCGCGTTGCCCACCAGGGTGGCCAGGATCCGGCGCACCTTGTCGCCGTCGCCCACAAGCCATTCCGGGACCTCGGGCCGCACCAGCAATTCAAGAGACAGTTCCTTGTCGCCGCGCTGCCTGCTGTTGACGGACTTCAACCCTTCCAAAATATCCCGAACACGAAAATCCGATTCCCTGACATCCCGAATCCGAGCCTCCAGCTTGGAATAATCAAGAATCTGATTGAGGAGGCCCAACAGCGAGGAAGAAGCGTCCTTGATCAACTGGACGTTTTCCTTGTGCTCGTCGTCGATATCCGAGAGCAGCAGCAACTCGGTCATACCCAGGACACCGTTGAGCGGCGTACGCAGTTCGTGGCTGATGGTTGCCAGAAAGGATGTCTTGGCCTCGTTGGCCGCTTCGGCCGCGTCGCGGGCCTTGCGCAGTTCCTGCTCCATCCCGTGCTTGTACAGGGCGATCTCAACGGCGGTCTTCAGTTCCCGGTCATCCACAGGCTTGAGAAGACAGGCAAAGGGACCGGAAGCCTTCACGTCGCGCAGGGTTGCATCGTCCGCATAGACGGTCAGGAACACGACCGGAATGTCATGGCGCTCCGCAATCCTGGTGGCGGCTTCCGGGCCATCCATCTTGCCCGCCAGGCGCACATCCATGAGCACCAGATCGGGAGACACCTCCCCGGCCAGACGAACGGCGTCCTCGCCGGTGGCGGCAACGCCCGCCACGGCGAAACCGACCCGGTCCAGCGCGGCCTTGACGTCAATCTCCGCGATGGCGTCGTCTTCCACTATCAGGATTCTTTCCTTTGCCATGGGCTGCTTCTACCATAGAGCCGGTAAAACCGGAATATGAAACGAAAAAATGTACGCAACAGTACCAAAACTGCACAATCTGCGCAGTTCGCAATTCCTGTGCGATCAGAAGTATTGCCCCCATTCCTTTTGGCAAAGAGCAGTTCGGAGGCGGCATTATGTCGTTTTTGTAAAAAACATTCCATGACGCAAAACGAATCCGCCTGAAATCTTACTCCCTTGTCTTTTTCCAACGGGAAATGTAAACAGAAACGTCAACATAAGGAGAGGATCATGAGTGACGAGCGGACCAGACCAGAACCGGTCGAAGTGGCCTGTCCCAAATGCAAGACGGTGCAGATCGTCTACCTGCCCTTGGAACAAATGCCCAAATGCCCTGTCTGCAACGGCGAAATGATCATCAAGGAAGTCCTGACGGAAGGCAAGTCGTACTAGTTCGGCAAAACTCCGGCGAGCCGCGCACACTCCGTTTGGAACACGTCACACACATTGAGGAGGTCAGTTCATGAAACGTCTGGTATCCGTCCTGGCTATCATTGCAGCCATGCTCATGGCATTCGGCTGCAGCCAGGCCCCCGAGCAAAATGCGCAGCAGCCCGCCAAGGAAGTCAACGTCAAGCTGGAACTTTCCAAGATGTCCACCCTGGAAAAAATCCTGGAACGCGGCGAACTTCGCGTGGGCTTCGAATCCGGCTATGTCCCCTTTGAAATGACCAACAAGAAGGGCGACTTCATCGGCTTCGACATCGACATGGCCAAGGAAATGGCCAAGGCCATGGGCGTCAAGTTCGTGGCTATCAACACGGCCTGGGACGGCATTATCCCGGCCCTGCTTTCCGACAAGTTCGACATCATCATGTCCGGCATGACCGTGACCCAGGAACGCAACCTGAAAGTCATGTTCGCCGATCCGTACATCGTGGTCGGCCAGACCATCCTGATCAACCCCAAGCACGAGGGCACGATCACCTCCTACAAGGACCTGAACAACGAACAGTACACGGTCACCTCCAAGCTCGGCACCACCGGCGAGCAGGCCGTGAAGCGCTCTATTCCCAAGTGCAACTACAAATCCTTTGAAAACGAAACCGAAGCCGTCATGGAAGTCATCAACGGCAAGGCCGACGCCTATGTGTACGACCTTCCCAACTGTGTGTACTTCAAGGCGGAATTCGGCGACAAACTCGTGTTCCTGGACAAGCCCTTCACCTTCGAGCCCCTGGCTTGGGCCATCAACAAGGGCGACCCGGACTTCATGAACTGGCTGAACAACTTCCTGCGTCAGGTCAAGAACGACGGCCGCTATGAAAAAATGTACGACAAGTGGATCCGCCATCAGGAGTGGGTCAAGGAATTATCCGAATAAGCTTGCCGACTTGCACCCGGGGGTCCTGGTGACCCCCGGTTTTCTTTTTTTCCCACGAGAGCACGGGAAGGTTGTATGACACGTGGAAGAAATACCGGCCACAGACTCCAGGCGCGCAAGGACCTGTTCTGGAAGCTTCTGTTTTTCACCGGTCTGCTTGTGATCTGCTACGGTTTCTACTTTGCCACGGAGCAGGTCGACTATATCTGGCGCTGGAACAGGGTCCCGCAATATTTCGTTTATCATGACACCGTGGAAATCCGGACCGAACTGGAAGGCGAGGTAACGGCTGTGACCACCAAGGACGGGGAATCCGTGGTGGTCATCCATGGCGACGGCGAATCCGAGCAATACAAGGTGCCGGAAAAGGGCCTCAACGTTTCCCGGGGCGATACCGTCTACATGGGCGATATCATCGGCCACTACCAGGAATGGAAGCCGGGCCTGTTTCTCCAGGGGCTCTCCCTCACCATGCAGCTCAGCGTCATGGGCATCGTCTTCGGCATCCTGCTCGGCCTGTTCACCGGCCTTGCCAGGATCTCGCGCAATCCGGCACTGAAATGGAGCGCCATCACCTACATCGAATTGATCCGCGGCTCTCCCCTGCTGGTGCAGATCATGATCTGGTACTTCGTGGTCGGCACCCTTCTCAACGGACTCCTGAACAAGAGCGGACTGCCCGAAATCCCGAGCACCTGGTTCGGCGTGGCAAGCCTGGCCATCTTTGCCGGGGCCTACGTGGCGGAAATCGTGCGTGCGGGCATCCAGTCCGTGCACCGCGGCCAGATGGAGGCGGCCCGTTCCCTGGGCATGACCACCGCCACCGCCATGCGCAAGATCATCCTGCCCCAGGCCTTCAAGCGCATCCTGCCGCCCCTGGCGGGCCAGTTCATCAGCCTGATCAAGGATTCCTCCCTGCTGGGCATCATCGCCATCCGGGAACTGACCAAGGCCACCCGAGAGGGCGTGACCACCAGCCTCATGCCCTACGAGCTGTGGCTCATGTGCGGCCTGCTCTACCTGGTGATAACCTTTTCCCTGTCCATGTTCGTGCAGTACCTTGAGCGAAGGATGGTTGAGTAATGATAGACGTCAAGAACATCTTCAAGACATTCTACGTGCCCCACGAGGTACAGGCCCTGCACAACGTGACCTATCACGTGGACCCGGGCGAGGTGGTGGTGGTCATCGGCCCGTCCGGATCGGGCAAGTCCACCTTCCTGCGCTGCCTGAACCGCCTGGAATACGCGGACGAGGGAAGCATCCTCATCGACGGTGTGGACATCCTGGATCCCAAAACCAACATCAACAAGGTGCGCATGGATGTGGGCATGGTCTTCCAATCCTTCAACCTCTTCCCGCACCTTTCGGTCCTGGAAAACGTGACCATCGGCCAGACCTCGGTGCGTAAGCGCTCCAAGGAAGAATCCGTGGAAAACGCCATGAAGCTGCTGAACAAGGTGGGCATCCACGACAAGGCCCACGTCCACCCCGCCCAGCTCTCGGGCGGCCAGCAGCAGCGCGTGGCCATTGCCCGCGCCCTGGCCATGAACCCCAAGGTAATGCTCTTTGACGAGCCCACTTCCGCCCTGGACCCGGAAATGATCGGCGAGGTGCTCGATGTCATGAAGACCCTGGCAAAGGAAGGCATGACCATGGTGGTGGTCACCCACGAGATGGGGTTCGCCCGGGAAGTGGCCGACCAGGTTGTGTTCATGGACGAGGGCAAGATCGTGGAAATGGGCACCCCGGAACACTTCTTCACCAACCCGGAACACGAACGCACCAAGCTGTTCCTGAGCCAGATTCTCTAGACCGGCTGCAAGCAATTCCAAAGGCCGCCCTCGTTCGAAGGCGGCCTTTTTTGTCTCGACCATCCAGGTCCATCAATTGTAACGTATTGAATCATGAAGATAGCCATCCCCAGCACCCGGCCGGACTTGAGCGGAACCGTGGAAGACAAGCTCGGCACCACCGAATACCTGCTCCTGGTGGAAACCGACGACATGTCCTTCGAGGCCGTGCAAGGCCCGCAACAATCCTCCGGCCACGGTGCCGGTGTGGCGGTGATTTCCCTGGCCGTAAGCCTGGGCGCGCGGGTCATCCTTGTGGGCTACACGGCTCCGCACATCGTCAACGCCATGAAAAGGCAATCCGTGGAGGTCGTCACCGGGATATCCGGACCAGTGAAAAAAGCGCTGGCTACCTACCTGAAACCGGGCAAGGAGACTGAAGACAAGACGCCGCAACCATCCGTCGAGACACGATCCGCATGGGGAGAGGCGCTCCGCAAGGGAGGACGACAATTTTATTCCCTGGCGCCCCGCTTGGTCGGCGTGGTCCTGCTCTTGGGATTGTTCCGGGGATTCGTTTCGGAAAAGACCCTGCTGGCCCTTTTCCCGGGATCAACCGCCCTCGACAGTATTTGGGGAGCGACATTGGGAAGCATACTGGCAGGCAACCCGGTGAACAGTTACGTGATCGGCAAAGGGCTGCTGAACTCCGGTGTTGCAATGGCCGGAATCACGGCCCTGATGCTGGCCTGGGTCAACGTGGGGGTGATCCAGCTTCCCGTGGAGATGTCGGCGATGGGGCGGCGCTTTGCCCTGGTACGCAATCTGTCCGCCTTTGTGATGGCGATCCTCCTCTCCCTTGCCATTGTTCTCTGGGATGGAGGTTTGGCATGACCCTGCTGCGTTTACTGCGTCCCTGGCTGTTCCCCTTGGCGGTGGCCGCTCTCTACGGCATCGGGTGGAGCCTGGCCCCGGGAAAAACAGAGCAGGCCCTGCGCATCAGCCTGACCATGTTCCGCCAATTGGCGCTGCCCCTCTGCCTGGCCATCGTCATAATGGCGGCGTTCAACCTGGTGCTTTCGCCCGCGCAGATCACCCGTTTCCTGGGCAAGGGATCCGGCCTGAAAGGCATCCTCTTTTCTTCGCTTGCCGGGGTATTGTCCATGGGGCCGATATACGCGTGGCACCCACTGTTCAAGACACTGAAGGAACAGGGAGCCTCCACCCTGCTCATCGCCAACTTCATGGGCTGCCGCTCGATAAAGCCGGCCCTTGTTCCGGTGCTGGTGTCCTACTTCGGATGGCGGTACACGTTGATTTTCGTCACGTTGAATCTTGTTGGGGCGCTGGTTGTGGCGGGAATCACCGGTGCGGCGTGCCCCAACCGGCAGGAAGGTTGAAAGCCGGGCGGACAGGCTTGAAACCGCCCGGGAATATCACTGCTGCTTTCTGTCGTCCCGGCGCTGCTTGAAATTCACGGCGGCCAGGATGCCGCACAGTCCGCCCAGGGCAACGGCCTTGGCGATGTGAATGATACCGAACCAGCCCACGATTGCGCCGATGGAGCCGCCCAGCAGAATCCCCTTGGAAATCACTTCCACCCATTCGAGAAAACGTTTGTTATCGTCGGACATGATACCCTCAAGCTACAAAAGGTAGCGGATCTGTTCGAGTTGCGAATCGCTGATGTGGGCATAGCTGGTGCCGATGCCCGGCAAACGGCTGGAACGCCCCCACCGCCGGGTCCAATGCACCTTCAATTCAATGGGAGACGGGTCCTCCAATTCGGTGACCACCATCCAGGCCGGCGCACTCGCCTCCCATGCGCGCACCGAATACACGAAGCATCCCTGCTCGGAAACGTTCACCGTCACCGTCCGCTCCTCGTCGCGCCCGAACCGGTTCCTGTCGTCGACAAGCAGCACATTGAGCACCAGATCGGAACGCCGGGCCCGGCGGATGGATCGTGCGGGGAAGGTCAGGCATTCGTTGAGGACAAAGGAATCCAAAGACTTGTTGGCGCGAACCGTGCCGCCCTGGGAAAGACCGCGGATCCCGCCATGATCGGAATTGTATAACAGCCGCAGCACAGGATAACGCTCCATGATCCTGGTCACCCGCCCCTTGTTGGCGCTGTCGGATCGGATCATTGTCGGCACATCCACCAGCAACCCGTTATAAGGAACGTCGCACAACTGATCGTGCAGTTCATCCGGAGATTCGATGCAGTCCACATCCGCGCCAAGCTTGTACAGCTCGGCCAGATACGCCTGCTGGGCCAGCCCTGATTCCGCTATAAGCAACAGTTTGATTTTCTTCACAGAGTCCTCACGTACTTCCGTGCACATTCAATCATAAATGCCTTCGGCGGACAACCCATACCAGGTTAAATCGCCTCGATTCCACACCGGCAGGAAACAGATTTTACAAAATTACGCAAGTCTTTCTTGACATCGATTCTCAATATCACTATTTGATTCCTGTTCATTCCATAAACTTTGAGGAAACACAAATGACTGAAACAATAATTGTCCTGGCAATTGTCGCAGTTGCCGCCCTGTACCTTGTCCGTCGCGCCATCAGAAGCACCACATCTCCAAATTCGGGATGCGGCTGCTGCGGGTGCTCTTGCACTTCCGCTTGCAATACGTCGTCCCAAGGCTTAAAGACCAGCTCCGGGCAACGGTAATTTTTTTGCACACCGATTGAAAACCATTCTCAATAAACTCCTATACTTTGAAGGAGAATGCTCAGATGGGCACTGAAATATGCTTGCGTAAAGCAAAGGTTAACCAAAAACTCAAAATCCTCTCCGTTTCCGCCCAGGGAGAACTGGGCCGCCGCATCCGCGACATGGGACTCATTCCGGGAACCGAGGTGCATGTCATCGGCAAAGCGCCCCTCAAGGACCCTGTGGCCCTGCGCCTGAAGGACTTCACCCTGACCCTGAGAAACAGCGAAGCTGACCACATCACGGTCGTTCCCCTGGAGGATTGATACCAATGAAAGATGTTACCGTTGCCATCGCAGGAAACCCGAACTGCGGAAAAACCACCATGTTCAACGCCCTGACAGGAGCCCGCCAGCACGTGGGCAACTGGCCCGGGGTCACCGTGGAAAAAAAATCCGGACTCATGAAACACGGCGACGCCACCATCGAGGTGGTGGACCTGCCCGGTACGTACTCCCTGACCGCCTACACCCAGGAAGAACTGGTCGCGCGTAACTATCTCGTGGACGAACGGCCCGAGGTGGTGGTGGACGTGCTCAACGCAAACTCCCTGGAGCGGAACCTGTATCTGGCCGTCCAGTTCATGGAAATGGGCGTCCCCCTGGTGCTGGCGCTGAACATGATGGACGAGGTACGCAGCTGCGGCAAGTCCATCGACACCAGAAAACTGGCCGAGCTCAGCGGCTGCCCCTGCGTGGAAACCATCGCCCGCATCGGTCAGGGGAAAAATGCGCTCCTTGAAGCCGCCCTGAACCATGCAAAGGACAAACAGGGAGACTGGAAACCGCTGACCATCTCCTACGGCCCGGATCTGGACCCGGTGCTTCAGGAAATGGAGGAAATCATCGAGGGCGAGGGATTCCTCACCGACAAGGTTCCGGCGCGCTGGACAGGGCTCAAGTACCTGGAACACGATGAGGACGTGATCCTCAAGGGCCGCGCCGCCAACCCCGATGTATCCAAACAGCTGCAGCAGCTCGCCACCCGTGTTTCGGAGCACACCACCAAGACCCTCAAGGCGGCTCCCGACGCAATCATCGCCGACTATCGATACGGCTACATCGCGGGCATCATCAAACAGGTCGTCAGCTACCCCATGCTGGACGAGCAGCGCATCGGCATGTCCGACAAGATCGACCGCGTGCTGACCCACAAGTTCGCAGGCCCCCTGATCATGCTCGGCGTCATCTATCTCATCTACAAGATCACCTTCACCGTGGGCGAAATCCCCATGGGCTGGCTGGAAATGCTTTTCGGCTGGATGGGGGAACTCGTCACCGCCCTCATGCCCGAGGGATTGCTGCGCTCCCTGATCGTCTCCGGCATCATCGACGGCGTGGGCGGCGTGCTCGGCTTCGTGCCCCTGATCATGTTCATGTTCCTCATGATCTCGGCCCTGGAGGATTCCGGCTACATTGCGCGCATGGCCTACATGCTGGACCGCGTGTTCCGCGCCTTCGGCCTGCACGGCACCTCCGTGCTGCCCTTCATCGTCTCCGGCGGCATTGCAGGCGGTTGCGCGGTCCCCGGCGTCATGGCCACCCGCACCCTGCGCAGCCGCCGCGAAAAGCTGGCCACCCTGTTCGTGGCCCCCTACATGACCTGCGGGGCCAAGGTTCCCGTCTTTCTCATGCTGGCCGCCGCCTTCTTCCCCGACGAAGGGGCAAGCGTCATGCTGCTCATCACCCTCACGGCCTGGGCCTTTGCCCTTGTCGTGGCGCGCTTGCTGCGCTGGACCGTAATCCAGGGAGAAAGCACTCCCTTTGTCATGGAGCTGCCTCCCTACCGCATGCCCACCCTGCGCGGCGTGCTCATCCACACCTGGGAGCGCACCTGGGAATACGCCAAAAAGGCCGGGACCGTGATCCTGGGGATCTCCATCCTGCTCTGGGCCGCCATGACCTTCCCGGGACTGCCTGAAGCGGAAATTGCCCAATACGAAGCGCAACGCGCTCCCATAGTGGAACAGATCGAGGCGCTCAAGACGAGCGGTACTGCGGAAGCCGAAATCGCCGCCCAGGAAGAACGCCTGGCGGAAATCGACAATGCGGAATCCGAACATGCCCTCAAGCACACGTTTGCCGGCCGTATCGGCACGGGTTTGGAATCCGTCACCGGGCTGGCCGGTCTCAACTGGCGCACCAATATCTCGCTGGTGGGCGGCTTTGCGGCCAAGGAAGTCATCGTCTCCACCCTGGGCACCGCCTATTCCCTGGGCGACGTGGACCCGGAAGAGGCAGAACCCCTTTCCGCCCGGTTGGCCTCCGACCCTGCATTCTCCAAGGCCGGTGGCATCGCCATGATCATCTTCGTCATGCTCTATGCCCCTGCTTCGTCACCGTGGTCACCATGGCCCGGGAATCGAGCTGGAAATGGGCCCTGTTCAGCGTGTTCGGGTCCACGGGCTTTGCCTACCTCATGGCGGTTCTCGCCTACCAGGTCGGCAGGGCCGTCCTGTAGGCTTTGTCTGCCATACAAAAAACAAGGGAGAACGCATGGTTCTCCCTTTTCTTTTGCCTTTGCTTCTTCTAGTGTCGCGGCATCAAAAGGAGCTTCCAGTGCTGTATCTTGATAAATGTACGGATTTCATCAGGGACCTGCTCAAGGACAGCGTGTCCTCGGCTGTGACCCTGTTCAAGGTCATGATTCCCATTGTCGTCGCGGTGAAGATTCTTCAGGAATTCGAGCTCATCCAGTACGTGGCCATGCCTCTGGGGCCAATCATGAACCTGGTGGGCCTGCCCGCCGAGATGGGTCTGGCCTGGGCCGGGGCCATTCTCAACAACGTCTACACCGGGCTGATCATCTTCATTTCCCTGGCGGGGGATTTCCCCCTGACCCAGGAGCAGACGACCATCCTGGGCGTGCTCATGCTCGTGGCACACGCGCTCCCTCTGGAATCAGCTGTCTCCCGCAAGGCCGGGGCGCGTTTCTGCTTCCAGGCCTTCATCCGCATGGTGGCCGCCCTGGGCCTGGCCCTGCTCCTGCACGGCGTCTACTCCGCCGCGGGCATGCTCGGCGGCCCCGCCACCATCATGTTCACCCCGGAAGCCCAGGCGGACCAGACCCTGATGGCCTGGGCTCTCGGCCAGGCGAAGAACTTCGGCTTCATCTTCCTGGTCATCATGAGCCTCATGGCCTTCATGCGCCTACTCACGGCAATCGGGGTCATCGACCTGCTCAACAGGATCCTCAAGCCCATCCTCAAGGTCATCGGCATAGGCCCCAAGGCGTCCGCCATCACGGTCATCGGACTCACCGTGGGGCTCACCTACGGCAGTGGGCTGATCATCCGGGAAGCGCAGTCTGGGAACCTGGACAAGGAAGACGTGTTCTACTCCATCACCCTCATGGGCATGTCCCACGCGCTGATCGAGGACACCTTCCTGCTCATGCTCATCGGCGGACATATATCCGGCCTGTTCTGGGGACGGCTGCTCTTCAGCCTGGCGCTGACCGCGATACTGGTCCGCATCGTGCGCCACCTGTCTCCTCCCTTCCGCGACCGTTTCCTCTGGACAAAAGCAGGATGATAAAATGCCATGCGCGCTTGACAATAGCGGCCGAGGGCGCTTAACAGGAACTCATGACTAACAGGACCGCATACCGCTTCTTTTTCTTTTTTGGTTTTTTCTTTTTTGGGAAAACCTGCGGTCCTGGCGTGCACTAGAGATAGATTGAACTGAAACAAACGCCAAAAGGGCCGCAGGATGAAACCTGCGGCCCTTTTTCTTGGGCGGCGGGAAGTCCTCACCGGCCCGGGCAAGCATGAAGGAGGCAACCATGCAACTCGGCAAGGCAGTACGAATCGAAAGGATCATGAACCGCAATGACGGGCGCACCATCATCGTCCCCCTGGACCACGGCGTGACCGTGGGTCCCATCTATGGACTGGTGGACCTGCGCGACACGGTCAACCAAGTGGCGGAAGGCGGTGCCAACGCCATGCTCATGCACAAGGGCATCCCCCGCTGTTCCCACCGCCAGGGCGGCCGTGACATCGGCCTGATCATCCATCTCTCGGCCAGCACCAGCCTTTCCCCCTACCCCAACGCAAAATGCCTGGTGGGCACGGTCACCGACGCCCTCAAGCTCGGGGCCGACGCCGTAAGCCTGCACATCAACCTGGGGGACGAGTCCGAATCCCAGATGCTGGCGGACCTCGGCAGGGTCTGCTCCGAAGCCAATGAATGGGGCATGCCGGTCCTGGCAATGATGTATGCCCGCGGGCAGAAGATCAAAGACGAATACGACCCGGAAATCGTGGCCCATTGCGCCCGCGTGGGCGCTGAACTGGGCGCGGATATCGTCAAGGTCAACTACACGGGCGACCCCGAAACCTTCCGCAACGTGGTGGACGGCTGCTGCGTCCCCGTGGTCATTGCCGGCGGCCCCAGGCTCAACGACCAGCGCGACCTGGTGCAGATGGTCTACGATTCTGTCCAGGCGGGCGGCGCAGGCCTTTCCGTGGGACGCAACATCTTCCAACACCCCAGCCCGCAAAAAATCGTTACCGCGCTCAACAAGGTGGTGCACCAAGACTGGGACGTGGAAGCCGCCATGGAGCTGCTTTAATTCGATAAAGCAGAAAGGGGAGCAGGCTTTGGCCTGGCTCCCCTTTTCCGTCGTTTTTTTGTCACTCCGGGCACAGATGGAAAGACTTTCCCGACACTGTGGGCACAGGGCAGGATTCCCCGCGTCTAATACACCGAAAAAACGCAACTTATTTCATACCGCGACAGAACCCTACAAGTGGCACGGTATCTGCTTAAGCAAGGTATAGCCTGGAAAACAGGTAAGGCCGGACAGGGTCGGGAACTAACATCACCAGAAATGAACCATTTAAGGAAGAGTTCCGGCCACCCACCTTACGGTCGCCCGGGTCCGCATGAAAGTCTGAAGCGCCTCCCCAAGGGGAGGCGCTTCAGGTTTCGGCGCGCTATTCGTATTGAATTTCAAGAAATTCCAGATAGGCCGCAAAATCCTGCAACAGCTTTCCACAACCATCCGGATCCTGATCCCGGGCCGCCTGCTCGATTCCTTTCCCCAGCTCGCCCATTTGCGTAAATCCATAACCGAAGCCCGCCCCCTTTGCGTTGTGCCCCAGGCGCTGTACCGTGGAGAAATCCCCTGCAGCCAACGCATCCTTCATCTCCCCCAACTCACGGCGCGTATTGGTCATGAACTTCGGGATAAGCGGCTCCAGGTCGGCATCTATGATCTCGACGACTTTGCCTTTTTCATTCATATACGTATACTCCGGCTCAAGTGATACGAATTCCCGCAAACAACCGCAAAGGATTCCGCTTCCTATTGGCTATACGAATACCCTTATGAGAAATTCCTACCAACCGTTTCTCGTAACGGCAATTGCCGCCGTGTTTTTTATAACGGCCTGCAGCCGGTACGACGCAGTCCGCCTGGCGCGTGTGGCCGCATCGGGCGACCCCGTGGCCGCGGCCCAGAGCCTGGCTACCAGCAAGGCCACCAGTTACGCCATGAACCCCAAGGCACTGGAGCGCGATCTCAAGGCATTCAAAAGCCTGCTGGAAAAATTCATCAAGGCCGTCGGCGGAGAATGGGGAACGGACGACGTCGAACTGCCGAGCACCAAACGATACGTCAAGTACACCCAGAACTACCGTTCCCGCGCCCTGGTGGATTTCGACACGGGCATGGTCACCGTGGAGACCGTGGACACCAAGAATCCGCGCAAGAGCCTTCGCGAAGCCATTGTCATCACCCTGCTGACACCCAGCGACCCCCGCGCCGTTGACCTGTATTCGTCCAAGCCCGTGGAACTGGGGGAGACACCCTTCCTGCTGGGCGAAGTGCTGGACCAGGACGACAAACAGATACGCTGGGAATGGCGCGCGGGCCGCTTTGCCGATCACCTGGTGGCCGACAAAATCCGGACACGGACGTCGGATTCCGGGAAGACCGTCCACTATGTAGGCATCCCCATGGTCAGGGATCACCTGCATGTGCGGGCCGCCAAGTACCGGACATATGTGCAGGCGGCGGCCGAACGTTTCAAGATCAGCCGCAACCTGATCTACGCCATCATGAAGGTGGAATCGGACTTCAACCCCTTTGCGGTCAGCAGCGCCATGGCCATAGGACTCATGCAGGTGGTGCAGAAGACAGCGGGCGGCGACGTATACAGAATGCTCCACGGCAAGCAGGGATATCCCTCCCGGCAGGCCCTGTTCACCCCATCCACCAACATCACCTACGGCAGCGGCTACCTGTACCTGCTCCAGTATCGCTATCTGGCGGGCGTCAACGATCCCGTCTCCCGCGAATACTGCGTGATCGCGGGCTACAACGGCGGCGCGGGCGGCGTTCTGCGGGCCTTCCACAAGGACAAATCCATTGCCGCGCAACGGATCAATTCCATGAATCCGGCCCAGGTCTATGAAAAACTCCGCAAAGACCTTCCCTACGACGAAACGAAACGCTATCTATACAAGGTACTCAACGCTAAAAAGGAATTCGTGAATTTCTAGCCATGGATATATCGAATCTACCGGAATCTTTGCAGGCTCTGCCCCTCGGTCTGGTGCAGGACATCTTCGGCATCAAGGATCTGATCTTTGCCAAATACCTGTTGGCCGGGCTGCTGGTTATGCTCGCCATCCTGCTTTTCCTCCTGGCCCTGCGCGTGCTTCGTAGCGGCGACAAGGAAATGCTGGTGCAGGAGAAAAACATCCCGCAGGCCCTTTCCAGGGCGGGCATGGCCATCGAGCTGTGCGGCAAGGACAACACTCCTGCCGTACGCTGCGTCATCACCCGGGCGGGACGAAGCAAGATCAAATGCGACATCGTGGAACGCATGGACGTGATCAGGGCCAAGGAGGGAGAGAGCGTCACCCTCGTCTTCGCCCCCTTGCGCACGGCGGAAAAAAGGGTGAACGCATTCAAGGCCGAGCTTCTGGAATCCGACGTGTCCGGCCGCAAGACGGATCAAATCACCCTTTCCGCGCCCACGGGCTACGACTTTCTCAAACGCAGGAAGCATGGTCGGAAACGGGTGGTGGACCAGCAGTTCATCCGGGTCAAGATCTGGATGGCCGATCCCGGAAAATCCTCCATACAGTTCCAGGACGCATCCCCGGACATCGGGGTCAATTCCTATGCCCAGGACCAGTCCGGACATGACGCCAACTCGGTCATCAACATTTCAAAGGGCGGCATTGCCCTCCAGGTGCGAAACCAGGTGCTGCCCCCTGTCTGCGCGGTGGGCTCCCCCGTGGTCATCAACATCTTCATGTTCAACTTCAAGGAAAAAATCTTCCGGCCCTACTGGTATGCCGGAGAAGTGAGAAGCATGGAGGAGTACGGCGACGGATATACCCGGCTCGGCCTTTCCTTCACAGGATCGGGACACATGGACGAAGACAGCGGCACCATCCACTGGAGACAATAAAAGGCGAGACCCGGCCAATGGCCGGACCTCGCCTCATTCCTTCATTTCAGCCCCCGGACTATTCCACCTTCTTGCTCAGGAAACGCGAACGGTTGAAACCGTGCTTCACGTATCCGGCACCAACCTTGTAGGCCGAGAATCTGCGGGATTGCTTGCGCAGGTTCATCAGTTCCTGCTTGACCGTATCCTGGAGCTTCTTCGCCTCGGAGGTCAATTCCTCCTGTAGGCTGCCCAGTGCAATCAACTGGTCGGCAAGCTCCTGGAGCGTGACCTTGTCGATGCCGTGTATGGCCTGCTGGGCCTTGCGGCTGCGGGCCATGGCCAGCTTTTCCGCCTCCTGGACCTCGCCGGCAACAAGATGCTGCAATTCGGCGCGCCCCATGCAGAGGGCTTCATCAAGAAGTTGACGCCTTTCAGTCATGGTTATTTCGCCATCCTGATGTCTTCCCTGAGTTGGGCTATGACTTTCTTCCATTTTTCCGCCGCGGGCAGGAATTCATATTCAAGCAGGTCGGCCAGGAGAATCCAGTCCTCGTTCTCGAGCACATCGGTCATCTCGGTGAACAGGTTGGTCATTTCCTCGGCGGCCTCCACATAAGCCGCATGGTCCTTGAGGGAATATTCATTGCGAAGCAGGCCGATCATGCCCAGGAAGTTCCTGGTCACGTCCAGCAGGTCCTGGTAGGTTTCCAGGGCCTCGGCATCGTCCGCCTGCCGAAACAGCGTGGCAACCCTCTTGCCGCCCTCGACCATGAGAGTCACGACCTTGTACAGCTCGCGGGTAATCTCTATGGCCATATCCGCAGTGGCCATGGTGGTCACTTCGATGCTTTGCACTTCGCTCAGGTCGATATCCTCGGACTGATGCGGATATATTTCACTGTAGGGTTCGCTGTTGATCAGCACGTCGGTGACGACTCGGTCGTCCAGATACCCTTCCTGGACCATGGTCGTGAATATCTCTTCAAGATTCTGATACTTGGCGGATTCAATTTCGCATTTCTGTCCATCGATAAGGATCATTGTTCTTCCTCCTCAGGGGGGCTAAAAATTCCTTTTTTTAGGCTTGGCCCAGTAAATACAATTTTCGTGCCGGACGCTACAAGGCCTTCAGCATGGTCATGACCAGCGTGCGATAGCGCTCAATGATCCCCAGCAACGCATCCAGATCATTCCCCCGTTGCTGGGCCTCGAACATCCAAAGCCGGGCCAGCACATTAAGATATGTATTTTCATCAAGAATATTCTGTAGTTGCTGCCAGGACGCCAAGAACTTCTCTTTCAAGGCGGTCCTAGGGTTGCGGGCCAGAAGCATGCCCTGCTGCTGAAGCAGAAACAGGTATTCGGCGCATTCCCCCAAGGTCTTTTTCAGTGCTCCGCCCATGTCCGCGCCGAGCCATTCTTCAGTGCGCTCCCAGCCGTCCAGGCTCTCCCCGTCAAGGAACCGACGATAGAACCAACGCTGCATGGCAACCCAGCGGGCGCGATCCATTGATTCGTGCCCGGAGCAGGATTCCAGGGTCATGAAACCATCCTCCCGAAAAACGGCCTGCCAGACCCGCGCGCCGGTCGAGACAAACGGACCGTCCCCGCCCGACAATCTGCACAACTGTGCGTAAACCGTTTCAGGGGCAACCCCGTACCGACAGCGTTCCTCATTCGCGCATGCCCTGCCGAAGGCGCACGGATGACAATCCATGTCCGGCTCAAGGGAAACGCTTCCCTCGTGATACGGCCCGGTATCCCACGGCTGCGCCGTGGCCAGGAAGATGGCCACAACAGGCACGCCCAGCCCGGCGGCAAGGTGCATGGTGCCGGTATCGTTGCTTACCAGCGCCTCGCATTCCGCCAGGGTCGCCGCAAGCTCCTCCAGGTTGGTCCGGCCCTGCATGTCGACCACCGGGCACATGACCTTCTCCTTGAAACGGCTTCCAAGCGATTTCTCACCTTCGGTGCCGAGCAGAACGGGCACACGTCTGTCCCGCTGCCAGAGCATTTCGGCCAGTTCCGCGAAGCGGGCTATGGGCCAACGGCGTCTGTCTTCGCTGGCGCCCAGCTGCAGAGCCACGAATCCCGCGGGCTGCTCAAGGCCCTCGGAAAGGAAAAGGGTGCGCATGCGCTCACGCAATGCGGCATCAGGCTCCCGGAGCCGCAGGCCCCGACCATCCCCGGAAACGCCCGCAGTGCGCAGGAACAGATCGCAGACATTGAACGGGCTCGCCCCGCGGTTGCCACCCGCCATCTGCAGGAAGGCCGCCCAGGAAGAGGTATCCGCATTGAATCCGTGCTCATCAAGATCAAAGCCCCGCACCTCCGGCGCTCCCAGATTCCGGGCCAGCAGCCGTGCGGATATGGACGGAGTGAGGTTGACCACAAGGTCGGGGGCAAAGTTGTCGATGATCTCCTGCCGGTAGGCCACGGATTCCTTGACGCTGTCCCGCCAGTTGCTGTCCAGAGCAGCCAGCATCCTTGCTGCATGAAGCGGAAAAACCGCATCCACGTCCCGCAAGAGATTGGAGGCCGAGGCAAAATTCTCGATGCAGCACAGCCCTATTCGAGCCCCCTGCCTCCTGAATGCGGATATGACCGGCTGGGTCTGAAGCAGATCGCCAAAGCGCGTCAGATTTATGATCAGTACGTTCACGAAAATATTCCTTACATATCAATCCACAAGAAAGATTTCATCCAACGATGAAATTTCATAATCCATGAGAATGCAAAAAGAAAACCGAAATCACAGCCCGGAGCCTGCCTGCACCAGGCGGACCAACTTTTCCACGGCCTGGATGCACTGCTTGAGCTCTCCGCGCTCGCTGGCGGAAAGTTCGGCGGGATTCAGGTAGTTATGGGGATCGACGCTGCGTTCATGACAGGCAATGCCGATGGTCAGCCGCCTGCCTTGGAGCCATTCCCAGGCCTGGAGCAGAGCCTCGCCATGCTTGCCGGAAAAATGCCCGGCCTCGATCAGGGCGCGGACCCGGTCGCAGGTATGCGTAAAAGGCATGTTGTACTTAAGGGCCAGGATGCGCACGGCATTGGTCAAATGGGCCAGCACGCCGTTCTTGATATTCAGAAATCCGGCCCACGGCCCTTTTTTCTCTGTAAGAAATGAGCCGAACAAAGACAGAGGCAGCCGGTAGTCGGTGAGTTCCTCCACAAGAATCTTGATGACCACGGGTTTGCTGCGCACATACTCCCAGAGATGCCTGCGCAGCCGATGGGCATCCTCCTCCGGGCCATAAACCGGCTCGAAATCCAGAATGAGCCCGGACTGCCACGGTCCCCGTTCATGGGGATTGGAAAGCCAGCCGGTCATGCGCTCCAGCCAGTCGTCGAAGCCGCCGCGCCACTGTTCGTTGCTGACCATGACCCCGCCCGTGCACAGGGGCAGGCCCGCACCGTCCAGTGCAATAACGATGTCGTTGGCCGCATCCTCCAGCTCGTCCCCGTCTATCGCGCCATGCAGGAGCAAACCGTTGTCCTGGTCCGACCCCAGCACCTGTTCGCTGCGGCCGCCGGAGCCGAATTCCAGGAAGGTGCAGCCGGAAAGCCAGGGATAGGCCTCCTCGTGCGCCTCGAGTACGGCCAGAATCACGGCTCGGTTGAATACGGACAGCTTACGGCAGGTTTCCTCTGCAGTCAGCCCGGACTCCAGCCAGTCGGTCACAAAGTCGTAGCGGACGCTCCGCAGCCCCTGAAGCTTGCCCGTGGCGGCCATGACCCGCAGGTCGGCCAGAAGCGACCCCGGAACGCCATGGTGGTCCAAAACGGACCGTTTATCGTCATTTACAGAGCTCAAACCGCGACTCCGAAGACATTGCGCGACCGTTGACCGGCCGTTTTTACCCGTTGGCAGTCCATCCGCCAGGGCCTCAACCCGTGACCGCAACACATTGACCGTTCACCAGAAAGAGAATGAGAGCTTCAATAACACTATTGTAAAAGAATTTCAGCGGCAAACTCAACCACCTTCAAGGAGGAACCCATGGAACACATCGAAGCCATCCGCAAAAGGCAACTCGGCTTGGCGCTTGGCGTGGGCATTCCGTACTTCGCCTTCGTCATCGGCATTTTCCTTTACGTCTACCTGGCAAAGGAAGCGGTGACACAGGTAATCCTCCTGGATTTCCCGCTGCACTACTGGCTCGTGGCCATCGCCATCTACCCCATCACCTGGATCCTCTTCATCTGGTACGTGAGAAAGGCCAATGCAATGGAAGATGAAATCCAACACGGAGGAGGTGCCTAAATGGAAACCGGTTACCAAATCCCCGTCACCGCCCTGGTGCTCATCGGGCTGATGCTGGCCTTCACGGTCGTCACCACCTGGATGTTCCGCAGGCAAAAGACTTCCGCCGACTATTACCTGGCCGGACGCAAGGTCAATTCCTTCATCAACGCCTCGGCCATTTCCTCGGACTACCTTTCCGCGGCATCCTTCCTGGGCGTTGCCGGGGTTGCATTCCTGTTCGGATTCGACGGCATCATCTACGCCCTGGGGTTCTTCGTGGGCTATATCGCCCTGCTGCTCTTCCTGGCCAGCCCCCTGCGCAAATTCGGGCGCTACACCGTGCCGGACTTCGTGTCCGAGCGCTTCCACTCGAAAAAGGCACGCGTGCTCGGCGTCATCGGCGTCCTGTTCGTTTCGCTCTTCTACATGGCCCCGCAGATGCTGGGCGCAGGCAAGGTCATGGGGCTGCTGCTGAACATGGAATACGGCACGGCCATCGTGGTCATTTCCCTGATCATCACGGTCTACGTCACCGTGGGTGGCATGAAGGGCACCACCGTGAACCAGCTGGTCCAGTTCTGGATCCTGTTCGGCGCCATGTTCCTGCTGGCCTTCATACCCTTCGTGGTCAAGGGCTACACCTACACGGACGTGGTCGAATTCCTCAGCAAATTCAAAGGAGCCACCCCGGGCAGCGACAAGGTATTCGACGGCGCGGCCTACACCAGCCCGGCTTACTGGCTGACCAACCTCAAGGACACCCTATCCCTGCTGCTGGCGCTCATGTTCGGTACGGCGGGCCTGCCCCACATCCTGGTGCGCTTCTATACGGCACCGGACGGGAAGGCCGCCCGCAGGACCGTCATCTACGTGCTCTTTCTCATCGGCATGTTCTACATCCTGAGCCCGTACGTTGGACACGTCATCCGCTACGTGTACATGCAGGGCGATACCATGGGCGTGAGCCCGCACCTCATGAAGTGGCTGGCCGCCAACGGCAAGAACCTGGCTGTTCCCGTTGCTGGGTCCCACTTCGGCGGGCAAATCCTGCTCGGCATCGTGGTGGCCGGGGCCTTCGCGGCCATCCTCTCCACGGTCGCGGGCCTGATCATCGCCTGTGCCGGAGCCATCGGTCATGACCTGGTGGTCAACGTCTTCAACCCGGACATGCCCGAGCACTCCAGGGTCAAGGTGGCCCGCATCGCCTCCGTGCTCATCGGACTGCTGGGCATTCCCCTGGGCTTCATCGCCGAGAACATGCAGATCGCGGTGCTGGTCGGCCTGGCCTTCGCCATTGCCGCCTCGACCTTCTTCCCGGTGCTGGTCATGGGCGTCTGGTGGCCCAGGATGACCCGAAACGGAGCCATCGCCGGGCTGATCACGGGGATCGTGGGATCCTTCGCCATGATCCTGGGCGTCTCCTACCTGCCCGAGATACTCCGATTCAAAAACCCTGGAGGATTCGTCATGATCCTCTCCTTCATCGCCATCTACGTGGCCTCCAAGCTGGAATACGGAGCCAAGGGAGAGGCGGCGCTGCCGCACGACACGGAAGAAGTCATGGCCATCCTGCATGGCCCCGAACAGGCATAATACCTCCTTAAACAAAGGCACTGGCGGGAATCGTCCTCTGGCGATTCCCGCCGCCTTGCACCCTAATCCCGCTGTATCGCGAACCAAACAATAATTGAAATTGCAACACGAATGCTATTGGCATGAAACAGAGGAGGTAGCCATGTCGACGATCAAGGTAATGAACCGCTGGTGGGTGGTTCTGGGAGCAGTACTCATCCAGCTCTGCCTGGGGGCCATCTATGCGTGGTCCGTGTTCACCCCGGCCCTGAAGTCTGCGGGATGGAGCAAAATGCAGACCCAGATTGTCTTTGCCGTGGGCCTTGCCTGCTTTGCCGTGGTCATGGTCTGGGCAGGAAAAAAACTGGCGGCCTGGGGGCCCCGCAAGCTGACCATGATCAGCGGTCTGATACTCGGAGCGGGTTATGTTCTGGCCGGCCTGCTCGGAGGAACAAATTTCCCGGCCCTGCTTTTCTGCATCGGCGTCATCGGCGGCACCGGCATCGGCGTGGGCTATGTAGTGCCCATTGCCGTGGGCATGCGCTGGTTCCCGGACAAGAAAGGCATGATCACCGGATTGGCGGTAGCCGGCTTCGGCTTCGGAGCCATGGGCTGGGTCAAACTGGCCGGTTCCTGGGGCCACCTGATCCATTCATACGGCCTGTCAAACACCTTCATCGTTTACGGTGTATCCTTTGCCGCTCTTGTCATCCTGGGCGGCATGTGGATGACCTTCCCGCCCGAGGGATGGCAGCCCGAGGGCTATGCCCCACCCACACCCGCAACAGATGAAAAGGGCCAAAAAAGGGAAGCGGACTACTCGGGACTGGAAATGCTCAAGACATACCAGTTCAAACTCATCTTCCTGACCTTCGCCTTCAGCGCCGGGGCCGGACTCATGTCCATAGGGCTCATGAAGCTCTACCCCATGGAGGCGCTACAGCGCGCCGGATATTCCACGGCCGAGGCAAGCGCCGTCGCGGGAACGGCCATGGCCGTCTTCTTCAGCCTGGCCAACGGCATTGGCCGCATTGCCTGGGGAGCCATGAGCGACCTCATGGGCCGGAAGGCCGCAATCATCCTCATGACCGCCACCCAGGGTTTCTGCGTTATCGCCTTTCCGGCCATGGCTTCCAACGAATTCATCCTTTATGTGGGCGCAGCCTTCATCGGCTTCAATTTCGGCGGCAACTTCTCCCTGTTCCCCACCATCACCGCCGACACTTTCGGCAGCAAGAACGTGGGACGCAACTACCCCTTCGTCTTTCTTTCCTATGGCGTGGGCGGCATCTTCGGCCCCATCCTGGGGGGCATGCTGGGAGACATGGGCAGCTTCCCCCTGGCCTTCACCACCTGCGGCGTTCTCTGCCTGCTGGGTGCAGTGTTCACCTGGCATGTAAACGCTCCCACTGCGGCGGAGCATGAAAGGACCGGATTCCTGCCATTGTATCGCAAGCTCGTGGCGGCCAAGGCTCCGGTCCGTAAATAATTCCGAGGCGGCCACGCACCAACAAACCGGCACCGTCCGTTTTTCGGACGCGCCGGTTTGTGCTTCTTGACAGCGTTCCGGGCAGTCCCTACTTAATAGGCCGACCCAAACAATGAAGGAGTCATAATGAGCTACGACATCAGGCTGGTGAAACTGGTCACCGGTGAAACCGTTATCGGCAAATTCAAGGAAGACAAAATCGAAGAACCGGCTGTCATCCAAACCGTCCCCTCCCAGCAGGGCGTGCAGATCATGCTTCTGCCCTACGGCTACCCTTTCGACCAGGAAATGGGTGGCGAACTGGCCATGCAGCACGTGATCTTCGAATACAAGAAATGCCCGGAAGACCTGAAGACCAAATACCTTGAGGCCACGACCAACATCACCCTGTCCTCGGGCGGCGCATTGAACGATCTGGACAAGATGGCCGGCGGAACCCCGGACCTCTCCTCCCTGCTCAAGAAATAGCCGCCAAACCAAGTTGCAACGCATACGGGGTGGCTCTTTGCGGGCCACCCCGTTTTCGTGATCGGAGTATATCGCAATGAAAGAACTTCTGCCCATCCTGCCCAAGCCCACCCGCTACATCGGCTCCGAATGGGGGGCCGTCTACAAGGACAAGGAATCCGTGCGGGTGCACATGGCGCTGGCCTTCCCGGACATGTACGAAATCGGCATGTCCTATCTGGGGCAGAAGATCCTGCTCAAGCAGATCAACGACCGCGAAGCCTACTGGGCGGAAAGGGTCTACACCCCGTGCAGGGAAACCGCCGCCATCATGCGCGAGCACGGCGTGAGGCTGTCCACCCTGGAATCCGACACGCCGCTGACCGAGCTGGACATCATCGGATTCAGCCTGACACACGAACTCTGCTACACCAATATCCTGTACATGCTCGACCTGGCGGGAATCCCCTTCCGCAGCGAGGCCCGGGACGAATCCCACCCGCTCATCGTGGCGGGAGGCGGCGCCTGCTTCAACGCGGAGCCCGTGGCCCCGTTCTTCGACGCCATGATCATCGGCGATGGCGAAGAAACCCAGATCCAGATGCTGGAGGTGATTGAGCAGGCCAAAGCCGAAGGACTTTCCCGCAACGATCTGCTGTTGCGCCTCAAGGATATTCCCGGCGTATACATTCCATCCTTTTTCGAGAATCAGGGGCCGGGCCAAAAACTCAAGCCGCTGGTGGAAGGATACGAAACCGTGGAAAAGGCTGTGGTGGAAGACCTCAACACAATCCCCTTCCCCACTGAACAGCTCGTCTCCTTTGGCCAGGCCGTGCATGACCGGCTGACCCTGGAGATCGCCCGGGGCTGCACCCGGGGCTGCCGTTTCTGCCAGGCTGGCATGATCTACCGCCCGGTGCGCGAACGCGGCCTTGAGGAATTGGAGAACATTCTCGCGGAAGGCCTTGCGAAGACCGGATACGAGGAGACCTCATTCCTGTCTCTGTCCACCGGCGACTACTCGGCCCTGGACACCCTTTTCTCCCGATGTTTCGACCGGTGCGCCGCGGAACAGATTTCCATCTCCCTGCCGTCCCTGCGCGTGGGATCGCTGTCCGCCCCCATCATGGAGCGGATTTCCAGCATCCGCCGCACCGGTGCAACCCTGGCTCCGGAGGCGGGAAGCCAAAGACTGCGCGACGCCATCAACAAGGGCGTGGACGAGGAAGGCCTGCTGGATCACATCAGGCTCATCTTCGACCATGGCTGGCAAAGCGTGAAGCTCTATTTCATGATCGGCCTGCCCACCGAAACAGACGAGGACCTGGAGGCCATCCTGGACCTGTGCCTCAAGGCCAGGGACGCCGTAGGCAAGCACATCAAGCGCCTGCAGATCACGGCAGCGGTTTCGCCCTTTGTGCCCAAGCCGCACACCCCGTTCCAATGGGAACCGCAGATCCCCCTGGACGAAATCAAGCGCCGCATCTACCTGCTCAAGGACCTGTTCCGCCCCCACAAGCGGGTGCAGCTCAAGTTCCACATCCCGGAAATGACCTTCCTGGAAGGCATCTTCTCGCGCGGCGACCGCCGCCTGGCCCCGGTGGTGGAAAAGGCCTATGCAAAGGACGCGCTTTTTTCCAGTTGGAAAGACCAACTGGCCGTGGCCCCCTATCTGGAGGCCCTGGAGGAATGCGGACTCACTCCCGAGGAATACACCGGCGGCAGGGACATGAACGCCCCGCTCCCCTGGGACCATCTCAACAGCGGCCTGACCCGCAAGTTTCTCCTCACCGAGCGCGAACGCGCCCTGGGCGGGAAGATCACCAAGGACTGCCGGTACAACACCTGCCGTCAGTGCGGGGTTTGCGAATCCGAAAAAAGCACATCCGCCCTGCTCGTGCAAAAGCAGACCAAGGACATCCGCCAACGGCTCGTGCTCCCGAAACGGGACCAGGAAGGCGAACAGCCGCCTTTCGTCAAGCAGGAGCTGGAGCTGGGCGCCAAAGGCGGGCACTACCGCATCTGGTACGAAAAGACCGGACCGGCCGCCTATCTCAGCCAACTGGAACTGCAGAGCGTCTTTGAACGCGCCCTGCGCCGCGCCAATCTGCCTGTAAGCTTTTCCCAGGGATTCCACCCCATGCCGCGCATGTCCTTTGGCAAGGCGCTACCCGTCAGCGTGGAAAGCACGATAGAATGGTTCAACCTCTTCCTGCGCGAGGACTGGGGTCCCAAAGAACTGGCCGAAACGCTGGGGGCGCAAATGCCGCGGGGCCTGCGGCTCTACCGCGCAGACCGCCTGGACATGGGCAAAAAACAGCCCCAGTCCGTGGAAGAGGATTTCCGGATCACGTTTGCGGGGGATGCCGAGGAAGCCGGGATGCGCATGGCCCAGTGGAAAGCATTCATGGCCAACGACTCCGTGATCATCGAACGCACCAACAAGAAGGGAAAGATAAAGCCGGTGGATATTCGCAAGCTGGTGCGGGACATCGACCTTATCGACGACCGCACCCTGACCGTGACCTTTGACTGGCGGGAAGGCTACATAAGCCCCCTGCGGTTGCTGGACATCGTCAACGAAGGCATCGGCCCGCTGGACTTCGGCATGACCAAGACCGCCCAGCGGTTCTAATCTTCCTCGATGACCAGGTGGACGCTCTTGAAGACCTCCACCGGGTAGGACGAATCCGAGGGTTTGCAGACCTTGACGGAGATGTCCGTGCTGCCCGCCTGCAGGGCGGTGAACAGGTATTGCACCCGGTCTATTTCGCCAGGGTTCTCTTCGTCCTTCACTTCGAAATACTTGTCCAGACGCACATAAGCGGGGTCGAAGACCGCGCCTTCGAACGCGTATCCTTCCTGTCCCGGATAATCCATATCCAGGGCAAAGGCGTCCCCCTTCTCCAGCACGATTTTTGTATCGAAAAGGCCGTCCAGGTCATACACGGCGGCATCGCCGAGATCACCCGCGCCCCCGAAAAAAGTTCCGCAACCGGCAAGCAGAAAAACCATCATTGAACACATTGAAATAACTATTTTATTTTTCATATCAGAATTCTTGATCCATTGATCAGGCTTAAAGATGATGTTGTTAAATGTATGTTTTACGTGTAAGAAATAATGCGCTTTGCGGGACTCCTCATCACAAATGGAACGTCATACGCAGTGTCGAACTCGTTTTTTTGTGACATTGGGTGAGCTGCTCCCGTTATTGGGTGGAGGTGTTGCATTGTGTTCGCCGATTCCGGCGAATGTCAACTACTTGTATAACGGAGGTTCATTCATGAAACGTTTTGGTTTTGGGATCAAACCGCTGATCCTCGTAACCATGCTCCTCTCCGCACTGGTTTTGAGCGGTTGCGGCGAAGCAGAAAAGAAAGAGGCAAAGCAGGCAGAAGCCGGCAAGGTGACCCTGAAGCTGGCAATGGACGCAGACCCGGTGTCCCTGGACCCCCATGTCCAGCTTTCCGGCGGCATGCTCCAGTACTCCCACCTGGTCTTCGATCCGCTTGTTCGCTGGACCCAGGACATGAAATTCGAACCTCGCCTGGCTGAAAAGTGGGAACAGATCGACGACGTGACCATGCGCTTCCACCTGCGCAAGGACGTCAAGTTCCACAGCGGCAATCCGTTTACCGCCGAAGACGTGGTCTACACCCTGGAACGACTGAAGAAGAGCGTCGACTACAAGGGCCTGTTCGAGCCGTTCGAAGGCGCCAAGGTCGTGGACGAGCACACCGTGGACCTGATCACCAAGAAGCCCTACGGCTTGGTCATGCCCATGGCCACCTACATTTTCCCCCTGGACAAGAAGTTCTATGAAGGCAAGGACGAGATCGTCAAATCCGGTCCCTCCTTTGCCAACGAACACGAGTCCGGCACCGGTAAATACCAGGTTTCCCATCGCGAACAGGGCGTGAAGATGGTCTTCACCCAGTTTGCGGACTACTGGGACAAGAACACCGGTAACGTGGAAGAAATCATCCTGACTCCCATCAAGAACGACGCCTCCCGCGTGGCCGCGCTGCTCTCCGGCGACGTCGACTTCATCATGCCGGTTCCGCCCACCGACCTGGAACGCATCGGCGACACCAAGGGCCTGAAGCTGACCACCCTGCCCGGCGCACGCATCATCACCTTCCAGATGAACCAGAACCGCCGCGAGGAATTCAAGAACGCCAAGGTTCGCCAGGCAATGGTCTACGCCGTCGACAACCCGGGCATCGTCAAGAAGATCATGAAGGGCTTTGCCACCGCGGCCGGCCAGCAGGGTCCCAAGGGCTATGCCGGTTATGTTGAGGAACTGACCCCGCGCTATGACCTGGAAAAGGCCAAGCAGCTCATGAAGGAAGCCGGCTATGAAAACGGCTTCGAATGCACCATGATCGCACCCAACAACCGCTACGTGAACGACGAAAAGATCTCCGAAGCCGTTGTGGGCATGCTTTCCAAGATCAACATCAAGGTCAACCTGAAGACCATGCCCAAGGCCCAGTACTGGGATCAGTTCGACGCACAGGTCGCAGACATTCAGATGATCGGTTGGCACTCCGACACCGAGGACTCCGCCAACTTCTCCGAATTCCTGACCATGTGCCCGAACAAGGAAACCGGCTACGGCCAGTACAACTCGGGCAACTACTGCAACGCCAAGGTTGACGAACTCATCGTCGCCTCCCAGTCCGAAACCGACCCGGCCAAACGTTCCGCAGAGCTCCAGGAAGTCGAACGCATCCTCTACAACGATGCCGCCTTCATCCCGCTGCACTGGCAGAACCTGGCATGGGCCTCCAAGGACAACATGAACACCGAGGCCATCGTCAACACCATGAACTTCCCCTACTTCGGCGACCTGGTCATCAAGTAGCGGAGGCCATTCTGGCTCAATTGTAAAAAAGGGGACCCCTCACAGGGGGGTCCCCTTTCACCCCTGTAGAACGGAAAAGCCAACCTATGTTTGCATTCACAGTCAAAAGAATCGCCCAGGCCATGATGGTCATGCTCATCATCGGGTTCATCGGGTTCGCCATCAAGCACAACTTCGGCGACCCGGTGCGAGATCTGGCGGGCGAACGCGTCACCCCGGCCCAGCGCGCCGAAATCCGGGAAAAACTCGGGCTCAACGACCCGTTTATGGTTCAATACGTGCGCTTCATCAAAAACGCCGTACAGGGAGACCTCGGACAATCCTTCTTTTTCAAGCGTCCCGCCCTGGACGTAATCGTCAGCAAGGCTCCGGCCACCATTGAGCTGGTCCTGTGCAGCTCCCTGATCATCATTCTCCTGTCCGTGCCTCTGGGCATCTACGCCGCCATCAAGCCCAAACATCTTTTATCACGGTTTGTCATGGGGGCCTCCATCATCGGGGTGTCCATACCGGTATTTCTCACGGCCATCCTGCTCATCTACGTCTTTTCGGTCGAGCTGGGATGGCTGCCGTCCTTCGGACGCGGGGAAACGGTTGACCTCTGGGGCTGGCAAAGCGGCCTGTTCACCGCGGACGGTCTCAGGCACCTGATCATGCCCTCCATCGCGCTTTCCTCCATCATGCTGCCGCTGTTCATCCGCCTGATCCGCTCCGAAATGATGGAAGTGCTGGAAACCGAATACGTGAAGTTCGCCTGGGCCAAGGGCATCAAGCCCCGCCGGGTATGGGTGGTGCATGCCTTCAAGAACACCCTGCTGCCGGTCATCACCGTGGGCGGCGTGCAACTCGGCATCATGGTCGCCTTCACCATCCTCACGGAAACTGTATTCCAGTGGCAGGGCATGGGCTCCATGTTCATCGAATCCGTGGAACGGGCCGACACCTCGCTGATGGTCGCCTATCTGGTCATGGTGGGATTCATATTCGTCATCGTCAACACTGTGGTGGACCTGGTCTACGGTCTGGTGAACCCCATGGTTCGAATTCAGGGGAGGAAGTAGATGAGATCCAGATGGCAACGATTCAAGGAATCCTACTTCCTTTTCAGCTTCCTGCGCGACCCGGTGGCCTACATCAGCTTTGCCGTGCTCCTGGTGCTGGTGCTCAGCGCCTTCGGTGCCCCGCTCTTTGCGCCGCACAACCCTTATGACATGTCCACCATCGACGTCATGGATTCGGAGCTTCCCCCGGTATGGAGCTCCGGAGGCACCGCCAAGTTCCTGCTCGGCACCGACGCCCAGGGCCGCGACATGTTCTCCACCATCCTGTACGGCATGCGCGTATCCATCATCATCGGCATCGGCGCTGTCTGCCTGCAGGCCTTCATCGGTATCGTGGTGGGACTGCTCTCCGGCTACATACGCAAGCTGGACACCATCCTCATGCGTATCGCGGACGTGCAGCTCTCCTTCTCAACCTATATGGTGGCCATCTTCATCGGGGCCATCTTCCAGACCATGTTCGGGGTGGGCAGCTACGACAAGATCGCAATTCCCCTGCTGATCCTGATCATCGGCCTGGCCGAATGGCCGCAGTACGCCCGTACCGTGCGTGCATCCGTGCTGGCCGAACGCAAGAAGGAATATGTGGAGGCGGCGCGGGTCATAGGCCTATCCAAGGCACGCATCATGTGGCGGCACATCCTGCCCAACTCCCTGTCGCCCGTGCTGGTCATCTCCACGGTGCAGGTGGCCAACGCCATCATGTCCGAAGCGGCCCTGTCCTTCCTGGGCCTGGGCATGCCCATCACTAAGCCCTCCCTGGGATCGCTGATCACCGCCGGTTTCGAATACATCTTCTCCGGCTCATGGTGGATCACCATCTTCCCTGGCGTCGTGCTGGTAACGCTTATCTTCGTCATCAACCTGCTTGGTGACTGGGTCAGGGACTTCCTGAACCCAAAACTGTACAAGGGGTAATGAAGTGGAACCACTTCTTGAAATAAAAGACCTGAGCGTCGAATTCGCTCTGCGGACCGGCAAGGTCCGCGCGGTCAACGACGTAAGTCTGGCCCTGAACCAAGGCGAACGCCTCGGCCTTGTGGGGGAATCCGGCGCAGGCAAATCCGTGTTGGGATTTTCCATCATCAACCTGATATCCAAGCCGGGCTACATCTCGGGCGGGGAAGTGAACTACAAGGGAACGGACATCTCCAAGTTCTCCTATGAGCAGATGCGCCGCATCCGCGGCAACCGCATCTCCATGATCTTCCAGGACCCCATGATGACGCTGAACCCGGTGCTGACCGTAGGCCAGCAAATGGTGGAAACCATCCAGGCCCACAGGAAAATCTCCGTCAAACAGGCCGAGGAAATCGCCCTGGATAAGCTGCGCAAGGTGTATATTCCCTCCCCGGAAAAACGCCTCAAGCAGTATCCGCACGAATTCTCGGGGGGCATGCGCCAGCGCATCGTCATCGCCATCTCGCTACTGACCGATCCGGACCTGATCATTGCGGACGAGCCCACAACCGCGCTGGACGTGACCATCCAGGCCGAGATCATGGATCTCCTTCTGGAGCTCTGCGAAAAAAACAACATGGGCCTGATTCTCATCACCCACGATCTGGCCGTTGTTTCCGAAGTGACCCAACGCATCGCCGTGCTCTATGCAGGCCGTGTGGTTGAAATCGGCCCCACCGAGCAGATCATCAACAATCCACAGCACCCGTACACCAAGGGGCTCATCAACGCCCTGCCCCAGAGCACGCACGGCGACAGGCTCAACCAGATTCGCGGCATGATGCCCTCGCTGGTGAACATGCCCGAAGGGTGTCCGTTCTTTCCCCGCTGCGATTACGCCCTGGAACGCTGCAAGACCGAAATACCCGGCCTGCGCCAATGTGAGTCAGAAACCTTTATCGCCTGCTTCGAGCGGGGCTAACCAGGGAGAGAAGAACCATGAGCAATACCCCTCTTCTCGAGACAAGAGACCTGGTCAAGCACTTCGACATCTCCGGCGGACTGGTGGACCAGATCAAGTTCGACAAGGGACGCATCCACCGCGAGAAAACCGTCGTCAAGGCGGTCAACAACGTTTCCATCAACATACAGGAAGGCGAAACCCTGAGCGTGGTGGGCGAATCCGGGTGCGGCAAGTCCACCCTGGCCCGGACCATCATCGGCCTGTACGGGCCGAACTCCGGTGAAGTGCACTACCGTGGACAGCGCATCGACACCCTTTCCGGCCATGCGCGCAGGCCCATCCGCAAAAAGATGCAGATGGTCTTTCAGGATCCGTACGCATCGCTCAACCCGCGCATGACCGTCCGCCAGATCCTGGAGGAACCCGTTCACTTCCACAACCCGCAGATGAGCCGTCAGGAAGTCAAGGACAGGGTTGCCGAGACCTTCCGCGCAGTGGGTATCGACCCGGCCTGGGCAGGGAACTATCCCCACGAGTTCTCGGGCGGCCAGCGCCAGCGCATCAGCCTGGCCCGCGCCCTGGTGCTCGACCCGGACTTCGTGGTTGCCGACGAACCCATCGCGGCCCTGGACGTTTCCATCCAGGCGCAGATCCTGAACCTGATGATGGACATGCAGGAGGAGCGCAAGCTCACCTACCTGTTCATCAGCCACGACCTGTCGGTTATTGAACACATCTCCAACAGGGTGGCAGTTATGTACCTGGGCTGCCTGTGCGAACTGGCCCCGGTCAAGGAATTGTTCGCCACCCCCAGGCACCCGTATACGCAGGCCCTGCTTTCCGCCATCCCCAAGCTGGGAGGAAAGCCCGGCGGCCATATCCGCCTTTCCGGCGATGTGCCCACCCCCATCAATCTGCCTACGGGATGCGTCTTCAACGGCAGGTGCCCGCACGCCAACGAGCGCTGCCATCGGGAGATTCCCCAACTGAGGGACGTGGAATCCGGTGTACGCGTGGCCTGCCACGCCCTGGAGGAAGGCCGGATATAGAAAAGCAAAGCGCCGTCAGCCCGTCTGACGGCGCTTTTTTATTGGATTGTCGCCTTATACTTGACTTACGCCTTCCTGCGCTATACTTAGGAGCCTAATAGAGCGAGAGGATACCATGTTGGAATTATACGATCTTCCCGATGAACATCTTTTGGCCCGGTACAAGGAAAAGTATCCGGAACTGGACGTGACCGCCCTGATCTGCTTCCTGAAGCTGCTGCGCGTAGCCTCGGACGTGGAATCATCGCTGAACACCTTTCTGACCCAGTTCGACATCTCCCAACGCCGGTTCTTCATACTCATCCTGCTGACGCGCAGGCTCGAGGGCTGGACCCCTTCCGAGCTGGCCAAGGGCACCGGGGTAACCAACGCCACCATGACCGGCGTGCTCGACACCCTGGTCAAGGACGGCCTTGTGGAACGAAAGACCGACCCCGAGGACAGACGCGTCAAGGTGGTGGTCATCACCCCCAAGGGCGAGGAACTCATGGACAAGATATTCCCGCAGCACTACGGCCGCGTGGCCCGGCTCATGGAGGACTTCGATTCCCGGCAGCGGGACGAACTCCTGGAGACTCTGGACAAAATCCAGAACAGTATGGGTAAGATGTAGACGCCCCTGAGATAAGCCAAAACAAAACGCCGTTTCTCGAAAGAAACGGCGTTTTGTTTTGGCAAATTCCTAGAGAATCATATTGGTTCGCAACTCGTCGAGCACCTTGTCCTTGTCAAAGGGCTTGACGATGTAACAGGAGGCAAAGCTGTTGAAAAAGGCTTTGCTCACATTGCGGTTGTCCACCAGGGAGGTGATCATGACCAGATGGAACTGGTCCACCTCGCGAATTCCCAGCTTTATCTCCTCCTTGCGCAATAGCTCGGCTGCCTTGTGCCCGTCCATCTCCGGCATGAGAATATCCATGAACACCACATCGTACGGCCGCCTTTCCGAATGCGCCCGCACAAAGAAATCCACGCCTTCCGCGCCGGACATGGCATTGTCACACTGGGCGAACGGTGCAAGGATGCTTTGAAGATACAAATGGATGGACTCGTCATCATCCACGATAAGAAAACGCATGGCTGCCATCCTGTCGGGTTTCCGCATGCCGGGATTGCAACACGCCCGGCATGCGGTTCACCTTCTACATAGCCATATAAGGCATTATATACAAGTCATACGGATCAATTCTACAGTTCAATGCCATACTTCTTGAGAGACGCCATGCCTCCGTGAATGTTGATCACGTTCTTGTGTCCCTTGTGGGTAAGCATGATCTGGGCTTCGTAGGAACGAGCTCCCGTGTTGCAGACCAGCACGCAGGTCTTGTTTTCGGGGACCTCGTCCAGACGTTTGTAGATCTCGCCCTGGGGAATGTTCTGCCAGTGCCCGGGATTGCGTTCCATGTAGGGCTGCGCATCCGGTTGCTCGCGGCAATCGATGAAACAGAAATCGCCCGATTCGCGGGCGGCCCACATCTTCTCGAACTCGGCGGGCCCCACGCCCCGGTTCATTTCACGCAGAACGTTATCGGCCATGTTGGCCACGGTATTCAAAATGTCCATGGCCGCGGCAAACGGCGGCGCATAGGCCAGCTCCAGATTGCTGATATCGTCGATGGTCGGCTTGAACTTGAGGATCGAAGCCACGGCGTTGATCCGGCCCACCATGGCGTCCCCGGAACTGCCGAAGCCCTGAACGCCCAGCACCTTGCGGGTGCCGCGCTCCACGACCAGCTCCAGGGTCATGAGTTCCTTGGTGGGATAGAAATGAGCCCGATCGAGCTGAGTAAGCATGACGCTGAAAGCATCGTACCCGGCCCCTTCCGCAGCCTCCAGGCTCAGCCCGGTGCCAGCCAGGGAGGTTTCAAAGAGTTTGACCACAAAGGAGCCCACTGCGCCGTCAAAGGAAGACTCGCCTCCGGCCAGGTTGTTGCCGATGATACGGCCCTGCCGGTTGGCCATGGACCCCAAAGGCAGGAACAGGGGCTGACCCGTGATCAGGTTCTTGATGATGGCGCAGTCGCCGCCCGAATAGATGTCCGGGTCCGACGTACGCAACATTTCATCCACGATGATGCCGCCGCGCTCATGGCACTGCAGGCCGGCCTCCCTGGCCACGAAATCGTTGGGAATCACGCCCACGGAAATGATCACGCAGTCGGCTTCCAGGGTACGCTTGTCGGTGACCACACGCTGCACCTTGCCGTCGCCCTCTATGGACTTGACGGTTTCGCCCAGGTGGAATTCGACCCCTTTTTCCTGCATGTGCTCCATGCCCATGCGGGCCAGGGTCGGGCTGACCAGCCGCGGCATGATCTGGTCGAAAATCTCGACCACCGTGGTTTCCACGCCCCACATATCGGCAAAGGCCTCGGCCATCTCAAGGCCGATGAACCCGGCCCCGATAATCACGGCCTTGCCCACCTGCCCCTGGGAAATGGAGGCACGGATACACTCCGCATCATGCGGGTTGGAAACATAATGCACGCCCTTGAGGTCTTCCCCGGGCATGTTCAGCTTGCGCGGGGTGGCCCCGGTGGCGATGACCAGCTTGTCGTAATCGAGCACACCGGTTTCACCGGTGGCGACGTTCTCGTAATGAACCCGCTTGTTTTCCCGGTCCACCTGGGTGGCCTTGGTGCGGGTCATCACGTCCACGCCCTTGATGTCCTCGAAGAACTTCTCATCGCGGACCATGTGAAAAGCCGTGGTGCGCAAGGCTTCGGCGTCGGGCACATCGCCGGAAACGTAATACGGGATACCGCATCCACCGTAGGAAATGAGATCGCTCATGTCGAGCATGGTCACCTTTGACCCGGGTTCAATCCTCTTGAAACGGCACGCGGCCTTGGGGCCCAGCGCAACGCCGCCTATGACGACAACATGTTGAGACATGCAGCCTCCTCAACTGTTCTGTGGTGTTGACAAACTAGTCCAGAAACTCCCTGATACTCTCGCCGAGCCGCTTGATTCCCTCTTCAATGCGATCCGGGTCTGCGTTGGAGAAATTGAGCCGCAGGGTGTTTTCCCCACTACCGTCCGCATAGAACGGCTTGCCGGGAACAAAGGCCACCTTCTTGGCAATGGCCTTGTCGAACAGATCCATGGACGAACAGCCTTCCGGCAAAGTACTCCACAGGAACATTCCGCCTTCCGGCCGGGTGGTCTCCACGCCGTCCGGGAAATATCTGTCGATCATCTCCACCATGATGTCGCGGTGTTTTCCGTATGTTTCACGGATCAGTGCGATATGGTCGTCGATGTCGTTTTCAAGCATGTACGTGCGCATGATGGCCTGGGCCACGGTGCTGGTATGCAGGTCCGAGGCCTGCTTGGCGATGACCAGCTTGTCGCGACGCTCGCCGCCCGCCACCAGCCAGCCGATGCGGAATCCCGGCGCCGCGATCTTGGAGAAGGAACCAAGCAGGATACCGGGCTTCTTCTGGAAGGAGTAGACCGTGGGCAGATCCTCGCCCATGAAACGAAGCTCGCCGTAGGGGTCGTCCTCCACAAACAGCACATTGTATTTGTCCAACAGCTCGGCGACGGCCTTGCGCTTTTCCCGGCTATAGCTCAGGCCGGATGGATTCTGGAAATTGGGCACCGCATAGAAAATCTTCGCCCCGTCCTTGAACCGTTGTTCCAGCTCCTCCAAGTTGGGGCCGTCCGACTCCAGGGACACGGAAACAAACTGGGGCTCGAAGATGGAAAACGCCTGGATGGCCCCGAGATATCCCGGGCTCTCAATGGCGATCTTGTCACCCTTGTCCAGGTAGACCTTGCCGATGAGGTCCAGACATTGCTGGGACCCGGTGGTGATAAGCAGTTCATCGGGGCTGATGTTCAGATTCTTCTTTTCCAGATAACGCTTGGAGATGAACTTGCGCAGTTCCACATCCCCTTCGGTCTGCGAATACTGCATGGATACCCTGCCGCTTGTGCCAAGTACCTCCCGTGCCGCCGCCTCCATGGGCTCCACCGGGAACATGCGCGGATTAGGCAGCCCCCCGGCAAAGGAAATAATGGAAGGGTCTGCGGTGACCTTCAGTATTTCGCGGATAAAGGAACGATGGACCGAAGACATTCTGGATGCGTACTTGTCGGACATGAGATGCTCCAAGGTTAATGGGATGTATGGATAAACAATCGCCCGAGGCGATTATTCGATTGCGGGAATAACACCACGAACAACAAATAAATTCCAGCAAAAAAAAGCGGGGCCTGCCCAATGCAGGCCCCGCAGGGGCATGAGAGGAGAATGCACTCGTGTGACGTTATGTGGTCCTGACCTTCATCTGACTTTCAAGCCAGGTTCTCACCTCTTCGTTGGGCGCATACACGCCCTTCAAATTACTGACGGAATTAAGGAACCGTCTGCCCATATCCTTGGGCAAATCCAGCGAAACAAGTTCCTTGGCCTCCTCGGAATTCCGGCGGATCAGCATCACCTTGGGGTTTTCGTCCCATGCATACACAACGAAATAGTTGCTAAAATCCGCCTTGGAGGTCACGGGCCTGTGCTGGGCATGCCATGAATTGTTACCCCACTCTAGATACATGGTGACTGCATCTTCAGGGGTCATATTCCAATCTATGTCCAAATGCTTGTAATCTCTTAAGCTACCCATATTTCCTCCTTGGTTTTCCAAGTTCGGTTCATGTTTATTTAAAATAATGATAACTATTACTATGAACTTGTCAACAAAAAAGAGCATCGGCCCGAGACGTAATGGCCCCGTTTCCGAATCCAAGAAAAGCTATGCTAACAGAGGAAAATGGGAAAAATGAAAAAAGGGACCGGATGGCCCCGTGAATTCTCTACTCTTTATCGGGAGACCACTTGGGGTCGCGATATTTATCCGGATTGTAGACCCGCCAGTCGCTACCGTCGTCATACTTCTCGTCCGCTCCGGGGAACGGAGTGTAGACATGCCCCTGACTGTTCTGATCAGCCTGACATTCCATCTTGATACGGTCGTTCTTCTCCATGGCGCAACCCTCGGTTTTCGCTTGAAAATTCTGGACCCTTCCCCTGAGAAAAGAGGCGCGTGACATCGTCACCCGCACCCATTCCTGCTCCAATTATAATACCGTGTCAAGCCTGCTCTCGCAGCGGCAATAAGCCACCTTCAGTCCATTTCTCCACCAATGCTGAGAAATGTTTTACGATCTCCATTCAGTAATTCTTGAAAGCCCGACTGCTAACTTTTCTCTATCCCAAAAAACGAAGCCTTCATGAGAATAAATATGAAATATGCCGGATCGCGATTCCAAGGGTTGCGCAAACAGGAAACAAGCTTATCTTCTGTGCTGTCAACGAAAACAGGAATGAATCCAGGTTCATTGACACACCCGTATTGTAACAATACAACATCTTACCGTTTCTACCTGCTGACGGGGGATACACCGGAGTGATTCCATGTTTCGAAAAATACTTATTCTCGGAGGGCTGCTGATTTTCCTGGCGGCCTGCAACAGCACCATGAAAAAAACAACCGACGCAGTTCCGGCCGCACCAGCCAATGCCGCCATAAGCGACACCATGCTGGTGAAGCTCAAAAACGGCCTGACCGTGCTGGCCAAGCGGGACGACCGTTTCCCGCTGGTGAATGTACGCCTGTATGTGCATGCCGGCTCGGCCTATGAGACACCGGAGATCGCCGGAATCAGCCACCTACTGGAACATATGGTCTTCAAGGGGACCAAGAAGCGCGAACCGGGCCAAACCGCCATGGACATCGAATCCGTGGGCGGCAGCCTCAATGCGGCCACCAGCTTCGACTACACGGTCTACTACGTGGAAGTCCCGGACAAGGAATGGAAGCTCGGCATGGACGTGGTCACGGACATGGCCTTTGACGCGGCCATTGACCCCAAGGAGCTCAAGAGCGAGCGCAAGGTCGTGCTTGCCGAACTGGAACGCGGCGAAGACACCCCCGGCAGCCGCCTGTTCAAGTCCCTGCAGGGCATGCTCTGGAAAGGCACCAGCTACGAATGGCCCATCATCGGCTATCGCGAGACGGTCGAGGGCTTCAGCTCCAAGGATATTCACGCCTACATCGACAAATTCTATCAGCCGCAATCCATGCTGCTCACCGTGGTGGGCAACATCGATCCGGCCGACATCGTCGCCGAGGCCGACAGGCTTATCGGAAGCAGAACAAACGATCGCGAAGTGATTCCGCCCACCACCATGGACATGCCCACGACGCCCATCGGCCCCGAATTCAGCGTGGTCAAGGGCAAGTGGAACAAGGTCTACCTGGGCGCGGCATTCCCCATCCCGGGCCTGAAATCCGCAGAACTGGCGGGCCTGGAAATGACGGCACACCTGCTGGGCGGCGACGACACCTCGCGCCTCTATCGCAAATTCAAATATGAAAAGCGGCTGGTGGACGACATCTCTATATCCCCGTTGAGTCTGGAACGCAGCGGATTCCTCTACGTCAACGCCACGCTCGATTCCGAAAACGTGGTCGAGTTCTGGACCGAACTCATGAAGGAATTCGCACATTTCGACCCCAAGGTCTTCACGGACCGGGAAATCGAACGCGCCCGCCTCAACCTGGAGGACTCCCTGTTCCTGACCAAGGAAACCCTATCCGGCCTTGCCAGCAAGCTTGGCTACTTCCAGTTCTTCGAGGACGGCGAGGAAGCGGAACAGAACTATCTCTTTGCGCTGAAGCACGTGGACCGCAAGGAAATGGCCGAGGTCTTCGGAAGATACCTGCGTCCCGACAGGCTGGTCACCGCAATCCTGGTGCCTGAAAGCAACGGGGTATCCCCGGAAAAGCTCAAGGAAGTCACCACGGCCGAATGGAACGGCAAGGCAAAGACAACCGAAGCCAGGGCCGAACAAGCCAACGGCAAGGAAATCATTGAGCTGCCCGGCGGCAGCAAGCTGGTCCTCCTGCCGGACGCCACCCTGCCCTACACGGCCATGTCCATATACTGGACCGGCGGTGACGGCGATGTTTCCGAAAACAAGCAGGGACTCGCTTCCCTGGCCGCCAAGGCGCTTACCCGCGGCACCAAGAAAATGAGTGCCAACGAGATCGAGGACTTCCTTTCCGACCACGCCGCCAATATTGGCGCCACCTCAGGCCGGAACCTCTTTGCCCTGGAATCCAAGT
Organism: Salidesulfovibrio onnuriiensis; assembly: GCF_008001235.1. Lineage (GTDB taxonomy): Bacteria > Desulfobacterota > Desulfovibrionia > Desulfovibrionales > Desulfovibrionaceae > Pseudodesulfovibrio > Pseudodesulfovibrio onnuriiensis. The sequence goes on along the minus strand of NZ_CP040751.1, from coordinate 2,317,357 downwards.
TCCCGTCCCGCTTCAGCGGCAAGGTCCTGCCCCTGCTCAAGGATGTGATCCTGAATCCGGCATGGCGGGACGAGGAAATCGAACGCGCCAAACAGGACCAGATCGCCGCGATTCAGCGCCAGGAGGACAGGCCTCTGGGACTCATGTTCCGCCACCTGTTCCCCTACCTCTTTGCCAACGCCCCCTACAGCTATCTCTCCGAAGGCAGCATCGAAGGTGTTCAGGCATTGAAACGGCAGGATGCCGTTGCTTACTGGGCCAACCAGACCAGAGAGCCGTTCGTGCTGGCCGTCGTGGGCGATTACGACCGCGCCCTGGTAACGCAATTCGCCAAGGATGTGGCCAAATCCATCACCACTTCGGCCCAGAAATACGTATTCAAGGATGTGGTCTGGAACACGGAACGCGAGAAAACCATGACCCTGCCGGACCGCAACCAGGCGCACCTGCTGCTGACCTTTCCGGTACCGGGCAAGGACGACCTTGACGCCTCCGCCGAGCTCAATGTGCTCAAGGCAGCGTTTTCCGGCCAATCCGGCCTGCTGTTCCGCGACATGCGCGACAAGCAGGGACTCGGCTACACGGTGACCGCCATCCTCTGGCAGACCCGCAACGACGGACTCATGGCGCTCTACATCGGCACCCAGCCCGAAAAGGTGGAGCAGGCCCTCAATGGGTTCCACACGGTCATTGCCGACCTCCAGGCCAATCCCCTGCCGGAATCGGAAATCAGCCGCGCCCGAAACATCCTCACCGGAGACTACTACCAGGAGCACCAATCCCTGCTTTCCCGCAGCCGCGAGGCCTCAAGCCTCATGGCGCAGGGTTTCGACATGGATCACAAGCGAAAGGTCATTGACCGCGCCCAAACCGTCACGGCAGAGGAAATCCGCGACCTGGTTCGCAAATACCTGAACCAGGACAAGGCCTACCTCATGAAGGTGGTGCCCTAGCGGACAAAGCTTCGCCATGAACGGAATCCCAGAAAGGGACGGCATTTCCATGCCGTCCCTTTCTTCTTGACACGACTAGACCGACTGGTCTAGTCAATAGATAGAATGAGTGAAACCACCAAGCAGAAAATCATAGAGGCCGGTGCGGAACTGATCCACGCCAAGGGCTTCAACAACACGGGACTCCAGGAAATATTGAAAGTGGCCGGAGTGCCCAAGGGTTCCTTCTATTTCTATTTCGATAGCAAGGAGGACTTCGGTGTCGAGGTGGTCAATCATTACGGCCGCCTGTTTCGCTCCACAATTCATGACATGCTTGAGGACGACAGCCTTCCTCCCCTGGAACGGCTGCACCGTTTTTTCAGCTGGTTCGAGGAGTATTACCGCTCCCACGACTACAGCCGGGGATGCCCGGTCGGCAACCTCGGACAGGAGATGGGCGACCTGAGCCCGGCCTTTCGGGAAAAGCTCAGGCAGGCCATCGACGGCATGGCCTCCGCATTGAAAAACGTGCTGCTGGAGGCGCAACGCGGTGGCGACATTGAGTACACCATGAACTGCGAAGAGATGGCCTATTTCATCATCAGCGCCTGGCATGGAGCAATGATCCGAATGAAGGTGTCCAAAAGCGGCGAACCGCTTCGGCTCTTTCACAAGTATGTCTTTTCCCACCTGCTTCGGGTAGAGGCGTAATTTTTTTTCACCATTTATAGACGACCGGTCTATTATAAAAACATCAACCTATAACCAAAGGAGAAAATCATGTTCATGCTCAATTATGTAACCCCGGAAAAGGCGGAAGGCGAAATTGCAAAGGCGTATGGCATTTACCCAGAGAGCCTGGGAGTCCCGGCTCCCATGCAGCTTCTGAGCGTCAGCCCGGATCTGCTCCGGCTGCAAACCGCATCCATCGGGCACTTCGTCAGCCAGGAGGAGATCGACCATTCATTGTTGGCCGTCATCCGCTACCTGGTGGCTCAGGCCTTTGACTATGACTACTGCCGGGAATTCAACAAGGGAATGCTCCAGGCACAGGGAATGACAGAGCCGGAACTTGAAACCATGCGAAAAAATCCGCTCGACGGTCCTTTTGAAAGCAACGAAAACGCTTTGGTGGCCTTTGTGATCAAGGCGGTACACGACCCGCTCCAGATCACCAGAAAAGACATCGAAGAGCTCAAGGATATGGGCTGGTCGGAAAAGGCAATACTGGAGGCAACCTCCCACGGTGCGGCAATGCTGACGCACGGAACCCTCTTCAAGACGTTCATGGAAAGGGAATAACGGAGCACCGGCAGGTGACGCTTGCGGAAAAAGGGCATCCTGGGATACACAAGATGAACGAAATCAATTGTATTCAGGAAGAAGGAAAATGATATGGCCCTTATTTTCGGCTCACCCAAGAAACAGGTGACCAGGGAAGACCAGAAAAACGATCACCGTTTAAGGCTCGCCAAGGAGCAATACCTTGCGGGCAATCTCAAGATAGTGACCACAGAGGGAGTCCCCGGTCGTGACATTGTGGGGGCATTCGGACTGCTCGTCTGCCGCAGCTATACTTTCGACAATGCCTTCTACGGGCTCATGGCCCAGGCAATTGACGTCAACGCGGACGCCATCGTGGGATACCGGGAATCGGTCGCATTCCATCCCGAAGGCGACAAGTACTACTCCTGCTACGGCACGGCGGTTCGACTCAAGCCGCTCAAATCCAACAAAAAATAAAAACCGGGGGCATTCAGTGAATGCCCCCGGTTCCTTTTTCTCGGTTTCCAGCAACTACTGCCGAACGCCCAATCGCCGATCCAGCAGCAGAAGATCCGCCAAGGTCATGGCCAGCATGGACTTGAGCACGGGATTGATGCGGGGAATGGCCGCGATATCGTGCCTGCCGCCCACGCGGACGCAAACCGTGCCGCCGTCCCGGTGCATGCAATGCTGCTCCTTGGCTATGGTGGGAATGGGCTTCACATAGGCCCTGGCGACAATGTCCTGACCGCTCGAAATGCCGCCGAGCACCCCGCCTGCGTTGTTGGAGGAAAAACCGTCCAGCGTCATGTAGTCGTTATTCTTCGACCCCACACTGCGGGCAGCGGCGCACCCAGCCCCGATCTCCACGGCCTTGACCGCACCCACGCTCATGAAGGCATAGGCCAGGCGGGCGTCCAGCTTGTCGAACACGGGCTCGCCGAGTCCCGGGGGCACGCCCACGGCGCGCACTTCCACCACGCCGCCAACAGTGTCACCCTCACCCTTCACCTGGGAAATACGCTCATCCCACTTTCCTACCACCCCGCTGTCCGCACTAAAATACGGGGTTTCCTGGGCCGATTCATAGTCCACATCCCGGACGGGGATGCCGCCCAGTTCCATGGTGTAGGCATACAGGGAAATGCCTTCCTGCCGCAGCAATTCCATGGCAATGGCACCGCCCACTACTCGGGAAACGGTCTCACGCCCGGAAGAACGTCCGCCGCCGCGGTAATCTCGCCTACCGAACTTGGCATGAAAGGCGAAGTCCGCATGACCGGGTCTAAAAATATCCTTGATATCGGAATAGTCCCGGGACCGCTGATCCTCATTTTCGATGAAAAAGCCAATGGGCGTCCCGGTGGTCTTGCCTTCGAAAACACCGGACAACAACTTTACGGAGTCAGACTCCTTACGGGACGTGGAAGCCTTGCCCGATCCGGGCTTGCGCCGGTCCAGCTCCCGCTGAATCATGGCCTCGTCCAGGGGAATGCCCGCCGGACAACCATCCACCACCCCGCCAAGGCCCGGGCCGTGGGATTCTCCGAATGTGGTCAGCTTGAAAATCGTTCCAAACGTGTTGCCGCTCATAGTGCTCCCTAGGTGTTATCCAGTTTCAGGACATCTTCTCCCTTGCCGAGGATGGCAAGAGTGTCCCCTGTGGTCAAGACGGTATCCGCCTTGGGGATGAAGCTGAATTTCTCATCCCCGTTTTTCTTGAAAGCCACCACCTGCACGCTGTGGCGGTTGGTCAGATCCAGATCCCGCAGGGTCTTGCCATTCCACTTCTCCACCATTATTTCCCGCACCACCACGTCCTCGCCGAGACCGAGATAGTCGAGCAGGCCGGGAACCGCCATGCGGTGGGCAATCTGCTGGGCCACGAACCGCTCCGGAAATATGACGAAATGCACGCCAAGGCGTTTGAGCACCTTTTCATGCTGGGCGCTGATCGCCTTGACCCAGATCTTGCTGACGCCCAGGTCCTGGAGATTGAGGACCACCAGGATGCTGGCCTCCATGGAGTCCCCGGTGGAAACCACCACCTGGTCCAGCTCCTTGAACCCGATCTGCTCCAGGGCGTCCCGGTCCGTGCCGTCGGCGTGAAAAACCTGGGTGATGCAGCCTTCGGCCCGCTGAATATTGGCGGCAACGCTATCCACGCCCACCACATTGTGCCCCTTGCTCTGCAGGGACTGGGCAAAGGCCAGCCCAAACTTGCCGAGACCAATAACACCTACTTCCAATTTGGGAGCCATACCATTCTCCTTGAACGCTTACCCGAGCGGCAAATCCCGTTCGGGATACCTGAACCGTTGCTCCACCTGCCAGCTTTGCAGGGCGGAAAGCAACCAGATCGGACCGAGCCTGCCGATGAACATGAGCATGATGACGACCACCTTGCCCAATGAGGTCAGCTTGCCGGTCATTCCCGTGGAAAGCCCCACGGTACCGTAAGCGGAAATGACTTCGAACAGAATTTCCAGGAAATTACCCCTGGCCTGAATATGCGGCACGTCGCCGCCTTCGGATATATTGAGGATGATGGCGCCGCCCGCCACGATGAAACCGGCGAAAACCAGCAGGGTGAACGCCTTGTTCATGGACGACGAAGCCAGGGCCTTCTTGCCGATGACCGTCTGCTGCCTGCCAGCGAACTGGGCGCAGATGAATCCCCAGACCGCCCGCAGCGTGGTGGTCTTGATGCCGCCCGCACAGGAACCAGGGGAACCGCCAACCAGCATGAGGAAAAGCATGAAAACCAGGGAAACGTTGGTCATGTGGGCAATGTCCACCGTGTTGAACCCGGCGGTACGGCAGGTCACGGACTGGAACAGGGCCGACAGCAACTCTTCGTGCCATATGCCGAAGGACTCGCCCCCAAACAGCTCGGCCGTAAAAATGGCCGCAGCGCCCCCCAGAGACAAAAGGACGGAGGTTCGCAGCACCACGGAGCTGTGCCAGCTCAGGGACGGCCGCTCTCCCCTTTTGCCGCTTAGCCGAGCCCGCACCTCGTGGGTCAGAAGTCCGCCACATTCGTTGAGCACATAGAACCCGAGGCCCCCCAATGTGATCAGGGCCATGAAAATGAAATTGATGCTCCAGTTGGAATGCCAAGCGCTGAGGCTGTCGGCATAAAGCGAAAAGCCCGCGTTGCAGAAGGCCGAAATGGAGTGGAACAGCGCCGAATAGGGATGAAAGCCTTGGGGATCGACCAACCAGAGCAGCATTGCTCCGACGAGCTCGATACCGAAGGTGATGCAAATGACCCGGAACAGAAAATTCCTGAGGCTGAACCGGGGATCGTGCAGCAGGCTCTGCCCCACCGAGATCCTGTCGGAAAGGCTTACGTGCCGTCCCATGAGATACATGGCCAGGCTGGTAAAGGTCATGATGCCCAAACCGCCGAGCTGGATAAGCACCAGAATGACCATCTGCCCGAAATGGGAAAAGGCCGAGCCCGTATCCACCACCACAAGTCCGGTGACACACATGGCCGAGGTTGCGGTAAACACCGCGTCAATCCAGGACAGATTCTGCTCGGCAAGGCCGGGATCAAATGCCAGAAGCGACGCGCCAGCAAGGATGGCGCCGGCAAAAAACCAGACCGGCATCCAAAATGGAGAAAACAACTTGATGCGCATAACCGTGGTTTACTCCCCTGGGGCGGGAAGGGCAACTCCTCGAATCAGCAGGAAATCGCCATAAGGGTTCGAATCAGGGGCACTGCCGCCACCAATCCCTGTTCCCGGTCCAAAAGCGGCGCTTCCACTATCTCCAGGCCCAGGGATTCGAGATACGCACAATCCACGTCGCCCGGATAATGGGCCTCGGGATCGATGATCACGCCGTCAAGATAGGTGCCCCCCGCACGGACAATGGCCCCGTTGCGTAAATACTCGATAAGAGCGTTCACCTGATCGGTCAGGCTCATGCCCACCAGTTCGGGATCCAGGCCGAGGTTGGGCACGAACACCTTGGGACAGGCATTGGCGGCCACGGAATCCGGCACGCCGCCGGGCAGCAGGTTGGCCACGATGCTGGAAAAGAAACTGCCCACCGGATAACAGATCATGTCCGCGTCCGTAATCAATGCACGAACCTCCCCTTCAATGCGGGTCTCCCTCCGGGCCACGGTCACGCCGTCGCGGTGTAGGCGGAGGTGGCTGACCCGAGAGGAAATGGGGGCCTCGGTCTTTCCGGTTATCCGGTGCTGGCCCACAACGGTTTTTCCATCCTCCAGATGGACCTTGAGATCCAGGGGAGCATCCAGAACCATACGCACGGTGCCGCGCGCGGCAACCAGGGCGCTGAATTCGTCAATGGCCGGGGCCGTTGCCCGTTCATGCCGAAGGTACATGGCGGTCAGCACCATGTTGCCGATGCTGGCCCCCGAAAAATTAAACCTCTCGGAGCAGGAATCCAGGAACAGGGTCATGGAATCCTTGATCACTGCCGCAGTACTCTCGGAAAGGCCGCTCATGCCAGGATGGGCGCCTCGAGCGATCTGTGTCGCCAGTTCGCGCAGCGCTTCGTTTCCGCCTTCGCGCGGGAGCCGGGATGCCAGGAATTCAGCAGCTGCAAAGGCCTGCGTTTCCTTCGGATCGGCCAGGGCGAGAATGCGGTTGCGCGCGTCTCCCACCGCGGGCATGTCGAATTCTCGCCGCAGTTCGGCAGAGCTGCCGCCGGAATCGAAGGGAGTAACTATATGAACGGAATTCCAGGTGTATTTGATCAGTTCCGCGCATGCTTCCCGCAAGGCGGTCCCTCCGCTGAAAAACAGGATCCGGGGACCGTCCTGGGGAGCGGCAGCCAGCCTCTCAAGCCTTTCATCCGCCGCGAGCAGTCGTTCCGTGAGACTCATTCAATGCTCCTTCCAAATACATGTAAATCAATGGAAACCCGAAGCCCACAGCTTCGGATCCTAAAGTTCAATGTAGCATGGAGAGCAAGGCTAAAGTCAAGAATTTTCGCCTATTCTGGCAACGGTATCGGCTATTTCGCGCACCATGGCGTCCACCCCTTTCTGGTGAAGAACAACATGGGCGCACTCGCGATACATGGGATCGCGCATGGAAAGCACTTCCTGCACCTCGTCGGTGATGGATTTGCCCGTCAGAGAAGGACGCTGGGCTTCGATGGGATCCTTGGCCAGCCGCCCGGCCAGAACCTCGGGGTCGGCCAGCAGGTAGATCGTAATCCCCCTTGAAAGAATCTGCCGGTTGGCGTCCCGCAGCACTATACCGCCGCCGCAGGCCACCACCATACCGCCCTTGCCGGAAAGGGTCCTGAGTATATCGGATTCGCGCTTGCGGAAGACGTCCCAGCCGTCATTCTTCACGCAATCCGCGATCTGCTGATCAAATTGCTCTACAAAAGCCTGGTCCGTATCCACGAATGGCCGGTCCAGAGTGCTGGCCAGCGCCTTGCCGACCGTTGTCTTGCCGCTTGCGCGCGGCCCAATGAGATAGATGTTCTTCATGCGTGGTTTTGGATAATCTCTGAGTTCGAAGCAGGAATGGCAGCTTTGTCCGGCCTTGGGGCCCAAGGAAAATTGCTACAATCCGACGGCCCAAAAAGCAAGGCCCAAAAACGCTGTTTTCCTTCTTCCTGGACAAGGAAAACGCCTTGTGCGGCGGCCCGCCTCGGTTTCGACGAATCCGGGGCTTGCAACCCGCTCTGAAGCATTGTAGAGAGAATCGCCCTGTGGCGGCCGGTCCGCCATATTTCAATATTTCCAGGAGAACGAAAATGTCCTTGAGCATAGGTATCGTCGGCCTTCCCAACGTCGGCAAATCAACTCTTTTCAACGCCCTGACCAAGGCGCAGAACGCGGAAAGCGCCAACTACGCCTTCTGCACCATCGAGCCCAACAAGGCCGTGGTGCCTGTGCCCGACAAGCGCATCGAGAAGCTGGCCGAACTGGTCAACCCGCAGCGCGTGCAGCATTCCACCGTGGATTTCGTGGATATCGCGGGCCTGGTGGCGGGCGCGAGCAAGGGCGAAGGATTGGGCAACAAGTTCCTGGCCAACATCCGGGAAACCCAGGCCATCCTGCACGTGGTCCGCTGCTTTGACGACGACGACGTGATTCACGTGTCCAATTCCGTGGATCCCCTGCGCGACATCGAGGTCATTGAAACCGAGCTGGTTCTGGCCGATGTCCAAATCCTGGACAACCGTCTGGAGCGCATGAAAAAGCAGCTCAAGGGCGACAAGACCCTGGCCCCGAAAATCGATGCAGCCGAAAAACTCCTGGCGCACATGAACGAGGGCAACCTGGTCTCCTCCTTCCCGAATCTCGACGACAAGCACGTGGCCGCCGTCATCGACGAACTGCGCTTCATCACGGCCAAGAACATCATCTACTGCGCCAATGTGGACGAGGAAGGACTCACCGAGGACAACGACTACGTGAAGCAGGTGAGCGCACTGGCTCAGGAGCGCGGCGCGGAATTCGTCAAGATCTCCGCCAAGATGGAAGAGGAACTGGTGGGGCTCGAGGACGAGGAGTACCAGGAATTCCTGGACTCCTACGGCGTGACCGAGGCGGGCCTGGACAAGATCATCCGCACGGGCTTCCACTCTCTGGGACTCATCAGCTACTTCACCGCAGGCGTGAAGGAAGTCCGCGCCTGGACCATCCACGACGGTGACAAGGCCCCGCAGGCCGCGGGCGTCATCCACACCGATTTCGAACGCGGCTTTATCCGGGCCGAGGTCATCGGCTACGACCATTACGTCCAGCATGGCTCGGAAACCAAATGCCGGGCCGAAGGCGTGCTTCGCGTTGAAGGAAAGGAATACGTGGTCAAGGACGGCGACGTGATCCACTTCCTGTTCAACGTCTAGCGCCCGGATTCAGCAAGACATTTCAGGGGAGGCCGAAAGGCTTCCCCTTTTTTGTTGCCTAATACAGACCTCGCCTGCGGTAGACCCGGGATACGGCCAGTTCGATGAATACGAACAGCCCGACGGGCACGATCAGAAACAGAAGCGTGAGCAAGGCCCCCATGCTCCTGTCCGACGAGGCCAGGTACGGAAACAGGTAGCCGGTAAAGGAATCCACGGCGCCGCCGCCGATAAGGAAAACCAAAAAATATTCGGAAAAGGCCACCAGGAAGACAACGGAGCCGCCGGCCACCATGGAGGGAACCAACAGCGGCAGTTCAATGCGCACCAGCCGGGTCATGAAACCGGCCCCGAGATTCCGGGCGCACTGCTCGTATTCCGGCCCCACGGCCTGAAACCCGGCAATGAGCGCCCGCAGCATGTAGGGATAACTGAATGTGGAGAGCACCAGCACCACCCCGACAAAGGAGTCGGCCAGTCCCAGATGGATGAACATGGTATGCACGCCCATGGAAAAGGTCATGGCAGGCACCAGGGCCGGAGCCAGCAGCAGCCCTTCCAGCAGCACCTTGCCGCGAAATTCGCAGCGGGCGAAATGATGCGCCGGGGAAAGGCAAAACAGCAGCGTCAGCAACACGGTGAGCAAAGAATACAGCACGGAAGCCCCCATGTGCCGAGCCACGGGACCGGCCTGGGACAGAAGATACTCCAGGGCTCGGCCATCCACGGGCTGTGGAATCAGGTCCGGGAAGGTCCACCCAGGAGCCAGCGCATACCCCACCATCACCACCAGCGGGAACAGGGACACAAATGCAATGAACGCGTAAAACAGGCGGGGTATCACAGCTTGCGCTCCCTGTTTTCCAGGCGCGAGGCCAGCTTGGTATACAGCACGATAAAAAGAAGCGAAAACAGAAACATGCACACCAGCATGGCCATTGCCGTGGGCCGGTTGGAAAGATCTCTCCGAAAGTAGAGGTTGAAGACCTCCACACTGAGCATGCCGGGCGAGCTCTCTCCGAGCAGGAAAGGTATGTCGAATGCACCGAAATCATATAAAAACAGGATAATAAAGGCCACGTGCATGACCTTGGCGAGATGCGGCAGCACCACGCGGAAAAAAGTGTATGCCTCCCCTGCCCCGAGCATCCTGGCCGTGACCACCAGCTGCGGGCTGACCCGCTTGAGCACGGCGTATCCCAGGATGACCATGAACGGCACCTGCTTGTAGACATAGGCCAGAATCATGCCCAGTCCGCAGCCCCCGTAAAGCACCGACGGAAAATCGGCCGGACGTTCCACCAGTCCGAGATGGAACCCCACGGAGCTGATGACACCCGAGTTGCTCCAGAAGACGAGCACGATGAATCCCACGGCAATGGGCGGCAGAATGAGCGGGACCTTGTAGACCACTGCCGCGCGCTCCAGGGCCCGGGGCAAACGCCATATTGCATAGGCCAGCACCGAACCGACGGCCACGGAAAACAGGGCCGAGACCAGGGCAACATACAGGGACAGGCCGGCGGAACGCAACAGATACGGATCGAGCAGCCGGGCATAGGCGTCAAAAGGCCCGCCTTCGTAGGGAAGAGGCAACCAAAACCCCAGGGACTGGGCCACGGCCAGGGCCAGACCGCCCAGAAAAAGCGCCACAAAGGGAGCCAATAACGGCGAGAGCTTCACCAGCGTAGGCAAGGACGGCTGCCTAAGGGGCGACATGTTCCTTCCATCCTTTGTCCAGGGCGACCCCGTATTCGGCCGGAATTTCCGGCACGGCGGCCACGGCCAATTCGTGCGGGGACGCCACGGATCTTCCCAGGTACACGGCGGCGAATTTCTCCCGGATGCTTTCGGGCAGCCTGGAAACGTCGATGGCCGGATAATCACCCCAGTTGTCGGGATCGAACTTGGAATACTGCGCCGCTGGCGACATCAGAAAATTGGCCAGCACCAGCGCCCCGGGTTTGTTGGACGCATTGAAGGGAACGGCCATGAAATGAAGGCTGAACAGCGATCCGTCGCGCATGGCAAAGGAACGGACCGAGTGAGGATAGATACCGTCCAGCACCCGACTGCGCACACGAAGGGGTTGCGAGGTCATGTTCAGGAACACTTCGCCCCCCACGAACAGCCGCTCCATTAGGTCGTCCCCTTCGGGATAGACACGGCCCTGCCGCCAGAGAAACGGTTTTATGTCGTTCAAATATTCCCAGACAGCCGGTGAATGCTTCAGGAACTGCTCGCGGTCGAATCCTCGGCAGAACGCATTGCCCTCACCGCCCAGGGCGTTGAACAGCTGACGCACAAAGGCCGACCCAACGGGATCGGGTGGCCTCGGATAGGTGAACTTTCCGGGATTCCGCCTGACCCACTCGCGAAGTTCGGCGAATGTTCCGGGGACATCCTCCAGCCGTGCGCTGTCATAAACGAACACGAACTGTTCCTTGCCCAGCGGCACTTCATAGCCGTCGTTGGCAAACCCGAAGTCCACGGCGGCGAGTTCCCGGTTCACGTATTTTCGAAAATTGGGCAGCCGGGACGCGATGGGTCCGAAAAAAGCCCCTGCCTGCCGAAGCCGTTTGAAATCCTCTCCCCTGATCCAGGCCAGATCCACGCTTCCGGGTTCCCTCCCCAGGTTGCGTTCATCAATAAGCCTGCGGGACAACTCCCCGGGGGGCATGGGCACGCGAACGACCGAGATGTCATACTGACGCTTCATGGACGGAATCACGTAGTTGTCCACCCAGACGTCGGCATACGGAAACGACCCGGGCATGGCGAATCTGACCGAGGTTCCCCGGGCGGCGTCCTCGATATCGGAATAGGTCCTGGCCAGCCAATCGTCCCTTTCCGCGGGGCCCGAATCGGAACAGGCGACCATCAAAAGCAAAAGGATGAAAGGCAAAACCCGTTTCATGCTAGCCCTCTCCGTTCTCCGCATTCTCCGCCAGCCGGACATGGACCCTGTCTCCGGGCCGGATCCCATCCTGCCTGTCGAAGATCACCACCTCGTCCTCTCCCAGCCGGACCCGGTATTTGGTGTAATGCCCGGCAAACGAGGACTCCACCACCACACCGGGAGCGCCCTCTTCCTTGACCATAGTCATGGCCTCGGGCCGGAGGTACAACTCTTCGTCTGGCAAACATTCCGCCCGCGAGGGATCAACCAGGCGGGACCGAACCACATTCATGGGCCCCATGAACCGGGCGGCCTCCATGGTGGCGGGATTGCCATAGACCTCTGCGGCCGTGTCGTACTGCACCAGTCGGCCTTCCAGGATCAGCCCGATACGGTCGGACATGACAAAGGCCTCTTCCAGGTCATGCGTCACGCTGATGGTGGTCACCCCGAATTCCTTTTGCGTGTCGCGGATGAATTCGGCCGTCTGCATCTTGAGGTTGCGGTCCAGGTTGGCAAAAGGCTCGTCCAGAAGCAGCATGGCGGGATTGACCACCATGGCCCTGGCAATGGCCACCCGCTGGCGCTGCCCGGCGGAAAGCTGGTTGGGATACAGGCCCTGTTTTTCGGCCAATTGGAAATAGGACAGAATCTCCATGACCCGCTTTCGGACATCACTCCCCGAAATCTTGCGGACCCGGAGGCCGAAGGCCACATTCTCGAAAACGGTCAGGTTGGGAAATAGGACATAATCCTGAAAGACCATGATCACGGGATGTTCCCTGCTGGGCGGCACGCTGAAATGCAGGGAGCCGGAGTCAGGCTTCTCCAGTCCGGCGATGATGTTCAGGAGGGTGGTCTTGCCCACACCGCTTGGCCCGATGAGGGAGACGATCTCGCCACGGTCCACCTCGAAACCGATGTGGTCCAGAATCGTTTCTCTCCCAAAGGATTTCACCAGGCCGTCTACGCGAAAAAACATTCCATCTCGTTGAGGTATTGCGTTATTTTCTTGAAAGTATACTCGTTCTTCAAAACGCGGTCTTCCCGAGTGTACTCGTAAAAAGCCATAAAGCACCAGGCCATTGCCCGCAAGAGTATTGTATTCTCCAATATATCGGTTTTATAAGCCATTTCCTCAATGCAACATTCCAGTCCAGTCTCGCTCAGATACTGTTCGAGAAAGGCCTTTTTCTCCTGCTGGGAGTATCGTCTGTCGCTCTTCCAGAGTGTCGTGGTGGGCACCAGAAAATGACCGAGATCCTGATACCGGCAGGAAACCACGGCTTTTTCCCAATCGACAAGATACCCCCGCTTGTCTGGCCCCGAGTCATCTATAAGAAAATTGTGGGAATTGACCTCGGTATTGACGATCACCAGAGGCTCCCCGGCAAAAAGTCGTTCGGCCTCCTCTCCCCAGCCCAGAACACGATCATGATATTCCAGCAACAGGGAACGCCGATTCTCCAGGGGATGGTCCAAGGCATAACGATCAATCAGCACGCGGCTCTCCCGGGCGATGTCCAGGACCGGATTTCGCTGCACCAGCAACCGGGCATCCTCGGGCTGGGAATGGACTCGGGCGAATATGCGGGCCGCCTCGTCGGCATCCCGATCATAGTCCAGCGGACGGCCCGGTAGGAACTCCATGAGCATGACGCCGTCGCCGAGACTTTCCTGTTCCGGATCCAGCAACCAGTACAGGGGCCGGGGGGTCACGCCCGAACCGTAGACCGCCTCGAGAACCTGAAATTCATATTGGATCTGGTTGTCCAGTCCGAGCTGGCTGCCATGATTGATACGAAAAACAAACTGCCCCTGGCTTGAATGAACCAGGTAGTTTTCATTGTATTCCCCGGCGGCAAGAAAGGAGATCGCCGCTGGCCCAGCTACAGACAACCATTTGGATCGATTCAAGAAATCAAAAATATCCTCGCCTGTTCCCAAAACTCACTCCCGGCTTGCCTTGTTGAACAACAGTTATTATTATCAAAATATGAACAACACAAAGACCACGCAATTACGGGAAGTAAGCCTGGAACCGATGGCCTGCAACGGTTGCAGGGGCTGTATCGAGTTGAACCCGGACATCTTCGGCTGGGACGATCTGAGCGACCGACCGTTTCTCATTACGGACAAAGCCGATGAAGAGGACATCCGGGATGCCATGACCTGCTGCCCCGGCGACTGCATCTCCCTCCAGTCCGAAGGCTGACTCACTCCTTCTTTGGTCCGGCCGCTGGACAGGCTCCATTACAACAGCTGAACAAAAAGCCGCTGTACGCATGGAAGATACGGGTCAGCTTGTCGCGCTGTTCCAGAGTCAGTTCAGGAACAGCAGTCTGCTCGGCCAGGGTTAGCAGCTCGCTCCACTCTAGAACGGCGGCCATGCCTTGCCGAAGGCTTTCTCCGGATTTGACTTCCAGCAATACCGCGTCATTGGTGTCCGTTGTAAGAGCCAGTGGCACAGGACCACCATCCAGTAATTTCGCCGCACAGAGAGTTTCCCGCACATAGGAACTCACGCTGCCAATGCAGAATAAAATGAGGAGCATGGGCTTGTCGTCCGGGCCATAAACCACGAAATCCAGAGCCCGTTCAAATTCCTGGCCTTCCACCGCATAGGTGAGCATGACCTTGGGATGAATCCGCTCCTTGGGGTACCCTTTTTCCTCCACCAGCAGCCTTGCCAATGCCTGGCGAAACTCCTCGAAGGTGGTATCCTCCACCTCCTCGCCGGTCAGGTAATCCCGAAGCGTTCCGCCCAAACTCGTTTCATGCATGATATAACCTCTCTTGAAATCGGTATTTTCTACACCGAGTCCCAATACTTTTGCAACTGCTCGCCAAGATCGGAAGCACGCCTTCCGTTCTTAATCATGTAACCATTCCCAGCCTGCTGACCAGTTTTCCCCTTGCATTTACTGCTGAGACGGAATATTGGTCAGACCAATTCAAGCAAAACGACAAAGGTAGTACCAATGCCCCGACATCAATATCAGGTCATCGTGGACCGGATCAAAAGCATGATCGAAAACGGCGAATTCTCCACCGGGGACCGAATCCCCCCGGAAAGGAGTCTTGCGCAAACGTTCTCGGTTTCTCGAAACTGCGTACGGGAAGCCATCCGCGCCCTGGCGGAAAAAGGAATCCTGGAAAGCAGGCTGGGCGACGGCACCTATGTCCGCAGCACGGACCAGACCGAACTGAGCGACCACCTGGCCGAGGCCATCCAGACCCAGAAGCAACGCATCCGCGAAATATTCGAACTGCGCATGCTGCTGGAACCGCAGATCGCGTCCCTGGCAGCGGAACGCATTAGCCCGGACGCCCTGAACCGACTCAAAGCCATTGTTTTGGACCAGGGGCGCGCCGCAGCGGCTGGCGAAACAGATGCACAACTCGACGCACTCTTTCATCAAACGCTGGCCGAGGCGGCAGGAAACGGGGTAGTGCTCAAGGTCATGGACACTATCAAGACCCTGCTCGAAGACACCCGGTCCGAATTCATGCGCCCCGGCCGCCGCAAGGGAGCGTCCGTGGAGGGGCATCTGCAGATCATCGAAGCCCTGGAAAACCGCAATCCGCTGGGGGCCTACTTCACCATGACCAACCACATCAAAAACATGGAGAGCATTGCCCTCCACCCAGAAGGAGAACAAGAACCATGCTGACGATTTTCCTGACCTACATGCTCATGGGCATACTGGCGGGCATACTGGCGGGCCTGCTCGGCATAGGCGGCGGACTGGTCATCGTGCCCATCCTCTATTTCTGCTTCACGGCCCAGGGGATTCCCCACGAAGTCATGATGCACCTGGCACTGGGCACGTCCCTGGCCAGCATCATCTTCACCTCCATCTCCAGCTGCCTGGCCCACAACAAGAGAGGCGCCGTGCGCTGGGACATCTTCCGCAAGATATTCCTGGGCATCCTCACCGGCACCTTCCTGGGAAGCTGCATTGCCTCGGCCCTGCCCACCAACTTTCTCAAGGGCTTCTTCGGCGTCTTCCTCTACTTCGTGGCCTACCAGATGATCACCGGCAAAAAGCCCAAGCCGAACCGCACCGTCCCCGGCCCCCTGCCCATGTTCGGCGTGGGCAACGGCATCGGCGTGTTCTCGGCCCTGGTGGGCATCGGCGGCGGCACGCTTTCCGTGCCGTTCATGGCCTGGTGCAACATCCCCATCCATACGGCCATCGGGACGGCGGCCGCCATAGGGCTGCCCATCGCCTTGTCCGGCACCGCGGGATTCATCACCACGGGCTGGAGCGCCGCCAACCTGCCGGACTGGTCACTGGGATACGTGTACCTGCCCGCCCTGCTGGGCATCGTTTCCATGAGCATGCTGACCGCCCCCCTGGGAGTCCGGCTGGCTCACAGCCTGCCCGTACACCGGCTGAAAAGGATATTCGCCATTCTCTTGCTCATTGTCGGTTCCAAAATGCTCTGGAGCCTGTTCTAACCATCGGAGGAAAGAATCATGAAGGAAATTCGCGACAACGCACGAAAACTGATGAAGGGATTCTGTCGGGTCTGTCCGGTCTGTGACGGCAAGGCCTGCGCGGGCGAGGTGCCCGGCATGGGCGGCATCAACACCGGCAACGCCTTCAAGAGAAACGTCTCGGCCCTTCGGGAAGTCACTCTGAACATGCGGCTCCTGCACGACGTGACCGACCCCGATCCGTCCTCTAATGTGCTGGGGTTGGACCTGGCCATGCCCGTCATGGCAGCCCCCATCGGCGGCGTCTCCTTCAACATGGGCGGCGGCATGGAGGAACAGGATTACGTGGATGCGATCCTGGGCGGCTGCAAGGACGCGGGCGTCATCGGCTGTACGGGCGACGGAGTACCCGAATTCATTTACAAGAGCGCCTTTGACGGCATTACCAAATTCGAAGGCCACGGCATTCCGTTCATCAAGCCCTGGGAAGGCGGAGAATTCGAGGAGAAACTCGACATGGCCGCCAAGACCGGATGCTCCGTGCTAGGCATGGACATCGACGCGGCGGGACTCATCACCCTGCGCCTCATGGGCCGCCCGGTCTCCCCCAAAAGCCCGGCGCAGCTCAAGGAAGTGGCGGACATGGTTCATGACCGGGGCCTCAAGTTCATTCTCAAGGGCATCATGGATCCCAGAGAGGCTGTCAGGGCCGCTGAGGCCGGAGCGGACGCCATTGTCATCTCCAACCACGGAGGACGAGTCCTGGACCACACCCCGGGCACGGCAGAAGTGCTCACCGACGTAGCCGAGGAGGTCAAGGGCAGCGCCATCATCATGGTGGACGGCGGAGTGCGCGACGGTTTTGACGTGCTCAAGATGGTCGCCCTGGGGGCGGACTGTGTGCTTATCGGCCGCCCCTTCTGCTACGCAGCCATAGGAGGCGGCCGCGACGGCGTGGTCAAGTACCTGGGAACCATCATGGCCCAGCTCAAACAGTCCATGGTGCTCACCGGCTGCAAGGATATCGCCTCCGCCGGACTGCACATTCTCTACGACGCATTCTAAACAAAAAAGGGAAGCCCCCAAGGGCTTCCCTTTTTTCTGAAGATCAAAAAAACAACTACTGTAATATGGACGAATGAAAGGCGAATTTTTCCCGCCCCTTATTCTTGGATGAATACATGGCCGAATCCGCCTTGGCCAGCAGGCTGACAGCATCCTCACCATCTTGTGGGTACAGGCTGATGCCTATGGTGGCCCCCACGGCCATTTCCATATCGTCCACCGCAAAGGGCTTGCCCACGGCATCCAGGATTTCCCGAGCCACGCTGGAAACATTGTCCACGTCCTCCACCCGCTCGAGAAGCACGCCGAACTCGTCACCTCCTATGCGGGCAAAGGTATCGGCGGCGCGCACCCGCTTCTGGCAGCGTTCGGCCACGGCCTGCAGCAGCTTGTCGCCCGCGCTGTGGCCATAGGTATCGTTTACCTTCTTAAATTCGTCGAGATCCACAAACAACACGGCCAGCAACGTTCCATAACGCTTGGCCGACTCCACGGCATGCTCCAGCCTGTCGAAAAAGACATGCCGGTTGGGTACGCCCGTCAGGCTGTCCATGGTGGCCAAATGGCGCAATTCCTGTTCCTGCCGCTTGCGACGGGTGATGTCTTCCACCACCCCTTCCACGATCTCCGTTCCGTCGGCGGCTTCAACAAGCCGGGAACTTTCGGAAAGCCAGACGATTTCGCCGTTGCGTTTGCGGCCCTTGTACTCGTAATTGGAAACATATCCGTCGCGGCGCAAATTGCTCAGATAGCGCTGACGCTGCTCGCCGTCGAACATGATCATGTTCGAGATCCCGGGAATGCCCACCACTTGCCCCACGGACTCGTAACCGAGGATATGCAACAGGGCCGGATTGGCCTCGAGAAAGGTGCCATCAACCGTGCACTGGAATATCCCTTCCACGGCACGCTCGAAAATGCTTCGGTACTTTTCCTCGGCTTCCCGGAGCGCCTGCTGGGCCCGGGTGCGTTCCTCGATTTCCCGCTGCAGCAAGACCTTCTGCTGATGCATCTGCAGAAAAATCTGAACCTTGCTTTTGAGCGTCTGCACATCAACGGGACGAAACAGGTAGTCGACCGCTCCGGAGGCATAGCCCTGCTTGACATTATCCTGGTCCTGAAAAATAGCTGTAATGAATATGATGGGGACATGCCTGCCGTTATCCAGATCCTTGATGGCCAAGGCCGTTTCATAGCCATTGAGTTCGGGCATCTGGATATCCAGAAGAATCAAGGCGAATTGATGGCGTTTGACAAGCTCAATCGCTTCAAGTCCATTCCGGGCCTGATAAACGACGCAATCCTCCTGCGAAATGAGATGATCCATCAAGACCAGATTGGCCTGGGAATCGTCAACAACGAGCACTTTCAATTCAGTGGGCGACATGCGTTCTCCTTGCTCTCCCCATGATATGGCTATCCCTGTTTTCAGGATTGCCATTCATGCCTCCCCTATCAATCTTCCGTACACAGGACAAAACCGAGGTTCGACCGAATTATGGCATGCCCGGGAACACTGAAAGAATATACTGCATATTTTATCGTCAATAAATTCAATCCATAAAAACAACTTTCCACAAATATTTCCACCAAAGAAACAGAACATTGTCCCCATAGCTGCTAAATTCACAGCATGGTATGCATTAAAATGCGAAACACGCATCAACAACAACGCCATCAACCTGTTGACGCATAATGCAGCTTGCTGCATAACCAAGCGTATGAAAACCAAGACTATTCTCGTCACCGGCGGCGGCGGATTCCTGGGATCGCATCTCTGTGACCGTCTGCTCGCAAGGGGAGACGAAGTGCTGTGCGTGGACAATTTCTTTACCGGGAACAAGGCAAACATCTATCATCTGCATGACAACCCCAGGTTCGAAATACTGCGGCATGACGTCACCTTCCCGCTCTATGTGGAAGCGGATGAAATATTCAACCTGGCCTGTCCGGCGTCCCCCATCCACTACCAGTTCGACCCGGTGCAGACCACCAAGACCTCGGTCCATGGAGCCATCAACATGCTCGGCCTGGCCAAACGGGTGAAGGCCAAAATCCTGCAGGCATCCACCTCGGAGGTCTATGGAGACCCCGAAGTCCACCCCCAGGTCGAAACGTACTGGGGCAACGTGAACCCCATCGGCCCAAGGGCCTGCTATGATGAGGGGAAACGCTGCGCGGAAACCCTGTTCTTCGACTACCACCGCCAGCACAAGCTGCGCATCAAAGTGGCGCGGATATTCAACACATATGGGCCGCGAATGGCCATGAACGACGGCCGTGTGGTATCCAACTTCATTATCCAGGCGCTCCGGGGCGAGGACATCACGGTCTATGGAAAAGGCGAACAGACAAGAAGCTTCTGCTATGTGGACGATCTGGTGGAAGGCCTTATGCGGCTCATGGACACCGCCGACGACTTCACCGGCCCCATGAACCTTGGAAACCCCAATGAATTCACCATATTGGAACTGGCTGAAACCGTCATTCGGCTGATCGGTTCAAAGTCGAAGATCGTCTTCAAGCCCCTGCCGGAAAATGACCCCATGCAGCGGCAGCCGAATATCTCCACGGCAAAGTCCGTTATCGGCTGGGAGCCCAAGGTGCAACTGGAAGAGGGCCTGGGAAAAACCATCCCCTACTTCCGCAAATTGCTCAACCAATAAAAAAGGCCGCTCAAGAGGGCGGCCTTTTAAACATCCAGAACTTCCCATAATAGCTCCGCAATCGACGCGACATCATACCTGGAACATAATTTTTCCCGGCCCGCCTCGCCGATCCGCCCCCGCAGGGAGGGATCGTCAACAAGATGCATAACGTATTTCTCCCATTCATTGGGATCATCCACCAGAAAACCGTCAATGCCATGGTCGATGATTTCACGACAGACGCCCACGGACGAAACCACAGGCGGCATGGCGCAGGACATGAATTGCAGCAATGTAAGCCCGCAATCACCCTGTGAATGTTCATCTCCAGGCAACGGCAACAATCCTATGTCCATGCCGTGCAGCTGCCCCACCGCCCGCGCAGGCTCCCGTTTTTCCCAGAAGACATATTCCTGGCATGGTCCGGCATAGGGCTGGTCGGAAACAACCTGAAACTGAATAAGACCTCCAAGGCTCTGCAGCCGTCCCAAAACCGCACGCACGTTGTCCATGGCTGCCGCTGAACCGACCCACCCCACATGCAGCGGTCGTGACGCATCAGTGGCCAGCCTGGGCAGATAAACGTCCGTATCCACCCCCGTTGGGAGGACGCTGACCTGCCTGCTGAACTCGTCGGCCTTCCTGGCCAGAAAAATATTGCCGGCAATGCAGATATCCGCCATCGAGCACTGCCGCCCAAAGCGCTCCGCCCTTTTCGCGGCCCGCTGCATGCCACCGGGCCTGTCCAGCTCCGAAGCAGGAAGCGTCCAGACGGCGCAGTCGAAATCATAGGCCAGCACAGGATACTTTTTTCGAAGGCATGCCAATTCCCGACCGGCCAGCAACTCCCGGTGCAAGACGCAGATGTCCGCCATGGGAAGAAATCGGAAAAAGGCCAAACGGTTCATGAAATTGTCGGGAATCACCACCCGCCGCACGTTCAGTCCCCGCTTCTCCCCAAATGAGACAAGTGGGTCCACACGAAATCGAAGGCTTTGGGAGGACGTATCCGAAGAGGTGAGGAAAAGAATGGAACGCGCCATTTGCCCTACTCTGCCTGCACGCTTTTCAGGCGGTCCTCGATAAGGACGAGATAGGGCTCCAGTCCCGAATCGATTTCATCGGGCCAGACAAACGGCTCAGGGGCCGACTCCTGGGCTGCGTTTTTGATATGGGCGACAATGGCCTCCACATCCCCGGGGTCGGGAAACACCCAGCGTTCCGGTAAAAAATAGGCGCTGCCGTTCATGCCGCTGGAAAGCACCTTGCAGCCACAGGCCAGGGCTTCGAGCACGGCGTTGGAGCAGGCATCGAAAAAGGAGGCCAGGATAAAGATATCACCGGTGCGATAAAAGGACGGCATATCGTCCACCTTGCCCAGAAAACGGACACGGTCGGCGACGCCCAGCTTCCTGGCCAAAGCCAGGAAGGCCTTGGGATTTCTCCCGCCGGCCACATGCAGTTTGAACCGGGGAGGCAAAGACGCCAGCGCAAAGAGCAGCGGGCGGATGCCCTTGAGCATGAAATTGGTGCCCGCAGTGGTGATGAGAATATCATCCGGCTCCAGCCCCGCCTGCGCGCGAAGGCGCTGCCGTTCCCCAGCGTCGGGTGGGGAAAAACGTTCCAGATCGGGCTTGTTGTAAATGACCCGAACGGCTTCAGGACTCAGTTCCGGATACTGCCGCACAATGAGGTCACGCACGAAATGGGAGACGGCCACCACCAGAGGCTTCTGCTCCATACGCAGGGCATCTATACGGGCGATGGCGTTGGAGGCCGGGGAAATCTTCCTGCGGAAGGCCTTGAAGAAGCGGGAAAAACCTTTGGGCCAGGCGCGGAGGGAAAGAGAATTGAACGTTCGGATGGGGCAGCCGCCGATGCGCAGGATATCCTGTTGTACGGTATTGCCCAGGCCGAACACCAGGTCGTACCCGTTTTTGCGGCAGATCCTGTCCGAGGCCCAGGCGAACCAGAGCACCTTCAAGACACGCGTGCCCCCGTACCGGCCCACGACCACGGGACGAACACCGGCAGGCGGCTCCACCTCACAGCGGGCACAGACAAAATCCACATCATACCCGGCCTCGGCAAGCGCACCGGCAAGACGCCAAGCAAACCCTTCGGCGCCCCCGTAACGGCTCAGGCGCGGCATGACCAGGGCGATGCGGGCTTTCCTCTCAGTTTCATTCATAAAAATACCTGATAACCGTTTGAATCATTTTTCAATCTTTATCAAGTCCGCAAGCATTGCCCGGTGGGGAAAAGCACTGTATGAGACGAAAAAACGCAATGGAGAAATTATGTTTTTCAAGACACCGGCACTCGACGCCTATCTGCTGAGCCTCATCAACCAGCAATGGAAAAACCCGTTTTTCGATGCACTGATGCCGGTGCTCTCCAACCCGTTCATTCTCTATGCCCTACTGGTTCCGCTGCTTGTCTGGACATGGCGCAAGCTGGGCAAACGTCAGATCATTCTTGTGCTGGTCCTGCTGGCTGGAGTCGGCATTGCCGACCTCGGGACCAATGTGGTCAAGAAAACCATCCACCGAGTCCGGCCGCTTAACGCCCTGCCCCTGGTCCATTACCAGGAAGACGGGCACTGGGCCCAGCGCCCCGCAGACTTCGTTCCCACCAAGGAACGCGGAACATCCTATCCCTCGGCCCATGCGGCCAACACCATGTGCATAGCCCTGCTGGCCATGATCTTCTGGCCCGGCCTGAAAAAATGGCCGCTCCTGCTGCCGCTTCTGGTGGGCTATTCCCGCGTCTATCTGGGAAAACACTACCCTCTGGATGTTGCCGCGGGATGGCTCTTCGGCGTTGCCGCCGCAGCCATATCCTGGCTGCTCTGGACCTATGTGGTGGAACCGCTGCTACCTTCCCCTGGGAAAAGGGATTAATCGCCCTCGACCACGCCGGAAGCTTCCTTGCGGTAACGGCGGTAGGTCAACATCCCCAGCCAGCCCGCAGCCACGAACAACACGACGCTGCCGCCCACGGACAGGACAACCCCTGTCCCGGATTCCGCATTGAGGCCGCCGCCGAACAGGGCGAAGACGACATTCTGGGGGATATACCCGATGGTCGATCCGAGCACGAAGGGAAGCAGCGAAATGCTGCTCATGCCAGCGGCCAGATTGGTAATAAGATTGCTTCCCAGGGGAAAAAGCCGGATGGCCAGCGCCATGTTGAACGGCTGGCTGCGCAGGAATGCATCTATCTTCTCGGCTCGCTTGCCAAAACGGCGGGAAATCATTTCACGACCGAACAGGCGCGCGTATCCGGCCGCCAGCCAGCACCCCAGCCCACATCCCACCGAGGACAGGATGGAACCGTTCACCACACCGAAGGCATATCCGCCCAGAAAGGCCAGAAGCTGACGGGGAAGCCCAAGGGCGGAGAGAAGCGCAACCACCCCGACATAGATAAGGATGGACATGGGGCCGGACCCCAGGACATGTTCATCGAACCACTTGGTGTTCCTGAGCATGTCGTCGAGCCCGAAGTGGCGCGCAGCGTAAACGGCCGCACCGAGCACGGCCAGCATGAGCAATCCCTTGAAAACGGACTTGAAACCTTTCCGGCTGATATCGCCGTTGTTATTCATTCTGCTCTGTTCCGAAAATAGGTTATCATGATGATGACGGCAAAAAACTGCCCGGCAGCGAAGACGGGATCCCGCTGAAGGACTCCATAGGCCAATCCGGCGCAGGCTCCCGTCCAAAAGCAGACCGTCCAGCCCCGCCGTATTTCGGGCGTGTCTCCGCCCCGCCTGCGGGCAATCCCCCAGGCGGCAAATGCGGCCCCCTGCCCCAGCGTCGCAAGCGCAAGCAGCCACCAGAACCGGGGAAAAGCCATGGCAGGCCTTATTTCCTTTCCTTGACCGAATAGGAAACGTGGCGCGCCATGAGCCAGCGCACGCCGATCAGGTCGTAAAGACTCTGCTTGGCCCGCTGCCAGTTGCCGTACTTGGAAACCCCGGCATGGCGCTCCCGGTGATTGACGACCACCTCGTTGATGACCGCTCCCTGCATCTTCATGAGGATGGGGAAAAACCGGTGCATGTTCTTAAAACGGGGAATGTTCACGAGCATGTCCCGGCGCATGACCTTGAGGGAACAACCCGTGTCATGAATACCGTCGTCCGTGAACCAGTTGCGCACCGTGTTGCCCACCTTGGAAGCAATACGCTTCCAGAAGGTGTCCCTGCGCTTGGCGCGCCAGCCGACCACCATGTCGCAGCCGTTGCCGAAGGCGTCCAGCATGGCCGGTATGTCTGCGGGATCATTCTGCAGGTCTGCGTCCATGGTCACGATGATGTCAGACTGCGCGGCATCGAATCCCGCACAAAAGGCAACGGACTGCCCCCGGTTTTCGGCAAAGGCCACATAGCGCACTTCAGAGTGCTGCGCGGCCAGCTTGCGGATGACCTCCAGACTGTTGTCCGAACTGCAGTCATCGACGAAAACGGCTTCCCACGGTCGCCCGGTGGAATCGGCCGCAGTCTTGGCCTGGGAAAAGAGTATTTCGAGGTTTTCCTGTTCATTGTAGACGGGAAAAACCATGGAGAACTTGCTGGTGTTTGTCATAGGTGGATAGGGATACGGAATTTTGGAAAACTTGTAAATAGAGGTTGACACCCAGCGGCAAACCACATAGAAACTCCTTCTCACGTGACGCGGGGTGGAGCAGTATGGTAGCTCGTCGGGCTCATAACCCGAAGGTCGTAGGTTCAAATCCTGCCCCCGCTACCACAGTCATCACAAGGCTCGAAGAAATATTTCTTCGAGCCTTTTCTTTTCCCCTTCTCCGCTCAACAGGAACACGGACGTTCCGCAAATTATAACGGCTCACCTCCCCCACAACTCTGGCAGCCCCATACTCACCATGCTATATGGAGCCTGTTATCAAAAAAACACCGGCTTCGAATATTTCCACCAAGGAGGTGCGCCATGGGCGTCATGCTGCAGTGCTTCTACTGGAACTGTCCCAAAGAGGAACAACGGGAATACCAATGGTGGCGGGAAATTGAAAACCATGTACCAAATTTGGCCCAGACCGGATTCACCCACCTCTGGCTCCCGCCCGCCAGCAAATCCGCCAACTTGTTCGGCCCGTCCATGGGCTATGACCCTTATGATTTCTACGACCTCGGCGACTTCAACCAAAAGGGATCGGAAGCCACGTGGTTCGGCCGACGCAAGGAACTGGAGAGCCTCATACAAAAGGCCCACACCCACGGCCTGCAAACACTGGCGGATCTCGTCATCAACCACTGCAACGGTGCGGACGCACAGGAAACCAACCCCATTGACGGGAAACAGCGTTGGACCCTGTTCAACCCAAAAAGCGGAAAATTCAAACGCACGACCGACCATTTTCATCCATGCCGCTATGAAACCTATGACGACATGACCTTTTCGGACATGCCCGACCTGAGCCATCGGCATCCGGATGTCTTCCGCGAAATCCTCGCCTTCTGCCGATTCCTTGTCGAAGACATCGGATTCGACGGTTTCCGCTATGACTTCGTGAAGGGCTACGGTTCTTGGATCATTCCGGCCATACAGGAATACCGCTACCAGCGAAAAGAGCGGGAAATCCGTCCCTATGGCGTTGCCGAGCACTGGAGTTCGGAACGCGAAATCGTCGACTGGCTGCACGAGGTCAACAACTGGAACGACAATGAGATCGATGCATTCGACTTTCCCCTGCGCTACAAGCTCAAGCGGATGTGCGACGAATACGGCTTTGACATGCGGGAATTGCTGGATTCGGCCTGCCTCATGCGCTCCCGCCCCTGGAATGCGGTCACCTTCGTGGACAACCACGATTTCCGAGGCGGTGACGGCGGAGACGAAATCGTCAGCGGCAAGCTCATGGCCTATGCGGTCATCCTCACCCATGAAGGCATGCCGTGCGTATACTGGAAAGATTACTTCACCTACGGGCTGGCCCGACCGGACAGACCCAACGGTATCGCCGCCCTTGTCGCGGCCCACGAACAATACGCCGGCGGCCAAACGAGAACACTGTGGGCGGACCGGGATTTTTATGCAATGGAACGCCTGGGGCATGAAACACAGCCCGGGCTGATCCTGGCAATGAACAACAACGGCGGAAAATGGCGCGGCGCCCGTGTTCATGCGAGCCGACCCGGCGCCTGCTACGAACCGAAGGCATGGTGGAGCGAGGGGGATATCGGCAAACCAAACGTTCAACATGCCGACGGATTCGGACACGTGGAAATATACGCACCTCCAAGAGGATATGTGGTCTATGCGCCGTGTAGGGAGTGAGGGCATTGAAGGGGCATATACCTTTTCTTGCACAAAAACCTAAAGTCCTCTTGGCAGGCTGTCGATAAAAGGGAGGAACCAGTACTAAAAACGAGGTAGGCCTCATGGCGGACGTCTTTCATGCAACCGGCTTCAAACGGGCCTTGGATCTGTTCGAAAACAACAGATTGGAGGAAGGAAAAATTCTCCTGAAAAGCCTGCAGGAAGAATTTCTCGCGGTCTGCGAGGAAAACCAGATCCTCAAGGAGCAGCTCAACGAGGTGGCGGAAGTGCTCGACCTGGCCGAACGGGTCGAATACGACGGCCAGAAGTATTGGCTGGCCGAGGAAGACGAACGCAAAGGGCCCTTTTGCCAGCTTTGCTATGACCGCGAAGGCCTGCTCGTACACCTGCAGCCCCATGGCAGCCATTGGGAATGCCAGAGCTGCAACAGCATCTTCATGGCGCCCAAAACAGACCTGAAGGCCGCCTTCAAGGAGCCGTCCGTCAAACCGGAGCGCAAAAGGACCATTCCCTTGTTTCTGGAGCGGGAGATAGGATAACCCTCCCGGCGAGATAACCAAAAGTAAAGCGGCCCCGAGGGGCCGCTTTTTATTTCATGTATTTCGTTCCGAAAAGGGCCGTCTTCCGCGCCCAAAATTCCAACTGTTCCTTATCATCATATCGGGCGACCACAAAGGCGAGGTCCTCCAGGTCCATGCCCGGCAGATACAGGTCCACCTGCACCTGCTTGCCGCTTCGGCGGTGTTCCTTCCACAGGGTATTGGTGAAATCCTCCAGCAATGCCGCCTTGGGCAGGGTCTTCACATCCACGAACACCTTCAGGAAAATGACGTCCTCGCCCTGACGGCTGGTCTGGGATTCCTCCAGAATCTTGAAACTGATGCCGTGCCTGTTCTGGTCCGCCTTGGGATCCGGCCTCCTGGAAGAGGCAAAGGGATCCGGCTTGATGACGATTTTCTTGGGCGTCGAAGTTTTTTGCGGAGCCGTTGTTTCCTTGCTTACGATTTTGGAAGATGCCTGGGCGGGAGTGTCCCCCTGCTCCAGTTGCCGCTTGAACACATAGCCAAGGGCCTTGTGTTCTCCACGCACGGTCTCGTCGGCGTCAAAGACCGCATACCAGCCATCCTTGAGCATATCGAGCTTGACCGTATCCCCGGGGTTCAGGGTCCGGACATAGTGCGCAGACGAGGAGCGCTCCTTTCGCACCTGCACCGTATTCTTGATGGTCACCACCTCCCCCCACGGGGCGGGAGAAACGGCTTCAGTGTTTGCGGTCTCTTCCGGGGTCTCAACCTCGGGTTTGACTTCGGGCGCGGGTGCGACTGAACTGCGGACCTCGCCGACACCGCTTTGCGCAGGAGTCGTGATGGGTTCGGCGGCGGGAGCGGCTTCCACCGTAGCCACGGGAGCTGGTTCAAGATAGTCGCTCTTCACATACCCGATGGCGTTGCTCTTGCTGCGAATGGAGGCCCTGCTTTCGAAAACCGCATACCAACCGTCCTCCGGGAAATCGACCTTCACATTGGTACGTGGCGTCACCGATCCCACCTTGTCCGAGCCGGGAGACCGTTTGGCGCGAATGTTCAGCACGGTCACCGGATGCATGATTTCGCCCCAGGGCTCAATCTTGACCTTGCCCCGCGTCTTCTTCAGATACTTCACATTGGCATAACCCGCGATGCGCACATCGGATTCCCGGGTCATGTACGGTTCGAAAACCGCCACCCAGCCATCCTTGAGATAGGCCACCCGGACTTCCTGCCCCACCTGGAGGGTTCCGACCCATTTGGTCTTGGGACTGCGTCCGGTCCGCAGGTTGAGAGGCCTGTCCGGATACCGGATATCGCCAAACTCGGCGGCCATGGCAACCGAAGCGGACAAAAACACGAAAAGGGTCAGGACCAGTATCTTATGAATGTGTTTCATCGGCATCCTACATCTCCTCGTT
This sequence comes from Salidesulfovibrio onnuriiensis, assembly GCF_008001235.1. Lineage (GTDB taxonomy): Bacteria > Desulfobacterota > Desulfovibrionia > Desulfovibrionales > Desulfovibrionaceae > Pseudodesulfovibrio > Pseudodesulfovibrio onnuriiensis. The sequence goes on along the minus strand of NZ_CP040751.1, from coordinate 2,288,992 downwards.
CAGGGCCTTGATAACCCGGTCGGTCAGATCCACTTCCGGGGAAATGTAGCCGATGGAATCGGGGTCGGTCAGGATGAGCGTGAAGCCGTCCTGGGCTGCCAGCCGTCGCAGGATCTTGTCGGCCTTGCGCATGATGAATTGAATGAGCAGGCTCTCCTCGGAGCGTATGTCCTGGTTGCTCTGCTTGATCAGCCGTTCATGGCGGCCATAGAGCACCTCAAGCTGATTCTCGCGGACCTTCTGGTCGGTAACGGACAAACCGCCCTTGCCGATTTCGGCCTTGATACCGTCGATCTTCGCCCCGCTCTTGCGGATGCGCTGATCCTTGATCCTGCCGAGCTTGGCCAGGTCTTCCTGAGCCACCTTGCCGATACGCGATTCATTGACAACACGCTGGGGATTGATAAATCCCACCCGGGCAAAGGCCTGGGGCGCCAGCAGGGCCAAAAGGCACATTGCACTGACAACTATCTTTATTTGCTTCATATTCCTTTCCATTTTCATGACAGGGATGGCACAATGTAGCCGCTTCGGACTTCTGTGTCGAGCATGTGCTAGAGCATGCTTAAGGGGTCGAGATCCAGATTCATGCGTATCTTGCGAGGCGCGGGATTACGCTTCTCTATAAAGGAATACAGCTCTCTGATCCCCTGCCACTGGGAAGACTTGAGCAGACAACTGAACCGTCTGCGCCCCCGCAACATGGCCAGGGGAGCCGGAGCGGGGCCGAGAGCGGTGACTCCGAGCTGTACGGCCTTGCGACGCACAAGACTTCCCAGTTCCATCATGGCGGCCTGCCCGCCTTCCCAGTCGCCCGGGAAACTGATGCGCACCAAGCCGAGCTTGCTGAACGGCGGATAACCGAACTTTCTGCGGCGCTCGATCTCCTGGTTGAAAAAAGTTAGGTAATCACCGGAAAGCACCTGCATCCAGATTTCGTGCCCGGGGTTACGGGTCTGGATGAGCACCCTGCCCTTGCGCCCGCCTCTCCCCGCGCGCCCGGCAACCTGCACCAGCAACTGGAAGGTTCGCTCGGAGGCGCGGTAGTCGGGCAGGTTCAGCCCCAGGTCGCCATCGGCAACCACCACCAATGTCACGTCGGGGAAATGGTGTCCCTTGGAAAGCATCTGGGTGCCCACCAGCACCTGGGCCTCCTTCTTGCGGAAGGATTCCAGAATCTCCTCCATGCGCTCCTGGCGGCGGGTGGAGTCGCGATCCATGCGCAGGACCTTGGTGCCTTCGGGCAAGATGGCCTGAAGCTGTTCCTCCAACCGTTCGGTACCTTCGCCCATGGGAATGAAATTGCCGCCGCCGCACTTGGCGCAGAGCAAGGGATAGGCATGACTCAGGCCGCAATAGTGGCAGATAACCCGCTCGCGCCCCTTGTGAAAGGTCATGCCGACCTCGCATTCCGGGCAACGAACCACGGTGCCGCAATCCACGCAGTACATTAGCGGCGCATAGCCCCGACGGTTGAGCATGACGATGACCTGTTCGCCCCGGCCCACGGTCTCCTGGATGGCCTCAATGCTCCGCGGCGCAAACGGTTGTTCCCGGTCGACCGTTTCGCTGATGTCCACCAGTTCGACGTCCGGCAGCTCGCTCTCCCCCACCCGCTGGGCCAGCGTGGAAACGGGAACGGCCCCGGAACGCGCGGCGTGAAAGGTCTTCACATCCGGCGTGGCCGACCCCAGCACCAGCAAGCCATTGGCCTGCTGCACCCGAAACCAGGCGACCTCCTTGGCCTGGTAGGCAAGGCGTTCCTCCTGCTTGTAGGATTCGTCGTGCTCCTCATCGAGAATGATCAGGCCCAAATTCTTCACGGGCAGGAACAGGGAGGACCGGGTGCCCACCACCAAACTCGGCTCCAGGTCGGAAGCGACCTCCAGAAAGGTTGTCTCCCGCTTTTTCGGGCTCTGATAGCCGTGATAAAATCTGACGTTCCTGCCGGGGAACGCCCGTGCGGCCGCCTTGGCCAGCTGGCAGGCCAGGGCAACTTCCGGGGCCAGCAGCAGCGCGGAACGTCCGGCTTCGAGACATTTGGCGATCAGATTGAGATAAAGATAGGTCTTGCCGCTGCCCGTGACGCCGTGCACCAGATGAGAGGCGGGCCTGCCCTCTTGGAGAGCGGCCTCAAGGGAGGCAAAGGCCAGTTCCTGTTCTCCGGTAAAATCGAAATCCAGGGCTGCGGAAGGTTCGCAGTCAACGGGCTCGTCCACCTGGGCCAGCATGTCGGCGGAAAGTTCGCCGATGGTCACCAGCCCGGATCCTTCCAGACGCTGGGCAATATCCGAGGACCAATCGCCCAGGACGCATTTGAGGGAAAAAAGACTCTGCGGCCCGTTATCCAGCAGATGCTCCAGCAACCGCAACTGCCGCTTGGCATTGGGACGAACCGGCCAGGGCGGATCCACGGCAAGGGTGACGAACCGTTCCTCAGCCTCTTTCCGGGGATTGAGGCGCACACGCATCTTGCCAGCCAGCCATGCCTCCATGAGCACCCGCTTGTCCTGTTCCGGCATGGAGGCCAGGAGCGAAGGCTTGATGGATGCCGGAAACGGACTTGTCCGGGGATCGCGCTCCAGGGTATAAGTCACCGCCGCCGAACGAAGCCCCCGCGGTAGAAGGGTTTCCAGGATGCGCCCGTCCGGCACCATCTGGCGTGTGGCCAGGTTACGCACCATTTCCATGTAGCCGGGCCCCAGAACGGGAGCGGTCTCCAAGGGCCAAAGCACAGGCCGGACCTCAACACCCTCGGGAGCGCTGTCCGCAGCCTGAGCCAAAACGCCCACACGATTGCCGCGCCCCAGAGGAACAATCACCCGTGTTCCCGGCTCGAGAGCTGGGAAATACTCGGGATATCCGTATGTCAGGGTCTGATACGGAGGAGAAAGAAGCGTGACCTGCCAGTAACGGCTCATGACAAATTATCGACCGGGAGCAATGGAATTGAAGGATGTGCGGAGACGCTGGAAAACAGGAGGCAAGGCACCACAATTCCCGTCCGAATATTCGCTGTTCACCTTCTCGGGAGAATATAGCCCGGCATCACCGGCCTGGTTGATCTCGTCCCACTGTATGGAAAAACGAACCCCGGGCTGCTCCCCTACTGCCAGAATCCCCTTTCCGGGAAACTCGAACCCCTTGCGGGTGGCGTAGTCCTGAAAAGAGAACTGAATCGGAACACCCTGATTGTAAAAACGCAACAACAGCAATGCCTTGGTTTCATTATTCAGGCGCACCTGAGCACTGTTAGCATCCTCGGGCTCCGCACCCAAAATAAAACAGGGAGCTTCCTCGCAAAAAGAAAAAGCCGCCGTGGCGTTGTCCACGCCCAGCTGCCTCCATATCCCGACAGGATCCGGCGTCTGCCAGTAAAGCATAATAGGCAGCGGAGCAGCACCGCCTGGGCAGGCGGCCAGGACCTTGGGCCCGACACCCACGGAAACGGCCGTGGCGTTGCTGTCGGCAGCAGTCCACTGCTGCCGCCACTTTCGTCCCATGAACCAATACCGAACCGAAAGCCCGGGTACATCGTCAAAGGAAAGCGTGGCCTTCCAGGACTTGAGCCCCCGGTACGCAGCCTGAACATTGGCGTCCAGCTCTCCCTGTTCAGGAACAAAGGCTCCTGCCGGGACGCTTGTTCCCAGCAGGAGCAGAATAAGCAAGAAAACTATTTTTTGTTGAGATCGGTGCACGGCAGCAGCTCCATGAGGCGTTTAACCAAGTCGTCGTGCAATTCCTCATCGTGCAGGGCAAAATAGATGTTGGCGGTCAGGTATTCCACCCAGTCGCCGGCATCGAAACGCTGGCCCTGCAATTTCACGGCAATGAGCTTGTCCTGGTCGGCAAGGCCCTGCAGGGCGTCGGTGAGCTGGATTTCTCCGCCTACCCCGGGCTCCTGATTTTCGAGGATGTCGAAAATCTCGGGAAGAAGCACATACCGCCCCGTAATGGCCAGGGTCGAAGGAGCTTCCTCGGGCTTGGGTTTTTCCACCAGATTCCTGACCCGGAAAAGATTGGGCGCGAATTCCTCGCCCTGGATGATGCCGTAGCGGTTGACCTTCTCACGAGGCACGTCAATGACCCCGACCACGGCCTTGCCCTCGGTGCGGGCGGCATCCAGAAGCTCGATGATTCCAGCGTTCATGCCGAACATGAGATCGTCGCCGAGCATGACCGCAAAAGGTTCGTTCTTGCAGACTTCCTTGGCACAGAGCACGGCATGCCCCAGGCCAAGCTGCTCCTTCTGGCGCACGGAAATCATGTTGCACATATCCGCGACCTGGCGAACTTCCTTGAGCAGCTGCATCTTCCCCCCGCGCTCCAGCAATTGTTCAAGCAGAAAGCTGCGGTCGAAATGATCCTCGATGATCTTCTTGTTCTGGTTGGTGACGAAAACCACATCCTGCAGACCGGCCCCGATGGCTTCCTCCACAATGTACTGAACAATGGGCTTCTTGTAGATGGGAAGCATCTCCTTGGGGATGTTCTTGGTGGCAGGCAATGAACGGGTTCCCCAACCGGCGACGGGAATAACGGCTTTCCTGATGTCCATGAATCCTCCTTGCGTGCGGATGACGGCGATTAACGAAGATGCTTTTCGAGAGTGCCCACGAGATCGTCCACGTACTGCTCGACCTTGGCCTGATCGGGGCCTTCAACCATGACCCGGGCCACGGCCTCGGTTCCCGAATAGCGAAGCAGCACACGTCCCTTTCCTGCAAGCTCCTTTTCAACCTTGGCAACAGCTTCCATGACCTTGGGAGCCTGCTCAAAGGGGATCTTGCGCTCCACATGCACATTCTTGAGAACCTGCGGAAACGGCTGAAGCAGATTCGAAAGCGCGGACATGGGCTGTTTTTTCTCGCACATTATACGCAATAATTGCAGTGCGGCAAGCAAACCGTCGCCTGTTGTGCTGTGATCCATATAAATGAGATGGCCGGACTGTTCCCCGCCAAGCGTAGCGCCCTCGCGCCGCATGGCCTCCACCACGTAGCGGTCGCCCACCGGGGCGCGCAACAGCGTGCCGCCCTTTTCCTTCATGAACAATTCCAGAGCCATGTTGCTCATGACCGTGGAAACGAGCATGCCCTTGGGCAGGGTACCCTTTTCCATCATTTCCAGAGCGGAAATGGCCATGATCTGGTCGCCGTCCAGCACATGTCCCTTTTCATCGCAAACAATGAGCCGGTCCGCGTCGCCGTCCAAGGCCAGCCCTACATCCGCGCCCACTTCGCGCACCTTGCGGGAAATGACCTCCGGATACAGGGAGCCGCACTGGCGGTTGATGTTCTGGCCGTCCGGGTCCATGCCGACCTTGACCACCGTGGCTCCGAGCTCCTCGAAGACATAGGGAGCCACGCCGTAGGCAGCGCCGTTGGCGCAGTCCAGCACGATCTTCATGCCGTCCAGGGTCAGAGTCTGGGAAAAGCTGTTCTTGAGATAGACGATATACCGGCCGCGCGCATCGTTGATGCGGTGCGCCCTGCCGATCCGCTCGGGATCCGGGTAGTCCCAATCGGAATGCCCGGACATGACAAGATCAGCGATCTCGTCCTCAACCTCGTCCGGGAGCTTGAATCCGTTGCTGTCGAAAAACTTGATGCCGTTATCCATGAACGGATTATGGGAGGCGGAAATGACCACCCCGAGATCGGCCCGCATGTTGCGGGTCAGGAAGGAAATGGCGGGTGTGGGCATGGGACCCACCAGAAAAACGTCCATGCCGTTGGCGCAAAAGCCCGAGGTAAGAGCGGTTTCGAAGACATAACCGGAAAGCCGGGTATCCTTGCCGATCACAACGCGGTGCCGCTTGTTGCCGTTTCGAAAGTACTGGCCTGCGGCCAAACCGAGGCGCAGGGCGATTTCCGGGGTCATGGGGAATATATTGACCTGGCCGCGAAGGCCGTCGGTTCCAAAAAGTCTCTGATTCATTCTCTACTCCAAAAGCGAGGCGCGGCCCTGAAGCCGCGCTCGGTATCAGCGTATCTCGGTCCTGATTCGCTCAGGATTCTTTCGTTTCAGGCGGCACCCTTCCGGGAGCCTGACCATGTAATCATAATCGTAGGTGCCCACAGGCTGTCCCGCGGCCACGGTAATCTCGGCGGCCATGTCCTTGCGGAACTCCTGGTCCCGGAACAGGTACACAGGGCCATCCAGTAACAGGCGCACATAGTCCTGCTTGGTCTTGACGCGCTTACCCTCGGGGGCGATCACGGTCAAGGGAATCTTGACCCAGATCTCGCGCATCTTGGGAGCAAAACGCAACTCCACGGAAACCTGGCCAGGGGTGGCCTCCACGTCCGGGGGGAGATCAAGCGCCTGCTCATGCTTCCAGTTCGCCGGGACCTCGTCCAGAAAATCCTCGTCCACGGTCACCTTGGTGCGGGTGATCTTCTTCAATACGGTTTCCGGCCCCTTGACGCGCACCACCTCGGGAACGGTCACGGCGCCGACCAGTTCATAATCGGGATTGATATTGCCCTTCCAGGCCCCTTCCACCGCTATGTCCTTGCGGGCAATGCGGTCCACCTTGAGCACCAGGCGGTTGGGCTTGATCTCCACTATTTCATATGCGGAGGAAAGCGGAACCGCGTCCTCGCGAATCTCCACCACGGTCTCGCCCACGGCCAGCCCGCTGACATCCAGCGGATAGGTCAAGGTTTTGTCCACCAGGGAACGAACCAGCCCCTTGGAACCGCGCACGCGGACCTTGATCTGGTCCGGAAGACCGCTTTCGATGATCAGACCCTCAGGCGGGTTGGTCATGACCAGGGACATGTCCGCCAGCACCTCCACCTTTTCCCTCCCGGTAACCAGGAACCAGGAAAAAACGGAAAGCATGATCGCCAGCAGGACATATGACCAGTTCTTCTTCATGGGCTACCGTTCCAGTGCGTTCTTGAGTACTCGTCTCAGCCGGACCTCGTCCAGGCTGGTGGTCAACCTACCGCCGATGGCGATGGAAATGTCGCCACGCTCCTCGGAAACGACCACGGTGACGGCATCGGCGCTTTCGCTGATGCCCAGGGCCGCCCGGTGTCTGGTGCCGAACATGGTTTCCCCGCGCAGCTTGGAGGACAGGGGCAGGATACAGGCGGCGGCGGCAATCCTATTGCGACGGATGACCACCGCGCCGTCATGCAGCGGCGTATCCTCGAAAAAGATGGATTCAAGGAGCTCCTTGGTCACCTTGGCGTCGATCTCCACGCCGCGCTCGATGATATCCCCCAAGGGAACATGTTTTTCGAGAACGATGATGGCCCCGGTCTTGGTGCGGGACATGGAAACAAGCGCCTGGATCAGTTCGTCGAAAGCCTTGGATTCGACCTTCTGGGCCCGGCTCCAGAACCGTCCGGCCCCCACCTGGGCGAGCGCCTTCCGGATGTCGCCCTGAAACAGGATGATGATGACCAGGAAGATGGAGTCCAGGAACTCGCTCAAAAGCGTATGCAGCGTAAAAAGGTTCAGGTATCCGGAAACGAAGTAGACCACCAGCACGAACATGAGCCCGTAGATGACCGCCACGGCGCGAGTGTCGCGCACCAGAACGATGAGGTAGTAGTAAATGAGGGCGACAATCCCGATATCCAGCAGGACCTGCCAGGTGATGGTGGTACCGAATAACTCGAACATATGATTGAATTTACGCTATTTCCTGAACAATGGTCAATGATTGTCGGGTCAGTGCAACCTCATGGACCCGGTGGATGGGAACCCCCCTGGCCGCAAGCAGGGCCGTGGCCACCTGGGTGGCGTTCTGCCGCTGCCCCACTTCGAGCCCTAGCAGATGCTGCCACAGGGATTTGTTGGAAAGCCCCATGTAGATCGGAAGCCCGAATACCTTGAACCGCTCTATGTTTTTCAAAATCTCCAGATTGTGCTCCAGCAGTTTCCCGAACCCTATGCCGGGATCCAGCACTATATTTTCTCCCGGAACCCCGGCCTTGTCCAGCAGGTTGAGACGCTCCTCGAAAAAAGCCAGCACCTCGTCCACCACATTGTCGTAACAAGGGGCGTCCTGCATGTCCTCCGGCCTGCCCAGGCTGTGCATGAGCACGTACCCGGGCTTGTACTGCCCGACCACGTCCAGCAGCTCGGGCTCGAAGCGGAATGCGGAGACATCGTTGATGATCTCGGCTCCCGCCTCCAGGGCCCGCGCTGCCACGCGGGCCTTGTAGGTATCCACGGAAATGGCGGGAGTCACCGAACTTTCGTCCGGACCCGCCAGCTTTTGGCCCGCAAGGTCGCGCACCACCGGTATGACGCGTTCCAGCTCCTGCGCCAGGCCGACCTTGTCCGCGTAAGGACGGGTGCTTTCCCCACCGATATCCAGGATATGAGCACCCTGGCGTACGAGTTCTTTGGCGTGGGCCACGCCCGCATCAGGGCCGTCATGCTGGCCCCCGTCATAAAAGGAATCAGGGGTGACGTTGACGATTCCGGCAATAAGAAAAGGGGCCGGGCCGAGCGCCCTGCCCCTTGCTATGTTCCATGTGATTTCAGGCATACGGTAATTCGCTCCGGCGCTTACTGCACCGGCTTGTCTTCGTCCTCTTCCAGAATAAAGTCGTCCTCGGCGTCCGCAGCGGGCTCGGGCCGGGGTTCTCCATTCGCGCCATAGGCCTTGGTTTCGCTCACGGGCGTGTATCCGGGCTTGTCGGATCCGGCGCCACCGGAAGAGCCCTTGGAGCCACCGCTCCGGGACCCGCCGTTGCTTTCCATGGGCGGCAGTTCCTTGCCGGCCATAAGCATTTCCATCTCCTCGTTGGTGATGGTTTCGCGCTCCAGCAAGGCTTCGGCCACACGATCCAAAACTTCCTTATTCTCGCCAAGAATCTTCATGGCGCGCTGGTAACCTTCGTCGATGAAACGCTTGACCTCGGCGTCGATGAGCCGGGCGGTTTCCTCGCCGTAGTCCTTGTTGTGGATAAGTTCCTTGCCCAGGAAAACCTGCTCCTGGTTGTCGCTGAAGGACAACGGGCCGAGCTTTTCGCTCATGCCCCAGAGGCAGACCATGTTGCGGGCCAACTGGGTGGCGCGCTTGATATCATTGGAAGCACCGGTGGTGAACTGGTTGAAAACAAGCTCCTCTGCGGCGCGTCCGCCCAGGGCCATGGCAATATCGGCCTCGCACTGGGTCTTGGAACGACTGACACGGTCCTCTTCCGGCAGAAAACTGGTCACGCCCAGGGCACGGCCGCGCGGGATGATGGTCACTTTGTGCAGCGGGTCGCACTGGGGAAGCATCTTGCCCACCAGGGCGTGGCCGCCCTCATGGTAGGCCGTGGATTTCTTTTCATCGTCGGTCATGATCAGGCTGCGGCGTTCCTTGCCCATGATGACCTTGTCCTTGGCTTCCTCGAAGTCGGACATGTCCACACAGTCCTTGTTCTGCTTGGCCGCGTAGAGAGCCGCCTCGTTGACCAGGTTCTCCAGGTCAGCGCCCGAAAAACCGGGGGTGCCGCGAGCGATGGTGGCAAGATCCACTTCCGGAGCCAGCGGCGTCCGGCGGGCATGCACCTTGAGAATATGTTCGCGGCCGCGCAGGTCCGGGGTGGGAACCACCACCTGGCGGTCGAAACGGCCGGGACGCAGCAGGGCCGGGTCCAGAACGTCCGGGCGGTTTGTGGCGGCCACCAGGATAACGCCCTCGTTGGACTCGAATCCGTCCATTTCCACCAGCAACTGGTTCAGGGTCTGTTCGCGCTCGTCGTGTCCGCCGCCGAGGCCTGCGCCGCGCTGGCGTCCCACGGCATCGATTTCATCGATGAAGATCAGACAGGGAGCATTCTTCTTTCCCTGGGAAAAGAGGTCGCGCACGCGGGATGCGCCCACGCCAACGAACATTTCAACGAAGTCGGAACCCGAGATGGAGAAAAACGGCACTCCGGCCTCACCTGCCACGGCGCGGGCCAGAAGCGTCTTACCGGTGCCCGGAGGGCCCACAAGTAGAACGCCCTTGGGAATGCGGCCGCCAAGACGGGTGAACTTGCGCGGCTCGCGCAGGAAATCCACCACCTCGGTCAGTTCTTCCTTGGCCTCGTCCACACCGGCCACATCCTCGAAGGTGACCTTGGCGGTCTCCTCATTGATGAGCCGTGCGCGGGAACGGCCAAAGGACATGGCTCCCCGGCCTCCACCGCCGCCCTGCATCTGGCGCATGAAGAATATCCAAACGCCGATGAGCAGCAGCATGGGGAACCAACTGATGAGCAGCGTCATGTACCAGGGATTTTCCGCAGGCGGCTCCGCGGCAACCTCGACCCCCTTCTGGATCAAGGTATCGACCAGTTTGGGATCGTTGGGCGCGAAAGTCTGGAACCGCTTGTTGTCCGAAGTGACGCCATTGATGGTCTTGCCCTGGATCTTCACGGACATGACCTCGCCATTCGACACGCGGGAAAGGAATTCACTGTAAGTGAACTGCGTCTGCGGCGAAGGCTGCTGATTGAAAAGATTGAAGAGGACCACCATCAACAGGGAGATGGTCGCCCAGATAATCAGATTCTTGGAAAAATTGTTCAAGAAATGCTCCTTGCGCATTTGTGTGCATTGCGGCGGAAGGGAATTGGGAAAGAATTCCGGCCGCAAACGACAATCAAAAAACAATCTTAGTGAACGTAATGCCTTGTTCGAAAAAAGCAAGGGGCAATGTTTGATTATTTGCCCCACGCTTCAGCAAGGAATCGTTCCTAAAAATGTTACAGCAAAGAAAACCGGACCGCAACTTGCGAAGTCAAAAAAGACCATGAATTGAGCCCCCTGCCCATCCGGCAGGCAAGCTGCGGTCACATGAAAATGAGCAAGGAATGCCCGAACGCGGCAGGATCTTAGGCCAGCCACGCCCTGACGGCGGCAAGCTGCCCGGCCACGGACTCGGGTCCGGTTCCGCCCGGCGAGGTTCGCCTCCTGACGGCGGCATCGTACCCCAGGACCTCGAAGACATCCTCTTCCACGGCCGCGGAGAACTGCTGCAGCTCGGCAAGAGAAAACTCCTCGAGCCCCTTGCCAGCGGCCTCGGCATGGGCAACCGCCGCACCGGTAATGTGGTGCGCCTCGCGGAAAGGGATTCCCTTGGCCGCCAGATAGTCGGCAAGTTCGGTGGCGTTCAAAAAGCCTTTCTTCATGGTGGCCGCCATGCGTTCGGGGATAAAGGAAAGCCCGGGCAACATTCCGGCCATGACTTCAAGGGACATGCGCACGGTGCGGTCCGCGTCGAAGAAGGGCTCCTTGTCCTCCTGAAGGTCGCGGTTGTAGGTCATGGGCAGTCCCTTGATGACCGTGAGCATGGACATGAGCGAGCCATAGACCCGCCCGGTCTTGCCGCGCATGATCTCGCAGGCGTCCGGGTTCTTTTTCTGGGGCATGATGGAGGACCCCGTGGAATAGGCGTCCGGCAGCTTCACAAACCCGAAATTGGGGTTGGCCCAGATGATGACCTCTTCGCAGAAGCGGGAGAGATGGGCCATGACCAGGCTGCCGCAGAACAGGGCCTCAAGCACGAAGTCACGGTCGGAAACCGCGTCCATGCTGTTGGAGAAAATCCGGTCGAGCCCCAGGTCGTCGCACACGGCCTGCGGATCCACGGGGTGCGTGGTCCCGGCAAGTGCTGCCGCACCGAGCGGAGAAACGCGCACGCGCTTCAGGCAGTCTTCCACGCGTTCCGCATCGCGCATGAACATCTGGCAGTAGGCCAGTAAATGATGCGCGAGGCTCACGGGCTGGGCGGGCTGGAAATGGGTGCAGCCGGGCAGCAGGGTTTCGGCATGGGCCTCGGCCTGCGCCGCGAATTCGGCAACCACGGCCTGGAGCAAACGCCGCCATTCGGATAGGCGGTTGGCCACGTGCAAACGGAATCCCAAAGCCACCTGGTCGTTACGGCTGCGGGCCGTGTGCAACTTGCCGCCCAGCGGGCCGATGATTTCGGTGAGACGGGATTCGATGTTCATATGAACATCCTCCATCTCCACCTTCCATTCAAAGGTCCCGGACTCTATCTCTTCACGAACCGTATCCAGGCCCTTGACTATGGTCTCGGCTTCCCCTGCCGTCAGAAAACCCTGCTTGGCCAGCATGCGGGCATGGGCCTGGGAACCGCGGATGTCCTCACGGTAAAGCCGCCAGTCAAAGGATACGGACTCGGAATATGCTTCCATGGAAGCGGCGGTCCGCTCAGCGAACCGCCCTCCCCACATTTTCTTTTCAGACATAGGTTACTCGCAGGATTCGTCGGATTCCTTGCCGCCCCACTTGCTCTGCTGCATACGGCCCTTGAGCCGCAGGCCCACGAGCTTGATGAAGCCAGCCGCATCCGACTGATCGTAGACGAAATCTTCCTCGAAGGTGGCCAGTTCCGGATTGTAAAGGGAATACGGAGACTTGCGCGCCAGCGGAATGCAGTTGCCCTTGTAGAGCTTGAGACGAACCGTACCGGTGACCCGCTCCTGGGTCTTGTCGATCATGGCCTGCAGGGCCTCGCGCTCGGGGCTGAACCAGTAACCGTAGTAAATCATCTCCGCATACTTGGGGATCAGGCCGTCACGCATGTGCATGACCTCGCGGTCCAGGGTCAGGCCTTCCAGGTCGCGATGGGCGATGTGCATGATGGTGCCGCCCGGGGTCTCGTACACGCCGCGGGACTTCATGCCCACGAAACGGTTTTCGACCATGTCCACCCGGCCGATGCCGTGCTTGCCGCCCAATTCGTTGAGCTTGGCCAGCAGGGCCGCCGGGGAATGCTTCACATTGTTGATGGCCACGGGATCGCCCTGCTCGAAATCGATGGTGATCTCTTCGGGCTCGTCCGGGCACTGCTCAATGGGCATGACATTGCGATAGCAGTCCGGGCCGGGAGCGTTCCACGGATCCTCGAGCTCGCCGCCCTCGAACGAGGTGTGCAGCAGGTTGGCGTCGATGGACCACGGCTTTTTGCGGCTCACGGGAACGGGAATTCCGTGTTCCTTGGCAAAATTGATGAGGTCGGTACGGGACTTGAGTTCCCAGTCGCGCCAGGGGGCGATGGTGATCAGACGCGGGTTGAGGGCCATCTGGGCCAACTCGAAACGCACCTGGTCGTTGCCCTTGCCGGTGGCGCCGTGAGCCACGGCCTGCGCGCCCTCCAGTTCGGCGATTTCCACCATGCGCTTGGCGATCAGCGGGCGGGCGATGGCAGTGCCCAGCAGGTAGCGGCCTTCGTAGAGCGCGCCCGCACGGAATGCGGGGAACACGTAGTCACGGACAAACTCTTCGCGCAGGTCCTCGACATACGCCTTGGATGCGCCCGTTGCCATGGCCTTGTCGTCAATCCCGTCCATTTCCTCACCCTGACCGAGGTCGGCGGTCATGGTGATGACTTCGCACTCATAGTGGTTGGCAATCCACTTGAGAATGATGGAGGTATCCAGACCTCCGGAATACGCCAGAACGACCTTTTCAATCTTGCTCACTTTTATTACCTGAAATCCTTAAAAACTTTATTATTTCCAAATCCATTCCATGATTGCCTTCTGGGCATGGAGCCGGTTTTCGGCCTGGTCCCAGACAATGGAGGCCGAGGATTCAAACACCCCGGCGGAAACTTCCTCGCCGCAATGGGCGGGCAGGCAATGCATGAACTTGACGTCAGGAGCGGCCTTGGCCATGAGGGCCTCGTCCACGATGAATCCCCGGAAGGCTTCTTCGCGGATGCGCTGCTCTTCTTCCTGTCCCATGCTGGCCCATACATCGGTATTGATGAAATGGGCACCGGCGGCGGCTTCGGCAGGATCTCGGGTAATTTTGAAGTTGGCGCCCAAGGCGGCGGCCTTCTCCATGATCTCCTGATCCGGGTCGTAACCCTCCGGTATGGCCAGCGCCAGTTCGAAACCGAACAGCGCGGCGGAATTGATAAAGGAATGAGCCATGTTGTTGCCGTCGCCGATCCACGCCACCTTGACGTTTCTCAGGTCCGGGGTTCGCTCATACATAGTCAGCATGTCGCTCATGAGCTGGCAGGGATGATATTCATCCGTCAGCGCATTGATGACAGGGATGGTGCCGTATTCGGCCAGGATATCGAGCTTCCTCTGCCCGAAGGTTCGGACCACCAGGCCGTCCGCGTAACGGGACAGCACGCGGGCCGTATCTTCCAGGGGTTCGGAACGGCCAAGCTGGGAATCCTTGGCCGCAATGAAAACAGGATCGCCCCCGAGCTGTCGAATGCCGACTTCGAACGAGACTCGGGTACGGGTGGAAGCCTTCTCGAAAATCATGAGAACAACCTTGCCGTCCAGCAGGTTGGTCCGGACCTTGTTGTCCTTCATTTCCTTGGCGCGCTTGAGAACGTTCCAGGCTTCTTCCTGAGGCATGTCCAGCATGGACAAAAAGTGTTTGGTCATGTGCACTCACTCCATTGTTAGAACAACAGCGTTGAAGGGGGATGATCCTTGCCGATAACACCACGAATGTAAAGCCCTTTGAGCCCCGGCACCGCAAAAGACAGAAAGGCTCTAGCGATTCTGGAGCCATTCATGAAACTGGCTCAGGCTCAGGGGTCTGCTGGCCGGTCCGGACCGGACATAGAACTCCTCCACCTGCCCCTTCTGGAAAAAGGCGGGAGTCCCGGCCGGCACGCAATGGGCCCGGAGCACCTTTTCGCCCTGCACCTCGATGACCGCGGTATTGACGTAGGAGGCGAATTCGGCCCCGATGTACTGGTTCACGAGATTGTTGAAGTGCAGAAGAGCCCGGTCGTCGCTTTCGAAGTTGTCGTCGCCGAGGCCGGTGACAGCCCCGCTGTCGGCCACGCCCACAAGCAGGGTGCCACCCTCGGAATTGAGAAAGGCCGCAATGGTCTTGATGTTGGCCTGCTCGATCTCCCTGCCGTTCTTTCCGGCCTTGATATTGAAACGCAGGGTCTGCTTGAACTCGAGGCGCGAGGATTCGCCCCCGGCAATAAGTCTCAGAACGTCTTCGGGGGTCGTGGCCATATCCTGGCGCTTGCCCATGGCCTCGATGCGCGACCTGTTCTTCCTGAGCAGGAACAGCACAACTCCGGACATGAGCAACAGCACGACTCCGCCCACGGCGATGAAATGATCGCTGGTCAGTGTCGAAAACACCACACGCTCGGGCATGGTCACGCCGATATACATGGATTCGCCGAACACGGACAAGGCCTCGAGATCCGCCCACCACGCCTGGTCATCCACCATGAACCGGAAAGGGGTCACCTTGGAGGCGGTCTTGGCGGCCAGCAACTCCCCGGCGCGCCGGATGGCAGGATTCACCGCCTCGGACGGCTGAACGGCCCGGCTGGCCCGATCTCCGGCCACCTGCCCACCGCTGGCCAGGGGAATCTCCATGAGCTTGCCGCTGTCCCAATAGATGAAGATGCTTTCGGCCACCCCGTGTTCGGCATGGGCCAGCTGATTGACGATGACATCAATGGGCATGACAAAGGAAAGCATGACGGAAGAGCCGGTATTGCCCACGGGGATCAGCACGGATGCAGTGATCCAGGATTCCCCGTTCTGATACAGCCTGTAATAGCTGGACCAGTTGACCTGGCCGGGCTCCAGATGCTTGAACTCATCGGCAAACATGGCGTTGAGCCGACTCACGTCACCGGCCTGCTTGGGAACAAAGGAGGTTATGGATCCGTCCTTTTTCAAAAGGTTCCAGGAAACCTTGTCCCTGTCCTCCCGCTGCGGCAGCCATTCGCGAAAGCCCTTGTCGCCACGGGTGACGGCATAAAGTATCCCCTCGCCATCCCCGACCATGACCCCGCTCAACGAGGCCTGCTGCTTGAAAAACTGGGCGCAGGTTTTGCGCAGATATCCGGTATCGAGATTCTCCAGCTCGTTGAGGCCCATTTCCGAATCGGACCGGGCAACGGCATTGACCAACATCTGCACGGCCCCGGCCATGCCCCGGGTGGAGTTTTCCACGGCCACCGTGGCGACATCCTTCCGAAAATCGCGAATGCCCCAAAAAACAAGCCCGCCCACGGCCAGGGTGGCGAAAATGACGCCATAAAAAAGCATGGAATACAAACGGGTTCCACAAATGGCTTTATGCCTGGGCATGCAGTCCCTCCTGGTCAAAGTCACCATCCCTGAAGGCATCCACAGCGGTTTCGGTCAGGGAATCCATGACCTCGCCATGATCGAAGCCGGCCAAGTGCAGGATGGCATGGGCCAACAAGCGCACCAGATGCTCCACGGGATCCTGGCCGTAAAGATCGACTTCGCGGGCCAGGGTATCCACAGACAAGGCGATCTCGCCGAGATAACCGTCTCCGTCCTCGCCCTCCTGCTCCCGGGCGGGAAAGCTAAGCACATTGGTGGGGCCGAAACAGCCCAGAAATTCGCTATTGAGCCGGGCTATCTCCACATCGTCCACCAACTTGAGCGTCAGGGCCGCATCATCGTAGCCCAAGGCTTCCAGAATTCGGGCAATGACGTCCTGTAATTCATGGAACGAAAGCGGAAACACGGGATCCCAGCGGGCGCACTGCCGAAGGATCTGTATGGGATTGGCCGGCATCATTTCCCTCCCGAGTCCCGGTCATAGGCCTTGACGATGCGTCCCACCAGCGGGTGGCGGATGACATCCTGATCATCAAAGGTGACGAACTCGATGCCCTCGACCTTTGCGAGCACCTTCATGGCGTGCAGCAAGCCGGATCTGCTATGCTGTGGCAAGTCGATCTGGGTGATGTCGCCCGTGACCACGGCCCGGGAACCGAAGCCGAGACGGGTCAGGAACATCTTCATCTGTTCGGGCGTGGTGTTCTGGGCCTCGTCCAGAATGATGAACGCGTCGTTGATGGTCCGGCCGCGCATAAAGGCCAACGGAGCCACCTCGATAACCCCGGTCTCCATGTATTCCTTGACCTTCTCGAAATCGAGCATGGCGTGCAGCGAGTCATACAGCGGCCGCAGATAGGGATTGATCTTCTCCACGAGATCACCGGGCAGGAAGCCGAGCTTTTCACCTGCTTCCACGGCCGGACGGGTCAGCACGATACGCTTTACCTCGCGGCGCAACAGCGCACCCACAGCCATGGCCACGGCCAGGTAGGTCTTTCCGGTGCCCGCAGGGCCGATACCGAAGGTCATGTCCTTTTCACGGATCGCGTCGAGATAGGTGCGCTGGTTGATGGTCTTGGGCACCACTCCCTTCTTGGGCGAACCGGCCGAGACATCCCTCTGGAAGACCTTGCCGATGTTGGCGCCTGGCTCGCGGTCCAAGATGCGGCAGGCCAGGTCCACATCCTGCGGATGGATCTTCTTGCCCGCCCGGAGCATGCCGTAAAGCTGGGTCATTACCCTTGATGCCAGGTCGACGCTCTCCTTGTCATCCTCCAGGGAGGTGACGATAGCCTTGTTGCCGCGGCTTTCTATCTTGAGGCCGAAGCGTTCGGCAATCAGGCGCAGATGGGTTTCCTGGGGCCCGAAAAGCTGCCGGGCCAGTTCGTTGTCCTCGAATTCAAGTTTGTGATTAACCATTCAAACCTTTGCTGTTGATATATTTAAATTTGTGATCAGTAGTAACACTCAGGCTCGGGATAGCTCCCCGAGCTGCACAATTTCTTCATACAATACTGAAAAAAACACAACCTTTCCGGCAAAAAAATGCGCGTGCCGCCATAGTCGGGTAGCACGCGCCAAACCAAAAAGAAAGGCGG
This sequence comes from Salidesulfovibrio onnuriiensis, assembly GCF_008001235.1. Lineage (GTDB taxonomy): Bacteria > Desulfobacterota > Desulfovibrionia > Desulfovibrionales > Desulfovibrionaceae > Pseudodesulfovibrio > Pseudodesulfovibrio onnuriiensis. The sequence goes on along the minus strand of NZ_CP040751.1, from coordinate 2,271,315 downwards.
CCCGAAGGCCGCCTTTAGCAAACGATTCTAGTCCACCTGGGTAAATGTTTTCCGAATCTCGTTTCTGAGATACTCTTCCAACTCTCCCTGGGATAAATCTTTCGGCAGCTGTTCAGTATCAATGCACTGGGCAAGAACGCCTTTTGTCGTCTTGGTAAAATTACGCCTCAGCGCAATACAGGTAACTCCTTCCTTCAAAGTCAGGTCATATCCGCTGTTAGTCAGGTAACCGACATAATACTGGGAATAATTGTCCGAGCCATCGGAAAAAAAGAACTGCTCAACATAAGGAAATCCACTCAGTTCACAGCGCGGCCCTTTTTCCGGCAACCAATAATAGCGGCTTCCGCTGTTCCGACGCTCAATAAAAGCAAAACCCTGTACCTTCTTGTTTTCATCAGCCTTTACAAACAAATCGGAACGAACTTTCAATGCCGACACCTGATTACCTGCAGAGCAGCTAGGGCAGTTGCTTTTGGAGTAAGCATCAACAATTCCCTTGTACTCATAATCTTCAACAACGTGAAACTTCTTGCCGCCAATAGAGTCGTAGGTATTGTCCACCACCTGAATACCATTGCAACCCGCAGCAAGAAAAACAAACAAACCCATGAGAATCAGTATGAATCTTTGCATATCCCACCCCTGTGTGAATATCAGTTAATAAAATAGGGCCTGAAACAAACTAGGCCCATATTCATATTTCTATAACTTTGTAAAGAAAATAACCGTTTCCACTTACATATGAACAACCATTGCTCCCTTGACATCAATGGCAACAATCACATGTCCCCTTGCGCAGGTAAGACCAGACAATAAGGCCAAGCAGCACCAGGGCACAAAGAATGCCGAACCATTCCGGCAGCACTTCGCCCGCGTCCGCAATGACCGCACGTATATCCAAATTGAAATGGTCATAGATACGATCCACCAGCCATCCAAGAGCCAATGAAGACACGGCGATTGCGGCGAGATACAGCATGGCCGCCCTTTTGCCGAGCACCTTGAGCATGACCGTGATGGTGGCCCCGTTGGTGGCTGGCCCGGCCAACAGGAACACCAACGCCGCGCCAGGAGAAAGCCCCTTGAGCAACAGTGACGCTGCAATGGGGGTGGAAGCGGTTGCGCAGACATACAGAGGCAGTCCCACCACCAGCATGATCAGCAGTGACAAAAAGCCCTGCCCCACATAGCGCTCAATGAAATCCGCAGGCACGACTGCGGCGATCACCCCGGCAATGAGCACCCCCAGCAAAAGCCAGCGACCTATATCGGAAATCATCTCGCCGAAGGCGAAATCCATCCCGCCCTTGAAACGCTGCCAGACGGAAGAAGCCTGGTGCCCGCATTCTCCCTGACAGCCACAACCATGATTATGCCCTGTATGGACAAGGGCTTCCAGCGGAAGCCGCGAATCGTCCTCCGGGAAGACATTGACCAGAATGCCTGCAAGAATTGCGGTAATAAAAGCTGCAACGGGCCTGGCAACGGTCATGACCGGATCCATGAGCGCATAGGTGATGGCAATGGAGTCCACACCTGTTTCCGGCGTGGAAATCATGAATGCGGTGGCGGCTCCCTTCCCCGCCCCCTGCCTGCGCAATCCCATTGCGGCGGGTAGCACCCCGCAGGAGCACAGTGGCAAGGGAACACCTATGAGCGCGGCTTTGAGAACGGACCAAAACGACCTGCCGCCCAGATGACGCGCCATAAAGGAGTCCGGAACCACGGCCTTAAGCAGGCCGGCCACAAAAAAACCCAGTAGCACGTATGGCGAGGCGTCCACCAGGACATGCCACGACTCGGCAACAATATTCAAAAACAATACGCTCACGTCTTCCATACTCATACCTACATATGATCAAATGTTCATATAAAATTCAAAAAAAGAGAATGAAGGCAGGCTATGCCTGCCCCTCTTCCCTGATGTGATCAAGTCCTTGCTGAAGAAGATTGGCCACATGGTCATCATCCAGCGCATAATACACGTTCTTCCCTTCCTTTCTGTACCGGACCAGCCGCGCCGCCCGAAGCAGCCTGAGCTGATGGGAAATGGCCGACTGGGACATATCCAGAACCTCCGCCAAGGCACAGACGCACAATTCAGAAACGGAAAGCGCGTACAGAATTCTGACTCGGGTATAGTCACCCAGGGCCTTGAACAGCTCCGCCAAAAAAAGGAAATCCTTTTCGCTGAGCATTGCGGTCCTGACCTGACCTACATTTTCACCATGCTTTTCCGAGTGGTTGCATGCGTTTCCTGTCATTTCGCCCTCTTCCATGAACATATGTTCATACGTAATAGATATCCTTCATTCCTCCCATGGTCAAGAGAATGCACTCTCCTGTCGCACAGGATACTAACCAATTGATTTCACGGCATTCAAAACCGCTTCATACTCAGGTTCCCGGGTGATGTCGGGAACATACTCCGCATGGACCACCGTCCCTGACGGATCAACGACAAAAACAGCCCGCGCCAACAGCCGAAGTTCCTTGATCAACACACCGTAAGCCGTGCCGAAACTCGCCTCGCGGTGGTCCGAAAGCGTACGGACCGCATCGACCCCCGCGGCGCCGCACCAGCGCTTCTGCGCAAAAGGCAGATCCATGCTCAGGGTCACGATCTTCACGTCGCTCCCTAGGGACGCCGCCTCGGTGTTGAACCTGCGCGTTTCCATATCGCACACGGGAGTATCCAGCGAGGGAACTGCAGCGAGAATCAGTTTCTTTCCCTTGAAATCGGCCAGGGAAACCGGATTCATATCGTTATCCACTGCGGTAAAATCCGGAGCAGTGTCGCCGACGCGCACTTCATTTCCCAACAAAGTCAGCGGACTTCCCTGAAACGTCACGATCCCCGATCTTTCGTTCATGCCAGCATCCCCATATCGTTACTTATTTTCAAAACCATTTACATGCAGCATAGCAGATTGAAACCGGGAGGCAACACCATGATATCAAATAATAAAAGGAATAATGCCCACACGCGCGGAGAAAAGAAGCGAATCACGGAATCCTCCCCGCCCCGCGCCATTGCCTCCCCATTTTCTCATGACCGAACGAAGAGGAGAAAATCATGTCCTTTGTAAAAAAACACGGTATAATCAAGATAATAGTATAGACAGCAAAAGCCTGCCGCTGGTAATGTGCCCAGTAAATATCGGGCTTTCGATTCAACCGAAGGGAAAGGACAATCGGCATGAGCGTTAAAGGAAAATCTGCAATAGATACCGGCATCCTTCTCGAAACAGGTACCAATGAACTCGAAATCCTCGAATTCTACATCAACGAGACCAGAAAAGAGGGAGAACCGCCCACCCCCAACTACTTCGGCATCAACGTGGCCAAGGTCATGCAGGTCATTGAAACGCCGAACCTGGAGCCGCCTGAATCGGCCCCGCATCCCTCGTTCATGGGCACCATTCCCCTGCGACAGCACATCCTGCCGGTGCTCGACCTGAGCGTCTGGCTGGACATAGACATGCCGAAAACCGAACGGGACATAGTCATCGTCACCGAATTCAGCCAGTCAGTCACCGGGTTCCTGGTTTCCGGGGTCACGGAAATTCATCGCGTGGGCTGGCAGGAGGTCATCCCCCCGGCAGGCATCATCGCCAAAAGCACCGACGCCATCGTGGGCATGGTGGACAAGGGCGGCAGATTCATCCAGCTCCTAGACCTGGAAACCATCCTTTCCGAGTTCTCCCTGGACATCAACCCGGACACACTGACGGTCACGGACAAGGGCTACACCGCGCTGGTGGCCGACGACTCCGCGACCATCAGGACAATGCTCCAGCAGTCGCTGGAAGTTTCCAACTTCAACTACATCATCACCAACAACGGGGACGAGGCGCTCCGAAAAATCATGGAACTGAAGGCGCGGGCGGAAGCCGAGGGCAAGGACATCACCGAATACGTCAATGTGGTCATTTCCGACATCGAGATGCCGCTCATGGACGGATTCAGTCTGACCAAGAACATCAAGGAGGATCCGGTTGTTGGCAAACTTCCGGTGATCCTGTATTCGTCCATCATCACGGACGAGCTTCGCCACAAGGGGGAAGCGGTCAGGGCAGACTTCCAGATTTCCAAGCCCGACCTGCAACACATCGCCCAGAAGGCCATCGAACTCATCGAAGGTAAAAAGGAATAATGATAAACGACCCTGTACTGAACGTCTTTGTGGAGGAGACTTCAGAGCGTCTGGGCTCCATTGAAGCAGGCCTGCTCAGGCTGGAGGCCTGCGGAGAGGACTGCGACGACGCACTGATCCACGGCATTTTCCGGGACGCCCACTCGGTCAAGGCAGGCGCAAATCTGCTCAAGCTGAAGAATATCGAGTCCCTTTCCCACAAACTGGAAAACATTCTGGAAATGATTCGCAAGGGGAAAATGGCCCCCAACGACCAAGCTATCACGGTCATGCTGGAAACCGTGGACAAGCTTCGGGAGCTGGTGGAAAACATCACCCAGAGCGACTCCATCAGCATCCGGCTGCACGAAGCCATGCTCAACATGGTCATTCAAAAGGCGGCCGAGGCCAGGGAAGAGGCCTGACACGCCCCGAACCAACAGTTAGTTCGTAAACATCTTCTGCAAGTTGCTCAGTTCGGACATGGGGGTATTGGCAAAGACCTCCCGCTCCACGGCCTTCATGAACTCGTCATGGCTGATGGTCATGATGTCTATGTTTGAGCCCCGGGCCCGAAAATAGGCATCCAAAAAGGCCATCAACGGCTCCTCGTCAAAGAGCTTCATCAACTCTTCCACAGAACTCAGGGAGGTAAAAGGCTTGTTCATGCCGCCCAGCAGGAACATGTCCATGGTGGTCTTGCCATCCGTGGCCACGCCCAGCAGGTTGAACACCTTGAGCCTTTCCACGAAATTCTGCTCCAGATCCGGGAATTCAAGCAGCTCCTTTTTGGGAAACAGGGCCGCAAAAACCATCATCTCCCCCTGGTCGAACATGGTGTGCCGGAAAACCCGCTCTCCTTTTGCGCCCTTGGCCGATCGTATGGTTTCCCACAAATCCATGGCAAAGCCGCGCTTCAATTGACTGACAACATTTTCATCCATGTGAAGCCTCCTTATATGATGCCGTGAAGCGGCCCGCCGGGCGCCCCCAGAGAGTCAACGAATCGTTCCACCTCGGGCACGGGCTCCAGAGGCGGCGCATGGTATGTCTTGAGCCTTGCGTCGATGAGGACCGAGGTTTCGGCCCCCCAATGCTTGCAGTGGGTGAACGCGCCCACTCCGTACATGTCGGTGGCCGGATCCGAACGGGTGAAGCCCACCCACAGGAAATTATCCCAACTCCTGGCCGTGAATTCCGCATCGTCCACCACAAAAATGAACGGGAACCCTTCCAATCCCTTGATGTCTTCCAGCTCCGCTCCCAGCCGTTCCATCCCGGGGTCATGCTCATCCCGCTTCCGGTCGTGGCCGGGGCCGGAAACCAATAGAATCCCCGGCGCAAAGACCGTGGGTGAGCCAAAGCCTTTCGGCAGCCTGAAATCCGCGGGGAGCTCCGTGCCCAGCTCGCGCTTGTGCGGTCCGGCCACGGAAATGACGACTTTGGAGCCCTGGTTCAGGCTGATGCCCGAATAATCCAGGGTGTCGATGGTGGTCCTGGTGATGAAATGCAGGTCGCGGCTCAGATCGATCCGCCGGAGCAAATTGTCGAAAAAGGAGGGCATGTCGTGGGCGGAAAGGTCCGGCGCATCCTCCTTGGCGGAAATGAGCACGTACTTGGACAGGGAGGTCTGGGTGTTGCCCAGGAGCGACAGCGCATTGGTGATCAATTCCTGGGGCTGGCGCTCGGCCGCATAGGGCACGTAGCGCTCGCTGCCGACGGCCAGCAACAGGGGATGGACCCCGGCTGCGTCAACGGCATGCACCTCATGCACCCCGGCAAAGACCGTGGGCACCAGTTCCGAGGTCAGTTCGTGGATGAATTCCCCGAAGATCGTATCCTCCTGCGGGGGCCTGCCCACCGTGGTGAACGGCCAGACCGCATCCCTGCGGTGATGGACCGCATCCACCTTGAGAACCGGGAAGTCGTGCGTCAGGCTGTAATAGCCCAAATGGTCGCCAAAGGGCCCTTCCGGCTTCTGGACCTTGAGATCGATGCGGCCGCTGATGCAGAAATCCGCTTCCGCCAGAACGGGCAATTGCCCTTCCCGGCAGACAAAGGGAATCCGATGACCGGCCATGGCGCCCGCAAAACAGACCTCGGGCATGCCTTCGGGCAACGGCATGACCGCCCCAAGGGTCATGGCGGGGGGCCCGCCGACGAAAATATTCACCCGGAGTTCCTCGCCCCTGCAGATGGCCTGGGCATGGTGGTGACCGATGCCGCGATGAATCTGATAATGCAGCCCAACCTCGCGGTCCCGCTCAAAGTCGTTCCCGGAAAGCTGCACCCTGTACATGCCCAGGTTGGAGCCCATGAATCCGGGCTTTTCCGGGCTTTCGCTGTAGACCTGCGGCAAGGTCACATACCCGCCGCCGTCGCGGGGCCAGGAAACGAGCCTGGGCAAATCCGAAATCCGGCACTGTTGTTCCATGACCGGTCCCGAGCGCACTTTTCTGGGCATGGTGTTCCACGCGGCCCGGGGGGCTCCGAGGTATTCCCACGGCCGTTTGAACGCGACGGAGGGATCCACCTTGAGCCGCATGAGCCGCTCCACCGTGGATATGGTATCGCGAAAAATGAAACGCATGCGTTCCCTGGTGCCAAAAAGATTGGCGGCCATGGGAAAGCGGCAATCGCGGACATTGGTAAACAGCAACGCAGGCCCGCCGGCCTCAAAGACGCGGCGCTGGATCGCCCCGGCTTCAATGTCGGCGTCAACGGCCTTTTCAATACGAACCAACTCACCCCGCTGTTCAAGGGCGGCGAGCAGTTGAGAAAGATTTCTGTACCCCATGCAGCCTTCCGTCAAAAAGTGTTTCAGCGCATCAATCTAGACGGAACGGACGGAAATGTTAAGCAGGGATTGGAGGCGACGGCGAGAAGAGGAAGGAGAGGCGGCAAGTTACGGCGTTGCTAAAGGCACGGGTCCCATACGCATTGATATACGCCCTGCTCCGGAGGAGAAACGCCTCCAAGCAGTTCGACGCCCACGGGCTTGTCCACCCTCAGGGCGCGGTTGCAGCAGGTTCGGCAAAAAACCTCGGGATAGGTACAAATAAGGCAATAAGGCAGAAAGTTTTCGCAAGCACTGAGATTCCAGGGTCTTCGAATTCCCACAAGGCATTTTTTCCTGTAGAAAACGCACCCCCTGCATTCATTGTGGTTGCAATCGTTTCTTTTCATGGTTCACCCCCGACAATTCTCTATTCATAGCAATGCAGCACGATTATTCCCATGGAACAATTATAATAGGATTCCGAAGCCGAGCTCCCGCCCCTCTTATGCTCCCCGCACGAAGCACAAAAAAAAGCTTCCATGCCGCAACAGCATGGAAGCCCAAGAAAAAACGAAATGAAAATTAATGAATCGAACGATTGTCCACGGCGGCAATGATGGCGAACGAATCCGAAATATCCAGGGTCATGAGCTGGTCGACACTCATCTCTCCAGGCCCAACCCAGAGAGCCCCCGGGCCATTCCAGTGGCGGACCAGCGCCTTGGCCTGCTCCAGGGCCACCTTGACGGCCGAGACATATTCATCCCTGTCGAAAACGAACTCCACGTCGTGGGTCCATTCCGGCAGAGCCTCCTCCGGATTCCAGGCAATGGGATTGCGCACCTTCCACCGCACCACACCGTTGCCGTGGGACACCTGGATACCCTCGTCAATGCCCAGGCAGCCGGGATCGCCGCAACTGCAGGTGAAAATATACAGCTCACCGCCGAGGGTGGCGCTGTTCACCAGATCCACGGGGTTCACATAACTTTCCGGGGGGTGAATATATTCCTCGTCAACGGTCAGGTTGAAATCGAGATAGGCGTCATCGGTGTTTTCCCTGTCCACGCTCAAGGTGACGGATAGGACGATCTTGTTCATTGCTTGCTCCGGTTCCCGTTCATGACAGCGAGTCGGGTTAGCAAAAAGTCTTGCCCAAGCCAAGCCCGGAGTCAACAAAGAAAGCCGCATACGAAAAAGGCCTGCGCAGATCCTGCACAGGCCTTTATTCTTCGCGTGGTGGGCAATACAGGAGTCGAACCTGTGGCCTCTAGCTCCGGAGGCTAGCGCTCTATCCAACTGAGCTAATTGCCCGCGTAGGCGGAGTACCTATCTCTGCCTCCGCCCTTTGTCAAGCATACACATCTCATTACCGTGTGAAAACTGAAAAAGAACCCCACCGCCCGCGCTTTTCAACAGCCTGACAATAATTGCTTGCAGGAAACTCTAAAAAAATTGTAGAAATACTCCAAATACGCAGCAAACACGCCAACATCCCTGTTGAGACACCTCGGCGGGGAAGGAAAACAAATGTCGAAGAAACGTATCCTGCTTGCAGTCACAGGCGCCAGCGGTGCCCAGTACGGCCTGGAAGTCGCCAAGGCCCTGGCTGCCAATTCCTCCATAGAACTCCATCTCATTGTTTCGGAAGCAGCCCGAAAGGTCTTGCAACTTGAAGGCGTGGACGAAAAAACACTGACCGGGGCCGCGCATGCGATTCACGCTGCAAGCAATATTGCCGCGCCCCCAGCCAGCGGTTCCTGGCTGCATGACGGCATGATCATTTGCCCCTGTTCCATGGCCTCCCTGGCAGCCATTGCCCATGGCCTGGGAACCAATCTGATCCACCGCGCCGCGGACGTAACGCTCAAGGAAGCCCGTCCCCTGATCCTGGCCGTGCGGGAAACGCCCCTGAGTGAAATTCATCTGAAAAACATGCTCACGGCCAAACAGGCCGGGGCAACCATATTACCGGCAAGCCCGGGTTTCTACCACAAGCCTGAAACAGTGGAGGATCTCACCCGGCAAATCGCGGGCAAAATTCTAGACCAACTGGGCATCCCCCACGATCTTTTCACCCGCTGGGGGCAATAGGAGGCAGCATGGAAATCACATGGTTCGGACATGCAAATTTCCGCTACAGGCACGGCGACACCGACCTGTTCGTGGATCCGTTCTTCGTGGGCAATCCGTCCGCCCCGGTCACCTACGACCAAATAGCGAAGGCCGATGTCATCCTGGTGACGCACGACCATACCGATCACGTGGGACAGGCGCTGGAATTGGCCATCCGCCTGGACGCGGAGGTGGTGGGGGTTCACGACACCATTCAGAACCTCATTGCCCAAGGGCTGCCCGAATCCCTGGGAGTGCCCATGAACATCGGCGGCACCGTTGAACGCGGCGGCGTCAAGATCAAGATGGTCCAGGCGCTGCACTCCAGCATCACCGGCACTGCCGTGGGCTTCATCCTGACCATGCCGGACAACAGATGCATCTACCACGCCGGGGACACAGGCCTTTTCGGCGACATGGAACTGTTCTCCAGATTCAACGACATAGACATTGCAGCCCTGCCCATTGGAGGGAGGTTCACCATGGACGCTCAGGAAGCGGCCTATGCCTGCAAGCTACTCAAGTGCAACACGGTCATTCCCATGCACTGGGGCACCTGGCCCATCCTGGCGCAAAACACCGAGGCTTTTGACCGGGAACTAAAAAAAACAACGCCGGATACGAAAATCCTGCACCTTGAGATAGGAAAGCCCAAAGAAATCTAACGTCTGTTTCGCGGCATTTCCAAAAGTTGGGCCTGGATCTTTTCCGCTCGCTTCCTACCGATGCCGGGTAAGGCCTCGATTTCTTTGACGCCCGCCTCCCGCATAGCCGTCAGCGACCCGAAACGGTCCCAGAGAATCCGGGCCGTCTTTTCCCCTATTCCCGGCAGGCTCAACAGTTCACTGTCCAACATGCGTTTCTTGCGTGAACTCCGCTGCCGACCGATGACAAAGCGGTGGGTTTCGTCGCGCACCCGCTGCAAAAACAACAATTCCGGACTGCCCGGCTTGAGGGGCATGGGGTTCTTGCGGCCAGGGCAAAAAATCCGGTCCTCCATCTCCCCGGCGCGTCGGGTCGGCCCCTTGGCAATGGACGCCAACTCCCAGCCCACATCCGCACCCGCATCCGCCAGGATACGCTCCACTGCGGAAAGTTGCCCCTGCCCCCGTCAATAAGCAAAAGGTCGGGCCAGGGCGGCCCCGACTCCAGCCGGCGCGAGACCCATGCGGCAAGGGCCGCGTAATCATCCCCCGTCCCCTCCAGCTCGGGAAAGGTATAGATCCGCGTATCTTCCTTGATGCGTTGTCCGTGCTCGAAAACCACCATCCCCACACGCATACCTTCCCCGCCAAGGTGTGAGGCGTCAATGCATTCGATACGCACGGGCTCCAAATCCAACCGCAAAAGCCGCTGCAGTCGCTGCGTAAGGTTCTCCTTTTCCTCCCGCACCCTGCGGGCCACCTTGCGTGCGATATCCACCAGATGGTTTTCATGCGCATTGGAAGCGGCGGCGATGCGCACCTTACCCTCCCGGCGCTCGGCAAGCGCTTCGCCCAAGGCTTCCGTATCCAGTGCTGCGGGAACAATTATCCGGGATGGAATGAAGCGCTCCACCCCATAAAACTGACTGATGAAACTTTCCAGGACCTCGGGGCCTTCTTCAAGGGTCAGACCGGGCCAGAAAAACTGCTTTTCATCCAGCAGACGCCCCTGGCGAATATACAATAATCCCAACCCCAAACCGCCGGAGACCTCGGCCAGCCCGATCACGTCCTGGTCCTTGTCGTCCTGCATGACCACCACCTGACGCTCCACGGTCTTCTGCACGGCCCGGATCTGATCGCGATACTCCGCAGCCCTTTCAAACTCCAGAGACTCCGAGGCGAGCTGCATCTCCCTGCGCAAGCGCTCAAGGAGCTCCCCGGTGCGGCCGGAAAGGAACATTTCCACCTTACGGACTATTTCCTTATATACGGCAGGCTCCACATCCAGGACACAAGGTGCAAGGCATTGCTTGATATGATGGTAGAGACAAGGGCGAACCCGGTTACGGAAGGCGTTGTCATTACATTTCCGCAGGGGAAAAACCTTGCCGAGCAGCTTCCAGGTGGCCTTGGCCGCAGTCCCGGAGGTGAACGGCCCGAAATAGACGGAACCGTCACGCACCACCTTGCGTGTCACGGTCAGCCGGGGATACTCGGACTTCTTGTCCAGCCGGAATAGTACATACTGCTTGTCGTCCCGCAGGACCACATTATAGCGGGGCTTGTGCTTCTTGATCAGGCTGGCCTCAAGCAGCAAGGCCTCTTTCTCGTTGGACGTCAGCAGGATGTCGATGGAGGCGATACGCTCCACCAGCGCCCGGGTCTTGGGCGTGTGCCCGCCGGTGGACCGAAAGTAGGACGCCAAACGGGTGCGCAATTTCTTGGCCTTGCCCACGTAAATAATCTTCCCGGTAGCGTCTTTCATGAGATATACGCCGGGCTGTAGTGGGTATTCCCCGGAATTCCAGATAAAATTGGTTGCCATGGGCTCAGTCTCACAACTTTTGGAAGGAAAAGCAACGGCAGGAGAATGCCCCAGCGAAGTTGGCATCAATTAATGCCATGATTTAATTAAATAAAGAACCAATACAACCCAACATGATATGCAAACAAAATTATTGAACTCCTTCATCCCGCCAAACATTATAATTTTGTTTTTTTGCAACACCAAACTCACGAACAGAGTAATACACAAGAACCTCTCCCACGCATTGTTTAGTAATTTATCTTATTATTTCAGTATATTGGGATCAATCACGCTTTTAGATATGTTCAACCTTTTGGACGGTAAAAAAATTTTGACCAAAACACGTTTTCCCCTTGCACACGATTTCCAGATGAGATAAAAGAGCAACTGTATTGACGTTAACTGGTGAACCTTTAATCGCAAAAGAAGGAAGGATTATTATGAAACGTTTGGTAATGCTCGCCGTGCTCTGCGCATTCGTGTTCGGCATGGCAGCCACCGCAAGCGCCGCTGACATCAAAGCCACCGGTGCTTACACCTTTGAATTCATCTGGTCCGACATGGACTTCCAGGATGACGCTGCTGCTGCATCCAAGTTCGATGTCTACCAGCGCCTGCGCACCAAGTTCGAGTTCATCGCGAACGAGAACCTGAAGGGCGTTCTGTACACCGAAGTCGGCACCTCCACCTGGGGTCGCCAGATGAAAGACAGCACCAACATCACTGACGCTTCCACCGCTCAGAATGAAGGTTCCGTCGAAATCAAGGCCGGTTACATTGACTTCAACTGGCCCGGCACTCAGCAGAACATCAAAGTCGGTCACTTCGGCGTTGCTCTGCCTTCCGCTGTTGGCGGTTCCATCATCCAGAACGACGAAGCTCCGGCTCTGATCGTTTCCGGTCCGATCACCGACAACGTGTCCTACCTCGCTGGTTGGGTCCGCGCCGACAAGGCTGCTGCTTCCCGCAACGAAAGCAGCATGGACCTGTGGGTTGGCGCTCTGCCGCTGACCTTTGACGGCGTTTCCGTGAAGCCCTTCTTCGCCATCGGCGGCATCGGCGACCAGTACACTGCTGGCGACATTCCGCTCACCGGCATGAAAGCTCACAACGCTACCAGCACCACCGAAATCAACAGCGCTTGGTGGGCTGGCGTGGCTTTCGAACTGACCATGTTTGATCCGTTCGTGTTCAAGGCTGACGTGAACTACGGTCGCGTTGACGCTGAAGAAGACGATGCAGACATGTCCGGTTGGTATGCTGCTGCTTCCTTCGCTTACACCGGTTGGGACTTCATGAAGCCCGAACTGTTCTTCGCCTACACCTCTGGTGAAGACGGAAACGGCACCTCCGACCTGGAATCCGAACGTATGCCCATCCTGTCCAACGACTGGGCTCTCGGTTCCTTCTTCTTCGGCGGTGACTGGGGTCTGAGTGGTTCCATCGACTCTGAAAACGATGGTTCCGGCATGGGCTTCTGGACCGTTGGTGTGTCCCTCAAGGACATCTCCTTCTTCGAAGGCATGAAGCACACCGTGCACGTCCTGTACGCTCAGGGCACCAACGATGAAAGCATCCTGGATGCAGGTTACGACGCCACCAACCGCCCGCAGGTTCAGTTCGGCAAGACCCTGCTCGAAGATGACTCCATCTTTGAAATCGACCTGAACACCTCCTACTCCATCTACGACGAACTGACCGCCTACGTGGAACTCGGTTGGATCTCCGCAGATTGGGACAGCAAGTGGGAAGACGCCGGCATCAACACCGACGACACCGCTTACAAAGTGTCCATGGGTCTGAACTACGAGTTCTAAGACCCCGCCTCACTTCACCTAATGCGTCATACACTGGCCGGGACCTTCGGGTCCCGGCCTTCTTTTTTTCGGCACCTAGTCATTGTCTCGACTTTTGAATGCCTCTCGGCTATAGATTGGCTCCCCGGCGAAAGGCCTCTTAACGGCCCGCCATGTCCTTGTATAACTCTTCAAATCCGCCACTAGAGGACACCATGACCTGTAAGACCACTTCATATACGTCAAAGGCCGATTGGCCCACCATTGATACCTGGCTTGCCGCGCGCAAGGATCCGGACACCAAGGTGGACGGCATTGTCCGCGACATTCTGGCCGACGTGCGCGCCAACGGAGACGAAGCCCTGGCCCGGTATACCGGCAAATTCGACTGCGCAGGGTTCGAGGCCCGCAACATCCGAGTGCCTGTTGAACACATCGCAAAGGCCAAGGCATCCATCCCGGCGGATGATCTGGCCATCCTCGAGGAGTCCATCGCCAACATCCGCGCCTTCCACGAAAACCAGAAGGAAAAATCCTGGTGGACCACGGCAGAGGACGGCACCATTCTCGGCCAGATGGTACGGCCCGTGGAACGCGTCGGCCTGTACGTTCCCGGCGGGCAGGGAGGCGAAACTCCACTCATCTCAAGCCTGATCATGAACGCCGTCCCCGCCCAAGTGGCGGGTGTCCCCGAGATAGCGGTCATTTCCCCGCCCCGCAAAGACGGCACCCTGAACCCCTACATCCTGACCACAGCCGCCCTGCTCGGTCTCTCGGAAATCCACCTGGCAGGCAGCGCCTGGGCCATTGCGGCCCTGGCCTACGGCACCGAAACCATCGCCCCCTGCGACGTCATCGCCGGCCCCGGGAACATCTTTGTGGCCACGGCCAAAGCCCAGCTCATCGGCCAGATCGGCATCGACATGTTTGCCGGCCCCAGCGAAATCGCCATCCTTGCCGACGAATCCGCCAATGCCGCTTGGCTTGCCGCGGACATGCTCTCCCAGGCCGAGCACGACCCTCTGGCAGCGTCCATCCTGGTGACCACAAGCCCGGAACTCGGGACTGCCGTTTGCGAGGAACTCAAGACACAGACAGCTGCCCTGCCCCGCAGTGAAATCGCCCAAAAATCCCTGGAGGACTGGGGAGCCGTCATCACTGTCCCGGACCTGGACACGGGGGCGGAACTCATCAACCTGCTGGCCCCGGAACACCTGGAGCTGGCCGTGAATGACGCCTGGTCCCTTCTCGGCAAGATCAAACACGCCGGAGCCATTTTCATGGGGCACCACTCCCCCGAGCCCGTGGGAGATTACTTTGCCGGCCCGAACCATGTGCTCCCCACTTTACGCACGGTCCGCTTCTCCTCGGCCCTGTCCGTGGAGACCTTTGTCAAGAAATCCAGCGTCATCGCCACCAGCCCGGATTATGTGAACGAGCACGCCGACAAGATTGCCCGTCTTGCCCGGCTGGAGGGCCTCGAAGCCCATGCCCGTTCTGTGGAATGCCGCAGGAAATAGGCATACTATAGTTGTAATAGCCCAAACCAAAGACTCACGAGGATACCATGAAAACCGTCATCCAGACCGACATCAAGAACTACCCGCTGCTCTCGCGCGGCAAGGTCAGGGACATCTACGACATCGACGAGGAAACCCTGCTCATCGTCACCTCGGACCGCATCTCGGCCTATGACGTGGTCATGCCCGATCCCATCCCCCAGAAAGGCGTGGTGCTCAACCAGATCACCCTGTTCTGGATGGAAATGATGGGCGATATGGTGGAAAACCATATCATCGCCTCAGAAGTGGACGATTTCCCCGAACCGCTCAGGGCGTATCGCGACCAGCTCGAGGGCCGCGCAGTGCTGGTGAAAAAGGCCAAGCCCCTGCCCATCGAATGCATCGTTCGCGGCTTCATCACCGGATCCGGCTGGAGCGATTACCAAAAAACAGGCAATGTCTGCGGGCACAAGCTCCCGGAAAATCTCCAGGAATCCGAAATGTTGGAAAAGCCGATATTCACGCCATCCACCAAGGCGGAACTGGGCGAGCATGACGAGAACATCACCCTGGAAAAGGCGGCGACGCTTCTTGGCGAAGACATGATGCGCAAGGTCGAAAAACTTTCTCTGGACATCTATTCCAGAGCTCGCGACTATGCAAAGAAGCGCGGAATCCTGATCGCGGACACCAAGTTCGAGTTCGGCACCATAGGCGACCGCCTCATTCTCATAGATGAGGTGCTCACCCCGGACTCCTCCCGCTTCTGGCCCATGGAAGGATATAAGCCGGGCGCGGGTCAACCCAGCTTCGACAAGCAGTTCCTGCGCGACTGGCTGATGGACATCGGTTTCAACAAGCAGCCTCCGGGACCCGCCATCCCCGAGGACATCAACGCCCAGACCCGCTCCAAATACATCGAGGCCTACCGCCTGCTGACAGGGAGCGACCTGGACATCTAGGAGGGCGCCATGAAAGAATTGCTGATTCTGCTCGGCTGTTTCGCAGCGGGTTACTTTGCCATCACCTGGCTGGCCCCGAAGCTGGGGCTCAGCGGCAAGTGACAGGGCGCAAAGAACAGCTGCGGCTGGACGCCGCCCAAGGATAAAGAGAACAAGCAATGAAGGGAGTTCTACTCACCTTCCTGTATATTTGCATAGCCCTGGCCGTGGGGTTCTTCGTGGCCCCACGGCTCAAACTGCGCGGCTGAATGACCGGAAAGTGCGGCTGGACGCCCCGCAAAAAAACGAAAGCTGACAAGGAAAGTGAAAGGTGACATACTGCTGCCCTTGACAGTTCTTTACAAACCCAATAAGAAGCCTCTTCTTTAGCCTTGCTCTCTCTTTTCTCCGAAGAGGGGGCCAATGACCACAAGGAGGAACAAGAATGGCTAATTACGAAACCCTTCTGCTGCTCTCCCCGGAACTGGGTGAAGACGGCCGCAAGGAAATCATGGAAAAGTTGGCCGGCGTCATCTCCAGCGAAAGCGGTGAGATCGTCGAAGTCGATGAATGGGGCATGCGCACTCTGTCCTACCCGGTGCAGAAGCAGACCCGTGGTTACTACATCCGCCTCGTCTACAGCGGTCCCGGCCCGATCGTTGCCGAACTGGAACGCAACATCCGCATCACTGACGGCATCTTCAAGTTCATGACCGTCAAACTCGAAAAGGCCGCTTAAGGAGGTATAACCATGGCATTCCGCAAGAAATTCACCCCGAGGAAGAAATTCTGCCGTTTCTGCGCCGACAGCGAGCTGCCCCTGGACTACAAGCGTCCGGACATCCTGCGCGACTTCGTGACCGAACGCGGCAAGATCATTGCCCGCCGCATCACCGGCACCTGTGCAAAGCACCAGCGTCGCCTGACCACCGAGATCAAGCGCGCAAGGCAGATGGCTCTTATGTTCTACACCACCGTCCACTCCACTGACGTGAAGAAGAAGACCAACCTGTAGGAGGAGAGTCACATGAAACTTATTCTGCGTGCTGACGTCGACTCCCTGGGTCGACTCGGAGATATTGTTACCGTCAAGGCAGGCTATGGCCGCAACTACCTGATCCCTCAGGGACTGGCCATGCCCGCTTCCGTAGCCAACCAGAAGCAGTTTGACCTGGAACGCAAGAAGCTGCAGGTCATGGCTGACGCCCTCAAGGGTGAAGCCCAGGCTCTGGCAGAAAAGATCGCCGCCACCCCGGTCACCATCACCGTGCGCGTGGGCGAAGGCGACAAGCTCTACGGCTCCGTCACCGCCAGCAACATTGGCGATGCCCTGGCCGAAGCAGGCGTGGACATCGATCGCCGCAAGATCGTCATGGCTGACCCGATCCGCGCTCTGGGCGAATACGAAATCGACATCAAGCTGCATCCGGACGTTCGCGGCGAACTCAAGCTTTCCGTCGTGAAGCATGTTCGCGTCGGCGAAGAAGAAGTCGAAGAAGAAACTCCGGTTGTGGAAGAAGCAGTGGCCGAAGCCGAAGTTGCCGATGCAGAATCTGAAGAATCCGCAGAGGCCTAGAAAGCAAGGTCAGATGAATTCAACGGAAGAAGCCCTTTCGAGGGCTTCTTCCGATTTACTTCGTAAAGTCCCCCCGCACAATCTCGAAGCAGAACAGTCCGTCCTGGGCGGCGTGTTCCAGTCTCCCACCATGTTCAGTTCCCTGGTGGAAATCGTTGAGCCGGATCATTTTTATTCCCCGGCCCACAAGGTCATCTTCGAGGCATTTTCCGAACTCTACCGCACCAACAAGCCCATCGACCTGATCACGGTCTCGGACTTTCTCAATTCTCAAGGTACGTTGGATACCATCGGCGGTCCGGTCTACCTGGCCGAAATAGCCGACTCAGTGGTCAGCGCATCCAATGCGGAATACCACGCCACCATTGTTCGCGACAAAGCCATCCTGCGCGAACTCATCGACATTTCCGGCACCATCATCAGCGACTGCTACGAAGCGGCTGACGTGGATGTGGTCCTGAGCGAATCCGAAAAACGAATCTTCAAGATCGCCCAGGCCAAATCCTCCAAGAATATGCTGGCCAGCGACAAGCTGATCATCAAGGTGTTCGAGGAACTGCAGGCAAAATACGAAAACAAGTCCGCCATTACCGGTATCCCTACCGGGTATACCGATTTCGACTCTATGACTGCGGGCCTGCAGAATTCCGACCTGATCATCATTGCGGCGCGCCCCGCCATGGGGAAGACCGCCTTCGCCCTAAACATCGCCCTACGCGCCGCAGCCCGAGCCGAAGTGCCCACAGCCGTCTTCTCCCTGGAAATGGCCATGGAGCAGCTCATGGTCCGCCTTCTTTCGGTGCAGAGCCACGTGGAAATGGGCAACCTGCGAACCGGCTACCTGGACGACCAGGACTGGAGCGCGCTTTACGAGGCGGCCGACGTGCTTTCCCGCGCCCCCATTTTCATCGACGACACTCCTGCCTTGTCCACCCTGGAACTGCAGGCAAAATGCCGCCGCCTCAAGGCCGAGCACAACCTGGGCCTCATCGTGGTGGACTACCTCCAGCTCATGCGCTCCAGCGCCCGCACGGATTCACGCGAGCAGGAGATCTCCGACATTTCCCGAAGCCTCAAGGCGCTGGCCAAGGAACTCAACGTGCCGGTCATCGCTCTGTCGCAGCTCAACCGCAAGGTGGAAGAACGCACGGACAAGACTCCCATGATGTCCGACCTCCGCGAATCCGGCGCAATCGAGCAGGACGCGGACATCATCATCTTCCTCTACCGCGACGCGGCCTACAACAAGGGCGAGGACAACCCGCGCAAGAACGAGGCCGACATCATCATCGGCAAGCAGCGCAGCGGTCCCACCGGAACCTGTACGCTCTACTTCAAGAAGGAGTGCACCCTGTTCGGCAACCTGGACTCCACACCATACCCGTCCGAGTTCCCCGGAGAGATGCAAGGCAACGATTAATTTCCAAACGACCAAGGGGCAGCCATGTTCTACCATCCGTCCGAGTCTCTGAAACGCTCCGAACTGGAAAACCTGCAAGTCGAGCGCCTGCGCGCCGTCGTGGAAAACGCACGGAAGTCCCCGTTCTACGGTGAACGGCTCAAGGACTTCGACATCCGGGAACTCCAAACCGCCAGCGACATCACCAAGCTGCCCTTCACCACCAAGGACGACCTCCGTTCCCAGTACCCCTACGGGCTACTGACCCGTTCCCTGGACGACTTTGTCCGCCTGCATGCCTCCTCGGGCACCACAGGCACCCCCACAGCGGTTTTCTACACCCAGAAGGACATCGACCAATGGGCCGACCTCATGGCCCGGTCCATGTACGCCGTGGGCGTACGCCGCTCCGACGTGCTCCAGAACATGTCCGGCTACGGCCTGTTCACCGGCGGGCTCGGCATCCACTACGGCTCCGAGCGCCTCGGCTGTCTCACGGTACCCGCCGGCGCGGGCAACACCCGCCGTCAGATCAAACTCATTCGCGATTTCAGCGTCACGGTGCTGCACATCATACCCTCCTTTGCCCTCTATTTTGCGCAGAAGGTGGTGGAGGAAGGATTCGACCCAGCGGAAATGCCCTGGAAAGTGGCCCTGATCGGCGCAGAACCGCACACCGAGGAGACCCGCAGGCGCATTGAGGAACTCATGCACATCAAGGCCTACAACTCCTACGGCCTGTCGGAAATGAACGGCCCGGGCGTGGCCTTCGAATGTACCGAGCAGACCGGCATGCATGTCTGGGAAGACGCCTACATCGCCGAAATTATCGACCCCGCCACGGGCGAGCACGTTGCAGAAGGCGAAGTGGGCGAGCTGGTCATGACCACGCTGACCCGCGAGGGCATGCCCATCATCCGCTACCGCACCCGCGACCTGACCCGGTTCATCCCCGGTCAATGCGCCTGCGGCCGCACCCACCGCCGCATCGACCGCATCACGGGCCGCGCGGACGACATGCTGATCATCAAGGGAGTGAACATCTACCCCATGCAGATCGAGCAGGTGCTCATGGCCATGCCCGAGGTGGGACAGAATTACGTCATCGAACTCATCCGCGAAGGCTTCATGGACCAGATCCGCGTCAAGGTGGAGGTCAAAGAGGAATACTTCGTGGAAGACATGCGCGTGCTGCGCAACCTGCAAAAGAGCATTGCCGCACGCCTGTGCAACGAAATACTGGTCACCCCGCGTGTGGAACTGGTCATGCACGACGCCATCCCCAAGGCAGCGGGCAAGGCCGTGCGCGTTGTTGATCTCCGCGACCAGGAAAAGGACAGCTAGACCATGGAATACGTCTGGGCTTCCCTGGTAATTTCCCTGCTCATCGGCTCCCAGGTGCTGCAGGTCTTCGGTGCTCCTGCCAACTGGGTCGGCGTGGGGCTCGTGGCCCTGTGGAAATGGCTCTACCCCGCCTCCATGGATTGGCAGTTCGTGGCGCTCCTTGCAGGCATCGCACTGGTGGGAGAAATCACGGAATTCGCCCTCCAGACCTGGGGGGCCAAAAAGTACGGCGCGGGCAGGGCCGGCAACATCGGCGGCATCATCGGCGCCATTGCCGGGGCCATCATCTGTGCCCCATTTCTACTCGGCTTCGGCGCCCTGCTGGGCGCGCTGGGCGGCGCGTACCTGGGCTGCCTCATCTTCGAGATGCCGGGCAAGGACTTTGCCCAAGCCCGCCATGCAGCGCTCGGCGCATTCTGGGGCAAGGCCTTCGGCATGACCTTCAAGATGTCGCTCGGTGCGGTTATCGTGGTGCTGGGCACCCCCGCCATCTGGCCCTAGCCGACTGCCCGGAAAGGCCTTGTGCTCTGTCACGATCTCACAGCATTTTTTGTTGATTCGCAAAACGTTAGACAGTACGTCTCTACGAAAGTGCACAAACGTATTTCAGTAAACTATTACACTCATTAGGTCAGAACAGTGAATAGAAACGAATTCCCAAAGTATCGCGGCAGGATGGAATATTTCTGCCTGGGTTGCGGCAAACGGTTCCCCGCTGATGAGCTCTACTACACCTGCCCGGACTGCGGCGGCGTGTTCCTGCTGGAAAACCTGGACTTCGACAAGCTCAAGGAAACCTCCGGCGAGGAATGGCGCAAGATCTTCGATGACCGCGCGGCTACCAAGAACACCGCCCTGCGCGGCATTTTCCGTTTCTATGAACTCATGGCCCCGGTGCTGGAAGAAAAGGACATCGTTTACTTGGGCGAAGGCAATACGCCCATCATCGAGTCCAGCGAGAACCTCGGACGGGCGACACGCATGGCCACGGCCTACAAGAACGACGGCCAAAACCCCAGCGCATCCTTCAAGGATCGCGGCATGGCCTGCGCCTTCTCCTACCTGCGCTCCCTGGTACGCGCCAACGACTGGGACCAGATCCTGACCGTCTGCGCCTCCACCGGCGACACTTCGGCCGCTGCGGCCCTGTATGCCTCCTACATCGGCGGGCCCATCAAGTCCGTGGTCATCCTGCCCCACGGCAAGGTCACCCCGGCCCAGCTTTCCCAGCCGCTCGGCTCCGGAGCAACCGTGCTGGAAGTGCCCGGCGTGTTCGACGACTGCATGAAGGTGGTGGAGCACCTGGCCGACAACTACCGCGTGGCCCTGCTCAACTCCAAGAACTCCTGGCGCATCCTGGGCCAGGAATCCTACGCCTTCGAGATCGCCCAATGGTTCGACTGGAACATGGAAAACAAAAATATCTTCGTGCCCATCGGCAACGCGGGCAACATCACCGCCATCATGGCCGGTTTCCTCAAGCTCTACGAGCTTGAGATCATCGACGAACTGCCGCGCATGTTCGGCGTCCAGTCGCACCATGCCGACCCGGTCTACCGCTACTACAGCGTCGAAGACGCCCAGCAGCGCGCCTACAAGCCCGTCATCGTGACCCCGAGCGTGGCCCAGGCGGCCATGATCGGCAACCCAGTCTCCTTCCCGCGCGTGAAGCACTTTGCGGAAAAGTACGAGGCCATTGCCGGCGAAGACGCCTTCCACGTCATCCAGGTCACCGAGCAGCAGATCATGGATTCCATGATCCAGGCCAACCGCAACGGACACATCGCCTGCACCCAGGGCGGCGAATCCTTTGCAGGCGCCAAGCGCGCCCGGGAACTCGGCCTGGTCGCCAGCGACGAGCTGTGCATCCTCGACTCCACGGCCCATCATCTCAAGTTCGTGGATTTCCAGTCCATGTACTTCGAAAACACCTTCCCGGCCGAATTCGAGGTGGCCCCGGACCAGAGCCTTGCCAACAAGCCCGAACTGATCATCAGCCCGGACGAAAAGGAAAAGCTCAGCCCCGAGGAATACACCAGGGCGACCGCCGACAAGGTGGTGGCCAAGCTGGGCCTTCAGGGAAAGTAGCGGAGCATCCGTGCCCAAGAAGCGCGCCGACCAGCTCATAGCGGAACTGGGCCTTGCCGAAAGCCGTGAAAAGGCCAAACGCCTGATCATGGCGGGCAAAGTCCATTACCTGGACAAGGGCCAGAAGATCCCCGTGTCCAAGCCCGGACAGCAGTTTCCCGAGGGAACGGAATTCACGGTGCCCGGCGACGACCGTTTCGTAAGCCGGGGGGCCTACAAGCTGCTCACGGCCATCGAGCACTTCGGCCTGAAGGTGGAAGGAAAGGTGGCCCTGGACGCGGGGGCCTCCACGGGCGGTTTCACGGATTGCCTGCTCCAGCACGGGGCCTTGCGGGTCTATGCCGCAGACGTGGGCTACGGCCAGCTGCACGAGAAACTGCGCACCGACGAACGGGTCGTCAACATGGAGCGCACCAACATCCGCCACGCAGAACCCGACCTCATTCCCGAGCCCGTGGACATCATCGTGGCCGACGTATCCTTCATCTCCCTGACCAAGATCCTGCCGGCCTGCATGCAGTTCCTGCGCGAAACCGGAGAGATCGTCTGTCTGATCAAGCCCCAGTTTGAGCTGGGCCCGGGCCAGACCGACAAGGGCGTGGTCCGCGACGAGTCCCTGCGCGAGCAGGCCATCCGAATCGTCACGGGTTTCTGCGAAGAGGAACTGGGGCTCATCACGGTGGGCGTGGTTCCCTCCAAGATCAAGGGTCCCAAGGGCAATCAGGAATACCTCGCCTATTTCCGACGATAAGCCGCACAACCGTTGAGGAAAGCGCTTGCCATGCCATGGGGCCTGGCGTAGCGTCTGTGCTGCCAACCGTCTGAAAATGTGAGAGATTCATGATACAGGGTCTGATTTATTCCTTTATTTCCGCCATTGCCTTCGGCATGCTGGTCATCTTCGTCAAGCTCGGCTATCAGGCCGGTCTGGACGCCCCGGAAATGATGCAGTACCGCTTCACCTTCGGGGTGCTCATCCTCTTTTTCTGGCTGCTGTTCACGGACCGTGCCCAGCTCAAGGCCAGGCCCAAGACCCTGCTGCGCTGCGCCGCCATCGGAATATTCATCTATCCGCTCCAGGCCATTCTCTTTGCCGGGGCGGCCAAGTATATTCCAGCATCCACCACCGCCCTGATTCTCTATTTCTACCCGGTGGCCGTGACCCTGCTTTCAGCTCTTTTCTTCAAGATGAAGATAGGCCCCACCATGATCCTTTCCCTGCTGCTGGTGGTGGGCGGATGCGCCCTGGTCTTTTTCGACGCCTTCCTGCAGCAGATGAACATGACCGGCATCTCCATGGCCTTCGGCGCCATGGCGGTGTTCTCCACCTATCTCATGCTGGTGCAGGTGCTGCTCAAGGATGAAAGGCCGCTGCGCGCCACGTTCTATGTACTGCTTTTTTCGAGTCTGACGTACAACGTCCATGGCGGGCTGACGCCATATGCAAACATAACCGTGGACGGCCTGCTCATCGGCCTGGGATTGGGCCTGGTGGCCTCAGTCATCGCCGTGGCCTTCCTTTATCTGGCCATCGAAAAGGTGGGGAGCGCCTATGCCTCCATTTTCTCGAGCATCGAGCCCGTGGCCACGTTGGCTGCTGCGGCATGGCTGCTGGGGGAAAACGTCGTAATGCTCCAGGTGGGCGGAGCCGCGTTGATCATCGCCGGGATAGTGCTCCCCAATCTGCGGCTGCTTACCATCCAGCGCCGCCTGGACGAGCGCTAGTCGCCCAGCAATTCAGCGGTTTCCTTGAGGGAATCAAAAAACTCCCCGGGAGGGAACTCTTCGTTTCCCTCGAAGACAAGCCCCAGGGAAAAACGGCTGTCCTCCTGCCCAGCGCTGACCACCTTGGCCTTGAAGCTCAGCTCCATGGCACAGATGGTGTGAAAAATACCGGAAACGAAATCCCCGACCCTTACGGCCGGAGCCTCCTGGGCCGAGGCATCCACCAGGAAATGGCAACCGCTGCCGCTGATATCCACGGTAACGCCCTTCCAGGACAGTTCCTTTTTGGTAACGGTGGTACGCAGTCGGCAGCGAACCCGCTTTTCCTTGCGAAGCTCGTGCTTCTCGATGGCGTCGGGATAGCGCACAAAGACAATGGAATACGGAGTGGCCTGGTAATAGAGCACCTCCGTGCGGAATCCCATAAGGTTCCCTTCGTGCAGGTAACGGAAATCGACAATGGCCCCTTCCTGAAGCCGTTCCTTGATGCCGGGCACCAGCGGCACCCGCACGGCCACGAACTCGTCGGGCATGACCCCGATGAAACGGCAACTCATCCGTTCCCGGACCGGGGGAAACTCCAATATCATCTTTGAATACAGCTCTGTTTTCAGTCGTGTGATCATGCCTCGTCCCCGAATGCGTCCATGCGCCGCCCCAACAGCCTGAGATGAGCCTGTTCCTCGCGGGCAAGCAGCCCGAAGGCCTCCCGCGTCTCCGAATTGAGACTCGCCCGCGAACAACGCATGTAATAATCGTAGGCTTGGGATTCGATCATCATGGACAGCATGACGATGCCCTCCAGCCCTTCAAAAAGCTCTCCGTGCTCCTCCAGGAAAGTTTCGATCTCCACGCCGCCCTCGGTCATGCCCCCAGCCGTTCCGAGCACCCGGGCCTCGAATGTCGCGCGGTCTAGAGGGGCATCCTCCACTTTGGCATACATGCGGTAAAGCACGTCCTTGTGCAGCTCCTCGAACCCCGCCAACTCGACAAACAGATTCGTGGCATCCTCGCCGTCCTGTTCCTCGGCCCAGCGCAAATAGGAAAGCTGAAGGTTGTGCTCCATGTCAAAGGCCTTGGCCACGGCCTCGCCCGGAGTTTCGCTGCCCGTGAAATCAATGAGTCCGAGATCGACCGGCCCGTAGGCGGCCTGCCCCAACCAGGCGGAAGCGCCGCCCATAAGGTTGTGGACCTGTGTATAGCCGTTCCCGGCCAGAATCTTGGCGGCGGCCATGCTCCTGCCGCCGGAACGGCAATAGACGATGACAGGCTCGTCCTGCTCGAACTCATCCAGATGATCAGCCAGTTCGGGCAAGGGAGCCAGCAAGGCGCCAGGAATGTGAAAGACCTCGTACTCCCAAGGCTGACGGACATCCAACAGGGTGTATTCGTCCGGGCGCATGCCCGACATCAGCTCTTCGGCCTGTTTGGGATCAATGTTTTGGATCGCACGGCTCATAGACCCTCCGCCATTGAAAACACATTGATTTTCATTCCTGCGTTCAGTAGGTTCCCTACATTCCTACTTTCCAGCAATAGCAAATAATGAAAGATAATCAACATGATTAGGCAAACCTTCAAGGAAATTGCGCTGCTCCTGGCCGTATCGCTGGCCTTGGCGGCAACAACATACGCGGCCCGCACAGACGTTCGCGGGCTCATGGAAACACCGGCGACTCCCGTCCTGCAGGCCCCCATGAACATGCCCACCGCCCCGGTCCCCCTGACTGCGGAACAGGCATACGACCTCTTCACGCGCAAGGACGTAGTCTTCGTGGATGGCCGGGATTCCTTCGATTACGACATGGGGCACATTCCGGGCGCGATAAACATCCCGCTGCACGAAGCCCAGGCCGACCCGTCGGTGCTGGAGGTGCTGCCCCGGGGAAAGCAGCTTGTGGTCTACTGCAGCAACGAACTCTGCAATACGGCCCAGAAACTGGCCCTCATGCTCATCGACAAGGAATTCAACGCCGACATCTTTCCGGAAGGATTCCAGAAGTGGGCAGAACTGGGCAGGGAAACCGAGGGGGGCCTGCAATGAAGAAAATGACTTTCCTGCTTCGGTTCCTGCTGGGAGCAATCTTTGTCTACGCTTCCTGGGACAAGCTCATGAACCCCGTGGGGTTTGCCCAGGCCATCGGCAACTATCATATCCTGCCCGACGCGCTGATCGGCCCCGCGGCTCTCTGGCTGCCATGGCTGGAGCTTGTTGTGGGATTGGCGCTGATGGTGGGCTGGTTCCGCCACGGGGCGGCATCCGTCGCCACCGGCCTCATGGCGATTTTCACGGCTGCGGTGGCCTATAGCCACGCCCGTGGATTGGATATCAACTGCGGCTGCTTCACCACCACTCCCGAAGCGACCTCCGACATGCGCCTGGTGCTGACGCGGGACATCTGCCTGACCGTTCTCTGCGTTCTGGTTCTCTGCAGGACCCTGCTAGAGCATAAAAACGGCGGCCCCCGCCAGGGCGACTAATCCCGCGGCGACCGTATCCCGCTCCTTCCAACAGAATCCGGGCACCCAGGCAGAAGCCTCGTCCAGCCCTCGCACGGTCACGGCCAATGTCCGGTCCCATGTCTTTTGCCCCATGAACCGCAACACCATCTGCGGATATAACAAGGCCTTGCGATAAGCCGGAGCATGCGGAAAACGCATGGACAGGCAGGTACGGGCCGTGCCGAAGGCCTCTGCGCATTGGGGAAGAAAATGCGTCATGAGCGCCAGCGCCAGCGCCGGTTTCCAGGCCCGATCCCTGCCGAGAAAGGGCCTCAGGACCCAGGACAGGCTCTGGCCGAGTTGCCGCGCCGAGGTGGTCACGGCCAGCGCCAATCCCGTCAGCAGCAGCAGGAAAAGCCGGAAACCGAAAAACAGGGATCCGGACAGGACCCCACCCAGGGGCTCACCCCGGACAACTCCGAGAACGATTTTGAGCCCCATCCAGAAAAGGACAAAGAGCAGAAAACGCCTGACCAAATCCCCTGTTTCGGCGCGGAAACGACCGGCAAGGGCGAACAGAAAAAACAGAAGCACCGCACACAGGCACAGCCCCCACCACCCCGTGTTCCACAGGGCCGCTCCGAGGAGCAGAACCGCCCCGATCTTCAACCGGGGGTCGAGCGACTGAACGGCCTTGAAGTCAATCATCCCAGGGCCTGACCTTGTTCTCCAAAAGCCATGAACACGGCGGACGCACGCCATGCTCGCGCACGACATCGAGAACCTGCTCGGGAGAGCCCAGGGCAACAAGCCTGCCGCCGCTGAGCACGGCCAGCCGGTCCGCCAGGTCCACGAGGCACTCCAGGTCATGCACGGCCACCACCTGGGTCAGGCCCCTGCGCCGGTTTTCATCAATAAGACGCCGCATTTCCCGGATACCGGGATAATCGAGACCGCTGAAAGGTTCATCCAAAAGCAACACCTGCGGTTCGTCGAGCAAGGCCGCTGCAAGGCAAAGCTTCTTCTTGGTTCCCCAGGAAAGGTTCTGTACCGGTGCCTCCCAGTATTCATCCAGCCCGAAGGTACGCGCCATGGTTTTCGCCGCCTGCACGGCGCCTTCCCGCTTCTCCCGGCCCACCAGGAGATCCTCCTCCACCGTGGCCCCGATGATCTGCAGGTCGGCATCCTGCATGACAAGACGGCATTGCGGATTGACGCCCGCGCCCTTATCCCGATCTTCCCGGTTGATCACCAGAGTGCCGGACGTGGGCGAATACAACCCGGCAAGCAGGGAGAGCAGCGTGGACTTGCCGCTGCCGTTGGCCCCGGCCAAGACAAGCACCTCGCCCGGCCGGACTTCCAGGGACAAATCATAGAGGGCCGGACACTCCCTGGAGTAGGCATATGAAATATTGTCGAGACGGATCATGGACATTTCCTCATACGGACCAGTTGAGCAGCAGCACTGCCCGCTGTCAACACAAGAAAAGGCCCCTCGCCGTCTCCGGCAAGGGGCCTTTGAATTAATTGTACGCAGCCTAGAAATTATAGGTAACCGAGACTCCACCGAGGTATGCACTACTACCGGTGATGTCGGTATCATAAATGCCGGTGACAAGGGAATTGCCCCGCGCATCAATATGCCTGTCGTCCATGTTCAGGTACATCAATGACAGATCTACATTCCAATCACCGCTCTTGTACCCATAGCCGACACTGTACATGGTGCGGTCATTGGTAGGGAGCATGTAATCTTCATATCCCGTTTTGATAGGACTT
Source organism: Salidesulfovibrio onnuriiensis (assembly GCF_008001235.1). Lineage (GTDB taxonomy): Bacteria > Desulfobacterota > Desulfovibrionia > Desulfovibrionales > Desulfovibrionaceae > Pseudodesulfovibrio > Pseudodesulfovibrio onnuriiensis. The sequence continues at coordinate 2,243,237 of NZ_CP040751.1, read as the reverse complement.
TGGTCCCAGACAAATCCGAGCCGAAGCGTGTTGGCATCATTGATATCAATCTCGGTGCCGACCTGAAGTCGCCAGACGTTTTTAAAATGCTTGGCCGCATCCGTCTGAGATTGACCAAAAAAGGCCTGAGTTGCAGTCTGGCTTCCGTACCGGTACTCGATCTGCTTGTAATCGCTCCAGTTTGTGTAAATGGCGTCGACCTCGAACCGCCATACGTCCGTGGGCTCAAATGCAAGCCCAAAAGTCAGGCTGCCGGGAAGCGTTGCGCGCATGGTAAGATCTTCTTCCACGCCGGTTTCAAGTATCTTGGTTTTGCCGCTCCCAACCAGCCGTTGAGGAGTTCTATAAATGGCCCCAACGGAAAGTTTGTCCGTAAACTGGTAATGGGTGGAGATATTGCCGCCCCATGCCCAACCAGTGTTATCGAGATGCAGATCCGCATTTCTCGCAGCAGGGACAGGAGACAATGGGGATATAATTTTCCTGAGATCGAAAGAAAGCCACATGGCGTCCACGGCAGCGCCGACAGACCACTTGTCATTCACCTTGTAGGCTACGGCCGGGCTGAAGGAATGAGACTCCAAACTTGCCTTATACACATTGTAGCGCCCTTCCCAGTCATGGTCATAGTTCGTCCCCACACCATAACGAGTGTAAGCCCCAAAACCGACCCACAGATCATCGTTCACCTGGTGGGTAATATAGGCATGGGGTGGAACATACACCTTCCCTTTCGTGGATGCGGTCTCACCGTTCATTTCAACATCGGCATGAGGTTGAATAAGAGTGACACCGGCCATGGACTGAGTCCCCTCGACCCGGGTCATTGCCGACGGATTGTAGGCGATAGCCGAAGCATCATCCACGAGTGCGGTAAGCGCCCCGCCCATACCGTTTCCTCGGCTGCTCCATTCATAAAGCGCAAAACCGGCTGCATGGGCATTGGAAATGCTGACGGCGGCCAGCCCGCACGCCGTCAGCATCAGACAGAACAATAGAACAGATTTTTTCATCCTTCCCCCTTCATACGAACGGCGCGTAACTTTCTTGGTATTTGCCCCGTCTTGCACACCAAACCTCCACGGCCCCTCCGGTATACAAAACGGCGCAAAATCAGCGCCGCAGAAACTTCTGCCTTGTACCACAACCCAATGAAAAGTAAATCAGAAAAACCAATACGTTAACCAAACAGGCATTTGAAACAGCTATTTCAATCCCTCGTCAACAAAACGGAATTTCGCCATGATACGCGGCATGATTCTGGCATTCGAAAAGAAAACGGAAATCATTTCCGCAAACCGGAGTAGACATGAAACTGGAACTGGACACCAAGGAAAAAGGGTTCTCAGGCATCATGCTGGTGGGAGGTCTGGCCGGACTGCTGGAAGGCACGCTCGCTCACGGCTTTGCCCTGCACTATATTTTCCCGGGAGCGGTACTGACCATCACCACCACCTTTCTCGGCGGGCTCATGGGCTTCATCCTCAAGGACCTGCTGCGGTTGCGTCGAGGGCTCAAGCCATACTCCCCCATCCACAACGACGGCATGGTGCTCGGCGCGTTCATGGGCTCCCTGCTGGGCACCCTGGTACAGATAGCCAGCAGCGCCACCGGGGCCAACATCCTGGTGGGCAGCCTGGTAGGCAGTTGGCTGGGCGGCATTGCCGGAGCGCTTACCGACGAATACGTCTCCCCCATCCTTGCCCTGCTCCGGCACAAGGAACCCACATGGGAGAAAAACATTTTTGCCAGACTGTTTCCGCAATAAAAAAGGCCCGCTCAAGCGGGCCTTTTCAATATCTCGTTCAATCAAAACAATTATTTCATTTCCACCCAAAGCACTGCGCCGAGTTCCAGCTCGCGGCCCTTGTATTCATCGGCTGCGGTATTCAGGCCGGCAAAACCCCACCAGCCCTTCCACGGGCAGGCAAAGGTGAACACGCCGTTGCCGTCGGCCATTACTTCCTGGGTCACCATGCGCTCGTTGGGAGCATGACGCTTCCCGTCCTTGTTGTAGTACTCCACTTCCACGCGGGTATAGGGAGCGGGCTTGCCGTCAAGATAGACAACGCCCTGGAACACGTTTCCTGCGTAATTGCCGAAGGGACGGGTCAGGGGCACGATTTCCGTGCGCAGCCCCAGGGGCTGCATCCAGTCTTCGCCCTCGCCGTAGGCATCCACGTACACCTTGGTGAAGTGCTGGATGTAGTTGTTCTCGGCATCTTCCTTGTAGGGAACCGGAACATAGGCAAAGGTGTACAGACCGGGAGCCTTGGGCTTGTAGTTGGCCGTCCATGCCTGGAAATCCATGACCTTGGCTTCCTTCAGCTGGCCCAGCAGGTCCGTTTTGGTTTCATTGTCCTGGACAACGAAAAACTGCTGTGGTTTTTCCAGCACCATGCCCTGTCCTTCCATGGGATGGGAGAAGGAAAGAGTCAGGTTGATGTCGCGCTTTTTCTGGGAGACCTCATCGGTATCCGGGACCAGCATCCCGAAATGCGCACATGCGTTGGAGACCAGGGCCGCCAACAAAAACACTGCCGTCACAACAACTGCCACACGCCTCATACAGCTCCTCCAGTACCATTAGTTGTGAATATGAATCCAGACCTCTATCACTTAGACCGCATATGAATAACACAATGGTAATACAGGTCAAGCACAAACAAAAAATATTGAATCATATCGGACAGGTGTCTTAAAGGCTACCCCTCGTTCTGCGCCAGAATGTGGCCAGGAATACCCCGGAAATGTTGTGCCAGAGGCTGAACAATGCGCCGGGCAATGCCGAGGCGGCCCCAAAATACTGCGCGGCCAACGCCACGCCGAGCCCGGAGTTCTGCATTCCCACCTCTATGGCCAGGGTGCGGCAATCTGATTCGTGTTGGCCGAGCAACCTGCCGGAGACATACCCGACGGCAAGGCCCAGCCCGTTGTGCAGGGCCACCGCAAGAAAAACCAACGCGGGAAAGGCCAGCAGCGCAGCCCGGTTCAGACCGACAATACAGGCCACGAGCAGGGCGATCACTGTAATGGAAACAGAGGGAAACCAATGCAAAACAGGCTCCAGACGCTTCCGGAAAACACGGCGGAGAATGAGACCGTCAATAAGCGGGAAAACCACGGGAAGGTTGAACACATGTGCCAGGAGGATCGCCGACAGAGGCATGACCGTGAACTGCAACACCACGCCGAGTCCCACCAGTCGCCATTTACGAAAAATCTCACGGAAATCATCGAAATCGAGGGTCAGCCCCATGCCGAACATGATCACCCCGAGCCCCAGCGGAATGTGCGGCTTGATCCAGATGAAGAGTGACGGCTGCCAAAGAGACAACCCGGAAAGAATCACGGCCACGAGAATAAAGTGGCGCTCAAAAAATCGGGGAATGGATTGGAGTCTGGACATGGCGCGGCTCCCTCATGGAGTTTGCATAAAAAAACAGGGACGCTCCGAAGAGCGCCCCTGTGAGGGAAGCCAGACACCCGATAGCAACCACTACCGCTGCTCCCTTTCGGGCCTGACGGGGTTTGCGGCGATACCGCCGTCCGACTTCCCTCCACCCTTCCACTACCGTAGAGGGAAGGACTGTCTAACGCAGGCACATGCTGCCGTCAAGAAAAAGGGCCTGCATTCTGCAGGCCCATTATTCTCTCTCTGGCGGAGAGGAGAGGATTTGAACCTCCGGTACGGTTTCCCGCACACACGCTTTCCAGGCGTGCTCCTTCAGCCGGACTCGGACACCTCTCCGCGTTGGGAGATGTGTATTTAGCGAAATCACCTGCGGGTGGCAAGCAAAAATTTCACTAAAAACACATTTTTTTTCAACAACCTGAGTTTACAAGGGAAGCTCCAGACTCCCGCGGTAGTCCTCCAGGCTTTTCGCGCCGATCTCCTCCAGCAGCTTTTCCATGTCCCCGGCCAGGGAAAAGGCGAAATCCGGGCGCATGAAGTTGGCCGTCCCCACCTGCACCGCGTGCGCGCCCAGCAGGATGAACTCCAGGGCGTCCTCGGCCGAGGCAATACCGCCGATGCCCACCACGGGAACATCCACGGCGCGGCAGACCTGATGCACGCAACGCAGGGCCACGGGCTTTATTGCCGGCCCGGAAAGCCCGGCCACGACGTTGGCGATGCGCGGCCTGCGGCTGCGGATGTCCACGGACATGCCGATGAGCGTATTGATGAGCGAAAGGATGTCCGCCCCGCCGTCCACGGCCGCCCTGGCGCAGGAAACGATGTCCGCGACGTTGGGCGAAAGTTTGACCATGACAGGCTTGCTGCCCGCCCGCTTCTTGACCGCCTCCGTGACCTTGGTGATCTGCCGGGGATCCTGGCCGAAGGCCGCACCGCCCTCCTTCACGTTGGGACAGGAGACGTTCACCTCCAGGGCCGCGATCTTGTCCTCGGCCGCGAGGATGGCTCCGAGCTCGCCGAACTCCTCTGCATCGCAAGCATAAAGATTGGCGACCACGGCCACGTCCTTGCTTTTGAGCGACGGCAAGATGTTCGTGAGAAAATATTCCACGCCCGGGTTCTGAATGCCGATGGCATTGAGCATGCCGCAGGGAGTCTCGGCGATGCGCGGCATGGGATTGCCCTCGCGCGGTTTCAGGGAAAGACCCTTGGCGCAGATGCCGCCGAGCTTTTCCAGGTCGCCATAAGGCGCGAATTCAAGGCCGTTGCCGAACGTCCCCGAGGCGGTCATGACCGGATTCTTCATCTCCAGACCGCCGAAAGATACCTTCATGTTCATGATGCCGTCCTCCTAAAGCTCCACCTTGTCGGCCCAGAACACCGGCCCGTTGGTGCATACCTGCACGTACTTGTCCTTGTCGTTCTTGCAGACGCACCCCAGACAGGCGCCTACGCCGCACCCCATGTGATTCTCCAGGGAAACCTGCAGACGCGCGCCATGCTCCAGAGCGAATTTCCGCGCCGTGCGCATGAACGGGGTCGGTCCGCAGCACAGGATCAGGCCGTCCTTGTACTGCTCGATCAAAACGCCCATTTCCTTTATGATGGCCTGCAGGTCGTCGGGATTCTGCTCGACCATGCTTTGATGCCGCACGGTCGCGGTCATGGAATCGTAGGAATAGCATGCTCTCGGCATGCGGTGAGCAAAGAATAGCTTCAAATTTTCAGAGGTGGGATGCTGCTCGATATAACCACGGAACGGGGCAATGCCGATGCCACCCGCCAGCATAAGTGTGGGGGTTTCCGGCTCCACGGCGAACCCGTTGCCCAGCGGCCCCCAGACAGTGACGGAATCGCCCTTTTCAAGCTCGGCGATACGCGACGTGCCCCGGCCGACCTTCTGAATGAACAGGGTCAGGGACTTGCCGTCGGCCGAACAGATGGAGAACGGACGGCCCCAGACCAGCTCGGGCCCCCAGCTTGCGGGCCGAATCATGACGAACTGACCCGGCTTCCAGGCATCCCAATCCGGATACTCCAAAACCAATTCAAAAAAATCCCCGGGCCTTTTTGATTGACCAACGGGGACAACATCCAATACCTTCACGTTCCGGCAATCTCTTAACGACATGACACCATCCAGAATATGAGTAAAAAAGAATTGAAACCAGAAATAATGGCCCCGGCGGGCGACCAAAGCTCCTACCTTGCTGCGGTGGCTGCTGGCGCAGACGTCATCTATGTCGGCCTCAAGCACTTTTCCGCCCGCATGCAGGCCAAGAACTTTTCCATCAGCGACCTTGCCGCGCTGGCCAGCCTGGCTCGCGAGCACGGCACCAAGACTTACGTGGCAATGAACACCCTGGTCAAGCCCGATGATGCACAATCCGCGGGACGGCTAATCCACAGGCTGACCCAATCGGTAAAGCCCGAGGCGCTCATCGTCCAGGATCTTGCCATGCTCCAGCTGGCGCGGCAAGCGGGCTACAAGGGCGAGCTGCACCTTTCCACCCTGGCCAACGTGACCCACCCCGCGGGACTGGCCATTGCTAAGGAACTGGGCGCCAGCCGCGTGGTGCTGCCGCGTGAAATGAACCTGGACGAAATCCGGGAAATGGCCAAGGCAACGCCCAAGGGACTGGATTTGGAAATCTTCATCCACGGCGCCCTGTGCCACTGTGTCTCGGGCCGCTGCTACTGGAGCAGCTACATGGGCGGCAAAAGCGGCCTGCGCGGCCGCTGCGTTCAGCCCTGCCGACGCCTGTACAAACAGGGCGGCAGCCACGACGCCAAGCGTCTGTTCTCATGCATGGACCTGAGCCTGGACGTGCTGACCAAGCCCCTGCTGGACATCCCCCAGGTCACATCCTGGAAGATCGAAGGCCGCAAGAAAGGGCCCCACTACGTCTACTATACGGTCAAGGCCTACAAGCTTCTGCGCGACAACCCAACGGACGCCCAGGCCAAGAAAATGGCCCAGAGCCTGCTGGACCAGGCCCTTGGTCGGCCCTCCAGCCATTCAGTTTTCCTGCCCCAGCGCCCGTACATGCCCATCAAGCCGCACGAGGAAACCAGCTCGGGGCTGTTCATCGGCCAGGTCAAGAAGGACGGACAGAAGTTCTACTTCACCACGCGCGAGGAATTGCAACCCGGCGACCTGGTGCGCATCGGCTACGAGGACCAGCCCGGCCACCGCACCCTGAGTATCCGCAGGCGCATCCCCAAGCGGGGACGATTCGATATTCCCTTCAGGAAAAACATCAAGGGCCCGGGCCTGCGCTCGGGATACAACGTCTTTCTGGTGGACCGCCGCGAAAAGGAATTGACCAAGCTCATCCATGAGCTGGAAAACGATCTCAAGAATCACGAACGCCCGGCCCCCAAGGAATCCACCTTCGAGCCCAAGATGCCCAAGGGCACGGGCCAGCGCAGCAGGCAGCGCCCCGTGCACATGCAAGTGAACCGCAGCCTGCCCAAAGGACGCATCCAGGGTCATGCGGCCCTGTGGCTGGAGCGCTCCTCCCTGCAGGGCGTGTCTCGCCAGATGATTCCCCGCACCACATGGTGGCTGCCGCCGGTGATCTGGCCTGCCGAAGATTCCAAGTACAGGGGATTGATCAAGGACGCCCAGCGCAACGGAGCCACCACCTTCGTGCTCAACTCGCCCTGGCAGGCGGCCTATTTCAAGGACCGCAAGGCGGAACTCATTGCAGGGCCTTTCTGCAACGTATCCAACCACCTGGCCCTGGCCGCACTCAAAGGGCTGGGTTTCTCCTCTGCCATCATCAGCCCGGAGCTTCCGGCAGAGGACGTCATGGCGCTAGCCAAAAAGCCCATCATCCCGCTGGGCATGGTGATCAAGGGCCTCTGGCCCTTCGGCATCTCCCGCATCCTGGCCGAGGAGGTCAAGGAAGAAACGCCCATAAAGAGCCCCATGCACGAGGTGGCCTGGGTCAAGAAACACGGGCAGAACTACTGGATCTATCCCGGCTGGGAACTGGATCTTTCCGGGGAGCTCAAGCACCTGGAACGCGCGGGCATCAGCACCTTTATCCACCTGCACGAGCCCTGGCCCCGTTCGGTGCCCCGGCCGCGCCGCACCAGCACCTTCAACTGGAAACTGAAACTGCTCTAGGACGGATCCATGGCATTCAAGGCAGCAGGCATCGGCGAAATCCTCTGGGACATGCTCCCGGAGGGCAAAAAACTCGGGGGCGCACCCGCCAACTTCGCCTACCACTTCAAGGCGCTGGGCGGCGAGAGCATCACCATCTCCCGCGTGGGCGACGATGACATGGGGCGCGAGGCCCTGGCGATCTTGAAAAAACACGCTCTGGACATACGCGCCGTGACCGTTGACCCGGTTCATCCCACGGGCCGCGTGGACGTGACCGTGGATGCGCAGGGAGTGGCCTCCTACGAATTCCCGGACCATGTCGCCTGGGACTTCATCGAGGCCAACGATGCGGCCCGCGCCGCCCTGCCAGCCCTGAATGCTGTCTGCTTCGGCACCCTGGCCCAACGCTCGGAGAACTCCCGCAGCGCCATCCTGTCGCTTCTGGGCCAACTGCCCGGCGCATGCCTGAAGATTTACGACATCAACCTGCGCAAGGACTTCTACACCAGGGAAATCATCGAGAACTCCCTGGCGCTGGCCGACGTGCTCAAGATCAACGACGAGGAGCTGGACGTGGTGGGCCCCCTACTCGGCTTCCGGGGCGACCAGCAGACCATGCTGCGCGGGCTGGTGCGGCACTTCTCGCTCAAGCTGGGCGTGCTGACCCGGGGCGGTAGCGGCAGCCTGCTGCTCACGGCCGACAAGGCATCGGATTTCGCAGGCATGAGCGTGCGGATCAGCGACACCATCGGCGCGGGGGACTCGTTCACCGCAGCCATGGCCCTGGCCTGGCTCAAGGGCAGAAAGCTGGACGAAATCAACCGCTACGCCTCGGAGGTGGCGGCCTATGTCTGTACTCAGGCCGGAGCCATGCCGCCCATGCCCAGCAGGCTGTCCCTTAACGCACAATAGCTGTGTTGCTACGAAATATCCTGATCCTCACGTATTTAGATAATACGCTACGGTCAGGATATTTCCTTGCGCCTTGCTCTTGCACGCTTATGAACAGCCTGCTCCCCATTGCTTAATTCAAGAAAGAGCAGCCTATGATTATAGGCTGCTTAGAAATCGTCAGATACGAGGCGCAAAAAAAAGCCAAGCCCGACATGTATGCATTATACACGAGGGTTTGGCTTTTTAGCAGCAACAAAGTAGATGGAGGTTTATCAGCAGCCTAGATGTATTTGGGATAATCGGTGCACAGAAGATGCACCGGAGCCTCATCTTCCTCGATTTCCGGGAAACGTGGCATGGGTTGATGAAAACGGTTGTCCGTGTTGTCATCGTTGACCGAGGAGACCTCGCCCACCAGGACCTTGCCCTTGCCCGGTTCTCCGGAGAAACGATGATACATGCCCTTTTCCAGAGTGATGGACTCTCCCGGCGCAAGCACGACGGTGCCGCCCGGCTCCACGATGCGGGCAATGCCGTCCACCATGACCGTGAGCGGCTTTCCGGAAAAATTCTCTTCCTCGTCCGAACCGTGCAGCTCGATGACCAGGTTGCCGCCGCCCCGATTGATAATGTCCTCCATCTTGGACCAATGGAAGTGCATGGGACAGATCTGATTCTCCCGCACGATCATGATCTTTTCAGCATAGGGCTTGGGATGCCCGGCCTGCAAATTGCCGTTGCGGATGGTGAACAGGATCAGGCCGCGCTCCTCGAACTTGCCCGCACCATAGTCGGTCAGGTCCCAGCCGAGTTGATTGGCCACGATCTCGGTATCGCCCATGCCTTTCCAGACCTCGGGCTTCCAGAAGGCCCACGGCGGCAGCTTAAAGTTCATGGACTCGAAGAAGGCCTTGGCGTCCCGAATGAGAGCATTGATTTCGCTACGTTTCATTATACTGAAATTCCTTGCTTTTAATGAGCCTCTACAAAAAGACGGTGCCCTGCATGTAGGTCACGGCCATGCCGGAAATCCGCACCCGGTCCCCGGCCAGCTCGCAGCCGAGCACTCCGCCCCGCTCCGAGGCCTGAAAGGCCTGCAGGCTTTCCCTGCCAAGGCGCTTTGCCCAGTACGGTACCAGGGAGCAATGGGCCGAACCGGTCACCGGGTCCTCTGGGATGCCCGCTCCGGGGCAAAAAACCCGGGACACGAAATCATGGTCTTCTCCCGGAGCCGTGACAATGAGGCACACGCAGTCCAGTTCGTTGATCTTCCTGAAATCGGGGGTGATGTTCCGGACCTCGCTTTCCGCGTCCAGCACGGCCAGCATGTCGCGGTCGTTGGCGTAAAGCTCCCGGGGCCGCACCCCAATAGACTTGGCCACCCGCTCCGTGACCTGCAGCTCCTTGTAGTCCCAGGCCGGAAAATCCATGGTGTAGGTCCCGGACTCCTCCCGGTCCACGAACAGCCTGCCGCTCTTGGTCACAAAGACCACGGCCGGGTCCGAATACCCCGAGTGCTCGTAGATGACATGGGCAGCCGCCATGGTGGCGTGACCGCACAGGTCGATCTCGAATTCGGGGGTGAACCAGCGTAGCTCGAAGTATTCACCCTTGGGAACATAAAAGGCCGTCTCGGACTGGTTGTTCTCCCGGGCGATATTCTGCATGAGCTCGTCGCTCGGCCATTCATACAGCGGAATGACCGAGGCGGGATTGCCGCTGAACACCCCTTCGGCAAATGCGTCGACCTGATAGATATCCAGCTTCATGATCCTGCTCCGGGTTAGAATACCTGCTTGAAGAGATCGTCGTCCGAAACGGGCGCGTCCCCGCTGCCGCCGCCCGAAGACGCGGCCATCTGCGAAGGTTGCGTGCCGGACTTGAACGGCAGGAAATACACTTCCTTGGAATTGGGCCCGGCAAGGCGTCCGCTTCTGCCGTCTATGCGCACCATATCAACTCCCGGGGGCTGGGTGAAGTCCTGGTAGGGGAAATCCTCCTCCACGACCTTGCGGTAGTCCACCCAGATGGGGCTGGCCGCACGGGAACCGGTCTCCCACTTGCCCTGGGGGGCGAGCTCGTCAAAGCCCACGTAGACGCCGGTGAGCAGATACGGGGTATAGCCCATGAACCAGGCATCCTGTTCATTGTTGGAGGTGCCGGTCTTGCCCGCCACGGGACGGCCCAGAATGCGTGCGCGCCAGCCGGTGCCGTCGCGCACGACCTCCTTCATGAGGCTGGCCATGATGAATGCGGTCTGCGGGCTGATGGCGTCCACGGCCTCGGGTTCGGAAACATAGAGTTCCTCGCCCCAGGCGCTCTGCACGGAAAGCACGATGCGTGGCTTGATGTAGGAACCGCCACGGGCAAAGGCGGTATACGCCTCGCACAGGTTTATGAGGCTCACGGATGCGGAGCCCAGCGCCACGGACAGGTCGTGTGGGAACTCGGTGTCCAGGCCCAATGCCCTGGCCCGCTCGATGATCTTGCCGATGCCCAGCTTCTGGGCAACGCGGATGGTTACCAGGTTGCGCGACTTGACCAATGCGGTGCGCAGCAAGGTGGGACCGTAGAATTTGTTTTCGAAGTTCTCGGGCCGCCAGAGCTTGCCCTGCTCGTCGTTGGCAAAGACGATGGGCGCGTCCAACACAATGGATGCCGGGGTAAACCCGTTGTCGATGGCCGTGGAATAGACGATGGGCTTGAAGGCCGAACCGCACTGGCGCTTGGCCTGGGTGGCGCGGTTGAACTGGCTCTTGTGGAAGGAATAGCCGCCCACCAGCGCCAGCACCTCGCCGGTGTCCGGCTTGATGGAAACGATGGCACCCTCGATTTCGGGCTCACGCTCCAGGCCGAGCTTCCAGACGGCACCGGAAACCTCAGGAATCTCGGTGATGGAGACCCAGACAACATCGCCCTTATTGAGAATCATGCGGGCGTCCTTGGGATCGGGCACGTCCTCATGGGATTTTCTGATATCGGGTTCGCGGCACCACCACATGGACTTCAGGGTAATAAAACCGTTGAATGCGCCGAACACGACCTCGGCCCCGTCCTGGCGAACTTTAGTAACCAGGGCCTTGACCCGGCTGCCCGCCTCAAGGCCTTCCGTATCCTGAGGGCCCTCGCTTTGAATGCGGGTGGCATCGCCCATGCTCACGTTTTCAAGAGGCCCGGTCCAGCCACGGCGCTTGGCGGAATCCTCCAGCCCCTTGTGCAGGGCCTTTTCCGCGGCGTCCTGATGCTTGAGATCGCAGGGCGTGGTCACGGTCATGCCGCCGGTATACACCTGCTCCTCGCCGTATTTGTCGATCAGCCAGCGCCGGACCTCTTCCAGGTAATAGGCGCCGACCTTCCAGGACGGATCGGGCATGCTCTGGTAGACAATTTCCTTGTTTATGGCCTCTTCGAACTGCTCCTGGGTAATCCAGCCCTGGCTGAGAAGCTGCTCCAGCACATAGACCTGCCTTTTCCGGGCGCGATCAGGGTGGCGCAAGGGATTGTACCGGCTGGGCGCCTGGGGCAGGCCAGCGAGAATGGCGCACTCGGCCAGATCCAGCTCGTTGGCGTGCTTGCCGAAATAGACGCGCGCAGCGGCTTCTACACCGTGGGAACGCGCGCCTAGCGGGATCTGGTTCAGGTAGATGGTCAGGATCTCGTCCTTGGTCAGGTAATGCTCAAGCCTGAAGGCGAGGATGGCTTCCTTGAGCTTGCGCTCATACTTCTTTTCCGAGGTCAGGAGCAGCCGCTTGATGATCTGCTGGGTGATGGTGGAACCGCCCTGCTTGATGTGCCCGGCCTTGACATTGATGACAAAGGCGCGGGCGATGGCGGCAAGGTCCACACCCTCGTGCTCGTAAAAACCTGCGTCCTCGGCGGCCAAAAAGGCCTTGGGGATCCAGGGGCTCATCTGATCCAAGGTCACCAGGAACCGTTTTTCCTTGTAGAAATACCCCAGCACCTGGTTGTCCTTGGCGTAGACCGTGGTCACCAGCGGCGGGTTGTAGTCGGTTATCTCCTTGAACCCGGGCAGATCCTTTGCCGCCCAGTTGTAGATAAAGACTACGCCGCCAATGGCGGCGACAAGAAAGACCAGAAACGTGATCAAAAGTATTTTGAGAATTTTCATAACTATTTATTAAAATTTCTTTTTTACAGAATTCATGCCGCGCTGGGGCGGCAGGTTCCAGGCCAGCCGCAGACGGCCGAAGAGATCGCGGATTTCGGATTTGGTGGTGCCGATGCTTTCCAGCATCCTGTTGAGGTTGCGGGCCTCGCGCCGGGCAAGACAACTCTGGGCATCAAAGATGATGACTTCATTACCCGCCATCCAGAAAGGAAACAAGCGGCAATAATAGGGCCGGATTTCCCGGGGGATGGTGCAGCCCGAGGAGCCGAGAAAACGGCAGGCCCCTTCCTCGCCGATGGCCAGCCGGTAATGGGACTTGGCCCGGGGAAACAGTTCGCGGACAACATCCTCCTCGCCCGGGAACAGGCGGCAAACATTATCCACGAAGGCCTCGGAATTTTCCTCCAGAACAAACCCGCCCGTACAGGGCATGCTCTCGAGGATGCGTCCCTTTTCCATCTCGGATACCGGAAAGCAGAATTCCTCATGGCCGGGAGTCAGATGGCAGCAGGTGGGCCCGAGTCCTGCACACCGTGCGCAAACTCCAGGATCGACCTTCCCGCCGCCCGCGACCGTCTCCTTGCCGGAAAACATGCTCATTCCGCGAATATCCTACATTCCATTCGAAAATTTCAACTTGCCCTTACCCAACAGGTCGTGGAGATGCACGATCCCTGCCAAACAGCCGTCATCGCCCACAACCGGCAACACCGTGATCTGATGAATCTCCATGAGATCCAGCACACAGGCTGCGGATTCGCCCACGCTGACGCTGCGCGGCGACGGAGTCATGACACCGTCCACGGGCCGCTGCGGATCCAGCTCCCCGGTAATGACCGAACGGCGCACATCGCCGTCGGTAAGCACGCCGAGCAGCCTGCAGTCGTTCTCCACTATGGCCACCAGCCCGAAACCGCCCCGGTGCAGCACTTCCAGAGCATCCCTGAGCGGAGTTCCGGCATCCACCACGGGCAGCTTCTCGGTATGCATGAGCTCGTCCACACACATGGACAAGCGCTGCCCGAGGGAGCCGCCGGGATGAAAACGCTTGAAATCCTTCTGACTGAAGGCCTTGATCTCCATGAGGCAGACGGCCAGGGCATCGCCCACGGCCAGGTGCGCCGTGGTGCTTGCCGTGGGAGCCAGGCCGATGGGGCAGGCTTCACGCGGCACCTTGGCGAGGATATGGATGTCCGAAAGCTCGGCCATGGTGGACTGTTCGTTGCCGGTCAGGGAAATGACCGTGGCACCCAATGACTTGAGCGTGGGCAGGATGGCATTGACCTCATCCGTGTTGCCGCTGTTGGAGATAGCCAGCACCACGTCTTCGTCGCGGATCATGCCCATATCCCCGTGAGCGCCCTCAACCGGATGAAGGAAAAAGGAGGGAGTGCCGGTACTGGAAAGAGTTGCGGCTATCTTGCGCCCCACCAGGCCGGACTTGCCCACCCCGGTGATGACCACCCTGCCGGTACATGCGGCCATGGCGTCCACCGCCCGGGTGAAACCGCCGTCCAGCTGGTCGCGCACGGCTTCCAACCCCTGTATCTCTATATCCAAGGCCTTGCGGGCCACCTCCAGCATGGTGCCGGGCTTATGACATCCCATTCAGTCTATTCCTGGTAAAAGTTGCGATCGGATTGCCCAATATGCCAATGCAAGGAAAGACAATCCGCTTTTTACCGGATTTGTCAATACCTTGCACAGCATTGTTCCGGCGGTTCGCCCGCCATTATGTCCCTGAATCGGCCGCTAGCAAAATTCCTTGATGATTCCCGGCTTGCTTCCGTTGTCCTCCAGGCACATCTTGCCTGCACTGTCTTCTACCTGAACCGGGTAGTTCCCGTCAAAGCAGGCCAGGCAGTAGTCGTCCTGCTTGCTCACGGAGCTGAGCAGCCCCGGGATGGTAAGGTAGTGCAGGGAATCCAGCCCCAGGAACCGGGCGATATCATCCACCGGATGGTTGGCCGCGATCAGTTCGCCCTTGGACGAAAAGTCGATGCCGTAGAAACAGGGATGCTTGATGGGCGGACAGCTCACGCGCATGTGGATTTCCTTGGCGCCCAGTTCGCGCAATTTCTTGACGCGGGTACGGATGGTGGTTCCGCGCACGATGGAGTCCTCCACTATGACGATGCGCTTGCCCTGGATCATGCTCCGGACCGGATTCAGCTTCACGCGCACGCTGAAGTCGCGCATGCCCTGGGTGGGCTGGATGAAAGTCCGCCCCACGTAGTGGTTGCGGATCATGGCCAGCTCCAGGGGCAGGCCGGATTCCTGGGAATAGCCGATTGCGGCATAGTTTCCAGAATCCGGGAACGGCATGACCAGGTCCGCGTCCACCGGGGCCTCGCGGGCCAGGACCTTGCCCATTTCCTTGCGCCGCTCGTAAACAACCTCGCCGAAGACGTAGGAATCGGGGCGGGCAAAATAGATGAGCTCGAAAATGCACTGTTTCTTGGCCTGCGCCTCCACGGCCTGGCAGGAGGTCATCTTGCCGTTTTCAATGACCACCATCTCGCCCGGGGAAAGCGGTCGAAGATACTCGGCCTCGATAAGGTCGAAGGCGCAGGTCTCGGAGGCCAGGACATAATTGTCGTCCAGGCGGCCGATGGCCAGGGGCCTGAACCCGTTGGGGTCCTTGACGGCGATGAGCTTGTCATTGGCCAGGATGAGCATGGAATACGCGCCCTTGATGCGCTGGCAGGCCAGCTTCACCGCCTCCTCGATGGTGTTGCCGTTGAGGTTGCG
The DNA here is from genome assembly GCF_008001235.1 of Salidesulfovibrio onnuriiensis. Lineage (GTDB taxonomy): Bacteria > Desulfobacterota > Desulfovibrionia > Desulfovibrionales > Desulfovibrionaceae > Pseudodesulfovibrio > Pseudodesulfovibrio onnuriiensis. Next base: position 2,227,928 of record NZ_CP040751.1, on the reverse strand, counting down.
GATGATCAGGTGCACGAACACTTCCGTGTCCATGGTGGTCTGAAAGATGCTGCCCTGCTCTTCCAGTTCCCTGCGCAAAGCGCAGGTGTTGACCAGGTTGCCGTTGTGGGCGACGGCCAGGCGGAGGTCGCCGTGGCGCACCAGGAACGGCTGGGCGTTGCGCAGCAGGGATGCGCCCGTGGTGGAGTACCGGATGTGCCCCATGGCAATATCGCCCTTGAGCTCCTTGCCGATGTGCCGCTCGTTGAACACGTCGGCCACCAGTCCCATACCCTTCTGTTCCCGGATCTTGGTGCCGTCCCAGGTGACGATCCCGGCAGATTCCTGGCCCCTGTGCTGCATGGCATAGAGGCCGAAATAGGCCATCCTGGCCGCCTCGGGGTGGCCGTAAACACCAAAGAGTCCGCAGTATTCTTTCTTCATTGTATCTCGTCCCTCTGTTCGCCTTACCCGTGGTATTCCTGCAGGCTCTTCACCTGCTGGCCGGCCTCACGCAGTTCGTGAATGGCCTGCGCGACGGCACGGGCTCCCGCGACAGTGGTCGTGTACGGGATGTTATACATGAGTGTGGTCTGCCTGAGCATCTTGGAGTCACCCACGGTCTTCTTGCCCGAGGGCGTGTTGATGACCAGGTCGATCTCCCCGTTCTTGATGTGGTCCACACAGTGCGGACGCTGCCCTTCGTGCACCTTGTACACGCGGGTCACCTCCACGCCGTTCTCTTCCAGGTAGTTCGCGGTACCGCCCGTGGACATGATCCGGAAACCCATGTGCATGAAGTCCTTGGCGCACAGCAGGACCTTGTGCTTGTCCCAGTCATTGACCGAGATGAACACGGTGCCTTCGGTGGGCAGCCTCTGCCCGGCGGCAAGCTGGGCCTTCATGTAGGCCAGCCCGAAGCTTTCGTCGATGCCCATGACCTCGCCCGTGGAGCGCATTTCCGGGCCGAGGATGACATCCACGTTGGGGAAGCGGTTGAAGGGGAACACGGATTCCTTGACCGCGACATGTCCTCTCTTGCGCATGTTCCACGGCTTGAGATCCTTGATCTTCTCGCCGAGCATGACCCGCGTGGCCAGCTTGGCCAGGGGCACGTCCGTGGTCTTGGAAACATACGGCACGGTACGCGACGCCCTGGGGTTGACCTCGATAATATACAGCTCGCCATCCTTGATGGCGTACTGCACGTTCATGAGTCCCACCACGCACAGTTCCCTGGCCATGGCGATGGTCTGTCTCTCGATCTCACGCACCATCTCCGGGGCCAGACTGAACGGAGGCAGCACGGACGCAGAGTCGCCGGAATGGATGCCGGCCTCCTCGATGTGCTCCATGACCCCGCCGATATAGACATCGTCCCCGTCGCACAGGGCGTCCACATCCACTTCGATGGCCCACTCCAGGAACTTGTCGATGAGAGTCGGATGCTCGGGCGAAACCCGCGCGGAATCGCGGAAATAGGTTTCAAACTCGTTTTCCGAGTAGACGATGTCCATGCCACGGCCGCCCAATACATAGGAGGGGCGAAGCACCAGGGGATAGCCCAGCTTTCCGGCGATCTCCTTGGCCTCGACCATGCTCATGGCCGTGCCGTTGGGCGGCTGCTTGAGATGCAGCAAATTGATGAGCTGCTTGAACCGCTCGCGGTCCTCGGCGCGGTCGATGGCGTCAGGCGAGGTGCCTATAAGTGGCACGCCCGCGTCCATGAGTCGCAGGGCCAGGTTGAGCGGGGTCTGGCCGCCGAACTGGACGATGACGCCGTCCGGTTTCTCGAACTCGATGATGTTCATCACGTCCTCGAAGGTCAGGGGCTCGAAATAGAGCCTGTCGGACGTGTCGTAGTCGGTGGAGACGGTCTCGGGGTTGGAGTTGACCATGATGGCCGTAATGCCCATCTCCTTGAGAGTGAAGGAGGCGTGACAGCAGCAGTAGTCGAACTCGATGCCCTGGCCGATGCGGTTGGGCCCGCCGCCCAGGATGACGACCTTCTTGCCTTCGGCGGGCTTGATCTCGTTGCCCGTCTCATAGGTGGAATAATAGTACGGAGTGTAGGCCTCGAATTCGGCCGCGCAGGTATCCACCAGATAGTAGGTGGGCACCACGCCCAGCTTCTTGCGCAGGGTGCGGATGGCATCCTCGGAAGTCTTCCAGATGGCGGCCAGCTGCGGATCGGAGTATCCGTACTGCTTGGCCTTGAGAAGCACTTCCTTCATGCGCGGGCTGTCCTCGGACACCCCCTGCTTGATGCCGAACTCGATGAGGGATTCCTCCATGTCGAGAATATCCCGGTACTGGCGGATAAACCAGGGGTCGAACCAGGAGGCGTCGAATATCTCATCCTCGGTAAGACCGCAGCGCATGGCGTTGCGCAGGGCCAGGAGCCGCTGCGAGTTGGGCTTGCGCAGCATGGCCAGCATCTCGTCCTTGGAGTGGACGCACTCCTCGAATTTCTTGCCCAGGCCGGTCTGCCCGGTTTCCAGGGAACGCAGCCCCTTCTGGAGCGCTTCCTTAAAGGTCCGGCCGATGGCCATGGTCTCGCCCACGGATTTCATGGCCGTGGTCAGGTAGTCGTCGGTGCCCGGGAACTTCTCGAAGGTGAACCGGGGTATCTTGATCACGCAGTAGTCGATGGCCGGTTCGAACGAGGCCATGGTTTCGCGGGTAATGTCGTTGGGAATCTCGTCCAGGGTATAGCCCACGGCCAGCTTGGCCGCGATCTTCGCGATGGGAAAGCCCGTGGCCTTGGAAGCCAGGGCCGAGGAACGGGACACGCGCGGGTTCATCTCGATGACGATCATGTCCCCGTTTTCGGGGTTGATGGCGAACTGCACGTTGGACCCGCCGGTTTCCACGCCGATCTCGCGCATGATGGCCAGGGAGGCGTCGCGCATCATCTGGTATTCGCGGTCGGACAGGGTCTGGGCCGGAGCCACCGTGACCGAGTCGCCGGTGTGCACTCCCATGGGGTCGAAGTTCTCGATGGAACAGATGATGACGCAGTTGTCCTTCCTGTCCCGCATGACTTCGAGCTCATACTCCTTCCAGCCCAGTGCGGACTCTTCGAGCATGACCTCGTCCTTGATGCTGGCGGCGATGCCCTGCGAGGCGATCTCGACGAGATCCTCCATGTTGTAGGCCACGCCCCCGCCGGTGCCGCCCAGGGTGTACGCCGGACGGATGATGATGGGGAAACTGAGCTTCCGGCCCCACTCCTTCACCTCTTCCACGGAACGGGCGATTCCGCTTTTGGGGTATTTGAGGCCGATGTTGTCCATGGCGGCGCGAAATTCCTCGCGACTTTCCGCCTTCTTGATGACGTCTAGATCGGCGCCGATGAGCTTGACGCCGAACTTTTCCAGCACGCCCATCTCGGCCACGGCAATGGCCGTGTTCAGACCGGTCTGGCCACCGAGGGTGGGGAGCAGTGCATCAGGGCGCTCCTTCTCGATGATCTTGGCCACGGTCTCGGGCTCGATGGGTTCGATGTAGGTACGGTCGGCCAACTCTGGGTCGGTCATGATGGTGGCCGGGTTGGAGTTCACCAGCACGACCTCGTAGCCCTCTTCTTTGAGGGCCTTGAGCGCCTGGGTGCCGGAATAGTCGAATTCGCAGGCCTGGCCAATGACAATGGGGCCGGACCCGATGAGCATGATCTTCTTGATATCGGTGCGTTTGGGCATGAATAATTCGCCAAGGGGTTGAAGTTACGTTTCGGGGAATCTGATACGTAAACACCCCAGCGGGCAGGCAACCCCGCCGCCCGCGGGGTGAGTGGGGTATTACCCACTTCCGCGTGGGAAAGCAACGCTTATATTGCCCATCTGCCAAGGAATGACAAGGGCTGACACGTTTTGGAAGCTAACTAAATGGATCGAAATTCGAAAAACGCAACAGAAGCGTCGCCGAATAGGGAAAACGCATCCGCCCGGACAGGCAAATGCGTTTTTCACGCCTAGCGGATTTTTCTGCGCTCCAGCTGGCGAACGAGCAGGGAAAGCGTGATGGTCATAATCAAATAAAGGTAGGCCACCACGTTGTAGGTTTCGAAGAACTTGAAGGTGGACGAGGAATAGACCTTGCCCAGCTGGGTGATGTCCTGGACGCCCAGGGCCGAGACCAGGGCCGAATCCTTGATCATGGCCACGAAGTCGTTGCCCAGTGCTGGCAGGACGTTGCGCAGGGCCTGGGGCAGGATGACGTGCCGCATGCACTGCCACCGCGTCAGGCCGGAGGACCGGGCGGCTTCGCGCTGCCCGCGGGGCACGGACTCGATCCCCGCGCGCACGATCTCGGCGATGAAGGCGCTGTACCCGATGGTCAGGGCAATGATGGCGCGCCAGGTGAAGTTGAGTTCCCGGACGCTGATCTTGGCCAAGGCTCCGGACTCGATGAGCGGAGAAAAAAGCCAGTTGAGCCCATCCACAAGGCCGGGCGCGCCCACAAAGGCGATGTAATAGAGAATGACCAGCATGGGCACGCCGCGAATGAGTTCGATATAGAACGTGGCAACCTCGCGCAAAACCCGGAAGCGGGAAAGACGCATGAGCCCCATGCCCAGACCGAGCAGCATGGAAAAGGCGAATGCGATCACCGCCACCCAGGCCGTGACGCCGACACCCTTGGCAATGGCGGACAGGATGGTGGAATAGGTATCGTTCGTGGTCATATTCCACAGGACCACGACGCCGATGACCACAAGGGACAACAGCCAGTACGGCGTGTTGTGCAGTAGGCCTTTCTTGCTGGCAGCAGGATTTCTCATGAACGAAATAAGGGGAGCGCAAAGCCCCCCGCTCTCTTTATTTATTGAGTTCGTAGAACCACTTATTGGTCAGCTTGTCCAAGGTGCCGTCGGCTTCCATGGAATCGATGGCCGCGTTGAACGGGGCCACAAGGTCGGAGCCGGGCGTAAAGATGAAACCGAACTTCTCGGTTCCAAGCGGGCCGCCCACGTTCTTGAGCCTGCCGGAAAAATGCTTGATGTATCCTTCACTGGTGGAGGCGTCCATGAGCACCATATCCACATCCCCGGCCATGAGCGCCTGGGCAGAAGCGCCGAAGGTCTCGAAGAGCTTGATGCGCGGGTTGTCTTCCTTGCCGTCCAGCACATTGTACACGGCCACATAGAAATTGGTGGTGCCGGCCTGAGCGCCGATCAGCAGATCCTTGTTGGCCCGGAACTCCTCGGGCGAGGAGAAACGATCCTCGTCGGCCCGCACGAGCATGAACTGCTGCGAAACCATGTACGGCCTGGAAAAATCGACCTGCTGGGAGCGTTCCTCGTTGATGGTGATGCCGTCCATGCCCACGTCGAACTGGCCGTTGCGCACGGCCGCGATCATGGTTTCCCAGGAGGAAACCTGCCAGTCCACCTTGCAGTTGAGACGGCGGCAGATCTCGTTGACCGCATCATACTCCCAGCCGACGCTCTCTCCAGTCGCGGGATCGACGAAATTCAAGGGCTTGTAGTCGTTGCCGGTGACGGCCACCACAGTGTGGCCCTTCAGGTCCGGCAAGTCGGAAGCGCTGGCAAGGGCGGGCAGAAACAGACACAGAACCAAGACACACAGAATCGTACGCATACAGCCATCCTCCTCGAAAGAATGTGAACCATGGGCCTAATTCGCACAGCCCTCCGATGTCAAGTCTGTTGCGTTTGTTACGGGCAATCAACAGCATACGGGAACTAAGCATTTAACCTATTTCCGTGATTGACACCCGAGAGGGTGATTCTTATTATCAGTTTCAGAGGGAAGCGATGACACCAAAACCACTGAACTGTTTTTGCAAGGGTTCCACAGTACGGGTCCTGGATATCGAAGGCGGCTGCACCGCAAGGGCGCGCCTTCTGGCCTTGGGCCTGACCCCGGGCTGCCCGGTGGAACTCATGTCCGACGGCTGCGGACCGCTGAAGATCAAGGTACGCGACTCCGAGGTCGTGCTCGGCCAGGGTCTTTGCGACAAGGTGCTGGTCTGCGAATCCTGCGGCAGCCCCATCTGCCCCCAGAAGGACTGCGAGGAAAAAGCCAAGGCCAGCTAGGTTTATTGCTGCAACCAATCCTCCAATGATGTAACATCATCCGCATTGCGTCATTGGAGGATTTCTCATGTCCGATTCCATCAAGCTCGGCATCAGCGCCTGCCTGCTCGGCCAGGAGGTTCGTTACAACGGCGGCCATCAACTGGACAGGTATCTCGCCGACACCGTGGGTGCGTTCGTGGAATACGTGCCGGTGTGCCCCGAGGTGGGCGCGGGCATGGGGATTCCCCGCGAGCCGGTACGGCTTGTGGGCGATGTACGAAATCCGCGTATCGTGGGCAGGAAATCCGGAGAGGACTGGACCGGACGCATGCGCGCCTGGGCGGAAAAGGAACTCGACCGGCTGGAGCAGCTGAACCTGTGCGGTTTTGTTTTCAAGGCAAAGTCCCCTTCCAGCGGCATGGCCCGGGTCAAGGTCTACCCTCCCGAGGGAGGCCAACCGCGCTACGACGGCCGAGGCTTCTTCGCGGGCATGTTCCAGGACCGTTTCCCCCTGCTGCCAGTGGAGGACGACGGACGGCTCCACGACGCAGGCCTGCGGGAAAACTTCCTCACCCGCATCTTCACCATGAAACGATGGCGGGACATGGTCGGGGAAAAGCGCACCACGGGCGCGCTAGTGGACTTCCACACCCGGCACAAGCTCCTGCTCATGGCCTGCAGTGTGGAGGCATACCGCAGGTTGGGCAAACTGGTGGCCCATGCCAGGGAAATGGAGCAAGACGCACTGTTCAAGTCCTATCTGGAACAACTGCTCTCCGCCCTGAAACTCAGGACCACCGTCAAGAAAAACGTCAATGTGCTCCAACACATCCTCGGCTATTTCAAGAAGGATCTCGGTGCCGATGAAAAAAGGGAATGCCTGGAACTCATCGACGCCTACCACAAGGAATTGGTGCCCCTCATCGTGCCCGTGACGCTCCTGAACCACCACGTGCGCAAGTACGGAAAGGACTACCTGGCAAAGCAGGTCTATCTGCACCCGCATCCGCTGGAGCTCAGACTCCGCAACCACGTCTAGGCCACGAATGACTCCGTTGTGGGATATATGGGCTGCTCGATGCGCAGGGTGATCTCGAAATCCGTGCTCGGGTCAAGCTCCAAGGGGCCGCTGTGCCCTTGCCGCATGGCCCGGTTCAGGGTTTCCAGGTTGCGCTTTACCACCGTGAACGGATAATCCCGCAGGGCGTTATCCAGATGCGCACGGGCGGCATTCAGATCCCCGGCAGAGGCGCTGATGCAGGCCAGCAGGTTCATGCCCAAACCCGGAAGCGGGTATCCGGCCTCAAGCCCCTGCTTGAGAAAACTCACGGCCTGATCCATGCGCCCCTTGCGGTACAGGGCCTCGGCCATTTCCACCAGCGCCGCATGGTGCCCGGGAAGACGCTGCAGCACGCGCTGCCGGTCCAGCACGCCATAGGCCCAATGGTCGCGCAGGGCGTTGCCGACCACATCCTCCCAGATGGCGTCGCGATCCTTCAGGTCGCCCGCGAAATACTCGAAGCTGGCCACGTCGCTGTCAAAAAAGATGTCCTTTTTCATGCCGCCCATTTCCAAAAACTCCCAGTCCGCGGTGCCGGGCACGGCGGAAAGGATGCAGAAGACCGATTTGTTGGGGCGGGCCTTTTCAATGAATTCACACGACTCCCGATAGGTCTCCAGAGTCTCGCCCCGGTTGCCCACGATCATGTAATAGCGAATCTGAAAACCGTACTTCCGGGCCATATTTGTGGCCTCGATGACCTGCTCGGGCGTGATGCGCTTGCAGATGTTGGCCAGGATTTCCCGGTTGGCGGACTCCACGCCCACGCTGATGCGCTGGCAACCGGCCAGCCGCATTTCATACAGGATTTCCTCGTCCAGATAATCCACGCGGGTGTCGCAGCTCCAGAGAAAATTGAGCCCGCGTTCGCGAATGCCCCGGCAAATATCCAAAGCCCTGCCCTTCGCGGCCGTGAAGGTGTCGTCCTTGATGGCCAAGGCGCGCAGCCCGTGCTTTTTGACGGCCAGCTCTATCATGTCCAGCACGCGTTCCACGGATATGAATTTCAGGCGGCGTTTCCAGATGGTGCTGCTGGCGCAGAAAGTGCATTTTCCCGGGCAACCGCGCGAGGTCATGATTACGTCCACGGGGTACAGCTCGTGCGGAAGCACCAGGGAATCCAGGTCCGCGATGCGTTCCCGCTCCGGCCCCTCATGAAAACCGTTTTCGTCCCGCCACATGAGGCCGGGAACGCCCTCCAGGGAACGCCCTTCCTCCATGCGTTCCAGCATGTCCAGCAGGGTCATCTCCCCTTCACCGATGGCCACGGAATCGATGAACGGGTAGTGCTCCAGGGTTTCCCGGGGAAGCGCTGTCACGTGCGGGCCGCCCACGGTCACATGGGCTTCGGGATGGTGCTTGCGTACACACTGGGCCACGGCCGCCATGCCGCGCCGGTTGAGCGTCATTCCCGTGATTCCGTAGACATCCGCGGGGTTGTTCCTGATGACGTCCTCCACCGTATCCCACAGGAAATTGGACATGTTCAGCACGGCCACCTTGTGGCCCGCCTTCTTGGCCTGGGCGGAAAGTGAAAGCAGGCCATAGGGAATGGACAGGAAATCGAGATCCACAATCTTCAATTCCTCTCCGGCCAGCGGAGGCGGGAACGTGAAGGCACCCGTATCCTGCCCTGGAGCCGGAATCTGCCACGGTGGCGGATGAATGAGTATGACGCGCATAGTCCTTCCTGCAGACGCAAATTTGACGTTAAACAATCCAGCAAAAGACCTTTTGCAAAAGATCTGCCAGTATCTACGAACGACATGGCGCACCGTTCAAAAGTAGGACGACGCACATCGACGAAACGTTTCAAGCCCAGTTCATTGCCGCTTTGTGACCATTTTTCAGGCCGTTCAGAAAGTGTGGACACGAAAAAACAGGCCGCTTGTGTATTGCACATACACAAGCGGCCTGGACTTATTCGCTGACGCTGTCGTTTGCGCCTTATGGACGGCCTGGCTAGCTGGCCTTGGAACCGTTGGGCACTGCTCCGGTGGAGGTAAGCAGTTCCATGCCTTCCTCGGTCTTGACCGCCAGGATCATGCCCTGGGAAACCTGCTTGCGAAGCTTACGCGGCTTGAGGTTGGCAACCACTGTCACCTGCCGTCCTTCCAGGTCCTCGGGTTTGAAGAACTCGGCCAGCCCGGCGACCACCTGACGGGGTTCATCCTCGCCCAGGTCCACCTTGACCAGCAACAGCCTGTCCGCATCCGGATGCGGCTCGACCGAAACCACGGTGCCTACGCGCAGGTCCAGCTTCTGGAAATCCTCGAACTCAATGAAAGCGGCCTCCGCTTTCTTTTCCGACTTTGCACCCTTGGCGCTCTTTGCGGCCTCTTTCTTGGCCGTTTCGGCCGGAGTCTTGGGTTCGGGCAGGTCCACGCGCGGGAACAGGTTGGAAGTCTTGGCGACTTCGTGCCCGGATTCGAGCAGCCCCCAAACCTCGGGTTCCTTGGAAAGCACGAACTTGCGCGGATCGAACTGGATGCCGAGCTGCTCAAGCATGCGTTCGCTGGCCTCGGGCATGACCGGCCAGAGGTGCACGGCAATCTTGCGCATGTTCTCCAGCAGCACGTAGATGACCGTGCTCAAACGGCTCATGTCCTTTTCCTTGAACAGGGTCCAGGGCGCGGTGGTGTCGATATACTTGTTCAGGCCGCGTACCAGTTCCCACAGCCCTTCCAGGGCGCGTGGGAAACGCAGCTGGGTGAACTCGTCCTGATAGGTATGCATGGCCTGCTGACCAAGCTTCTTGATCTCGACGTCCTCGATCTCCTCGTCCTCGGGCCTGGGGACCACGCCGCCGAAATACTTGTGGGTCATGGACAGGGTGCGGTTGAACAGGTTGCCCAGGTCGTTCGCAAGGTCGGCGTTGAGCCTGCCCACCAGGGCCTCTTCCGAAAAGCTGGAATCCTGCCCGAAGGACATCTCGCGCAGCAAGAAATACCGAAAGGCGCTGAGGCCGTAGGTATCCTTCATCTTGAGGGGCTCCACCACGTTCCCCAGGGACTTGGACATCTTGGTGTCCTTGATGAGCCAGTACCCGTGCACGTTGAGGTGCTGGTAGGGCTCGATGTCCGCGGCCTTGAGCATGGTGGGCCAGAATATGGCGTGTGGCTTGAGAATGTCCTTGGCAACCATGTGGTTGGCCACCGGCCAGTACTGCTTGTACTTGTCCCCGTCGGGGAACCCCAAGGCCGAGATGTAGTTGATGAGCGCATCGAACCAGACGTAGGTGACGTAATCCTTGTCAAAGGGAAGCTCGATCCCCCAGGTCAAGCGCGATTTGGGGCGGGAAATGCACAGGTCTTCAAGAGCGCCGGATTCCAGCAGACTCATCACCTCGTTCCGGTACTGCTCGGGGCGGATGAAATCGGGATTGTCCTGAATGTGTTTCCGGAGCCAGTCCTGATACTTGCCCATCTTGAAGAAATAGTTCTTTTCGGAAATGTACTCGGGCTCGGTGAGATGATCCGGACACTTGCCGTCCACCAGTTCCTTTTCCGTGTAGAACCGCTCGCAGCCGTAACAGTAATGCCCGCCATACTCGCCGAAATAGATATCGCCCTTGTCATAGACCTTTTGCAGGATTTCCTGCACGACCTTCACATGGCGCGGCTCGGTGGTACGGATGAAGTCGTCGTGCTCGCACTGCAGGTCGGGCCACAGGTTGCGGAACAGGGCGCTGATGGAGTCGGTGTATTCCTGGGGAGTCTGCCCATTGGCCTCCGCTGCCTTGACGATCTTGTCGCCATGTTCGTCCGTACCGGTCAAAAAGTAGGATTCCCTGCCCATCAACTTGTGGAACCGGCTCAAGGAATCGGCGACAATGGTGGTGTAGGCATGCCCCAGATGGGGCTTTGCGTTCACGTAATAGATGGGCGTGGTGATATAAAAACTATCCAAGCTGAAAGCTCCTTATATTCGATTTCTTCCGGCCGGAAAGGCCGGGAACAACGTCTATTTGGCTTTTGGGGGACGTCTGCGGCGACGGCGGCGCGGGCGCTTGGACTTTTCTTCGTCCTTGCCCTGGTCCTCCGCAGGCTTGCTCCGTTTCTGCTGCGGCTTGCGGGAACTCGGCTTGCGCGAGGAACGAGCTCCGCGGCCCTCGGTTCCGCCTTTCCTGGGAGACTTGTCCTCCCCGGAATCAACGCCGGACTCCGCGCTTTCCGCACGGGGGGCTTCGCCTTCGTTATCCTCCGGACAGGAGGCCGCCTTCCGGTCAGGCCGTGAGGAAGAACCTCCCTGCGAACGATCGCGCCTCGGCTGTTCCCTGCGCGGCCGTGGAGACGGCGGCTCTGCGCCGCTCAATTCCTCCAAGCCCTCGCCCGGTGCCTTGTTGACAATATCCTTCCATTCGTCAAGGGAGATCTCGCGTTCCTCGCCCCCCTCAAAGAACAGGCTCAGCGTCTTCTTGAAGAAATTGGAACGCAGCACCTTGGCCCGGCCATAGGAGGTCGTGTACTTCTTCCCGATCTTCGGACACTCGCGATGGAATTCCTCGTAGGAGTCCTGCTCAAAGCTCAGGCAACAGAGCAGCCTGCCGCAAATGCCGGATATCTTTGTGGGGTTGAGAAAAAGATTCTGTTCCTTGGCCATCTTGATGGTTACGGGAACAAACTTGCGCATGAATCTGCGGCAGCAGCACAACTGGCCGCAATTGCCGATGGCCCCGAGCATCTGCGTCTCATGGCGCACGCCGATCTGGCGCAATTCGATGCGGGTCCGGTATTCCTTGACCAAATCCTTGATCAGTTCGCGGAAATCGATCCGCCCCGGAGCCGTGAAATAGAAAATCATCTTGCTGCGGTCGAAAAAAACTTCGACATCGACAAGCTTCATACCCAGTTCATGCTTGATTATGCATTCGCGGCAAAACTTGTGGGCATCCCTGGAAAGCGCGTCGTTTTCCGCAACGGCTTCCATGTCCTCGTCATTGGCCAGCCGGTATATGGGTTTATGGTCCTCGGTTTCCTCGCCTTCCAGCGGCGCCTGCCGGATCATGACCACCTTGCCTAGCCCCATGCCCTGGTCGGTCTTGACGATCACATGCTGGCCTTCCCGGACAACGAACGGTCCCGAGGAAAAATAGTAGACCTGGCTGTAATCGTTAAATTTGACACCAAGAATCTGGCTCATTCAAACCTGCCTGTATATGCGGACTCCCGAGGGAGGGCGCGTTCATTTGGAGCGGGTAATATAGAAGAATTCCTTCACAACTTCAAATAGGAATCCCACAATGGCGGCACAGCCCGAAAAACAGAAAAAAGCCGCGTCCAGCGCAGGGCGGGATGCGGCTTCTCGCGTAAAAAAAAGCTATGATATCAATTGATGAGCCCGACGCTCTTCACTTCGCTCAGCAGCTTGGTCTCATCAATGGGCTTAACCAGATAGGAAGTTGCCCCGCCCAAGAAAAAGGCATCGTGGGTTTCCTTTTTGTCGTCCAGCATGGTGGTGACGATGACCTTGGCTTCCTTCTCGGGATGGACCTCGAACTCTTTTTCAATGGCGCGAATTTCCTTGAGGGCATCCTGGCCGTCCACCTCGGGCATCACGAGATCCAGGCAGACGAGGTCATAGGGCTCTCCCCTGTCCATGGCTTCACGAAAGGCGTAAATGGCCTCCTCGCCATTGACGGCAATGTCGCAAGACGCATACGGACGCAATATTTCGTGAATCATGTTGCGGCTATAGAAATCGTCATCAACGATCAAGGCTTTCATTGTTCCTCCGGGCTTGACGTGACTGGCAGTTCCTCAACTGGAAATTCGTCTCACGTTTGGAGACAGAAATCAAGTGCTGACAGGGAGTTCGGAAACGTTTGCGGCTCTTTTTTTATATCCGGACCACCATGTCCTGGGCCACGGCAAAGCATTCCAGGTCTGCCCCGCGTTGGGCTATGATCTCCCTGCAGACCGCGACCATGCGGTCCACATCCCGGTCCGGCCTGTCCTGATTGTGATGGAACAGCCCTAGGCACTGGACTCCTGCCGCTAGGGCCAATTCCAACGCTTCCAGGTATTGGGAATGACCCCATGTCCTCCGCTCCGAGTATTCCTCGGGCATGTATTCCCCGTCGTGGATAAGAAAATCGGCACCGCGCGCAAAATCCGCGTAATCCTCGAAGGTTCCGCCCCCGGGATGCCGGTAGGAAAGCTCGTTGTCGGTCAGAAAAACGAACGATCTGTCCCCTTCGGTAAAACGATAGCCGACGCCCTTGTTGGGATGGCTCAGCGGAATGGTGGCAACCTGAAGTCCGCCCAGGGAAAACACCTTGTCACAAAGCTGCTCATACTTGATGGAGGCCTTGATGACCTCATAGGGCACCGGGAAATGCGGCGCGCTCATGGTGTGGGAAAGCAGGGTCTGCATGTTGCCCTGTTCCAGGGGGCAGCCGTAAATGGTGATATTAGTACGGGAATCGTAGATGGGCCGGAAAAAGGGGAAGCCCATGATGTGGTCCCAGTGGGCGTGGGTGAACAGTATGGTATATCGGAACCGCTCCTCTTCGAGCAGCCGGTTCCCGAGCCTACGAATACCGGTGCCCGCATCCACGATGACGACCTGATCGTCCGCAGTGCGGATTTCGATGCAGGCGGTATCCCCGCCATACTTGACGAACGGCGTCCCGGAAACGCCGATGGACCCTCGGGCCCCCCAGCAGCGTACAATCACGCCCTCACCTCACCACTGATTCTCGATACGCCCGAAACCGGCGGCACCGCATTGACAGACAGCGGCGCGCAACGACTCTCCGATACAGCTTTGCATTTCTGTAACGTGTAAGGGATACCCCGCCCGGAGGAATGTGTAAATGGCTTTAGAAAAACAGATCAGACGTCAAACCAGTGGCCTTCACGGGCCAGGAACAGCTCCACGCCGCAATCGCCCCATTCGTGGCGCAGCCACTCGCCGATGTCGTCCAGTTCGCTGTCGGTGCGCGTGGTTTCATGGTGGGTCAGGTAGAGCTTTCCGATTCCGGCCTCCAGGGCCAGTTCGATGTTGTGCCTGAACGTGGAATGGCCCCAGCCCCTCTTGGACTCGTACTCCCGGTCCGTATACTGGGAATCGGCCACCATCACGTCCACGCCCCGGAGAAAATCCACGATCCCCTGCTGGCGCTCCCGGACGATATTGCCGTATTCCTCGTAATCGTCGTCCCCGGGCTCATAGATGTTGTAGAACGGCTCGTGGTCCCCGGTAAAAAAGAACTTCCTGTCCCCGAACTCCAGCTTGACGCCGAAATTCATGGCCGGATGGTTCATGAGCAGGGTCGATGCCGTGGCAAAGCCCAGATCAATGACCTGGCGGTCCTGCAGGGTTTCGTAATGGATATCGGCCTTGAGCTCGTCCCGGCGCACCGGGAAATGGGGATAGGCGAGCTGCTTGTCCAGCACCTCCTCCACACCGGCCATGGCCACCGGATTGGGCGGGCCATAAATGCGGATTGTGTTGCCGGGAACGAACAGGGGCACGAAAAACGGCAGCCCGTGGATGTGGTCCCAGTGGGTATGGGAAATAAAGATGTCGCAGTCAACGGGCATATTCCGGGCCAATTCCAGGCCCAGGGGCCGGATGCCGGACCCTCCGTCGAGAATGACGAGATGCTCGCCGCAACGCACCTCCAGGCAAGTGGTGTTGCCGCCGTAGCGCAGGGTGTCCGGGCCGGGGGCGGGCATGGAGCCCCGCGTGCCCCAGAAGCGGAAACGCATCATGATGCGGCCTCCCCGAGCTTGATGAACACGCGCGCCTTTTCCACTTCCTCATCCAGAGTGTCCAGCTCGGCGACGAGCTCATCCAGGTTCATGTCGAACAGCTCCCGGATGCGCTCGGGGAGGGGCTCCACCTCGAAATTCCCGGCGTTGCCGAAGGAAAGCTTCTTGCTGATCTGGTTGCCGATGAACACGCAATCCACCAACTGGGAAGTTTCCGCACTGTCCGGCGCATGGTGGAGAGCGATGGCCTCCCTGAGCTCGGGCGGCAGGTTCCACTTCTGGGCCAGAAGCGCGCCGATATCCGCGTGGGTCATGCCTATGGCCTCCTGCTCGGCCTCCAGAAGGCTCTTGCCCGGATCCATGGCCAGCTTCATGGCCGCCTGAAATTCGTCGGGCAGATAGAGCGCAAAGACCACCTTGCCGATATCGTGCAGCAGCCCGGCCGCGAAATAGTCTCCGGCCTCGTCCGGGGTGGCCCCCAGGCGTTCGCCCAGCATGCGCGAAGCCGAGGCCACGGCCAGGGAGTGCAGCCAGAAGGCCCCCATGTCGAGGCCGGCCACGCTCTTCTTGGGAATGGTGCCGATGGCGGCCAGCCCCAGGGCCACGTTCTTGAGAGTATTGAGCCCCAGGTAGACGCTGGCGTGGTGGATGGAGGTCACCTGCTGGGCCAGCCCGAAAAAGGCGGAATTGACCAGCCGCAAAATCTTGAGGGTAAAGACGGGGTCATTCTTGATGACCTCCACCAATTCCTTCTGGGAACAATTGATATCCCCGGCCAGGACCAATACCTGATGGACGCTCTTGGGAAATGCGGGCATCTTTTCCACTGCCCTGAAGACCCTGTTCCGAACGTCGCTCATCCGCGCCTCCCCGCTCTCGAAAAGCTCACACCATACTCCCGACGCACCGGCCCTCACCCACCGGCGCGGCCGTCCACACCATAGAAATGCCGCTTAAAACAACAGATCGCCCAGCAGCAACCCGTTTATCGTTTCCTTGTTATTATCAAACATCTCCAAAGATTGCGAACCATCTTTCCACCTTGCCGTCACCATGCCCCCGGTCGCTGTATCCAGCAGAAGGACTCCCCACCGCCGCAGAACGGAGCGAACCTCGTCCGCCGGAAAACCATACCGGTTCAGGAACCCGCAGGATGCCACGGCCACTTTTGGCCCCACCTGCTCATAAAATTCCCGGCTGCATCCCGTCTCGCTTCCGTGATGCGGCAGCACCAGCATTTCGGCCCGAAGCCCGCTTTCCAATGCCAGCAGATCATGGACACCCTGCTGGCCGATATCCCCTGGGATCAGCGCAAGCCCATGCCCGCGGCGGATGACCCGCAGCACAAGGGAATTTTCATTGGAATCGGATGCGTCAAAATTTCGGGCTGGATGCAAAACCTGAAAAACAATATCGCCTGCCTCCAGCACATCCCCCCGAACAAGCGTCCTGGGTGCAAGACCACTCCCTTCCAAAGCACTGCGCATGGCCCGGCCCACCCGGCCTTCAGGCAAATCCCCGTTGGTATAGAACACATCACAATCAAAGGCATCCAGGATATGAACAAGGCCTTGGGAATGATCAATGTCTGCGTGACTCATGAATACCGCCTCCACCCGGGGAGGACGTCCATAAGTCAGGGCAGCGCCCACCACGGCCCTGCCGATGTCAAAGGTCCGGCTGTTGGTGCCGCCGCCGTCCACCAGATACCGTCGGCCACCGGGCGCGGTCACCAGCACGGACTGCCCCTGTCCCACATCGAGCACGGAAACCCTGACCTCATCTTGCGCATCCAGGCCCATGACAAGCCAATGCGGCAGCACCAGCAACGCAAGCCCGAACGCCGCGAGCGCCCCCACCCTCCGCGGGCGGGAAGACAGAGCCACCAAGACGCACAGCAGCAAAATGGTAAACCCCAGCACCTCGAGCCACAAGGGACGCAGCACCGTAAACAAGGGAGTCCAGCCATGGGCGGCGACCCAGTGCAGCATGGAAAGCATGAAATCCAGCACCTGGCCGGAAGTCTTGAGCAAAACGAATCCCGCCGAAGAAGTCCAGGGAACAAGGGCAAGCAGCAGCCCCGCCACGCCCAGGGGCATGACCACCAGACCCAGCAAGGGCAGCCAGAGCACATTCAGGAGCAGGTTCGGAGTGAACGTGCCGAAATACCAGGCCATGAGAGGCAGAAGGGCCACATTGGCGCACAGGCTGACGCCCAGCAGTCCCAGCGCCCAGCGGCACACACGCTTTCCAGGCGTGCTCCCCTTCGGCAGCACACGCCGCACCAGCGGGAACATCAGGGCGATTCCGGCAACGGCCACGGCCGAGAACTGCAGGCTCAGATCAAATGCGGAAAGCGGATTCCAGAGCACAATGACGGCCACCGCTGCCAGGAGGCCATCCAGCAGAATGCGCCCACGCCCCAGAAGCAAAAGCGCCCCCCAGGAACAATACATGAGAGCCGCCCTTGTCAGGGATGCCGAGGGCTGGCCCAGCCAAGCATAGCCCAGCACGAACGGCAGGGCGAGCAGGACCATGAGCCGGGGACGGGGCAGACGCAGCAGCAAGGAGGGAAACACGAACCCGAGTCCATAGGCCAGGGCGACGCCGAGCAAAGCCACAAACCCCACATGCAGTCCGGAAAGGGCCAGAGTATGGGCCAACCCGGCCCGCCGCGTCAGGTCCATGGTTTCCGGTGAAAGATGAAAACGATCCCCGGCCAGCAGGGCCAGCAGCATGGCTCCACCCTGGGTTTGGGGCGCGGCGGAGACCACCGTATCCCCCACGGCCCGGCGAATCCGCCACCCCGTGCCCCCGGGAGGCTCGCCCCACTCGGCCTGCACCCGCCCGCCCATGGTCCAGGCCTGCCAAGACACGCCGCGCAATCGCCAATACCAGGCGTAGTCCCAGACACCCGGGTTGCGGAACCCGCGCACGGGACGCAACCGCAACTTCGCACGTACGGCCTGGCCCGGTTCCGGGGTAAGCTTCGGATACTTCCAGGTCCAGAGCAGACGGCCGGGCAAGTGTTCAACACTTCCCCCCGGCACCGTGCAGCGGACATCCCCCAGAATGATGCGCGTGGTGGCGTCGGGCCGCGAAAGCACCTCCTTCACCGTGCCTTCCACCGACACCAAAGGCCGCGTCTCCATCCAGGCGGACATGGCCGGGGGTGGTTCCGGAAGACGCAACAGGGCATACCCATAGCCCGCGAAAAAGAACACGATCAGGGCGTTGATGAGCAGAGGCCAAGCCCGGAAACGGCTATCCGCGAACCAGAGGGCCGCCAGTACGGATGCGGACGCCAGCGGGTGGCGAATGGAAAAAATCCCCAGCACGAACGCGAAAAAATAAACCTGCCAGGGCAACAGCCCCGGCAGGTTGTAAGGTGTTCTGGTCTGTTCGCGTCCGGCAGACATGGCTACTCGTTCTCTCTCCAAATCCTGGCGCCGACAGCGGAGAGCTTTTCCTCAATGCGTTCATAGCCGCGATCCAGATGGTAGATACGCGAGATATGAGTCTTGCCGGCACCGGCCAACCCGGCCAGAACCAGGGAGGCGCTGGCGCGCAGGTCCGAAGCCATGACAGGAGCGCCCACGAGCTTGTCCACGCCCCGCACGATGGCCATGCGCCCCTTGAGGGAGATGTTGGCGCCCAGGCGGGCCAGTTCCTGCACATGCATGAAACGGTTCTCGAAAATCTTTTCCTCAATGGAACCGGTGCCTTCTGCCACGCACATCAGGGCCATGATCTGGGCCTGCATGTCCGTGGGAAAGCCGGGATGCGGCTGGGTGACCACGTCCACGCCACGCAGAGCGCCGTTGCGCTTCACCAGAACGCCGTCCGCCTTCTCTTCCAGCCAGACGCCCATTTCGCGCAGCTTGTAGCTCACGGCGTCCAACTCCTGGAACGGACAGTCCTCCACCAGCAGCTCGCCGTTGGTGATGGCTGCGGCAACCAGATAGGTCCCGGCCTCGATGCGGTCGGGCATGACCTTGTACTTGCAGCCGGTAAGCTTTTCCACGCCTTCAACATGGATGACGCTGGTTCCCTGGCCCGTGATCTTGGCCCCCATGGCGTTGAGGAAGTTGGCCAGGTCCTCCACCTCGGGTTCGCGGGCCGCGTTCTCCAGGATGGTCTCGCCTTCGGCAAGGCTGGCGGCCATGAGCAGGTTCTCGGTGCCACCCACGGTGGGGAAGTCGAAGGTGATGTGCGCGCCTTTCAGGCGTCCGCTCTTGCCGAGAATATACCCTTCGGTCAGTTCGAACTCGGCTCCCATGCGCTCCAGGCCCTTAAGATGCAGGTCCACGGGACGCGCGCCGATGGCGCACCCGCCGGGCAGGGCCACGCGGGCCTCGCCAAGCCGGGCCAGCAGCGGCCCCAGGCAGAGCACCGAAGCGCGCATGGTCTTGACCAGCTCGTACGGAGCTTCCGGGGAAAGGTTGGTCACCTCCGAGGTGGCGTCATTGCCCTCGAAGGAGGTTTCGCACCCCAGGATGTCCAGCAGGCGCAAAGAGGTATGGATATCCCGCAATCTCGGAACGTTGGAAAGTTCCACCTTGCCTTCGGCCAGTAGACAAGCCATGAGAATGGGCAGGGCCGCGTTCTTGGCCCCGCTGACCCGGATTCTTCCCCTCAGCGGAACACCGCCCTCAACGATCAGTTTTTCCATTTAATTTCCTTTTTTTTCAAATCAAGGCTTGACCACCGGAAGCGACTTCGATAAACGTACATCCCTCGACGCGGTGGGTGTAGCTCAGTTGGTAGAGCACTTGGTTGTGGCCCAAGTGGCCGTGGGTTCAAGTCCCATCACTCACCCCATAGAAGATCCAAGGACGGGAACATGGTTTCCGTCCTTTTTCTTTTCCTCGTACCGGGTGCCATTGAGCAGCTCCCGCAGGCCGTTTGCGCCAAAGTTGGTGCGCACGCCCTCGTAAAGAATCTCTTCCGGGGAAACGTTATCCACGCCGTAGTAGGCGTCGTTGAGCGGAGCGCGCCCGGAGACGGCGACACCGCCCACGGCCGCACCCGCGTAAAATCCTTCCCAATCCACGAACATATAGGCATCCACGCCCGCCACCAGGGACGAGGTGTCATGCCCTTCGGAAATATTGAAGATGGTGAAGCCGCCCCGGCCGTCAAAGGACAGGCCGCCTTCGCGGGCGTCGTCGAACAGCTCGCGGCTCATGAAGACGATCAGGACCGGCCCGCGCTTGATGCCCAGCTGCAGCCCGAAACTCCCGCCGCCCATGGCGCTGAACACGGGGTAGCTCCATCCGCGGTTCGTCCGCGCGCAGGCAACGCCCGAGCCGCCCTTGACCGAACCGATGAAACCGAATTTGGCGACATTGGGAAATATCATGATCCCGGCGGCGTTCTCCATCAGGAAGGCAATGCCCTGGTCCGGGTCATTGGCCAGGAAATGCTTGAGTGCCGTCTGGGATTTATCCACCAGCCCCTGGGCAAAGGAGGTCTTGGAAACACTGGATGCGTCATGGGAAGAGCCGCCCTTCCTTGCGGCGCACCCGGGCAGCAGCATGAAGAGACAGAAAAAAAGACAAAACGCGTGCGCACGATTCATAATCATGGCCTAAAAGCTGGGCACTTTCGTGTCAAGGAGTAACCTCATTCTGCACCGGTCCCGTCTCAGACGCCCGATTTCCTGAGACGGCGCACGTCGCCCACGCGCACGGTAAGCCGTTCCTTGTCGAAATACTCCAACACGGGAATGGCGAACTTGCGGGACAGGTCGGTGAGCCCCTTGAAGTCCTGTGCGCCCATCTCCTCGCTGGTTTCGAAAAAGGCGATAATCCGGCTGCGGATGTCTTCCAAGGCGGGCGTATGGTAATACATGTCTTCCTTGATCTTGGTCAGCAGACCTTCGTCCTGCAGGTGGCGGAAGACCGGGGCCGCCTCCTTGAAATTCATCCTGGTGGGCTCCAGCACGTCCTTGAGGTTCGGGGGACGGATGCCGCCCTGCTCGTATGCGCCGAGGATGATCTCGCGCACCCTGGCCGTATCCGAGGCCAGGGAAACCTTGTGGTCCTTGAGCCGAAGGATCTCCTGCTCGCCCACCACATCGCCCTTCTTGACCATGCGCTCCAGCACCAGATGGAACAGCTTGGGCGGCAGCTCCCTGCCCCAGGCGGAGGCCAGTTCGCCGCGCTGCACGCCGGGCTTCATGGAATCCCTTCTGTGAAATTCGGCCAGATACTCCAGCAGGCCATCGCAAAGTGTCTGCACCAGGGCCCCGCTCACAAAACGGCGGTCCTCCTTGTCGAACATCAGGGCCATCTGTTTACCGGCCATGCCGGTCAGGGCCTTGTCCAGGGCCTTGGATTCCAGGTTGGACATGATCATGAGCTCGGCAAAGGATACGCCGGCCGACCCCGCCAGATCGAGCTGCTGCAGAATCACGGCGTCGGAATCGTCGGCAGAGAGAGTCTCCAGGGCCTGCACCCGATCGGAAAAACGTTTTATCTTGTGCCCCATCGGGCTGATGATCCGCCCGCCCGCAATGGTCCGCAACGGGGAAAAGGAGCGCAGCACGATTCGATCGCCGTAGACCCCGGCCAGGGGCTCGTTGAACCGCACCTGGCAGACGCACTTCTCGCCGGGCAGCAACTTTTCCCTGTCCAGGAAATGGATGCGGGCCTGCACCTCGCGTGAGCCGTGGTGAAAATGCACTTCCTTGCGGTGCTTGAGAGGCAGGGGCGAGGATTCGAGCATGGACAGCTCAATATCCCAGACCGTGGCCGGAAACATGGTTCCGGGCCGGGCCAGTATCTCGCCCCGGGAAATATCCTGCACTTCCAGCCCTTGCAGGTTCACGGCCGTGCGCCGCCCCGCCGGGGCCTCCTCCACGGTCGCCCCGTGGGACTGCAGCCCGCGCACCTTGGTTTCCGTGCCCTTGGGGAACAGCACCACATCGTCCCCCACCCTGAAACTGCCGGAAATGAGCGTTCCCGTGACCACGGTGCCGTGCCCCTTCATGGTGAAGACACGATCCACGGGCAGGCGGGCCAGGTCGGAACGACGCTTGGGCTTGAACTCGTCCATGAGCCTTTTCAGCTCGGCCTTGAGTTCTCCCAGGCCCTGCCCGGTATGGGCGGAAACGGGCATGATGGGCGCACCGCCCAGAAAGGTGGGCTCCAGGTAGGCGGCCACCTCCTCCTTCACCATCTCCAGCCACTCCTCGTCCACCATGTCGGTCTTGGTCAGGGCTACAATGCCGGTCTCGATACCCAGCAGCGAGCAGATCTCCAGATGCTCGCGGGTCTGGGGCATGATGCCTTCGTCCGCGGCAATGACCAACAGCACGAAATCGATACCCGCGGCCCCGGCCACCATGTTCTTCACGAACCGCTCATGGCCGGGAACGTCCACCACGGAAAGGCGGGTGGAATCGTCGAAATCCAGGAACGCGAAGCCCAGTTCAATGGTAATGCCGCGCTTCTTTTCCTCGGAAAGGCGGTCGCAGTCGATCCCGGTAAGGGCCTTGATGAGCGTGGTCTTGCCGTGGTCGATGTGACCGGCTGTACCCATGACTACAGGCATGCGGATTCCTTGTGTTTAAATCTGTTGGAGATACGGTTCGCGATACTAAAGCAAACCCGGCCCAATCTCAAGAAAACCGCTCTTTCTTTTCCCGCCGCGCGCGGCTATCATGCGCCATGCTTTCAAACCGCCGCGTCTACCGGGAATTCCGCCCCTGCCCGGCCTTGCAGAATCTCGTCCGCTGCTACTGGACCCTGATCGGGACCATTGCGGAAGAGGAACGCGTGATTCGCGTCTATCCGGACGGCTGCATGGACCTGATCTTCGACCTGCGCGGCGGCATGCTTCCCGCCCATCTGCCGGACATGAACACGCCTCCGTCGGCATTCTTCTGCGGCATCATGCCCGAACACGAGCTCATCAGGCTCCCGACCCATCCCGTTGTCGCGGGCATCCGGTTCCGTCCCGGCGGCGCTTCCATCCTGCCCGCCCCGGCCTCGGAGTTCGCCTCGCTGGATGTGCCCATCAGGGACATCTTCCCCGACCTCGCGCCCATGGTCGATTTTCTGGGCGAAACAGAACCGGTCCCGGAGCAATTGATCGCCACTGTGGAGAACCATCTTCTTGACCGGCTCCGGCTCGGTGAAAAGGATACGCGGCTCTCCCTTACGGCCGCGACACGCCTCAGCATGCCGGGCGCGGCTCCCTCCGTGGCGGAGCTGGCCCATGACATGGGTGTCTCCCAGAAGACCCTGGAACGCAGCTTCAAGCACACGGTGGGCCTGACACCCAAGAAGTTCGCCCGCGTCAACCGTCTCACGCACTCGCTGCGCCTCCTGACACAACAACCCATTGCCCATACCGCCCTGGACGCGGGCTATACGGACCAGGCCCACTTCACCAAGGAATTCAAGCAACTCTGTGGAGTGACGCCCGCGCAATTCCAGGCAAGACCCGACACTGTCGATTTTCTACAAGACGAGCCTCCGTCCCCGAAGTAGAGTCCCCTCAAAAACAGGAGACCATAATGACCATCACTTTTGAAGGACCGGCGATATTCGTAGCCGACATCAACCGTTCCCGCCAATTCTATGAAACCGTCATGGGCCAGAAAGTGGAGGCCGACCATGGGCCGCACGTGGCCTTCAAGGGCTTTTCCCTCTGGCAGGCCGATGCCGCGGTCAGCGTCATTTACGGACCAAACGAAAAACGCCAGGGACCGCTGGCGGCAAGAAACTTCGAGCTCTACTTCGAGAGCGACGACATCCGGGCCGAATGGCAACGGGTAATGAATTGCTGCGACACCGTACTCAACGAACTGGAGGCTGCCCCATGGCTGCAGCTCGGCTTCCGGGTGCTGGATCCGGACGGGCACATAGTTGAGGTAGCCGAGCCACTGCCCCAGCTCATCAAACGGTTGCACGCCGAAGGCATGTCGCCCGAGGACATCTACAAGAACACGTCCATTCCCCTGGAATTCGTGAATCACGTGTTGAAAGCGTAGGGTATTCCAACTACACAGCGATCTGGATTTCATCGCTGACGCAACTGATTGCGCTTATGGGCGGCCAGAACGAGAAAACCCCCGGCAAATGGGCCAGGGGTTCTCAAAAGGAACTTGAAGTTCGTTGCGAATTTCCTGAAAACGTTCCCCAGTCAAAAAAGACTACAGATTTGTTAGGAAGTTACACGTAAACCATTCCTTTAAACTTGGCTTCATCATACGCCGGTTTCAGGCCATTGCAAATAAAAAATGCGCCATTTTGACATAAAAAAATGGCGCATTTCATTATTCTGAATTCCTTGGATTAATTCTTGAAAAACTCCCGGAAGGCCAGGGTCGTGGCGTACATGTCGGCCTTGGTGGTCAGCTCAAAGGGGCTGTGCATGGAAAGCACGGGCGCTCCCACGTCGATGATGTCCATGCCGTACACGGCCAGGAACTTAGCCACGGTACCACCGCCCCCGGCGTCCACCTTGCCCAGCTCGGACATCTGCCACGGGATGCCCGCGTCGTCCAGAATCCGGCGCAGCCAGCCGATGAACTCGGGATGCGCGTCGTTGGCCCCCACCTTGCCGCGATGGCCGGTGAACTTGTTGAAGCACGGACCGTATCCCAGATAGGCAGAATTGCGCTCCTCGGAAACATCCTTGAAGTCCGGGTCCACGGCCCCGGCCACATCCGCCGAAAGCGCCGTGCCGTTCAGCATTACCCGGGAAAGCTTCGTGTCCGGTTCCCAGGCCTCGATAAGGTCTTCCAGGGTGTATTCGAAGAACAGGGACTTCGCGCCGGTGGCCCCGTCCGAGCCGATTTCCTCCTTGTCCCAGAACAGAGCGATCTGGGTGTATTCGGGCTTGTCCTCGGCCAGCAGCGCCTCCAGTGCGCAGAACACGCTGGAACGGTCGTCATGGCCGTAACCGCCGATAAGCGAGGAATCCAGGCCCACATAGCGGGCCGGACCGGCCGGAACGATCTGCAGCTCGGCGCTGAAGAAGTCGGACTCGGTGATGCCGTAGCGGTCATTCAGAAGCTTGAGGATATGGTCCTTGACCTTGCCCTTCCCGTCATCGTCCTTCTTGCCCAAAAGCGGACTCTGCCCCAACACGATGTTCAGCTTTTCGGCCTCGAACGCCGCGCTGACCTTCTTTTCCACTTCCTTGTATGCCAGGTGCGGCAGCAGGTCGGTGATGGTCAACACCGGGTCGGCGGGGTCGTCGCCCACGGCGACCCTGACAACTTCGCCGTCCTTCTTGACCACCACGCCGTGCAGGGCGAGCTGCGAGGTCAGCCACTGGTACTTGCGGATGCCGCCGTAATAGTGGGTCTTGGCCAGGCAGATCTCGGTGTCCTCATAAAGCGGATTCTGCTTGAGATCCAGACGCGGGCAGTCGGCGTGCGCGCCGATGAGCCGGAAGCCCTCGGACAAGGGACGCTTGCCCCTGCGCGCCATGAATCCAGCCTTGCCGCGCTGGATGCGCACAACCGCACTCTTGGCGAAGTCCTCGGAAAAGCCTGCGGCCTCGGCCCTCTCGCGCACGTAATCCATGACCAGCCGTTCGGTCTTGCAGCGGCTCAGGAAATCGATGTACCTGTCGGCCAGCTTGTCCATGGCAGCCACGTGTTTCTTGGAGGAATAGACCTCCCACGCGCTCTTAGGCTTGTGTTCCAGTTCAATATCTTTTTTCTTGGACATGACGTTCCTCGGAATGTTGACGGGGGAATAGCCTTTTGGAAAAGGGCGTTCCCCCGAGCCCCCTTTCCCAAAACGTTTCGGGAATCGCCCGGCCGGGCGACGTTCATGCGTTATGCAATCCCCAGGGCCTGCTTCAGCGCTTTTGCGGCGAGCCCATTTTCCCGGGGATCAAGGGTGCGCGGGTCCAGGCAGAATCCTTCGTCCTCGATCCTCCCCACCAGGGGCGGCTCGGTATCGAGCAGGCGTTTCTTGAGTTCGCGCACGGAAATGTTTTTCGGATTCACGGCTACCAGCGAGGTGGCAATATCCTGCTCCGGGAACGCGCCGCCGCCCACGCGGGAAACGCCCTTGCGGATGGCGATGTCCGCCGCGTCGCCCAGCTCGGCCCGCAACGTCTTGGCCAGCCGCCCGGCACGGCCGCGCAGGGTCTTGTAATCCATGGTGATCATGTTCAGGGTGGGCACGGACTCGCGCGCCTTGTCCATGTCCAGGTACAGGCGCAACGTGGCCTCCAGGGCGGCCAGGGTCATCTTGTCGATGCGCAGGGCGCGGTTCACAGGATTGCGCTTGATGCGCTCGATCCATTCCCTGCGGCCCACGATAATGCCTGCCTGCGGTCCGCCGAGCACCTTGTCGCCCGAAAAGGAAACAACGTCCGCCCCCTGCGCCACCACTTCCTGCACTGTGGGTTCGTTGATGAGTCCGGTGCCGTCGAAACGGAACAGGCTGCCGCTGCCCAGATCCTCCAGCACGGGCAGACCGTAGCGGTCGCCGAGCTGACGCATCTCTTCCAGCGAAACTTCCTTGGTGAAACCGATGAGCCGAAAATTGGAGGTATGCACGCGCATGAGCGCGGCAGTGTTGTCGCCAATGGCCCGTTCGTAATCGTGCACGTGGGTGCGGTTGGTGGCCCCCACCTCGCGCAGGATGGCCCCGCTCTTGGACATGACGTCCGGTATACGAAACGAGCCGCCGATCTCCACGAGCTGACCGCGGGAGACCACCACCTCGCGCCCTTTGGCCAGGGTTTCGAGCATGATGAACACGGCCGCGGCGTTGTTGTTGACCACCAGGGCGGCCTCGGCGCCGGTGATGTCGCAGAGCAGCTTTTCCACGTGGCTGTAGCGGCTGCCCCGCTCTCCCGTCTCCAGGTCGAATTCGAGGTTGGAATAGTGGGCGCAAGCCTTGCTGACCGCTTCCACGGCCTCCCTGGCCAGCAGCGACCGGCCCATGTTGGTGTGCACCACCACGCCCGTGACGTTGAGCACGCGCCGGAAGTGCGGCCGGGCCTTGGCCCGGACAAAGGCCGCCAGCCGGGGCAGCAAGACGCCCAGAGCCAGCTCGCCAGCCTCGGAAACCACGCCGGACCTGATCTCCTCGCGCTTGATATCCAGAAATTCATTGATCAGGTCGCGGACCAGCGGACGGGGCAGGCAACGCAGGGATTCGTCCCTTTCCAGTTCCGCAAGAACGATATCCACGGACGGCAGATGGCGAAAGAGTTGCGACACGCGTATCTCCTTGAAGCTCTTGGTAATCTATTCCTTCAGCCGCAGGAACTCCGGGTATAGCTCATAAAAGGAAGCCAGTAAATACAGGGAACCGCAGATGAGCACCACGCCGCAGGTTCCGCGAAGGGGCTCCAACGCGGCGCGCAGGTCGAAATACGCCACGGCCCTGTCTCCTATGGCCCGGGCCGTATCCTCCGGTGCTGCTGCCCGCTCGAACGCCATGCCCGGGCAAAGAATGGGTCCCGCTCCAAAGCCGCGCAACAGGGGCAGCATGGCGTCCAAAGTCTTGTCGGCCATGCAGTTGAAGACAATGGCGTCAGGTTCGATGCCTTCGTGGCGCAATTCCCGGCCCAGGGCCACCAGGGCATGATGGTTGTGCGCCCCGTCCAGGATGAACTGCGGCATTCCTTCGGGCCGGACCATGTGGAGCCTGCCCGGGATAAAAGCCTGTTCCATGCCGAGCGCCATGGCGTCGTCATCCGGCAACACGCCGTACAAGCCGGCGAAAAGCCGCCAACCGGCCACGGCCAGCCGTGCGTTGTCGCGCTGGTGTTCCCCACGCAGCCCCAGAGGCGACGCCACTTCTTCGGCCACCTCGCGGGCTTCGTGGAATTCTATGCCCAAGGCCCGGGCACGCCCCTGCAACACGGCAAAGGCCTCTGGCTCCTGCCCCCCGGTGACGGCCACGCCGTCGGCATGCATGGCCCCGGCCTTGTCCTGCGCAATGGCGTTGATGGTGGAACCGAGTACCTTTTCGTGGTCCAGACCTATGGGTGTGAACAGGGTCAGCTGGGGGGAAAAAACATTGGTGGCGTCATACCTGCCGCCCATCCCGGCCTCCATGATGGCCACATCCACGCCCTTGTCCATGAACGCCAGCATGGCCAGGCAGGTCTGGAATTCGAAATAGGTCAGCGTGTCGCCTCCGGGCGTTTCCAGCACTTGGTTGGCCAGACGCAACCAGTCCTCGCGGGAAAGCATCCGGCCGTCCACCTTGATGCGCTCACGCGGGGTCACGAAATGGGGCGAGGTGAACAGCCCGGTGCGCAAACCATGCTCGCGGGCCACGGACTCGAAAAACGTGGATGTGGACCCCTTGCCGTTGGTCCCCACCACGTGCACGATGGGAAAGGAAGGGGCATGGTGCCCGGCCCAGAATGATTCCATGCGGCCCAGCCCGAGATCCATGCTGAACAGCCCGAGCCGGTCCATGTAGGCTCTGACGTCGTTGTATGTTTGCAGTATCGCCACGGGTACTCCTTGTGTGCGCCACCACATATCAGGAAAGGATTGCGCCGAAAACCTTTTGCTTGACCACACGGCCGGGCTTGTTTAGAAAATGGCCCTCCGCGCGCCAGTAGCTCAGTTGGATAGAGCATCGGCCTTCTAAGCCGACGGCCGGGGGTTCGAATCCTCCCTGGCGCGCCAAAAAATACAAAAGACTCAAGTAGTTACTTGAGTCTTTTTTGTTTCAGACCCCAGTCAACTCTGATTTTTTGCCCCACCCACGAATTCAAAATCCGCACGACCTGGTGCTCAGTGAATCTTGATTTGCGCATGTGAAACTCCTCGGCGCTGTTTGGGCCAGAAATTTTACGGGGGATTTCAGGTGCCCTCCAGATATAACAGTAGAGACAAAGAAGCGCCGTACTGGAGGATTCAGTACGGCGCTCTTTTAAGATTTTGCAGATCGCTTACGAATTCACATCATCCGTGGGCGTTTCGTCCCAGAGGACGTGAACGACGTCGGGCATATGGGTATCCACAACAGGATCGGAGTCAACGTGGCTATCATCCATGTGGAAGGCCGCCATGGACTGTACGAGTTCATGGGGATTCAGATCAATATGCGCATCCATATGGGAATCCACATGCGAATCCATCGGGACGTCCACGTGCGTAATGGCATCGGCATGAAGCACGCCATGGTCATGGATATCCGTATCGAAACCGGAGGACGAGTCCGTCGGGGCGTCATACAGGTCCTGAAGCTGGCTGTGCAGCCAGGAATCCTCGCGGGGCACCTCACCGAAAGTGATCATCTCGCCCGGCTCCGTGGCCTCGGTATAACCGAGACCGATATCGCCCACCTCCGCACTGTGGCCGTCCAGGAAGGTTGCGGATGCGGTACCATGCACCCAGACATCTCCATTCCAGGCCGCAACCGGATCGCTCACCAGATTGATCGATTCAACACCCACCGAATCCATGGACAT
This sequence comes from Salidesulfovibrio onnuriiensis, assembly GCF_008001235.1. Classification (GTDB taxonomy): domain Bacteria; phylum Desulfobacterota; class Desulfovibrionia; order Desulfovibrionales; family Desulfovibrionaceae; genus Pseudodesulfovibrio; species Pseudodesulfovibrio onnuriiensis. The sequence continues at coordinate 2,198,710 of NZ_CP040751.1, read as the reverse complement.
GAACTCACCGTGCTGGCACACGCCGTCACTGTTGGCATCCTGCCAGACGCCAAAGCGGCTCCACTGGTCATCGCGGGAATCAAACATACCGTCATGATTGCTGTCGTATGCCAGCGCCAGGCCTTCGAGGTCGGTCCTGGCGTCCGCGTGGTCTCCGGCAAAGGAGATCTCGCTGAAACCATTCACCGTGCCGTCATGGTTGCGGTCAAAGGCCAACACTCCGTCGTCCTTGCCCACCCAGGCGGTATGTTCCAGCGAACCGTCACCATCCACGTCCATATAGGCCATGGAGGCCGCCAGAGAGGTAAATTCCAGGCCGTCTCCATCCAGGTCGATGGCCACAGGCGGCGCAACAGGCTCGACATCCACGGTAACGATCGCCTCATGGGTCGCACCATGGACGTCTGTAATTGTGTATTTGAAAGACGCCTCACCCTCGAAGTCGGCGGTCGGCGTGAAAACCACATTGCCCTCGGCATCAATCTCCACAGTGCCGTTGACCGGATCGCTCACGGACGTAATCGAAAGGTCGTCCCCGTCAAAGTCGGAGTCATTGGCCAGCAGATCGGCTACTGCAATGGTCAGGGCAGTGTCCTTGACCGCCGAAACCGTGTCGTTAACTGCGTCAGGTGCGTTATTTGTTCCGTCGAGATGAATCGTCTTGTCGTTAAACTTGATTGTCTCGATGTTGGAGAGAGTATCCGTCCCCCAATTGGTGCCTGTACCATTCCAGGCAACCGTTACGGTGCCATCCCCATTCTGTGTTACGGTGTAGTCGGAGTAATCGCCATCGTATATGACAGTATCGTTTCCACCCGCCCCACCCAGGGTATCATCGCCTTCACCGCCAGTGAGCTCATTATCCTGGTCGTTGCCGGTGATGTTGTCGTCATAGGCCGAGCCAATGACGTTTTCGATATTGCTCAGAATATCACCCTCAGCGTGACCGCCTGTGCCGGTTCCAGCGGCAAGATCAATGGATACTCCCGCGTCGGAGGCGGCATAGCTCACGGTATCGATATCTTCGCCGCCATCCAGATAGTCAGCCCCCACTCCGCCAATAAGGCTATCCGCGCCTTCCTCGCCATACAACGTATCGTTGCCTATGCCACCGACAAGGGTATCATCGCCTCCTCGGCCTTTCAGAAGATCATCGCCTTCCGTGGCAGTCACAACGTCATTGTTGTCGGTGGCGTAAATGACATCATTTCCAGCAGTATCTTCAGGCACAGGATCCTGAAGGCTCACAACGATTCGCTGAGTTTTGTACTTATTGATTCGCCACATGACAACAAAACGACCATCCGCCAAAGGCGCAATGGAGCTTGCAGTGTAGCCACTACCAATCAAAGTCACATCACCTTTTGATTCGCCGCTGGCATCATAAAGCTGTGCCCACATGCCATATTTGCCTTCATGATAATCTGTCCACACCTTGACCAGATCACCATTGGCGAGCTCTGTCATATCATTTTTATAGCACTCTGTGTATGCTGGGCCGTAAAGTGTATTACCGCTATATGTAAGATGATATCCCATCACATCAAAAGAAGGCAAAGAGCCTCCCCCGCCACCATTAGTGGACGAGTTACCGCCATTGGAGTTAGCGGCAACTGACTTAACGGTGTTTCCCTCTAAGTCGTAGACTGTAACAACTCTTGATTGATGATCAATAACCCAGTAATATGGTTCATCGTTGAAATGTTCTCGATGCCTCCTGAGTTCATAATGCATAATAGCATAATGATCATTTCCAAGCATCACAGGATTGGAGTGAGAACCAACATGCCCACCAAAAATCACACTCTCTAGACTTCCATACGACTAACTAAATACAACTCGACCTCCAGGAAGTGCAAAAACATTATCAAGAGTATCACTTGTATATATGTCTGGAGACATATTTTCGGCAACAACATTCAACTCAACAGTTCCCATATGTTCAATGCCGAATTCATCGACAGCCTTGTACGTAAAACTATCACTCCCGTAATAATCATCGTTGCACTGATATGAGTAAGTTCCATCATCATGGAGAGTCACGCTGCCACCGGCAGGCCCGTTTTCAATGCTGTAGGTCAGGCCCTGCCCGATACCACCGAGTTTGCCTTCTGCGGACTCCCCTGTCTTCAGTGAGACAAGGCTATCGAGAGCAAAATCTTTGAGTTCTATTTCGCCATCGCCAAACTGAAGCCTCTCAAACGACTTCAAAGTATCGGTGCCCTCACCTATGACAATAGAGCCTTCCGAAGTGCGCTGAATGGTGAAATCATCCCGGTTGCCATCGTAGACGGCTTTGTCCGTTCCATCGCCACCAATGAACGTATCGTCACCAGCGCTGCCCATAAACGTATCATCATGGCCGGAGCCTTCGATGACCTCAATGCCGCTGATGACATCGCCCTCGGCATATCCGCCGGAGCTCGTCCCCTTGAGATTGATGGTGACGGCAGTCTCCGAGCTTCTGAAGGACAAGGTGTCGCTGCCTTCGCCGCCGCGCAGGGTATCGGCCCCCTTGCCGCTGTAGATGACGTCGTTCCCTGCTCCGCCGTCCAATTCCACGGCATCGTCGCCAGTAGTCCCGAGGGTATCGTCGCCGGAACCGGCAAAGACATGCTCAAACCCTGTTGCCCCGGCGTCAAGGGAAAGACCAATACCAGACTCGATATACAACGTATCGTCATCACTACCGCCGGACAGGAAGCTCAGGTCATCGTCGGCGTCTACATAAACAACATCGTCGCCAGCGCCGCCGCTCAGGCTATCCCTGCCTGCGCCGCCCTTGATGATGTCGTTCCAGCTTCCACCGACGACAATATCATCCCCTTCGCCCCCACTCAGAGAGTCGTTGCCCATGCCTCCATTGACGATGTCATTACCGGCACCGGCATCAATATCGACGCTGGCTGCGGCTGCAGTAAACAACGTATCATCACCCTGACTGGCCACGAGCTTCTCGATCTGGCTTTCTCCCAGGTCGAATTTCAAATCGCCTGTTTCGGTGTAGATGGCGGTATCAAAACCGTCTCCTCCGACAACGGTATCCCCCTTGTCAAAATGGATTTCATCGTCGCCGTCACCGCCGCCCAAGACATCATCACCCACTCCGCCGTAAATTGTGTCATTGCCGCCCTGGCCGTAGATGCTGTCGTTCCCAGCATTGCCGTAAAGAGTGTCGTTCCCGGCCAAATCGGAAGCCTTGACCACGATTTCCATGGGCTGTGATGCAGTGGGCACCGGCCCGGAATCAGGATCGATGTCCGTTGTTGTCGCCACGGCGTAGAGAGTATAATCCTCACCGCTCGCGGGCACTGTAATGGAAAGCTCCGCCAACTCATTCGGCTGCAGGAGCCAAATACCCGGCTCGGCTTCAACCCCGGCGCTCAGGCTGCCACCTTCGGGCACGCCGAACACGGTCACGGTCAGACTTTCGGTGCCGTCCGAATCCGGATTCACCATGTCCGCATCAATGGTCAGGCTCGCCGTCGCCGTTGCTCCTTCCGCGAACTTGTCGCCGTAAATAACGTCATTGCCGCCGGAGCCTCGCACAATGTCATCGCCACCGCCCACAAGCGTTTCCACGCCAGCCTTGGCATATACGTTCTGGTTGGCGGACGTGCTGGAGGTGGAAATGGTTTCCGCATCCACGCTGATGGTCGGCACTTCGGAAGAGGCTTCCACCACAACGGTGAACGATTGAGTCACGGTTTTGCTGGCGCGGACCGGACCGGACTCGGTGTAGCCTGTAGTGGTCACCTTCAGCTCGAAATCCGTGGCCCACTCCTCTGGCAGGACAAGTTTCAAGCCGCCCAGGTCGCCCTGACTCAGCGACCACGTGCCCGGCGAGGACTCGATACCTGCCGAAAGCGTCACACCGTCGGGCACACCGGAAATTATGAATGGACGAGCGACAAAATCGATACCAGAGACATCGGCATTGAGATCCAATGAAATGGCTTCGCCTTCCTTGCCGTTGGCTGTAGGATTCAGGTCGACAATGACATCTCCTATGGCATCCAGTTCAATTGCGGAACCGCCAGTGTCGTCGGCAGCAGCATTCGCAGGAGTATCTCCACCGCCACTTGTGTCGCCATCGCCTGTCACAGTCACACCAGAGCCAGCCCCGACCTGTCCGTCATAATCGCCAAACACGGGGCCTGTCGGCATATCCGCCGTCGATTGGGGATTCTCATCGCCGGATGCAACAAGACCTGCGGAGCCACCCTCAGGAGGAACAACGACTCCGCCCTGCGTAGTATCATCCGCCGACGGAGAACCGTTTTCCGCCGCTGCGTACACATCGGCAATATCCGCAGCCCCTGCAACGGTCGTTGCACTGCCGCCGTCGTCCGCGGCCCCCCCGGGCACCCCGGCGGGCTCGTCCGGCTGGCCAAGCTTGGTCAGGATGTTGGCGTCGGAGGACTCCTCGGTAACAAGCACTACCGCCACGCCGAGCGCAGCAGCCTTGGCCATCATCTCGGCCGTGGTTAAAACCGGGCGCGCATATGAAATTTCTTCCTCATCGTCGTCCGGCAAAGCCATGTCTGAAATAGGCAGGTCGGCCACCTTGATGGTCTGGTCGTCGAACTTGAGTTCGTCCACGTCCACCAGCACGGTGACATCGCCGGTTTCCAGCTTGGTAACCACCACCCGGCCTCCCTCGCGGACCACCGAGTAGTCGACATAATCGCCTTCAAACTGGGCCGTATCATTGCCGTCATTGCCGAAGAAGGTGTCGTTCCCGGCGCTGCCGACATAGGTATCGTCCCCATCGCTGCCGACGACATAGTCATTGCCTTCGCCGCCGTTCAAGGTGTTGTTACCCTTCAAGTCGACAACAAGGTCGTCGCCGGAACCGCCATCGAGGATATCGTTGCCCAGCCCTCCATAAAGCGTGTCGACACCATCTCCGCCGCCGAGGGTGTCGTCTCCTTCGCCGCCGGTGAGCAGGTCGTTGCCTGCACCGCCGTCCAGCGAGTCATCGCCGGTTCCGGCATCAAGTGTGTCAACGCCCTCGCCGCCCAGCAGCGTGTCATCCCCGCTGCCGCCGAGCAACTCGTCGTCGCCCGTGCCGCCGTCCAGCAGGTCGTTGTGGGCACCGCCGTCGAGATAGTCATCCCCGTCGCGACCATAAAGCTTGTCGTTGCCCCATGCGCCGTAAAGCTCGTTATCTTCCGAGCTGCCGGCAATGGTATCCGAACGGAACGATCCCATGACACTTTCGACATTGCTCAAAGTGTCATTGCCCGTGGAGCTGGTGGCGGTTCCGGCCTCAAGATCAACGTTCACCGAAACGTATTCATCGGCGTAATTGACAAGGTCATTCCCCGCACCGCCGTCAATGGTATCGTCCCCCTTGCCGCCGGTAATCAGGTCGTTGCCTGCCCCACCGCTGATACTGTCGTTGCCTTCGCCGCCTTCGATGATGTCGTCGCCACCACGGGCGTCAATAATGTCATCACCAGCGCGTCCCTTGAGCACATTGGCGGCATTGGTGCCGCTGAGGGTATCATTATATTCGGAGCCGGTCAGGTTCTCGATGCTGGTAAGCTTATCACCCTCGGCATAACCGCCCTTGCCGGTGCCGCGATTCAGATCGACGTCGACCCCGGCATCCGAGGCGTTGTAGGTAGCGGTGTCATTCCCGGCCCCGCTGGAATTAAAATGAATATCTTCATGCCGATACCCGGCAACGCCAATCCCCTGGAAGGTCAGGGTCTCATAGCCGCCACCGTTGAGCACATCCGCTCCTGCGCCACCGGCCAAGGTGTCGTCGCCGCCGAAACCGAGCAGCGTATCCTTTCCTTCACCACCGTTGATGTAGTTTCCGGCGTCATTGCCCCACATGGAGTCTTCGTCGCCCAGGGTGAAGATATAACCGTCCCGGTTGCCCGAGAACATGAGCTTGTCCCGGCCAGCCTTGCCGGTCAGGTTGATAAAGCCGGGCTGGCCGTTATTGGTGTTGGAAATGTAGAATCCGCCGATCTGGTCGGAGACGGTCAGAGTTTCGCCCGTATCGGTCAGGGTCAGAATATAGTTGTCGCCTTCGTGGACGATCTCGACATCCTCGATGTCCACGTCCTGTGAAAGCCAGATGTGGTCGCCTTCGCTACCATCGGTGATGACGTCGTTGCCTCGGCCATGACCAAAGACAAAAATGTCGTTGCCAGCACCGCCGGTCAGGGTGTCGTCGCCAGTCCAGCCGTCGATGACGTCATTACCGCCACCGCCATGAATGGTGTCATTGCCAACGCCGCCGAACAGATAGTCGTCAGAGACACCGCCGTGGATGGAGTCGTCGCCTTCGCCGCCGTCGATGTTTACGGCGTCGGCAGAGCTGGACCAAAGCGTATCGTCGCCCGTACCACCGATGGCCGTCTCCACGTCCACCGCGCCGAGGTCGATCTCCATGCCAACCTCGTCCTGCACAACGAGGGTATCCGACCCTTCACCACCGGAGATATTGTCGAGGCTGTCCTCGCTGTCCACAAAGAGCCAATCGTTGCCAGCACCGCCGGAAAGGGTATCGCTTCCCTCGCCGCCGATAAGCACGTCGCCCTGGTCGCTGCCCGTGAGCTGGTCGTTGCCTTCCTTGCCGTCCACGTAGATGCCGGAATCGCCGGAGGTGGAGAAGACATCGTCGCCCTTGTTGCCGATGACGGCTTCAAGGTCGTGCTCGGAAAGGTCCATGCTCACGGCGTCTTCCGAGGAGACGACCCCGATGTCGAAACCTTCGCCGCCGTCCACGCTGCCCAAGGTCAGGTCTTCGGCGTCCATGAAGATGACGTCCGAGCCCTCGCCGCCGCTGATGACATCCGCACCTTGGCCGCCGGAAAGCCAATCATTGCCTGCGCCGCCCGTGATGGTGTCGTTGCCTGCACGGCCGTCCAGCAACACGTCTTCGTCCACGTTGGAGACGAGTTCGTCATTGCCGGAACCGGACACGTAGCCGTCATAGTCTATCTGGGAAACATCAATGGAAAGATCATCGGTGGCATTCTCGTTGGAAAGCAGCTGCGTGCCCTCGGCGCTGCCGAGAACCTTGCGGCCATCCTCCAGATCCTTAAAGCCATAGTCGCTGTATCCGAAAGCGGTATCCGTGAAATCGCCGGTCTCGCCGTTGGTTTGATTATGCTGGCCCTGCTTGTGGTATTTGCCGGTGCCGAAGATGGTATTGGAACCGCGCTCCTCGCGTACGCCGTCACTGGTCAGCTCAAAGGAGGTAATGCCCGCCTCTTCCAAGGTCTTGAGTTCGCCCTCGTCGGACTCGCCGTCCTGGTCCAGGTCCTGCCAGACACGGAACTTGCCGAAATCCGCGTCATTGGCGTCCAGCAGCCCGTCGTTGTTGGTGTCGAACGCTGTCAGGCCCTCAAGGTCGGTCTGCGCCCCTTCCTTGTAGCCCACATAGGAAATTTCATCGACATCACAGATGATGCCGTCAAGATTCTTGTCATAAGCAAGGATAGCGTCTTCCGCACCAACCCAGCCGATTTTATTTCGGAAGCCGTCTCCATTGGCATCATAGAATGCAGTGGAGTTATCGAGATCAATCAGGTCTACCCCGTCACCGACGAGGTCAATGGCGATGGGTCAAGACTGGTCAGTCCCCCCCTGTGATGCACAATCTTTACTCTTCCCCGCAGTCCCTTCACCTTCACGATCAGTCGCATTGGCGTTGGGGCCTGCTAAAGCATCACCTTCTGTTGGTTGACCCGTAACGTCTGTGTCATCACCACCAAAATACTTATCCAACTCTTTATCAATGGCATCATTTCGCCACTTATCTATTGTCCTCTGTATATCCCCATTCCCAAGCCCCAGCACTCCTGCTGTCACTGCTGGACCATAATACTCAGACTCAAACCCCCATGAACTTGGCCCAATACGGACTTCACCAGCCATACGTCCAAATACATCCATTTCAGAAACAGGAGGTGTATCATTAAAAGTGTGTACCGTGACTCTATGATTTATTGTAAATTCACCAGTTATTTGTGCAACATTTCCTAAACTAAATGATGCACTAGGCCCAAATGCATTTGTTAATGAATGACTTATTCCAGAGGAGTGAATAGTAGTTTTTTCGCTAACACCTCCCCATCCATATTTAGCAGATCCTTTAATTGTGGTTTCTGATTTTTCAAAATCATGCATCACTTCCCCGGACACAGGGCCAAATCCTCCCCAAGCCTTAACACTTTTTTTATTTGCATAAGTTCTATTAAAACTTTTATCCATTGCTAACTCCTATTGAAAATATTTTTCAGCAAATGATCGTATTTCATTTTCCATTCTAACAATTCCATCTATCGATGAGCTAGCACTAGTAAATATATCCTTAGAATAATCGTTATAACTATTCCTTTTTACCATTACCAACAATGGATAATTATCCATCCTTAAAAAATTATATTCATCTGAGTAAATAAACGATTTAGGCGTCCTATCGTCATCACTTATTTTATACAAAAAGAATGAAACATCTTTAAGTTCATCACTTAATCCCTTAAATACTATGGCCAATGCTTTTGACCTTATTTCACTATTATTATAAAATAAAATTACAAATTTATCTGTTGATCCATATGTTTTTTCATTAATGTTATTACAATCTAAAAAAATATATTTTCCAGCCCCTAAATAATGATCAACAGTCTGGCGCAAGGCAAATTCAACATCCTCTTTACTTAGAGTGTGCTTTTTTTGCTGTGTATAGCAGCCGAGCAAAAAAACAAGTAAAACTAAAATAAAAATTTTCTTCATAATTTATCTCTATAAACTGCTAAGAATTAGTTCCACTCCACCACTACCAGTCCATTACCATCAGGCGCGGGCTGCCAGGTTTTCATTTTCCTTCCCTCAAAAACTTTCTCTTTTAACTCATTGACCACAAACTCGGCCCCGCCAAACGGCGTAACCAGATCAACAAGCCAGAGATTCTCGCCGGAATTCCATTCCTCGGGCCGCAGCTTGGTGGAGCCGTTGCGCAGACGCTCGTCCACCTCGTCGCTCACCTTTGCCCAGCAGGCATAAGCCACGGGCGCGCCCTCCTTGTGGAATATCTTGATCTGCCGCAGACGGAATGGCGGCATGAGGTACCACTCCATGTCGGCAATGAACATGTATTTGTGATTGGGAGACTGCGAGAGCAGCCAGAAGATTTCAAACAGAAATTCGTGCGGCGATTTCGACAGCTTTTCGCCGGGATTCGCAGCATGCGCTTCGTTGCCGTTCGAACCTTCGGCAACATTCTGTTCTTTTTCGGAAACGCCAGAGACGATCTGTTCCGCTTGCGCGGCAGATTCAGTGCCCATAACCCTTCAAACCCCTTTGGACAGCCCACTGTCCGATATGTTTTCTCCCCTAAAGAAAGGCCCCAATATCAATCCTTGCGTAAGGACGCAATAGGGGAATCCCCCAATTCCCTAGGGTGGCATACGCAAACATCTCCTACCTATCCAAAATAGCTATCGAAATTCAAAGGAAAGTTTTACAACCCCAATAAGTATCCACCTCCCATGCCCGCAAATAAGCCGCCATCAGCCCCTATTGACGATTCTATCCCCTTATACTAGAGGCGATGCTTCACGCATTCACGCACGGCCCAAGAAGGGGTGGACCGTACAACTACATCTGAAATCTGGGGAGAGGGAAGATGGGTATTGAAACGCACGCAGCCGCACAGGCGGCTGACGGGCAGGAGCAGCCGACGGTGGACACCGGCCTGGCTTGTGTCGCCCTGGCATTGCACCTGCTCGAACTCCCTGCCGATGTCCAGGACATCCGCAGGAAAACCGGCATCTATCATCAATTCAAGATAAGCGACATCATCCGCGCCGCCGAAGAACACGGCGGCAAGGGCGCACGGCAGGAAACCAACTGGGACCGGCTTCTCAAGCTGCGCTTCCCGGTGATCCTGGGCCTCAAGGACGACGGCTTCATCCTGGCCGCCAAGGCCGAGGGCGACAAACTACTCATCCGCGACCCGCAGGAAAAAGGCTCCAAGCTACTTTCCCGCGAGGAGCTGGAAGAGATCTGGACCGGCCAGGCAGTGCTGCTGGCCCGGGCCGACGGCAAGAAGGTCACCGAGGACGCATTCGGCTTCAAGTGGTTCATCCCGGGCCTGCTCCGCCAGCGCAGCGTACTCAGCCAGGTCATGGCCGCGTCCTTCTTCGTGCAGATCTTCGCCATGATCACCCCGCTCTTCACCATGGTCATCATCGACAAGGTGCTTAGCACCGGCGGCATGTCCACCCTGGACGTGCTGGTCATAGGACTGATCATAATCACCATCTTCGATTTCATCATCGGCTCCTTCCGCAGCTACATGTTCCGACACATGACCAACCGCATCGATGTGGAGCTGGTGGCCCGGCTGTTCAAGCATATGACCCACCTGCCGCTCAGCTTCTACACTTCGCGCAAAACCGGCGACACCGTGGCCCGCACCCGGGAGCTGGAAACCATCCGCAACTTCCTGACCGGCCCGGCGCTCACCGCCATGACCGACTTCCTGTTCGCGGGACTGTTCCTGGCAGTCATGTACTGGTTCAGCCCGCTGCTGACCCTGGTTGTGGTCATCTCCATCGCCGCCCTGCTGCTGCTTTACGGGCTGCTGGCCCCGGTGCTCAAGGGACGCCTGCAGAAGAAATTCAATTCCAACGCGGACAACCAGTCCTTCCTGGTGGAAATGATCACCGGCATGGAAACCCTGAAATCCATGGCCGTGGAACCGCAGATGCAGCGCCAATGGGAAGAACAGGTGGTGGAGCACACCAAGCATTCCCGCGAATCCGAAAACCTTTCCAACATCATCTCCATGCTCTCGGGCATGCTCAACAAGCTGGTGGTGGCCATCTCCCTGTGGATCGGCGCAAAGCTGGTCATCGCGGGCCAGCTGACGCCCGGCGGACTCATCGCCTTCAACATGATGGTGGGCCGCGTACTCTCCCCAGCCATGCGCATCGCCCAGCTCTTCCAGCATATCCAGCAGGCCAAGGTCTCCACCAAGCGCGTGGGCGATATCCTCAACGCCCAGCCCGAACCGTCCAGGGGCAACGCCCAAAACCTACCCGCCATCAAGGGCAGGGTGGAGTTCCAGAACATTACCTTCAAATACGGCCCGGACGCACCCAACGCCCTGGAAGAGGTCAACTTTGAGGTACAGCCCGGCGAAATCATCGGGCTCATCGGATCGTCCGGCTCGGGCAAAAGCACCATCGTGCGGCTCATCCAGCGCCTCTACTCTCCCCAGCAAGGCCGCATCCTGGTGGACGGCATCAACATCGCCCAGATCGACCCGACCTGGCTGCGCCGCCAGATCGGCGTGGTTCCCCAGGAAAGCGTGCTCTTCAACCGCTCCATCCGCGACAACATCGCGCTGAGCAATCCGAGCCTGAGCATCGCGCAGGTGGAAAAGGCCGCGCAGCTCGCCGGTGCCGACGACTTTGTCCGCGCCCTGCCCGAGGCATACGACACCGTGGTGGGTGAACGCGGCGCAACGCTTTCCGCCGGGCAGCGCCAGCGCATCGCCATTGCCCGGGCCCTGGTGAACAACCCGCGCATCCTCATCTTCGACGAGGCCACCAGCGCCCTGGATTACGAATCCGAGCAGATCGTACAGCGAAACATGCAGGCCATCTGCCAGGGCCGGACCGTGTTCATCATCGCCCACAGGCTCTCCACCGTACGTATAGCAAGCCGCATCTTCACCGTGGAGAACGGCCGCATCGTGGAACAGGGCAGCCCCCGGGCCCTGCTGCAGGCCAACGGGCGCTTTGCCCAGCTTCACGCCATCCACGACGGAGGTGAAGCGTAATGAATATCCATACCATTAAAGAGAAACTGGCCATCCTGACCGGCCATGTTTCCGGGAAGTACCAGAAGGCCCAGGAAACCGTCTGCGACGGCATCGAATGCTACAAGAACCGCTACCGTCCCAAGGAGGCGGAATACCTTTCGGGCATTGATGCGGTCCTGCATGCGCCTCTGCCGACCATTGCATGGCTGCTTCCGGCATCCATCATGGCCTTCTTTCTCGTGTTCATGGTCTGGGCCTGTTTCTCGGAGGTGGAAATCATCTCCCCGTCCATGGGCAAAACCGTGCCGTCCAGCCGCGTTCAGCTCATTCAGGCCCCGGAACTGTGCATCATCAGGGAAGTGCTGGTGCGTGAGGGGCAATCCGTCAAGGCAGGCCAGCCGCTTATCGTCTTTGACCAGACAGAGGCCGAAGGTGATGTGCGGGACCTGGAAAACCAGCTCAACAAACTCAAGGCCCAGCACGCCCGGCTCGCGGCCCTGGCCGATTCCGACGACGACCTGATGTTGCCTTACGTGGCTCCGGAGGGGGTGCCTGCCCGGCTGATCGAGACGGAGAAGCGGATCATGGAGGCCCAGTTCGAATCGCACTGCGCGGACATGGCCACCCTGGACCAGGGCATCGCCCAAAAGGAGGCCGAGCTGAAGGAAGTGCAGGCCGAACTGGACAAGGCCACTGCCATGCTCCGGTTCTCGCGCCAGCGCATGGAGCGCCTGGAACAGCTCTTTGCCGACGACGCCGTCTCAAAATCCGGTCTGGAGGAAGTGGAAGAGGAATGGGAAGATCGCCGCAAATCCCTGGACGTGCTCACCCAGTCCCTGCGGCGCATTGAGGCGGAATTGGGCTATGCCATTGAACAGCGCAGATCCTCGGCCGAACAGTACCGCCACACCATCCTGACTGAACTGGGCGACTGCGAGCAGCAGCTCGTGACCACGGAACAGCAGTTTAAATCCGCCCAGCGCCGCATGGACCTGCAAACACTGGAAGCGCCCATCGACGGCACCGTGCTTGATCTGGCCGTACACACCAAGGAAGGCGTGGTCGAGGCTGCCGCGCAACTCATGCGCATCGTCCCCGAGGACAGCCCCCTGGAGGTGGAAGCCAAGATCCTCAACCGGGATATAGGCTTCGTGCAGCCCGGCCAGCATGTGGAAGTCAAATTCGACACCTTCGAATTCACCAAATACGGCTCCATCCCGGGCACCATCAGCAAGATAGCCCACGACGTGATCCTGGACGAGCAGTACGGCCCGGTCTACCGCTGCCTCATCGAGATGGAACGCGACACCATCAACGTGGGAGCCAAGAAAGTGAAACTCATCCCGGGTATGTCCTGCCAGGTGGACGTCAACGTCGGCGACCGCAGGCTCATCGAGTACATCCTCACGCCGATCTTGAGGTATAAGAGCGAGGCGTTGAGGGAACGGTAACGTCCACATTCAATAACAATTAGGCCCGCCTCAAGCGGGCCTTTTCATACCTGACTTGCCTCTCCATTTCCGACCACGACAGACTGAAACTTGCTCCAATTTTGCTCCACTGAGTACGCGTAATGAAAAGTAGTCAAAGATAGTCAAAGGTACCGATCAGCGATAAAAAGTTTAAGAGAAAGCAGTGGTTAATAAATTTTATTAAACAATTTCAATTAATTAAGAAAATCCTTCTTTATCTCTGCCATTACAAAAATTTTAATCATAAAGCTCCAACATTTTTTTCAGCCCGCAGGCGTGTGACAATTCATTACGTTTCGATAAATGTTGTAAAAAGGACTGTGCCGCCATACTTGGACGACGTGCAGCATTGATAACCACATCAAAATGGACCGTGTATTTAAAGCCCACAACATTCAGTCTAGCAAGTATACCATCACTTATTTCCTGTTTCACGGTTATTTCCGGCAAAGCAGTTATGTATCCAGACCTTGCGGCAAATTTTTTTGCCGTCTCAATCCTGCCAACCATCATCCCACTTTCGTTCATTTTCGTATTTTTGAACAGGCTACGCGCATACAATCTCGTCTGAGTACCCTTTTCGCGCCAAACAAATGTATGATCGACCATGTCATGAGGCCGTAAATTATCCTGACCGCATAATGTATCCTTTGCCGCGGCAACCATCACCAATGGATCTTTATGTACGATGGTTTTACTCAACCGGCGGCGGTCCATACCCGCACTCCCTGCAAACCCCATATCAGCCAACCCTTCTTCAACGAGACGGTTCACTTCATGGGTATTGCCTGCGAGCATTTCTATTTGAATACCCGGATAGAGCTGCCGAAATGAGATAATCGCATCCGGCAATAGGTAAGAAGCCATGGTCGCTGAAGCCGCAATTGTTATCCTTCCCCGCCGGAGCTCAACAATATCGTCAAAAAGGCCTTCCAGCTCATCGTGAAGCGAAAAAAGCTCTCTGGTTTTCGCCCGCAATATCTCGCCATTGGCTGTCAAGGATACGGTTCGCCCCTGACGTTCAAACAACTCCACGCCGTAATGGTGCTCCAGCGCCTGGATATGCCTGCTCACAGCGGGCTGAGTTATGAACATTTCATTGGCAGCTTTCGTAAAGCTGCCAGTATCACATATGGCTGCGAATACCCTTAGCGATGTCTCATTCATAATTTTTAATTATACCTACGATGTTTTTTTATCATTTGTTTTTATCAGCAACCAAAAATAAAAACAACATCAATGCTGGGGCGAATACGTCCAGCAAAACAGATTCATTTGGAGACATCATGGGAAAAGAAATCGAACGTAAATTCCTCCTGGTGGGAGAAGAGTGGAAAGCACTGGCAAAGGGCACCCACTACCGTCAGGGCTACCTGAACAGTGTCAAAGAACGCACGGTGCGCGTCCGCACTATCGACGACAAGGGTTTTCTGACTATCAAGGGTATCACAACTGGCGCTACCCGAGTGGAATACGAATATGAAATTCCCCACGCGGAATGCACCGAGATGCTTGATGACCTCGCCGAGAAACCCATCATCGAAAAGGCCCGTTACAAAATAAAATTCGAAGGATTCATCTGGGAAGTGGATGAATTCTTTGGTGTGAACGCAGGGCTGGTCGTGGCCGAAATCGAACTGGAAAGCGAAGACCAGCAGTTCGAAAAACCGTCCTGGGTAGGAGAAGAGGTCACGGGTGACCCGCGCTACTTCAACTCCAACCTCGTAAAAACCCCCTACACCACCTGGTAGCCAGGCTGCTGATCTTCAGGAGACAAGAATGAAAGATGTATTTGCCGCAAATGAAGCAACCTCTGCAGAGGACGCAGCTAAGATTATTCCTCGCGCAGAATTCCGTGTGTTTGGCCAGGGCATTTTGGATATCGTCGAAGAATCCATGTGGAAAGCACAGGCCAAGCTTTTCAAAAAACGCGAGAGTCGCGAAACCTACTTCCTTTCCACCGCAACCAATGAAGCCAATGTAAAAGTACGTGACGGCCTGCTCGACATCAAAACCAAAGTAGGCGAAACCGAAAACGGCTACGAAATTTTCCAGCCTCGTGGAAAATTCCAATTCCCGGTCAAGCGTGAAGAAGTAGCCACCATCCTGGAGAACATGAAAGCCGAGGTAAATCTCGTCAAAGACGAATATACGCTCGACGATTTCATCGCCATTGTCGAAGAACACCCGGGCTTGGCGGCTGTTTCGATTTACAAGAAACGTTTTGGCTTTTCTGTCGACGGAATCATCTGCGAATACGGCATCATTGAATTCAACGGCGCCGTCCTCGAAACCGCATGCTGCGAGAGTGAAGATTACGAAGGCATGACCAAGGCCATCGAAGCTCTCGAAATTGGTTCTTTTGAAAACAGAAACTACCTTGTAGCAGCCAAAAGCGTCATCGGCATGGTGTAAGATACCCGGTCGGGGGAACCATGTTTCCCCGACCGTTGCCGGTGGATGGAGAGAAAAATGAATACCCCGATAGATAAAAATCCGGCCCTTAAATGCGATTCCTTTGATCCGCTCGACATGCGGAACTATTCTCTGGAAAAACTGCCCACATTACCGGCAGGTCCGATCATGGAAATGATCAAGAGATTCGGCGTGCCCCTTGCCGTGCTCTTTTTTTGCATCTTCCACTTCCAACTTGTCGAAGTCGGTTCCTTTGCGTCACAAACCAAGGTGCCTGCAGAGCACTGCTACACGATGCTCGGAATCTTCGGGGCCTCTCTCATCCTTTGGATTTCCGAGGCCATCCCCAACTACCTCACCTCGCTTTTGCTCATCATTGCCGTTGTCCTAACAGGCATATTGAACGAAAAAACAGCCTACGCCTACTTCGGGCACCCGGTAATGATCCTCAACGTGGCCAGCTTCATTCTGGCCAGCATGCTCGTTGCCACGGGGCTGGCAAAACGCATCGCACTGAAATTCATCATGAGGGCAGGGCACCATGCAACACCAATCTTCTGGACATTCCTGATCCTAAACCTGGTACTCGGGGCATTTATTAACGCCACAGCAGCAAAAGCTGCACTCCTGCTGCCCATTTTCATGGTCATCAGCGCCATTTACGGGGCTACAGGCGGCGACTGCCGAAACAACTTTGGCCGCAACCTAGTTCTGCAGAACCTCCTCGGCATCAACGTATCGTGCAGCGCATACGTAACAGGATCCGCGGCAAACCTCGTTGCTGCTAGCATGCTGGCTGGCGCAGGCGCACAAATCTTCTACATGGACTGGTTCATGGCCTTGGCTCCTCTGGCCTTTATCGTCCTGGCTCTTGGCTGGATACTCGGCGTCAAGCTGATATTCCCGATCAAGGGCAGGGAAAACGAACCGTCCATCGAAGGCGGCCTGGACAGGCTGCGCAAAGAGCTTGAAAAAATGGGGCCCATTACCCTCAATGAAATCAAGGCCGCTACAATCTTCCTGCTGGTTCTCGGTTTCTGGGCCACAGACAAGCTACATGGCATGAGCGCCACGGCCATCGCCCTGGCCGGTGCGGCGCTCTGCCTCATGCCCTCCTTTTCCAAGCTCCCCAAAATCGGTGTCATCAACTGGAACAATACCGATATTCCTTGGCACTTGCTGCTCTTCAGCTTCGGCGCATATGTGCTCGGCGGTGGCATTAAGAAAACCAACATCGTCGGTATCGGCATCAACAATCTATTTGATGCCATAGGCCTCAACGGTGACCCCAACAAGCTGCTCATATTCCTTGTGATCGCCGTACTCTTCAACTATTCGTCAATCCTGAACCAGAGCAAAACGGCGCGCACCATTATCTTCTTCCCTATCATCATCGGCATCGCGGAAAACTTTGGGTGGAACGTCCTTGGGTTTGGCCTGCCAATGGCTTTCCTCATCAACCAAGTGTACGTCCTGTACTTTAACAGCAAACCGGCGACTATTTGCTACCTTGCAAATCATTACTCCAGCTTCGAGTCATTCAAGTATGGCATAGTTATGCAGACCGTCGTGCTATTGTGCCTGATTCCATGGGTCCAATATGTCATGCCGCTTATGGGATTCGACAGTAAGCTCTGGTAATGCCCTCCCCGGTGTGGCGGCCCAGCCGTCATACCGGGCTCCATAATCGAGACCGTCACATCCGGGGGAAAACCCACTGCCCCTAATCCTGCCGGAGCCGAAAGGCTCCGGCGCAGGGCGCTTTTGCCCAAAACTTCAGCCCAAACATATTTCAGGAACGCTGCAATGGGAATCAACATCCTCAGATCGAGCATCAAAATAGAAAAACAGATCGACGACTTTCTTAGTCTGGTGAGTGAAGCTGCACTGACTTTCAGAGAAGGGCTCAAGGCTTATTTGACCCACAACAGAAGCAATTTGGATAACAAACTTGCTGCGATCACGGAAAAGGAACACAGGGGGGATACGCTGTGTCGCAACATCGAAATGCAGCTTTATACGAAAACCATCATTCCCGACTCCCGAGGAGATGTCCTCGAACTACTTGAAAACATGGACTACCTCCTGGGAGGATTCAAAGGTGTCCTCTGGCGGTTTGATATCGAGACTCCAGAAATTCCAAATGAATTCCATACTGATTTCATAGAACTCTCGGAAGCGGTGGTGGAGACAGCAGAAGCCATCGTCTGTTCAGCCCGATCCTTTTTCAAAGACACTTCATCTATAAGCAACCACATGCATAAAGTTTCCTACTGGGAAACCGAATGCGACAAGATCGTCACGAGGCTGCAGAGATCCATATTCAATCGGGAGGATCTGCGACTCAGCCACAAGATGCAACTCTGTGATCTGGCCCGTAGCGTGGACAAGATTGCAAACAAGGCGGAAGACGTTGCGGACAAGTTGGCCATCTACGTCATAAAACGTTCGCTATAAAAGGCTCCACCTATGTCTATTTTCTTTTCAAGCGGTCTTTTTCTGGGCTGGGCTCTCGGTGCCAACAATATGTCCAACGTATTCGGAACGGCAGTAGGCACCCGCATGATCCGATTCCACACCGCCGCAATATGGTGCAGTGTGTTCGTTATCCTCGGCTCTGTAATCAGCGGAGCAGGTGCGACCCATACCCTTGGTAAACTAGGCTCCATAAACGCCTTGGCAGGAGCCTTCATGGTCGCCCTGTCTTCGGCCGTAAACATGTTTCTTATGACCAAGGCCAGTTATCCGGTTTCTACCTCACAAACCATTGTCGGCTCCATTGTGGGTTGGAACCTGTTTTCCGGGTCGCTAATCGACTATACGGCGCTCACAAAAATCCTATCCACCTGGGTGTTCTGTCCTATCCTGTCGGCAGTATTTTCCATGTTCCTGTACATACTCTGCCGCTCATGCATCCAGTGGAGAAAGCCGCACATGCTCACACAGGACTACCTGACGCGCATAGGCCTGCTGCTAGCCGGAATCTTTGGCGCGTATGCTCTCGGGGCAAACAATATATCCACAGTCATGGGAGTGTTCGTACCTATCTCCAACTTCTCCGATATCCACTTCTTCAACCTGTTCACACTCTCGGCGGCGCAGCAGCTCTTTTTTCTAGGAGGTTTGGCTATCGCCGTGGGCGTGTTCACCTATTCGAAGAAGGTCATCATGACCGTGGGCGGAGGCGGTATCATGAAACTTTCCCCAGTCGCCGCCTTCATCGTTGTTGTTTCCCACTCGCTGGTCCTAACCATTTTCTCTTCCCAAGGGTTAAGCAACTCGTTCGTGTCCATGGGGTTGCCAGCCATTCCTCTGGTGCCGGTTTCAAGCTCTCAAGCAATCGTAGGCGCAGTCATCGGCATCGGCCTCCTCAAAGGCGGACGCTCCATCCGCTGGCGCACCGTCGGCGCCATCTGCAGCAGTTGGGCGATCACTCCAGTCATTGCAGCCGTGGTATGCTTCTTCTCGCTTTTCTTCCTTCAAAACGTCTTCATGCAGCAAACCTACACACCAGTACAGTATGCGCTGACACCCACTGCAATGGAACAACTCGCCGAAAAAATGGACACAGCACCGCTGAAGGACCTCGAGGGCAGAACATATCCAAATGCGCAAAAATTCAAAAACGCTTTGGAGGATTGTATACAACTTGACGATGACGCCCTAGACACCATCATGAACACCACACGGCTGGAAGAACTAACCGTGACCATCCAACTCATCAAGCTTACCAGCGGCAGCCCTTCATTTAGTCCCAGCGAAACAACACTTCTAAAGACACTCTCGGGGCAGGTTTTCAAACACCGCTGGCAACTGGCGCATGCGTTTCACAAAAACGACCAAGACCCAATAATCGACAAACTCTACCAACTCTCCAGACAGGGTTAGCCCTGATCAAGCCAATCACCCTGTTGGAATGATTACAACAAGGAAGGTAGCGACATGGCAAACATTCGGGCTCACATTCCACTGGGGATTTTGATCCTGCTGGTGGCACTGTCCGCAGTTGTTGGAGCAGCTGACGACAATCGGCCCAGCTTAGAGGATATGAAAGGCATCGAATATCATTACCAGCTTATCCCGGAAAATTCCTTAGCTAAGTCCGGCGATCAGATCTCCAGTACTTTTCTGGAAAAAACGGCATTCATTGACTGGGAAAACACTCCTTCGTTGAAAGAGGGATTCTATATCGACACTGTGGACCGCTTGCTCAAAGCCCATAACAAGATCCTACGCGTACGCTTTGACCTTGAGACCCCTGAAAAATCAAAAATCACTCTAAAATCCCGCAGCACTGACATGAAGACCCTTGATCGCATGAACAAGGCTGCAGAAGGAGAGATAGACGCCTTTTTCGGCAACGAGGCTTATTCCTATTCGCTGAACACCAAAATCCCTGTCGGTAAGCATAATGTTAGCACCATGACCCCGGAAGAAACCTTCAACCTTCTGAGATCTTCAGGGAGTGAAATATATTCTCTCACGCAGGCCCTGAGGGAAAGCGGGCAACCGCTTCTGAAAACCCATGTCATGCGCATGGAAAAATACAAAGGCACCGTGAGCAGCGGCGACCACAAGGGCATGAAGGTGGAATTGCAGATCTGGACAGTAAAAGGAAACAACACCCCAGTTCTTGCCGAAATCGGCTTTGGCGGAAGCATTGAAGAAAAACAACTTCTGGATGCCCTGGACGCTTGGCTTTCCCAAAAGCTCCAAAGCGATACCCTCCTAGCAAAAGATGCCGGGGCATCCAAAACCGAGATCACTTTTGCGGCATCCGCAAACAAGTAGTTCCTCGGTTCCCACAGGCAGAAAAGGCCCGCATTGTGCGGGCCTTTTCTTGTTACACATGGGTATGTTGATTTTGCTCTTATAAAAACGCTCACGTTATCCTTGGTACAATTGGATACACTGAAAAATTAAACCAAATGTATCATACTTGTATTAAATTGAATCCATCAGACTGATTCAATTGGCTAAAACCCAATATTCAATGAGACTTGCTTAAACTTCAAACCCAATGGGAGAACTAACCATCGCCGGTAGAGGTGTAATGCCCCCAGTTGGACAGCCGACCTAACGAAAATAAAAGCTTTTGGCATTGCTCCACCCCTCCTTTGACTGTACCCTGAGCCGCAAACAAGGGAGGGACAATGCTTCATCACCGCCGCTGGATCTTGACCCCGCTCATCCTCTGCCTGCTCGGCCTGCTCGGCCCGGCCCCCGCGTCGGCGTGCACGGGCCTGAAGCTTGCGGGCGCTGACGGAACCGTGGTCTTCGGACGCACACAGGAATGGGGCAAGTTCGACCTCAAGCCACGAATTGCGACTTACCCCCGCAATACCCCGTTTCAATCCACCGTTCCGGGTGGAGGCAAAGGCATCGCCTGGAAATCGAAATACGGATTCGCGGGCGTATTGCTCCTCAACAGGGTCATCAACACCGGAATGAACGAGGCCGGACTGGCCGGAGGCATGTTTTTTCACCAAGGGTTCGCCGAATACGCTGGGTATGATCCGGCCAAGGCAGCCATTTCCATGGCTCCCAGTGAGCTGCTCGCTTATATCCTGTCCCGGTTCGCCACCGTGGACGAAGTCAGGAAGGGCGTCGGCAAGATTCGCGTGGTCCCGGTGATCGACCCCGCCCTTGGCGTTCCCTTCCCCCTGCACGCAATGATCACCGAACCGGGAGGCCGGGCCATTGTCATCGAATTCAAGGAAGGCAAGGCCACTTTCTTCGAAAACCCCGTGGGCGTTATCGCCAACAACCCCACATTCGACTGGCACCTGACCAACCTGCGTAACTTCGGTTATCTTTCCAATACGCCCTTTGCCAAAACGAAATGGGGCGACATGGAAATCACGCCTCTGGCGGGCGGTTCCGGCATGCTCGGCCTGCCTGGCGACTTCACCTCGCCCTCGCGCTTTGTCCGCGCCGCAGCCTTTGTGCAGACAGCGCGCGCCACAAAAGGCGGCGAGGACACGGTCCAGGAGGCCTTCCGCATTCTAGACAGCTTCGACCTCCCGGCCACCCAGTCCGAAGGGGCCACCGGAACCACGAACACAGATCAACCGGCAGGCACGCAATACACGGTGCTCAACGACACAAAAAACAAGATCATCTACTACCACACCATGTTCAACCGCCGCGTACGCATGGTGGACCTCGGAAAGATCGACTTCGCCAATGATCCACCGCGCACCATGCCGCTGGACCAGGTACGCAAACAGGATATCGAAGAGGTCACGGACAGACTGCGCTAATCCCAACAAGGCCGCGGCCCACGAACGCCCCAGACAAAAATCAATGGATTCAGGCTGATAGCTTGAATCCATTTTCTTTTTTCAATCCACCAGCCCTCCATTGAATTTGATTTTCCACGCCATATCTGCTCTAGCCACTCCATAAAAGGAATTTGAAAATGACAAGCATCCGCTTTTTCACCCTGATAATTGTTTGCTGTCTCACGCTCCCCTGCGCCCCTGCCATCGCTCAGGACTCGAGCTCAATGACGGCTCCCGACAATATGCCTCTAAACGATCCTGCACTTGTAAAAGGCAAAAAGAAGTGCCTTGCCGAGGGCGGCAAAGTAACCCAAAAAGTCGCCTCTGACAGGACCAAACTCTTTGTCTGCGAAATTGAAAAATGCGACACGGCTTGTGGGGGAGAAAGGTGCGTGCTTCAACAATATGACCTGGAAAAATACGCCACCGGCACGTGCGGTAAAGTTGTCCCGGATTCGCCGCCGTACGACCCGGACCAGACAGTGCATTCCCGCTTTCACATGAAAGTGGACGAAATCCTTTCCCATGTTGAAAACACAGGCTACTCGCACAACAAAGGCAACAACTTCAGCATAACTCCCGATTATACGGAAATCGCGAGTCCACAATCCAGCTACAACCTGTTTTTGGATTGCTCCGGATTTGTGGGCTATTACGTCATTCAGGGACTGGCAGAGACCCTCTATGCAGACGCCAGCCCAAGCCAGTACTCATGTCAGGGCAGGCCGCTTGCCGCCGACTTTGCGGATGTCATCAGCAGCGCCCCGCAAGTGGATGCCGCTCACCCTGCAGCGACCATGAGGGACCTGATGACGGGTTGCGTACGCTGGGGGCAAGTCAAGAATGTTCGGGACATCAAACCCGGCGATGTGATCGTGTATAAACATCCCGGCCATATCGGGAAGAAAAATCGGGTATGCCCGGACGGTAGAACCGTTCACGCAATCTCGGGAAATACCGGGCATATCATGTTCGCACATGGCGAACCTTTCCGGAGCTCGAACTGCAAGGACGACGATCCCGCTTGCAATGGACTGGACGGCGAGATTCCCGGAAACTGGCAATATGGTATCAGAATAGCCGACTCGACGACATCCAGGCACATGCATGACAGCCGAAAGCAAAACAGAAATGACAACAATGAGTCCGACTATGAAGGTAACAACTACCATTCCTGGACGGCAGGGGGCACCGATACCCTTGAAAGATGCGAGGACGGGACCTACCATCGGGATTGCAGCGCCCACGGCTCCGTTGCCGTTGAATCCATCACGATCAACACGAAACACAAGCGCCACCCCACGGGGATAGGCACAGGCGTCATATTTATCAGCGCAGACCGCAAGCGCTACAGGGCAAGCGACAAGACGAAAAACCATTTTAACAGCAGCGATGAGGCAATCGTCTTCATAGGACGCCCGATCGCCGGCTCCCCACAACAATAACCCGCCGCACGGCTGTGCCCCTGAGATGTATCCACGTTGTTCAGATCGGCGGCCGGAGGGGGCTCCATGAAACCCCGCAGAAAAACGAAGAGCCGCCGGCATCAGATGCAGACGGCTCTTTTCATTCACTCGAAGACAACCAGTTACAGATAGTTTTCCGGCTGCCGGGGCTCCCGGCAATTGTCGTGAAGCCTCTTCTGGGCGTCCCGCACCGGCCCGTCCTTCATGGTCCGGGCACTCTGGGGACAGTTTTTGATGCAGGCGCAGCACGTGATACATTTCTCGATATCAATGACCGCGCTGTCCTGCGGATCCACCGCGTCCACGGGGCAGACCTCGGCGCAAAGGCCGCACTGCACGCACGCATCGCTTACGGCAATGAAATCCACATCCCATATCTGGGTGCGCCCTTCATAGGGAAACGAGCCCGGCACCTCGGCTTCCGCCGCTTCGGACAGCTCGGCAAGGGACATCATCTTATCCCGCACCTTGCGGCCGAACGACTGGGCATGTCCCAGATCATCGGCATCGGGGCGTCCCTGCGCAGTGGGCATTCCGGCATCGGAAAACGAATGTTCCCCGATATACGCCGCCCCGGCAACGGGCACGCAGCCGCAGTTCTTCAAGACGTCCTTCAGTTCGAGCAGGGAATTCTCATAGGCACGGTTGCCGTAGACCACGACACAAACCGCCGGGGTATTCCGGGCCTGGATCGTATTGAGCCACTGCGTCGCCAATTCCGGAAGCCTGCCCATATAGACGGGAATTCCGACAACGAGCAAATCACTTTCCGATGTCCGCAACGGCTGCTTCCGCGCCTCCGTGCCGGTGATATCGACAAGCTCAACGGAACTCGAACCAAAGCCGTCCGCAATGCCCTGGACAACCGCCTTGGTTGTCCCGGTGGGAGAAAAACAAACCAGTTTCAAGGATTCAATCTGCATTATGACAACTCCATCAGTTATGGATGAATGGGGGCATACTCTCTTGAACGTATTCCCGGCAGAACTCAAACCTGTGCGGGTTCGGCGGGAACCATGAGAACATGCGTTTTTCCCTGGGAAACATGCAAGCCGGTTTTATTTTATTACGAAACGTAACGTAATTAAACTTGCCAACCCCTGTCAAGCGTGGCAAATACAAATTCGAGCCAAACAACAAGGGAGGGACATGACCAAAGCCGGACGCCCCAGAAGCGAACAGGCGCGGGAGGCCATACTGAACGCGACCCAGGCCCTGCTCAAAGAAAGCCAGGGAGCCGGACTGACTATCGAGGCCATTGCAAGGCGCGCCAAGGTCGGCAAGCCGACCATCTACCGCTGGTGGCCCACCTTGGCGGATGTCGTGCTGGAGGCGCTGCTTTGCCAGGCCGACGCGAACATCACGATTCCCCCCTTCGAATCCCTGCAAAAGACATTGCGCCACATCCTCAGGCTGTCCGTGAAAGCCATTGCCGACGGCGCGGGCGTCCATCTCCGCTTCCTGATGGCCCAGGCCCAACAGGACGAGGCCTTTCGCGAACGGTTCCGGAAAAATTTCACGGCAAAGCGGCGCGCCGTCCTGAAATCCATATTCATGAAAGCCGTTGAGCACGGAAATATCGGCCCGGATCAGGACCTGGACATGCTGACGGACGTCGTCTTCGGCGTCATGTGGTACCGCCTGCTCACAGGGCACGCCCCCATGGACGAAACCTTTGCGGATAAGGTGACCGGAATGGTCATGAAAATGGTGCAGCCTCTTCGCGCGTAGCCGAAGACCGCATCATGGCCGTGCGAAACGCGATCTGGACCGGCCGTCAAACCGCCTTGTAGAACCCGGCGCGGGCAAAGGTGAACTGCCCGGCCTGCAGCAGGGCGATCTCGTTCTCCTTGGAGGAGATCTGACGATATTTTTCGTCATCGGGCAACGGGCCGTTCCACACGGCGGCAATCTCGCCGCGAATGACCGCGATGCGCTTGTCGAACTCCTCCAGGGACATGGCGCTGTCGTACATGGCCTCCCGGGCGCTCTCCTCAAACAGCGCCACGGCCTCTTCCGACAGATCGACCACATCCCCGCCCCGGAAAACAGTGGATTCCCCGGCCTCGCCAACATCCATGCTGACGAGCAGGCCGGAAATCCTGCTTCCATCCAATACGACTTGCATGGCAACCCTCCTTGGTGCCGTTGTGCAAGTCCTATCGGCAGAACACGCGCTTCACTCTACCCCCGAGATACGCAATGCGCCCGTTTGCCTCCACTTCAGGGCATAAAAAAAGGGCGGTAAAACCGCCCTTCCGGAGCCCGTCCCGGTCAGGATGACTCGGACGACTGAAGCTGCGCAAGTTCCGACTCCTTGGTCAGCAGCTCCATTTCCTTGGTCTTGAGCTGCCGGGCGCTGTCGTCGTCGGTCTTGGCCTTTTCCTGAAGTTCGGCAATCTCCGCCTCCAACGCATCGATCTCGTCCTCAAGCTCCTCTATGTCGCTCTCGGAGTCCTCTTCCGAACCGGAGGCCTGCATTCCGCCGCCCATGGCTCCGCCTCCACTCGACTCCCCGCCGCCTTGGACCACCCCGGACGCACCGCTCTCGCCGCCCGAAGGCGCTCCGCCGTGCTCGGCCATCTCCGCTTCCATGTCGGATATTTCCTCTTCGGAAAGCCCCGTGGCTTCGCTGAAGGCGGCCCGCAATTCGGCCCGGTCCTCATCGGTAAGTTCGTCGGGCGCCTTGCCGATCTCCTCGATCTTGGCCTGCATCAGGGCGCGTCCCTCATCGGAAATCTCGACCCTGTCTCCCAGGGCCTCACGAAGGTCTCCCGGCTCTCCCTGACCTCGCTCCGTCTGGGCCTCGGACAGTTTGTCCATCCTGGTATTCACGGCAAAACCGGTAATACCGTCCGAATTGATCGTGGTCATGCATTCTCTCCTTGGTTGAAAGGCTTCATGATACCGCGCCTGCCTTCACAGGCGGCCGTTACAATTCGCCCCTCCCGTAGCATATGGACGTTCCGAAAACGC
This sequence comes from Salidesulfovibrio onnuriiensis, assembly GCF_008001235.1. GTDB lineage: Bacteria > Desulfobacterota > Desulfovibrionia > Desulfovibrionales > Desulfovibrionaceae > Pseudodesulfovibrio > Pseudodesulfovibrio onnuriiensis. The sequence continues at coordinate 2,172,297 of NZ_CP040751.1, read as the reverse complement.
AATCCGTTACAGGCGGTTACATCTGGAGAAGGAATGACGCGGCTCTCACGTATCCCTCCAGAAAACTTCGAAATGGAACCCAACCCCCTCTTCAAACGAATGTTTTGATGATTTTTTTGACAAAACGTTTCCTAAAAACACCCAAAAAAAGCATACTGTAGCCATTCACAACTCGATACATACCGTTCACGGGAATCTAACTGCCCTCAAGGGCGTACATGTCGGTAAGATGCTTGGAGTCGAACAACATCGAAGGGGGGGACATGCTTAGAAGGTTCACCATCGGGCAGCGGATCATTTTCATCGTCATCCTCATGACCGTGTTCATCGCGGGCGTGACACTGGCCTTCCTGCAGAATTCCATGACGCTGGAAAAGACGGCGGTTTCGGAAGTGCAGGGGAAAATGCTGGACGGGCACAAGGCCCGCCTCAAACTGGCGGTCGACTCCATGGCGATCTCTCTAGGCAAGGCCCTTGAGGGATTCGAACGCGCCGAGCAGGATGCGATCCTGCGAAAGGCCATCACGCCCATCATTTTCGAGGAAGACAAGTCCGGCTATTACTTCGTGTTTCGCGGGACCATCACCGTGGCCCACCCCAAGGCGTCGCTCATCGACAAGGATCTCAAGGATCTCAAGGACGCCAACGGGATAAAGATGATAGCCGAGCTGGACAAGGCGGCCAAGGCGGGCGGCGGTTTTGTCGAGTATATCTGGCCCAAGGGCGACTCCGGCGACCAGCCCAAGCTGAGCTACGCACAGATGATCCCCGGGACCGACGTTTCCATCGGCACAGGTGTCTACATCGACAACGTCCAGGCCGAAGCCGCCAAGGTCTCCTCCTCGTTCCATAAGCTCATCGTTCAAAACCTGGTACTCATTGTCGGCAGCCTGGCGGCGCTTTTCGTGCTGGGGCTGGTGCCCGCCTGCTGGCTCATCATCCGCAGCATCACCACGCCCATCAAGACAGCCACCGATGCGGCCGGGCGGATCGCCAAGGGTGACCTGGAAGTGGAACTAGACGCCCAGGGAAGCGACGAGGCCGCACACCTGGAAAACGCCCTCAACTCCATGGCCCAGACCCTGAAGCAGAATATCAAGGAAATCACGGCCAAGACCGCCGAAGCCGAGGAAAAGGCGCTGGCTGCGGAACACGCCATGCACGAGGCTGAAGAGGCCAAGGCACTGGCCGAGACCGCCAAGTGCGACGGCATGATGCACGCGGCGCAACGCCTGGAGGGAATCATCGCCGAGCTGCTCGAAGCGGCCCAGGATATTGAAAGCCAATCCGCGGAGATCCGCCACGGCACCGAAATCCAGCGCGAGCGGGTGCACTCCACGGCCACGGCCATGGAAGAAATGAACGCAACCGTCCTGGAAGTGGCCCGCAACTCCAGCCACGCCGCCGAAGTCGGCCAGCTGGCCAAGGAAAGCGCCAGCGAAGGAGCCCAGGTTGTCAGCGAGACCGTGGCTGCCATGGACAAGACCCAGCGCCAGGCCGAACAGCTGCGCGAAAACATGGTCCAACTCGGCGAACAGGCCAACGCCATCGGCAACATCATGGGCGTGATCACCGACATTGCGGACCAGACCAACCTGCTGGCGCTCAATGCGGCCATCGAGGCGGCCCGCGCGGGCGAGGCCGGACGCGGATTCGCCGTCGTGGCGGACGAAGTCCGCAAGCTCGCGGAAAAAACCATGGTGGCAACCAAGGAAGTGGGCGACTCCATCACCGCCATCCAGTCCGTTGCCTCGGACAATATCGCCTCCATGCAGCAGGCCGTGGGGGGACTGGAACACTCCACGGAACTGACCAACAAGTCCGGCGAAGTCCTCCAACGCATCGTGGAGGCATCGGAACAGTCCGCAGACCAGATCCAGAGCATTGCCACCGCCGCCGAACAGCAGTCCTCGGCCTCGGAGGAAATCAACATAGCCATAGACGAAATCAACCGCATTGCCTCGGACACCGCGCAAAGCGTGGAGCAGTCCACAGCCAGCCTTGAACGCCTGGCGGAACAGGCCCGTCTCCTGGAAGAGGTCATCGAAGCGCTCAAGGAAGAAGGACAGTTATAACCACTCCCCCAATAAAACACGCCCCGGCCAAATCACGGATCAGGCCGGGGCGTGTAGTACAAAAATTAGCCCTCCATGGCCGGAAGCCAGGGGGGCGTTCAACTTTTTAAACCATTTTCAGGAACAAACAGCTCTCGCGCCTCTCAGTATTCACAAGCACAACATATTGATATAAAATAATATTTTACCAAATACCGCCGCAATAGAACAAACTGGCATGCCAGTTGCTAATAGTAAAGCAATCCTTCTTTCTTTTGCGATTAGAGAGAAACAAAGCTTCTTCGGGACGGTCCCGGGGAAGCTTCCTTCTTTTCAGGGGCAATAAAAAAGGGCGTCCCCAACGGAACGCCCATAAATCTCGTTTTTCCAGAGCTCTTATTCCGGCAAGGCGCCTTCGTCCACGCCGTTGCCATTTCCCCCGGACGAGGAAACATCCGGGTCATCCTCCACCTTCAGGTAATCCGGAAGGCTGACTTCCTTATCGGACTTCACGGATTTCGAGGCAGGAGCGGAAGACTCTCCGGCCGGAGCAATGCCGGGATCCACGGAAGTGGACTGGGAAGAAGCGACCGGCTGATGGGTCAACGCGGCAATATGCTGCTCCTGCTCGGCAATCTGCTGTTTCAGGTTGTCGATGCGCAGTTTATCCTGGCTGATGGCGGCTTCCATTTCGATCCGGTTGGAATCGTTTCCAAGCAGTTCCTGCTTGTAGCCGTTGATTTCCTTGACCCCTTCCACAGGATCGCTCAGGTCGGCGGCCCGGATGGCCTCGGCCTTTGCCAGGTCCACTTCGATCTCGCGGTGCTCGCGGTTGATCTTGGCCAGTTTGAGTTCGTTGACCGAACGCTTATGCTCATAATCGGCAAGCTGTTTCTTGAGTTCTGCCAGCTTGACGTTTTCCTCGGCCACGCTGAGCTCAAAACGGGCTTCATCCACCTTGGAAAGCTTGTCCTCGGACACCTGGGCCAGCAGGGAATCGTTGGTCCCGGTGATGGAGTTGGTCACAGAGCTTACGGAACGACAGCCGCCCATGGCGACAAGGGCAATGCAGGCGGCCAGCAACAGTTTTTTCATCAATCACCCCTCCATTCAGGGATTTGTTATCAAATTCATGTGATTCCTGGCTATATACCGCATTCAAAACAGGAATCAACCCCGTGCAAGAACCTTCACAAAAAAACCGGCCCCCCGCCATGGGCGAGAGGACCGGCAACCGAATCTGCGGGGATATTCCTATCCCAACAACTCGTTGACTTTCTTCATCAGTTCAAAAGCGTCGGCCACATAGAGCACGTCGGCCTTTCCCTGCGCCCAGCCACAACCTGCGTCGGTGTTGATGGCCCTGCGCTCGTTGACGAAACGCCAACCAACCACATGCGGTTCCTCGCCGTGGCAGCAGGTGGCCAGGCCCTTGGAATGGCGCGGCGTGGAGCCGGTCTGCCCCACCTGATGCAGGTGCGTCAGGAAGGAGATGACGGCCTGGCCCTCACCGGAGATATCCACCAGGGACTTGGAGGAACCCAGGGAGGACTTGGTGGAGTCCAGGAAGCCCAGGATGAGCTGCTCGGCCACATCCACATGAACGGCGCCGTCCCCCTGCTTCTTGGTCCAGCCGGCGCCGGCCACGAACAGGGTCTTGGCGTCCGGGCGAATGGTCTGCTCGTCGGCGCTGGGAGCCTGGATGCCGGTAACCTTGGTGCGCATTTCCGGCAGGGATACCGAAACCATCTCCACATCGGCGGAGCCGGAACCGGAGAACAGGTCAAAGCAGCCGGGATCAATAGTCAGAATCCAGGGGCGCTCGTCGCGGCTCAGTTCGCCCACCATGCGCTGGCGGTAGAACCAGCGCCGTGCAACGGGTTTGCCGTCCTTGGCCTCCAGGCCGGTCAGGTGGGTATCCACCCGCCCTTCCACGCGCACGGCCAGCCCCGGCAACGCGCGGCTGAAGCGGAAGGTGGCCGGTGCGACCACCAGTTCGGGGCTCACTGCCCTGAACAGGGCCTCGGCTGCGGCAACGTCCGATGCGTAACGGCCGTCGGCGAATTCCGCGCCGGAAACACCGTAAAACTTTGCGCCGCATCCGGCGACGGAATCGGCGGCAGCGGCAACGTCCGCGCCAATCAGGCCCACGGCCAGCTCAGCGCCCAATCCCTCGGCGGCCTGCTTGGCGGCGGTGAGGACTTCCAGGGAAACCTTGGCCAGGGTGCCGTCGGCTTCGGTATGTGCGAGATACAGTACTTTGCTCATGGCAGGTCTCCTTACTCTTGCAGCCAGTCGGCGATTTCCTTGGCCATGTCATCAAGGGCCATATCCTTGACCACGCGGGTCTCGCGACGCTGCTTGGGCAGTTCCACGGACGCGAAGGACAGGGACGAACCAGAGAGGTCGGCAGGCTTGGCCTGCTGCAGTGCGGGCATGACCAGACGCATGTTCTGCATGCCGACCTGCGGGTTGTTGGGCGGCTCGGGGAGTTCGCCGGTGGCCCAGCCGAGCACGGCGGGAGCGCCGGAGCAGACCGAGGTCTGATAAGCACCGCCCTCGATGCGCTCAAGGACTTCCAGGGAGCCGTCCGCACCCGGGGCAAGCTTGTCCACGCCCTGGAACTGCTCAGTGATGCCGAGCATTTCGCCCACCATCTGCATGACCGCTCCGGAACCGCGGGAAGCGGACTGCCAGCCGCCGAAAACCAGCAGCTTGGACTTGTCCAGCCCCTGGATGCCTTCGATGGCTCCGCTCAGGATCCTGGCAACCTCGAAGCTGTCGGTGAAACCGGAGGCCGAGCCGTCGGCGCAGACCAGCTCGAAGGGAACCTTCTGGGCTATGTTCATCATGACCTGCTGCAGCTTGGCCTTGGGGCCGAGGCTCACCAGCCAGACCTTGCTGCCCGGATTCTGCTTGGCCAGTTCTGCGGCCTCGTACAGGGCGTGCCCGGCCCAGGGGTCCAGCACGGCGGGAAGCATCATTTCGTTTTTCAGTTCAGGCCCTTTGGCGCCCTGCACGGGCTCCAGGGTTTGCAACGGGTCCGGGACGATGGAGCCGCAGACCACTATGTGGAATTCGTTGCTCATTGAGGCTTACTCCTTGTTGCTCGACGGCGCGGAACGACTTCCCGCCGCCAGTATGAAAACCGGAAATGCAGTTCCGGTATGATTCGCTAGTTTTCAGCCGAATGCAGGCCGCCCGAACCGGCGCGGAACTGGACGTTGGTCCGTTCGTCATCATCCGGGTGCGGCTTGCTACAGTTCCAAAGGCAGGCTCCGCAGTGCACGCATTTCTCGCGGTCGAACAGCGGCGCTCCGCCCTCGGGATTCACGGTGATGGCCTGGCCGGAACAGATGTCCGTGCAGACCTGCTCGGCGCAGACCTGGCAGGCGTAGGGATCGGCAAAAGTGACGTGGTCGGCGTAACCGGGGTTGGCCACCACCTTGCCGCCCATGAGCAGCGCATCCTGGTGCGAGACCAAGAGCTGTCCGTCATGGGGAATTTCGGGCCAACCGGCCCTGTCCATGAGCGCGTCGTGCAGGCTGGCGCCCTTGGCTTGGCATTCCTTGCGCAACTTGATGAGTTCCTGCTCGGAAACCACGCCCTTGAAATAATCCTCGATGCGCGGAATGCGCTCCCACGGCTTCTTCGACTTGCCGGGCATGTTCAGAAAACCCTTGGTCAGCCCGGAAAGGGCCATGCCCATCATGCCGGGAATGAAACCGAGGGTGAACCCGTCGCGGGCCTTGGCGGCCTGCTTGGCCTCTTCCTGCACCCAGCTGTTGCGGCGGCGGGAAACATAGGCCTGCTCCAGGTTTTCCCGGGTAAAGGGCTTGCCCTGCTTCATGAGTTCAATGACGCCCTCGGCAAGCTGCACGCCCGAGGCCCAGGCCTCGTCCACCCCCGAGCCGGTAAGCACGTTGGTGGTTCCGGAGCCTTCGCCGATACGGGCAAAGCCGTCGCCCACAAGGAACGGCTCGCCCTGCATGCCGGATTCCTGCAGGGACTTGGCGCCCCAGGAACGCAGGGTGCCCCCCTCCAGGTGCTTCCAGAGATACGGGTGCATCATCCAGTGCTGCATGTAGCGGTAGGCCGTGCGCACGGGATTGTCGAACCAGGACGGCACGAAGATGCCGAGGGACGCGGACATGTCCGGATAGACATACAGGAAGCCGAAAATTTCGGGCTCGGGATAGCCGATGGTGTGCAGCACGGTGCCGGGCTTGAGTTCGCAGCCCTCGGGCAGCTGAACCACCATCTTCATGCCCACGGCGTACTCGCGCTGATGGTTGCCCTCGGGCAGGCCCATTTCGCGGTCCAAATGCTGTCCGACACTGCCCACAGGGCCGTCGCCCACGACGGTCAGCGCGGCCTTCATGTCCATGCCGGGCATGTATCCGGCCTCGGGCTGGCCCTGCTTGTTCACGCCCTGGTCGGCCAGGCGCACGCCCTTGACCGCGTTGCCTTCGAGCAGGGGCTCGGCCACCGGAGTGCCGGGCCAGATCTGCACCAGGCCGGTGCCCATGGCCTGGGAACCGACCCACTGGTTGAACTGGCCGATGGACATGACCATGCCCTCGTGCTTCTGCAGAAAGGGCGGGATGTACGGCAGTTCAAAGGCATGGTCCCTGGCAAACGGCTTGATGGCCATTTCGGCCACCTTGACCGCCCCGCACTTGCGGCTGGCTCCCACGGGGTCCAGCAGGTAGGCGACCTTTTCCTCGGTCACCTCGTGGGCCATGGGAATCATGGAAAGATCGAGATCGGGAAACGATTCCCTGATGGCGCGGCCCTTGGTGACCACGCCGGAGACGCCGAAACCGATGTCGTCGGCGCGTTCGTAACAGATGACCTGGGGCGGCATGCCCGGCATGACCCTGCTTTCGGCAAGCGGGGTGCCGTCCTCGTTCATGAGGGCGCGGCTCAGGGTGGTGAGAAAACCGCCCGTGGCCGGTCCGAAACCGACACAGACGATGTCGGCTTCCATTTCCTGCCGTTCAACCTGAGGGATATCGCTCATGCAATCTCTCCGAGAAGAGGATGCCCGGCCAGAAACCGGGCATCCGTATTTGAATCATTTTACAGGGGGTAATCCAGCGCCTCTGGGATCATGACGCCTGACAGGGCCTTGCCCGCACGATCCTTGGCCAGACGCGCGCCGGTCATGCAGCCGTCCACCTTGGCCTTGAGGGAGACGAACTCGTCCAGGCCTGCGGGATGGCAGCCCTGGCCGCAGCAGTCACCGGCCGGTTCGGCATAGCCGTAGACCAGTTCGGTGCAGATGCGCACAGCCTCGCCGGCCGCACGGACGGCCTGCACGTGGGCCATGTCGGTGTAGAAGGCGCCCAGATCCTCGATGCCGTCGGCCAGGGTCGGGCTCATGGGGCCCTTGTCCTTGAGTTCGAGCACGTCCTGCACAAGGTAATAGGGTCCGAGCAGCCAACCCAGGGCATCGGCCATGGCGAAGGTTACGCCCTGGCGCTTGCCGTGGTAGAGCTTGCGGCCCTCGACGTCCTTGGCCTCGTGGAGATAGGTCATGGTCCACTGCCAGAGCTCGAAGGCGGCGGCCAGGGAATAGGCGCCCAGGCCCTGGTTCTCGGAACCAAGGCGGCGGAGCTGCTTGATCCATGCGGAAATCACACCCTGGAAGACGGGACTGGGCATGGTCAGGGTCAGATGACGGCGCTGCACCGCTTCCGGGCCCTCGTAGGTGGCCTCGAGCTGTGCGTCGGTCCACTTCTGCATCAGGAAGCCGGGGCAGTCCTCGGTGATGCCGTAACCGCCCACCAGACTGATGGCCTCGCGCATGATCGTTGCGCCCACGCCGGTACACCAGAGCTTGGTGGCCGGGTTGAGCACGCCCGCCATGGCGTCCATGTAGGCGAACTGCACCAGGGTATCGCCGGTGAGTTCCGCATATCGGGCGGCATCGCGTTCATCTTCCGGCGTGTATTCCAGCTCAACCAGCTCCAGCACCTTGTCCTGAAGCTTCTTGAGCGTCATCATCTGCTTGCGCGGTCCAACGACACCCTGTTCCTCGAAAAGTCTTTCCTTCGCCTTCTCGATGGGGTCGAAGGCATCGGCCAGGCGGGATGCCGCAAAGCCGAGAGAGGAACCTGCCTCGCCAGCGGCCCAGACATCCAGCAGGCGCTGGAGCGGATCCTCGTTCATCTGCACGCCGTGCTCGAAGCGCGGGCTGCCGGGCTTGGCCGCATCGCCGCCCTGGAAACGCTTGCGATGGTAACGAATGACCGGCTCCACTGCGGAAAGCAGCTTGGAAGTGGTCATGAGACCCACCGGGATGCGGGTGCGATGGAACACGGAACCGATGATCTCGCTGTGGCTGTATTTGGGAACGATCTGCCCGTCCACGATCTCGTAGCCGCCGATGATCCGGCTGGCCGGAACACGCAGCTTGAGGATCGGGTCGCGGGTGGAGGAAAGCTGATGCACCATCTTGAGGGTGGGCGCGCCGCGGTCAAAGGTGCCTTCATCGCCCTCTTCCAGGATGACCATGCAGGAGCCCTTGATGCGCTCGTCGACGGATTCCACGGCGGCGGTCACATAGGTGGCGAAATCCATGTTGGTGATGAACCGGCCGCGCTTGTCCACTTCGAGGATGGGATCCCCGTCGTTCCAGTCGGCCACGCGGACCTTGCCGCAGAGCACGCCGGTATCCACGCCCACGTAGGGCAGCGGTTCTGTCAGGGCGAACGCGCCCCGGTCCATCTGCCGGTCTTCGCCCGGCTGCACCGGCACGCAACGGCTCATGTATTCGTCACGCTGTTCGGTGGTGCCCTTCTCGTGAATGGGAGCCAGGGCCAGGTTGTTGGCCAGCGAGCAGGTAGCCGCGCCGCCGTCCACCCAGGCCAGCTCAAAGGCCACCAGCGCCAGGGCCAGGTTCTTGGGGCCTTCGATGAAACCGCCCTGATGCGGATCCATGAACAATGCGGTCAGGCCGGACTGGTCGAATGCAGTCAACAGCTCGGCCTTCTGGTCGGTCCATTCGTGGGTATTGCGGGCGCCCTCGGCAACCAGCTTGGCCACTATGCCGCGGGCGATGCCGCGGGCGGACTGTACGGACATCTGCAGGTCGTACCGGTCGGCGAAACGCCACATAATCTGCCGGACATCATCTCCGGGAAGGGTACGAAGTGTGTACATGTGCTTAATCCTGGTTCGGTTTAGATGGTATTCGGAGGTCTATCGATAAAGTTACGATCGTGGAAGATAGGCTATCAGCATTTTCGAGTCAAAGTTTTTTCCGTTTTAAAACTTCTGTTTAAGCCCTTCCCTTTCGATTCGCAAAGCATGGGCCCAAACAACGGGCCCAGAAAGAGAACCACAAAATACTTTCACATTTTGACAATATTCACCAAAGGTTGCAGTATATCTGGGAATCAAGACAAAAGTAATGACAACAGATTCGGAAACCATTCAGAACGCCCTTTCCGGTTTGCGCAATGCGCACGACGACCAGAAGGTGTTGGTGGGAAACCTCTCCGCCATAGCCAAGGCCACCAGAAGCATTCTGGACGCCGACAAGGCTATTTCGGCCAAACAGGCAGGGGGGCTGGCCGCGCGCATCCTCTACCACCACAGCGACAGGCAGATCATGGCGGCCTGCCTGGCCGTGCTCATGCAATCCGGGAAAACAGGGAGAGAGGCCGCCCGCAGGCAGATACAATCCCAATCCGTTTCCTCGCAGGAGCTGGTCGAGGTCACCAAACGGTTGGCCCCGGCCCACAGGCTGCTCCTGGCCCACGAATTTCTCCGTTCCCTGAAATCCCTTGAGGACAAGCCCCTACTCAAATGGCTCGAAGCCATGACGTCCTCATTACGAAACGCGGATCCCGAAAAAGTGCTGACGGGGCTGGCCACGCTCGGCCGGGAAGGAGAACGCCTCGCCTATCCGGTCAAGAGAATGATCCTGGCCGGAGATTTCGCCCCCTGGTTCCGGACCGTGCTTTCCTCGCCCATCGGCAACAGGGAGGTGGAGGGCATCGCCATGGCGCTCCGGGCCCTGGACGACCGGGACATGGAGCAGTTCGTCCACAAGGGACTGGCTTCGGGCGCTATTGCCCCGGACAGCAGGCTCATCAACGTACTGTGCGCCCACAGCGCCTCCTCCAACGAAAAACTGGCGCGCACCCTTCAGGCCCTGCTCAAAAGTTCAAGACTCAAGGCCGCACCGCAATGCCTGGCCGGGCTGCTGCACATGCGCTGGCCGCGCACCGGGGAAATCATGGCCCTGCTGCTGACAAAGCAGCAAAAAAACATGCCCCTCTGCGCCAGCCTGGCCCCCCTGCTCACGGAACGCGGGCTTGCGGGCCTGCTCAAACGACTCCCCCCCGCGCTTCTGGAGCCCTTCCTGGCCCACATGTTCACGGCCATGGGGATCATGGATCCCGATTTCCTGGCCGCCCAGCTCAAGACCGAGCCCGAGGAAACGTTCATGTATGCGGCCCAGCTCAAGGCCTTTGTCTCGGAGAACTCGGCGATCCTGATTGAAACCCACGAACTGTCCGGTCCAGCCTGCGACATTCCCGGCGAAGAGGAAACAAGACCGGGCCTCATGGCCCGCATCTTCGGCGACAAACGCCAGGCGCTGGCCAAGGCCCTGGAAAAGGGAACGGATTTCAGCGGCCGGGAATTCCCGGAAGCCATCCTGCGCAAGGCGGACATAAAACGGCGCGTATTCAAGGAAAACCGCATTCCGGAGGGAATCTTCGACAGCGTTTCCTTTTACCAGGTCAAATTCCGGGACTGCGACCTGAGCGGCAGCCGATTCCGCCAGGCGCGCTTCACGGAATGCTCGTTCAAGGACTGCTGTCTGGACCGCGCCTGCTTTGAAAAAACGAACTTCAGCAATTGCGAATTCCTGTACTGCGATCTTCAGGAAACGACCGTTTCCGCCACCACCTTCGCGGGCTGCACCTTCAAGGGCGTGCTCATGCCACACGCCCGGCTCCTGAAAACCGGCATGGATCAAGGCTCGTTCGACCAGTGCATCCTGACCGCCAGCCATTGGCAAGCGGTCCGGGCGGACCAATGCGGGTTCCTGGGGACGGACCTCAGCCGGGCAAATATGATGGATACCACGCTGAACGGCTGCGAATTCACGGACTGCTCCCTGAACCACGCCCAACTGGCGGACAGCCGTTTCCCGGGCACGGACTTCCGAGGCTGCACGGCAACCGACACCCGGCTCCGGGGAATACAGTCCGACCACCATCTCCTGCTCCAGGCCCGCATTCAATGGCTGCACGAAGCGGCTTCCCTGCTGGTGGCCCAACTCCCCGCCCCGCCCGCTACGGCCCTCCAGCCCGAGGCGAGACCCATTCTCCGCCGGGCGGCCATCCGCTGGGTCCGGCACCTGGAATTCGCCCGCCGCGAAGCCCGCATGCTGTACGACAACCGCAAGCGGCATGACCGGGCCATGAGTCTCCTGACCGGGGAACAGCAGAATTTCATCCGCATCCTGCCCTATGTCCTGCATACCGACATCTTCGACCAGAAACTCGGCATCTCCGGCGTGCCATCCTGTTCCGTGGCAGGATACACCCCGAGCGCGACAACCCTGCGGCTGGCCAAAGAGCTGTTTCCCGGCATTGAGCCCGGGAATCGCCCCGCCGAGATGGAAATCACCGGCCTCTACACCATGGGCAGTTACGGAAGCATGGCCCAGACAACGGAATCGGACATCGACTCCTGGGTCTGCGTCAGCAGTGAAACCGCCACCCACGACGCCATGCAGGGGCTCGGAAAAAAGCTGGAGGCGCTGACCCTGTGGGCGGACCTCCAGTTCGGCCTGGAGGCGCACTTCTTTCCCATGAGCGAAGAACTCATCCGCCAAAACGATTTCGGATACAGCGACAAGGAAAGCTCCGGCTCGGCACAGGCCATTCTGCTCAAGGAGGAATTCTACAGGTCGGCCCTCAAGCTCGCGGGCAAGAACCTGGCCTGGTGGCTGGTGCCCGCAGGGGCAGACAGGAAGCGATACGCCGCCTACTCCAGGGAGGCCCTTTCCTACCCGCTGGCAGTGGACAAACGCGTCGTGGACCTCGGCCCCCTGGACGCCATTCCTCCCGGCGAATTCTTCGGCGCGGCCATGTGGCAGATCGTCAAGGCGCTGCACAGCCCGTTCAAATCGGTCATGAAGCTGGGCCTGCTGGAACGCTACTCCGGTTTCGGCTCCTCGCAGGGCATGCCCCTGTGCGATACCATCAAGGGCCATGTGTTCGAAGGCGTCAACGACATCCAGCGCATCGATTCCTACACGGCCCTTTTCCGGGAACTGCGCTCCTACTATTCCGCCAACAACGATACGGAGGCCGTAAGCCTGCTCACCGAATCCTATGTGGCCAAGGCGGACTTCGGCAATGTGAGCATGTTCCTGAACCACCCGGCCACCAACGACGGCAGGCGCATGATCCAGGCCGTCGTGGGGAAAAGGGAAAACGCACTACAAAACGGCCTGCCTCGAAAGGGAACCTGGAACTTCAGCAAATCCCTGAAAATGGGGGAAGCGGTCAGCGCCTTCATGACCCGCACCTACCAGCGGATCCAGAAGGAACTGGGGGACAACGGTAAAACGGCATCCGCCCTGATCACACCTGAGGACATGACCCGCCTGGGAAGACGCATTTCCGCAAACTTCGCGAAAAAAAGAAACAAGGTCAGCCGCGTGCCGTTCATGGACGTGGGCAAGAACGCCTTTTCCACCCTGCACCTTTCGGCAATCAAGAAACCGGGCAAGAAAACGATCTGGGTGGCGCAGGGCAGCCAGAAATCCGAAGGGAAATCGTCGGTGCGGGGCATGCAGGTGCTGCGCAAGGACTACGACCCGGCCATGCTGCTTTGCTGGCTGTTCTTCAACAACCTCTACAATCCGGATGCACTCATCCAGGCGGACAGAACCATCGCCCCCCTGGCAGTGGCCGACATCCAGAAACTCATGACCTCCCTCATGGAATTCTTTCCCCTGCAGGAGACCTTCGAACGCGACATCGACGACGGCCTTGAGCCGGAACGGGTCACCAAGGCATTTTTCCTGCTCAACCTGACCGCCCCCCACGACATGAAAAAAGTGGCCCAGGCCACGGTCATCTATGCCACCACCTGGGGAGAGGTATTCTGCGAAACCTTTGAGAACCCCGACCCGAGCATCGAACGCCAGGCCTCCGCATTCCTGCGCAAGGCCATCAAACGCCGACTACGGGAACCGCTGGACATGGAATCGTTCATCCCCAAAGGATCGCAGTGCACAAGAATCAAGCTGGTCTGAGCCTGTTGGTCAGCCCACGAGAAGGATTCGCAGCAACCAACCGATCGGGCTCGTTGCTACGGCCACGCTAGACGAGACGGGTGGCGACCCAGTCCAGAACCAGCGAGGGGTTCACGGCCACGTGGGTATTGAGGGAGTCCTGGGCCTGAAGCAGCACCAGGTCGATGCGGCGCAGGCCGCGCAAGTCGAAGGATTGGGAAAGTTGCTGGGAGACAGGTGTCGAGGCCTGCCCCTTGAGAGCCTCGCGCAGTTCGCGCTGCATGCCGAGCACCACCTGCTGGGCAAGGTCCTTGCCCACCGCGCCCTTGGGCGAGGTGCGTTCGAACCAGCCTCGGCCGGACTTCCAGAATCCCACCAGGGCGGAAGTCCATTCATTGATTTCCGCGTCGTTCTGCCGGATATCCGGCCAGGCCATGGTCACCACCCAGCTCCGGGAAACCAGGGTCTCCAGCAGCCGTTCCCGCTGGGGCGCGGCCAGCACGAAGACGTTTCCGGGCCGGGGCTCCTCCAGGGATTTCAGCAGCGCGTTGGCCGCCTCGACCCCGAAGGCCTGGGCCTCGGCGAAAATGGACACGCGGTAGCCGTCGCCATTGGGAGGCTGCCCCCAGACGGACCGGGTGTCCCGCACGTCGGCTATCTTGATCTGCCCTTCCCTGCCGTCGAAAAACAGCAGGTCGCTGAAGGCCAGGTCCCTGATCTGCCGGCACACGGCGCAGGTCCCGCACGGAGCCGGAGCCTCCTTGCAGTTGAGCCGCATGGCCCAATACAGGGATAGGGCCACGCGTTCCTTTTCGGTGCCGCCCTCGATGACGATGCTTTGCGGAGGATCGGAGGCCATGGCGTCCAGGCGCTTGACCACATGCTCCTGCCCCGCAAGGACGGAAAACGGATCAATCTGCCCGGACACCATGGTTCAATTCCTGATGAGCCTAAAAGGTCTGTTCGCGGTCGGGACCAACGGAAACAATGCCCACGGTAACGCCGGAAAGTTCCTGGATGCGTTCCAGGTACTTGCGTGCGGTCAGGGGCAGGTCGTCCCAGGACTTGGCGTCGGTGATGTCCTCATCCCAACCGGGCAGGGTTTCATACACCGGCTCCACATAGGCCATGCCGTTCTGTTCCTGGGGAGGATAATCGACAAGCTCGCCATTGTACTTGTAGGCGGTGCAGATCTTGAGTTCCTTGAGCCCGGAAAGCACGTCCAGCTTGGTGATGGCCAGTTCGGTGGGGCCGTTCAGGCGGACGGATTCGCGCAGCACGACCATGTCCAGCCATCCGCAGCGGCGCTTGCGGCCGGTGGTGGCTCCGAATTCGCCGCCCTTGGTCTGCATGTAGTCGCCGTCTGCATCAAAGAGTTCCGTGGGGAACGGGCCGCCGCCCACACGGGTGGTGTAGGCCTTGACGATGGCGATGATGCGGTCCAGGTCGCGCGGGGAACAGCCGGAGCCGGAAGCGGCATTGGCGGTCACCGTGTTGCTGGAAGTCACGAATGGATAGGTTCCGTGATCGATATCGAGATGGGTGCCCTGGGCGCCCTCGAAGAGCACCTGGCCGCCCTTTTCATTGGCCTTCTGGATGGCGGAAGAAACATCGCCCAGATACGGGACCAGGCGTTCCGCGTACGGGAGCACCTGTTCATAAATGGCCTTGGCATCCACAGGCTCCACGCCGTACAGGTGCTTGAAGAGCACGTTCTTCTCTTCGAGCGCCTTTTCGATCTTCTCCAGCAGGAGTTCCTTGTTGGCGAAGTCCCCGGCCCGGATACCGCAACGGTGCATCTTGTCCTCGTAGCAGGGGCCGATGCCACGACCGGTGGTGCCGATCTTCTTGCTGTCGGACTTGGTGGATTCACGGGCGCTGTCCACAAGACAGTGATAGGGCATGATCACATGCGTCTTCTTGCTGATCATCAGCCTGTTGGCGGAAACGTCCAGCCCCTTTTCGGCCAGCTTGTCCAGTTCCTCGCAAAAGACGATGGGATCCAGGACCACGCCGTTGCCGATAAGGCATTTCTTGCCCGGGTGCAGGACGCCGGAGGGAATCAGGTGCAGAATGCACTGTTCACCGTTGACCACCAGTGTGTGGCCTGCGTTGTTGCCGCCCTGGAAACGGACGATGGCCGAAGACTTCTCGGCCAGCATGTCCACGATCTTGCCCTTGCCTTCGTCCCCCCACTGGGATCCGAAAACCACTATGTTAGCCATTGTATCTGCTCCTTGTAATGCCGCGCGGCCAGCCGACGGCACCATGATGTGCGCATGAAGAGAAGTATTGCGTTAATGAATGATTGCGTGCTCTGTCAACCGCAGAAATCACTCGCCGTCCCGTGGGGTCAGCTTGAGAATCTTTCCCTTGGGCTTGTCCTTGCCGTCCTCATTCTGCTCCACGAAACGAAGTCCCTCGGCCTTGAGGCCGGGTTCCTGCGTGGCGCCGTTTCTCCGGGGCCTTTCCGGGGCGGTCAGTGCGGCCAGGTCGGTGTGCTGGTCGGGTTCCGGCTCGCGGGACTGGGCCCAATTGTAGTTGAAGAGCTGGTTCTTGAAGCGCATGGACTGGATCATGTTGAAGACCAGCACGGACTCTTCCCAGCGTTTGGTGGGTTCGAAACGTCGAACCTGTTCGGCGTATTTCTCCCACAGGCTCATGAGAGATGCCTCGTCATAGGCGTTGAGCTGCTTCGCCAGCTTGACGATAGCTTTTTCCAGGTAAGATTCAGCCATTCTGTGTGAATTCCTCGATGAGTTTTTGCACGCGCAGGGCGCAAGACGCACGCGCGGGACTTACCTATAGCAGAAAAGAGGCCGGGCCGCCAAACCCAATTTTCCGGTCAAACCGGCCACTTCCAAACATAAAAAGGCCCCGGCCGAAACCGGAGCCTTCCAAGGAGGAGTACCCAACGTACTAGAAGCGTTCAAAGTCTTCGTCATCCATGCTCAGGTCCACCCCGCCGCTCTCGACGGGGGCCGCTGCGGGTTTGGGCGGGGCAATGGCCTTGGGCGCGGGACGCACCGAAGCCTTGGCCTTCACCGGCTTTCTCCCGGCCTGCTGCTGGCTCTGCATGGAACGCAGGGTTGCGGAATCCAGCTTGAAGAAACGGATGGATTCCTGGAGCTGCTCGGCCTGGCCGGAAAGTTCCTCCGCGGTGGAGGCCACTTCCTCGGAGGCGGAGGCGTTCTGCTGCACCACCTTGTTCAGCTCCTGGATACCGCTGTTGACCTGTTCGGCCCCGGCGTTCTGCTCGTCGCTGGCCGAGGCGATTTCCTGCACCAGCTCGGCGGTCTTGTTGATGTCCGGAACAATGCGCTCCAGCAGTTCACCGGCCTCGCCGGCCACCCGCATGCTGTGGGAGGAGAGTTCGCTGATCTCGGCCGCAGCCTGTCCGGAGCGTTCCGCCAGCTTGCGAACCTCGGCGGCGACCACGGCAAAGCCCTTTCCGTGTTCCCCTGCACGCGCCGCCTCGATGGCCGCGTTGAGCGCAAGCAGGTTGGTCTGGCGCGCGATCTCCTCGACAATAAGGATCTTCTCGGCAATTTCCTTCATGGCGTGCACGGTATTGCTCACCGCATCGCCGCCCTTGGCCGTATCATCCGCCGCCTTAAGGGCGATGGTGTCGGTGGCCTTGGCGTTGTCCGCATTCTGGCTGATGCTCGACGTCATCTCCTCCATGGATGCCGAGACCTGCTCCACGGCCGAAGCCTGGGTGCTGGCCCCCTGGGAAAGTTCCATGGAGGCGGCGGCCAACTCCTCGCTGCCCGCGGTCACGTTTTCCGAGGCCATGGTCACTTCGGCCACAACTGCCTTGAGCTGTTCCACCATGTGGCGCATGGCTCCGAGCACCTGCCCGGCCTCATCCTCGGCGGAATGGGTAATTTCCATGGTCAGGTCGCCCTCAGCCATGCGATTGGAGGCCTCCACGGCCTGCTGCAGGGGACCGACCATACTGCGTACCACCAAGATGACTACGCCGAATATGATCAGCAAAAGAATCACTGTGGGCACAAGCACTCGCAGACGCATGGAATTCATCTGCGCTTCCACGTCGTCCACGTAGATGCCGCTGCCCAGCACCCACCCCCAGGGCTTGTAGAGCTTGACAAAGGAAACCTTGGGAACCGCTTCCTCGGCCCCGGGCTTGGGCCAGTAGTAGTCCACGAATCCCTGCCCCTTTTCGCGGCAGACCTTCACAAATTCGCGGAAGAAATACACACCGTCCCTGTCCTTCATATCCGCCACGTTCTTTCCATCCAGAGAGGGCTTAACCGCATGCATGACTATCACATGGTTCATGTCGTTGATCCAAAAATACTCGCTGCCCTTGTAGCGAAGGGCCTTTACCGCAGCTGCGGCCTTCTTCTGGGCATCTTCCTTGGACAGGGCCCCGGAGCTTGCCTCCTTGCCGTAGAACTCGACAAGCGTGTAGGCCACGTCCACGGTGCTCATGACAGCAACACGCTTTTCCTCCATGAGCGCCGCCCCGGTGGTGGGAAGGTAGTAGAACAACATACCCGCCAGCACCAACACGGCCGTGCCCGCAAAAATCGTCAGGATCTTGGGCGCCATCCCCCAATCCCGAAACACCTTGATCTTCATGACCTCCTCCTTTTCATGCAAATTCGATCCGACCCGAACTTCTCCACTCTCTTCACCCATAGCATAAAACCGAATACAGACTAATGATAATTATGGCTTTTTCATGTACCCATCCACAAAAGGACAAGGCATAGCGTATTTCATCCCGGATATAGGCCACAAACCAGGGGGAGGCGGGCGTCCGGAACAGGGATTTCCTTAGCAAACTAAGGGTCCGATTGCCGCCCCCGAGAACCTGTGTTAAGAGCCCGCATCCACGGAAACAACAGTATGGAGTCCAAGCAATGAGTGATCTCAAGAACATGTACAAAACCCTGCAGCAGGACCCATTCCCCGAGGAGATGACCCTCAGGCTGGGCGAGCAGGAAATGGTTTTCAAAAAAAGAACCTGGGAAATCGACGGTGAAACCAAGGGATTGCGCTACGGCGAAAACCCGGATCAGCCCGCAGCCCTGTTCGAGCTCAAGGAATCCGAACTGGAAGTGGGCGGCGTCAAGTTCCGCGGCCCCGGGATGCAGCTGGTATCCGCCCTCACCGAGGAAAACATGCTCCAGGCGGGCAAGCATCCGGGCAAGACCAACCTGACCGATGTGGACAACGCCCTGAACATTCTTCAGTACCTTTCGGCCAAGCCCGCGGCCCTGATCCTGAAGCACAACAACCCCTGCGGCGCGGCCTGGACCGACGAAGGCCTGGCCGTGGCCATGAAACGCGCCTTTGACGCGGACCGCATCGCCGCATTCGGCGGCGCAGTGGTGGTCAACCGCCCCCTGGACATGGCCACCGCAGAGGTCATCAACAGCGCCTATTTCGAGGTGGTTGCCGCACCGGCCTTCGAGCCCGAGGCCCTGGAGGAAATCAAGAAGCGCAAGAACCTGCGCATCCTGCAGATTCCCGGCATCAACGACTTGGAACAGTACAGCCGTCAGCCGTTTCTGGACATCAAGTCCCTCACCGACGGCGGCATGGTGCTCCAGTTCTCCTTCCGCAACGCCATCCGCACGGCAGGAGATTTCATCCCGGCCATGGCCGAAAAGGACGGCAACGCCTTTACCGCCCGCCAGCCCTCGACGGCCGAGGCGGACGACCTGCTCTTCGCCTGGGCGGTGGAAGCGGGCGTGACCTCCAACTCCGTGCTGTTCGTGAAGAACGGCGTGACCACCGCCATCGGCACCGGCGAGCAGGACCGCGTGGGCTGCGTGCAGCTGGCCATCAGCAAGGCCTACACCAAGTACGCGGACCTGCTGGCCTTCAATGAACTGGGCAAATCCCTGTTCGAGTTGAAGCTGGCCGCCAGGAACGATGCGGAAATGGCCGAGAAGCTGGAGAAAATCGAAGCGAGGACCAAGGAAGACCGAGGCGGCCTGCCCGGATCCGTGGTTGTCTCCGACGGCTTCTTCCCGTTCCGCGACGGCGTGGACCTGTGCCTCGATGAGGGCGTGAGCGCCATTGCCCAGCCGGGCGGCTCCATCCGCGACCACGAGGTCATCCAGGCCGTGAACGAAGCCACCCCGCAGGTTGCCATGGTGTTCACGGGCCAGCGTTCCTTCAAGCACTAGCAGACGGCCCCTGTACGGGGCGTCATGTTCGGGGCTAGAGTTCCCGGTCCAAATAGTATAGAAGATCGGCTTCGCGGGTTTGCCCTATGCAGCCCGCGAAGCCTTTTCATTTGGGGCACGGATATATTACTGAAGGGACTTCATGAACAATACGCTGACATACATCCGCCCCGGCGCCGTGGTCGAATTCATGCACGGAGACCAGCCCCAGCTTGCCTGGGTGCTGGAGGAACAGTCGGGCAAACTCAGGATCTGGACCATCAACAAACGGGAGATGAAACTCCCCTCCGCGCGAGTGCTGCCCTGGTACGGGCCCGGCTACGACCCCAATGTCTCCAAGCAGGAGATCCAGGACAAACTCAACGCCCACCAGGAAAAACGCGGACAGATCCATGCGGGTCTCGATGTCATGGAACTCTGGGAGCTGTCCCAGGGAGAGATGGAAAAAGCCAGGCTGGAATGGTTTGCGGACCTGCTCTGGGAAGACCCGGACGCGGACCGCATCGCCGCCCTGGGGCGCGCAATGCTCGCGGCCAAGACACATTTCAAGTTCCGCCCCCCCTATTTCGAAATCTACCCGGCCGAAAAGGTCGAGGAACGCCTGCGCATCCAGGCCGAGGAAAAGGAGCGCGAGGCCGTGGTCACGGCCGGACAGGACATCATGCGCCTGCTCTGGGACTCGAAATCCGGAGGCTACGACGCCAAACTGCCCAAGATCGACCCCGAGGTTGAGACAAGGCTCCAGCAGGTGCTGCTGGACCAGATCGGCAAGAGCGCCGACGAACGGTCCGAGAAGATCTGGACCGCTGTACGCAAGGGACTGCCCGACCTGCCGCACATCGCCCTCATGCTGGCGCAGAAATGGGGCATTCTGCCGCCGCACCACAATCATCTTCTCAACGAGGCGCACTATGCCTGGGGCGATGAATGGTCCAAGGAACATGCCGACGAGATCGACGAACAGTTCAAACGTTTCGAGAAGCTCAAACAGGAGCCCGAAGACATCCCGTTCGTGAGTATTGACGCGGCCACCACCAAAGACATCGACGACGCATTTTTCATCGAGCGAACCGAGCAGGGCTACAGGCTCCAGCTGGCCCTGGCCCGCCCCATGCTGACATGGGATTTCGGTTCCCCCCTGGACCGGGTCGTGGCCGACCGCGTTTCCAGCGTCTACCTGCCCGAAGGTTCCACGCACATGATGCCCGAAGCACTGGGCACCGGACTTTACAGCCTGCACGCGGGCGAGCCGCGTCCGGCCTGCGTGGCCGAAATCGAGCTGGACAAGGCCGGGGAAATCCTTTCGGTTGCGCCGCGCCTGGCCTGGGTACGACTCAAGGCCAACACCACGTATGAAGCCGTGGAAAAATCCATTGCGGAAGGCGACGACGAACAAATGATCACGGCCCACGAACTGGCCGAGGCGCTCATCCAAAAGCGCATCGACAACGGGGCCTGCATCATCCGCAAGCCCGAGCCGGTGGTCACCGTGGAAGGCGACGGTCCGCGCCCTGAAGTGAGCATCACCCTCAAGGAGCCCTGCCCGGAATCCGAACTGGTGGTCAGCGAATTCATGATCCTGGCCAACTGCGCCCTGGCCCTGTGGGGCAGGGACAACGAAGTTCCCCTGCTCCACCGCTGCCAGGATATCGCACTTCCAGCCGACGCGGCGGGCATCTTCAGCGACCCCACGGAAATCCTGCAGCGGGTGCGCCTGCTCATGCCCGCCACCACCGAGGTGCAGCCCAAGCGTCATGCGGCCCTGGGAGTTCCGGCCTATACCTCCCTCACCTCGCCCCTGCGACGCTACCTGGACTTCATCAACATGGCCCAGGTCTGCTCGTTCCTGGAAACCGGCACCCCGAGACTAAGCGCCGACGAACTGGAATCCGGACTGCCCAACCTCAATGCGCGCGCACAGGCCGTGGGGCAGATCCAGCGTTTCCGGCCCCGGTACTGGAAACTTTTCTACCTCAGCCAGCAGCGCAAGAAACTGCGTGAAGCCATCGTGGTGGAGGAAAACGGTCCCCTGCCCTGCCTGGCCCTGCCCGAGCTGCAGATCAACGTGCGCGCCCCGCGCAAGATTCTGGGCGACAAACTCTATCCGGGCCAGCGTTTCCAGATCAATTTCGGCAGGATCGATCCCCTGACCAACGAAATCAAGATCGCGGAAGCCTATGAAGATTGATCCCAAACACTTTTCAAGAGCCGCCAAACCCTGTAAAACAAACGGCATATTGAACTGAAGAGGAGAACCCCATGCCCATCGTTCTGATCCTGTTTGCTTTTTTCCTTGGTTCCGTGCCTTTCGGCCTGTATATCGCCAAGACATTCAAGAACATCGACCCGCGCGATGACGGTAGCCGCAACACCGGCGCCACCAACGTGGCCCGCCTGTGCGGCTTCAAGTACGGCGTGGTCGTACTTGCGCTGGATATCCTCAAGGGTGCGGTCCCGGTCTGGATGGCCTCCATCTGGAACGACGGCTGGATACTCACTTCCCTGGTCATGCTCGCCGCGGTTCTCGGGCACGTCTATTCCCCGTTCCTGAACTGGAAGGGCGGCAAGGCCGTCGCCACCACCCTGGGGGCGTTCATGGCCGCGGCGTTCCTGCCCACCCTGTTCTCGGCCGTCGCCTGTCTGGCGGTCATCTTCCTTTCCGGATTCGTGAGCATGGGCTCCCTGACCTTTGCGGTCTGTCTGCCCGTGTTCTCGCTGCTTACCGGCAACGTGCATCTCATCCCCATTGCCGTCGTGCTCATGGCCCTCATGTTCTGGCGGCACCGCGAGAACATCCAGCGGCTTGCCAAGGGCGAGGAAAAGCCCTGGCGCAAGTCCAAGCACGACGCAAAATAAAAAAATGGGGCGCACCCCAGAACAGCACACAAAAAAGGGCAGAAATTTCTGCCCTTTTTTGTGTGCTTACTCTCAGGAAATACAAGTGAACCTGCCTCCCTTGTTCGCCAAGGCTGATTCGCACTTGCAAAGGTTGACGCAGGCCGCCAAGCTACCTACGCTGAATGGATACGAAAAATATTCAATTCAAAAGGCATTATCATGACAACCGCCCAATCCCCGAAACAATTCGTCTACTACTCCATTGCCGCGTCCATCATTACGCTGGCGCTCAAATTCGGGGCCTGGGGAATGACCGGTTCGGTGGGACTGCTTTCGGATGCGGCGGAAACCGTGGTCAACCTCACGGCTGGGCTCATAGCCCTCACCGCCATCAGCATCGCCCTGCGCCCGGCGGACAAGGAGCACGCCTACGGCCACGGCAAGGCCGAATATTTCGCCTCGGGCGCGGAAGGCATCCTAATCATGGTGGCCGCGGTGGGCATTGCCTGGACCGCCGTAAACCGTTTCCTAGCCCCGCAGCCGCTTTCCTGCCTCGGGCTCGGCCTCGGGCTGGCCCTGGCCTCTTCCGCGATCAACTACATCACGGCCAAGATCATGCTCCGGGCCGCCAGACAGTTTGATTCCATCACCCTGGAGGCGGACGCCAAGCACCTGCTCACGGACGTCTGGACATCCATCGGCCTGGTGGCCGGGTTGGGCATCCTGCTGATCTTCCCGGACTGGCAGATCCTCGACCCGATCATCGCCGGCGTCATGGCCCTGAACATCATCCGAACCGGGGTGGACCTCATCAAACGCTCGGTGCAGGGGCTCATGGACGACGCCCTGCCCCACGAGGAGCTGCTGCGCATCAACGACGCAATCCTCAAGCACACGGACAAGGGAACATCGTTCCACGGGCTGCGCACACGCAAGGCCGGTCCCAGACGATTCATCGACTTCCACCTGCTGGTGGACGGCAACACCACGGTCAAGGAATCCCACGACCTGTGCGTGATCATTGAAGAAGAAATTCAGAAGGTTCTCGACGGCGCCCAGATCACCATTCACGTGGAACCGCGCGAAGACAGAAAATCCTGGGACGGGAAAAAGGTGGGCGGCCTGTGCAAGAACGCCCTCAACCATCCTGACGATTCCCGGGATCCGGATCAGTAGTCGGGTTCTTCCGGCTGTTTTTCCCAGGGCAGGGAGTCGAGGATGGCCTCCACCAGCGGTTCCAGCGAGGGCCGTTCAAGGGCCACGGCGGGAATGCCCTGCGGATAGATGTTGCGCATGGTTTCGCGCCCCTCGTCATCCAGGCTGTCCCACTTGTTGAGCACCAGCAGGGTCGGGATCTCATTCAGCCCCATTTCCTCGAGAATCTTGCGCACCGCTTCCACCTGTTCCTCCACCTCGGGGTGCGAGGCATCGGCCACCTGCACCAGCAGGTCGGCGGACTCCAATTCCTCCAGGGTCGCCCGGAAGGCTTCCTGCAGGTCCGGCGGCAAACGGCGAATAAACCCGACCGTATCCGTCAGCACAACCTCCCGTTCCTTGGGGAAACGGATGCGTCGGCTGGTGGGATCCAGTGTGGCGAAAAGCTTGTTCTCGGCCAGCACCGTGCTGCTGGTCAGGGTGTTAAGCAAAGTCGACTTGCCCGCGTTGGTATAGCCCACCAGGGAAACGATGGGCAGCCCGGCCTTGTCGCGGCGCTCGCGGGTCTGGCCACGCTGCTTGCGCACCTTGTCCAGATCCTTCTTGAGCTTGGTCAGCTTGTCGCGGGCGCGGCGGCGGTCCACTTCCAGCTTGGTTTCCCCGGGGCCGCGTCCGCCGATGCCGCCCATGAGCCGGGACATGGCCCTGTTGCGGCCCACCAGACGGGGCAGCATGTACTTGAGCTGGGCCATCTCCACCTGCAGCTTGCCAGCGCGGCTGGTGGCGTGCTGGGCGAAAATATCCAGGATGAGCTGGGTGCGGTCGAGAATCCTGCGTTCCGTGACGTCGGCGAGGTTGCGCAGCTGGGTGGGGGCCAGGTCCTGGTCGAAAATAATGATGGATGCGTTGGTCTGCAGGGCCAGGACTTCCAGGTCGGCCAGCTTGCCCCTGCCGAGAATGAACTTAGGATTGAGCTTGCGCACCCGCTGGGTCATACGCCCGGCAGGCACCAGCCCGGCCGTCTTGGCCAATTCGGAAAGTTCATCCAGGGAGACATCCTGAACATCCTTGGAAACGACGTCCACACTGACCAGCAAAGCCCGCTCCCCGGAATCGTCCACGGAGACCCCATCCTCCTGACGGGCAAACTCGTCCTCCAGGGCCTCCACCGTGGCTTCCAGATCCACGTCGGACCGGTCCCAGCGGCAGGGATCCAGCACTTCGTAGCTCTTGCCCTCGGGGTTGGGCGGCAGGATATAGGCGGTCTGCACGGCAACAGGCTGATCATGGTCCAGGGAAAGGACCGTGACGCTGTCCAACCGCAGGAAAACCATATCCATGAGGTCTTCCTGGGAAAGGCTGTCCTCGGCCAGGTGGGTGTGCAACAGGCGCAGGCCGCGCAAACGGCCGGAACTCTGGCGGGCGCGGGGCAATTCCGGGATGTAGATGGACCCGGGATCACCCACCAGAACCATGGACGGCCGCCCCTGCCTGTCGATAAGCAGGCCTATCTGGCGACCGATCTCATGGCTGATTTCAGCAAGTTCCCGGGCCTGTTCCGTGGTGTACCCTTCCTTGACCGGGTACCGACGAAAATACAGGCGGTTGAGCCGTTTCAGCTGGCTGGGCTTAAGCCCTTGGGTATTGCCCCGTGCTTTCTGTGCTATGACTCTTCTCCAAGACTATTCAAAAGTGTGCGCATGTCAGACGCGAATAAAGTTCAAGACCGCTGCGTACACCAAGTATACGTGAGGTTTTGATCTTTTTGAAACAACGTCGCAATCACGCGCCTTTCAATAGCCGTTAAGCTTCGTTTTCGGAAATGTATTTTGTGATCATGGCGTCGTATTCGCTGGTAAGGCGAAAAGTCTCGGCCGCCAGATCCTTGCGCAGCTCAAGGGAAACGCTTCCGTTTTCCTCCAGCTCCTTGCGGATCGTATCATAGTGCTGCGGGCCGGGAACAACGCAGACGCTGTGGAAGTTCTTGGCCGAAGCGCGCAGCATGCACGGACCGCCGATATCGATCTGCTCGATGGCGTCGCGCAGGGAAAGGCCCTTCTTGGCGGCATCGGCAAAATTGTAGAGGTTCACGCAGATCATGTCGAAGGGTGCAATGCTGAACTCGCGCAGCACTTCCAGATGGCCGGGATCGTCCTTGTCGGCCAGGATGCCCGCATGGATGTTCGGATGCAGGGTCTTGACCCGGCCGCCCAGAATTTCGGGGAAATCCGTGACGTCGCTGACGGAAGTGACCTGAAGTCCGGATTCCTGCAGCATCTTCTTAGTTCCGCCGGTGGAAACCAGCTCGACACCCTGTTCGGAAAGAAAAGCGGCAAATTCGGCCAGGCCGGATTTGTCGGTAACACTCAAGATAGCTCGTTTGATAGGCAACGCGTTCATGACACCCCTCCGTGGTTTTGGAGGCTGTGCCAGATTTGCCGTTCAAAGGCAAGTTTTTTGACGGGCTTAGGCCCCTTAGTATCCGCCAATCTCCGTCTTAGAGGCTGGTTTCCCGTCCCACCCGCCGAAACGAGCGGGACAGGAAACCAACGGGGAGGGGAGACTTTTTTAGGCCTGGATCTGATCCAGAAGTTCCTTGGCCGCCTCGTTGTCCGGGTCGGCTTCAAGGACACGCTCCAACTGGGCCCTTGCTTCGTCCTTCCTTTCCAGGCAGGCGAGGCATCCGGCCAGGGCGTACCGCACTTCTGATTTTTCCGGATCGATTTCCAGGTAATTTTCGAGATACGGCATGATCTCCACCAGGCGTTCCATCTCATGGCCGAGCCGGATCAGGCTGAACAGGGCAACCATATTTTCCGGATTGGCGTCGAGAGCCTGTATAAACATGGAATAGGCTTCATCCTTGTTGCCGTTTTCCATTTCGATCAGGCCGATCCCGGCAAAACTCTTGTCAGTGGCTTCGATCTTGTGGGCCTTTCTGTAAAGGGCCAGAGCCTCTTCAAGGGCGCCGCGCTGGACGGCGACGGTAGCCAGGCCAATGTACGGATCAGGATGGACACCGTTGGAGCCGATGGCCTTCTTGTAGTACTCTTCGGCCTTATCCAGCTCACCCATGAAGAGGTAGCATTCACCGAGTTCTTTGTTGATTTCGTAATCCAGATGACCACTCATTATAATCCCCTCCGTTACTCCTTTACCCAAAGTAAGGGTGGCAAAATCGTTCAGGCAATTTTAGCCTGCACAACGGCAATGCAACGCTCATGCCAAACACACTAACACCCACAACTTCCTCTTGTTTACGCACCACACCACGAACGAGCCACATGTTGATAATTATTTAAATTAATTACTATTTATTCAAATCAACACTACATTCCCCTTTCCCCACACCCCACTGGGCATTTTTGTCCACATACGCAGGATTCCCAAACAATGGCGCATCTTTGACGTCCCTCCCTTCCCCGCTCTGCTCCGTCACTACCGTTTTCAATTTTATTCTTTAATTTTCAACGACTTAACACAAATGGAACACTAGTTGCTAAATCACACGCGAACGCCGGTGGAAATAATTGCCCACCGGCAGCATCAAACAAGGAACAAGGCAGGAGGATTCGGGAATGAAAGGACTTTTCGGGAGCCACATCAATGTAACAGCCAAAGTGCTCGACATGCGCCTGGAACGTCAAAATCTCGTCATGGGCAACATCGCCAACGCCAACACCCCGGAATACAAACCGAGAAAACTGGAGTTCGAAGACAAGCTCCAGACAGCGCTGGCCCTGAACATGAAGGGCAAGTTGACCAAGACCAATGATATGCACATGCCTGCCGAATTCGACCCCAACGGTTTCAAGGGCAACGGCCTCAAGGAATTCAGGCCGCGCTATGTTTACGGTGAAGATTCCGTGGATCTGGAAAAGGAAGTGACCACCATGGCCAAGAACACCATGATGTACAACGCCCTGACCAGCGTCATCAAAAAGAACTTTACCGGCATCCAGCACGCCATTCAGGAAGGAGCCAAGTAAATGGATTTCATGACAGCACTCGATATCGGGGCATCGGGCCTCAAGGCGCAGCGTTCGCATCTGAACGTCATTTCCATGAACCTGGCCAACGCACGGACCACCCGGACCATCGCCGGTGGTCCCTACCAGCGCAAGAGCGTGTCCTTCGAGTCCAGCCCGGTCTACTCCCCGTTCGACCAGGCAATGAACGACCAGATGAACCGCGAGCTGCACGGCGTGCGGGTCAACGGCGTCACCGTGGACCAGCGGCCCTTCAAGGAAATTTACGACCCGGGGCATCCCGACGCCAACGACCAGGGATTCGTCTACTACCCGGACATCAACGTGGTCGAGGAAATGACCAACATGATCACGGCCATGCGCGGCTACGAAGCCAACGTGCAGACCATCCAGTCGGCCAAGAGCATGTTCAACAAGGCCCTGACCATAGGCCAGTAGCGTAAGGAGCGGAAACCATGATCAACAAGACAATGGGCATACAGGCTTACCAGCAGAACATGGGGCTGATGAAGCGCCAGAAGATGCAGAGCTCCATCGAGGACAACGTGGCCACCAAGCTGGCCAAGCCCCAGGAGCCCCGCACGTCCTTCGGCGACACCATCAAGGAATCGCTGGACAAGGTCAACGAGATGCAGAGCGAGAAGAAATCCATGATCGAATCCTTTGCAGCCGGTGAAAAGACCAACGTCCACGAACTCATGATCACCATGCAGAAGGCGGGGCTGGCCATGAACATGACCAGCGCGGTGCGCGGCAAGATCATTTCCGCCTACCAGGAAATCATGAGGCTTTCGTTCTAGGCGAAAACGCTATTCCCACTGAAACGCAACTGAACAGCATACAAATTCGGGAGAAGAGACATGGCTCCGGCACTTAAGGAAGTAATGGATAAGGTAACGGGATTCTGGACCGACAGAACCTTTTCCCAGCGCATGCTCATCGCCGGGCTGGCCGCTTCCGTCATTCTGGCGTTCGTCCTCATGATCTACTGGATGAACCGCCCGAACTGGAAGGTCCTCTACACCAAGCTGTATCCGGAAGACGCCAACAAGGTCGTGAGCATGCTCCAGGCCGCCAAGGAGCCCTACAAGCTTTCCGACAACGGACAGACCATCTCCGTGCCTGCCGACCGCGTCTATGAACTGCGCCTGAAGATCGCCGGGGAAGGCAACCTGCACGGCCAGGGCATCGGCTTCGAGATCTTCGACGAAGTGAAGATCGGCCAGACCGACTTCGTGCAGCACATCAACTATCAGCGCGCCCTGCAGGGTGAACTCTCCCGCACCATTTCCGAATTTCCCATGGTGGAAAAGGCCAGGGTTCACCTGGTCATTCCCCAGAAGAGCCTGTTCATCGAGGAACAGGTGCCGCCGTCCGCCTCGGTCATCCTGAAGCTCAAGGACGACGGAAAACTCAAGCCCAAGGAAGTCAACGGCATCGTCAACCTCATCGCCATGGCCGTGGAAGGGCTTGACCCCAAACGCATCACCATCACGGACATGCAGGGACGCCCCCTGTACATTCCCGAAGAGGACACCGGCGTTTCCCTGTCCAACACCCAGCTTGAATACAAGCAGAACCTGCAGCGCCAGATGGAAATGCGCCTCCAGGAACTGCTGACCCCGGTGGTGGGACCGGGCAAGGTCATCGCCCGCGTCACCACGGATCTGGACTTCAGCCAGAAGACCATCCGCAAGGAAAGCTACGATCCCGACGTTGCCGTGGTCCGTTCCGAAACCCGCAACGAGGAATCCACCAGGGGCGCGGCATCTCTGGCGGGCGGCGAACCCGACGCCAACTTCCGTGGCGACGGCTACACCGGTTCGCGCACCACCCAGGATTCCAACAGGGAATCCCGCACCACCAACTTCGAGATCAACAAGCAGGAAGAAAACATCATCGCCCCTGTTGGCGAGTTGCAACGGCTGAGCGTTGCGGTTATCGTCGATGGAACGTACGTGAAGAACGAAGAAACCGGTAAAATGGAATACGTTCCCCGTACCGCCGAAGAGATGGATCGCATCCGATCCCTGGTGACCAAGGCCGTCGGCATGGACGAAATGCGCGGCGATGCACTGGAAGTCTCCAACATCTCCTTCGGCGCACCCGAAGACATCGACGGACAGACCCTGATGCGCACCATGCTCGAATACGCACAGCGCCTCGGGAAGCCGTTCCTCAACGGTGTGCTGATCTTCCTCTTCCTGATCCTGGTCGTACGCCCGGTGATCATGGCCCTCATCAAGCCGAGAGTGGCCGAACAGGAAGTGGAGGAAGTCGCGGGCCTGCCCGGCGCGGAACGCCTGGCCCTGGAAGAGGAAGAGATCGACGAAGAACTCCTCGACACCTCCAGGCGCCTGGAAAACGCCAAGGCCCACGCCATCCAGCTCTCCGACGAGAACATCGATCAGGCTGCCCGTCTGCTCAAGAACTGGCTGCATCAGGAGGCGTAAGCTGTGAGCGACTTCACCGGACCGCAAAAGACCGCCATCGTGCTGCTCGCACTGGGCGAGAAGTTCACCGCGGATATATTCAAACGCATGGAACGGGCAGAGATTGCCGCGGTTTCCAAGGCAATGCTCGAAACCGATTCCGTGCCCAAGGAGCAGGTGCTCGAAGTGCTCAAGGAGTACAACGAGGCTCTGGCATACGGCGCAGAACTGCTCGTGGGCGGACCGGAACAGGTCAAGCGTCTCCTGACCAAATCCCTGGATGCGGAGACCGCCAAGTACATCATGGACAGCCTGGACCTGGACACCGGACCGACGCCCTTCCAGGAACTGGAAAACGTCAGCCCCCGCATCCTGGCCCAGATTCTCCGGAACGAACATCCGCAGACCCTGGCGCTCATCCTGGGGCACCTGCACTCGGACCAGGCGGCGGAACTCATCCAGAACCTGCCTGCGGGCGTGCGCGCGGAAGTGCTCATGCGGTTGGCAAAGCTCGAGGCAGTGGCCGAGGACATGCTCATGGAAGTGGACAAGGTGCTCCAGAGCCAGCTCATCGCCATGGGCGGCAAGGAAGGCAAGAAGGTCGGCGGCGTGGCTTCGGTCGCGGAAATCCTCAACGCGGTGGACCGCAACACCGAGGAAGAGGTGCTCTCCGAGATCGAGGAAGAATCCACCCAGATGGCCGAAGACATCCGAAACCTCATGTTCGTGTTCGAGGACATCAAACAGCTGGACGACGTGGGCATCCGCGAACTGCTCAAGGAAGTTTCCAACGAGGACCTCACCGTGGCCCTCAAGGGCGCTTCGGACGAGCTCAAGGAAAAATTCTTCAAGAACCTCTCGGAACGCGCCAGCACCATGATCCGGGAAGACCTGGAAATCATGCCGCCCAAGAAGCTTTCCGAGGTGGAATCCGCACAGCAGAACATCGTCAAGACCGTGCGCCGACTGGAAGACGAAGGCAAGATTGTCGTAAGCAGAGGTGGCGGAGATGTCTTTATCTAACGGCGAAGCCGCAGCACCGGAACAGGACAACGGAGTCCTCGAAAACGGAGCGCCGAGCCCCCAGGCCCAGGACGCGGCCGACGACCGGCAGCCGGAAGAACAGCCGCAGGAGCCTTCTCCCCGGGTTGACGAGCCCGAAGACAGCATGTCGCTGAAAGGCAAGATCACAGGCCGCGTCATCATGGGCATGGACACTCCCGGCCCGGATGAGATGAGCGTCCAGGACATCGAGGGTAAGCGCAAGCTCGTCTGGGACGACAGCGTGGATGACGAATACATGTCCCGGGTCCGCACCAAGGCCCAGGCTATGGCCAAGGATATCCTGGCCGAGGCCATGCGAGAGGCCGAAACCACCAAGGAACAGGCCCGCCAGCAGGGATACGACGAAGGAATCGCCCAGGCGCAAGCCGAGCTGGACCAGCACGTCACCCAGCTCTCCCAGTCCATGGAAGGCGTTCTCGCCCAAGTCTCGGCCCAAGGCGTTGATGTCTGGGATGCCCGGCGTCAGGATATTGTCACCCTCATCCGCATGGTCACCAAGAAAATTCTTCATGTGGAAATGGAGGAAAGGCGGCAGGAAATTCTTGCCAGCCTTCTGGATCAGGCCGTGGAGCGCATTGAGACCGAGCGCACCATAACCCTTCGAATTTCCCCGCAGGACGAGGAGCTCATGAGCGCCCTCCTGCCCGCCATCCAGGAACGCAACCCAGCGGTCAAGCACTGGAAGCTCAAGGTCGATACCTCCATCCAACAGGGCGGAGCCATCGTGGAAACCCGGGAAGGCAAGGTGGACAACACCCTGGAGGCCCGCTGGGCCGGGGTGGAGACCATCCTCAACGAACTGACCATCCTTTCCCCGGAAGAAGGCGGCCCCAAGCCGCAACAGCCCGCTGAACCCAAAACCGACGGCGACTAGTCATGGCACTGGACTGCAACGACTGCATTTCCCTGCTGGACGAGCTGGACCCCTGCCGCACCTACGGCAAGGTCACCAAGGTCGTGGGTCTCATCGCCGAAGGCCACGGTATCAAGGCTCCGCTCGGCTCGGTCTGTCACCTGCTTCCCGAGGAAGGCGGCGATCCCATCCCCGCCGAGGTGGTCGGATTCAAGGACGGCGCTTGCCTGTTCATGCCCTATTCGGACATGCGCGGCATCGGTCCCGGCAGCCTGATCCGCAACACCAGCACCCCGCCCCAAATTCCGGTGGGCCCCGCCCTGCTGGGCCGGGCCATCGACGCCTTCGGCCGTCCCCTGGACGCCAAGGGCTCCATTCCCCACGACAAGTACGTGCCCCTGCACCGCGAACCGCCCAACCCGCTCTCGCGCCCGCGCATCACCGAACCGCTGGACGTAGGCGTACGGGCCATCAACGGCGTCCTGACCCTGGGCAAGGGCCAGCGCGTGGGCATCATGGCCGGTTCCGGCGTGGGCAAATCCACGGTCATGGGCATGATGGCCCGCTCCACCAAGGCGGACATCAACGTCATCGCCCTGGTGGGAGAACGCGGCCGAGAAGTGGTCGAATTCATGGAAAAATCTTTGGGACCGGAAGGTCTTGCCCGCTCGGTTCTCATTGTCGAGACCTCGGACAAGAGCCCGCTGATCCGCATGCGCGCCGCATACACGGCCACGGCCGTGGCGGAATACTTCCGCGACCAGGGCAAGGACGTACTGCTGATGATGGACTCGGTGACCCGCTTTGCCATGGCGGGCCGCGAAGTGGGCCTGGCCGCGGGCGAACCGCCCACCCGAGGCGGCTACACTCCCAGCGTCTTTGCCCAGCTGCCGCAGCTCCTGGAACGGGCGGGCAAGAGCAAGGACGGTTCCATTACCGGCATTTACACGGTTCTGGTGGACGGCGACGACTTCAACGAGCCCATTGCCGACGCGGTGCGCTCCATCCTGGACGGGCATATCGTGCTCACCCGCGAACTGGCCGACATGGGCCACTACCCGTCCATCGACGTACTCAAGAGCGTTTCCCGTCTGCGCAGCGACATCACCTCCAAGCAGGCACAGGCCGACAGCCGGGTCATGCTGCGGCACATGGCCACCTTCAAGCGCGTGGAGGACATGGTCAATATCGGGGCCTACCAGAAAGGCGCCAACCCGGAGGTGGACAAGGCCATCTCCATGGTGACGCCCATCAATCAATACCTCCAGCAACAGGTCTCGGAAACGAGCACCCTGGAGGATTCCTTCCAGAAACTGAGCATACTGGTGGGCAGCGACCAGCAGAAAACGGGCTAGTCTTCCAGGCTTTCCGGAAGCCCCTGCACAAACGCCCGTATCTGATCCCGCACCTTTCTGTAGGCATCGAGAATTTCTTCTTCGGTCCCGGCCTGTCTGGCCAGCTGCGGCGGATCGTCGAAACCGCGATGGATGCGCCGGGCCGGGCCGGGAAAGAAAGGACAGTTCTCGGCGGCATGGCCGCACAGGGTCACCACATAGTCGAACCGCGTATCCGGCAGTTCCTCGATGGTCTTGGAATACTGGGCCGAAATATCCACCCCGGCCTCGGCCATGACCTTCATGGCGTATGGGTTCATGCCGTGCCTTTCCACACCCGCGGAAAACACTTCGTATTCGGGCTTCAGCGCCCGGGTCCACCCCTCGGCCATCTGGCTGCGGCAAGAATTGCCCGTGCACAGATACAGTATCTTCATATTTCAGACTCCTTGAGTCCGCTTCATAGCAGAAAAAAGCCCCCTTGAAAGGGGGCCCTGTTTCATTTGTGTGACATTTACTGCTGCGGCTTGGCCGGTTCCTGCTTTTTCTTTCCGGGGATCAGCCCCTGGAATATACCGCCGACCCCCTTGACCACGCCGCCCACGGTATCGACAACGCCGGTGCCGAGCATGCGGATGTATTCCAGGGGATTCACGAAGTAGGACGGCTTCTGGAGCGTGCCGCTCACATGGATGGGAACGGGAACGCCTATGGTGTCCTCGTAGGAATCGCCGCCCTGGCCCTTGCCCGAAGGAACGAGCTTGGCCTTGACCAGGAAACTGAGCTTCTGCTGCACAAGATCCACATCCCCTTCGCCGATGGCCCGGAGATTGGGTGCGCGCACCTCCAGATCCCCCGTGGTCAGAATGCCGTTCTTGGCCTTGGCCGAAGCGGTTATGGAACCAAACTTGGTCTTGTCGTCGGTGTCTGCCTGGATCTTGCTGGAATCCTTTTTCGCAGCCTTGGCGGCCTCCACCAGCTCGGAGACATCCACCCCGGGAA
The DNA here is from genome assembly GCF_008001235.1 of Salidesulfovibrio onnuriiensis. Lineage (GTDB taxonomy): Bacteria > Desulfobacterota > Desulfovibrionia > Desulfovibrionales > Desulfovibrionaceae > Pseudodesulfovibrio > Pseudodesulfovibrio onnuriiensis. The sequence continues at coordinate 2,138,139 of NZ_CP040751.1, read as the reverse complement.
ACACTCCGTCCTGCAAGGCGAAATCGAGAGTGCCGTCCAAGGTCTTCTTCATGGCCTCGGCGGTATTCCCGCTGCCGGTCAGGTTCAGGGAAAGACGCGTTTTGCCCTGCAGGGATTCCTTTCCGGTCAGATCCTTGAGCAGGGGGCCCATGTGCAGGTCCTTTATTTCGGCGATCACGTGCGTCTGCGGCGTTTCCCCGGCCACATCCAGGGAGAGGGCCGAATCCGCGAACCCGCCATACCCGCTGAGGGCAAAGGGCTTCACCTCCACCCGGCCGTCCCTGGCCACCACCTGAACGCTGACGTCAGCAAAGGAAAGTTTCTTGACCGTGAGCCTTCCCACAGCCGCCTCCAGATCCAGGTTCAAGCTTCGGATCAATTCCACGGGGAATATTTCCCCATTTGTCGTGGCCGAAGATTCCGATTCAGGCGTTGTCGTGTTCGATTCTCCCTGCTCCGGATTTGCTGTTTCGGTCCGGGCCGCGCCTTCGGGCGGCAGATACCGGTCCACGTTCAATTCATCCACCTTGAGCAGCGCCTTGTATTGCGGATTGTCAAAACGGCTGATTGCCGCCCCACCGGTAATGGCCGAACCATCCACCTTCAGGTTTACGTCCGTGAGCAGAAGCTTGTCCTTGGAATACAGCACATCGAAATTCCCGCCCACCGAACGCAGGGCGCTTTCGTCCGCCATGTCGGGCGCGGCCATTTCAAGCTTTTCGAGTACAGCGCGCAGGTCGAACGGCTGGGAATCCAGCTTGGCCTGCACCACCGGGGCGCTCATGAGCTTGTTCACGGTCAGGCCCGCCTCGACAACGGCGTCATACGCCTTCACTTCCACACCTTCGGCCTTGAGCAATTCGGCCTTAAGGTCGAGAACGCACCCTTTGGCGGCAAGGTCGGCGCCCAGTTCCCCGCCCGGAAGCATGGTGCCGGAGACGTCCACATGCCCCTTGAGGCCGGACACGGAGTACAGGTTGCGGCCGGTATCCGCACGGGCCGTTCCGGAAAAATTCACGGTTCCTGCCAGTTCGGGTTCCTTGCTGTTCACCTTGCTTTTGATGGAAAACTTGAAGGGTTTGCCCAACTCAAAATCGTCCAGATCCAGGTCCGCACCGCTCAGCTCATACCGCGCGCCCGAAGCCCCGTCGTCATAGACCAGGTTCAGGTCGTTCAGGGAAAACTCTCTCACGGCAAAGGACACCGGCTTGTCGGATGCCGGAGAGGACGATTTCGCATCTCCCTTTCCGGATTTCCCGGAAACGCCCTTCGCGGCCAGATCGTCCCAGTTGGATACACCTTTCCTGTTGCGCTGCAACAGCACGTTCACGCCGTCCATATGCACTTCGTCCACCACGATCTCGCCATTGAATAAGGGCGTCAACTGGATACGAAACTCGATGGACTTGACGCTGACCATGGGGTCCTCGCCAAAGCCCTTGGCGTTGCCGAACACGAAATCGCGCCCCTCCAGGCCCAGGGGGAAGAAATGAATCGAGACGTCCGCGCCGCCCCGGAATTCCCTTCCCGTGGCGTTGCGCACCTGTTCGGATAAAAAGCCTTCATAGTTTTCCGGCCGCAGCATGACCATGGCCACGACGACAACGGCAATAACCAGGGCAACGAGAACACCGCCGATGATCATCGCCCATTTCGCAAAGGAGCCCATAGCGCCTCTCCTCTTTAATATCTTGAATTACAGATCCAGGAGTTTCTTAATCTCCAGAAGTTCGGAATGAACTTCTCGCAGGATATCATGCTTTTCACGATCTTCAAGCCGTTTTCTCGCCCCTTCGATGGTCATGCCTTCGTCGTAGAGCAACCGCTTGATTTCACGCACAAGCTCGATATTGTCTTCGGTGTAAAGCCGCTGCCCGGTTTCGGTACGGATCGGCTCCAGCTCCGGGAACTCGCTCTCCCAGAACCGCAGCACATACGGTTTCAGGTCAAGCAGCTTGGCAGCCTGGCCGATCTTGTACCGTTTGTATTCCGACAGCTCGCTCATGGGCTCTCTCTATCAAAGCTTGCCCGCAAAACCAAGTGATCCTTACCGGTTTCAGGCATCAGCCCCCGTACGGACAAAACGGGCCTTGAGGCGTTGCAGCCCATGGACCACGGCCCAGAACAGGAACGGCACCACCAGCACGCCCAGGCAGGTGGCGGCAATCATGCCGAAGAACACCGAAGTGCCGAGGGTCTGGCGGGCGGCGGCACCCGCGCCGCTGGCGACGACCAGGGGCACCACGCCAAGGATGAAGGCTATAGAGGTCATGAGAATGGGCCGGAAGCGCAAACGCGCTGCCTCCATGGCCGCTTCCAGCACGCCCAGCCCTTTTTCCTCGTGAGCCTCCTTGGCGTATTCCACGATGAGCACCGCGTTCTTGGCCGCCAAACCGATGAGCATGATCAGGCCGATCTGCGCATAGACGTTGAGATCGAAGCTACGCAGGTACTGCCCGGCAAAAGCACCGAACACGCCCAGAGGCAGACCAATGAGCACCGAGAAGGGAATGGCCCAGGATTCGTACAGGGCGCACAGGCACAGGAAAACCATGGTCAGGGCCAGCATGAAGATGGGACCGGCCTGGCCGCCCGCTTCCTTTTCCTGCATGGCCATGCCGCTCCATTCGTAGCCGAAGCCCTGCGGCAGGGTGGCGGCCACCTCTTCCATGGCCGCGATGGCCTGACCCGAGCTGTACCCGGCCGCGGGCACGGCGTTCAACTCCACGGTGGGATACACGTTGAAGCGCTGGATGAATTCCGGCCCGGAAATCTCCTTGGAGGCGGTCAGGGTCGAAAGCGGCACCATCTGCCCCTCGGAACTGCGCACATACAGCTGGTTGATGGAGTCGGGCGCGGCCCGGTACATGGGCTCCGCCTGGAGCATAACCCGGTAGGTGCGTCCGAACTCGTTGAAGTCGTTGACGTAATAACCGCCCAGGAAGGCCTGCAAGGCCAGGAACACGTCGCTCAGGGGAACGCCGAGGGTCTTGGCCTTGGCCCGGTCCACATCCACCTGGATGCGGGGGACGTCGTCCGAGAACGAGGTGAAGGCGCGGGCGATCTCGGGGCGCTTGTTGAGGGCGGCGGTATAGGCCTCGGCGGCCTCGGCCAGCGCGGAAATGCCATGGCCCGCACGGTCCTGCAGCTCGAACTGCAGTCCGCCCGTGGCGCTCATGCCCGGAATGGACGGAGGCACGAAGCACATGACCAGCCCGTCCTGGATGGCATAGAACTGCTTCTGGGCGTCCGCCACCACCTTGGACAGAGTCAGCCCCTTATCGAGACGCTCACCCCAGTTGTCCAGCACCACGAACATGGTACCTGCATAGGAACTGGCCGCGCCGGTAATGATGTTGAAACCGCCGAGCGTGACCACGCCCCTGACGCCGGGAGCCTGCTTGAGATAGGCCTCGGCCTGGCGCATGACCGCGTCGGTGCGCTGCATGGAGGCAGCGGGTGGAAGCTGGGTTGCCACGATGAAGTATCCCTGGTCCTCGTCGGGCACGAACCCGGAGGGCAGCTTGGTCAAAATGCCGCCCGTGAGGGCGAACACCCCGCCCAGCAGGCAGAGGAACAGGGCCCAGCGCCGGATACCCTGGCGCACGGTTGCGGTATACCCGTTGGTGAGTTTGCCGAAATACTTGTTGAACTTGTCGAAAAACCAGCCCAACGGCCCGCGCATTTCCTTGACCGGTCGCAGGATGAGCGCGGACAGGGCCGGGGAAAGGGTCAGGGCGTTGAAGGTGGAGATGGCCACGGAGACCGACAGGGTCAGGGCGAACTGCTTGTAGAGCTGCCCAGCGATACCGCCCATGAAGGCCACGGGGATGAACACGGCGATGAGCACCACCGAGTTGGCCACAACGGGCCCGGCCACGTCGCCCATGGCCTTGAAGGTCGCATCCCGCGGCGACATACCTTCCTCGTCAATATAGCGCTGCACCGATTCCACCACCACGATGGCGTCGTCCACCACGATGCCGATGGCCAGCACCAGGCCGAACAGGGTCAGGGTGTTGATGGAAAAACCGAGCAGCGGGAAGGCGATAAACGTCCCCACCAGGGAAACCGGCACCGCAACCATGGGAATAATGGTGGCGCGCCAGTTCTGCAGGAAAAGAAACACCACCAGGAAGACCAGGGCAATGGCCTCGTACAGGGTGGTTTCCACCTCGTCTATGGACTCGGAAACGTATTCCGTGGTGTCATGCAGAATGCGGTATTCCACGTCGTTGGGGAATGCCGTGGAAAGGGTGGCCAGTTGGGCCCGAACCTGGCGGGCGACATCCAGGGAGTTCGCCCCGGGAAGCTGGTAGACGAGCAGCGAGGATGCGGGCAGGCCCTGCATGCGGCTGAAGGTGCCGTAGGATTCGCTGCCCAGGTCCACCCGGGCCACGTCCTTGAGGCGAATGAAGGAACCGTCCGGCTTGGCCAGGACAATGATGTCGCCGAACTGCTCCGGCGAGGTCAGCCGGCCCTGCACCTGCATGGTGTACTGGAACTGGGTGCCCTTGGGAGTGGGCTCCATGCCCACCTGCCCTGCCGGGGCCTGGGTGTTCTGCTCATTGATGGCGTTGGAAATATCCGTGACCGTGACCCCGAGCTGGGCCATGCGGGCCGGGTCCAGCCACACGCGCATGGAATATTCGCCCGCGCCGAAGACCGTGACCTTGCCCACGCCGGGCACGCGGGCCAGGGCGTCCGCCAGGTTGATGTTGGCGTAGTTGGTCAGGAACAGGTCGTCGTAGGTTTCATTGGGCGAAACCAGGTTGACCACCATGACGATGTCCGGGGTCTGCTTGTTCACGGTGACGCCCATGCGCTTGACGTCCTCGGGCAGCTTGGGCTCGGCCTGCCCCAGACGGTTCTGCACGTCCACCGTGGCCAGGTCCAGGTCGCGGCCCAGGTCAAAGGTCACGCTCAGGGAATAGGAGCCGTCGTTGGAGCTGAAGGAGGACATGTAGGTCATGTCCTCGGCCCCGTTGATCTGCTCCTCGATGACCGAGGCCACGGAGTCGTTGATGACGTTGGCGTCCGCGCCCGTATAGGTTGCGGAGACCGAAACCGAGGGCGGCGATATTTCGGGATACTGCGCCACCGGCAGAGAAAGAAGGCTCAGCCCCCCTGCCAGGCAGGTAATGATGGCAATGACTGTCGCGAAGATGGGCCTGTCGATGAAGAACTTGTACATGGGGCGCTCCCGGTATGGTCGTGATGGCTACTGCTTGTCCTGCTGTTCCTGGCCGCCAGCCTGCTTCTGCTGAAGCTGCTTGTATTGTTCGGCGGTGAGCGGCGTGACCTTGGCTCCGGGACGGATCTTCTGCTGTCCCTGCACCACCACGGTCTGCCCTTCCTCCAGGCCCTTCGTGATCTGGGCCACGGAGCTGGTGCGCGTCCCGATTTCAACGGCCTTCTGTTCCACCACGTTGTCGGCGTTGACCACATACACGGACTTGGTGCCCTGCACGGTCATGATGGCTTCCTGGGGCACCACCAGCATGGGCTCGGAAGAGTGGGAATTCACGCGGATCTTTGCAAACTGGCCGGGGAGCAGCAGTCCCTTGGGGTTGGGGAAGGCGACCCGCAGCCCCAGCGTACCGGTCTGGGAATCGATCTCGGGGGAGGCCATGTCAAAGGCGCCGGGGTGTTCGTAGACTTCACCATCCACCAGAACCAACTGGATCTCAGGCTTGTCTTCATCCTTGCGCTGCTCGTTTCGACGCGTGTAGCGGACATAATCCGCCTCGCTGATGGAAAAATTCACGTACATGGGATCGATCGAGGCCACCGTGGCCAGCAAGGTATTCTCCCCGTCCCCCACCAGGCTGCCCACCTTGACCTGGGCCTTGCCGATACGCCCGGCCAGGGGAGAGGAAATCTGGGTATAGCCAAGCTGCAGCTTCTGGTCGGCCAGCGTGGCCTTGCTCTGGTCCACCGCCGCCTTGAGCTGCTTCATGTCCGCCAGCTTGGAGTCGTATTCATCCTGGCTCACGGCATCCTGATCCAGCAGGGCGCGAAAACGCTTTTCGTCCTTCTGGGCCAGCACCAGGGCGGCCTGGTTCTTTTCCAGCACGGCCTCGGCCTCCCGCACGGACTGGGTCAGGTCCTTGGGGTCGATGACAAAAAGAAGCTGCCCTTCTTCCACCTGGGAACCTTCCTTGAAGGCGATCTCCTTGAGGTATCCCTTGACGCGGGCCCGGATCTCCACGCTGTTCTGGGCAGAGGTCTGCCCCACCCACTCATTGGAGAGATCGACGTTCTTCTTTTCCGCCTTGGCCACAATGACCGGAAGCGCGGCGCTCTCCGTGGCCGATTTCTGGCCGGAGTCGGAACCGCAGGCGGCGAAAACAAAAAAACAGGCACAAAGACAGACGGCAATCATGGGACGGGACATCATAGCTTTTCCTTGCACAGTTGAAATGAAAATCAAACGCATTTGGCTGAAAAAACGACTCGTTATCTTGTTATCCATAGCGGAGCAACAAATCAATGAGATTATAAAGGCATGAAAACAAAAAAGGGCCACCGCAAGCGGTGGCCCCACACACTTAGGAGGTGTGTCCGATCATATTTTCAAGGCTTTTACAGCCTTATACGCTGTGCTTATGCCCAGGCCGCTGCCGCACTTCTGGCGCATCCAATCCTGGTGGGCCAGAATGGACCCCACGGCAAAAAGGTTTTCGGAAACGACTGCGCCATCGGCCCCGAGAGGACGAAAGCTTTCGTCAGTCTCCACGCCCATGGAATTCATTGCATGGCCCCGGGCGTCCAGAAAACTCTTTTCATGCCAGTCGTTGCGTTTTTCCGGTTGGGTCACGGGAAGATCGAAAACGGCTTCCCTGACGCCGGTGCGATCGGCCTGCAGGCCCTTGCCCAGGAAACGCCCCGAAGCCAGGACAGCGCCCTTGGCAAAGACCTCGAACTGCGGCCAGTCGGCGCCCACTTCGAAACGGAACCCCTCAGCCGTCCTTTCGACGCAAAGAACCCTTTTCTGGAGCATGTGGTTCACGCCGCGCAGCCGCAGGGCACCGACAAAAGCCTCCTTAAGCCGCTGGCCGGGGATGCCCGGAGGCATGGTCGGGACCTCGAAGAACTCCACGCCCAGCCGACGATCGAGATCGTCCATCACGTCCTTGGTCAGGTACTGGCCGAGCATGGCGGGAACACCCACCACCTTGGCGTCGCCCATAACCGCCCGAATCCGCTCGGCAAAGATGCCGCGCACTCGGGGGTTTTCCAGGGCCATGCCCATCTGGACGGGATATACCTCGGCATTGTCCTCCATTTCCGGGAAAACAATGCTGCCCGAGGCCACAACGTTGAGCTTGTCGCCGAGAATCGAGGCGATCTGCTGGGCGCTGTGCCCCTTGAGGCCCTGCATGTCTATCAGGGCGCAGGGAAGCTTCTCTTCCACGGCGCGAACTCCGGCGATCATGGTCCGGGGCACGCAATAGGTGGTCTTGAGGGTTCCCAGCGGCGTGGGGAACTGCATGTTCCTGCCTTCGCGCACATGGTATTCCAGGCCGGATTCCCCGCAAAAGTCGAGGAATTCGCCAAAAGCCGAACGAATTTCGTCATCGTCGAGCTTGGCGTAAGGATGCCTGGGCTGATCCTTGCGCAGCTCGGCCAGGGCGGCAAAGGGATCTTCGACCACGGTGCCGTCTTCGACGGGATGCACGCCCAGAAGGTCGAAACAGCCGGCCGCAAACATGAGGGACGTCGCCATGCCGGTCTGCACCACGGAATAGCCGCGAGCCGAGGCAAAGGCGGAAGCCGCAATGCCGGCAATACCCGTTCCGACGACCATAAGGTCACAATCAATACGTTTCATTTTAGTCATCCCCCACCTATCGACCCAGCTCTATGCCCATGAGGCCACAGTAAAATGCTTCCTGCAGCTCGGCCTGGGATTCGGCCATGCCCCACAGGATGGTCCGCTGCCCCTTCCAGCGCTCCTCGAGGAACTCCCTCAGATTGCGAACGCCTTCGTCACCATGCAGGTAATCCTTGTCGTAAAGGTAGGAAGTCAGACGCAGGCTGCAGAACGTTCCCTGGCAGGATCCCTTGCCCACGCGGCTGCGACGGCCCAGCGCCTTGAGGCCGGGCTTGTCCTTGGACATGTCGAAGGTGCCGAGCATCCTGTCCACACCGCTCTTGGGAACCATTTCGCATTCGCACAGCAGCACGTCGCCCTGGTCATGCTTTTCAAGCCATCCCCTGGCGGCATGACCGGGGTCGCTCCACATCCACGGGTCGGCTGCGGGAAGCGGCTCGGTCCGCGTCAGACAGGAAGCGGAGACTCCCAGACGCTCGCAGACGAGATCACCGGCCATCTCCGCCATGAGGCGATAGGTGGTCAGCTTGCCGCCGGTGATGCTGATGAAATTCTTGAGCCCTTCGCGTTCATGACCCATGAGGGCCACGCCGCGGCTGGCGTTGCGGTCGCTGTCCGCAGTACCGGTCAGCAGGGGCCGGACCCCGGCATAGGCGCGGATGTAGCGGGTGGTCGCCAGTTCGGGAACCATGGGCATGCCCTGTTCCACGTTGACGTCCACTTCCGCGATGGTGGGTTGGATATTGTCCAGGGAATCCACGCGCACCGAGGTGGTTCCCAGAATGGAAACCGTGCCGCCGGGCACCAGAATGTCGCCGTCTCCCGGAGGACGCAGGCGGTTGATGACGCGCTTGGTCAGGCGGTCATGGGTGATCAGCAGAGTGCCCTTGGCGTAAAGCATGCCGATCTCGGCTCCGGCCATGGCTGCGACCTCTCCCGCCCACGCCCCCCCGGCGTTAACGTACTGGTCGGCCACGATCTTGAACTCCTCGCCGGTGCGCATGTTGACCATGCGGGCGGCGGTGATGGTGCCATTTTCCATGTCAAAGCCGGCCAGCCTGGTCCGGCGCATGAAGCGGGAGCCGAGGCTCACCGCCTGGGAAACATTGTCCAGCCCGAGACGGAACGGATCGATATTGGCGTCCGGAACCGAGTAGCAGGCTATGGTCTTTCTGGAAATGGCAGGTTCCATTTCCATGGCGTCCTTGGGATCGACTTTTGCGACATCAATGGTCGCGTTTCTACAGAGCCCCTCGAAATCGGCTATGTATTTTTCGTCATCCCCTTCCACGGCAAGAAAAAAACCGCCCGTGTCTTCAATGACGTGCGGGGCGAGTTTCTTGAGGATATCGCCTTCTTCCTTACATTCCTGCGCTGAATGGGGATCGCTCTTGGCATAGCGCCCCCCGCTGTGCAGCAGTCCGTGATTGGCTCCCGACGCGCCCGCATTCAGGTCTCTCGTATCGACCAGAATACAGTCCACACCGCGCAGGGCCAGATCGCGTACCAAGCCGGTGCCGGTGGCACCGCCGCCAATGATTAAAACTTGGGTTCGCACTCTACTGTCCTCTTTACTATTTATACACCCGATCTTTTTTTCAAATCAGTATCACACCTGATCAAGAAGTCAACGAAAATCGTTCATTTTTGATCACAAAAAGACCCAAAATGTTCATATTCGAAAATAAAATGAAACGGATGAAAAATCTTTGACAACATTTCACTTCACAGAACCGCCTTTTTTCCGTCATGATCAAAGACAAGGATATACTCTGATCACACCGGGGAGAACGTCCCTGTAAAAACAATCATGGAGCCAGACATGAATTCACATCATCTCCTACCCCAGCGCATGGACCTGCCCGGCACCACGGTCTGCGCTGCGGGCAGCTCCGAAAACCTTCCTGCCGAATGCGCGAGGTTCGGCCCCCGTGGCCTGCTAGTGCACGGACGCTCCCTGAGCAAACGGGGCAAGATCAGCAAGATCGCCGCCACCGCCCCGGCCGCCATGGAGATCGCAACCTGGGAACACCCGGGCGGCGAACCCACCTTGCGGCAACTGGAAAAACTGCTGAAAACGGCCCGGGAATTCCGGCCAGACTGGATAGCCGCAGTGGGCGGCGGAAGCGTCATGGACCTGGCCAAGGGCTGCGCCGGACTTTACGCGGAACACGGCAACGTCACGGCCTATCACGACGGTGCCCCCATCACCACCATGGGCCTGCCGTTCGTCGCTGCCCCCAGCACTGCGGGAACAGGATCGGAAGCCACCAAGGTTTCGGTGCTGACCAACGAGGAAACCGGCATCAAAAAATCCTTCCGGTCCCCGCACATGATGGCCCGACTCATCGTTCTTGACCCGGGATTGCTCAAGGGCAGCCCCAGGCACGTCATCGCCCATGCGGGCATGGACGCGCTGACGCAGGCCATCGAGTCCTACACCAGCACCGGAGCCACCTGGTTCACCCGGCAACTGGCCCTGCGCGGGGCGCAACTGCTGTTCCAGAATCTTGTTTCCGCCTACGAAAGCGAAGGGGAAGATCTGGAAGCCGCCGAAGCCATCCTGACGGGAAGCTACCTGGCAGGGGTCGCCCTGTCCTCTTCGCGGCTGGGCGTGGTCCATGGCTTGGCACATCCGCTGGGTGCGCGCTACAAGCTGCCCCACGGCCTGGTCTGCGCGGCCTGCCTACCCTATGTGCTCACCTACAACCGGGAGGCCATGGGCGAGGACTATGAGGACCTGAGCCGCGCGGCGGGCACGGACCTGCTGGCCGCCGTGGCCGGACTGCTGGCCGACCTGGACATCGACAATCCGTTCAAGGGTAGAGGGTTCTACGACCTGGACGGCATGATCAAGGAAGTGCTCGCTTCCGGCTCCACTGCGCACAACCCCAGAGAGGTGACCACAAGCGACGCGCGCAGCCTTATTCGCGAGCTTTTCACTTATTGACCCACCCTGTTTCGAACGCCAAAAGCCCTGCCATGCAGGGCTTTTTTTTATTCTTTCCCTCCGTACAATCGCAAATCAAGGCCTCGGCGCATGAATAAGGCCCAAGGAGCGGCCCTACCAGGACCACATGACAAAAAATCGAGTATAAACTTCATAACCGGATATAACCGTAGATAATCACCTCAATTCAGCAAAAATCTAGAATTTTAATGCAATTTGACAATGGTTATTATTTTATATAGCCTAACAAAGTCTGGAGACAGATTTTAATTCCGAACTAATTTTGGAAACAATCATGTTACAGACAAATATGATCATCACCGACACATACTGCATTTTATCGCTAAAAACTGAAATACATCACCGTCAATAAATCAAAACAACAGTTCATTTAACTGTAGTAAATAAATTTTACACACACAAACTACGTTGTGCTTGAAATCATAAAGCCACATACACGATACTGCATCACGAGTATCCACCGCATTTCCCATCACCTCGCCCCAGCCTCCACCACGATCCCTCGCGGCCGTAGGGATCGTCATCCTCCCTGCTAATCGGCGCCATTCCATAGCTGTATTCGACATCCGGAACGATTCCGGCTGTCCTCTTTTGTCACAACCATAACTTTGGACATTTTCATGAGTAAAATCGTCGTCAAAAACCTTTCAAAAATCTTCGGCCCCGCCCCGAAGAAGGCGCTGGCAATGCTGAAACAGGGGGAGGACAAGGCCTCCATCCTCGACAAGACCGGCATGACCGTAGGCGTCAACAATGCGAATTTCTCCATCGAGGAAGGCGAAATCTTCGTCATCATGGGGCTTTCCGGTTCGGGAAAGTCCACCATCGTGCGCATGCTCAACCGCCTCATCGAGCCCACGGCCGGAAGCGTCATCGTGGACGGCAAGGACGTGATCCGAATGTCCCAGGAGGAACTGGTCAAATTTCGCCTGCATAACATGAGCATGGTTTTCCAGTCCTTTGCGCTAATGCCCCACCAGACCGTGCTGGACAACGCGGCCTTCGGCCTGGAACTGGCCGGAGTGGACAGGGACAAACGCCATGAACGCGCCAGGGAGGCGCTGGCCCAGGTGGGCCTGGAAGGCTGGGAGGAAGCCTATCCCGACCAGCTCAGCGGCGGCATGCAGCAGCGCGTGGGCCTGGCCCGGGGGCTGGCCGTGGATCCGGAAATCCTGCTCATGGATGAGGCATTCTCCGCCCTGGACCCGCTGATCCGCACGGAAATGCAGGACGAGCTGCTCAAGCTCCAGGAAGAGGACCGGCGGACCATCGTGTTCATCTCCCACGACCTGGACGAGGCCCTGCGCATCGGCGACCGCATCGCCATCATGGAAGGGGGCAACGTGGTGCAGGTGGGCACTCCCGAAGAGATCCTGCAAAACCCGGCCAATGACTACGTGCGCGCCTTCTTCCGAGGCGTGGACCCCACTGGAGTCATCAGCGCCGGGGATATCGCCCGCGACACGCACCCCACCATCGTGCTGACCAAGGCCGGAAGCATCCGCACGGCCCACGAGATACTGAGCGGCAGCGAACGCAACCACGGCTACGTACTCAACGCAAAGCACCAGTTCCTGGGAATCGTCTCCTCGGACAGCCTGCAGGAGGCGATGCGGACCAAGAAGCCAGACACCCCGCTGAGCCAGGCATTTCTTGAAGGCGTCAAGGCCGTGAACATCAACGACTCCATGCAGGACATCCTGCCGGAGGTGGCTTCCAGCACCTGCCCGGTTCCGGCGGTGGACGACGACAACAGATACCGGGGAGTGGTCTCCAAGACACGCTTCCTCTACACGCTGCACCGGAGTGGTGAAAACGGTGAAAGCGACGGAGTATTATAATGTTTGAAGAATCCGTTATCCCATTGGACGCCTGGGTATCCCAGTTCGTCGACTGGCTGGTGAACAACTACCGGGACATCTTCCAGGCCCTGAAATGGCCCGTGGAAACAACCCTGAACGGCTTCGAGCAGGGACTCAACTCCCTGCATCCCGCCGTGGTCATCGTGGCCGTGGCCGCCGCCGCATGGTATTTTTCCGGCAAGCGCCTGGCCCTCTTCTCGGCCGCGTCCATGGTGCTCATCGGCCTGCTGGGCCTGTGGGAGGACGCCATGATCACCGTGGCCATGGTGCTCTCATCCGTGCTCTTCTGCGCCATAGCGGGCATCCCCCTGGGCATCATGTCCGGGCGCAGCGACCGTTTCGAGGCCTGCCTGCGGCCCGTGCTGGACGCCATGCAGACCACCCCGGCCTTCGTCTACCTGGTGCCCATCGTCATGCTCTTTTCCGTGGGCAACGTGGCGGGCGTCCTGGCCACCATCATCTTCGCCCTGCCGCCCCTCATCCGGCTCACCAGCCTGGGCATCCGCGGCGTGCACCCGGAACTGGTGGAGGCGGCCCAGGCCTTCGGCGCAACTCACTGGCAGGTGCTGATGAAGGTCCAGGTTCCGCTGGCCCTGCCCACCATCCTGGCAGGGCTGAACCAGACCATCATGATGGCCCTTTCCATGGTGGTCATCGCGGCCCTCATCGGCGCAGGCGGTCTCGGATCGCCGGTCATCCTGGGCCTGAACACCCTGGACATCGGACGCGCCGTGGTGGGCGGCCTGGGCATCGTGCTCATGGCCATCGTGCTCGACCGCATCACCCAGTCCATGGCCAGGAAATAAGTATCCGGGACCGTGCAACGGTCTTTCAATATCCCCAACAGGAGGCACCATGTTCTTTAGAAAACTGACACTGACACTGCTCTGCCTGGCACTTTTCGCCAGCCAGGCCTTTGCCCTGGAAATGAAACCGGGCAAGGGCGTGACCCTGAAACCGGCCCGCGCGACCTGGAACACCGGTTTCTTCCAGGAAGCCCTTGCCCGCCGTGGCCTGGAGGAACTGGGCTATGATGTCAAAAAGCCCAAGGATCTGACCAACCCCATTGCCTACAAGTCCATCGCCCTGGGCGACATCGACTACTGGTGCAACGGCAACTTCCCGCTGCACACGCCCCAGCTGCCCAAGAACTTCGACCAGAAGGCCTCCATCCTCTCCCCGATCATCAAGGCGGGCGGCATGCAGGGCTACCTGGTTTCCAAGAAGGAAGTGGAAAAGTTCAACATTAAGTCCCTTGACGACTTCAAGCGCCCCGAAGTGATCGAGGCCTTTGACCAGAATGGCGACGGCAAGGCCGACTTGGTGGCCTGCCCTCCGGGTTGGGGCTGCGAAAAGGTCATCTCCAAGCACATGAAGATCTACGACCTGAAAAAGTACATCAAGCCCAGCAAGGCCGCCTATGAAGCGGGCATGGCCTCCGCCCTGGGCGCGTACAAGTCCGGCAATCCCGTCTTCTTCTATACCTGGACTCCCAACTGGACCGTATACAAACTCAAGCCCGGCAAGGACGTCATGTGGATCAACGTGCCCGCCGAGGGAGACACCGAAGGCGAAGTCTCCGGCGTCGAAGGCGCTGTTTCCGACCCCCTGCGCCCCGGCTTCATGGTCTATGACATCACGGTTGTGGCCAACAAGGAATTCCTGGCCAAGAACCCGGCCGCGGCCACCTTCCTGGAAAACTTCACCCTGCCCCTGGCTGACGTAAGCGCCCAGAACACCCGCATGAACGAAGGCGAAAAGTCCGACAAGGACATCGCGAGGCATGTGGACGAATGGATCGCCAAGAACAAGGTCCAGTGGGACAAATGGCTGGAAGCGGCCCGCAAGGCTGCCAAATAGAAGCCTGCTGACCGGCATTGGATAAAAAAAGGGCTACCCATCTCGGGTAGCCCTTCTCTTTTGTTGTATAGCTACAGCCGCTAGATACGCACAGGGAGCTTCTTCAAAAGCTCGTCGACAACCCGCTTGTGCTGCTTGTCCACTTCCTTGTCCTTCAGGGTCTTGGATGCGTGACGGTAGGTCAGGCGGAAGGACAGGTTGCGCTCTTCCTCCACTCCCTCGGGCACGTATTCGGCCACCAGGGAAATAGATTCCAGCAGCGGACTCTTGATCTCGGCGATGGCGTCGCGCACCTGCTGTGCGGGCAGCGTCACCGGACCGATGACCGTGATATCGCGGCGGCTTGGCGGGAACTTGGGCAGTTCGCGGAAGGCGATCTTGTTCCGCCTGGTCATATCCCACAGCTTTTCCGCGTCCACATCGGCCAGCCAGACATCCTTGCGGGCGTGGTAGTAGTCGGCAACGTCGGCCTTGACCTGGCCCATGACGCCCACGCACTCCTCGCCAACCTTCACCTCCACGCAGGGAGACAGGTAGGGATGATCCTTGACCAGCACGCACTCGGGCGCGCCCAGCTTGAAATGATCTTCCAGCAGATGCTCCACGTGTCCCTTGATATCGAGATAGTCGGCATCTCCCTGCGGCCACGGCCATTCGGCTGCGTGGCGAGGGCCGTAAAGCAGCATGCCCAGGCGGAGCTGCTCGCGGGTCTCGGTGTCGGATTCACTATCCTGCACGAACTTCTTGGCCACCTCGAACACGCGCACATGGTTGTTGCCCTGGGCAATGTTGTGTTTGAGGGTGTTCAGCAGGCCCGCCGCCAGTTCCAGACGCATGACGTTCTGGTCCTCGGAAAGCGGGTTGGCGATGTTCACGCGGCCTTCGCGCGGCAGGTTGAGACGATCCAGGTCGTCGTCGCCCACAAAGCTGTAGTTGATGGCCTCGTTGAGACCGGCGCCCATGCCCCACCGCTTGAGGGAACGGACAAAACCGTACTCGGTTTCCGCAGTGACCGTGCCGCCCTCCAGGGACTTGGACACGCGCGGCAGCACTGCCGGAATGCGGTCCATGCCGTAGACGCGGCCCACCTCTTCGTAGAGGTCCACCTCGCGCTCCAGATCCAGCTTGTGGGACGGTGTTGCCACCTTCCAATCATGGGAATCGGAATCGTCCACCGTGCAGCCTTCCAGCTCGAAGACCTTCTTGGCGAATGCGGGCTCGAGATCCAGGCCCAGCAACTTCATGCAGCGCTCGTGGCGGTAGCGATGGGTGCGGTCCTGCCACGGTTTGGGCTCGGCCTTGGCAATGCCGGAAACAACGGAACCACCCGAGGTTTCGGCCATGAGCTGGGCTGCGCGGTTGAGTGCAAAAGTATTCATGATCTGGTCCACGCCGCGCTCAAAACGGTAGGAGGCGTCGCTCGGCAGCGCCAGCCTGCGGGCGGTCTTGCGGATGGTTCCCGGGCGGAACACGGCGGCCTCCAGAAGCACGTTGCGGCTGCCCGCGTGCATCTCGGAGTTGGCGCCGCCCATGACACCGGCCAGGGCCACGGGTTTGCTGCCGTCCCAGATGAGCAGATCGTTGGCGGTGAGCTTGCGCTCCATATCGTCCAGGGTGGTGAACTTCATGCCGTCCTGGGCCGGGGCCACGCGGATCATGCCGCCTTCGATGAGATCGAGGTCAAAGGCGTGCAGGGGCTGGCCCAGTTCGAACATGATGTAGTTGGTCACGTCCACGATGTTGCTGATGGGACGCTGGCCCAGGGCGAGCAGCTTGAAGCGCATCCAGTCCGGAGCCTTCCGGGTCTGGACATCGCGCAGAATGCGGGCCTGATAGAGCGGGCACAGCTCGGTGTCGTCGATGACGATATTCATTTCATCGGCTGCGTTGCCGCCCGCCTCCACGAGATTCAGCCCGGGCATGGTCAGGGGCAGGTCGAAGGCCAGCGCGGTCTCGCGGGCAAAGCCGAGAATGGACAGGGCGTCGGCCCTGTTGGGGGTGATGTCGAAGTCCAGAACCGTGCGTTCCAGGTTCAGGGCGTCCACCAGTTTTTCACCCACGGTGAGATTTTCGGGCAGCACCCAGATGCCGTCATGGTCCTCGGAAAGGCCCAGTTCGCGCTCGGAACAGATCATGCCGAAGGACTTGACGCCCCGCAGCTTGGCCTTCTTGATCTGCATGCCGTCGGGCATGGTGGAACCGACCTTGGCAACCGGGACCTTCTGGTCCTTGCCCACGTTGGGAGCGCCGCAGACGATCTCCAGCACCTCGCTGCCCACGTCCACCTTGCACACGGACAGTTTTTCGGCCTCGGGGTGCTTTTCGCACTCCACCACATGACCGACAACGATGTCCTCGATCGCCTCGAAGGGATTCTCGATGGAATCGAGCTCCAGACCGAGCATGGTCAGACGATCGCCCAGCTCCTGGGCTTCGCCTTCGAACGGGACAAATTCACGCAACCAATTGAAACTGACAAGCATTGATGATGCCTCCGCCCCCCTGTCCCGGTATCGGGCAACAGGTTTCGGGGTTCTTAGGAAAAAATAGCTATATGCAAAACGTTTCCAGGTCCGCCAAGACGCGACAAGGGACTGCGGGACTGTGCTCCCGCAGCCCCCGTGTCACGAAATCTTAAGCAAACTGTTCGAGGAAACGAACGTCGTTCTCGAAGAACATGCGCAGGTCGCCGATGCCGTACTTGAGCATGGCGACGCGTTCGACGCCGAGGCCGAAGGCGAAACCGGTGTACAGCTCGGGATCATAGCCCACGCACTTGAACACGTTGGGATCCACCATGCCGCAGCCGAGAATCTCGACCCAGCCGGTGCCCTTGCAGACGCGGCAGGTGCCGCCGTCCTTGTCCTTGCCCTCGCCGCCGCACATGACGCAGGAAATGTCCACTTCCGCGCTGGGCTCGGTAAAGGGGAAGAAGCTCGGGCGGAAGCGCACTTCGGTCTTGCGGCCGAAGAGCTGGCGCACGAATGCGGTCAGGGTGCCGCGCAGGTCGCCCATGGAAACCTCATGATCCACGAGCAGACCTTCGATCTGGTGAAACATGGGGGTGTGGGTCAGGTCCGAGTCGCGGCGGTAGACCTTGCCCGGGGCAATGACTGCCAGGGGCGGCTTCTTGTTCAACATGCTCCGGATCTGGACCGGCGAGGTGTGGGTCCTGAGCACGATGTTCTCCGAAACGTACAGGGTGTCCTGCATGTCCCGCGCAGGGTGTTCCTGGGGGATGTTCAGCGCTTCGAAGTTGTGCCAGTCGTTTTCCACCTCGGGACCGGTGGCGTGCTCGAAACCGAGCCCGACCAGGATCTCGCTGATCTCGTCCATGACCAGGGTCACGGGATGCAGGGAGCCTGCCCAGGGCTTGCGGCCCGGCATGGAGGGATCGAATCGGCTAAGGCTCGCTTCAACGGCGGCACGGTTCAGTTCGTCCTGCCAGCCGTCAATCATGGCGGTGATGGCCTGCTTGACCTCGTTGGCCTTGCGCCCGGCTTCGGGCTTGAGCTCGTTGGGGAGCTTGGCCAGGGTCTGCATGCCTTGGGCGAGCTTGCCCTTCCGGCCCAGATATTCGACCCGGATTTCCTCAAGTTCTTTTAATGAAGCAGCCTGGCCCTTGCATGCTTCGCACTCACGGGCCAGGCTGTCGAGACCTTCCAAGAAGGTCTTGAGTTCGTCACTCACGGTTATCCAACCTGTGCTTTGGCGGCCTCGGCAATCTTAGCGAACACTTCTTTGTCGCGGACAGCCATGTCGGCCAGGACTTTGCGGTTCAGTTCGATACCAGCCTTGGAAAGGCCGTTCATGAAACGGCTGTAGGAAAGGCCATGCAGACGCGCGGCGGCGTTGATACGCATGATCCAAAGCTTCCTGAACTCGCGCTTCTTGCGTTTGCGGTCACGGTAGGCGTTGCACAGGGCCTTTTCCACACGCTCGCGAGCGGTGCGGTAAAGTCGGCTGCCTGCTCCGCGATAGCCTTTGGCAAGCTTGAGATATTTCTTGTGCCTTCTACGGGCAGGCACACCACGTTTGACTCTCATGTCAGACCTCCATCACTTAGTACCCTCCGGATGAGCGTGAACTCCCGGCAGGGCGGAGTGGATTGTTAAAGGGTTAAATCAGTGTCGTCTTCAACCTAGGCGTACGGCAGCATGCGGCGCACGGCCTTTTCGTTGGTCTTGTCCACGGTAGTGGACTGGCCCAGACGACGTTTCCTTTTGGCATTCTTCTTGGTCAGAATGTGCCTGAGGTTTTTCCTGCGGCGCTTGAACTTGCCGCTACCGGTGGCCACGAAACGCTTGGCGGCGCACCTTCTGGTCTTGATCTTGGGCATATATCCTCCTCAAGTTCTATCCGGAAAACCCGGACGAAATATTACTCTTCAGTCTCGGCCTGCTCTGCGGGCTTCGCTTTGGGGGCCTGGGCCTTCTTCACCGGGGCAAGCATCATGGTCATGGTGCGACCTTCGGACGCCGGACGGCTTTCCATCTTGGCAATGTCCTTGGTGTCTTCCACAACCCTTTCCAGAACCATGAGCCCGCGATCCTTGTGGACGATTTCACGTCCCCGGAAGAAAACAGTCACCTTGCAGCGGTCGCCTCCCTCAAGGAAGCGGCAGATGTGCTTGAGCTTAGTCTGGTAATCGTGGTCGTCCGTCTTGGGGCGGAACTTGACTTCCTTGATCTGGATGACGGTCTGCTTCTTCTTGGCTTCCTGGAGCTTCTTTTTCTGCTGATACTTGAATTTCCCGAAATCCATGATCTTGCATACGGGCGGATCCGCGTTTGCGGCCACCTCAACAAGGTCGAGACCTTTCTCCATTGCAAGTTCCAGGGCCCTGCGGGTATCCAAGACACCCAGCTGCTCCCCGTTCTCGTCAACCACCCTCACCTTGGGAACTCTGATCCGCTCGTTGCGTCGGACGCCGTCATCGCGCCGGCCGCGGTTACGGTCATGTCGTCGAAAAGCTATAGCTCATTCCTCCGCGTTTGAAAGGTTCCTTCGCGGCTGCCAAGATAAGCTCGGCGGCCTCCTCCAGCGACAGCAAGCCAGCGTCGTCCCCGCCCCTCACGCGGACGTTGACGCTTTCTGACTCCACTTCCTTGTCTCCGATTACAAGCATATACGGGATCTTCTCGACCTGAGCCTCCCGGACCTTGTAGCCCAGTTTCTCATTTCGAAGATCTGCTTCGACGCGGATGCCCTTTTCTTGGAAAAATTGCAAGACTTTTTCTGCAAAATCCCGCTGGGAGTCGGTAACGGTCAGGATTCTGGCCTGAACCGGAGCGAACCAGACCGGGAAGGCGCCTGCGTAATGCTCAATCAAAATTCCGAGGAAACGCTCCACCGACCCCATGATGGCGCGGTGCACCATGACCGGGCGGTGGCGTTCGCCGTCCTCGCCGATGTAACTCAAATCAAACCTGTCGGGCAAGGTGAAATCGACCTGAATCGTTGAACATTGCCACTCGCGTCCCAGGCAGTCGCGCACCTTGACGTCGATCTTGGGACCATAGAAGGCGCCGTCGCCCTCGTTGATCTCGTAGGGCAGGCCCAGGTCGTCCATGGCCTCGGACAGCGCCTTGGTGGCGCGTTCCCAGTCCTCGTCCGATCCAATGGACTTTTCCGGGCGGGTGGACAGTTCCATGGAATAGGTGAAGTCGAAAAGGCCCATGAGGTCCTGCACCCATTTGACCACGCCCTTGATCTCGTCCTGGAGCTGGTCCGGGCGGCAGATGATGTGGGCATCGTCCTGGGTGAAGCAGCGCACGCGCAGCAGGCCGTGCAGCACGCCCGACTTCTCATGGCGGTGTACCATGCCCAGCTCGAAATAGCGCTGAGGCAGTTCACGGTAGCTCATGAGCTTGCGGTTGTAGATAAGCATATGAGCCAGGCAGTTCATGGGCTTGACGCCGTACGCCTGCTCGTCGATCTCCGTGAAATACATGTTTTCACGGTAGTTGTCGTAGTGACCGGAGGTTTCCCAGAGGTCGCGCTTGAGGATCTGCGGGCCGCGAACGAGCTGGTACCCGCGCTTGAGCTGTTCCTTGGTGACGAAGTCCTCGAGGATGGTGCGCACCAGCGCCCCCTTGGGGTGCCAATAGGCCATGCCCGCCCCGCCCTGTTCCTGGAAGCTGAACAGGTCGAGCTGGGTGCCCAGCTTGCGGTGGTCGCGCTTCTTGGCTTCCTCAAGGTAATCCAGGTGCTTCTTGAGCGCCTTGGGGTCCTGCCAGGCGGTCCCGTAGATGCGCTGAAGCTGCTTGTTCTTCTCGTCGCCGCGCCAGTACGCGCCGGCAACGTTCAGCAGCTTGAAGGCCTTGAGCATGCCGGTGCGGGCCACGTGCGGGCCGCGACACAGGTCCGCGAAGTCACCGTGCCGATAAATGCTGTATTCCTCTTCACCCAGGTCGTCGATGAGCTCCAGCTTGTAGTCCTCGCCCATGTCGGCAAAGAACTTCCGGGCTTCGTCGGCGCTCACCTTGCGGCAGGAGAACTCCTGGTCCGCGCCCACGGAACGCTGCATTTCCTTTTCAATGGCTTCCAGGTCCTCGGGCGTAAACGGACGCTCGAAGTCGAAGTCATAGTAAAAACCGTTTTCCACGGACGGGCCGATGGTCACCTTGGCGGAGGGAAAAAGCTTCTTGACCGCCTCGGCCATGAGGTGCGCGGTGGAGTGCCGGATCACGTCGAGCCCCTCGGGGGAATCGTCGAAAACCGGCTCCAGAGTGGTGCAGGTGGCGGGAATGGTAGTGTTCAGGTCGAGGGTGGTTCCGCCGCACTTGGCGACGACGACTTTCTTGAACTGCTTCTTGGACAGCCCTTCCTTGAGCGCTTCGGCGCAGGACGCGCCTTCCGCGACTTCAACCTGCTTACCAGCCACTTCAATCTGCATGGCACTTACTCCTAGCGAGGCGTTAAACGTTCTAAACGAAAGAAGGGAGGCGCTAGGCCTCCCTTCGGGGATTTTCTGGTAGGCACGAGCAGATTTGAACTGCTGACCCCTTGCGTGTCAAGCAAGTGCTCTCCCCCTGAGCTACGCGCCTGTATGGGCCGCTTCGTTGCGGCGAGGAGAATTTCTATGTGAACCCCGCCTCATTGTCAAGCAACAATCCAACACTTTTTTATATTTTTCATTTTTCCGCATTCCCCATGGCCTGGAGCGCCTCGCGGGCCATGTCGCCCACGGTGGATTCCTCCAGACGATCGTTGCGGAAAACCGTGAACACGGCCGTATCGTCCACCATTCTCTTCAAGCGGCTTACTGCGGTTCCGGCCCCCAGGATGCCCAGCACCCAGGCGGAAAGCCCCCGGTTGCAGGCGTCCCCGTCATCCAGGGCCGCAACCAGGAATCGCTCGGCATGGGAAACCAGTTCCGGGCGGACCTGGGCCAGCCTGCCCAGCCCCCAGAACACCCCGCGCCGCAGGTCGGGATGGTCGAGATAATTCCCGTCGCAGGCCTCATCACAATAGATATAGGAGGCGAGGATGGAGCTGAACTCCCTGGCCAGGGTTTCCTGATGGACCATGACTTCGGCCATGGCTTCAGGGATGCCCCAGCCGAGGTTCCCGGACTCCTCGTTCATGTGCCACATGAAGGTGCGCATGAGCACGCGGGCCTTCTCCATGCCCGCGTCCGCCAGCCGCCGCCCGGTAAGCCCGAAGGCGACCACCGTGCGCCAGCGCACGTTCTCGTCCCGGTCCAGGCGCAGGGAAAAAAGCGGAGCAACCAGCTTCCCCGGGTCCCATTGCTCCAGCTCGGGCAAACGAGCCTTCCAGTCCGGGTCCGCGAGAATCTCGCGGACCTCCTGCTTCACACGGCGGAAACGCGACATGGCGACTCCTTCCACCGCCTGGCGGCGCTACAGGTTTTCCCGAATCTCCTTGAGCAGATCCTCGGGAACGTCGAAACGGCTTTCCTGCGCCTTCTTGGCGTATTCGTCGGCCTTGCTCCACTCGTTTCCGTGGGCGGCGACAATGGCCAGGTTATTCCAGGCCGGGCCAAAATGCGGCTGCAGGTCAACCACCTTCAGCAAGGCCTTTTCCGCTTCCTCGTAATCGCCCACTGCAATGTAGCAGCTGCCCAGGGTGGAAAGCGCCTGAACGAAATTGGGGTCGTACTTGAGGGCCCGCTTCAGGGACTGCATGGCCTTTTCCGTTTCGCCCAGCTGAAGCTGCGCAAAACCGATGTTGCCCCAGGGAACGGCAAAGAACGGGCGTTCCTTGGAGGCCTGGATATTGTAATTCAGACACCCGGTGAGGTCATCACGCTGCAGGGCGATGCCGCCCAGCTGCACGTAGGCTTCGGCCATCTTCGGGGACTCGGACACGGCGGCCAGGAAATAGCGCTCCGCCTCCATGAACTCCCGCTTGGAAAGATACGCCACACCCAGGTTGTACATGGTGTTTGCGCAGCCGGGGTTGGCGTCCAGCTTGGACTTCAGGTCGGCAATGTAGTCGTCGAGATTGTCGAATTTCTGTTCCATGATGTATCCTCTAAGGGGTTATTCCTTTGGACTTGCAGTATTTTTCGTACCAAAGGCAATAGTCGTACAGGGGGCGCACCTTTTCAAAGTTCATGACCAGCATGACGTTGAACTCGTTGATGGCGTCCAGATATTCCTGATTGGGCTGCTTTTCCATGGATGCCATGAACAGGTGCGTCAGCTGATGCGCGGTATGCCCGGTGGCGTCGGTGCGGATATCGATGGGATCGAACGGCTTGGCGAACGGGTCCCAATTCTCGTAGCCCATGCGGTCCACAAACTTGCGTCTGCGGGCGGACATCTTTTCATAGATGACTTTCTTTTGGGCCTCGAAGTCTTCCTGGGAAGGATTTTTACTATCCATGGGCTATTCTCCGTCTTTGTCCGGTCCGCCCAGCACGATGGAAAAGGATTTTTCCGCGCAGGTCTGGCACTTGGACTTGTCCTCGGTACAGGAAGCGCAGGCCTCGGACACGGGAGCGGCCTCCGGAGCCTTGGGTTCCACGGGCTTGGGTGCGGCCGGTTTCGCGGCTTGTTCCTTGGGCTCGGCGTCACGGATACCCAGATATTCATCGTTGAAGATATTGAGCACGGCGGTGGACAGCGGCATGAGCACATCGCCAAGCTGCTTGTACCGGGACTGGATGTCGTCGGCCAGTTCCTGGCTGATGGCCAGCAAACGGTCATGCAGCGCATCCATGCTCACGGTGGGATACTTTTCCCCGGCCACGAACCCGGACTTGGCGCAGGTGTGCCCCTTTCCGGCAATGGCCGTGGGCACGCCGTAGAGACGGCAGGTGAGCGGACGCCTGTCGTACATGCGGCACAAGTCTCCCTCGCCCAGCATGGGACAACGCACCCGGGCGCGGGCCACTTCGCTCATGATCTCATGGGCGCCCTTGCCTTCCTTGCTGGCCTTAAACAGCTTGCGCTTGAGCTTGAATATCTGCCGGTCGGCCTGGTCGGCGGCCTCCATGACGGCGTTCTTGTCCCTGCCGCTGAACTGTTCGCGAAAATGATGATTGATATACAGCGCTTCCACCAGAGAAAGGTCGAAGAGCGCATAACAACAGTCGCAACAGCCCTTTTCACATTTTACCTGGTCGGGAAAATCCTTTTCGAACCGGACAAACAAATTATCCACCTCGGCGACCAGCTCTTCATATCGATCGAAATACTTGCTGAAATCCAATGCCATTCCTTAACTCCTTGCCTCCGCCTCCGCCTGGCTGCCGTGGGCGGGCCTGTCTGGTGACACTCTAGTTAAGTCTTCCTGCCCCTGCGTCAACCATGAAAAAGCCATTCATGATCAAAGAGAGGAACACTTAAACTAAAAAAAACCGCCCAAGGGGGCGGACAAGACGGCCTGTGCCGCACGCACGGTCGATGGGGAGATGAAAAACGTGCACGGAAGCGATTGCCCGCTCCCGTACACGCATGCAGAATCGAATTAATCTTCTTCGATCGTGATGGCGTCCTGCTCACAAACTTCAACGCAGGATTCGCAACCGAGACATTCTTCCTCGTTCACGACAACGGCCTTACCGTCCTGCAGTTCGTAAACTTCGACCGGACAAACGTCCACACATTCGCCGTCGCCGGTGCACTTGTCGACATCCAGGTTAATTCTGTAGCCCATTGTTTCCTCCAGATTTGATTATTTCCACCGGCCCGTCAGAGCCGGTCAACTGCTCGGCCATCATTTAGCACTCTGGACCGTGCAGCGCAACTACAAACAGTTCCTCGCCCAAGCTTCTCCGCCGGGCTCCGATTGCCAATATATCCAGGTAAACAACGTGTCAAGGCGTGAGTTTCAAGTTCAACCGAAAGGAGCCATATTCTCGCCGGGTGCAATGCGGTTGTACTTGCGCCCCGAGTCGACTACATTACTTTTTTCACGCAGTCTTCAACCAGAAAAAAGACAGGATATACACTATGTTCAGCAAACAGGAACTGGATAAATACGCCCAGACCATGTGGTGGGGCCTGGAAACCGCGCGTACCAAGCCGTTCGCGGCGGGCGACTGGGTTCTGGTCAGCTACGACCTGGAAGCCCTGCCCCTGGCCGAATCCATCTTTGCCCTGCTCATGGAAAAGGGGCTCAACCCGGTCATGCGCCTTGCCCAGACCACGAGTATGGAAGTGGACTTCTACGGCAAGGGCAACGACGCCCAGATCACCGCGCTGGCCCCGGGCGAAAAAGAGCTCACGGAAAATCTCAACGGGCTCATCCGGCTCATTGCGCCCTCTTCCCTGACCCATCTCAAGGACATCGACCCGGCGAAGATCGGCAAGACCGCCGTGGCCCGCAAGCCCCTGCGCGACATCATGGAAAAACGCGAGATCGCGGGAGAGTTCGGCTGGACCCTGTGCGTCTACCCCACCAAGGCCTATGCGGACGCCGCCAACCTGACCATGGATGAATTCAGGGACCAGCTGGTCAAGGCCTGCTTCCTGGACGAGGACCAGCCCTACGAGCACTGGAAAAGCATTTTCAACGAGGCCGAGAAGGTCAAAACCTGGCTCAACGGGCTGGACATCGAGTACCTGCACCTGACCAGCGAGCACACGGACCTCAAGGTCGATCCCGGCAAGGACCGCCGCTGGCTCGGCGTTTCCGGCCACAACATCCCCAGTTTCGAGATCTTCCTTTCACCGGACTGGCGGGGCACCGAGGGCGTCTACTATGCGGACCAGCCCTCGTTCCGCTCCGGAAACTACGTGGAAGGCGTGCGCCTGGAATTCAAAAACGGGGTCGCGGTCAAGTCCGAGGCCAGGGAAGGCGGGGAATTCGTCGCCAAGCAGCTGGCAATGGACGAGGGAGCCGCACGCCTGGGCGAATTCTCGCTCACGGACCGCCGATTCTCGCGCATCGACAAGTTCATGGCCAACACCCTGTTCGACGAGAACTTCGGCGGCGAACACGGCAACTGCCACGTGGCCGTGGGAGCTTCCTATGCCGACACCTATGCGGGCGACCAGACTTCCCTGGACAAGGACAAGAAGGAAACGCTGGGCTTCAACGATTCGGCCCTGCACTGGGACCTGGTCAACACCGAGCCCAAGACCGTAACCGCTCGCCTCAAGGACGGAACCGACCTCGTCATCTACAGGGACGGCGAATTCCAAATCTAGCCGGGGACCGATCATGTCCAAACGCAACATCTACCTGAACATGGTCCCGCCCCGGGAGGCAGTGGCCGCCGCCATGACGGCCCTGGACCGGGACAGCCTGCTCCAGGCCGAAACCATTGCCGCGCACCAGGCCTGCGGCCGGGTCACGGCGGAGCCGGTCTTTGCCCGCTGTTCCTCGCCCACCTACCACTCGGCGGCCATGGACGGCATTGCAGTGAAGGCGGAAAGCACGTTCACGGCCCGGGAGGACCGGCCGCTCTCGCTCAGGCGCGGCGCGGACTTCGAGGACGTGAACACCGGCAACCCGCTGCCCGAGGACCGCAACGCCGTGATCATGATAGAAAACGTGGTGCGCCAGGACGACGACACCGTGTCCGTCGAGGCGCCGGCAGCTCCCTGGCAGCACGTGCGCCGCATCGGCGAGGACATCGTGGCCACGGAGCTGCTCATTCCCCAGAACACGCCCCTGTCGGCCTACGACATCGGCGCGTTGCTCTCGGCGGGCATTTATGAACTGAAGGTCTGGGGACAGGTCCGGGCGACATTCATCCCCACGGGCGACGAAGTGCTGGATTTCACGGACCGCCCCACTCCGAAACCCGGACAGGTCATCGAGTCCAACTCCCAGGTTTTCAAATGCATGGCCGAGGGATGGGGCATCGACGTGACCACCCTGCCCACGGTCCCCGACCGCAAGGAAGCGCTCGCCCAGGCCGTCAGGAACGCCCTGGACAACGACCAGCACATGGTGGTCATCGGCGCGGGGTCCTCCGCCGGGAGCAAGGATTTCACCAAGGCCGTCTTCGAGGAGCTCGGCACGGTGCTGGTGCACGGCATCGCGGTCATGCCCGGCAAGCCGTCGCTCCTGGCCGTGACCGACGAGCGCTCGGGGCATCCGGGCCGCCTGCTGGTGGGCGCGCCGGGATATCCGGTGAGCGCCGTGGTCTGCTTTGACGAGCTGCTGGCCCCTCTCGCCTCCTGGATGGAGCGCAAGCCCCCGGCCAAACGCACCGTGGTGGACGCGGTGCTGACCAAGAAAACCCCGTCCCGTCCGGGCATGGCCGAAGTGTTGCGCCTGGCCATGGGGCGCGTGGGCCAGCGCATCGTGGCCACCCCCCTGGGGCGCGGCGCGGGCCTGCTGACCACCATGACCAAGGCGCAGGCCGTGAGCACCATTCCTGCGGTTCGCGAAGGCATCGAGCAGAACGAAACCATCCGGGCCGAACTGCTGGTGCCCGAGGAACAGCTCGACAGCGTGCTGGTGCACGTGGGCAGCCACGACAACACCATCGACATGCTGGCCAACGAACTCATGGGCCTGGAAAACCCGCTGCGGCTGGTCTCCAGCCATGTGGGCAGCATGGGCGGACTCAATGCGCTCAAGGCCGGCTCCGCGCTGTTTGCGGGCTGCCACCTGTTCGACCCGGAAACCGGGGACTTCAACTTCCCGTTCATCCGGAAATATCTGCGCGGCCTGGACGTGACGGTCATAAACCTGGCCATCCGCCACCAGGGGCTCATGGTGGCCAAGGGCAACCCCCTGAACATCAAGGGCGTGGAAGACCTGGCCCGCAAGGACGTGCGCTTCATCAACCGCCAGCGCGGCGCGGGCACGCGCATCCTGCTGGACCACCACCTCAAGGCGGCGGGCATCAATCCGCGCGAGGTGCAGGGATACGACCAGGAGGAATTCACGCACATGGCCGTGGCCGTAAACGTGCTTACCGGCGCGGCCTCCTGCGGCCTGGGCATCCATGCGGCGGCCAAGGCCCTGGACCTGGATTTCGTCCCCCTGGC
The DNA here is from genome assembly GCF_008001235.1 of Salidesulfovibrio onnuriiensis. Lineage (GTDB taxonomy): Bacteria > Desulfobacterota > Desulfovibrionia > Desulfovibrionales > Desulfovibrionaceae > Pseudodesulfovibrio > Pseudodesulfovibrio onnuriiensis. The sequence goes on along the minus strand of NZ_CP040751.1, from coordinate 2,110,188 downwards.
CCATGAGCGCTACGACCTGATCATTCCTTCGGAATACATGGACGACCCGCGCATCCAGACCCTGCTGGAGCTGATCACCAGCTACGGAATCAAGGAGAAAATAGACGCCCTGGGCGGCTACGAAACAGACCTTACCGGCCAGATAATGGAACCTGGCCTGGGATTGGGATAAAACAAAAGCGGCTCCACCTGGAGCCGCTTTTAAATTCTGCACAACACGCCAAAGGCAGACCGGGATTCCAAAGCCCCCCCCCTTTGACTGCCGGAGGCATCTCCTAGCAGAGCTTTGCACCGTTGGGCACAGGACGCTCGGGCACGGCCAGCACCACCCCGCCGTCGCCGTGAAAGCCGGTGACAAGACACTCGGACATGAACGGCCCGATCTGCTTGGGCGGAAAGTTGACCACGGCCACCACCTGTCTGCCCACCAGTCCGTCCATATCATATAGATGAGTCACCTGTGCGCTGGACCTGCGCTCGCCGATTTTCGCGCCAAAATCGATCCATATCTTGTAGGCCGGATTGCGGGCCTCAGGGAACGCCTCCACCCTGACGACCGTCCCGACCCGCAATTCCACGCCTTCGAAATCGTGCCATGAAATGGTTTTCATCCAATCCTCCTGTTTGTTGTCCCGTATCTCTACCCGGAAAGGCAAACGCGGTCTTGGATGGAATTGACCTTCAGCGGGCGCAAACCTGCCGCCGGTACATGCCCGGCGTGATTCCGAAGCGGGCCTTGAACCGGCGATTGAGATGGCTTTGGTCCGCGAAACCGGAGGAAAGAGCGACCTCGCAGGGGGCAACACCCGCCCGGAGCAGCCGCTGCGCGAGGGAAACTCGGGCGTCCATGAGCCAGGCATGCGGCGTGAAGCCTATCTCGCGGCGAAAGAGCCGGATCAGGTGATAGGGGGTGCAGCCGCACTCCCCGGCCAGGGAATCGAGCGCCAGCGGTGCGGAAAGATCCTCCCGCATCAGCCCCATGGCCCTGCGGACCTTTTCCGGGGCCGGGGCTCTCCTTGCCTCGCCCCGGCGCAACACGCCATGCCGCCGTAACAGCATGGAAAAGACGCGCAGAAACAATTCGTACGAACATTCCGCGTCCCGCGAGAGAACCCCATGCAGAATCTGCAGGGTTTGGTACGCGCCCCCGTCCGTATGCAGCGTGCTGCAAAAGGCCGATGGGGACTCGCCGCGGCAACCCATCTGCCGGGCCACATCCTGAAGAATCTCCTCGGGAACGTAGAAGCTGAGCAACCGGCGGCGTTCACCGAGACCATGATTCGAATGAACATCCCCCGGAGCCACAGAGCCGAAGCTGTCCGGCTGCAAGACAGCACTGTTTCCGCCAATATTCACATTTTCGCCACCAGCGCCATTGACCCAAAACACGTAGCAATCGTGGGTATGGGCAGGCATGGAGAACGTGAGATCAGAGCACGAAAGCAACTCCAACCCATCGATAAAACTTGATTTATTATATTTTACTACATTCTCACGCATGATGTTTCCGTATTCCCCGGCATGCCCCCCTCATACGACCAACCGACCCAAAAACGCAACCACCACCCAACTTTTTTGCGCTTTGCCATCTGCAAAATATACACTAAAGACCTTTTTCATACCATTTATTGCACTGCCAGCTCTCCCAAATGGCATTTTCGCAACATACAATCACACCTGCGGAATAATTCCAGACCACAAAATGACTATTTTTACAATATCGTCATTATTCATAATTCACTCTGGACTTTTTTCGAACATCTGCTATATCTGTCTGCAGCATCACACCCAGACACTCTTTCTTCATTGCAGAGAGGCCCGATTCCGGGCGTTGATTTATTAACTTGCGGTTCACCCCAACTCGAAGGGCCAGCATAACCACCTATTCGTATAGTGTGCCCGCCGGACACTTGTCCGCAACCGTATTGCCATCGTGAGGAGAAACCATGCTCAAGGAACACAAAGAAGTGACCACCAAAAGCGCCTACCTGATCCTGGACGGCACCACCTTTGAATTGCCGGTCATCGTCGGTTCCGAAGACGAACACGCCATCGACATCACCAACCTGCGAAGGGAAACCGGCCATATCACCTACGACCCGGGCTACGCCAACACCGGCTCCTGCGCCAGCGCCATCACCTTTGTCAACGGCGAGGAAGGCGCGCTCCACTACCGGGGCTATCCCATAGAAGACATTGCCGAGCACAACGGCTCCTTCATCGAAACGGCCTGGCTGCTCATCTTCGGCAAGCTGCCCACCCGCGAGGAACGCCAGGAATTCCGCCAGCAGCTCACGGACAACGAACTGCTGCACGAGGACCTGCGCCACCACTTCGAGGGCTTCCCCTCCAACGGGCACCCCATGGCCATTCTCTCCGCAGTGGTCAACGCCATGGGCTGCTACCACCCGGACCTGCTGGAGATCGAAACAGAGGACGAATTCTACCGCGCCGCGGCCAAGGTCATCAGCAAGGTGCGCACAATCGCGGCCTGGGCCTACCGCAAGTCGCAGGGCCTGCCGTTCATGTACCCCAACCCGGAACTGACCTACTGCCAGAACTTCCTGCACATGATGTTCTCGGAGCCCTACCGCGAGTATGTGCCGACGCCGGAGGAAACCCGGGCCCTCAGCCTGTTCTTCATGCTCCACGCCGACCACGAGCAAAACTGCTCCTGCTCCACGGTACGCATGGTCCAATCCACCCAGGCCAACCTGTTCGCTTCAGTTTCGGCGGGCATCTGCGCCCTGTGGGGCCGCCTGCACGGCGGGGCCAACTCGGCGGTGCTCAACATGCTGGAAGACATCCGCTCGGGCGGCGGCGACGTGAAAAGCTACATAGAACGCGCCAAGCGCAAGGAAATCCGGCTCATGGGCTTCGGCCACAGGGTCTACAAAAGCTTCGACCCGCGCGCCAAGCTGCTGCGCAAGGCTGCCTACGACCTGCTGGAAACCAAGGGAACCCAGGACGAACTGCTGGAGATCGCACTGGAACTTGCGGAAACCGCCATGGCCGACGAATACTTCACCTCGCGCAAGCTCTACCCCAACGTGGACTTCTACTCGGGCATCATCCTGCGCGCCTTGAACATCCCGGTGGCCATGTTCCCGGTCATGTTCGCCATCGGCCGCATGCCCGGCTGGATCGCCCACTGGTACGAGGCCTGGCGCAGCGGCGTTGAAAAGATCCACCGCCCGCGCCAGATCTACCTGGGCGAACGCCGCCGTCCGTATATTCCCATGGACGAACGAAAAAAAGATGGCGATTGTGGGTGTTAACCTGAAAAAAAAACTTGCAAAGCGCGAGGGTGAAATATATAAAGCCCTCTCCTGAATGCCGAAGTGGTGGAATTGGTAGACACGCTAGGTTCAGGGTCTAGTGGGGGTTCCCCCGTGGAAGTTCGAGTCTTCTCTTCGGCACCATGAAAGTAAAAAGGCTGAGGTTTTCACCTCAGCCTTTTCTTTTGCCCTTCGATCAGTGGACGTCCCTGCCGCCCAATCCGTTCCATCCGCCTTCCCGAAGCGCTCCCCGGGCATCCCGGCCCAGGCCTTGCGTTTTCCCGGCCCGGGGCATAGGCTTGAATGCCTTGAATAAACTGCGACAAGGAACCCGGCATGGTCAGACCGAATCTCAGACAAACCATCATTCTCGGAATAGTCATCTTCACGCTCGCCTTTGGCGGCATCGCCCTGCTCTCCCTTTCCAACATCAACCGGTTGCAGCAGGAAGTGGTGCTTGTGGAGCACGCGGACGACCTGCGCAACCTGATCCTGGAGATACGGCGGGAAGAGAAAAACTTTTTCCTGTACAAGGACACCGCGTTTTTTTCCCAGGGCAGGGCCGACCTGGAAAAGGCCCTGACCGCTCTGGACGCGCTTTCCGGAGAACTGGGGCAACCGCTCGGCAGGGAACACGGCCTCAAGCTGCAACAGGGACTCAGCCATTACGGCGCGCTGCTGACGCAGATAGACGAAGTGTTCCGGCAGGGGAAAATAGCCGAAGACCATGCCGCCGCCCGAGAACTGCGTGAAACAGGCCAAAGGCTGGTGGAGCACTCCCGCGCCATCGCCGAGTTCGAGCGGGAAAGTATCCTGGGCATCAACCAGAAGCTCCGCATGACCCTGATCGTCTCCATGGGCGTCATCGCCCTGGTGGTTTTCGCCCTGGTCATCTTTGTTTCCAAAAGCATCCTCGGCCCCCTGCGGCAGGTACAGGAAGCCACACGCCAGATCGCCCAGGGGACCTTCGTGCCCCTGCCCATCCGCAACGCCCACGACGAGATCCAGCAGGTATTCGTGGCCCTGAACTCCATGGTCGATGAGCTGAAGAAACGCCAGACCCAGCTCGTGCAGGCCCAGAAGCTCTCCTCCATAGGCACCCTGGCCTCCGGCATAGCCCACCAGTTGAACAACCCCCTGAACAACATTTCCACGTCCGCGCAGATCCTGGAGGAGGCCACTGCGGGCAAGGACGAGTTCTCGGACAAGATGATGGACAACATCATCCAGGAAACCATCCGTGCCCGGGACATCGTCAAGGGACTGCTCGAATTTTCCCGGCACCAGGATTTCGCCCCCACGCCGAACAAGCTCCAGGCAGTGATCCAGGGAGCGGCCCGCCTGGTTTCGAGCCAGCTGGGACCGCGCATCTCCCTGGACGTGAACGTTCCGGATGCCCTGACCCTGTCCGTGGACAGGCAACGGCTCCAGGAAGCCTTCATCAACCTGATCATCAACGCCATCCAGGCGATCGGGGAAAGGAAGGGCTCCATACGAATCCAGGCCGCGCCCGAAGAGGGGTACGCGCTCATCTCTGTTTCGGACTCCGGCGACGGCATGTCCCCGGAAACCCTGCAACGCATCTTCGACCCCTTCTTCTCCACCAAGGAAGTGGGCCAGGGAACGGGCCTCGGGCTTTACATCGTCTACGGCATCATCGAGAAGCACCAGGGAACCATAAGGGTCGAGAGCTCGCCGGGACAGGGAACGACCTTCTACATCCGAATCCCGCTCATGAAGGAGGGCCTGGCATGAGCGCCGCATCCATACTCGTGGTGGAAGACGAGCACATTGCGCGGGAAAACCTGACCCATGTACTGGGCAACGAGGGCCACACCGTCACGGCCGTCATCTCCGCCGAAGAAGGACTGCAGGAACTCGAGAAACGGGATTACGAGCTGGTCATCACCGACCTGATGCTGCCCGGAGTCAACGGCATCGCCCTGCTGGAGCGCACCCGGGCCCAGCACCCTTCCACCGAGGTCATCGTGGTGACGGGCCACGCCTCGGTCCAGAACGCGGTGCAGGCCATGCAGAAAGGGGCGCACTCTTACATAGAGAAACCCATCAACCTCGAAGAGCTGCGCCTCCAGGTGACCAAGGCCCTGGAGCGGCAGGCCCTTTCCAGGGAGGTTCTGCGGCTCCGGGAGATCGTGGCCCAGGGCAAGAACGATTTTCCCTTCGTGGGCCAGAGCGACTCCTTTGTCCGGCTCAAGAAAACCGTACGGCAGCTGGCCCAAATGAACTGCAACGTGCTCATCCAGGGAGAGACCGGGACGGGCAAGGAACTCGTGGCCCAGGGCATCCACCAGTTGAGCCAGCGCTCCGAGGAACGGTTCATGGCCATCAACTGTGGGACCTTCACGGCCGAACTCATGGACAAGGAATTGTTCGGCCATGAGAAAGAGGCCTTCACCGGGGCCAACCGGGGGCAGAAAGGAATTCTCGAGGTCGCGGACGGCGGCACGGTCTTTTTCGACGAAATCGGCGAGCTGCCCCTGAACATGCAGGTCAAACTGCTGCGAGTGCTCCAGGAACGAACCTTCCTGCGCGTGGGCGGGACAAAGGAAATCCCCGTGGACATCCGGGTGGTGGCCGCCACCAACCGCGACCTGCGCGAACTGGTGGAACAGGGTGACTTCCGCCAGGACCTCTACTACCGCCTCAACGTGGTCACCCTCCAGGCTCCCCCGCTGCGGGAGCACCGGGAGGACGTTCCCATCCTCATCGGCCATTTCCTGGAAAAACACAGGCAGCCCAGCCAGACCATCACCTCAATCGCACAGGACACCCTGGACATCCTCATGCGCTACCCGTTCCCGGGCAATGTGCGTGAGCTGGAAAACATCGTGCAGCGCGCCCTGGCGCTGGGCCAGGGCTCCACATTCACGCCGGACCTGCTGCCCAGGGATGTCTGCGACGCCCAGACCGACGCGCCGCTGGCCACCCTGGAGGACGTGGAAAAGGCCCATATCCGCAAGGTGCTGGCCGCATCCGGGGAAAACAAGACCCAGGCCGCGCGCATTCTCGGGATAGACCGGGTCTCCCTCTGGCGAAAGATCAAGCGTTACGATCTGGAATAACTTCGTTTTCCAGCGCGATGTCCGCAGCCTCCTCCATGGTGGAAACCAGGTGCACCTCAAGGTCCTGCACCACCTCGTCCTCCATGGAAGCCACGGACGCAGCGCATCCCTTGGGCAGAATCACGGTGGAGATTCCCGCCAGCTGCGCGGCCATGAGCTTTTCCCGGATGCCGCCCACGGGCAGGACTTCCCCCAGCAGGGAAAGCTCCCCGGTCAGGGCCACATCGCGACGAACCGGCCTGTCGGTCAGCAGGGAAAGAAGCGCCAGGGTGATGGCCACCCCGGCGGACGGGCCTTCCTTGGTGACGGCTCCGGCCGGGATATGCACGTGAATATCCGAGGATTCGAAAAAGTCCGGGGCAATGCCGAAATGTTCCGCGTGGCTGCGGATGAAGCTAAGGGCGGTCTGGGCCGATTCCCGAAGCACCTCGCCCAGGGACCCCGTCAGAATGAGCTGTTTGCTGCCCTGCATCCTGGCGGTCTCCACAAAAATGATCTCCCCGCCGTTTTCGGTCCAGACCAGGCTGGTGGCCAGGCCGACCTTGGCTTCTGTCTGGGCCGAGGTCGAAGAGTACGGCGGCGGCCCCAGCAGCCTTTCGGCCATGGCCGCATCCACCGCCAGGCTCTTGCCTCCTTCCGAAAGCACCTGCCGGGCCAGCTTCCTGCACAATGAGGCCAGCTGCTTGCGCAGTCCCCGCAGCCCTGCCTCGCGGGTATAATGCATGATGATGGCCGTCACCGCGTCCGGCTCCACGCTCACCAGCCGGTCGTCAAGCCCGTGCTGCCGAAGCTGTTCGGGTATGAGATAGCGGGTGGCGATCTCGAATTTCTCCGGCCGGGTGTAGCTGGAGAACTCGATCACTTCCATACGGTCGCGCAGCGGCGCCGGGAGCCGCTCCACCGCGTTGGCCGTGCAGATGAACAGCGCACCCGAAAGATCAAAGGGCAAGCCCATGTAGTGGTCGACAAAAGCGGCGTTCTGCTCGGGGTCGAGCAGTTCGAGCAGCACGGCCGTGGCGTCCCCGTGGAAATCCTGCACCGCCTTGTCCATTTCATCCAGCATGATGACGGGGTTCCTCGCTCCCGCCTTCTGGATGCCCTGCAGGATCCGCCCGGGCATTGCGCCCACATAGGTCCGCCGGTGACCCCGCAGCTCGGCCTCGTCACGCAGCCCGGCTAGGGACAGTCGAAAGAATTTCCTTCCCAAAGCTTCGGCAATGGCCTTTCCGATGGAGGTCTTCCCGGTGCCGGGAGGGCCGGTGAAACAAAGCACCGGACCGTGCAACTGCTGCGCGCGCAGGCTCTGCTCCAGCATCTCCTGCACAAGGGCCCGCAGCTTGGTCAGGTTGACGGGTTTGCCCAGATACTGGTCGGCCCCCTGACGCATGGCGTCCACGGCCGTCTTGACCGTTGCATACCCGGTCAGCATGATGACCTTGGTGTCCGGCCAGCGCTTGCGCAAGACCTTGAGCAGTTCCAGCCCGTCCATGCCGTCCATCTTGAGGTCCGAGACGACCACGTCCGAGGGCTTTTTCTCCATGGCCTTCACGGCTTCCAGCCCGTTGGCCACGGCGGTGACCTCATACCCGTCGTTCTCGAAAACAATGGTCAGGTTCTCGCGGGCAATGGCCTCGTCGTCCACCAGCAGGATCGTGGGGGTGTGTTTCCCGCGCAGATTCTTCACCGCCAGGAATTCGAGAATCCGGTCCTTGACCCGCTGCAGGCCATGGTGTCGCGCATTGAGCACGTTTTCCGCCCGGATGATGTCCAGATCATCCTTGGTCGTGGTGTTCCAAGGCAGGGAAAGAAGAAATTCGAGATAGTTGAACCCGATGGCGTATTCCGGAGACGAGGGATCGGTCCCGGCCATCCTCTCGCACTCGGCGAGCGCGGCCTCGTGGATTTCGTCCGGCAGCCCCGCATCCTCCAGCCTGTGGCGCAGCAGCTCATGCTCGGCAGGAGGCGGCGCCTGTTTCTGCCGCTGTTCCAGGTCTTCCCCTTCCCGAGGCGCATTGTCCGAAGCAGTCCCTTTTCTGATATTGAACCAGCCCATTCTCTTTCGCCTCCCGGCATGCTGTCGGTATCCAAAGAAACGTGACCGGCTGATCCGAGCGCCCGCCACGGCTTTTGCTAATCATTCTTATATATCACGCCGCCGTCAGCCTGTTAAGGTTGCACATTGCAACGCCTGCCGCCCGTTCCCCCAACCGAGCTCCCGAACAGGAGCAGCCGGGGCTCTCCGACGAAAAACACCAATGCCAATATATTGAAATATAAAATGATATATTTTGAGAAAAAATGAACAATTCAATTTAATCATGCCGAACACATCTGTTTTCCACCCCACGGTTCTACTATATATATCAGTACCCTTTTCCACCGTTGCATTCTGAAACAGCCTGCTTTTCATTTTTCCGCCGAGTTCCCGCTCCAGGCCGGCGCTTGCCCCATACGCCGTTGCAATACGCATCACCTCAAAGGCACATCACTCGCAAAACAAAAACTCAATCATGTAATTTCAATATGTTAACAGTAAAAAAAGTCTTGGCATGCGTTTTGATCATAAGAGCTTCGAGAGGCAGAGACATTATCTCCAAACCCCAAAAAAGAGGAGTAAGGCATGGCTCTCTTCAGCGCTGTAAAAAACATGGTGAACAGGCATTACGAGGCAATGGCCGAGACAAACTGCAACACCTGTCATGTGGGAGCGTGGGTCATCGGCCGCGAACAGCACTTCACGGAAACATCAGGAGGATGTTCTATGATGGCACTCATCAAACGGCTCGTCGGCACCCGCGGAGCAACTGCCGAGAGCGTACAGCAATCAAACGAAACCCAGGCCGTGCGGAGCGAACGCACCCGCTGCAAAATCCTTGTCGTCTGTAAGGGATACGCTTTTTCCGACGGCGTCATGGATTATGCCATAGACATGGCCGCCAAGACACGGAGCGACCTGGTCGCCCTCAACCTCGATACCACCGGAAGGGACTTCGACGGATTCCAGGCCAGGGCCAAGGAAAACATCGACAGGTTCTCGGACCGGGCCACCACGGCAGGGCTGCTCTTTTCCCATGAAGTGCGTCACGGTGACGAGGAAACCGTCATCGGAACCATGCACCAGGAAGACGCCCGTTTCCGTTACGTCATGGACGATACCGTCGTGACCTGCAAAAACAGGAAGGTCATTCCCGTCTATACCCGTGCAACGTTGCGGGCCAAATAGGGCAGGACCCGCAACGTTTCACTTTCAGTAATCGCAAGGACTTAACATGACCCCCGAAATCATTACGGTTATGGCCGTGCTCTTTTTTGCTGTCCTGTTGTTCATCTTCGAATGGGTCCGGGTCGATGTCGTGGGCATCATCATGATGGTGCTCCTGCCCCTGCTGGGTCTGGTCACGCCGCAACAGGCCATCAGCGGACTGAGCAGTAACGCCGTGGTCTCCATCATCGCGGTGATCATCATCGGCGCGGGACTCGACAAGACCGGCGTCATGAACTCCATGGCCCGCATCATTCTCCGCTTCGCAGGCAAGAGCGAATCACGGATCATGACCCTCATCGCCGGAACAGTGGCTATCATTTCCGGCTTCATGCAAAACATCGGCGCCGCCGCCCTGTTCCTGCCGGCGGCCAAGCGCATCGGCAATCAGACGGGCGTTCCCGTGGGACGTCTGCTCATGCCCATGGGCTTCTGCGCCATCATCGGCGGCTGTCTCACCCTGGTGGGCTCCAGCCCGCTCATCCTGCTCAACGACCTCATGGTGGTGGGCGGAACGCGCTACGAAGCCTTCGGCCTGTTCAGCGTCACCCCGGTGGGCCTGCTGCTCATTGCGGCGGCTCTGGTCTACTTCATCCTGTTTGGCCGTTTCATACTGCCCAACAGGGCCGAGGATGAAAACTCCGGCCCCATGTCGTCCGTGCTGGCCAGCACCTACAGCAACGTGGGCTCGCTCTTCGAACTGCACGTTCCCGACACCTGGGAACGGGACGAGCCGCTCCGCGCACTGGCGCTGCGGCCCACATACTTCTGCACCCTGGTGGCTATCGCCAGGAACGGAGGCAACAGCCACCTGTTCGCCCCCAACGCGCAGGAAACCATACAGCCCGGCGACCATCTTGTTGTGGTCGGTCCCGGGGAATTCGTCGAACACATGGCGGAAGACATGGGTTGGGCCCTCCAACCTGAATTGACGTCTTTCGCGGAGGAACTCTCTCCCAACAACGCGGGGATCATGGAAGGGATCGTGACGCCCCGCTCGGAATTCATGGGCAAGACCCTGGCCGACCTTCGGATCAGGGAACGCTTCCAGGTTTCCCCTCTGGCCATCTTCAGGGGTGACAAGCTCTTTGTCAGCGGCCTCATCGATATCGTCATCGAACCGGGCGACGCCCTGCTGCTGCACGGGCGCTGGGAAATGTTCCACATGCTCAAGGGGCTGCCGGACCTCGTTTTCACCGAGACCATCAAGGGCGAACTGCTGCGCACGGAAAAGGCGAAGCTGGCCCTGCTCTGGCTGGGCATTGCCCTGGTCATGATCCTGGGCTTCCACGTCCAGCTTTCCATTGCGCTCCTGACAGGCGCGCTGGGCATGGTGCTCACCAAGGTCCTGACCATTGACGAGGCTTACCAGTCCGTGGACTGGATGACGGTCTTCCTGCTGGGCGGCCTGATTCCGCTGGGCATGGCCTTCGAGAACACCGGCGCCGCCAAGTTCATCGCGGACAGCATCATGGCCGCCCTGGGCACGCCGACGCCGGTGGTGCTTCTCACGGTCATCGGCATCCTGACCTCGTTCTTCACGCTGGTCGCATCCAACGTGGGTGCAACGGTCCTGCTGGTGCCGCTGTCCATGAACATGGCCATCAACGCCGGGGTGGACCCGCGCGTGGCGGCCCTGACCGTTGCCGTGGCGGCGTCCAACACCTTCGTGCTGCCGACCCACCAGGTCAACGCCCTGATCATGCGGCCCGGCGGATACCGGACCATAGACTATGTGCGCAGCGGCGCAGGCATGACCGTCATCTACATGGTGGTCATGATTACCGCGCTGATGCTCTTCTACTAGACTTGAGCCGGGCGCAGGACGTCCTGCGCCCGGCCTTCCGGACCCTCGAAAGCCCGGAACAGACGACATACACGCTGCTCATCATGCAACTGCCGCCGAAACTGGGGCCCTGCCCCGTCCTCGGGGCAGTTTTTGGTGATTCAAGGAGATCGGAATGAAACCTTCGTTGACGCAAACCTTTGCGAAAACCTTTCTCGGCGATGCGCCGGATTGGTACAAGCTGGTCATTGTGGCCTTTCTCATCCTCAACCCGGTGCTCATGTACACCGCCGGGACGTTCATCGCGGGCTGGGCGTTGATCGCGGAATTCATCTTCACCCTGGCCATGGCCCTGAAATGCTACCCGCTTCCCGCGGGCGGCCTGCTGGCGCTCGAAGCCGTTGCCCTGGGCATGACCACTGCGGAAACGGTCTACCACGAGGCCCACAAGAACTTTGAGGTCATCCTGCTGCTGATCTTCATGGTGGCGGGCATCTACTTCATGAAGGACTTCCTGCAGTTCACTTTCACCCGCATCCTGGTGCGCATCCGCTCCAAAAAGGCCATCGCCCTGCTGTTCTGCTTCGCGGGCGCGTTCCTTTCCGCATTCCTCGACGCACTGACCGTGACGGCGGTAATCATGGCCGTGGCCTACGGCTTCTACAATGTCTATCACCGGTTCGTTTCCGGCAAGGGCTACGGGGACACCCACGACCTGAGCTCGGACGACAGCATCAAGGAAAAGAACCGCGAGGAGCTGCGCGAATTCCGCAAGTTCCTGCGCAACCTGATGATGCACGGCGCGGTGGGCACGGCCCTCGGCGGGGTCTGCACCCTGGTGGGCGAGCCGCAGAACCTGCTGGTGGGCGGCGAAATGGGCTGGCACTTCATCCCGTTCTTCCTGCACGCCATGCCCGTGACCATGCCCGTTCTCGTGGTGGGCATGCTGACCTGCCTCGCCGTGGAGCAATTCGGGCTCTTTGGTTACGGCGCGCAACTGCCGGGCAACATCCGGTCCTTCCTGCTGGAAACCGCCATACAGATGGAGGAAAAGCAGGGCCAGCGCGGCAGGATCAAACTGGTCATCCAGGCCGTCACCGGCATCTGGCTCATCGCGGCCCTGGCCTTTCACCTCGCGGCAGTGGGTCTCATCGGCCTCTCGGTCATCGTGCTGCTCACCTCGTTCACGGGCATCACCGAGGAGCATCAGCTCGGCCACGCCTTTGAAGAGGCCCTGCCGTTCACGGCCCTGCTGGTGGTCTTCTTCTCCGTGGTGGCCGTGATCCATTCCCAGGAGCTGTTCGCCCCGATCATCGGGTATGTGCTGGGCCTGCAAGGGCACAGCCAGCTTGCAGCCTACTATGTTGCCAACGGACTGCTGTCCTCCATTTCGGACAACGTCTTCGTGGCCACCGTCTATATTTCGGAAACCAAACTTCACTTTGTTCACGTGCTGGACGCCATCCCCGGGATAGGCATGAGTGGCCAAGCACTCATGGACAGGTTGACGGACGCCCATGTGGCGCGGGCGGATGTACTTTCCACCCTGCCGCAGGGCGCCGCCGTACAGGTCAAGGAGATCATGGAGCACTTCGACAAACTGGCCGTCGCCATCAATACGGGCACCAACATCCCGTCCGTGGCGACCCCCAACGGCCAGGCGGCCTTCCTCTTCCTGCTGACAAGTGCTCTTGCGCCCGTCATCCGTCTGTCGTACGGGCGCATGGTTCTCCTGGCTCTTCCGTACACCATTACCATGTCCCTGACCGGGCTGGCGGCCGTGTACATGTTCCTCTAATCGTGTCCACGGCTCTCCGGCGCCAGGGCTTCCGATATTTCGGAAGCCCTTTTTTTTATGTCCCCATGGCAGGCACAAAAAAGGCCGAGGTTTTCCCCTCGGCCTTTTCACTCATGCATCTGTAAACAGAGCTTCACTGAAGTTTAGGCGTCTACCGCTCCTTCATGCTCTCGCTGGTGTACTTGAGCAGCGGAGAAAGAAAGAACTCGATGAGACGCCGCTGTCGGATCTTGACCTCGGCCGTGGCGCGCATGCCGGGCGTCAGGTTGACGCGCCTGCCGTTGACCATGATGTGGCTCTGCTTCATGCCCACACGCGCCAGGAAATACAGGTCGCCCTCCTCGGTCTGAATGGCGTCTCCGGAAACCGACTGCACGGTGCCGTCCAGGGTGCCGTATTCGGTGAACGGGAAGGCCTCCAGCTTGATGCCCACTTCCTGTCCCTCACGCACGAATCCGATGTCCTTGTTCTTGACCTTGGCCTCGATCTCCAACTGGTAATTCCGGGGCACCAGGGTCATGAGCTCCTGGGCGGGGGTGACCACGCCCCCGATGGTATGCACGGCCAGTTTCATGACCTTGCCGTCCACGGGTGCGGTGATGCGCTGCAGCGTATCGCTGTGGGCTGCCTTCTTGAGCTCCTGGGTCAGGGAATCCACTTCCGTGGACACCGTGGTCTTGTCCTCCAGCAGGTCGCGGCTGTATTCGGACAGGGCCTGAAGCCGCTGTTCCTGAGCCACGTCGATGGAGGCCTCGGCCTCGGCCAGTTCCTGCTCTTCCGTCTTGAGGTTCTGAACGATCTCGATACGCTCGGACTCCACCTGTAGCCAGTCGTTTTCCGACCCCACATCCTGGTCGTAAAGCTTCTTTCGCGCGTTGGCCCGCTTGGTGATGATGGGCAACTGTTCCTTGAGCTTCTCCACGGTATGCGCGGCAGCCTGTCTCTTGGCCGTCAGCCTGCGGACCTCGTTGTCGTACCCGTTGAGCTTGGCCAGCAGGGCCTTGGCGTCCTGGCCCAGGTAACGTTTCTCCTGCATGACATCCGAAGGCTTGGCCCCTTCGGGAACGACAAGCTCTGGCATCCCCCCGCTTTCAGGATCCCAGCTCAGCAAGGCTTCCAGCCGGGCCTCCTCCAGCAGGGATGCGTTGAGCTGCCCCTGAAGCCGCTCCACGTCCGCGCCGCTGGTGGTGGTATCCAGTTCGATAAGCAGGTCGCCCGCCTTGACCAGCTGGCCCTCATGAACGTTGATCTTGGTGATCACCCCGCTCTCCAGGGGCTGGATAGTCTTGACCCGGCCGCTGGGAATGATCTTTCCCTCGGCCACGGCAACCACGTCGGTCTTGCCCAGAACGGCCCAGAAGACCATGAGCACAACCAGAATCATGATGCACCAGGCCGTGGCCCGGCCAATGGGCGAAGGCGGGGTTTCCACCACCTCCAGGGCTGCGGGCAGGAATTCCATTTCCGTGGTGGGCTGGCTAAACCGACACTCGCGGGCCTTGCCCCTGGCGGCCTCGGAGATACGGGCAACCTTGTCTTTCATTCTGCCGATCATTGCACGGCCTCCCCACGTCCCTTGGACTGATACTGCCACAGCTTGGAATAGTAGCCGCCGGTATCCACGAGCTGATCATGGCTGCCGGACTCGACGATCTGCCCTTTCTCCACCACCACGATGCGGTCGCAATCCTTGACCGTGGACAGGCGGTGGGCAATGACCAGCACGGTCCTGCCCGAACAGATGGCGGCCATGTTCTGCTGGATGATGTGCTCGGATTCGTAGTCCAGCGCGCTGGTGGCCTCGTCCAGGATGAGAATGCGCGGATTGGTCATGAGCGCGCGGGCAATGGCGATGCGCTGCCGCTGGCCGCCGGAAAGCCCGGTGCCGTGCTCGCCCACGATGGTGTCGTAGCCCTCGGGCAGCTCCAGGATGAAATCGTGTGCCCCGGCCAACTGGGCGGCCTGCACCACGCGGTCCATGCTCGCGCCCGGGTCGGCCAGGGCGATGTTGTCGCGCACGGAGCGGTTGAAAAGCATGTTCTCCTGCAGCACCACGCCCACCTGCCGCCGCAGCCAGGCCGTGTCCACCAGGGTCAGGTCGATGTCGTCCACCAGCACCCGGCCCTTTTCCGGCACGAACAGGCGCTGCACCAGGTTGGTCAGCGTGCTCTTGCCCGACCCGGACCGGCCCACGATGCCGATGGTCTCCCCTTTTCTGATGTGCAGGCCCACGTCCGTAAGCACGAAGGGAGTATCCGAACGGTAGCGGAAGCTGATGTTCTCGAACTTGATGTCCCCGCCCAGGGCCGGAAGTGTGGAACGGTTGGGATTGTAGCCGGGTTCGGTGGGGTTGTTGAGAATGTCCCCCAGGCGCTGGAGCGAAACCCCGGCCTGCTGGAAGTCCTGCCAGACCTTGGAAAGCCGCAGGATGGGCCCGTTGATGCGTCCGGCCATCATATTGAAGGCGATGAGCTGGCCCACGCTGAGGTCACCGTCGATGACCGCTCGGGAACCGATCCAGAGAATGAGCAGCGTGGAGAGCTTGCTCAGGAAGGTGGTGGCCTGCACCGCGAAGTTGCCCAGGTTGTCGGTGCGGAAGGCCGACTTCACATAGCCCGCCAGCAAATCTTCCCAACGGCGCTGGAACTGGGGTTCCACGGCCATGGACTTCAGGGTCTGCACACCGTTGACCGTCTCCACCAGAAAGGCCTGCTGCTCGGCCCCGCGCTGGAACTTCTCGTCCAGGCGGCGGCGCAGCACCGGGGTCACGAACACGGACAGCCCGATGTAAAAGGGCATTATGCCCAGCACCAGAAAGGAGAGCTGCCAGCTGTAGAAAAACATGACCACGAGAAAGACGAAGGTGAAGATCAGGTCCAGCACCACGGTCAGGGTGGAACCGGTCAGGAAGCGCCGGATGTTTTCCAGCTCGCGCACGCGGGCCACGGAATCGCCCACGCGGCGGGCGTTGAAATAGGCCAGCGGCAGGGAAACAAGATGCGAAAAGAGCTTGGCCCCGAGCGTCACATCCACCCGATAGGTGGTGTGGGAAAAAAGCCAGGTGCGCAGGCCGCCCATGACCACCTCGAATACGAAGATGACCATGAGGCCGATGGCCAGCACGTCCAGGGTGGTCAGCCCCTTGTGCACCAGCACCTTGTCGATGACCACCTGGAAGAAGAGCGGCGTCACCAGCCCGAAGAGCTGCAGGAAAAAGGAAAGCAGCAACACCTCGCCGAACAGCCGCTTGTACTTGAGAAGCGCGGGGATGAACCAGGTGATGTTGAACTGGCGCAGGGCGTCGGGCAGCACGCTGCGCTTGGTGATGAGCATGAGCTTGCCGGACCAGCGTTCCTCGAATTCGGCCAATGGGATCTTCTGGACGCCCCGCTCGCCCGGAACCTGGGTGAGCACGTCCTCTTCCCCTGCCCCGCCCAGAATGAGCCAGGTCCCGTCCTGCATCTGGGCCATGGCCGGAAAGGGCACCTTGGCAAGGGTGGCGCAGTCGCGCTGCAGCACCTTGGCCTTGAGCTCCAGGACCCTGGCCGCGCGCATGATGTCCACATCCTGCATGGGCTCGCCCGGAGGAGAAAACTTGTGGCGAATGCCTTCGGGATCGGCGGCCACCCCGTGATAGCGTGCCAGCAGTATCAGGGATACGAGGCCGGTATCCACCGGCTGTTCCTTTTCCGCCCCACCCGCATTGGTCTGATTCTTATCGTTGGTCATTCAAATCTTTATAATTGTTAGCTGTGGCTAAAAAATGGAGAGCTCTTTCAAAACAAATACAGAATCGCGTCCGTCAAAAATATCTGTTTTCGAATCGGGGCTCCTCTTCCGAACAGAAAAATACGCAGGTCCCCACCCGGAATCGATAACGGTTGTTTTAAGGGAATTTCATCGCTTTGTGAACCATCGGCCGCAACGGCTGCCGGAGTACCATCCCCAAAAACAAAGGGGCCGCCCGAAGACGGCCCCTTTTTGTCTGTTCTGTCTTAGGACTTCTGCCAGTTGGCCGTGATGATGGCCTGGACATCGTCCTGTATCTCGTTGGGCACGGTCAGGACGCCGGCAGAGCTCGGCGTGTAGGCCGACATGGCGTCCACAAGGGACTGCACCTGTCCGGCCATGAGCACGCTGCCGTCGCTGAGATGGAATTCCTCCACCTGATTATTGGCGTTCGCATACCATCCCTTGATTGTCAGGCTGTCGTCCGTACCTATGATCCCTATGGTAAGGCTGTTGCCGTCGCGAGCAAACAACAGGTCATCCGCCCCAACACCTTCACCGAACAGAATCGAATCGCTGCCTTCGGTATCCACAATTGTATCACTGTCATCGCCTATGCCAAAACGGTAGACGTCGTTACCGACACCACCCACAAGCGTGTCGTTACCTGCACCGCCGATCAGGGTATCATTACCGTTACCGCCATAGAGCTTGTCATCGCCAAGGCCACCTTCCAGCAGATCGTTGCCGTTGCCGCCGTTCAGGTAGTCGTTGCCTTCCTGGCCGTAAAGCACGTCATCATCGTTACCACCGAGAAGCGTATCGTTGCCCATGGAGCCATGCAGGGTGTCGTTTCCATCACCACCGTTCAGGCTGTTGTTTTCATAGTCGTACTCCATGAACCAAGGATCAACGACCTCCTTGTTGGCATAAAGCACATCATCACCACTGCCACCGCTCAAAGTATCTGCTCCAAGCCCTCCAGACAGAGTATCCGCGCCATTGCCGCCGTAGAGCTTGTCGTCGCCAAGCCCGCCATCAAGCAGGTCGTTGCCGTCCCCGGCGTTCAGCACGTCGTTTCCATCCTTGCCGTAGAGCTCATCGTCGTCATTATTGCCCATGAGCGTGTCGTTGCCGCTCGCGCCAAGCAAGGTGTCATTGCCGTTGCCGCCGGCCAAATAGCTGTTGCCGTCCGCGCCGCTGGCTGCGGATTCGGCGTTCAAGCTGAAGGAGATACCGGATACGGCACCGGCCATGTCGCCGTCGAACACGGCACTGCCCGCATTGCTGGAAGACTGCCCTGCTATCAACAGGTCGTTGCCGTTGCCGCCGCTCAGGGTATCGCTCCCCGGACCGCCGATCAGCGTATCATCGCCATTGCCGCCGTAGAGCTTGTCGTCGCCAAGACCGCCTTCCAACAGGTCGTTGCCGTCGCCGCCATTCAGGTAGTCGTTACCCGCCTGCCCATACAGCTTGTCGTCATCATCTCCACCGATAAGGCGATCATTGCCGTCAGCGCCAATCAGCGTGTCGTTGCCGGCCCCGCCGTTCAGGTAGTTGTCACCGTCAGCGCCGCTGGTTGCGGATTCGGAATTCAGGCTGAAGGAGACACCGGATACGGCACCGGCCATGTCTCCGTCAAACACGGCACTGCCCGCATTGCTGGAAGACTGCCCTGCTATCAACAGGTCGTTGCCGTTGCCGCCGCTCAGGGTATCGCTCCCCGGACCGCCGATCAACGTATCATCGCCATTGCCGCCGTAGAGCTTGTCGTCGCCAAGACCGCCTTCCAACAGGTCGTTGCCGTCGCCGCCATTCAGGTAGTCGTTACCCGCCTGCCCATACAGCTTGTCGTCATCATCTCCACCGATAAGGCGATCATTGCCGTCAGCGCCAATCAGCGTGTCGTTGCCGGCCCCGCCGTTCAGGTAGTTGTCACCGTCAGCGCCGCTGGCTGCGGATTCGGAGTTCAGGCTGAAGGAGATACCGGCCTCTGCACCGGCCATGTCGCCGTCGAACACGGAGCTGCCTGCGTTACTGGCCGTCCCATGTCCTCCAAACAAAATATCGTTACCGTTGCCGCCGATAAGGGTGTCCGAACCCTGACCGCCGGAAAGGACGTCTTGGCCGTTGCCGCCGTAGAGCTTGTCGTCGCCGGCCTCACCAAACAACTGATCGTCATCTTCGCCGCCGAGCATAGTATCGTTTCCGGCGCCACCAAACATGGTATCGTTTCCGGCTCCGCCGTCCATATAATCGCCGCCATCAGCGCCACTGGCTGCGGACTCGGAATTCAGGCTGAAGCTTCCGCCAGTGATCACTTCCCCGGTCATGGGGTCGTACACATCCCCACCCGCATTACTGGATGCCGTCGGGTAGCCATGAATGGAGGCACCTTGGAAACCATACATGACGTCGTCGCCACCATTGCCTCGGAGGGTATCAGCGCCCATGCCACCATAAATGATTTCCGCGCCGGCTCCGCCGACAACTACATCATTGCCGTCATTACCCATGAGGGCCGCATTATGCACGGCATTGCCTTCACCCCGGTACCCGTAGATCGTGTCATCCCCGGCAAGGCCGTCGACAATGTCCGTATCGATCAGGGCGCGAAGTCTGTCATTTCCGTCAGTGCCCAACAGCACATTGGGTTGGCTCAGGATAAGGAGGTCTTCATAGGTGGCGGTGGTACCGTCGGCAAAACGGACACCCTCGACGTTTTCATCCAGGGTTACGGTGCCGCCATCCGCCAAGGTTATCACCAGCTGGGAACCATTGTCATCCGGCTTTGCCACGGAAAGGGAATCGAGAGTGATATCATCGCCGAAAACCAGGGTATCGTTCCCACCGCCCCACCATTCTTGGATAATATCGTTGCCGTCACCGAGATTATATACGTATTTATCGTTACCACTCAGGCCTTCAAGGGTGTCGTCTTCCTTCCCCCCGGCAATGGTGTCGTCTCTATCGTTGAAGCCACATATGTAGTCCTTGCCGTCGGTTCCGGCCTGTGCGAGATACTGCTGCTGTAAATCTTCCTGGGACCATGTGCTTCCGTCGGCAAACTGAATCTGCTCCAGACGGCTATCGACCTGGACGGAACCACCGTCAACAAAATGAAGAACAAACTCACTGGAGTAAGGAGAAGTGCGGGTGACCGTGACATTTTCCTTGTCGATACCATTACCAAGTACCAGCGTATCCACGTCGATGGAGGAATAGCCTCCATCCCGGACGATATCGTTGCCGTCGCCGAGGTTGTAGAGATAGGTATCGCTGCCGTAGGAACCAACAAGCGTGTCGTCACCCTTGCCGCCGGATAGCGTATCGTCGCCATTAAAGCCGCGTATGCTGTCATCACCATCGGTTCCGGCTTGATCCAGGTAACGTTGCTTCAGTTCATCATAACTCCAGGAGGTTCCGTCCGCGAGCAATACGGAGTTGATGCCGTCCGTCAACTGCAGGCTGCCTCCGTCGCTGAAATTCAGCTTCAGGTCTTCCGAGTAAGGAGAAAGACGCGAAACGCTCACCGAATCCTTGTCAATGTCCGCTCCCAAGACAACCGTATTGACATCGCCGTCGGAGGCATAGTCCTGAATAATATCCTGCCCATCACCTAGGTTGTATTCATACCGGTCGCTTCCGGCATCACCGTTCAGAACATCATTCCCGGTCCCACCGTAAAGAGTGTCATTCCCACCCCAACCATAAAGCTGGTCGTCGCCGGCACCACCATTAATAGCATCATCCCTGAAGTCGAAGCCATTGACTACGTCATCCCCGGCTGTGGCAGCTGAAGCAAAGTACTGTTCGAAAATTTCCTCGGAAGTCCAGACCGAACCGTCTGCAAACTTCACCTTTTCAACACTTCCGTCCCAACGGACTGTTCCTCCATCGGCGAAATTGAGGACAAGATACGGTTCTTCATAAGACCCGCCCCAGGGATCTTCGGTCATACCACGGGTCACGGTGATGGAATCCGTGGTGATGCCTTCCCCAAGGACCAGGGTATCCACGTCGGAGGACGGACCGCTGTCCTGTATGACGTCATTGCCGTCGCCCAGTTCATATTTGTACGTATCGCTTCCGGCACCGCCATAAAGTGTGTCGTCGCCGAGGCCGCCAGCCATTACGTCGCTGCCTGCACCGCTGGCCCCAGGCGAACCACTTCCCTGGAATCCGTAGATGACGTCATTCCCGGCTCCGCCATTCAGGGTATCGTCGCCGTAACCGCCAAAAATGATTTCAGCACCGGCGCCTCCGTTGATCAGGTCGTTCCCGGAACCGCCATCAAGAGTTGCATTGCTTGCGGTAGGAATGCCTCCCTGGAATCCGTATATGGTGTCATCACCGCCAAGTCCTTTGACGAGATCGGTATCCACCGCAGCCGTCAGGACGTCATTACCGTCAGTCCCTAAAAGGATGTTGCCTCCACCGCTCGACCTGACGGAACCGCCATGAAGAGAGAACGTTGTATTCATGCCAATAGAATTACTCACAGAGTATCTCCTTGCGCTTGTGCGTGAAGCTCCGGGCACCCCTTCCATGCCCGAAACGGGAAAAGGCGACCGTTCCGCCAGCAACAACGACCACGGCCGAAAAACTTGCTATCACCCAACCTGCCAACAGACAGTCTCAACCTTTTGAGTCCTGCCCTCTGCAACTATTGGGAAACGATACGAACCATTATATAAACAAACACCACATACAACACTTCGCAACCTACACCAGAATTCTGCTGACACGAAGAGAAAAGTTGTATTTTTTGATTCACTACACCAAATAATTAATGCAGCAATGCATATTGAAAAATATCCCATGACAGGTATGGTAAATTACGTGCAGATCAAAGATGTTACGAAAAATGCAACAGAGTTCGGCAAGCTGTTCGACAACAATATTTCATTAAGTTTATAAATGAATCATGCGAAAGACAAAATATAGAAAATCATATCATACTGCGATATTCCACACACCGCCCAATATGACACCATTACCAGAGGAAAGAAGTCGCCTATCCACTTCGTAACTTCCATGCGAAATACGGCAAACCGGGGCTCTCTACGCACCTTATCCACAAGACTTTGACGAAAACCAAATCGAATAGTCTTCACATTGCGACCAATAGCACCATTCATCAGTTTTCCACAAAACATCTGTGAAAAACAAACCGTCGTTCCTTGCCTTATTTCGCCACGTAAGTCAGGCAGGCGCCGATGATAATCAGCACGATGCCCACGGCGCGCGGCATGGTGAACGGCTCGCGCAGGAGGCACCAGCCGAGTCCTGCGCCCACCACGAGACTGAGCTGCCGCAGGGCTCCCACATAGGTGACCTTGCCCAGGTTCAGGGCAAAAAGCATAAGCACGAAGGAAAGCGTGTTCAATACCGCGACGCCGATAATGCGCCAGCGGTTCAAGCGCCACTCCCGGACAACCTCGCTGCGGTCCAGCCGCCTGAGCCGGGGCAGAAAATAGACATTCGACGCAAGGGTGTAGCAGTACATGTAGATGAACGGGTGCATGTGGCGCACCGCCATCTTGCCCCAGAGCGTATACAGTGCCACGGTAAAGGCGGCCAGCACGGCAAAGGCCATGCCCACTCCAAAACCGGCTCCGCCTCCTGCCAACCGGGGAGAGCGCAGACTCCTGAGCTGGATAACGAACACCCCCACGGAGACCAGCAGCACCGAGACCCAGCCGACACCGTCGATCCGTTCCCCGAAAAACAGCAAGGCGAGAAACGGCAGGAAGATCGTGCTGGACCGGGAGACCGGATAGGCAATGGTCAAGTCCAGCCGCTTGTAACTGCCGGAAAGGCAGCAATAGTTGGCCACGGCAAGCAGGGTTCCGCCCGCCACATACCAGAGCGAGGAAAGATCCAGCCCCCACATGCCAACGGCCACCGCAAAGGGAATGGCGTAGACAACGGGTTCGATGAGCTTGCTCAATCCGAGGAAGGCATCCTTGTTGCGCGCCTGCTTGAACAGGAAGTTCCAGTAGCCGTGGGCCACGGAGGAAAGGACCACCAGGAGAAAGGGAAGGTTCTGCATGCGACGATGTCCGTGTAATGGTGAAAGGAAATGCCCCATCCCCTGCCGTCCGAAAAGGACGCCGGAAAGAACGGGACATATTCTTCTGCCACAGCCCCGTCTCAGGGGCAAGCAGTCAATATCACATCAAATCAGGTACTTTGCGGACAAAACCGTTCCCAACCCATGACCGAAGAGGCCCCGGCAATCGTGGTGCCGTAAAAGAGCACCGGCTTTTCCGACAGGAACGGATCGATGGTGCCGTTGGCAAAGGTCGTTCCCGTCACCAGCAGGAGGTCAGCCCATTCCAGGGCCTCGGCTGCGGTTTCCTGGCCTTCCACCAGCACCCCGCGCTTGACCTGGCCGATGTTGTCGGGGTCCAAATCCAGCAGGCGCAGCTCGAATTCGACGTTGAGCGCCTCGGCCATGGCGGGCTGGAGCCCCACCTGGGTGATGCGGCAGTTTCCGTACTTTTCACGAATGTAAGCCGGCAGCTTTTGGGCGCAGTCCTTGGGGCCGCAGTCCTTGCAATGGACCGTGTTTTCCGCTTTGCCCAGGGAGCGGGAGACCGCATTGAGGGTGGCCACGAACACGGCCCGATGGAAATTGTTGTCCAAGGGCAGGGAAACCACCTGGGCCAGGGTGCCGCTGTAGTTGCCGTAATGATCGGTAAAGGCCTGGCCGCGCTCGTCCCGGAAGCAGGCCTCCATGAGCTTCTCCTTGCCCTTCTGGATGGGGAAATCCTCGCCGTCCGGGGTGCCGATGGCCTGCTCCACGGTCAGTGGACCGGCCATGACCGTAATGGTCTCGTTCATGAGGCCGTGCTCTTCCCAGACGGGAATGACCTTGTCCCGCACCCTGTTCATTATTGTATTCATTTCTTATTCCTCCACGGCGGAAAGCCGCTTGACCACAAGGAAGATGGTCAGTGAAAAAACGCCTATGATGCCCGCAAGCACCATGGCCCGTTCAAACTCGCCGCTGAAAACCGCATTGTAGATTTCCAGGGACAAGGTGTTGGTCCTGCCGATGATGTTGCCCCCGAGCATGAGGGTGATGCCCACCTCGCCCAGGGAACGCCCCAGGGCCAGAAACCAGCCAGAGGCCACGCTGCGCCGCACATTGGGCAGCAGCACCAGCCAGTAGGTCCGCCACGGGCTCTTTCCCAGCATGTGCGCAACCTCGGCCAGACGCACCACGGAACCGCCGCGCAAGGCCGCCTCCACGGGCTTGACCATGAGCGGCAACCCGGCCACGAACGAAGCCAGCACCACGCCTGGAAAGGAAAACACGATATCCATGGGCGCGAACCTTCCCAGCCAGCCGCTGCGCCCCAGCACGAGCAGCAGCACGAACCCCGTGGCAATGGGCGGAAAGACCAGGGGCAGGGAGACCAGGAAATCCATTACCCCGCGCCCCAGGCTCCGGCGGCCGGTCAGGTAATAGCCCAGAAGCACGCCCGTGACCAGATGCAGCAGGCCGGAAACCGCGAGGACCTTGAGCGTCAGCCAGAGCGGCCCGGTGGTTTCGGGCTGTTGCAGCACCTCCAGGGCATTCATGCCTACAGGCCGCTCCTGCTGATGATGGCCTTGGCCTCGGGAGTGGCCAGGAAACGGAAGAATTCCAGGACCTGCTCATGCTTGCCGCCGCCCTGCAATTCCCCGGCAACGATGCTGATGGGCTCGTAATCCTTTTCCGGCACCAGCACGTAGCCGCCCAGCTTGTCCTGCACATGCAGGGCGTGGGTCAGGTTCAGGAAGCCCATGTCCACCTCGTGCGCCACAAGGTAGGAAAAGACCTGCGGCACGGTGGCCACCTCCACCAGGCGGGGTTTGATGTCCGGCAGCCTGCCCGTGGAGGTCAGGAACTCCCTGGCCGCGCGGCCGTAGATGGCCTTGGAGGTGTCCGGCAGGGCAATGCGCTTGACCGCGGGATCATCCAAGGTCGCCACGCTCGAACAGGAGCTTCCCTTGGGATAGGCCAGCACCAGCCTGCCCTTGCCCAGCATATGGGTGGACCTGAATTCCAGGCCGCCGCTCCTGAGGAAGTCCTCGGCGCCCAAGGCGATGTCCACGCGCCCGCTTTCCTTGGACAAGGCAACGACCCGGCCCATGTTTCCGTAAAGGCGGTCTATCGTCTGGCCGGTCCTCTGTTCGTAGACGGCCACCAGCTCGTTGACCATCTTCTTGTAGCCGGCGCCCGACGCCAGCACCAGATTATCGGCCTGCGCCAGGCCCGAAGCGCCCAGCAAAAGAACACATACGGCAACGGCAATACGAATCAGTCTCATGGGATTTCCTACAAGGCGGCCCGAATGGCCGCTGGTTCCGGGTTGTCATGAAAACGGATCTGGCGCTCGAGCCAGTCCGGGGCCGCACATCCCCTGTCCATGGCCAGGATGGCGTCTCCGAGGTATGCGGCCTCCTCCAGGTCGTGGGTGACATGCACCATGGGAATGCCCAACTCGCGCTTCAGTTCCCGAAGACGACTGCGCACATTGCGCCGCGTGGCAATATCCAGGGCGGAAAAGGGTTCGTCCAACAGCAGGAGCCGGGGCTCCCGGGCCAGGGCCTGGCAAAAGGCCACGCGCTGGCGTTCGCCGCCGGAGATGGACCCCGGCCTGGAATCCGCCAGGTGCAGGACGCCGAACATGTCCATGTACCTTTCGGCGACCTCCATGTCCCGGGCCGCAAAGGCCACGTTATTGCGCACGCTCATATGGGGAAACAGGGTGTAGTCCTGAAAGACAAGGCTCGCGCCCCGCTCCTGCAGGGGGAGGCTGCGGCCCGAGGCAGTATCGGTCCAGACCCGGCCGCCCAGGGTGACCGTGCCGCAGTCCGGCCGTTCCAGCCCGGCGATCAGGCGAACCAGGGTGGTTTTCCCGGCCCCGGACGGGCCCACGACGGCGGTCAGTTCCCCGCAGGCGCAGGAAAAGGACATGCGCACGTCAAAGTGCTTCAGCCGCTTGCCGACGCTCACCACCAGGCCCATACAATTCCCCTCCCATTTGTGCGAAAAAACAAGTATACCAGCATCAATGCCTGTCTCATGAAGCCCGTGAAGGCAAGCGCATCACGCAAACAGGTAAATCCGTGACATCTCCGCAAGCAATGAGTGACAACAAAAGCCCCCGGAACAGACTGGCTCCCCAGGACATATTCAGCGTATCCCAGGAGGTTCGCCATCTCGAGGCCGCCCAGCTGCGGGAATTCGAGGCGGCCTTCACGGCCTGGAAAAACGCGGCCCGGGGCGGCAAAAGCATGCAGGCGAGGCAACGGCTGCACATGGTCTTCCTGCTCCTTCGGCATACCGGCGCGAGGCTGGGAGAGATCCTTTCCCTAGACGACCGCTCGGCGTTTGACCACGAACGTTCCATGGTCGCCATCCAGGGACGCAACGCCATCCGGCAAGTGCCCCTTCCCGAGGAGCTCAACGCATCGGTGTCCGAGATGCTGGCAAGTCCCATGGGCTGCGCCCTACGCGGGGAATTCTTCCACGTCGATCCGGGGTATTTGCGACGTACCTGCTATGCGCGGGGCAAGGAATGCGGCCTGCCCAGGGACCTGGCCAACCCGCGCGTGCTGCGAAACACCCGGGCCGTGGAAATGCTCCGGGGCGGCGTGCCCCTGGCCGTGGTCAAGGAAATCCTGGGCCAGTCCTCCCTGGACCTGGCCGCCGGTTTCCAGCAGTTCACCAGCCAGGACGTCGAATCCATCGTTCGCCTGGCCCAGCAGGACATGCGCAAGCGCACCAGCGCCCGCAACTCGTTCATCGGCCGAGTGGAACGCATCGTCACGGATACGGTCATGGCCGAGGTCTCCCTGCGCACGCGATCGGGCGTGGAGATCTGCGCCATCATCACCACGGACAGCCTGCAGAGCATGCGCCTGGCCGAGGGCAGCCCGGTGGCGGCCACCATCAAGGCCCCGCTGGTCAACATCATGGCCGGAAATTCCGAAACGACGGGCAGCGCCCGCAACCGGCTGCGGGCCACCATCCTCCGCGTGTTGGAATCACCGGCGGTCGCGGAGATCACGGGCAGGCTGGAGGACGGCACCGAGGTCTGCGCCCTGATCTCGGGACAGGCCGCCCGGGACATGGCCCTGCGCCCCGGGGACACGGCACAATTCTGGTTCAAGGCCCTTTCCGTGGTGCTCAACACCGTCCATCTCTAGTCCCGCGCGCATTGAGGTTTCTCCTCCCCTCCATCAGTTTTGCCTATGACGGTTGAAAAAGTTGATTTTTCACTAACGCAAAACATTTTCAGCCCTGCTTTCCACGATTCGGTAAATGTGGTACGTCATACTACCCTTATCGAACCAATTGCCTCGTTCTTTCATATTGAAAAGGCAAAACCCGAATCGGAGGAACAATGGTCGAGAAAGTCATCATCATGGGTGCCGCTGGCAGGGACTTCCACAACTTCAACGTCTATTTCCGCAACAACCCCCGCTACAAGGTGGTGGCGTTCACCGCGGCCCAGATCGAAGGGATCGAGGGCAGGCGCTATCCGGTCGAGCTGTGCGGGGACGGATACCCGGACGGCATCCCCATCCACCACGAAAAGGAACTGGGCGAGCTGATCAAGAAGCACGAGGTGGACCTGGTGACCTTCTCCTACTCCGACATCCGGCACGTGGAGGTCATGCACAGGGCCTCCAAGGTGCAGTCCCTGGGCGCGGACTTCATGGTCATCGGCGCGCAGTACACCATGGTGGAATCCACCAAGCCCGTGGTGGCGGTCTGCGCCGTGCGCACCGGCTGCGGCAAGTCCCAGACCACCCGCAAGGTCATCGACATCCTGAGCAATATGGGCAAGAAGGTCGTGGCCATCCGCCACCCCATGCCCTACGGCGACCTGACCAAACAGGCCGTGCAGCGCTTCGCCACCTACGAGGACTTCGACAAGCACGAATGCACCATCGAGGAGCGTGAAGAATACGAACCCATCGTGGACCAGGGCATGGTGGTCTATGCCGGCATCGACTACGAGGCCATCCTGCGCGAGGCCGAAAAGGAAGCCGACGTCATCATCTGGGACGGCGGAAACAACGACACCTCCTTCTACAAGCCCGACGCCTACATCACCATTTTCGACCCGCATCGGGCCGGCCATGAGCTGACCTACTTCCCGGGCGAAACCAACATGCTCATGGCCGACATCGCCGTGATCAACAAGGTGGACACCGCCCTGCCCAACGACGTGGAAACCGTGCGCAACAACATCGCCACCCACAATCCGGGCGCAACCATCATCAAGGCCAACTCGCCGGTTTCCGTGGACGAGGCAACCTCGGTCAGGGGCAAGCGCGTGCTGGTGGTGGAAGACGGCCCCACCCTGACCCACGGGGAAATGAGCTTCGGCGCGGGCGCTGTCGCGGCCGAGAAATATGGCGCGGCCGAAATGGTGGACCCGCGTCCCTATGCCAAGGGTTCCATTGCGGACGTGTACAAGAAGTATCCGCACATGGGTCCGATCCTGCCCGCCATGGGTTACAGCGCGCAGCAGATCAAGGACCTCGAGGCCACCATCGAGGCCACGGACTGCGACCTGGTGCTCTTCGGCACCCCGGCCAAGCTCACCCGCGTGGTGGAAGTGAGCAAGCCCACGGCCCGCGTTTCCTACGGCTACGGCGACGCCAACAGCCCGACCCTGGAAAGCGAACTGCTCCGCCTGCTGGACGAACGCAAGCCCGGCTGGAGATAGTATGGCCCTGGCCCCGATCCTGCTCCTGGCCCTTGGCGGCAATGCGCTTATCCGCAAGGGCCAGGAAGGAAGCATCGAACAGCAGTTCGAAAACCTGAAAACACCGCTCAAACAGGTCGCCCGTCTGTCTCAGACCTTTCGGATCATCCTCACCCACGGCAACGGGCCGCAGGTGGGCGACCTGCTTTTGCGCCAGGAATGCTGCTCCAAGAACACTGCCAAACTGCCCCTGGAAATCCTCGTGGCACAGACCCAGGGGCAGATCGGCTACATGATCGAATCCTCCCTGGATACGGAACTCATGGAGCTGGAGGGAGCCGAGCAGAAGCCCCTCGTCAGCCTGCTCAGCTATGTGGTGGTGGATGCGAATGACCCCGGCTTCGGGAATCCCACCAAGCCCATCGGGCCGGTGCTGCGCGAGGACCAGGCTTTGAGCGCGCCCTACCCGGTGCGCGAGACCGCCAAGGGACCGCGCCGGGTGGTGGCCTCTCCCCGGCCCATAACCATTGTGGAGAAGCGGGAGATCAAGCGCCTCATCGACCAGGATTTCATTGTCATCTGTTGCGGAGGCGGCGGCATACCGGTCATCCGCCAGGGCAGAAAATTCTGCGGCGTGGACGCGGTCATCGACAAGGACCTGGCCAGTTCCTGCCTGGCCCGCGAGGTCGGCGTGGAAATCTTCTGCATCGTCACGGACGTGGAGGGTGCCTACCTCGACTACGGCACGCCCGAACAGCATCTCCTGGGCACCGTCACCGCGAGCGAGGCGCGACGGCTGCTGGCCACAGGAGCCTTTCCGCCCGGCAGCATGGGCCCCAAGGTGGAGGCCTGTCTGGAATTCCTCGGGAACGGAGGAAGGGAAGCCGTGATCTGCTCCATCGATTCCATCGACCAAGCCGTGGCGGGCCGTTCGGGGACCCGTATCGTCAGGGATTGAGCAACGTGTTCAGCGCTCCCGCCGTCAATCGATGCGGGGTTCTTCGGAGGGCCGCCTGACCGGCAGCCGGTTGGGAATGAAGACGTCGAAGGTGGAACCGTGTCCCGCCCTGCTCTTGACCACGATGTCCCACTGGTGCTCGTCGGCCACCTTGCGGGCAATGGCAAGGCCCATGCCCGCTCCATGGGGCTTCTGGGAGAAGAAGGGATCAAAGATGTGCGGCAGATCGGTTTCCGAGATGCCGATGCCGTGATCCTCCACGGCCACCCGGCAGCCTTCCTCACCGCCACGAACGGATACCGAGATCCGCACCGGCGACTCGTCTGTGAAATCCA
Source organism: Salidesulfovibrio onnuriiensis (assembly GCF_008001235.1). Classification (GTDB taxonomy): domain Bacteria; phylum Desulfobacterota; class Desulfovibrionia; order Desulfovibrionales; family Desulfovibrionaceae; genus Pseudodesulfovibrio; species Pseudodesulfovibrio onnuriiensis. The sequence continues at coordinate 2,080,239 of NZ_CP040751.1, read as the reverse complement.
CGGCATTGTTCAGCAGGGCGTCCAGCAGGCGACTCAGTAATTCCGGATCGGCATCCACATTCTGCTGGTTCAGATTCCTTGCCCAGGACACCTTCTTGCCCAGAAGCTGGGCATGGACATCGGCCCGGTCGCAGGCCTGGTCCACGGCTTCGGCCAGTTCCACCGTTGTCAACTGGGGTTCGCGGATGGCCGCATAGGAATTGACCGCGCCGACCATATCCTCCAAGCGCTCTGATTCGTCCAGAATGGTCCGGATGTACTCCTTGATGGAACCGTTTTCCTGGGTCTTCTTCAGCAGCAGGTTGGCGAACCCGGCAATGGCCACGGTGCGGTTGCGCACCTGATGCGCAACCGAGAGTGCAAGCAGGTGCATGCTCTTGCGCCCTTCCTCAATAAGCAGGAGGTCGCGGAAGGAACGGATGGCAGTGGTCACGGCCGTGAACAGCTTCTGTGCCGTCAGCTCGGTCTTCTGCTTGTAGTCGTTGATGTCCAGCTCGGTGACCACCTTGCGTTCCGGGGCCTGCCCGGGCTGGCCCGTGCGCAGGATGATGCGGGTCAGGCGGTTGCACGCCTCGGCGCGGATGAACTTGGCCACGTCCAGACCGGCCTGGTTGTCCTCCATGACCACGTCCAGAAGCATCACGGCGGTATCGGGGTGCTCGGAAATGAGCTTCTTGGCCTCCCGGCCGGAATAGGCGCTCAGGAATTCCAAACCGCGCCCCTCGAAGGTGAAGTCGCCCAGCACAAGACGCGTCATGTTGTGCACGTCCTCCTGGTCGTCCACAATCATGAGCTTCCACGCCGAAAGCCCGGTTTCCTCGCGATCGGCAGATTCCTCGTCCGCAAAGAGCAGGTCGTCGTCGGACGGTTCATCGATCAGCGGTCTTTCTTCCACCATATGCACTCCCCGGAAAGCCTTCCTTGCAATAGGCTTTTCCTTACCCTAGCGCATAAAAAGGCTTCTGTCCCATGCCTCTGCAAATTTCTAAAAACAAATCATGCGGCGGTGACATTTTTATCAAAAAGCGAAACAAGGCTTACAAAAATGATAATTTCCCACTTTCACTCTCATAATAATAAAAATAGCAGAACAACTTCGAGCGCCTATGATATTTATGGCGATCCAGATTTTTTCCTAACACAATTCAGTGGTTACACATTTATTTTTGGAAACATAACCAAGAAAACCATGTCTGGCACCCTGCTTGCTATATTCAATGAAAACAAAGCCCTTCAACCGTCAAACTCCTCCTAAAGGAATAAGGCCCTACCGATAATTTCGATAGGGCCTTATTCTTTTGCTGAACCGTCAGTTCTAATTGCAATCAGCGGTGGGGCACCCGAACTGGTGCTCGGTGCACAACCACATGATGGTCTTGGTGCCGATGTCGTAGTGCGGGCTCACGCTTTCGCTGGTTCCGCAGCAGCAGCACTTGTGACCTTCCTGCTTGAGCGGGAAGTAGTTCATCTGGTTGAGTTTCCTGTTGAAACGGTCGATGTGCGGGTACATGGGATGGCCTTCATGGCGATTGCAGTCCCGCTTGTTCAATTTACCCGTTTCACTCACCTTGATGCTGATCACGCGCGACCGGTTGATGGTCCCGGTCTTCTTGTCGATGACCACTTGGGTCGGTTCCTGCCAGCGGCAGATGAAACGACGCCTGTTCTGATCAAAACGCACGGTCATAATAAGTCCTCCAACAATGATGCCTTCCCGGCATGGATAAGGGCTTGGTGGGCCGACCCCACCCGACGTGCTCCTCGAGTCTTCCTCAGACTAAATAGTGTAATCAAGGACCCGGCGCTCGCTGACGACCTTCTTGATGAAGGCCACGCAAGCCTGGTGCTCCGGGTGCACCTGATATCCACTGAGCGCCTCTTCGCTTGCAAGCTCGGAATAGAGAACCACGTGACACTCGGGTTCGCTTTCCACAATGCGTGCGCTCACTTCCAGATGCTCAAGACCCTCAATTCGCCCATTGAGAGCCTCGAGCATGGTTTTCATTTTCGCGGCGTTGGCGGCCGCGTCTGAACCCTCGGCAGTTTCCTTCAGTTTCCACATTACGATATGCTTGACCATGGTGTACCTTGCCTTTCCCGTTCCCAGGCTTGGGGTTCCAAGCAAAATCCGGTCCACGACCGACACTTTGCCTCCCATTATTACCATAATGCTTCAAAAAGGGTTCGTCACCCTTTCGAAACAAAAAATAAACGCTCTAAAACCGACCTAACAACAAAACCGATTCGAAAAACGGCGAGGCCCGCCGAATGGACACCATGTCCATCGCTCTGCAAGCACAAGGGAGGGCGCGGGCCTCACCGATTTTATCCGTAGACAGGGCCATCCGGTGCAACCTAGCTCGGAAGCAGCGGACAGCGGGCCTTGGCCTTGGCGCGGCTGCGCACGTGGCCGCCCTTGCTGTATTCCACATTGATGGGGTTGCCGCAGGCGCCGCAAGAGCCGCCCACCTCGATGCCGTCCACCTGCTCCACGTTCAGGCAGCAGGGATCCCCGTTCATCAGGGGACAGGGCCGAATATGCTTCTTGGTCATTTTGTTTCTCCTTGGTCCTCGTTTTCCGAGGCCTGTTCCTTCATGCCGCCGATGAGCTTCACCAGGCTTTCCGCCAGATTGGCAAGCTCTTCGACTGCGGACGAGGCGCTGTGCATCTCCTCGTCCGTTTCCTGGGATATGCGGCTCACTTCCAGCGTCGCCTGATTGATCTGCTCGCTGGCGGCCGACTGCTGTTCCGCGGCGGCGGCAATGCTGCGCACGCGGTCCGCGGTGGCATCGGCTTCGGAAACGATCCGCTCCAGCGCCTCTCCGGAACGGCGGGCCAGTCCGGTACTCCTCTCGACGGACTGGACGGCGTTTTCCGTGGCGCGAACATTTTGTGTCGCGCCAGCCTGTATGCTCGCGATAGCGGCCCCGACTTCCGAGGTGGCCTGCATGGTCTTTTCGGCCAGCTTGCGCACCTCGTCGGCGACCACGGCAAAGCCGCGTCCGGCTTCGCCCGCCCTGGCTGCCTCAATGGCTGCGTTCAGGGCCAAAAGATTCGTCTGGTCGGCAATATCCTCGATAACCGTGAGGACCTTGCCTATTTCCTCGGCCTGGATGCCGAGCTGTTCCATGGAACGCTTCAGGGTTTCGGCATCGGCCTCCACCTCGGTAATGGCCTCGATGACCTCGGAAACAACCCGGGAGCCTTCCTGGGCCTCCTCCTTGGTCTGCTCGGCCGTTTCCGCCGCGGAAACGGCATGCTGCGCAACCTCGTAGACCGTGGCGTTCATCTCTTCCATGGCCGTGGCGGTCTCGGTGGTCCTGTCGCGCTGGGTCGCGGCCCCGTCCCGGGCGGCCAACACCGACCGGCTGAGCTGTTCGGCCGCGGCGGCAAGGCTGTCCGAAATGCCGGAGGCTTCGTCCGCGGCAGCGGAAATGCAATTGTTCTGCTCCACGATCTGGGCCTCGCGCTCCTTGAGCTCGGTCATGTCCAGATACATGCAGAACCCGCCGATGAGCCTGCCGTCCAGGTCGTGCAGCGGGGACAGGTTGGCCAGCACATTGATGTCCCGCCCCCTGTCCGTGGTAAAGACCGCCTCACGGTTGTGGATCTTCTCATTCTCCCGCATGCAGTGCAGGATAAGCGCGTCCCTGTCGTCCTTGTAAAAGATCTGCGACAGATTCCTTCCGTAGTATTCCTCGGGCCGGACCGAGGATTCCATCATGTCCATGCATTCCTGGTTCAGGAACGTGATGCGCTGGTTCGGGTCCACGACGCACATGGCGATGGGCAGGCCTTCCAGAATCCCCTGCGAAAATCCGAGCTTCTCCTTGAGCTGCCCGACCATGCCCTGGATGGACTCGTTCAGGGCCTTGAATTCGCATGTGAAATTTTGCTCAAGCAGGGCGCTGTAATCGCCGGATGCGATCTTGTCAACATACTCATTGAGCCGTTTCGCGGGACCTTCCACCCCTTTCCGGGCCATGAAAAACATGACGCCGCCGGCGAAAAGCGAACCCACATGCAGACTTACAAAGAGCGTCCACGGATCCATCCCCTTAAGGGCAAGGTTGCCCCCCAAAAAAATTGAAAAAAGTATGATTATGCCGAAATAGACGACGGCCATTTTCACGGCCGTGGTCCGTCCGACATTTTTTTCACAATCCTTCACGGAATCCCCCCATGGTTTTCAAAGAACCGTTCCCCCTGCCGGGCTCCCCTTCCGGCAAATGAAATTCTTCTATTTTGCCCCCCCGTCCCTTCCCGGGGAAAGCGCTTTTTTACGACCCCCGCCCGAGGGCGGGGGGTCTTCACAAGGGTCCGGAAACGGAGGAAGCGTGGCGTTGCTTCGAGGGATTGCGGTCCAACCGGCCGGGCCCCATGCGCTATTGTCGACGGGCTCTATTTCTTGTTTGCAGCCAGAGCCTCGGCAATGTGCTTCACCTGGATATCCGATCCCCGACGCTTCAGGCCGCCGCGCAGCTGCATGATGCAGCCCGGGCAGTCCGTGAGCAGGGTCTTGGCTCCGGTGGCTTCCACATTGTTGAGTTTCTTGTTCAGCAGCTCGCTGGAGAGTTCCGGGAACTTCATGGAGAAGGTGCCGCCGAATCCGCAGCAGACCTCTTCCTCATCGCATTCCACGTATTCCAGACCTGCCGCCTCGATGAGCTTGTGCGGGGCCTCATGCACGTCCAGACCTCGGCAAAGGTGGCACGGAGCGTGATAGGTGGCCTTTTCGCCGGTCTTGCGGAAACCTTCCGCATCCAGGCCCAGCACGTCGTTGGCAAAGGAGCTGAAGTCGATGACCTTGTTGCTGAACTCCATGGCCAGGGATTCCAGACGAGGGTTGCCCTTCACCAGCTTGGGATAGTTGTGCTTCAGGTGCGAGGCGCAGGAGGCGCACAAGGTGATGATGTAATCGTAATTGCCGTGCTGGAAGGCGCGCAGGTTCTGCTCGGCCACGTCGCGTGCGGCCTTCATCTCGCCCATCATCTGCACGGGCAGGCCGCAGCAGGACTGATCCATGGGGAAGTCCATGTCCACCTGGGCGTCGCCCAGAAGCTGGACACAGGCCTTCATCTGCTCGGGATACACGAAGTCCTGCACACAACCGGAGAACAGGGCCACCCGGTGCTTGGGAGCCTTGACCTCGGGCTTGATGTCCTTCCACATGTCGCGGAACGGAGTATCGGCGATGGTGGGCAGGGCCTTGAAGTCGTGCTGGCTGAACATCATGGGCAGATGGCGGATGAACTGGTCGCTCTCCTTCATGGGCTTCTGGGCCCACTTGGCGGTGCGCAGCAGCGTGTGGAACAGCTTGCGGTTCTTGAGCACCTTGCCCAGCAGCAGGCTCGGCAGGGGATGGCCCTCCTCGTCCTGAATGCGGGAGTGAATCTCCTTGATGAGCCTGGGCAGGTCGATGCCGCCGGCGCAGATGTCCTTGCAGGCCTCGCAGTTGATGCAGTTCTGCACCAGGTTCTTGGCCTTGTCCTTGCCGTGGAAGAAGTAGGTCAGGATCAGGCCGATGGCGCCGATGTAGATGTGGCCCATCTTGTGGCCGCCCACCAGGCGGTAGACCGGGCAGACGTTGGCGCAGGCGCCGCAGCGCACGCAACGGTTGACCTGGGAGAACAGCGGATCCTTGAAAAGTTCGCTGCGGCCGTTGTCCAGCAGCACGAAATGGATTTCCTTCTTGCCGTCCGGGCCCACGGCACATTCATTGGAGCCGGTGATCCAGGTCACGTAGGAGGTGATGGCCTGGCCCGTGGCGTTGCGCGGCAGCACCTTGAGGATGCGCAGCGCGTCGTGCAGCTTGGGAACCAGCTTGTCGATACCCATGAGGGCCACGTGCACCTTGGGCAGGGTCGTGACCAGACGGGCGTTGCCCTCGTTGGTCACCAGTCCGATGCCGCCGGTCTCGGCCACGGCGAAGTTGGCGCCGGAGATGCCCATGTCCGCGTTCACGTACTTCTGACGCAGTTCGCGGCGGGCCACCTTGACCAGCTTGTCGATGTCGGTTTCCTGTTCCTTGCCGGTAACTTCGGAGAACAGATCCTTGACCTGGAAGCGGGAAAGGTGGATGGCGGGCATAACCATGTGGCTGGGGCCTTCATGCCGGAGCTGGATGATCCATTCGCCCAGGTCGGTTTCGATCACCTCGAAGTTTTCGTCCTCCAGGGCGTGGTTGAGGAGCGTTTCCTCGGCTGTCATGGACTTGGACTTGACCACGCTCTTGCAGTCGTTGGCGCGGGCGATGTCGCAGATGATGCGGTTGGCCTCTTCGGCGTCCTTGGCCCAGTGAACCTTCACACCGGCCTTTTCCGCGTTTTCCTTGAACTGGGCGTAGAGTTCCGCATGATGCAGCGTCGCCTCGTCCTTGCAGGCGGCCACTTCGCTGATGAGACCCTTGACGTCCATGCCCTTGAAGGCGTTGGCGCGCCCGGCCCGGTAGGCCACGGCGAAATTGTCCAGAATGGTCCGCAGGAATTCGTTGTCCAGGGACTCGTGCAGCTCTTCACGGTATTGCTTGAGATCTTTTGCTGTCTGCATGGCTAGTCCTCCAGAAGCAGAATGTGCAGTTCAAGGGGGCCATGAACGCCCAGGGCCAGCACGCGCTCAATGTCGGCGGTGCGGCTCGCCCCGGTGATGAAGGCATGATAGTTGGGTGCGTTCTTCATGGCGCCCAGCAGGTATTCCTCCAGATCATAGGAGTCATCGACGATGCGGGACTTGGGCAGGAGCGCCACGTGGATCTCGCTGACCATGGTGGCCAGACGGAGTTCCTCACTGCTGGACTCCTGGACCAGCGTACCGGTTTCGGCGATGCCGTGCTGCACTTCCGTGAACCCGATATCAATGCCGGCGAGATGATTTCTCATGCCGGAATCGATGAGCTTAAAGCCCAGCTCGTCGCAACGGGTCTTGAGCTGTTTGAAAAGTTCGGGATCCAAGCCGGGGGCGGCGATCACCTTATCCCGCTTGGCTTCGCAAAGCTTCTCGGCCTTGTCCGAAAGGGGTGCTTCACATCCGGAGGCCAGAAGCTGGCAGGCTTCCTTCTTGCCGCAAAGGTCCACGACATAGTCGAGGGCGTCCGCAGGCTTTGCCACTTCCACAACCACAGCCGACACTGCCGTGGCCTTTTCCGTGAAAAGGTCGATTCTTTGTTGTACTGTCATTGTTCCTCTCTCCCCCACCGACCCGCAAAGCCGGTTCCGCAAACGGGGACCTACGTCTTACAAGGTTGCTTATGCAAAGGCTCCCGGCCGGCACAATGCCGACCGGGAGTCCGTAAGTTTACCCGAGGATGTTCTTGGCCTCGCGAGCGATGGCAAGTTCCTCGTTGGTCGGGATAACCCAGACCTGCACCGGGCTGTCCGCGGCGCTGATCTTCTTGGGTTCACCCGCGCGGCCGGCATTGGCCGCTTCGTCGATGACCACGCCCAGCTTTTCCAGCCCCTTGAGGCTTTCCAGGCGGACGATGTCGTCGTTTTCGCCGATACCGGCGGTGAACACGATGGCATCCACATCGCCGAGAACGGCCATGTAGGAACCGATGTACTTGCGGTTGCGGTAGGTCAGTGCCTCCACAGCAAGCTTGGCGCGTTCATCGCCCTTGTCCACGGCTGCATGGATGTCGCGCATGTCGGACATGCCGCACAGGCCTTCCAGGCCGGACTTCTTGTTGAGCAGGGTGTCGATTTCGGACACGCTCATGCCCTTGTTGCGGGCCAGGAAGTCGCAGACGGCCGGATCCACGTCGCCGGAACGAGTGCCCATGATCAGGCCTTCCAGCGGGGTCATGCCCATGGTGGTATCCACGCTCTTGCCCTTTTCAACGGCGGTCATGGAGCTGCCGTTGCCAAGGTGCACGGTAATGATGTTGCACTCGGCCAGGTCCTTGCCCATGAGAGCCGCCATTTCGCCGGCAACGTACTTGTGGGAGGTGCCGTGGAATCCGTAACGACGGATCTTGAGCTCTTCGTAGAGCTCGTACGGCAGCGCATACATGTACGCCTGGGCCGGGATGGTCTGGTGGAAGGCGGTGTCGAAAACCGCCACCTGGGGCACGCCGGGGAAGAGTTCCATGCCGGTCTTGATGCCGTCCAGGTTGGCCGGGTTGTGCAGCGGAGCCAGCGGGATGCAGGCTTCGATGGCTTCCAGGACCTTGTCGTCCACCACGGTGGGGGCGCTGAAGTATTCGCCGCCGTGCACCACGCGGTGACCCACGGCCTTGATTTCAGCCATGTCCTCGACCACTGCGGTTTCCCCTTCGGTGATCAGTTCAATGACCTTGCGCAGTCCCACGTTGTGGGTGGGGATCGCCATTTCCAGCGAAGTCTTCTTCTCGGAATCGGTATCCGGAAGCCTTTTGTAGGAGATCGCTCCCATTTCCAGCCCGATACGTTCCACGAGACCCGAGCAGAGCACGGACTCGTTTTCCATGTCGATGAGCTGGTACTTGAGGGAGGAACTCCCAGCGTTGAGTACGAGTACTTTCATTAACCTTGTTCCTTTTCAGCTTGGGCCTGTATTGCGGTAATGGCCACGGTGTTGACGATGTCAGGTACAGTACAACCTCGGGAAAGGTCATTAACCGGCTTATTCAGTCCTTGCAAGACCGGGCCGATGGCTACGGCCTGAGCCGCTCTCTGTACCGCCTTGTATGTGTTGTTCCCTGCGTTGAGATCCGGGAAGACGAAAACGGTCGCCTTGCCAGCTACAGGGTCGTCGGGCATTTTCGTGGCCGCCACGCTCGGGTCGATGGCCGCGTCGTACTGGAGCGGGCCTGCGATGGGCAGCTCGGGCCAGCGTTCGGCAGCCAATTCCTTGGCCTTGGCAGTGGCTTCGATGATCTTTTCCACGTCCGCTCCGGAGCCGGAGGCGCCCGTGGAGTAGCTGAGCATGGCCACACGCGGCTCCACACCGAAGATGCGGGCGGTATCCGCGGAGGACAGGGCAATCTCGGCCAGATGTTCGGCCTTGGGGTTGGGGTTCACGGCGCAGTCGCCGAAAACCAGCACCCTGTCCTTGAGGCACATGAGGAACACGGAAGAAACAATGGACGCGCCCGGCTTGGTCTTGATGATCTCGAAGGACGGGCGGATGGTGTGGGCCGTGGTGTTCACGGAACCGGAAACCATGCCGTCAGCCGCGCCCTTGTGAACCATCATGGTCCCGAAGTAGGTCGGGTCGGACATGCGGTCCTTGGCGGTGTCCTCGGTGACGCCCTTGTGCTTGCGCAGCTCCATGTAGGTGCCCGCGTAGTCGCAGAAGAGCTCGGACTCCACCGGGTTGATGATCTGTGCGCCCGCGATATCCAGACCGAGGCCGTTGGCCTTGTTCAGGATCTCGTCCACCGGGCCCAGCAGGGTGATGTCGGCCACGCCGCGGCGCAGCAGAATGTCCGTGGCGCGCAGGATGCGTTCGCCGGTGCCTTCGGGCAGGACAATGCGCTGCCTGTTGGCGGCGGCCGTTTCCACCAGGCTGTATTCGAACATCTTGGGGGTGATCCTGGAAGACTTGCGCTCCACCACCCGCTCGCGCAGTTCGGCCACGTTCACGTTGGTCTCGAAGTGGCCGAGGGCGGAGGCGATCTTCTTCTGATCCTCGGGCTGGATCCGGCCGTAAAGTTCGTTGAGCTTCTGGGTCACCTGATAGGTGTGCCCTTCCACGGCAACGATGGGGACTGGTACGCCGGTCCAGCCCTCGATCAAACGGTGGACGCTGGGTGAGGGCTGTATTCCACCGGTGAGGATGACACCGGCGATGTTCGGATACGAGCTGGACAGGCGGGAGGCCAGGGAGGCCAGCACAATGTCCGAACGGTCGCCGGGGGTTATGATCAGACTGCCGTCGTCGATATACTCGAGGAAGTTACCGATCTGCATGGCGGCAATGATGTAGTTGTCCACGAGGGTGTCCTGGCGGCCATGGCCGTAGAGGACGGTCCCTTCGAGCCAGCGGCTCACGTCTTCCATGCTCGGGTTGCCGAGGCTTTCGTCCTCGGGCACGGCATAGACGAGCAGCGGCTCATTGCAGCGGGCCTTGCAACGGATGTTGGAGACGATGTCCCCGGTGTTGTCCACGGACACGCGGTTAACGATGGCGGCAACCACGTCCACGCCCTTGTCTTCCAGGGTGTCGACGGTCAGTTGCGCCAGGCTGGAGATCTCCTCGGCCTGCTTCTTGCGGCCGGATGCGACCACCAGGGCGGGCGCGCCCAGGTTGGCGGCGATATCCGCGTTGAGGTCGAACTCGAAAGCGGAATCCTTGCCCTGGAAGTCCGTGCCTTCGCAGAGCACGAAGTCGTACCGGGCTTCCAGCTGCTTGTACTTCTCGAGGATGTTCTCGAGCAGCGTGGCGTGCTGGCCGGAATTGATCAGCTCGCGCGCTTCCTTGAGCGTGTAGGCGTAGGTGTCCTCGTACGGAATGTCCAGCTGGTATTCCGTGAGGATCAGATTGATGTCGTGATCGCGCTTTCCTTCGCCCGGCTCGTTGATGATGGGCCGGAAGAAAGCCACCTTGCGCACGTCACGCAGGAGCATCTGCATGACGCCGAGCACGATGGCGGACTTGCCGCTGCGCTCTTCGGTCGCCGTGATGTAGAGGTTCTTGGACATTGCCTTTCCGTTGCAGTTCGTCAGGGTGTACCGGGGGCTAGCGGAGGCCTTCCGCGTACAACTCGATGACGTGTTTCACTTTTACTCCGGCCTTCTTCTGAGAGAGCATGTCCGTGATCTGGAGCATGCAGGCGGGACAGCTGGTGGCCACTATATGGGCACCGGAATCCACGATGTTGCCTGCCTTGCGCTCGCCGATCTGCTTGGACAGCTCGTAGTGGGCAATGTTGAAGCTGCCGCCGCAGCCGCAACAGGTGCCCGCTTCCGCCATTTCCTTGAGATCATAGCCGGAGCTGGCCTTGATGAGGGTTCTGGGCTGGGACGTGATGCCCAGCGAATTCTTGAGGTGGCAGGGATCGTGATAGGTCACGCTCTCGCCGCCGGGCTCACCCGCCTTCACGCCGAGCACGTCCACGAGGAACTGGCTGATATCCATGGTCTTGTCCGCGAGTTCGCGCAGCTTCATGCGCTTGGCGGAATCACCCTGGTACATATGCGGCCATAGCTCCTTGATGGTGGAGGTGCAGGAGGCGCAGGAGGTGATGAGGTAATCAAACTCGCCCTTTTCGAACAGGGCAAGATTCTGGTCCACGAGATTGTCAAAGGTCTTGGTATCGCCGCTGGAAATGGCGGGGATGCCGCAGCAGGCCTGGTTGGCGGGCATGAACACGCCCACCCCGTGGTGCTTGAGCACATCCAGGGTGGCTTCCCCCACGTTGGGGAAGATCTTGTCCACCACGCAGCCCACGAAGAAGGCCACCTTGATGCCGCTCTTCCCCGCGCTGGAGTTCAGCTCCGGCAGGGTCTTGTGCAGCGGCTTGCCGGCAAGGGCCTTGAAGTGCCTGTCGCCGATGACCGGGGCCTGGAAACGTGCGCAGGAGGACCCGAGCATGTCGTCCACCTTCTTGGTGAACAGGCCCTGGAACTTGGAACCGAAGTCCAGCAGCTTGTTGAACAGCTTGGGATTGGCCAGCATGCCCCGGAAGATGGCTTTCTTCACCGGGGAAAGGCCGAAGTAGCCGGTCATGATGGCGCGGGCCTTGAGGAAGATGTCCATGACCTTCACGCCACTGGGACAGTTGGCCTGGCAGGTGCCGCACAGCAGGCAGCGGTTGAGCTTCTCGTTGACGCCCTCGGGATCCTTGAGCATCTCGGAGGCAAGGCCGTCCAGCAGGGCCAGCTTGCCGCGGGTCACATCGGATTCCTTGCCGGTGCGGGCAAAGAGCGGGCACACGGCCTGGCACATGCCGCAGCGCATGCAGTTCACCAGCTGGTCGTCCAGCTCCTTGAGCATTTGCGCGAGTTTATTGATGTCAGCCATATCTGCTCTCCTTCCCTAGCCTATAATCTTGCCGGGGTTGAGGATGCCCTTGGGGTCGAGCACGGACTTCATGCGGCGGGCGTATGCCAGGGTGCCGGCGCTGGTTTCGTTGATCATGAACTTGGACTTGGCCAGACCGATGCCGTGCTCGCCGGAAAGGGTTCCGCCGAGGGCAAGGGCACGCTCGAAAATCATGTCCACGGCCTCTTCCACGCGTTCCCACTCCTTCTTGTCACGCTTGTCGGTGAGGATGGTGGGATGCAGGTTGCCGTCCCCGGCGTGGCCGAAGGTGCCGATGGTCAGGTTGTACTTCTTGCTGACCTCTTCCAGGGCCTCGATCATGGCCGGGATCTTGGAACGGGGCACGGTGGCGTCTTCCAGCACGCAGGTGGGCTTGAGCTTGGCCAGGGCGGGCAGCGCGTCGCGGCGTGCCTGCCACACGGCGTCGCGCTCGGCGGCGTCGTTGGCGACCTTGACCTCGCTGGCCTTGTTCTGCTTGCAGATGTCCTCCACCTTGATGGCGTCCTCTTCCACCTGTGCGGGATGTCCGTCCACCTCGATAAGCAGCAGCGCCGCGGCCTCGGTGGGCAGGCCCGCCTTGCGGAAGTTTTCCACGGTGCGGATGGTGAAGTTGTCCATGAGTTCCAGGGTGGCCGGAACTATCTTGTTGGCAATGATGGCTGCCACGGTCTCGGAGGCGGCCTTCATGGACGGGAAGATGGCCATCATGGACTTGGCGGCCTTCACGGGCGGGATGAGCTTGAGAATGATCTTGTCGAAGACGCCCAGGGTGCCTTCGGAAGCCACCATGAGACCTGCCAGGTTATAGCCGGTGACACACTTGACCGTGCGGGAGCCGGAATGGATCAGTTCGCCGTTGACGTCCCAGAAGTCCACGCCCATGACGTAGTCCTTGGTCACGCCGTACTTGAGGCCGCGCAGGCCGCCGGCGTTCTCGGCAACGTTGCCGCCGATGGTGGACACGGTCTGGGAACCCGGATCCGGCGGATAAAACAGGCCGCGCTTGGCGGCTTCGGCCGCGAACTGGGCGGTGACCACGCCGGGCTCGACCACGGCGTACATGTCCTCTTCGTTGAGTTCCAGAATCCTGTTCAGGCCGTTGGTCAGGACCACTACCCCGCCCGGGTGCGGGATGGTGCCGCCGGACAGGTTGGTGCCCGCGCCGCGCACGGTGAGCGGCAGTCCGTTGTCGTTGCAAAGCTTGACGGCCTTGCCCAGCTGTTCGCTGTTGGTGGGACGAACCACCAGGGCGGGCATGACCGAATCCAGCACGGCCGCGTCGTACGAATAGGTGTGACGGTCCGTCTCGCTGGTCATGACGTTGTCGGCGCCGACGATGGCTTCAAATTCCTTGATAAGAGCAGTATTACTCATTGTACTCCCCCGAAATATCTGTTGTCCCGGCTTCCTCACCCAAGACTTGATTGTTTATTCCCTTCCAGTCCCTGCCAAGGGCGGGGGAGCACAGGGCTCCCCCGCGTTCATATCATTTAGAACAGGCCCGGTACGAACACGAAGCTCAGCAGGCATGCGACGATGCCCACCACGGTGCCGTACAGCAGGAACGGCCACACGGTGCGCTTCAAGATCTGGCCTTCCATGCCGGAGAGGCCGACCACGGCGCACGCGGCCACGATGTTGTGGATGCAGATCATGTTGCCCATGCCGCCGCCGACGGCCTGAGCGGCCACGATGATCTGGCGCGGCAGATCCAGCTGGGCTGCGACGCCCCACTGGAATTCAGCGAACAGAAGGTCGGAAACGGTGTTGGAACCGGTGATGAACGCACCCAGACCGCCCACGAAGGAGGCGAACATGGGCCAGGCGTTACCGGTGATGGCGGCAACGGCCTTGGCCATGGACAGCGGCATGGACGGATAGGAGTTGGGGTTCAGGGCCACGTCGGCGATGCCGGAGCCACGGAAGATGGACACCAGGGCCACTGCCGCAAACAGGGCGATGGTGGGGTTCTTCATGGTGGCGATGGCCTGCGCCCAGGAAGCCTTGACCTTGCTGGCGGGCATGCCGTGGATGAGCACGGTCAGCAGCGCCACCAGGGTGAAGGGAATGGTGCCGGGCAGGTACAGGTAGGCGATGGAAGCGTTGACGCTGTCAAAGCCCAAGATGCTGTTGAACTTGAGAGCCTGCGCGGCAAGGAAGCCCTTGAGACCCAGTTCGGGGATACGGGTGACGACCAGGATGAGGCCGATGAGAATGTACGGCAGCCAGGCGCGGAACTGGCTCATGTGCGGCTTGAAGCTGTTGCAGCTTTCACAGGAAACAGCGCCGGTCCATTCGGGGTCCCACTTCTTTTCGTCGCCGAAGGTCCAGACGTCCTTGGGAACGCAGAAACCGGCCTTGGCGCCGACGATGATGATGCCGAGACCTACGAGACCGCCGATGAGGGACGGGAACTCGGGACCGACGTTCCAGGCAAAGAACATGTAGGGAACCGTGAAGGACACGGCGGCGAAGAGGCAGAACTTCCATGCAGCCAGGCCGGGCTTCCAGCTCTTGTCAGGGCTGAAGAAACGGGTGATGAAGCCGAGCATGAACACGGGCAGGATGAAGATCATGCCCAGGTGCATGAGGGTCGCCCACTGGCCGATGATGGCGTTGAACTCGCCCATGTTGGCGAAGTTCACGGGAGCGCCGGAATTGACGGCGGCCTCAACGCCCGGGGCCAGGTACTTCAGGCCGAGAATGACCGGAGTACCCACCGCACCGAAGGTGACCGGGAAGGAGTTGAAGACCAGGCAGATGATGGCCGCGGCCAGGGGCGGGAAGCCCAGGGAAAGCAACAGCGGAGCAGCCAGGGCTGCCGGAGTGCCGAAACCCGCTGCGCCTTCGATGAAGGCCGCGAACATGTAACCGATGATGATGGCCTGGATGCGGCGGTCGGCCGAGATGTTCTGCATTCCGTACTGGATGGTTTCCATGCCGCCGGAATGTTGCAGGGTGCGTAGAATCAGGATCGCACCAAAGACGATGATCAGAATACCGATGGCAGTGACAAACCCCTGCAGGGTCAGTGCTGCAACGTACATGACGGGCAACTGCCACACAGCCACTGCTCCGATGGCTGCGGTGAGCCATGCAACGGGCATGGCCTTGGTGGCGGGCCAACGCATGCCCACCATGAGCACCAGGGCGACCAGGATGGGCACCAGTGCGACTAACGCGAGAATCTCGATTGACATTCGACACTCCTCCTCAAAATGTTGAAATAAAACCTACGTCACCTTTGCCTGATATATTCCATCACCGCCTTTGGGCCGGGGAGACCGCAAATCTACCCCGGCCCGGCGGTGTCATGGATTATTTTTTATGTTTATTCGGCTTCCTCGTTGCCGAAGTAGTCAGCAGCAGCCAGGTGCTTCAGGGTCTCGAAGCGCTTGGAGTAGTCCTTTTCGATCTGGGAACGCAGGGCCTTGGAGGCCTCGGGGTTCATGCGCTCGAGCAGAGCGAAGCGGTTTTCGCCGGACATGAACTCCTGCATGGTGCCGTCCGGATCCTTGGATTCCAGAACGAACGGGTTCTTGCCTTCGTCGGCCAGCTGCGGGTTGAACCGGTACAGCGGCCAGTAGCCGGACTTGACGGCCAGCTTCTGCTCTTCCTGGGTCTTGCCCATACCCTTGCGGATACCCTGGTTGATGCAGGGGGCGTAGCAGATGACCACGGACGGTCCGGGGTAGGCTTCGGCTTCCTGGAAGGCCTTGATGGTCTGGGCCTTGTCCGCGCCCATGGCGACGGAGGCCACGTAGACGTAGCCGTAGCTCATGGCCATGAGGCCCAGGTCCTTCTTGCCGGTGCGCTTGCCTGCGGCGGCGAACTTGGCGATGGAGCCCAGGGGTGTAGCCTTGGAGGACTGGCCGCCGGTGTTGGAGTACACCTCGGTGTCCATGATCAGGATATTGATGTCTTCGCCGGATGCGAGCACGTGGTCCACACCGCCGAAGCCGATGTCGTAAGCCCAGCCGTCACCACCGAAGATCCACATGGACTTCTTGGTGAACAGGTCGGACATGGAGGCGATTTCGCCCAGCACGCCGTCCTTTTCGCCGGACAGCAGACCCTTGAGGGTGTCGCCGGCGGCGCGGGAGGCTTCAGCGTCGTTGCGGGCTTCCAGCCAGGACTTCATGGCAGCTTCCATGTCGGCGGAAACGCCTGCGGCCAGGGCCGCGTCCATTTTCTCGGCCAGCAGTTCGCGGCGCTGTTCCACAGCCATGCCCATGCCGTAACCGAATTCGGCGGCGTCCTCGAACAGGGAGTTGCCCCAGCTCGGGCCGTGGCCGTCCTTGTTCACGCAGTACGGCGTGGTGGGAGCGGAAGCGCCCCAGATGGAGGAACAACCCGTGGCGTTGGCGATGATCATGCGTTCGCCGAAGAGCTGGGTAAGCACCTTGACGTACGGGGTTTCACCGCAGCCTGCGCAGGCGCCGGAGAATTCCATGAGGGACTGCTGGAACTGGGAGCCCTTCACGGTGGTGCGCGGCATCAGGTCGTCCTTATAGGAGACGGTCTCGCTGAAGTCGAAGTTCGGGACCTCGGCTTCGGTCTGGGTGCCCAGCGGCTTCATGACCAGGGCCTTTTCCTTGGCCGGGCAGATGTCTGCGCAGTTGCCGCAGCCCAGGCAGTCCATGGTATTGATCTGCATGCGGTACTTGAGGCCGGCGAGCTGCTTGCCCTTGGCTTCCAGGGTACCGAAGGCAGCCGGTGCGTTCTTGAGTTCGTCATCATTGACCAGCACCGGGCGCATGGCGCTGTGCGGGCAGATGAAGGCGCACTGGTTGCACTGGATGCAGTTGTCGGCGATCCATTCGGGAACCAGGATGGCAACGCCGCGCTTTTCGAACTTGGCGGTGGCAACCGGGAACACGCCGTCCGCAGTGAAGGCGGACACGGGCAGGTTGTCGCCCTTCTGGGCCAGGATGGGACGAACCACGTCCTTGATGAAGGCCGGATCGTTGCAGGCAGCCTTGTCGGCGTCCTTGGCGTCCTTCCAGGAGGCCGGGACCTTGATTTCCACCAGTGCGTCGGTGGCCTTGTCAACGGCGTCCACGTTCATCTTGACGATGTGCTCGCCCTTCTTGCCGTATGCCTTCTGGATGGAATCCTTGAGCAGGGAAACGGCCTGGTCGAACGGGATGACGTCGGCCAGCTTGAAGAAGGCGGTCTGCATGACCATGTTGATGCGGTTGCCGAGGCCGACTTCGCCGGCGATCTTCACGGCGTCCACAGTGTAGAACTTGAGGTTCTTCTCGGCGATGGTGCGCTTCATGGCGGCGGGAAGTTTGGCTTCCATGTCGTCGGCGGACCAATCGGTGTTCAGCACGAACACGCCGCCGTCCTTGATGCCGTCCAGCACGTCGTACTGATCCACGTAGCTGGCCTTGTGGCAGGCGATGTAGTCGGCTGCGGTGACCAGGTAGGTGGACTGGATCGGGGAATTACCGAAGCGCAGGTGGGAAACGGTGATGCCGCCGGACTTCTTGGAGTCGTAGGCAAAGTAACCCTGGGCGTACATGTCGGTGTTGTCGCCGATGATCTTGATGGCCTGCTTGTTCGCGCCCACGGTGCCGTCGGAGCCCAGGCCCCAGAACTTGCACTGGACGGTGCCCTTGGGGGTGGTGTCCAGGGTTTCGGGCACGGCCAGGGAGGAGTTGGTCACGTCGTCCTCGATGCCGACCACGAAGTGCTTCTTGGGAGCGCTTTCGGCCATGTTGTCGTAAACGGCCTTGACCATGGCCGGGGTGAATTCCTTGGAGCCCAGGCCGTAACGTCCGGGAATGACTTCCGGGGCGTTGCCGCGCTCGGCGTAGATGGTGCAGATGTCCTGGTACAGGGGGTCGCCCAGGGAACCGGGTTCCTTGGTGCGGTCCAGCACGCAGATGCGGGCGACGGACTCGGGCAGGACGCTCAGGAAATGTTCGATGGAGAACGGACGGTACAGGCGGACCTTGACCAGGCCGACCTTTTCGCCTGCGGCAACCATGTGGTTGACCACTTCCTCGATGGCTTCGCAGCCGGAACCCATGGCCACGATGACGCGGTCAGCGTCGGGTGCGCCCACGTAGTCGAACGGCTTGTAGGAACGGCCGGTAAGCTTGCTCACCTTTTCCATTTCCTTGATCACGATTTCGGCCAGACCGTCATAGTACGGGTTGGCGGCTTCGCGGCCCTGGAAGTAGATGTCCGGGTTCTGGGCGGTACCGCGAATGTGCGGGTGCTCGGGGTTCATGGCGCGTCCGCGGAAGGCTTCCACCTTTTCCATGTTCACCAGCGGCTTCATGTCGTCGTAGTCGATGGTTTCGATCTTCTGGATCTCGTGGGAGGTACGGAAGCCGTCGAAGAAGTGCAGGAAGGGAACGCTGGACTCGATGGTGGACAGGTGAGCCACCAGGGAGAGGTCCATGACTTCCTGAACGGAGGCGGAGGCCAGCATGGCGAAACCGGTCTGGCGGCAAGCCATGACGTCCTGGTGGTCGCCGAAGATGGACAGCGCGTGCGCGGCAATGGCGCGGGCGGAAACATGGAAGACGCCGGGCAGCAGTTCCCCGGAGATCTTGTACATGTTGGGGATCATCAGCAGCAGGCCCTGAGAGGCGGTGAAGGTGGTGGTCAGGGCACCGGCAGCCAGGGAACCGTGCACGGCGCCTGCTGCGCCGGCTTCGGACTGCAGCTGGCGGACCTTGACGGTCTGGCCGAAGATGTTCTTGCGGCCTGCTGCGGCCCAGTCGTCGGCCACTTCACCCATGTTGGAGGACGGGGTGATCGGATAGATCGCCGCACATTCGCTCAGGGCGTACGCCACGTGAGCGGCAGCGGTGTTACCGTCCATGGTTTTCATCTTTTTCGCCATTCTTTTCTCCTTGGACAAGGCTCCCGTCGAAGCCTTTCGGTTGAACTCGATACATATATATTGCGCTGGATTCGTTAACGCTGGCCCCGCTAGAACAAGAAACATGCCAAGGTGCAATATTCGACATAAAGTCAATTAATACAATGTCATACCATTAAAACAGCCGTTGGATGCGACCATGCGAAACAGGAGAATTGTCCGAAAAAACAGACAGAAGGATGAAGAATGGGTGACAGGAAAACGGACAGACAATCAGTCACAAAAGTATGTGAAGATAATATGCTGATTTTATTAATTAAAAATAAGTCTGAAAAATCAGACACAAATTTTTCTGGTGACAAAACAGCAAAAAAACGGCCCCACGCATCTGAAATGCACGGGACCGTTTTTCGAACGGATCGAGGAATGATCTACATGGAAATGCTCTACATGGAAATGCTGTACTTCTTGAGCAGGGCGTAAAAATGGGAACGGGACAGACCCGAGACCTTGAGAACCTCGGCGGTATCGCTTCCGCACTGGCGGATGAGCTCGCTGAGGTAGGCCTTTTCGGCCATGGACTTGAACTCGCGCAGGGCCGGAAGCTGGTGGTCGAAGATCTCGCTGAAGATCTCCTGCCCTATTCTGCGGGCCCCCTCGGCAATCGGCATGTCCTCGCCGGTGGCCTCCACGTCCGAACCGGTGATCTTGCGGACCTGCTCGCGGGCCACCTTGATGCGCAGGTCGCGGGGCAAGTGCATGGAATACAGGGTTTTTTCCTCACCTGCGGCCACCACGGCACGCTCCAGGATATTGAACAGCTCGCGCACGTTGCCCGGCCAGTCATAGCTCTCCAGTGTGGAAAGAAAATCCGAGCCGAACCCCTTTTCCGGAATTCCGTACTTGCGGCACAGCTTGGAGACCTGAAAAAGGTTCAGGGTGCGCAGGTCTTCCAGGCGCTGCCGCAGCGGAGGCAGGTGCATGGAAAAGGTCTTGAGCCTGAACAGCAGGTCGCTGCGGAATTCGCCCTTTTCCACCATGGCGTCCAGATTGCGGTTGGTGGCGGAAATGAGCCGGAAATTGCTGGTCTGCTCCTTGGAATCGCCCACCGGCCGGAAGGTGCGCTCCTGCAGCACGCGCAAGAACGACTTCTGCAGGGAAAGAGGCATTTCGCCCACCTCGTCCAGAAACAGGGTGCCCTTGTCCGCCAGCTTGACCAGCCCGATCTGGTCGGACTGCGCGCCGGTGAAGGAGCCCTTCTTGTGGCCGAACAGCGTGGATTCCACCAGGGATTCCGTAAGGGACGCACAGTCCACGACCACGAATTCCTCTTCGGCGCGCGCGCTGTTCCTGTGGATGGTCCGGGCCATGAGTTCCTTGCCCGTGCCGGTTTCCCCGGAAATGAGCACGTTGGTGTCCGAACCGGCGGCCTGGGCCATGAGCCGGAACACTGCCTTCATGGCCGCGCTCTCCCCCACCACCTTGTCCAGGTTCAGGGCATCCCGGGCGGCCTGGCCGAATTTCTGGTCGCGGTACTTGAGGGCCCGGCCCAGGGTCAGGGTGATCTCGCGCACCGAGGACGGCTTGAGCAGGTAGTCCCAGACGCCCTGCTGGATGGCCAGCTCGGCCCCGTCCGGGTCGCCCTTGCCCGTGAGGATGATCACCTCGGGCGCGTCGGTGCGCCCGGCGATGTCGGGCAGGATGTCCATGCCGTTGCCGTCGGGCAGACGCACGTCCAGGAAGACCACGTCCACCCCGCCCTCGTTCAGCTTTTCCAGCCCCCGCGTCAGAGTCTGGGCCGAAACGGCCTCGTGGGACTGGCGGGTCACCAGGCTTTCAATGGTCTCGCATACCTGCGGATCGTCATCGATGATCAGAACCTTGGACAATTCAAAACTCCGTTAATTGCCGAGCACGGCTTCAATGGCTTCGGCGATGATGTTCTTGTTGTAGGGCTTGATAACAACCCGCTTGATATTTTTCAAACGCGAGGCGGCGGTGGCGGCGTCCTCCCGGCCGGAAACCAGCATGACCGGAAGATGCGGCGCGTTTTCCTGCAGGCTCAGGGCCAACTCCACCCCGTTGGTGTCGGGCATGTCGAAGTCGGTGATGACCAAGTCGAAGATATACGGATCGCGGGCCACCATGCCCACCACCTCCATGGGATCGCTGGTGGCGACCACGTCGTACCCCAGGCTCTCCAGAATGCGCGGCGTGGTGTGCAGCTGGTCCTCGTCGTCCTCCACGAACAGGATGCGCCCCATGCCCGGGGCCAGCTTGTGCAGCGGGATGGCCCCGGATTCGTCCAGGGCCTCGTTCTTGGGCAGGTATATCTCGAAGGAGGTGCGCTCCCAAGGCGTGCTGCTGACCACGATGGAGCCGTTGTGGCCCTTGACGATGCCGTGGACAACGGCCAGGCCCAGCCCCGTGCCTTCGGTCTTGTCCTTGGTGGTGAAGAACGGGTCGAAGATCTTGTCGATGATTTCCGCGGGAATGCCCGGCCCGTCGTCGCTGATGCACATCTTCAGGTAGGTGTCCGGCCGCAGGTTCCGGATGCGCGCCTCCTCCAGACCCATCTCCACCTCGCTCAGCTGCACCTCCAGCACGCCCCCGGACTTGCGCAGGGACTGGAAGGTGTTGGTGCACAGGTTGAGCACCACCTGGTGCAGCTGGGTGGGGTCGGCGTTGACCATGCCCAGGCCGGGCTGGACGTCGGTCTTGATCTGAATGTTGCGCGGCAGGGAGGCCTTGACCAGGCCGAGCACCTCGTAGAGCAGATCGCCCAGATCCGTGGGCTTGAACCCTTCCTGGGAGGGACGGCTGAAGGCCAGGATCTGCTTGACCACGTTGCCCCCGCGCTGCGCGGCCTTGAGCACGCGCTCCATGTCCTTGTGGGTCACGGATTCGGGATCGACGTCGCCGATGGCCAGCTCGGTGGAGTTGATGATGGAGGTCAGGATATTGTTGAAGTCATGGGCGATGCCGCCGGCCAGGGTGCCGATGGCCTCCATCTTCTGGGACTGGATGAGCTGCTTTTCCAGGCTGCGTTCCTTGGTGATGTTCTCGGCCGTGCTCAGGGTGCCGACCACGTCGCCGAGCCGGTCGAACAGCGGCACCTTGGTGATCTCCAGCCAGACCGTGTTGCCGAAGCGGTCCTCGACCTTGGTGCGGGCCTTGCGGACCGGCTTCTTGGTCCGGAAGACCTCGCGGTCCAGGGAGTTGGCCCATTCCGCGTATTCGCGGGTGTGGTCCAGCAGGACCAGGTCGCTCTTGGAAACGATGCTGCTGGGCTTTTCCAGGCCAAAGAAATCGGTGAAGGCCCTGTTGGCACCCAGATAGCGCTGCCGCTCGTCCTTCCAGCACACCAACTGGGGGATGGTGTCCATGAGGATCTCCAGAAAGGAGAGCTGGTCCATGATCTTCTTCTCGACCCGCTTGCGCTCGTGAATGTTGGAGACGAGAAAAACCGTGCTGATCAGCAGCAGCCCCAGGCTGCAGATGATGGTCCAGAACAATTCCTTGGGCAGCTCGTAAAAGGCCTTGGGCGCATGGATGAGCCGGCTGCCGCCGGGCAGGCGCGCCTCGGAAATATCCAGCCGCCGCAGCACGTCGTAATCGAACCAGTAGGAGCCCTCCGTGCTGTCCACCACGGGCATGGCGTTGACGTCGGCTCCGCGCAGGATGTCCAGGGCCATACGCGCGGCCTCCCGACCGTGCTCCACCCCGGAGATAAGCTTGCCGCCCACGCTGCCCTGCCCCAGCAGAAATTCCCAGGAACTGAACAGCGGCACGTTGCTGTACTTGTAGATTTCGGCCATGACCTCCTCGGCCGTGTAGAACCGGCCGTCCACGTTCTGGTACATGGGCACGAAAAAGAGAAAGGTGTCCTCGGGCAGGTCGCGCACCTTGGTCAGGATCCGGCCCAGGCTCAGCCCGGTCCAGTAATCAAAGGCGAGCCGCCCCCGAAACACGGGCTCAATGGCCTCCACCTGCCGCCGGATGCTGCGCCCGGCAGTGGATTCGTCGCTGACCACCACCACGCGCTTCTTGTTCGGGAGCAGCTTCAGGGCCACATCCAGGGTCTCCACCAGGGGAGGAGATTCCACCAGACCGGTGATGCCCGGCTCCAGGGGACCGGCGAACTCGTTGACCCCGCAGAAGACCACAGGAACGCCCCGAAAAAGTTCATCGCGCATCTGGCGGATAAAATTGAAGGCGTCATTGTCCGAAACGATGATGACGTCGAACTTCTCGCCCAGGAACTTATCCCGGTACAGGGTCCGCAGCTTGTCGGTGATGTATTCGTAGTTGTACTTCTTGGCGTCCATGTACTCGGTCTGGAGCTCGATGGTCATCTCGCTGGTGTCCAGCACCGAGGTGATGCCCTCCCGGATGGCGTCGGACCAGCGGTATCCGTGATGGTACGAGTTGAGGTACAGGACCTTCTTCTTGCTCTTCTGGGCCAGGGACGGGGACACCGCCAGGGCCAAAAGCAGGATGGACGCAAGGATTATCTTAAGTGCACGCATGGGATTCTTCTTGTTTTTTTGCTCTCACGGAACAGCCCGATACCAGCACTCGGCGCAGAATGCAAAAAAACGGACGTTGGCAGAAGTGTAAACACGAGTAAAAAAGCTATACAGGCCTGTACAAAAAAGACGCCATCTGCCATAGGATTATTCTGAAACGTTAATCCCTTTTCCGGAGGAATGACATGAAAAAAACCATAGTTGCCCTCATGTTGGTCAGCTTCCTCGCCGCCGGGTACGGCTGCGCCAACAAGGCACAGCAGGGGGCCGGGATCGGCGCGCTGGCAGGCGCAACCATCGGCGCCCTGACCTTCAACAACAAGGTTTCCGGTGCGGCCATCGGCGCGGGCGTCGGCCTGCTCATGGGCTACATCATCGGCAATGAATGGGACAAACACGACGAAAAGCAGGTCCAGAACGCTTTGGAAACAGGCAAAAGCGACGTTGCCCATTCCTGGACCAACCCGGACACGGGCAGAAGCTACTCGGCCACGCCTTCCGCACCCTACGTGCAGGAAGACCGTGTTTACCGCGACGTGGTCATCAGCGAAAACGGCCCGGACGGCGACAAGATCATGGCCAAGGCCTACCGCGATTCCAATGGGGAATGGCGCATCAAGCAATAGTGATTCCGGGGGAGGGCTGCACCTCCCCCTTCTTTTTCCACATCCCCGGCCGGGCTTCCTGAAAAATCCGCATGATCGGACCACACTATTTCGAATTCGGGTTTGTCATCTCCCCTGCTTCCAGCTATAGTCATACATCTGTTTAACTGGGTCTGAACAGCCGCGCCCCGCAGGGGCAGACCACGGTTCAGTCCCGTACCAACGTTCCCTGTGGAAGGGGCCTTTACTGGGAGGGAAAGGCTTTCATCCATCGCTGGAGCCGTGCTTGCTCGGGTGGGAAGATGACGACAGCCGACTTCGACTCTCTGGGGGCGCTCACCTACGTGGGCCGCCAGCCCATATTCGACGCCGCGAAAAAGATCGTGGGCTACGAACTGCTCTACCGCGCTTCGGTGGACGACACCGCCGCGCAGTTTTCCGACGACCACATGGCGACCCTGCACGTCATTGCCAACGCCCTGTTCTGCGCGGACCGGCCGCAGTCCCGGAAGCGGCTTTTCGTCAACTATTCGGAACGGGCCATCCGCGAACGCATGCCCCTGGCCTTCGTGCCGGGCTCCGTGGTCCAGATCAGGGAAGACATGACCCTGGACCAGGACTTCATGGAAGCCCTCGGGGAGATCCGAAGCGCGAACCTGATCATCGCCGTGGACGACTTCAGCGGCGATGAAGCCATGGATTCCATCTACCGCATGGCGGACATCTTCATCATCGACATGCTGGGCGCGGACCGGGAACAAAGCGCCAGGCTCACGGCCATGGCCGAACAGCACCAATGCAGCTGCCTGGCAAAACGGGTGGAAAGCAGGGCCCAGTTCCAGCTCGCCAGGGAGCAGGGATTCGATTTTTTCCAGGGCTTCTTCTTCAAGGAACCCGAGATAGTGCTCGGGAAACGGTTCACCACCTCCGAGCTATCTCGTCTCAACCTGCTGGAATTCCTGAAGGAAAATGATCCTGACTTCGACAAGCTGGCGCGCATCATCGAAATGGACCCGGCCCTGACCTACCGGGTTCTCTTCTACATCAACTCCCCCTATTTCGGGCTTGGCAACAAGATCACGACCATCAAGCACGCCATTGCCCTGCTGGGATGGCAGAAGATCAAGAACCTGCTGTTCATGATCATCCTGACGGATTCCGAGACCGGGCTGGGCAATGAACTGTTCATGGCCTCGGCGGTGCGCGGGTTCTTTCTGAAGAACGTGGCCGCGACCCACACGGGGGCGGGTGCAGACGCAGACGACCTCTTCATCCTGGGCATCCTTTCCCTGCTGGACACCATCTTCCAGGTCCCCATGCAGGAAGTGGTCAAGCACATCGCCCTGTCCGAAAATTTCAAGAAACAGCTCGTCAAGAAAAGCGGAAAACAATACAAGTGGCTCGAACTGGCCATCGCCTTCGAGGAAGGAAACTGGAACGACGTGGACGCGCTGATCAAGGAACTGGGGCTGGACATGATCCAAGTGGCCAAGAGCTATTATGACGCCCTCAACTGGGTGAACAACTTCTACGGAAACATTCTCTAAGATACGGAACAGACATGGACCAGCTGAGGATTCTGCTCATCCACAAAGGCGACATCGCCCGCCACGGCATCCACCAGGCCCTGCCGCCCAACGCCATGATCCAGGAGGTCAACGACGGCCAGGAGGCGGTCTTCGCCTTCAGCCGCTATTCCCCGGACCTGATCATCACGGAATTCGACCTGCCCCGCATGAGCGGCATCGAGGTCAGCCGGGCCGTGCACTCCATCGACCCGGAAGTGGAGATCGTCATGCTGGCCGACGCGTTCGACGCCGCCATCTATGCCCAGGCCGTGGAGGCGGGGGTGACCAACTGCGTCATCCCGGAACTCCTGGAAAACGAACTGGCCCCGCTCCTGGACCGCATCCTCCAGACCGTGGCCCTGAAAAAGGAAATGAAGACCGGCCAGATCGTGCTGGGGCACATCCTCAAGGGGCTGCCGCATCCCGCCCTGCTCCTCGACGCCCGAACCATGCGCATCCTTTCGGCAAACACGGCGGCGGCGGCCCTGGGATTTGCCCCTGGCCAGATCTGCAGCGGCGACATCTGCCCCACCAACTGGCGCAAGGTCATCACCCGGTCCATCGTTTCCGGCGACGACGTCTGCCGCAATGAAACCGTCACCGGGGACATTGTCTGGAAGACCACCACGGCCATGACTTCCGGCACCACTGTCTTCTTCATGGCCGAAGACATCACCGAGGCCAAGCAGGCCCATGAAAAGATACAGGAATCCGAGAACCTGCTCGCGGCCATTGTGGATAATTCCTACGACGCCATTCTCCTGTTCGACGCCGAACGCAACATCATCCAGGTCAACAAGCGCATGCTGGACATGTTCGGCTGCACGGAAGAGGAAGCCAAGGCTCAGAGAATCGACAGCCTGATCTGCAGCGGAAGCAGGGAGGGTGCGGCCTTCCGGGAGGACATCCGCAGCGCCCTGGACGGTTCCCCCTGCTTCTTCGAATGCTGCGCCAGGCGCATGGACGACAACAGCAAGCTGGACGTGGAGGTTTTTCTCCGGGGCCTAGCCGTCCGTTCCTCCACCCTGCTGCTGGCCAACATCCGAGACGTGACGCAACGCAAGAAGGCCGAGGTGGACTACGTTTCCATCCAGCGCCAGCTGGAGGAGCAGATCCTGGAACGCAAGGCCACCCTGCTGGAGGTGACCGAGCGTCTCAGCCTGGAACTTTCCAAGTGCGACATCCTCCAGGACAAGCTGGGCGTGGCCAGGGAAAGCTCCAAGCAGCTCATCGCCACCAGCCGGAGCACGCCGCTGCAGCCGGGTCATTTCATCCACCCGGCCGCCCTGGGCCTTTCCAAGCGGGAGCTGCAGGTGGTCATCCAGCTCGCCTCGGGCACCAGCCCCACGGCCATCGCCCAAAACATGGGCCTGAGCCCCAAGACCGTTTCCACGTACAAGCGCAGGGCCATGAGCAAGATCGGCATCGAAAGCGAGGCGGACCTGGTTCGCTACGCCACCCATGCCGGCCTCGTCTTCTAGGAGTTCTTCCTGCATCTGTAGGATTCCGCCTACACATGTAATCCACCCGCCTACAAAGTTGTGCCGAACACCCCTGAAGTGGCATATAATAAATGATTCTCAATTATGCCGCGCGGGCCTCGGACCGGGCCCTCCCACACCAACCCATTCCCGGGTCCGCGCGGCCAAACTTCCAGGGACGTCCCTGGATCGGCATTTGCCGAGGGGGTAAACATGCCGAACATTCTGGTTGTCGACGACAGCAGGACGGTTCGGAACATGGTGAGCCACATGCTCACCAAAACCGGTGCCGCCATCACCATTGCCCGGGATGGCGCCGAGGGCCTCGAAGCGGCCGCAACAGGATCCTTCGACCTCATCATCACCGACGTGAAAATGCCCCGCATGAACGGCTACCAACTCTGCAGCAAGGTCAACAAGGAAATAACCACCCCGCCGATACCGGTGCTGATCATGAGCGCCGACGTTGACGAACACCATGTCGAGAACGGTTTCCTGGCCGGAGCCTGGGGGCACATCCCCAAGCACAACCTCAAGAACGAACTCATTCCGCGCGTAAGGGAAATCCTGCGGCGCAGGCGTATCGCGAGAGACTGGCGCTTTCTCATTGCCGAACCTTCCCAGAAGATCCGCACCCACCTCAGGGCGGAACTCCCGGCCATGGGCATCCGCGCCGCAACGGCGGGTTGCGGCGAAACAACGATCCAGGCCCTCAAGCACCACCATCCCGACTTCATCTTTCTGGATGTGGCCATTCCCGACATGAAGATCGAGCACCTGTGCAGAACCATTCGGGACATGCCGGGCATGGAGCACATTCCCATCGCTCTCATGTCCTGGAGCAGCCAGTCCGAGGCCCTGCAGTCCATCCTGGAGGGATATTCCGCCGCCCATCTCCAGAAACCCTTCAGCACCGCCCAGCTCATCCTGATGGCCGAGCGGCTGCTCATGGACAACAGGACCAGGCTGGCAAGCGAAAACCTGGCCATGCGCCAGGAATTCAAGACCATCTACACCAGCATGGCCGAAATGGTTCAGACCCTGGAAAACAGGGACGCCTTCACGCGCGGCCACTCGGAAAAGGTGGCGGAACTCTCTGCGGCCATAGGAAGACAGCTGGGCCTTTCCCTCGGGGAACTGGAACGCCTGACGCTCGCCGCCCGCCTGCACGACATCGGCAAGGTGGGCATCCGGGACTCCCTGCTGCTCAAGCCCGAGGAGCTCTCCACCGAGGAAATGGAAGCCATACGCCGCCACCCCGAAGCGGGGGCGCGGCTTCTGGAACCCCTGGCCCGGCTGGACGATGTCATCCCGGCCGTGCGCCAGCACCACGAACGCTTTGACGGAAAGGGGTACCCGGCGGGTCTCAAGGGCAATGCCATCAACCTGATGGCCCGAATCATCGCCGTGGGCGACGCGTATCAGGCCATGGTCTCGGAACGGCCCTACAGAAAGGCGAAGAAGCCTCATGAAGCCCTTCAGACCATGCGGGAGGCGCTGGGTACCCAATTCTGCCCCACCTGCGGCCGCGCCTTCCTCGAATACATGGAGCAGAGCCGAAGGGCCGAGGCATCGCCAACGACGTCCGAAACGATGCCCCGGTCGGCAGCGCGGCGCAGGCAGGCACCCATTGTCGGCAAGACCATCGTGCTGGCGGAAAACAACTCGCTCATGCGCAAAAGCATTGCCCAGGAGCTCAAGGGACGCGGGGCCGCCAAGGTCGTCCCCCTTTCCAGCGGAACCGAGGTGTGGGAAGAGCTGAACAAGAACCTGCCCGACATCTTCATCTGCGAATGGGAGCTTCCGGGCCTCAATCTGCGGGAGATCATGGAAAAGATGGCCTGGAGCGAAAGCCTCAGCGCCACGGCCACCATGATCATGACCCGAGGCGAAGACAGAAGCCTGCTCAACGAGATCATTTCGTTCCAACCGTCCTGCATCCTCAAGAAGCCCTTTGCCCTGGACGAACTGTGCACCCACATGGAGCGCATACTCATCAAGCGGGAGAAGATTCCCGACGAACAGAAGGACCTCGGCTCCCAGGGGCTCATCTCGGACGTGCCCACGCTCATGAAGAAACTGCACTCCAACATGGCCGTGGAGGTCATGGACTTCTCCACGGAAATTACGGACCGCTACCGCTACTATTTCTGCAGGTTCTTCACCTCGTACAGCCTGCCGGTGCCGGTGCGGGAGGTGCAGGAAGCCTATGACGACTTCCGGCAGAACATCATCAACCGCCACATGACCCACTGCCAGGCCAAAATCAAGGAGCTGGAAAACAAGCTCGATTCGGGGGCCCCCGGCATCAAGGGGATCATCGCGACCTCGGTGACCTGCGCCATGAACATGCTGGGCGAAATGATGGACGAGGCGGTCTATCATTTCCGCGACCGCCTGCTGGACTGCCTCGAGGACCAGGCCAGCAAATACTCCGACCCCAAGGAAGTGGCCTGGGTCGTGGACGAATACAAGGTGGACATCACCCTGCGCGTCAACAACCGCACCGAAGCCATCATGACCATTCTCAACGAGAACCTGGAGGCCTACCAGGACATCATCGGCAACGGGTACAAGCACTACGTCCACAGCCTCATGGACGCCTTCGGCAGGGGACTGTTCGAACCCGTGGACGCCACCTATCCCATCACCACGGACATCCGGGGCACGGCCACCAAGCAGCGCTGCTTCCCGCGCGAACTGTGCCGCCCGGTGCTCTCCACCCTGCGGGATTTCATCGTGGGCAAGAAGAAGTACGACGTGGCCAATGAGAAGATCCTCAACAGCGTCCGCAAGTACTTCGGCCACAAGTTCGGCTTCGACAGGGGGCAGCTGGAGGAATACTACACCCATCCCAAGGTGCGCCAATATCTTGTCAGCCACATCCTCAACTGCCTCAAGATCATGAGTTCGGACCTGAAGCTGGAAAACTTCATGCGCATGGTCAATGAACGGGCCCGCCAGGCCAAGATCAGCCCGGAGATCCGCTTCGAGGAGGCCCAGTGGCGCATGCTCAGCAGCGCATGGCGCAAGTTTGTCGGCCGCAACCTGGGCGACCACCAGAAGGAAAGCAAGGCGGTCAAGGAAATCCTCGAAGGCAGCATCCAGGCCGAATCCACGCAGTAAGCCGCTGTTCAAAATCATGACAGAAAGGCCGGAAGCGTTTGCTCCCGGCCTTTTTCAATTCATGTGGTTCTGAAATCTAGGAAGTGATGTAGCTGGAGGGGAAGGCCTTCTTGAGCCTGGACAACACGCGATCAGCCTGGTCGCGGCTCGCATAGGAACCGGCCTGGACCACATGCAGGACGCGGCCGTTGCTTTCCACCTGGCGGATACGGGAATACACGTACCCGGCCTGCTTGAGCTGGTTGTGCACCTTGGCGGCGTTGCTGCGCTGGGAATAGGCGCCCACGCGAACATGGTAGGCCTTGGACGCGCTGGCCACGACGGTCTTGTTCACAGCGGGGACAGTGGCCGGGACCGTGCCCACGGCGGTGATGCGCACCTTGATGACGCCCTCGTTCACGGAACCGAGCTGCTTGGCGGCGCCGTAGGAAAGATCGATGGTCCTGCCGCGGACAAACGGGCCACGGTCGTTGACAACCAGATATGCGGAACGCCCGTTGGCAAGGTTGGTCACCTTGACGCGGGTGCCCAGAGGCAGGGTCTTGTGGGCGGCGGTCAGGCCGTACATGTTGTAGATCTCGCCCGTGGCGGTCTTCTTGCCGTGGAAGTCACTGCCGTACCAGGAGGCATAGCCGACCTCGTCATAGCCGCTGGCGGACTTGAGCGGATAATAGGTCACGCCCAGGACCTTGTAGGGCTTGGTCTTGGGATCGTAGGCGGTGGTGGACTTGGTTGCCTTGTTGGTGGAAGGCGAAGAATAGACGTGCTGCGGGAACGGGTTGAGCTTGTTCATGGTGGAACAACCCGACATGAGCACGATGATCAGCAGTGCAAAAACAAGATTGTAACGGCGCATCCGTGGCCTCCATTATTGGCGATTCTTCCGTGAACCGTTCCGCCCGGCAGTTTCTCCCTCTCCCCGGCGGGTCAAAGTTCTGTCAAAAAACCTTCAACTGGCCCTTTTTCTTGCGAATGCCGTGCCATTTCAGCAACTTAAATTCAACTTATTGATTTAATTGATATTATTTAAACTGCATACTTTTTCACCACCCCACTCACAACGTGCCGATTTTGACACAAGAACCCCGAAACGACAAAATTATGGCCTGCCCCAATGCACACCATTACAGGCTTCCCGGGACAGGCCAGACAAAACTTCGACGGTGCAGGCCGTCTTGCACAACGCAGCCTATCCCTTGTGGAAGTACCTCGGTCTGGTCATGTTTTCCGGCTTGAGGACGTCCTCCAGCTCCTCCTTGGTCATGTACCCCTTTTCCAGAACGATGTCATAAACCGATCCGTTGGTGGCCATGGCCTCCTTGGCGATCTCCGTGGCCTTTTCATAGCCGATGTAGGGATTGAGCGCCGTAACCAGGCCGATGGAATGCTCCACCATGGCCCGACAGCGGTCCGCATTGGCAGTGATGCCGCGGACGCACTTGTCCGCAAGGGTCACGCAGCCCCGGCGCAGGATGTTGATGGACTCGAACAGGCTCTGGCCCAGCACCGGTTCCATGACATTGAGCTCCAGCTGCCCGGCCTCGGCGGCCATGGTCACGGTCAGGTCGTTGCCGATGACCTTAAAGGCGATCTGATTGAGCACCTCGGGGATGACCGGGTTGACCTTACCGGGCATGATGGAGGAGCCGGGGGCCATGGGCGGCAGGTTGATCTCGTTCAGGCCGCAGCGGGGGCCGCTGGAAAGCAGGCGCAGGTCGTTGCAGATCTTGGAGAGCTTGACCGTAACGCGCTTGAGCACCCCGGAAAGCTGCACATAGGCGCCGGTATCTTGGGTGGCCTCCACCAGGTCGGGGGAAAGCGTGAGGGGCAAGGTGGTCAGTTCCACCAGCTTCTCGGTCACGGCCCGGGCATAGTCCGGGTGGGCGTTGAGCCCGGTGCCGATGGCCGTGGCCCCCATGTTGATCTCGTGCACCAGGGCCTGGGCCTCCCGAAGCCGGTGCTCGTCCTCGCCGATCATGACCGCCCAGGCGTGAAACTCCTGGCCCAGGGTCATGGGCACGGCATCCTGGAGCTGGGTGCGGCCCATCTTGATGATATCCGCGAACTCGTTGCCCTTGGCCTCGAAGGTGCGGCGCAGATGGTGCATGGAATCGATGAGTTCCCGGATCTCCAGCACCAGGGCGATGCGCAGCGCCGTGGGGTACACGTCGTTGGTGGACTGGGACATGTTCACGTGCGTATTGGGCGAGAGGAATTGGTAGTCGCCCTTTTCCCGGCCCATGAGTTCCAAGGCCCTGTTGGCGATGACCTCGTTGGCGTTCATGTTGGTGGAGGTTCCCGCCCCGCCCTGGATGCAGTCCACAACGAAATGCTCCAGCAGTTTGCCGGAAAGAACGTCCTCGCAGGCACGGCAGATGGCCCGGGCGATCTCCTCGTCCAGCATGCCCAGGGAGGCGTTGGCCTGGGCGGCGGCCATCTTGATGTAGGCCAGTGCGTTCACCAGCCGGGGATAATGGGAGATGGGGATCCCGGTAATGTGATAATTGTTCATGGCCCGCAAGGTCTGGCAGCCGTAGTAGGCATCCTTGGGAACGGGCATCTCTCCGATGCAGTCGCATTCAATTCTGCATTGATCGTTCATTCTTCCCTCTTCAGAATTTATTGGACCTTATTGTGCGCATTTCGCAGTCCAGTACTCAACATCTGGCGATATGCGCAAAAGACCGGACTCCTGTCCGAGTTCGAGTAACAGGATAACGCCGAAAAGGGCAACCATTATCCACCCGGCCGCGCGCCTCAGGGAGCTTCCCCCAGCGGACTTGACGAGCAGCACGCCCGGCAGGATGCCGAAAAGCAGGTTGATGCCCACCCCGCCCACCAGGTTCAGCGCGGACAGGAAGATATTCGGATACACCAGGGCCACCAGCAGCGGCGGCACAAAGGCCAGGGGCCAGACAACGCTCTTGCTGGACGTTCCCAGGGTTTCGCTGCACAGGTCGCCCATGAAGCTCTGCAGGGCGATGCCGTTGGCCATGAACGAGGTGGTCATGGCCACCAGGGAAAAGACCAGGGCCAGCTGCAGGAAGCCCGCCCCGCCGATGACCCGGGCCAGAGGAACGGTGGCGGGCTGGTTGGCGGCATAGGCGTGCAGGATGTCCACGCCGTTTGCGGCCTCCATGGGCAGGGCGCTGACCACCACCACGATCCAGGCCAGGTTCATGAGCAGCCCCAGCACGGTGCCGCTCCATATGGCCTTGGTGATGGCCGCCCGATCCTGGTCCAGGGTCCGGCACAGGGTCGGAATGAGGTTGTGGAAATGAAAGGCGGCGATGAGCACAGGCAGCCCGGACGGCAGGAAACCCCAGTCGTCCATGGTCATGCGGGAGCCGTCCATGTGCGGCGCGGTCATGATGATGAGCCCGAGAAAAGCGCCCCACATGGCCAGCATGAGCACGGCGTTGCCCCGGCGCATGACCACGGCGCCGAACGAGGTCAGCAGCACGGCCACCGCGAAATACCCCACCAGAGCTCCCCACTCGGGCACGGGCAGCTTGAAAAGATTGATCAGCACCGAGGCGACCCCGGCAAGGTAGGCGGTGAGCAGGCCGTACAGGATGACCAGGTTGGCGGCCACGCTGAGCCATTTGCCGCCCGGCCCCAGCACCTGCCCGAAGAACGAGGGCAGGTCCGCATTCTCGCCCTCCACCAGCGCCTTCTGCCGCGAATAGATGATGGCAGTGAAGGTCATGAGCAGCCAGAGCAACAAAGTGCCGCATACGGCCGGGATGAGCCCGGCCGGGCCGAGGTTGATGGGCAGCGCCAGGATGCCCGCGCCCACCATGTTGCCCGTGACCATCATGGCCGTGGTGACGACCCTTGCCGTGCCCGGCCCGCCCGTACTGTTCGACATGCCCGCTCCTTGATTTGGAAAGACTATTCTCACGCACCTTAGGCCAAAGGCATGAAAATGGAAATAAATCTAAAGCATCCTGCCCGGATATTTGCTTTCTGTCGTGGACACGAACAAAAAACTGATGACGCTCCCATCGGAATTATAAAAACACCCCAGGCAAAGGCGGTACGAAGCCACGTAAAATCGTGCTTTTGGCCAAGCAAGGCTGCTCAGAAACCGTGAGATGCCAGGAGTAAAACAAAGCCGGGCCCGACGTGTATCGGGACATACACGAGGGATTGGCTTTTTTGCAGAGCACCTCAGGCGTAAGGTCTTGTTTGGCTCGGAAGCCTCGCCAACAATTCACTTAACGCCGCAGATTGCGGTTTATCAGCAGCCTGTCACGTATTCTTTACTTGCCTGCGCCGCATCTTTCATATAATGCCCACTTCGCCACAGAGCAGATCATATATTTAATGGAGAACAAGGAAATGACCCAAAAGGCCCGTAACGAACAGCTTCGCAATATTGCCATCATCGCCCACGTCGACCATGGGAAAACCACGCTGGTGGATGCCATGTTCAAGCAGTCCGGCCTGTTCCGCGAAGGACAGGAAGTGGACGACCGCATCATGGATTCCATGGACCTCGAACGGGAGCGCGGCATCACCATCGCCGCCAAGAACTGTTCGGTTGTCTGGAAGGACGTCAAGATCAACATCATCGACACCCCGGGCCACGCCGACTTCGGCGGCGAGGTGGAGCGTTCCCTGTCCATGGCCGACGGCGCCATCCTGCTGGTGGACGCCTCCGAAGGCCCCCTGCCCCAGACCCGGTTCGTGCTCAAAAAGGCGCTGGACCAGGGCCTGACCATCGCCGTGGTCATCAACAAGGTGGACCGCCAGGACGCGCGTCCCGACGAAGTGCTCAACGAAATCTACGACCTGTTCATCGACCTGGACGCAACCGAGGACCAGCTCGACTTCCCGCTGCTCTACGCCATCGGCCGCGACGGCATCGCCATGGAAGGCCCGGACGAGCGCGGCGAAAACCTGCACATCCTGCTGGACATGATCGTGGACAAGATCCCCGGCCCGGCATATGACCCGGCGGAACCGTTCCAGATGCTCGTTTCCGACCTGAGCTACTCCGACTACGTGGGCCGTCTGGCCATCGGCAAGATCTACCACGGCGACGTCAAGGACCAGGACACCCTGGTGCGTATCGGCGAGAGCGGCCAGCCCAAGCAGCTCAAGGTCACCAAGCTCCAGACCTACGACGGCCCGATCATGGTGCCCACCGACTCCGCCCAGCCCGGCGACATCGTGGTGCTGGCCGGCATCGAGGACGTCAAGATCGGCGACACCATCTGCAACAAGGAAGCCCCCAAGGCCCTGCCGCGAATCACCGTGGACGAGCCCACGGTCTCCATGAAATTCTCCATCAACACCTCGCCCCTGGCCGGACAGGAAGGCAAGCTGGTGCAGGGCACCAAGATCCGCGAGCGCCTGCACCGCGAGACCCTGCTCAACGTGGCCATCCAGGTCGAGGACACCGAATACCGCGACGCGTTCCTGGTCAAGGGCCGCGGCGAATTCCAGATGGCCATCCTGGTCGAAACCATGCGCCGCGAAGGCTTCGAGCTTTCCGTGGGCCGTCCCGAGGTCATCTACAGGAACGAGGACGGCAAGAAGCTGGAACCCATCGAGCACCTCTACGTGGACTGCGACGAAGTCTTCATGGGCGTGGTCACCGAAAAGCTCTCGGCCCGCAAGGCGCGCATGACCAACATGGTCAACCACGGCACCGGCCGGGTGCGCATCGAGTTCTCGGTGCCGTCCCGTTCGCTCATCGGCTACCGCGACGAATTCCTGACCGACACCAAGGGCACCGGCATCATGAACTCCTACCTGGAGGGATACGGCGAGTACCGTGGCGAGTTCCCGTCCCGCTACACCGGCTCCATCGTGGCCGACCGCGCGGGCAAGGGCGTGGCCTACGGCATCTTCAACCTGGAGCCGCGCGGCCAGATGTTCGTCGTGCCCGGCGATCCCCTCTATGAAGGGCTCATCGTGGGCGAGCACAACCGCGAGAACGACATCAACGTGAACCCGGCCAAGGAAAAGAAGCTCACCAACATGCGCGCTTCCGGCAAGGACGAGGCCGTAATCCTCACCCCCGTCAAGCCCATGACCCTGGAGCGGGCGCTCAACTTCATCCGCGAGGACGAACTCGTTGAGGTCACCCCCCAGTCCATCCGCCTGCGCAAGGCCGAGCTTTCCGCCCAGGTGCGCCACCGCCAGGAAGGCAAGCGCAAGAAAGCCGCGCAATAAGCAAGCTCTCCGCTAACGCGATCAGAAAGGGGGATGCCTTAAAGGCATCCCCCTCTTGTTTTGATGATAAGCGGAAACACGGGGTTATTAATTATCCCAAGTCGTTGACCTCCCCCTTCGTTTTGTGAATAGAATTTCGGCATTATCGAAATCCATTCCCAACCGGAGGTTGCCATGTCGAGCCGGAACAACGTCCCCGAATTCATCCACAAACATGCCGAAGAGGCCAAACAAGGCGGACTGAGCCGCCGCGATTTCCTACGCATGGCCGCCGTGTTCGGCCTGAGCGTTTCCATGGCCGGGAATCTCATCGGCCTCACCACCGACGAGGCCCGCGCCGCCGCAGACTTCGACTGGGACGCCCTGGCCAAGGAAAGTCCGTTCGAGATCAAGAACCTGCTCATCGATCTGGCCAAGAAGGACTGCGGCGCTGGTTGCAACTTCATCAACGCCGGGCGCGGCAACCCCAACTTCCTGAACACCACGGCCCGCAAGGCCTTCGGGCTGTTCACCATCTTCGCGGCCGAGGCCGCCGAAAAAGGGTCCCAATACCCGGACATCGGCTACCGCCGCAGCAAGGCGGGCCTCGGAGCCGAGCTCGACGCCTTCCTGAAAAAGCACAAGGATGCGGACGGGGCGCAGTTCCTCGGGCAGGCCATGCAATACGCCGAAAAGAACATGAGCATGGACGCGGACGAGGTGGTCTACGAACTGGTGGACGCCATCCAGGGCGACTTCTACCCGGACCCGCCGCGCATCCTGCCCGTGACCGAGAAAATCTCCAACGCCTACCTGAACAAGATCGTGTTCTCGGGCAAGCCCCACCCGGGCCAATTCAGCCTGTTCGCCACCGAGGGAGCCACCGGGGCCATGATCTACCTGTTCAATTCGCTGAAAGAAAACTTCGTGCTCAAGCCCGGCGACAAGGTGGCCATTGTCACGCCCATCTTCTCGCCCTACCTGGAGCTGCCCGTGCTCAAGGATTACGGCCTGGTGCCGGTGCTGCTTGAATACGACCGGGGCAAGCCCTGGAAGCCGGGAAACGACGAGCTGAAAAGGATCGCAGACAAGGGCGTCAAGGCGCTGTACATGGTCAACCCCACCAACCCAACGTCCATGTCCATGGACGCCGAGACCGTCAAGAACATCGCCGCTACCGTGCGCAAGGACAACCCGGACATGGTGGTCATCTCGGACACGGTCTACGCAAGCTTTGTGGAGGAATTCAACACCCTGTGCAGCATCATCCCCGAGAACTGCCTGGGCGTGTATTCCTATTCCAAGTACTTCGGTGTCACGGGCTGGCGGCTCGGCGTGGTCATGATCAACAAGGACTGCGTGGTGGACAAAATTATTGCAGGGCTCTCCAAGACCGAGAAAAAAGCCCTGGCCGACCGCTACAAGATCACCAGCACCAAGCCCGACACCCTCACCTTCCGGGAACGCCTGGAAATGGACAGCCGCCAAGTGGCCCTGGCGCACACGGGCGGGCTCTCCTGCCCGCAGCAGGCCGCCATGTGCTTCTTCTCGCTCTTCGAGCTGCTGGATCCCAAATACATCTACAAGGGGCACATCCGCGCCATCCTCAAGGAACGCTGGGACGCCCTGTTCAACGGCCTGGGAATCGCCGTGCCGGACGGCAAGGACCTGACTCGCTACTACGCGCTCTTCGACGTGCTGGATCTGGCCAAACACTATTACGGCCAGCAGTTCGCGGATTCCCTGCCCAAGAACCATCACTACCTGGAATTCACCTTCGACCTGGCGCGGCGGCAGCACGTGGTCTGCCTGCCCGGGGCCGGATTCGCCGGGCCGAACTGGTCCTCGCGTGTGGCGCTGGCCAACATCGGCACCCAGGACTGCACCGACATCGCCGCAGCCATGAAGGCGGTGCTCAAGTACTATTACGACGAGTGGAAAAAGGCGTAGAAGCATTTCGCTGACGCGACCAAAGAGAGGGGGGACACCTTTGAAAAGGCGTCCCCTCTCTCTTTACTCTCCCCCCTTCCAAACTTTTTGGCGATGCGCTGGCGCGCATGGGGCTATTTTCTTTCTCTATAATGATAAAAGCTGAAGCCATCAGCTTCGCAGGCTGTTCAGAAGCCGTCAGATACGCGGCGCAAGACAACGCCAACCCGCAGCGTATTCCCAATACGTGAGGAGTTGGCGTTGTTGTCGCAACAAAGTAGATGACGGCTTATGGACAGCCCGCCTAATGGGTGAAGGCCATGTACAGGGCAACGCCCGAAACCGCGATGAAGACGACGAATTCCGGCAGGAGATAGTGCAGAAAGCTTTCGAAACCGAGTTTTTTTTCCAGGCGGTAGTATTGCCATCCGGCGGCCAGCACCATGAGCGGGCCGACAATGAAGGAGGAAAGCCCCAGGGTGCCGATCTCGTGCATGGCCTGGGCGGTGAGGTGGGTGGAGCCCAGATAGGCGTCCACCTTTTCCAGCAGAAACCCGAAGGTCATGAACGTGAGCGCCGTGCGCACCCAGGCCAGAAAGGTCCGCTTGTTGGCCAGCCGCGTGCGCTCCCTGGCAAGCTCGGTCGAATCGTGCAATTCGTACTGCGTTTTGCTCATGGCAAAACATCTACCACGAACGATTGACATGCGTAAATGTCGTAGTAGACTTCACATATCCGAATAACTGCAACTCATCCGAACACACATGCCCCTCATCAAACAATCCACCAGGGACTACTGGAACGAGGCCAAACGGGAAGGCCTGACCTTCTGGGAACGCGTGCACGGCTATATCTATGCGCGCTGGGCCTTTCACTACATCGGCATAGCTAAGGGCAGGCACAAGCTCCTGACCTTCCTGCTCATCCCGGCCATCTGGCTCCTGGACCGCCACTCGCCGTTCAAGGGGGCCGAGGACGCCAGGCCGGGCGACCAGAACCAGAAACGGCCGTCCTTTGCAGACACCTACCATGGCAAGGCCATCCCCCTGGAGACGGCCACCAAGCTGGTAAATATCGGCATGGCCGTGAACACAGAGCTTCCCGAGCAGGTCATCCCCTACACCCGCGCCCGGCGGATCATCCTCGAAAACCCGGCCCGCATCGCCGTGCTGGACTGTCCCTGCCGCTCCGCCTCGAAAAATCCCTGCCTGCCCTTGGACGTCTGCCTGATCATGGGCGACCCCATGGTTTCCTTCATTCTGGAACACCACCCGGGCCGAAGCCGCGAAATCGACGCGGCCGAAGCCGAACGCATCCTCAAGCAGTGCAACGCGCGCGGCAATGTGGCCCACGCCTTTTTCAAAGACGTGATGCTCAGCCGCTTCTACGCCATCTGCAACTGCTGCTCCTGCTGCTGCGGGGCCATGCAGGCGCACAAGGCGGGCTGCCACATGCTGACCTCCTCGGGCTACCTGGCCGAGGTGGACGAGGAAAAATGCGTTTCCTGCGGCCAATGCGCGCAGTACTGCCAGTTCAAGGCCATCGGCTTCCGCAAGGGCTCCGCCTTCATCCGTCCCAAGCGCTGCATGGGCTGCGGCGTGTGCGTGGACAAATGCAACAAGGGCGCGCTTTCGCTCCGGCTGGCCCCGGAAAAAGGCATGCCTCTGGAAGTGGATAAACTGGGAAGCGTCTCTCCCCGCCAATAGCCAACCTCCTTCAGGAGCACCCCATGAAACAATACAAGGTATACGTCACCCGGATGATCCCGCAAAAGGGAATAGACCTGCTTGAAAGCGTGGCGGACGTGACCGTCAATCCCTACGACGCCCCCCTGCCCGGAAACGAACTGCTGCGCGAAATGAAGGCCGGCGGCTATGACGGCGTGCTGGGCCTTCTCACCGACAGGATCGACGGAGAATTCTTCGACGCCTGCCAAAGCCTCAAGGGCTATGCGAACTACGCCGTGGGCTACGACAACATCGACGTTCCCGAGGCCACCCGGCGCGGCATCCCGGTCTCGAACACGCCGGGCGTGCTCACGGACGCCACCGCGGAATGCGCCTGGGCGCTCCTGTTCGCCACGGCCCGCAGGGTGGTGGAGGCGGACAGGGTCATGCGTTCCGGAGTCTGGGAGGGCTGGGGGCCCCTGCAATTCATCGGCGGGGACATCAGGGGCAAGACCCTGGGCATTGTCGGCGCGGGACGCATCGGCACGGCCACCGCGCTCATGTCCCGGGGCTTCGGCATGAAGGTGCTCTACACCAGTTCCTCCAACCGCAGGAACAAAGTGCTCGACGCAGAGCTGAACGCCGAGTTGGTGCCCTTCGAGGAACTGCTGGAGCGATCGGACTTTGTTTCCATCCACACGCCCCTCACCCCGGGCACCAGGCACCTGTTCGACAGCGCAGCATTCTCGCGCATGAAGAAGACCGCCTATCTCATCAACACGGCGCGCGGCCCGGTCATCAGGGAAGACGATCTGGTCAGAGCGCTCAAGTCAGGGGAAATCGCCGGGGCGGGCCTGGATGTCTTCGAGAACGAGCCCGCCATGGCTCCGGGCCTTGCGGGGCTCGACAACGTGATCGTCCTGCCCCACGTGGGCTCTGCCACCCATTCCTCCAGAAACGGCATGGCCCAGCTTGCCGCGCGCAATCTTATCGCCATGCTCAAGGGCGACAGGCCGGAAACCTGCCTCAACCCGGAGTTGTTCGAGTAATAAGAAAACACAAGGTTGAGCAGGGAGCCGAGAGCCCCACAAAAAACACCGTGCGCCGCCGCGTTATCCTCAGTCTGTGCTGAAAGTCTTTTCCACCCGATCCATGAAAGATCTCAGCACGGGCGACCGCCACTTTTCACTATGCCAGATCATAATGATGCTGGTTTCATTGTAGTCGCCGGTCCATGGCAACTCCACATACCGGCCCGAAGCCAGGTCCGCGCGAATGGTTCTCTCGGGAATGATGGTGAAGCCCATGGCCCGATCCAGGCAGGCCTTGAGCACGCGCAGGTTGGAAAACTGCAGCAGGTCGGTCGAGACTCCCCCGTCCCGCAGCAGAGCCTCAAAGGGCTTGCGGTAGCGGCAATCCGCCCGGCACATGAGCCG
This sequence comes from Salidesulfovibrio onnuriiensis, assembly GCF_008001235.1. Taxonomy (GTDB): domain Bacteria; phylum Desulfobacterota; class Desulfovibrionia; order Desulfovibrionales; family Desulfovibrionaceae; genus Pseudodesulfovibrio; species Pseudodesulfovibrio onnuriiensis. Next base: position 2,038,930 of record NZ_CP040751.1, on the reverse strand, counting down.
GGTCTCCCCTTCCATGTCCTCCGGGCGTACTTCCGAAAGTCCTGCCAACCGATGCCCAGGCGACGCGGCGAGCACCAACCGCTCGGTGCCGAGCATACGCACATTCACGTGGTCCATGGTCACGTCGTCGGTCATGAGAAAGGCCAGGTCAATGGCTCCGGTGTTCAACTCCTCGCGCAGCCCGCTGTCGTCGCAAGGGATAAAGGTAACCCGCACTCGCGGGTATTCCTTATGAAACTCCTCCAGCACCGGCACCAGATGAAAGGCGCTCAAGGTTTCGGGCACCCGCATGGTCAGGCTGCCCCGCGCCTCGCCGGACTCCGCCACTTCTGCCCGGATTTCCTCGGTCATGTCCAGCATGCGTCTGGCGTATCCCCACAATCGTTCTCCGGCTTCAGTGAGCACGATTCGTTTGCCGATTCGGTCGAAAAGCTTCACACCCAGATCATCCTCAAGAGCCTGGATCTGGGCCGAAACCGAAGACTGCGCATAGTGCAACTCCACAGACGCACGGGTAAAATTGAGATGCCGAGCCACCACGGAGAATGTTTTCAAATGCCTGAATTCCACTGTTCCCCCTAAGTCGATCATCGGTGCTGACGATTGCTATCCTCGAAAATATCCATTGGACCCGATTGATAGCAGTTTATTATCGTTAAATTCGATCAGTCAACATACCAATTTCTCAAGGAGACAAAATGAACGAGGCAGCAAAAAGAACACTTAAATATTTCGACGGCACCTACCACTGCGCCGAGTCGGTCGCCTGCGGAACTGCCGAGGCGATCGGACTGGAGGACCCGCACGGACTGGCCCGTTGTGCAGCGGCTTTCGGCGGCGGCGTCGGCAAAACCGAGCAGGAAATGTGCGGGGCCCTGGCCGGGGCTCTCATGGTGCTGGGACGAATGGAAGGCCGTACCGCTCCGAGTCCGGGCTGGCAGGAACTGGCCGACCGTGCGGCCGAGTTCCGCGAACAATTCGAAATGATGCACGGCAGCACCCAGTGCCAGGCCCTGCTCGACAGCATGGGAGAACAAAACGGCATGGACAAATGCCGAGCACTAGCCGCCAACACAGCGACGCTTCTCATGGACATGCTCCGGCAGCCCAAAACATGCAAAATCCAAGCGGCAAACGACTGCTGCTGAGAAAGGGGAGCCTTGCTCCCCTTTCTCATTTCAATATCCAGAACCAGGCCACGCCGCAGGAGATCAGCAGCAGGCAAGGCACGACCACCCTGCGCCAGGCGGCCGCCAGGTTCACGCCGAAGTATTCGCAGGTAAGGATGAAGCAGATGTGGATGGGCGAGATCATGACCCCGGCGAACCCGCAGAACGAGCCCAGCACCACATAGGGAATGAGCTGGTCCTGCATGTTCAGGGTCTGCAGCACGCCGATAAGCAGCGGGAAGGTTGCGCCCACAAAGGCCACGTTGATGCCCGAGACCATGCCCACCAGAAACGGCAGGAACACGGCCGAGGCCAGCAGCGCGGCCTCCCCGCCCGCGGCCCGGGCCATGGCGTCCACCACGTGGGCCGCGTGCATGACGTCCTTGAACACGAAAATGGAGACAATGACGAAAAGCATGGAGTGCAGGCCCTTCTTGGCCAGCACACTCTTGAGAAATCCTGTTCCCAGCCGGTTCTGGGCCATGATGCAGCCGATGGCCGCCACCAGGGCGGCAATGACGCCCAGTTCGAACGGCAGCCAGGGAAGGAACGAGGCGATCACGCCCTCCAGTCCCAGACCGCCCACGATGGCGATGACCAGCGGCAGCCCTTCCACCACGGCCCTGCGCCAGTCGCGCCCGTTCTCCGAATCCTCGGCCACCAGCTGTTCTGCGGGCAGCACTCCCGGCCGCAAAAAGAAGATCCAGCCCAGGGTCATCATGATGGGCAGCCCCAGCCCGGTGCGGGAGATGATGCTCAGGATGGGCAGGTCCGCCAGGGCCGCGGTCAGGATCATGCCCGGATATAGGGGCCAGGCCAGCTCCCAGATATGCCGGAACCAGTAGTTGAGCGTGGCGCGGTCCATGTCGCCGATGTCCATGCGTTCGGACACGGACTTGAGCATGGGCGCGGAAAAGATGGCCCCGCCCGGCATGGGCAGCAGTCCTATGAGGGCCGGGAAAAAGGCCAAGCGCAGACGCGGGCTTTTCAGGTACCCGGAAATGGCATCCATGAGCCGCCGGGATTGGCCTGAACGCTCCAGGGCGTCGGACAGGATAAGGATCAGCCCCACGATGGCCGCAAGGAGCAGGAACTTTTCCTGGACCAGGGCCACAGCCCCGGCTTCGGCCCATTGCAGCGGCCCGAGTCCGAACATGAACCCCAGGGCCAGGCTGCCCAGCAGGATGGACAAACCCAGGCCGATCTTGAAGCGGATACCCGCGAGCATGACGGAGAACGCGGCAAGAACCTTGATGAACGGAAGCGAAGTGGCGAGCAGTTCCATGATAGATTCCTCGATAGAAAGTGGATATCAGCCGCTTACGACAATTTGGCGTGGAAGGGAATCCGATTTTTGTAATGCCTGCAATCGAGTTTCGCGAACCTTGCCCGCCGGGCCGCAATGGGCTACGTTCTGGCCCGAATTAATCCAAGGAGAGTCGCCCATGAGTGAACAGATCTACCGCGAACACATCCGCTCCACCATCCTGGCCAAAGTCGAGGAACAGGACGAGGCCAGGCGCAAGGAAGCCCTGGTGGAATTCATGTCCGTCACCGGCACCGCGCCCAGCGAGGAACTGACCGACAAGGTGGCCGAGATGATCCCGCCCATCATGCACGAGCTGTATGAAAAATGGATCGCCCTCTTCATAGACCGGCTCTTCGAAACCGCCCCCCACGACGCCATCTGCCTGCTCTGCGACGGCACCGAGCAGAACAGCGCCGCCCTGCTGCTGGCCTACATCATGTTCCTGGAATCCGCGCGCATGGAGAAACAGATCCAACAGGACCTGAACCAATACGGCATGCACATGACCGGCTCGGACGAGATGGGCGACCTAGCCTCCTCCTACATCCGGGCGCGTCTTGCAAAAATCGCTGAAGACGCCAACAAGAAATAGTTGGACCGCACCAAACCGCACGTTTGCTTTGTCGCTTCAAAAAAACAAAAGGCCGGAGTCGTCATGACCCCCGGCCTTTTAATTGTTCGCGTTTAGGGACAGCCTATTTCCTTAACTCGTAGAACTTCTCCATGGCGTCGGTGGTCATGGGATGCGGGACATAGCCCTGCACCCAGGAACGGTAGGCGCGGAACTGGGTGGGCTGGAACAGCGGAATGCCCAGTGCCTTTTCATAGTAGACGTCCTGAAGCCGCTCGTAGATGGTCCGCCGTTCGTCCGGGTCCACCACGGCAATGCCCTTCTCGATGAGCGCGTCCACTTCATCGTCGTGCAGGCTGGAGGCCTTGCCGTAGGCGCCCATGGAGTGCATGAACGGCTGGGCAAAGTTGTGCGGGTCGGGATAGTCCGCGCCCCAACCGGTGATGAAGATGGGAAACACGCGCTGGCGGTACAGGGAATTGAAGTCCTTGAGGGACACGTCCAGCACTTCCACCTTGAACTTGGGGTTCAGGGAATTCATGTTCTCGGCCAGCATCAGGGCTGCGGCCTCGCAGGTGGTCTTGCCCGAGAAGTAGATGATGTTCATCTTGAAGCCCTTTTCCCAGACCTTGCCGCCAAAGGCCTTTTTCATGTATTCGGCGGCCTTTTCCAGGTCGAACCCGTGCACGGGCACGTCCTTGTGATAGGGCAGGCCCTCGATGACGGGGCTGGTGGGCAGGATGGTCCGCCCCTCGAACACGTCCTGCTTGTAGGTCTCGCGGTCGAAACAATGGGCAAAGGCCTTGCGCACGTTGACGTCCGCAAGGAAGTCGTGCGGAATTCCCTGGCCGTCCAGCTTGCCGCTGCCGCTGTAGGGATTGCCCTTGGCAACCACATCCTGATTCAGGAAGGCCGCGAACATGGTCAATTCCGGAGACTGGAAAAACGCCACGTCCTGCATGTCCATGGCCTCGGAGACATAGGTGTCGTCCACCTGGGCGCGGTCAACGTCCCCGTTCTGGAGCATGAGCTTGCGCGTGGACCACTCGTTGACGATCTGATAGACGGCCGTTTTCACCTCGGGCCTGTCTCCCCAGTAGTTGTCGTTGCGGGTAAAGACCATGCGAACGCTGGGCTCCCACTCGGCCAGCCTGTAAGGGCCGGTGCCGTTGACCTTGTGGTGCAGTGGTTCGCTGCCCACGTTGGGGTTGTTGTACTTGGCCGCGTTGGCCACGGTGCCGTCCCAGCAGCCGTTCTCGATGGCCCATTCCTTGTCGATGATGTAGCCGTTGGAATAGCACAGGATGGCCAGGAACGGGGGGAACGGGCGGTCCAGCTTGATGGACACGGTATCGCCCTTGACCGTGACGGCCTTGTCGATGCGTTCGGCAACGCCGGGGATCATCTTGCCGTCGTCGCCCCGGGTGGAGCCGATATCGAACAGGGCCTCCAGCAGCATCCATGACGGACCGCCGTTCTGGTCGATGATCATGGCCCGCTTGAGCGTGTAGGCCACGTCTTCCGGGGTCAGGTCGTTGCCGTTGTGAAACTTGACGCCCTTGCGGATCTTGAAGGTATAGACCGTGCCGTCCCCGGAAATACCGCCATTGGCCTTGGTGGGGACCTCGGTGGCCAGCACGGGCACGAACTCGTCCGTGGTCGATCCCTTGAAAAAGATAAGCGGCTCGTAAATGTTCTGGATCTTGCCGAAGGCCGTGGAACTGTAGCAGGTGCCCGGATCGAGCGTGATGGTGGTGTTGGCGTGGACCACGGTGAGGGTGTCCGGATTCTTCACCGAGGCGAAAGCGGAGCCCGCCGCCAGCAGCAGACAGACAAGCACAAGAGCAAAGCGTTTCATGATTCCTCCCTGAATGTTCGTGAACAGGTCCTCCGGCCCTCCCATGGCGGTGGGCGAAAACCGGAAGCGACAATCTTGCGGCGCAGCTACCCCCTTTTGATCTTCACCGCCCGGCCTGTTTTTCCGGCGCACCAATCCTGACCAAAATTCCGTTGAATTTTGTTCGAAGAAACCGTTCTTTTTCGAAGATTGGACGGAAAAATCATGCCATCACATATGGCGGCATTAGATTTATCGACTTTGCCGTACTCATAGCGCGGCCACCACCTTGTTGCAACCGGTTTTACAATTCCATGCACTCCCCACGCCAAGCGATCACGCCCGCACCACGGGCAGCTCGGCCCATGCAGTGGTGTACCGGGGCGAACGCCTCTCCCGGCGCATGCGCCAGTCCCGCTTCAGGCCCGAGGCCGCGAACAGCACGGTATCCCGTCCCCAGCGGGCGTTGATGCCGTCCAGCGCCCTCATGAGCGGGCCGTCCTGCGGACGGTCGTCCGGAGGCAGCTCCAGCAGGCTCAGCCAGCGGCCATGGGCCGGTTCCAGACCCGAAAGCATGACCCCGCCCTTCTTGTAGGAATACCCGTCGCGCCAGATGCGCTCCAGGAGCTGGTGCGCGGCCCGGATCAGGGTGGGCGTATGCATGGTGGCCGGGTGCACGGGCGCGTATTCGGAGTTGGAGTACTGGGGAAGGTTGGCGATGAACTTGTTGGTGTGCAGGAAGACCATGATCCCGGACGCGGTGGACCGCTGGCGGCGCAGCTTCTCGGCCGCCCGGGTCACGTAGCAGGCCACGGCCTCGCGCATGTCGTCCAGGGTCTTCACGGGCCTGCCGAAGGACCGGGAAGAGACAATGTTCTTCTTGGGTGCCGGGCAGTTGTCCAGGCCGAAGCACGGCATGCCGCGCAGTTCCAGCAGGGTGTGCAGGCCAGTGACGGACATTTTCCTACGGACCCAGTCGCGGTCCAGGTCCCGGAACTCCCGGGCCGTGTTCACGCCCATGGCGCGCAACCGTTTGGCATGCTTTCGCCCGATGCCCCAGACATCGCCCACGTCCGTCCAGTCCAGCACCAGATCGGGATCCGGCGATGCACCGAAGTCGAACACGCCCCGGCAACGGGCCTGTTTCTTGGCGAACCGGTTGGCCACCTTGGCCAGGGTCTTGGTGGGGCCGATGCCTATGGACACAGGGATTCCGGTCCACTGACAGACTGTGGCGCGCAGCCGCCGGGCATACTGCAATGCCCCCCCCGGCACGCCGGAAAGGTCGGCAAAGGCCTCGTCGATGGAATAGATCTCCAGGCGCGGCACAAACCGGTCCAGCACCCGCATGACCCGCGCGGACATGTCGCCGTACAGCGCGTAATTGGAGGAAAAGGCCTCCACCCCGCACCGCTCCAGCTGCGCCCGGCACTTGAAGTACGGCGCGCCCATGGGAATGCCCGCGGCCTTGGCCTCGGCGGACCGGGCAATGATGCAGCCGTCGTTGTTGGAGAGCACCACGATGGGCGTATCCCGCAGGTCCGGCCGGAACACCCGCTCGCAGGAGGCATAGAAGTTGTTGCAGTCCACCAGGGCGAACTTTGCCATGCCCTCCCCCTACGACTGGAGTGAATGGATCACGTGCAGCACCACGCCCCAGATTTCAAACTCCGAATCCGGGGTGACGGCAATGGGATCGTAACCGGGATTTTCGGCCATCAGGAGAGGCGGCCCGTCCGGCCGCAGCCGGAGCCGCTTGACCGTGAAGTCGTTGCTCACCGAGGCAATGACCACGCTGTTGTTGCGCGGGGTCAGGGAACGGTCCACCACCAGGATATCGCCGTCGTGAATCCCCGCACCGAGCATGGAATCGCCGGACACGCGCACGAAATAGGTGGCCTCGGGCCGTTGCACCAGAAGCTCGTGCAGGTCCAGGGTCCGCTCCAGATACTCCTCGGCGGGCGAGGGAAACCCCGCGGCCACACGGCCGCCCGCCAGACGCACCAGCCGTTCGCGCGGGACGGGCTTGCCCAGCACGCAAGAGTGTTCACATTGCTTGAAAGAAATCATGGCTCAAATCCGCATTGTTAATTTAAACAATACAAATTTGAGCCACGGCTTCTATTTTGTCAATTTAAATAAAACAAAATCATGTCATGCGGGATCGCCACATGCGACCGAGGGATTCCAAATTGCGGGCCAGCAAGGTCATGTAGTCCAGCTCCAGTTCCTGCATTTCCGCATCCTTGCGGCGCAGCCATTCGGACATCCAGGCAAAGCGCAATCCAAGAAGCAGATGCGGCAGAAAACCGAAACTGACCTCGTCCAGCAATCCGGCCCCGTGCATTTTTCCCAGCATGGCCGGGGCCAGCCCGTTGCCCAGGGCCTGCGGGTCCTCGATGCCCACGCAGCCCAGGCAGTTGGCCGCATCATAGAGCACGGGCCGTTGCCCGGCAAACTCCCAATCGATGACCGCGGCCACGTCCATGCCCTTCCAGATGACGTTCAGGGGGTGGAAGTCGCCATGGCACAGGCAGCGCGGCAGGTCGCCCCAGGCCTCGAACAACGGGGCCAGCGCCTCACGGATGGGCGCGAGTTCGCGGTGCAGCTCGGGCTTGCGGGTCCCGAGGGTGTCCATAAGTTCGTCGGCATAGGCGGGCAGGTCAAAATCCGGCTCCTGGTCGAACTCGCGGATGCCCGCCCCTTCCCGGCGCAGGGCAATGAGAAAATCGGCCAGGGCCTCGCCGCGCTCCGGGTGATCCACGAAATCCGGCTGGGGCAGGGGATCGCCCGGCACATACGGGGCAAGCTGCCAGTGGTAGTTGTTTTCCCGCACCACAAACCCGCCGTCCGGGCCGGGCCGGTAGTAAAGCACGGGCAGACCCGCATCCCGCAGCACGGACAGGGCGCGGCCAATACGCTCGCGACGCTCGTGCTGGCTCGGGAAAAGCCGCTCCAAAACCCAGAAGCTGCCGTCCCCGTCCTCCACCACATGACGCTGCACGCAACGCTCGGAGCTGCCGGGGACGAATATGTCGGAACGGAGCCGATCGGAATCGATCTCCCACATTTTCAATACAGTACGAAAGCCGTCTTCCAATCGAACCTCCTGATTGCGGCGGTCGTGCCGCAGTCTGTCTTGCCCTGCCCGGCCAGCGAAAACGCTCCGGAGGGCTCTGGAGAAACGCCCTTTGGCGCAAGGGTTTCATTCCTCGATAAAGTCGGATAAAATATGTTCCCAACAGGCTCGCGCTTCGCGGGCCCTTTTTCTGATCAAACCAGCAGGATGATACCCATGACCTTGAAGGTGAGCAACCGGCGTGGGCTCGTGGCCCAGTCGGAAATCCGCAACATGTCCATAGAATGCGCCCGGGTGAAGGGCGTGAACCTGGCCCAGGGCGTCTGCGACATGCCCGTGCCCGAACCGGTCATCGCCGGGGCCGAGGCGGCCTTTGCCAAGGGCGTGAACACCTATACCCGCTTTGACGGGCGCTACGAGCTGCGCCGGGCCATTGCCGAAAAGCACCGGCGCGCCACCGGGCGCGAGACCGACCCCGACAAACAGGTGGTGGTCAGCAACGGGGCCACCGGCGCGTTCTACTGCGCCTGTCTGGCCCTCCTCAACGAGGGCGACGAGGCCATTGTTTTCGAGCCGTCCTACGGCTACCACCTGATCACCTTCGCCAGCCTGGGCATCACGCCCCGCTACGTAACCCTTTCGCCGCCGGACTGGAAATTCACCGCGCAGCAGCTTGAGGACGCGGTTTCCGAACGCACCCGCGTGCTGGTGCTCAACACGCCCTCCAACCCCTGCGGCAAGGTCTTCAGCCGGGAGGAACTGCAACTCATTGCCGATTTTGCCGAGGCGCACGACCTGTTCGTATTCACGGACGAAATCTACGAGTACTTCCTCTACGACGGGCGCGAACACATTCCCCTGGCGTCCCTTCCCGGCATGGAGCGGCGCACCATCACCATTTCTGGCTTTTCCAAGATCTTCTCCATCACGGGCTGGCGGCTGGGCTATTGCGTGTGCGACCCGCAGTGGGCCCTGGCCATCGGGCACTTCAACGATCTGGTCTACGTCTGCGCCCCGGCCCCGCTCCAGCTCGGAGCCGCGCGCGGCCTGGACGAACTGGAAAGCGACTATTACGCGGGGGTCGCCCGGGACCACCAGATGAAGCGGGACCTGTTCTGCGCCGCCCTGGCCGAGGTCGGCCTGACGCCCCACGTACCGCAGGGAGCCTATTACGCCCTGGCCGACATCTCCTCCCTGCCCGGCGGCACGGCCAAGGAGCGGGCCATGTTCCTGCTCCACAAGACCGGCGTGGCCTGCGTGCCCGGCAGCGCCTTCTATGCCGACGACACCGGCGAAACCCTGGCGCGATTCTGCTACGGCCGGGAAATGGATGTCCTCACCGAGGCCTGCAACCGACTCAAGAGACTGAAATAGCGAGAAATCATGACCGAGAATCAGAAAAAGCAATTCAAGGAAGCAGTGGCCAGGGAAATGGAAGAAATCCGGGCGGAAATCCCCCGCCTGGAGGAACAATGCAAGCCCGTGGCGCCGGACGCGTCCCTGGGGCGGCTGACCCGCATGGACAACATCGTCAATCAGTCCGTGGCCCAGAAGCAGCTTTCCCACCTCAAGACCCGCCTGCTCAGGCTGGAGGCGGCCCTCAGGAACGTGGACGAGGATCCGGACTTCGGCCTGTGCCTGGAGTGCGGCGACCCCATCCCCATGGCCCGGCTCCTGGCCATGCCCGAAAGCGAACTCTGCGTGGAGTGCGCGGAGTAATAGGTTTTCACTATGAATGAAACTAAACTGACGAATCACTACACCGTAGCAGATTGCAAAAAAGCACTTAAATCTGACGATAAAGAAAAAATAGCTGAGCTGATTTATCAAAGATTTCAAGAACGGTTCATTAGTCCACTTGACTCCATTCCTAAAGAGAAAAAACATGGTTTTTGTATCGTTGCTATTTGCTGCTTACTGATAGAATCACTTTGGGCTTTTAAACAAGGTGACATAACAACCAAAGACAAGGCTTTTAAAGAATACTTTCTACATAGCAGTCGTCTTTCGCCTCTAGCTGATGATAAACTTGATTTTTATCATAACATACGGTGTAGCATTTTACATCAAGCAGAGACTGGCGGTGGATGGAAAATCAGGCGATCTGGAAAATTGTGCGACAGAACAGCCAAAACAATAAACGCAACAAAATTACTCAGCAGTCTAAAAAAAGAACTTAATGATTATCGTGAAGAAATAAAAAAAGACATCAAGACATGGGAAAACGCAAAGAAAAAACTAATGTATATTTGTAGCATTAGCGATTAAAATAATTATAATCTATTCGTTCCAGTCCCGAACGCGCAGCTCGATGCGCGGCACCCCGCTGAAGCGGTCGATCTTGGGGGAAAACGCGAAACGCATGACCCGACCCTTGTTGTCGGGCGTGAGCTCGGAGGCCATGCGCCAGGCCTTGCCCGGGAGCATGGCATTGGTCTCGGCGTCTGCCAGGGTCAGCTTCACATGCTCCCTTTCCCGCCCGAACGCGGAGCACTCCTGCACGGTAACCGGCGGCGAAATGAACACGGGCTCGGGATTGCCCAGCCCGAAGGGCTGCAACAGCTCCAGCTCCCGCAGCAGGGTGTAGTCGATCTCCCGGAAGGGCAGGACGCGGTCCACCTTGATGGACGGCCTGAGCGGGATATCGCCCAGCTCCGCCGCCACGACCTCGTTGAAACGGCGCTTCAGTTCGTCCAGGTTGCCCGCATCCAGGGAAAGCCCGGCCGCCTGTTTGTGCCCGCCGAAACCCAGCAGCATGTCGCTCAGTTCCTTGAGCCCGTCATGGAGATGAAATTCGCTGATGCTGCGTCCCGAGCCCTTGACGACCCCATCCTCGCCCTTGCACAGGATCAGGGTGGGCTTGTAGAACTTCTCGGAGACGCGCGAGGCCACGATGCCGATGATGCCCGGGTGCCAATGCTCGGCATAGAGCACCAGGCCCACGCGGTGCGCCTGCAGCTCGGCCTGATGCATAGCCTCCTCGGCGATCTCGGCCTCCTGCCTGCGGCGCTCGGTGTTGGCCATGTCCAATTCCTGGGCATAGGGCATGGCCTCGTCAACGGAACCGGCCAGCAGCAATTTCAGGGCCTTTTCCGGGTCGCCCAGCCTGCCCGCGGCATTGATGCGCGGGGCAAGGTTGAAACCGATCTGCCCCGCCCCGAGCTCGGCGAACTGGTCGTAGTCGCTGGCAAGCTTCAGGGCGGCCATGCCCGGCCGTCCGGCGTCCTTGATCTTCAGCAGCCCGTTCTTGACCAGAATGCGGTTCTGCCCCGTGAGGCTGACCACGTCGGCGATGGTGCCCAGGGCCACCAGGTCCAGTAGGTCGCGGACGTCCACGTGTTCCCAGCCCATGAGGCGGCGCAGCCGGACCACGAGCATGAAGGCCACGCCCACCCCGGCCAGATCCGCGCACTCATGGCAGGATTCGTCCAGGCGCGGGTCGCAGATGGCGTCCGCGGGGGGCAGGGTCTCGGGCGGCAGGTGATGGTCCGTGACCACCACGGTCATGCCCAGCTCCTTGGCCCGGGCAATGGGCTCAAGGTCGGAGATGCCGCAGTCAACGGTGAGCAGTAGTTCCACGCCCTCTTCGGCCAGGGCCTCCACGCCCTGCACGTTCATACCGTAGCCCTCCCTGAGACGGTTGGGCAGGTGGTGCAGGGCCTCCACGCCGCACTGGCGCAGGAAATCCTTAACCACGGCCGTGGAGGTGATGCCGTCCACGTCGTAGTCGCCCCAGACGGCCAGCTTGCGGCCCTGCCGGAGCCCCTCGGCCAGCACGTCGGCGGCCCGTTCCAGGCCGGGGATGGTGACGGGGTCGGCCAAGTGCCGCAGCATGGGGCTCAGAAAGCGGTCCATGTCGGACCGGGATTGCAGGCCCCGGCTCCAGAGAATCTCGGCTATGAGCGAGGATACGTTCAGTTCATCGGCAAAGGCGGCAACGGACGAGGGAACATCCTCGTCGCTACGCATGATCCAGCGACAGGGCAATGAAAACTCCTTGAAAAAAGAAAGGCTAGGAACAAACCATGGTCAGGAAGTGGTCCACGGCGTCGGACTCCATCAGCTCCTCGGCCATGTCCATGATGTCCTGCACGTCCACCTCGAACTCGCCGCACATGTCCGAGACTTCGCCGAGACACTCCTCTTTCTTGTCCAGGCAATGCACCAGGGCGTCGGCAAGGCAGATGATGGAGGCAGCGCTCTGCTGCTCCGGGGCCAGGGCCGGGGAATGGTGCCAGTTGACCGGCTCCACCAGATCGGGCGGCAGGTCCCAGTACTTGAGCAGCAGGGATCCGACCACGGCGTGGTCCAGCCCCCAGTACTCGTCCTCGGCCTCGCTGTCCGTGCACTCGTTTTCCTCGCGGATGGCGTATATGCCTTCCCAGTCCTCGGGACGCTTGAGGGCCACGATGAGCTTGCCGATGTCATGCAGCAGCCCTGCGGTGAACAGGGTTCCGGGGTTGCCCTCGCCCACTTCGCGGCTGAGGGCCTGGGCGACGATGGCCACCAGGAACTGGTGCCTCCAGTATTCGGCCAGCTCGAAATGCTCGGGCAGCTTGAATTTTTCCGTGAGCCGGTTGATGCCGAGAGAAAGGACGATGTTGCGGATTTCCGCCAGCCCCAGCACGGCTGCGGCGCGGCCCACCGAGGCGACCTCGGCCTGGAGCCCGTAATAGGCCGAGTTGGCGAGGCTCAGGACACGGGTGGTCAGGCCCTGGTCCTGGCTCATGGTCTTGGCGATATCTTCCAGCGAGGACACGGAATCGCTGCCGGTCTGCTCGAAAAGCTTCTTGAGCAGGCCGGGCGAAAACGGCAGATCCTCGCGCAGCTTGGGCAACTCTTGAAGAAAATCCTGAACGCGCTCCTGATACATGTTCCCTCCCCATGGCGGTCCGGCTGAAATGCAGATGAACGGCTAGAATTCCAGATTGATGTCCTCGTCCTTTTCGACTTTCCGCGACTGTTTTTCCGGCTTGGAGGCCTTGGCCCCGCCGCCACCGGGCAACATGTTGTTCTTCTTGAGGTAGGTCATGAACATGACGCTTTCTTCCATGTGCGGATTCAGTTCCAGGCTCTTCTTGAGGTAGGTGATGCAACTGTCCAGATCACCTTTCTCGAAATAGACGCGGGCAATGTTGTGAAAGAGATTCTCGTCGTCCTCCACCAGCCCTTCGGCGCGCAGGTAGTATTCCAGGGCCTGATCGTACATGCTGTTCTTGCGCAGGTTGATGCCGAAGTCGTTGAAGAGGTGCTTGTGCTCCTCCTCGAAGGCGGCCTCCAGGTTCACCAGCCGCTTGAAGATGTCGTTGGCCTTGGTCTGCTCGCCCCGGTCCAGATAGGTCAGGCCCAGGCCGAAGTTGGCGCGCACGTTGTCCTCGTCAATGGCCGTGGCCTGCTTGAACTCGAACTCGGCGCTATAGGCCGCGCCGCGCGCACGGTGCTTTTCCCCGCGCACGATGGTCTCATTGAGCTCCTGCATCTTGGGAAACACGGTGCTGACGTAGAACTCGGGTTCCGGATTGAACTTGGCCAGAAAATCCTCGCGCGTCACTTCGCGCTTGGGGCCGGAGGGGATGTAGTTGACGTTCAGAGGCTGCACCTCCACGTTGCCGTCATCCCTTTCCTCGCAGTGCCAGAAGGTCTTCTGGATGGTCTTGCGCTGGGTTGTCCCGGTGCCCACCTTGACCACGGACTGGGTGGAAAAAACCCCTTTGATCTTTTCCTGGCCAAGCCCCGCGATCTTTTTGGCATCGCCCTGCATCGGGTCATGATCCGTCATGTATTCCTGCTCCGTGACTAGGCTTGAAGCATTTCCCGGGCTATCGACTCGGCGGCCCGTTTCGGGTCGTCCGCGCCGGTGACCGGCCTGCCCACAACAAGGAAGTCCGAGCCGAAGCGGACGGCCTGGGACGGCGTCACCACGCGTCTCTGGTCGTCGCCTCCGACAACCGCGCCCTTGTCCGCGGGCCTGATGCCGGGGGTCAGGCAGTAAAAACCACCGCCGCAACGCCCTTTGATCCGTTCGGCCTCAAGAGCCGAACAAACCACTCCACTTAGGCCATACTGCTTGGCTTTCACAGCCAGGTCAAGGGCCAAATCTCCAGGTTCCGGAGCGTTTTCCAGGGGGATGTCCCCCTTGCCCACGCTGGTTAACACGGTCACGGCCAACAGGATGGGAGCCTCTTGTCCGGGAACCAGACCCAGGTCGCGGCCCTCCAGCGCCCCTTCGGCCATGCGACGGCCGCCAATGGCGTGGATGTTGACCATATCGGCGCCCAGGCGGGTTGCGGAGCGGACCGCGCCTTTCACCGTGTTGGGAATGTCGTGGAACTTGAGATCGAGAAAGACCTTGAAACCAAGCTCCTTGAGGTCCGTGACCATGCGCGGGCCTTCGGCCGTGAACAGTTCCAGGCCCACCTTGACCCAGGGAACAGCGCCCACCAGGTTCCGGGCCATGGTCATGGCCCCTGCCGCATCGGGATAATCGAGGGCTATGACCAGCTCAGCCATTGTCCCTCCAGGAATTGATCATGTTTTCCACCATTTCCGGACGCAGGCCCGGGGTGTTGCAGCCGGCGTGATACACGGCCTTGAGGTCCTCGAAGGCCTGGTCCAGGTCGTCGTTGACCACCCAGTAGTCGAATTCCCCGGCCTGCTTGAGTTCGCCCAGGGCGTTCTCCATGCGGCGCACGATGGATTCCTCGGAGTCCGTGCCCCGGCCGCGCAGGCGGCGTTCCAGCTCGGCCTTGGAGGGCGGCAGCAGGTACACGAAAATCCCCGTGGGAAAGGCCTTGCGCAGCTGCAGGGCGCCCTGCACGTCGATGTCGAAGAGAATATCCTTGCCCTCGGCCAGCATGTCGTGGATGGGCTGGATGGCCGTGCCGTAGAAATTGCCGTGGACCTCGGCCCATTCCGCGAATTCACCGCGCGAGCGCATGGCGATGAACTTGTCGCGGCTCACGAAGTGGTATTCGCGGCCGTCCCGCTCCTGCCCGCGGGGGGCGCGGGTGGTGTAGGAAATGGAAAAACCGAAGTTGGCAATCTCCTCGCGAAGTCGGCTGATCAGGGTGGATTTTCCGGTGCCACTGGGGGCGCAGACCACCATGATCAGCCCGTGTCGGGGATATTTCCTGTCATCCCCCATTAGTCGACCTCATCCGAGCTGAAACGTTGACCGATGGTTTCCGCCTGGATGGCCGACAGGATGACGTGGTTGGAGTCCGTGACGATGATGGCCCTGGTCTTGCGGCCCTGGGTGGCGTCGATGAGCCGCCCTTCCTGGCGCGCGTCCTCGCGGAGCCTGCGCATGGGGGCCGAGGTGGGGTTGACGATGGTCACGACCCGGCCGCTGACCACGAAATTGCCGAAACCGATATTCAGAAGTCCTTGTTTCTGCATGGGAAGCTCCTACTCTATATTCTGCACCTGTTCGCGGCATTTTTCCAGTTCCGCCTTGAAATCCACCACCAGTCCGCTGACCTCGGTATCCTGGGCCTTGTTGCCGCAGGTATTGATCTCGCGGAAGGTCTCCTGCAACAGGAAGTCGAGCTTCTTGCCCGCGTCCTTGTCCTTGCCGAGCACCTCTTCCAGCCGGTCCAGGTGGGTGGCCAGACGGGTCAGTTCCTCGGACACGTCGAGCTTGTCCGTAAGAATGGCAATTTCCTGGAGCATGCGGTCTTCATTGTATTCCGCGCCCACGGCTTCCATGATCTCACGGATGCGGTCGCGCAGGGCCTGACGCCTGATTTCCAGCACTTCCGGAATCCTGACGGCAATGCGTTCGGACAGGCCGCGCAGCACCGTAACCCGCTCCAGCAGGTCCCGGGTCATGGCCTCGCCCTCGACCTTGCGGGATTCCTTCCAGTTGCGGAGAGCGCCTTCCAGGCCGGCGGTCAGGCTCTTGGCCAACCCCGGCTCGGGTTCGCTGTTGGTGTCCTTCCACAGGGAAGACATGCCCAGGATCTTGTTGAAATCCGGAACAAAGGTCGCGCCGTACTGTCCGGCCAGGGCTTCCATCTGCCCGATCATGGACTTGGCCAGCGGCTCGTTGAAGGCCACTCCCAGTTCCTCGGCGCTGAGCATTTCCAGGTTCAGGGAAACATCCACCCGGCCTCGTGAGGCGTACTTGCGCACCACCTTTTCCCAGCCGTTCTCCAGGGAACGGACCGTGTAGGGCAGCCGCCATTTCACATCCAGGAACCGGCCGTTGACGCTGCGGATTTCCCAGACATGGGCCCAGCTGTCCTCATTGGTTTCAAATCGACCGTAACCGGTCATACTTACTGGCATAGGGTATATCCTTCTCTTTTCTTGACCTGTTTTGTATACGAGGCTCGACTCTTTGTCAGCCTCCCGCGAAATTCTTTTCCGCCCGCCTCACTCCACGGGCTCGCAGCGGACCACATCCCGCCCCGCCATTCCCACAGGGCGGCAACGCACCAGGGACTTGGGCGCAATGGGACCGGCAGGCTCCACCTGGCAGGCCGCATAGTATTCACTGACGCCCTTTCCGGTCTCGTCCTGCACCAGCACGGCGAGCTCGTCCATGGCGAGCAGCTTCTTGAGGAACGCCTTTTTCTTGCCGGAAACCAGCTTGCGCAACCGCGCGGCCCGTTCCTTCTTGACCTCGGGCGGAAGCTGGCCATCCATGTCCGCGGCCTTGGTTCCGGGACGGGGCGAATAGGGAAACACGTGCCCGTAGGTCAAGGGCAGTTCCGCGCAAAACTCCATGGTGGTTTCGAATTCCTCGTCGGTCTCGCCGGGAAAACCCACCAGCAGGTCCGCGCCCAGCCCGAATTCCGGCCAGAAGGCGCGCAGCTCCCGGCAGAAATCCAGGGCCTGTTGGGGCTTGTAATGCCCGCGCCCCATGCGTTTCAGCACGCTCGGACTGCCGCTTTGCAGGGAAATATGCAGCTGGGGACAGACCAGTTTGGATCCGCCCAGCACCTCCAGGGCCCGGGCGTCGAGCTGTCCCGGCTCCAGGGAGGAAATGCGGAAACGGGCCCGCCCGGCCCAGCGGGGCGCGAATTCCTGCTCCAGCCTGTGAACCACGTCCCAGAAGCTCGGCTTGCCGTCCAGGTCGCGCCCGAACTGGCGCAGGTTCACCCCGGAAAGGATCATTTCCCGGAACCCGGCGTCCAGCAGGCGGCCCACCTCGGCCGCGATCTCGTCCACCGGCCGGCTGACGCTGCGGCCACGGGCCAGGGGCACGATGCAGAAGGTGCAAAAATGGGAACAGCCGTCCTGAACCTTTACCACGGGGCGCGAACGATGATATCCGGCAATGCTGAACGGCGCGAACGGCGTGGCTGGTTTACGGCCCGAGGAGTCCGGGCCTTCCAGCAGGCCGGATTTCTCCTCCTGGGGAATGACCCGCACCACGCCCGGCAGCTGCGCCAGCTCTTCGGGCATGATCTGCGCCGCGCACCCGGTGATGATGATCCCGGCGGCGGGATTGTCGCGATGGTATTTCCTGACGCTGCGGCGCAGGTCGCGCACGGCATTGGCCGTCACCGCGCAGGAATTGATCAGGATGAGATCGGCCGCAAGGGGATCCAGGGTTTCCATGGCCTGCGAACCGGCCTTTCCGGCCCAGGCCTCGGCAATGGCCCTGGTTTCATACTGGTTTATCTTGCAGCCAAGGGTGGCGGTGTAAAATTCAATCATGTATCGTCTTGGTATTACGGCCTTGCGGCCTCTGTCTTGCAACGTCTTCGGACCATGAACGATGGTCTGAGAGGGAGCTACCCATTTAACAGGTTCCGGTCAAGAACATGCACAAAGCATCATTTTTCCCGCTGCTGCTCCTGATGGCGGCGCTGTGCGCCTGCACGGTCTCCTCCGCCGGCGTCGGCGTGGGGCGCGGCTCGGGCGTGGCCATGATCTCGGTCTACAACGACTTCCTGTACAGCGGGCCGTCCAAGGCCTACCAAAACAACAGGGAAGGCCTGCGCCAGTTCAAGGCCGGGAAATACACGGATGCGGCCAACACCTTCCAGCGCACCCTGGACAGCTACCCCGGCAATCCGGACGCCTCCTACTTCCTGGGGCTTTCGCTCATCGGCATGGGCGACCGGGAACAGGGGTTCGACACGCTGGTCAGGTTCCGCGACCCATGGCGCTACCGCGTGGCCGGGGAAATCACATGGTGGGCGGGCTACCTGCGCAAGCGCCCCCACCTGACCGACCAGGAAATATTCAACACCATGAAGCGCATCCGGGGCGAGGCCTACAACCAGTACCTCATGGAAAGCAGGGACAGCCTGCTCTGGTTCCGCTGATCACAGGGCCCGCTCGATGAGCCCGCCGCCGAGCACCGCGCCGTCGTCCGTATACACGGCGGCGACCTGTCCGGGAGTGGGCCGGGAATGCGGCTCAATGAAATGCAGCTCCAGCCTGTCGCCGCTCACGCTGAAACGGCTGGGCTTGGCCTGCTGGCGATAGCGGGTCTGCACCTGCACCACCTCGGGCCACTGCCCGGGGGCGACCATAAAATTCAAGTCCCGCACCAGGCACCCCGGCGAATCCAGTCCGCTCCGGGGTCCCACCACGAGGGCGTTGCCGGCAACGTCCTTGTCCAGCACGTAAAGCGGCTCCTGCCAGGCAATGCCCAGGCCGCGCCGCTGGCCCTGGGTGTGCCGCCAAAGCCCCTTGTGCCGTCCCACCTGGGTGCCGTCCTCCAGGACGATGGGACCGGGGCCGGGCAAGTTGCCCCGCGTTTCCAGAAAGGCCTGGTAGTCGTCGTCCGGGATGAAGCAGATCTCCTGGCTTTCCTTGGGCAGCGGCGGTTCGAGCCCGTACTTGCCGAGCAGGTCCATGACGTCCTTCTTGTAGGTCCGGGCCAGGGGAAAATACGCCCTGCGCAGCCGGTCCACGGGCACCAGGGAGAGGAAATAGCTCTGATCCTTGGAACGGTCCTGGCCGCGCACCAGCAGCCGTCCCATGCCCGGCCGCTCCTCCAGGTCCGCGTAGTGGCCGGTGGCCATGGAGTCGGCCCCCAGCTCCCGGACGCGGTCGAACAGAAGGCCGAACTTGATCTCTGGATTGCAGACCGCACAGGGGTTGGGCGTAAGCCCCGCCCGGTAATCGGCGGCAAAGCGTTCCACCACGCAGCGCTCGAACTCCGCGTGCAGGTCCAGGGCGTGAAAGGGCACGCCCAGCTTGGCGCAGTTGCGGGAAAGGCCCTCGCGCACCACGTCCCAGCCCGGGCCGGGCGGAAGCAGGTGCCCATGCACAGCCATGATGTCGCGCCCCTGCTCCCTGAGCAGGCAAAGGGCCAGCAGGCTGTCCATGCCGCCGCTCACGGCAACGGCAACGGTTTCGGTTCCTGAAATCATGGGCAGCACCATGTCACTTCGCGCCCCGAAGGGCAAGCCTCGGGCACGGGCCTGCCTGCGGCAAATAATAATGCACACCCGCCGACAAACACCCTATATTCGCAAACGATTGAACGTCACCCATAATGCGGAGGAAACCATGAAAGGCTCCAGACTGTTCCTGCTGGCACTGACAATCGTGCTGTTCGCGAGCTCGTCGGCGCTCTGCTGCACCACCATGATCATTACCAAGGGGGCCAGCGCAGACGGCTCCATGATGGTGGCCCATTCGGACGACGACGAACTGGGCGACCAGCGGCTCATCTACGTCCCGCCCCACAAGCAGGAAGGAAGCCGGCAGATCTTCCCCGAAAGCTACCGCTACCCCCGCATTTCCACCACGGAGCGCGGGCCGGGCTACGACACGGGCAAGCCCTACACCACGCCCCTGTACGAACTGCCGTACAAGGACATCTGGGCCATCCTGGGCAAGACGGTGCCCACCTCCTACGGCTACTACGACGGCGCATACGGCATCATGAACGAGCACAACCTCATGTTCGGCGAATGCACCAACGGAGCCAACTTCGAGCCCAGGCCCAACGGCACGGGCAAGGGCACCCTGCGCATCTTCTACAGTTCGGAACTTTCGCGCATCGCCCTGGAAAACTGCAAGACCGCCCGCGACGCCATCAAGCTCATGGGCGGGCTCATCGACAAATACGGCTACTACTCCACGGGCGAGACCCTGCTGGTGGCGGACAAGGACGAGGCCTGGGTCTTCGAGATGTGCGCGCTGCCCAACAAGAGCAACCATTCCGCCTGGGTGGCCCAGCGCGTGCCCGACGGCATGATCTTCGTGGCGGCCAACGAATTCCGCATCCGCGACATCGACCTGGCCGACACCAAGCACAAGAACTTCTGCTGGTCCAAGCACCTGGTGCAGGGCCTCAAGGACGCCAAGTACTGGGACGGCAAAAGCAAGCTGGACTGGCTGCGCGCGGTGAGCCCCGGGGAATACAACCACCCCTACTACTCCCTGCGCCGCGTCTGGCGCGTGCAGGATAGGGTCAACCCGAGCCTGGGCCTGAGCCCCTGGGCCGAGGACGGCTACACCACGCAGTATCCCTTTGCCCTGGCCCCGCAGCGCAAGCTGCACGTGCGCGACGTGTTCTCGCTCTACCGCGACCACTACGAAGGCACCCAGTTCGACCTGACCAAGGGCGTTGCCGCCGGGCCCTACGGCGACCCGCACCGCTTCGTGGGCCCCTATGACGGCCCGCAGAACGACGTAGGCGGCGGCAAGAAGATGTACGGCGCATGGGAGCGGGCCATCTCGGTCTTCTACCAGGGCTATACCTTTGTCTGCCAGTGGCGTCCCGACGCACCCGAGCTGACGCAGGGCGTGCTCTGGTACGGCCCGGACGTTTCCTACACCACCTGCTTCGCGCCCTTCTTCTCCAAGGCCCTGGGCCTGAACAAGGCCTATTCCACGGGCTCGCCCCAGAAGCTGGACCGCAGCTCGGCATGGTGGGCCTTCGACTACGTGAACAGCTTCTCGCGCCTCAACTTCCAGCTGATCACCAAGAGCGACGTCCTGCCGCTGCAACGAAAATTGGAGTGGGAATCCATGCGCTTTGTACGCCAGATGGACAAAAAGGTGCAGGGCACGCCGGAGCAGGCCGCACGCCTCATGCTGGCCAAGCGGGCCACGGACAATTCCAACCGCATTCTCGAAGCGTGGTGGGACATGGGCGATACCATCATCGCCAAGTACGCGGACGGCTACATCAACCTGCCGGACGGCCGTTACTCATCGCCGCCGCCCAGCACCATGCCCATCGAGATCGGCTATCCCGCGTCCTGGCTGGACGTGACCAACTACAAGGACGGCCCGACCACCTACGACATGAAGTAGCCACACTCTCCTCAAAACTCAAAGCCCCTGACAGGAAATCCTGTCAGGGGCTTTTCTCCAAAAAGTTCTGGATGGGGGTCTGGGGGAAACCTCTTTCAAGAGGTTTCCCCCAGTGTTTTCCTACAATTCCTTGTGGCAGAACCACCAGTCGAAGCCTTCATGTTCCTGAAGGCGCTTCTTGGCGCTTTCCACGTCCTTGGCGGGCGGAATGATGACCCGCTTCTTGATGAGCTCGTTTTCGGGCCAGCCTGCCGGGATGGCCACGCCGTGGGCGTCCGAGGTCTGCATGCCCTTCACGGCGCGCAGGATCTCGTCCATGTTGCGGCCCAGTTCCTGCGGATAGTAGAAGATGATACGCACGGTTCCCTTGTCGTCCACGATGAACACGGCGCGGACGGTATTGGTGCCCTTGCCCGGATGGATCATGCCCATGGCCTTGGCCACGTTGCCCATGTCGTCGGCAATGACCGGGAACTCGATCTCGACGCCGAGTTTTTCCTTGATCCACTCCATCCACTTGATGTGCGAGAAGACCTGGTCGATGGACAGGCCCACGAGCTCGCAATTGAGCTTGCGGAACTCATCGTAGCGCTTCTGGAAGGCCACGAACTCGGTGGTGCACACGGGGGTGTAGTCGGCCGGGTGCGAGAAGAGCACGAACCACTTGCCCGCCATGTCGTCAGGCAAGGTCATTTCGCCGTGGGTGGTGGTCACTTTCAAAGTGGGCAGACGATCGCCGATAAGAGGGAAACTGGTTTCCATGTTTTGTCTCCTTTCGTTGGTTTAGGATACGGTCGGCAGGCCGGCGTTGGTCCATGCGAACAGGCCGCCCGCCAGGGATTGTATGTTCTTGAAACCTTGTTGACGCAGAAGTCCGGCAGCGATGTTGGAGCGGTAGCCGGTGCCGCAGGCCATGACCAGTTCGCGGTCCCTGGGCAGATCCGGAAGCTTGCCATCCAGGATGTCGGAAAGCGGGAAGTGGATGGCCGATTCGATACGCGCGCCCTTCCATTCGGCCGGGGTGCGCACGTCCACCACGGCCAGATTGCCGCCCAGACGTTCGCTGAGCTGGTGGGGCGAGGCCTGTTCCAGCTGTTCCACGGGCCTGCCGCTGTTGAGCCAGGCCATGATGCCGCCGGAAAGATACCCGAACACCTGGTCGTAACCGATTCGGTGCAGCTCGATGAGCATGCGGTCGTAGTCCTCCTGATCATCCACCACCAGCAGGATGTCGGAGCCCGGCTCGATGACCATGCCCACCCAGTTGGCGAGCTGCTTCTCAAAACCGATGTTCACGCTGCCGGGAATGTGAAACCCGCCATAGGCGGCGGAATTGCGGGCATCGATGACTACGGCACCCTCGCCCATCATCTCCTCGAACTGCTTCGGGGTCAGGGCCTTGTCCATGGGACAGGCGTCCAGCAGGTTGGCCCCGGCCTTGTTGGTGCTGATGATGTGGGTGAAGCTCTTGGGCCTGGTGGGGAAGGCCGAGGTCACGTCGGACTTGAATTCCTCGAAGGACTTGAAGCGCAGCATGGGGTTGGCCCGGCGCTCGTACCCGAGGGTGGAGCTCTTTTTGGCGCTCATACCCCGTCCGCAGAGGGACCCCTGGCCATGGGCCGGAAAGACCTCGATGTGGTCCGGGAAATCGGCCAGCTTAACGTACAGGCTGTTGTAAAGGTTCTTCACCTGCTCATCGAGGATCTCGGCCCCGGGCAGGTCCGGACGGCCCACATCGCCCACGAAGAGCAGGTCGCCCGTAAGCAGCATTTCCGGCTCGTCCGAGCGCACCTTGTCCGTCACCAGCAGGGAAATGGAGTTGGGCGTATGCCCCGGCGTGTGCAGCACTTCCACCTTGGCCGCGCCCAGCTCGAAAACCATGCCCTCGTTGAGCTCCTTGTGCACGTAATCCACGGTGACGCCGCTGCCGTTGATGTAGATGTCCGCCCCGGTGGCGGCCCGCAGCTCCTGATCGCCGCTGATGTGGTCCGCGTGCAGGTGGGTGTTGATCACATGGGTGATCCGCATGCCCTCCTCGCGGGCGATGTCCAGGTAGTCCTGGATATCCCTTTTGGGGTCCACCACCATACAGGCCTTGGCGGCGGGACAGCCGATCACATACGAAAGGCAACCCAGGCCTTCCACAGATATCTGATTGAAATACATATATTCCTCCTAGCTAGGCTGCCCGGAAATCCACGTTGGCAGTGTTGCCCGCATGTTTCAGAGCAGCGTTTTATTTAATAGTAATAATTCCTATTATCAATCAAACTCAATTTGCCCGTGTTCCCCGTCCCTGTCAAGGGGAATTGGAACAAACATGCACTACTTTTTATTTACTCCACATTATAGATTACCAACCACCAATCGTCTCGCCTCACATCACAACATAACAACATTAAATAATTAACTTTCACCCATTCATTCACATCTCGGCAATGGCCTTGAAAACAGTTGACTTCACAACTGAATCAAGTGATATTAGTTGCGAAGTCAACTATAGGAGATTCATCATCATGAAATTGCAAGGCGCGGAAACAATGGGCCGGTTCATAGCCATGCTCCACCGGATGGCAAACCTGTATCTGGGGCAAGAGCTTTCCCATATGAATATCGGTTCGGGCCAATACATATATCTTGCAGAACTCTTTACCCGGAACGGACAGAGCCAGGACGAGCTGACCCGCAAGATCTATGTGGACAAGGCCAACACGGCGCGGGCCCTGAAACGGCTTGAGGATACGGGATATGTGCGCAGGGCAATGGATGAAAACGACAAGCGGGTGAAACGCGCCTACCTGAACGCCCCCGCACTGAAAATCGAGGACGAATTCTGGGCCATCCTCACGAAATGGAGCGACGTCCTGACGCAGGGCATTCCGCAGGCACGGCAGCGGCAATTGATGGAGGACCTCAAGACCATGATGGGCAATGCCGCAAAACATCTTGAGAGCAAGACATGAACTGATCAACCCGCGAGGTGAGCAACATGAAAAGGACATGCAGGGTTCTGGCGATCAACGGCAGCCACCGGTCTGAAAAGGGCTTCACCCAGATCGTGCTGGACAGGTTTCTCGAAGGGGCCGAATCCGCCCGCGCTCACCCGGAGGTGCTCTACCCTTCCAGGGAGAAGATCACTCCCTGCTCCGCCTGCGGGAAATGCATGTTCGAAACACCCGGGGAATGCATGTTCCATGACGCCATGGAGACGATCATTCCCAAGATGCAGGAGGCGGACATTCTCGTGTTTGCCTGCCCGGTCTATTTCGATTCCCTGCCGAGCAACATGCAGAAGATGATCGAGCGCCTCAGGGTGACGCTCGACGCCCGTTTCGAATTCAGGAACGGGAGGACATATCACCTGAAAAGAGACGGCACCCCGAAAACGGTTGTCAACCTGCTGACCGCAGGCAACCCCGAGAGGGAATCCTTCACCTCCACCAGCAGGGTCCTGGCCCGCATCATCGACAACATGGGCTGGACTCCCGCTGGAACGGTCGCCTTTCCGGCGTCTCATCTTCTGGCCACCGAACCGGAGCGTCTCGCCGAACAGCTCAATGCCGTGGCAATGTGCGGCAGGGAAATCGTCTCAAAGGGAGAGATCAACGCCGAGACCCTTCAGGCGGCCAACCGCCAATACATCGACAGCCCAAAGGAAATGGTCCAGGACATGACCCGGATGATAGTGCGCATGCGAGAAGAAAATCGGGCCCGGCCCTAAAAAAAGAAGGGAGCTTCGTGAAGCTCCCTTCCGTTGTTCTCGATTTTGAACCCTACATCTCGGGCACGGGCATGGGCGGCAGGGCGCGCTCCAGGGCGTCGGCCACGGAGAGCATTCCGGCCTCGGAGAAGGCAGGCCCCATGAGCTGCAGCCCCACGGGCATCTGGCTGTTTTCGCCGAGCCCCACGGGCAGGCTCATGCCCGGTAGCCCGGCCAGGTTGAGCGAGATGGTGAAGATGTCGATGAGATACATCTGCAGGGGATCGGCCTTCTCCCCGATGCGGAACGCCGTGGTCGGACAGACCGGCCCGGCAATGAAGTCGCACTGGGTGAACGCCTTGTCGAAATCCTCGCGGATCAGGCGGCGCACCTGGGCGGCCTTGCGGTAATAGGCGTCGTAATAGCCGCTGGAGAGCACGTAGGTGCCCATGATGATGCGGCGCTGCACCTCGTCGCCGAACCCTTCGGTGCGGCTGCGGGTGTACATGTCGATGAGCTCGTCGGCTTCCTTGTTGCGGTAGCCGTAGCGCACGCCGTCGAAGCGCGACAGGTTGGAGGAAGCCTCGGCCATGGCGATGATGTAATAGGTGGCTATGGCGTAGTCCGTGTAGGAAAGCTTGACGGGCACGGTGGTGGCGCCCAGTTCCTCGGCCTTGGCCATCGCCGCGCGGCAGGCCTTTTCCACTTCCGGGGAAAGGCCCTCGCCCCAGTATTCCTCGGGCATGCCGATCTTCACGCCGGAAAGGTCGCCGCTGCCGAGCCCGGCCAGGTAGTCCGGCACTTCCACGTCAACCGAGGTGGAATCCTTGGGATCGTGCCCGGCAATGACCTGCAGCATGCGCGCGCAGTCCTCCACGGAACGGGTCATGGGGCCGATCTGGTCCAGGGAGGAGCCATAGGCGACCATTCCGAACCGGGACACGCGGCCATAGGTGGGCTTGAGCCCCACGATGCCGCAGAAGGAGGCAGGGGTGCGGATGGAACCGCCGGTATCCGTGCCCAACGCGCCATAGCACTGGCAGGCGGCCACAGTTGCGCCGGAACCGCCCGAGGAACCGCCCGGGACGCGGTCCATGTCCCAGGGGTTAGTGGTGCGCTGGAAGGCGGAGTTTTCCGTGGAGGAGCCCATGGCGAACTCGTCCATGTTGGCCTTGCCCAGCAGCACGGCCCCGGCATTGCGCAGCCGCTCCACAACGGTACCGTCGTAAAACGGCACGAAGTTTTCCAGGATTCTGGAGGCGCAGGTGGTGGGCGCTCCCTTGGTGGTCAGCAGGTCCTTGAGCACCAGCGGCACGCCCCACAGGGGCTTGTCCGCATCGGGGCCGGCCTCGTCCATGGCCCGGGCCTGGGCCAGGGCTTCCTCGGCCTGCACGGAAAGCAGGGCCTGCACCCGGGGCTCGGTGGATTCGATGCGATCCAGGCAGGACTGGACCACGTACTCCACGGACAGCTCGCGAGCCTGAAGCTTCGCGGCAATCTCAGTCAATGTCATGCAATGTATATCGGACATGAAAAACCTTGTAAGCGTAAGAACTTAAACGATTCTGGGGACAATGAAGAACTGGCCGTCCTGCTCGGGCGCGTTGGAAAGCACCTCCTCGCGGGTGTAGTCCTTGCGGACCTCGTCCGCGCGCAGCACCGTGGTGTGCTGCACCGGGCTGTACAGGGGCTCCACCTCGGAGGTGTCCAGTTCGCCCAGCTTGTCCATGTAGTTGAGGATGTCGTCCAACTGGCCCGCGAACAACTCGATCTTGTCCTCGGCCAGGTCCAGGCGGGCCAGCTTGGCCACCTTGGCAACTTCTTCGGGGCTGATTTTCATATCTTCAAGACTCCTTGCAGCGTCTTTCTGTTGTAATGTCGTGCACCTAGTTTCCGGCCTGTTCGGCGGCCCTGCGTTCCTTGTATGCCTCGGCGCGCTTCAGGCGGCGGGCCGTGGCGCGCTGGATGCGCCCCTTGAGCTCCCCGGTGTCGGCAATGGTCTTGCCGCTGCGGACCGGGCTGAACAGGAACAGGTCCTGCCGGGCCATGCCGCGGCTGTCCCACTGCATGGCGGCCATGCTGAAATCGATTTCCTGGGCCGTGCGGATGCGCTTGTTGATGTCGGACGGGCTCCAGTTGGAGGGCAATACGCCCATGCGGCCCACAAAGCGCACGAAGTCGAAGCCCAGGGCCACCCAGAAGTCGGCCCTTCCCAGGCCTTCCTCGGTCAGGGCGTCCTGCAGGGCCAGCGCGCCGTCACTGCCCGCCCACCATGCGCCGGGGCACACGGCCAGGTGGTAGTAATGCTCATCCACCTGCTTGGAGCGGTCCAGGGCGCGGCTCCAGAGTCCGGGCCCCAGGAACACGAGCTGCTCCCCTTCGTAGAAGAAGAAGTTGGGCAGCAGGTTCTGGGCCTGACTCCAGCCGTCCGGAATGAACACCGCGCCAAAGTCGGGCATGGGCAAAGGCACGTCCTTGTTCTCGCTGAAATTGCCGGGCACCTTGAGCAGCTTGGCGATATGCTTGTTCCAGTCGGTGAGCTGGCTGGGCGGATAGGATTCCATGCCGCGAATGCGCGCGCCCAGGGGCGCGGCCTCGTTGTAGAAGGTCTTGGCCATGGCCCGGCCGAACTTTTCCTGGGGATAGAAGACAGCGAAATCGCGGATGCCCAGGCGATTGACGGCCAGGTTCACCAGGCTGCGTACCTCGTCCTCGCGGCTGGTGAAAAAGCGCCATGCGTCCTTGCCCTCCTCCACCTCGCCCAACCCGGGCAGGAAGGTGAAGAAGGCGCGCTCGTCCAAAATCTTGCGGCCGTGTTCGGTGGCCAGCATGTCCTTGAAGGCATCCACCCGCAGGGGACCGCCCACCACCGTGAAATAGGACGGCAGCGAATTGAGGCGCTCGACCCAACCGGAGGCGGCGGTGTTGATGACCCGGATCTCCACTTCCACGTTCATGGTGGAAAGCTTCCACTGGGCCACGCCCGCGCCGCGCAGGATGCGGGTGCCCACCTTGGCGTAGGGACCGCTCACGGGCAGGGCCAGGGCCAGGCCGATGCGCGGCTGGCCGTACTTGCGTTCCAGGCGGGAAAGGGCCTCCACCAGGGGTTCACGGTCGGCCAGGTCGGCATTGACGGCAACCGAACGCATGCTGCGCCAGACCGCCGCCCACTGATCCTTGTCGTCGGCCTCGCGCAGGGAGCGCTCAAAAGAGACCAGGGCGTACGGGAAGCGGTAGACGTTGGAGGGGGTCACGTAGCGGGCAAGGTCGTCGAGATCGCCGTCCCGGGCGTCGTCCAGCATGGCGGAATACGCACGCTCGAACGCGACGCGATCATCCGTGTCCGGGGCCTGCTTATAAAAGCCGTCCAACACGCTCAGGGAACGCTCCAGGTCCTTTTCCCGCGCGAAATAATCGGAATACCAGAAGGCCACCTTCTGGCGGGTTTCCCAGGGAAGGCCGTCCTGCTCCAGCACCCATTTCAGATGGCTCTGCAGGCGCTGCGTCTTGCCCAGCCCGGCGACGGATCCGAGGTAGGCCTCCTGCCATCCCCAGTTGGTCACGGCCTTGATGTCCAGGTTGGCCCATTTTTCCAGGGAAATGCGGGCCTGATGGAAGTGGCCGTTGCGGTAGGCGCTCATGCCCAGGCGGCCCTGCGCCAGGGGCTGCTGGTCCCTGCCCAGATCGGTGCGCTCCAGGGCCTTGCTGTAATACAGCTCGGCGGCCGCGTATTCCTTGGCGTTCCAGGCCTTGTCCGCCTCAACCAGAAGGTCCGGCGTGGGCAGCATGTCGGCGCTCTGCAGCGCCCGCTGGGTCCAGGAGGATATGCCGGGGGTGCACCCGAACAGGGCCGCGGCGACAAGGGCCGTCAGCAGCACCGCCGGTATCAGGTGTCGGAATCCGTGTCCGAAGGAAGTTTCTTTCATGATGTAAACCCGTAGTTCATTCTACCGGAAAGCAGGTAAAAAAAGACCCGGCCCGCTCGAAGCGGACCGGGTAATGCTATACTTCGCTTGGACCCAGTTGGCAAGCAGGTTACTTGACTTCGGTGTAGTCGGCGTCGACCACGTCGTCGTCATCCTTCTTGTCCGAACCGGCGGCCTCGGCTTCGGGACCCGCCTGCGGGCCGGCGCCGGCCTGCTGCTCGCCGCCCTGCTGGGCGTAAAGCTTTTCGGCCAGCTTGTGGGAGGCATGTGCCAGTTCTTCGGTGCCCTTCTTGATGGCTTCCAGTTCGTCGCTCTCCATGGCCTTTTTCAGGGCTTCGATCTTGCTTTCGATGTCGGCCTTGAGCTCGGCATCCACGTTGTCGCCCAGGTCCTTGATGGACTTTTCCGAGGTGTAGACCAGGGTATCGGCCTGGTTGCGGGCTTCGATGAGCTCCTGCTTCTTCTTGTCGTCCTCGGCGTGGGACTCGGCATCCTTGACCATACGGTCGATTTCCTCGTCGCTCAGGCCGGAGGAAGCGGTAATCTGGATGGACTGTTCCTTGCCGGTGCCCATGTCCTTGGCCCCGACGTTGACGATGCCGTTGGCGTCGATGTCGAAGGAAACCTCGATCTGCGGAATGCCGCGCGGCGCCGGCGGAATTCCGGTGAGCTCGAAGTTGCCCAGCAGCATGTTGTCGGCGCACATGGGACGTTCGCCCTGGAACACGCGGATGGACACGGACGGCTGGTTGTCGGAGGCCGTGGTGAACACCTGGGACTTCTTGGTCGGGATGGTGGTGTTTCGCTCGATGAGCTTGGTGAACACGCCGCCCATGGTTTCGATGCCCATGGTCAGCGGGGTCACGTCGAGGAGCAGCACGTCCTTGACGTCACCGGCCAAGATGCCGCCCTGGATGGAGGCGCCCATGGCGACCACTTCGTCCGGGTTCACGGAACGGTTGGGCTCCTTGCCAAAGAATTCCTTCACCTTTTCCTGCACCAGGGGCATGCGGGTCATGCCGCCGACCAGGATGACTTCGTCGATGTCCGAGGCGGACAGGCCCGCGTCGGACAGGGCCTTGCGGCAGGGTTCCACGGTGCGGTTGACCAGGTCTTCCACGAGCTTTTCCAGCTTGCCGCGGCTGATCTTGACCATGAGGTGCTTGGGACCGTTCTGGTCGGCGGTGATGAACGGCAGGTTGACCTCGGTCTCGGTGGAGGAGGAAAGCTCCTTCTTGGCCTTTTCACCGGCCTCCTTGAGGCGCTGCAGGGCCATGCGGTCCTTGGAAAGATCGATGCCGTTTTCCTTCTTGAATTCGTCCACGAGGTACTCGATGACGCGCTGGTCGAAGTCCTCGCCGCCCAGGAAGGTGTCGCCGTTGGTGGCGCGCACTTCCACGACGTTGTCGCCCACCTCGAGGATGGAAACGTCGAAGGTGCCGCCGCCGAGGTCGAAGACCGCGATCTTCTCGTTGGCCTTCTTGTCGAAGCCGTAGGCCAGGGACGCGGCGGTGGGCTCGTTGATGATGCGCTTGACGTCAAGGCCGGCGATCTTGCCCGCGTCCTTGGTGGCCTGGCGCTGGGAGTCGTTGAAATACGCAGGAACGGTGATGACCGCTTCGGTCACTTCCTCGCCCAGGTAGGCTTCGGCGTCCTTCTTCAGCTTCTGCAGGATCATGGCCGAAACTTCGGGCGGGCTGTATTTCTTGCCGTCCACTTCCACCCAGGCGTCGTTGCCGTTGCCGGCCACGAGCTTGTAGGGGCAGTGGTCCTTCCACTTGGAAACCTCGGGGGCGTCCACGGAACGGCCCATGAGGCGCTTGATGGCGAAAACGGTCTTTTCCGGGTTGGTGACTGCCTGGCGCTTGGCGATCTCGCCGACCAGACGTTCTTTATCGGTAAAGGCGACAATGGACGGGGTGGTGCGTCCGCCTTCGGGGTTGGTCACACACTTCGGGTCCTTGCCCTCCATCACGTACACGCAGGAGTTGGTGGTACCGAGGTCGATGCCAATGATTTTACCCATTAGAGGTCCTCCTCAATCTTGTATTCTGTAGTAAATTTGTTTTCGTTCTTGGAAACGTGATTTCCAATTAAGCACTCAGATTCGCTTGTAAAGACGTCTCTAGACTTTTTTCTAGGACTTCTTGTTGACCATGACCTTGGCCGGGCGCAGCAGGCGTCCCTTGAGGATGTAGCCGTTCTGGGCCACCTGGACCACACAGTTGTCGTCCAGGGATGCCTCCTGGGCCATGCCCACGGCCTCGTGGAATTCGGGGTTGAACGCCTCGCCCCGGGAGGGCTCCACGCGTTCCAGACCATGCCTCTTGACCGTATCCACGAAAATCTTGCGGGTCATGTCCACGCCCATGATGAAATTCTTGCAGGCGTCGTCGGCCTGGTCGGCGTGCATGAGGGCCAGGTCCAGGTTGTCCAGCACGGGCAGCAGATCGGCCAGGATGGATTCGCCCACGAACCTCTTGAGATCCTCGGCTTCGCGGTGCAGCCGCTTCTTGACGTTTTCGGAATCCGCCAGGGCGCGCAGTTTTTCGCCCTCGGCCTCCTTCATGACGTCGCAATGCGGGCAGACATGCTCGCGGCACAGGGCCACCAGTTCCTCTTCGGAAAGGGACAGTTCCTGATCTTCGGTTTCCATTGCTTCGTTCTTCTCGTTCATATCCTCATCCATGGCTTTTTCATCGTTCACGCCGTTGATGGGAATTTCCGTACCTTTATCTTTGGCCATGCATTCGTATCCTTATGAGAAAATTACCGTGTCCGACCTGGGCCGGACGGGCATTACCGGGAAAAGTAAACACGGGTGCGGGGTTGTCAACAGGTCTTAGAATTTAAATTCGCCGTTTTCGTAGATGAGCACGGGCCTGCCTTCCCCGACCAGGGCCGTGACCCGCTTGGGCTCGGTGTTGACCAGGTCCCAGTGGATGTCCGAGGTATTGAAGCCCAGCTCGGCCTCCAGCTCCGGCGTCAGGGCCTCGGGCGGCCCGTCGAAGCATTCCGTGAGCGAGCCGCCGAGCGCGATATGGCAGTTGCCGTGCTCGCCGCCCACGTTCTCGTCCAGCAGGGTATGGGCCATGAACCGGTCCACGCGGGAAAAGCGCCTGTCCGTGAGCGAGAATTCCCCCACCCTACGCGCGCCCGCATCCGAATAGAGCTGGCGCTGCAGAAAACCCAGCCCGTATTCCGCGTCCACCTTGACGGCCACTCCCCCGTGGAATTCCAGGGTCGCTCCCTGAACCACATTGCCCTGCCGGATGCTGGGCTGATTGGCGAAGAACACGCCGTCCACGCCCCGGCAGTCCGGGGCCACATACAGCTCGCACCCCGGAATATTGCCGCCGGTGACGCCCATGAAACGGCGGTTGGCCCCCAGCCGCACCCGCAGGTCCAGGTGCTCGCCCTCCACATGCAGGGACTGGATGCCCAGCCCGTCCAGCCGTGCGCCCCACTCGGCCAGTTCCTTCCTGATGCGCCGCCATTCCCTGGCCGGGTCCGGCATGTTCAGCCAGCAGGCCCGCTTGAGCCGGGTCGCGTATTCCTCCAGCCCCATGCCCGCGGCGTCGGCCAGCACCCGGGTGGGATACAGGCATACGGTCCACCCCAGTGCGCCGAGCTGGCGGCGCAGCTCCAGCATGCGCCGGAACGGGGCCTCGGCCTTGTGCGCGTCGGCTATGGTGTGCGGGTCCACGGACTGGAGGTGGTCCAGGGATTCGGGGGCCAGGATGTTGATGCAGCCGGACGCGGCCTTGAAGAGTTCCTCGCGGCCGGGCTGCTGGAAGATGAGTTGAGAAAAACTGGAATTGAGGTAGCGCTCCACCTCCATAATGGGCGTGGGGTTGGCCACGGGCACGGGCTGCACATGCCTGTCCATGCACAGGGAATAGAGCACTTCCACCAGCGGGATGGCCGGGTGGTCGTAGCGAATGACCACCACATCCCCGTGCCGGAATTTGCGACCCCGCGATTCCTGCACGGCCCAGAGCAGCACGTCCGCGTAGTTTTCCAGTTCGGTTTGCGTGTAGAGTCCGATGATGTTTCTCCTTGTTGCCCCCAGAATATAAGCCCCCATGGACCGGGCGCAACCCCGAACCCGGCGCAGGCCCCGAAAATGTAAAAATATGTACCCGCGATTGACGCCCGCAGGTCTCTTTCTTTAATTTTCCCGCATGCCGATTCTTCCCCAGCCCTCCTATTCCCTGCCGTTCCCGTTCAGCAACGGGCATGTCCAGACGCTCTTTCCCACGCTGTTCCGTCAGGCGCCGGACACCGCGCCGCACCCCGAGCGCATCGACACGCCGGACGGAGATTTCCTGGACCTGGACTGGCATTACGCGCCCGGCGGACCGCACCGGCGGCTGGCCATCGTCACCCACGGCCTGGAGGGGCATTCCCGCAAAAAGTATCCGCTGGGCATGGCCGCCGCACTCACACAGTCGGGCTGGGACGTGGTCTGCCGCACCCTGCGCGGCTGCTCGGCCGAACCCAACCGCACCCTGCGCTCCTACCACAGCGGCGAGACCGAGGACCTGCACACGGTCGTCAGCCATGTGCTCGAAACCGGCAAGTACGACGAGCTCGCACTCATCGGCTTTAGCCTGGGCGGCAACCAGACCCTCAAGTACCTGGGCGAGGACCCGGCGCGCGTGCCCTCGGAGGTTACCCGGGCCGTGGCCTATTCCGTGCCCTGCGACCTGGCCGGGTGCGCGGACGTGCTCGACCTGCCCTCGCGGCGCGTGTACATGGAGTACTTCATGCGTGGACTCAGGCAGAAGACCCGGCTCAAGGCCGAGATGTTCCCCGGCACGATCGACCTCGGCGGTCTGGATGAAATGACCAGCTTCTGGGAATACGACGACCGGTTCACCGCGCCCATCCACGGATTCCAAAGCGCGGCCGACTACTACGAGCAGTCGTCCAGCCTGCGGTTCCTGCCCGCCATCCGGGTGCCTACGCTGCTGGTCAACGCCGTCAACGACGTATTCCTGACGCCCTCCTGCTACCCCACGGAAGCGGCGCGCCACAGCAAACACCTGTTTCTGGAAATGCCGCGCACCGGCGGCCACGTGGGATTCGTCCAGTTCAACCGCCACGGCCTGTACTGGTCCGAACGCCGCGCCGTGGATTTTTTGGAAAAGTAAAAAGCGGGAAAAAGAAACAGCTTTACACCCAAAACATCCACTGAGGGAGCCCGCCTTTTCTATCAGTGGGGCATGAAACCCAATTGAATTGCGGCCCCTGCCCCATATCCACGCGCGCACTTAATACCCCGTGGTCTTTGGTTTTTTATCCATCGTCTTAAACCTCTCAAGAATTTCCGTTCCAATCTAGCGAAGTTGGTGGTGATATATTTCCAAGCTCCGCGACTCGATCCCGACCGAATGAATTCCTTTTGCCTTGCGCACATTCGGCAAAGTCTCTGAGATCCTTGGTTGACATGTTTACAGATATTACAATAGTAGTTACATAGTGCTACCATATCTAATTTCGTACTCATAAAGTATGACTGCCGTGCGAGGTTGCATTGATATGGGGCACGCATGGCGGGCCTGAAAGGGTTTCGGGGCCGCCCGTCTTCAATCCTATGAGACAAGGAGGAATCATGAGATCCGTTGAAGGCGTCATGTATCAAGTCAATGCACCCAAAGGCGTTGATCCGGACGATATCTTTTTCGTCCAGGTTGATCCCAACAAGTGCGAGGCGTGCGGAACGTGCGAAGAGGTGTGCGGCACAGGCGCGATCAAGTCCATCAATGACGACGGCATTCGCCAGGTGGTGGACACTGCGGCCTGCATGAACTGCGGCCAGTGTCTGGTGAACTGTCCGTACGGCGCCATTTACGAGGGTGTGTCGTATGTGGACGAACTGTTTGAAAAACTGAAGGATCCGGATACTGTTGTGGTATCCATGCCCGCACCGGCCGTACGTTACGGCCTGGGCGAATGCTTCGGCGCCCCCACGGGCACCTATGTGGGCGGCAAGATGCACGCCGCTCTGCGCAAGCTCGGTTTCGACTACATCTGGGACAACGAGTTTACCGCGGACGTGACCATCATGGAAGAAGGCACCGAGCTGATCGGCCGCGTGAAAAACGCCGGCAAGGAAGGCACGCTGCCCCTGCCGCAGTTCACTTCCTGCTGTCCCGGCTGGGTGAAGTTCGTGGAAAGCTTCCATCCGGAACTGCTTCCCCATGTCTCCACCTGCAAGTCGCCCATCGGTATGCTCGGCCCCCTGGCCAAGACCTACGGCGCACAGGAAACCGGCAGCAAGCCCAAGAAGATGTACACGGTTTCCATCATGCCCTGCGTGGCCAAGAAGTACGAAGGCCTGCGTCCGGAAATGGACGATAGCGGCCAGCGCGACATCGACGCCACCATCAACACCCGCGAGCTGGCCTACATGATCAAGAAGGCCGGTATCGAGTTCAACAGCCTGCCGGACGAAGATCCGGATCCGGTCCTCGGTGAGTCCACCGGCGCCGCCACCATCTTCGGCACCAGCGGCGGTGTCATGGAAGCCGCACTCCGTCTTGCCTACGAAGTGCTTTCCGGCCAGAAGCTCAACGACCCGGACATCAAGGTGGTCCGCACCCACGAGGGCATCAAGACCGCGGATGTGAAGGTTCCCAACTTCGGCACGGTCAAGGTTGCGGTCTGCAGCGGCCTGAGCAATGCCCAGAAGCTGTGCGAAGAAGTCAAGGCGGGCAAATCCCCGTATCACTTCATCGAAATCATGGCCTGCCCGGGCGGGTGCGTCAACGGCGGCGGCCAGCCCATCGATCCCGATGTGCGGGCATCGCTCTTCAAGAGCATGATCGCCAAGGTGAACCGTCGGTACAATGCCAGAAAGCCCGTGGCCTAAGGAGGTAGCATCATGAGCGCAATGAAAATGACCAGGCGCGGATTCATAAAGACATGCGGCATCATGGCCGGATACGCCGTCCTTTCCGTGAACATGACCAAGGAAGTATTCGCCGCGGCCATGAACATGGTGGGCATGCGGCAGAAGCAGGTCTACGACGCCGACGCGCACGTCTACAAGATCAGAAAGTCTCAGGACAACCCCATGATCAAGAAGATCTACGACACCAAGAGCGGGTTCCTGCATGACGGTCCCTGCGGCCACAAGTCGCACCATCTCCTGCATACCGAGTACAAGGACAGGAGTGCGCGCGTGAAGGCCCTCAAGGACAAGGGTGTTACCCTGAACATCTAGCACACGCCACGGCCTGAGGCGAGGTGTTCTGACCCAAGGGCCTGTTTTTCTCTTCTTTTTCTTCCAATATCCTCCTCTTTTTGCAGGATACAAATTCTATATTTGTATTCTTTTGGTAATATTTTTTCTTGATTTGTGTCACCGAATGATGCAGCGTGCTCTGCAGAACACCTACTTACGGAGATAAAACTGCCTGCGGGAAGGAGATGCATCTGAACCAAAGGGCGGGGGTCTCCCGGCCCCATCCCTTTGCCGGCTTCTTTCTCCCGCCCTCCGTTCCCATGTGTCGCGCCCCGTGGCGTGGATGCTTCGTAGGAACCACATCGACCTATTCTGGCGGAGGCAATCATGGAGAAACGGATCGGAATCATCGGCATCATCATCCAGGAGCGCAAGGACGCCGCCCCCAAAGTGAACGAGATGCTCGGCACCTTCGGCGAACTCGTCGTCGGCCGCATCGGACTCCCCTACAAGGACAGGGGAGTCAGCGTCATCGGTCTCATTGTCGAGTCCACCACGGACGAGCTGGGGGCACTGACCGGCAAGCTTGGCATGATCCAGGGCGTACGCGTCAAATCGCTGATGGTCTAAACACGGGAGGCAGACATGAGCGGGCTGAAGAATCGAGAACACGACTACCACAATTTCATCGACGAGGCCGCGATCTGGGCCGACATCGAAAAGGCGCAAAAGAGCGACGCCGCGGAGGTGCGCGACGTCATTGCCAAGGCTGCGGAGAAAAAGGGGCTGACTCCCTACGAGACCGCTGTCCTGCTGAAAAACACCGACCCCGAGCTGGACGAGGCCATTTTCGAAACGGCCATCGGCATCAAGAAGTCCATCTACGGCAACCGGCTGGTGCTTTTCGCCCCCCTGTACATCACCAACGAATGTGGCAACCGTTGCGCCTATTGCGGGTTCAACGCGGAAAACGGCGATCTCGACCGGAGAACCCTGTCTACCGACGAAATCCGGCAGGAGGTCGAGGTCTTGGAGCGCCTGGGCCACAAGCGGCTGCTGCTGGTCTACGGGGAGCACCCGAAGTTCGGGGCCGACTGGATCGCCCAGACCGTTCGGGACGTCTACGCCGTCACCTCGGAAAAGAGCGGCGAAATCCGCAGGGTCAACATCAACTGTGCGCCCCTGGACGTGGACGGCTTCCGGAAGCTGCACGAGGTCGGCATCGGCACCTACCAGTGTTTCCAGGAGACCTACCACCGGGAGACCTACGCCAAGCTGCATCCCGCGGGACCCAAGTCCGACTTTCTGTGGAGGCTGCACGCCATGCACCGGGCCCAGGAAGCGGGCATTGACGATGTGGGCATGGGCGTGCTCTTCGGCCTGTTCGACCCGGCCTTCGACATCCTGGCGCTGCTGACCCACTGCAACCAGCTGGAAAAAGACTGGGGCGTGGGACCGCACACCCTGTCCTTCCCGCGTCTGGAACCGGCGCTCGGAGCGGAGATCGCCTACAATCCGCCGTACCCGACCTCAGGGCACGAATTCAAGAAGATCGTCGCCATCCTGCGTATGGCCGTGCCGTACACCGGCCTGATCCTGACCACGCGGGAAAACGCGGCGGTCCGCAAGGAACTGCTCGAGGTGGGCGTTTCCCAGCTCTCGGCCGGTTCACGGACCTATCCGGGCGCCTATCACGACCCGGAATACGACCGCCCGGACGTGCAGCAGTTCTGTATCGGCGACAGCCGGAGCCTCGACGAGGTCATCCGGTCCATCGTTTCCGAGCACGGCTACGTGCCGTCCTGGTGCACGGCCTGCTATCGCCTGGGCCGCACCGGCGAGCACTTCATGGAGCTGGCCAAGACCGGGTTCATCCAGAAATTCTGTCTGCCCAACGGGCTGCTGACCTTCAAGGAATACCTTGAGGACTACGCCTCGCCCGAAACCAAGGCGGCCGGGGAAAAGCTGATCCAGGACGAGCTGGAAAGCTTTGCCGACGACAAGCGGCGCGGGCTGCTCGTGGACCGGCTGCAGCGCATGGAACAGGGCGAACGGGACCTCTACCTCTAACCAATCGGGCCGCGTCCGTTTTTCGGGCGCGGCCTTTTTTTCGACATGTCCGAAACACGCACCGAACACGACGCCCTGGGAGAGCTGGAAATTCCTTCCGCCGCCTACTACGGCATCCATTCCCTGCGCAGTGCGCGGGCCTTTCCCTTTTCCGGGCAGCGCATCCATCCCGCACTGATCCACGCCCTGGCCGACGTCAAGTGCGCCTGCGCCCAGACCAACGCGGCCCTCGGCTACCTGGACGCCGCCAAGCTCGGGGCCATGGAGCAGGCCTGCGCCGAAATCGCCGCGGGGCAATGGCTCGACCAGTTCATCGTCGACCCCTACCAGGGCGGCGCGGGCACCTCCACGAACATGAACGCCAACGAGGTGGTGGCCAACCGGGCCATCGAACTGCTGGGCGGACGTCCCGGGGACCATTCCCTGGTGCACCCCTTTCACGACGTCAACATGCACCAGTCCACCAACGACGTGTATCCCACGGCCCTTGCCGTGGCCGCACTGCGCCTGCTCAAGGACCTGGAGGACCGCGTGTCCGCACTCCAGGCCGCGTTCCAGGAAAAGGAAGGCGAATTCCGGGGCGTGGTCAAGGCCGGGCGCACCGAAATGATGGATGCCGTGCCCATGACCCTGGGCATGAGCTTCGGGGCCTATGCCGAGGCCTTTTCCAGGGACCGCTGGAGAATTTTCAAATGCCGCGAGCGCATCAAGCGGGTCAACCTCGGCGGCACCGTGCTGGGCACCGGCGTGGGCGCGCCCCGGGAATACATCCTCAAGGCGGCGTCCGTGCTGCGGCGCAACACCGGCCTGCCCGTTTCCCGGGCCGAGAACATGGTGGACGCCACCCAGAACATGGACCGCTTCGTGGAGGTCTTCGGCATGCTCAAGGCCTATGCGGTCAACCTCTTCAAGGTCTGTTCCGACCTGCGGCTCATGGCCAGCGGGCCCGCCGCCGGGCTGGGCGAGATATCGCTTCCCGCGGTGCAGACCGGCTCGAGCATCATGGCCGGGAAGATCAACCCCGTGGTGCCCGAGGCGGTTTCCCAGGTGGCGCTGCGGGTCATGGGCAATGACCATGTGTTTTCCATTTCCGCGGCCTGCGGCCAGCTCGACCTCAACCACCTCATGCCCCTGCTGGCCCATACCCTGCTGGAATCCCTCGGGCTTCTGGGTCAGGCCACCGAGGCCCTGACCGGACATTGCAGGGGCATTGCCGCCAACAGCGCCTCCTGCCGCTCCATGGCCGACAACTGCCGGGGACTGGCGACCCTGCTGGTGCCGCACCTGGGCTACAAGGCCGTTGAGGGCCTGCTGCGGGAGGCCGAGGCCTCGGGAATAGGACTTCGGGAACATCTCGTCTCCTCGGGCCGGGTTTCCGAAGAGCAGGTGGAGGCCATGCTCAGCCCGGCCAACCTGTGCCGGATCGGCTTCGTTCCGGGAGAAAACCCTCTTGAGGGGGACGGGGAGTGATCAGCGCCGGGGTACAGGGCATGGACCTGCCCGCGCTCATGGCCGGGGCCGCCAGGAGGATCGTCTGGCACGCGGCCATCTATTCCCCGTTTGCGGCCTCCGCGCCCCACGTGGAAGCGGTGCGAACCTTTCTGGGACGCTCGGAAACCAAAGGCCTGCACGTCATCTCCCTGCCGAGACGGCCGGAAGCATGGTGCGGCGACTTTTTCACGGTATTGCGCGGCAAGGGCATGCACGGGGCCGTGCTGGAGGAGCTGGGGAAATCCTGGCGGTTCCTCGACCAACTCGCCGGGGAATTCCCGGACCGGGTGCGGCTCCATGAACTTCACGGCCAGCCGTGCTCCCCGGTGCTGCTCGTGGACGACCATATTCTCTACGGGCATTACGCGGTTTCGGAGGTTCCCGCCGGGGAAGGCCTCTGGACGAGGCTGGAGGCGGATGTGGAACGCCTGCTGGGCTGGCATCTCAAGGGTGTGCCGGAAGGGGCCGCCGCCTGGGAACGGGCCTGCTTCCGGCTGGTTTCGGATTGTGCAAACGCCATGGACAACGGAGTTGTGAAATGAACGGGATTTGCGAAAAGGACATGATCGAATTTCTCAGCGGGGGGCGGGACGACCTGCTCTTCTCGCTGGCCGACGAGAAACGCCGGTCCGTGTTCGGGGACGAGGTCTACCTGCGCGGCATCATCGAGTTTTCCAACGTCTGCAACAAGGACTGCCAGTACTGCGGGCTGCGTTCCTCCAACCGGGGGGTGAAGCGCTACCGCATGAACCCGGACGCAATCGTCCGGGCCGCGGACCTGGTGGCCGGTGAAGGGCTGGGCACCATCGTGCTCCAGTCCGGCGACGATTTTTCCTACAGCGCGGAGGAGATCGGCAAAATTGTGGAGCGCATCAAACTGCGGCACGACGTGGCCGTGACCCTCTCCCTGGGGGACCGCAGCCTCGACGATTACGCCCACTGGCGCGATTGCGGCGCGGACCGCTGCCTGCTCAAGGTGGAGACCGGCCATGTGAAGCTCTACGAGCGCCTGCGGTGCGGCCAGAGCTTCAAGGAGCGGCTGCACCGCCTGGAAGGGCTCAAGCGTCTCGGCTACGAGGTGGGCTCCGGCATCATCGTCGGCCTGCCGGACATGAACGTCATGGACCTGCTGCGCGACCTGCTTCTGCTGGAACAGCTCGACCTGGACATGATCGCAGTGGGTCCGTTCGTGCCCACCCCGGACACGCCCCTGGCCAACGCCAGGCAGGGCGACCTGGAACTTTCCCTCAGGGTTTCCGCCCTGATGCGGCTCCTGTGCCCCGAAGCCAACATCCCGGCCACGAGCGCGCTGGACGCGGTTTCCCACGGCGCGCGGCTTCAGGCCCTGAAAAAGGGCTGCAACGTGGTCATGCCCTCCTTCACGCCGGACCAGTTCAAGGCGGCCTATGCCATCTACCCGGGCAAGAACGTCTCCTCCATACCGGTGCAGGTGAAGCTGCGGGCGCTCAGGCAGAGTCTTTCGGACATGGGATTGGTTCCCTCTTCTTCAAAAGGTTTTTCTCCCAGGAGGCAGTATGTCGAACAAGGCACCGCGCGGCGTCCGGCTGGTGATTACGCTTGCGGGACGGCGTAACGCCGGCAAGTCGTCGCTCATAAACGCCCTGGCCGGGCAGGATGTGGCCATTGCCTCGGAAACCCCGGGCACGACCACGGACCCGGTCGCCAAGCAGTACGAGCTGCTGCCCCTCGGGCCGGTCACCTTCTACGACACGGCCGGGCTGGACGACGAGGGGGAACTGGGCGCGCTTCGGGTCCAGGCCACGCGCAAGGTGCTCTTCCGCACGGACGTGGCCCTTGTGGTGGTCGATGAAAAAGGCCTTTCGCCCCTGGAGCATGAACTCCTGGAGGAAATGCGCGGCCTGGGGCTGCCCGTGGTGGTGGTCTTCAACAAGACGGACGTGGCCGCGCCGAACAGCAAGGACATTTCCTGGTGCGCGGAACAGGGCATCCGGCACGTGTCGGTTTCCTCGAAGACCGGAAAC
Source organism: Salidesulfovibrio onnuriiensis (assembly GCF_008001235.1). GTDB lineage: Bacteria > Desulfobacterota > Desulfovibrionia > Desulfovibrionales > Desulfovibrionaceae > Pseudodesulfovibrio > Pseudodesulfovibrio onnuriiensis. The sequence continues at coordinate 1,997,350 of NZ_CP040751.1, read as the reverse complement.
AACGTGGACGGGCTCAAGACGGCCATTATCGACTCCGCCCCGCCCGAGATGCTGGAGGAACCGGTGCTGGCCGGGGATCTCATCGCCGAAGGCGACTGGGTCGTGTGCGTGGTCCCCATCGACCTGGCCGCGCCCAAGGGACGGCTGATCCTGCCGCAGGTGCAGGTGCTGCGCGAAATTCTCGATTCGGACGCCCTGGCCGTGACGGTCAAGGAGCGGGAGGTGGAAGAGGTCCTGGACGGGCTGCACCGGAAACCAACCCTGGTGGTCACCGATTCCCAGGTGGTCATGAGCGTTGCCGGGGACGTGCCCGAGGAAATCCCCCTGACCACCTTCTCGACCCTTTTCGCCCGCTACAAGGGCGACCTGGACGCGTTCCTGGAAGGGGCCGCCGCCATCGACACACTCGGGGACGGCGCAAGGGTGCTCATGTGCGAATCCTGCTCCCACCACCCCGTGGCCGACGACATCGGCCGGGTAAAAATCCCGCGCTGGATTTCCCAGTACACGGGCCGCGACCTTTCCTTTGACTTCTACGCCGGGCACGACTTCCCCGACAACCTGGAACAGTACGACCTGGCGGTCCACTGCGGCGCGTGCATGACCAACCGGCGGGAGGTGCTCCGGCGGATTCGCGAATGCCGCCTGCGCGGGGTGCCCATCACCAACTACGGCATCGCCATCTCCAAGGTGCAGGGCGTGCTCGACCGGGTGGTTGCGCCGTTCGGACAATAGCCGGTCTTTTACGGACATTTGTATCGTCATAAAAAGCAAGGGGGCTTAGCCCCCTTGCTCGTCTGAGACAAAAAGCTCCCTACTCAAGGCTTCAAAGCCGGACACGATGTCCATAAGCTCTTCGGTGATGCCTGACTGACGCCGCTGGTTGTAAAGATCAGTAAGCTCCACCAGCCGGTCCTCAATGTTGCGCTCCGCCCCCTGCATGGCGGCCAGCCGCGCGGAATTCTCGCTGACCATGGACTCTGCCGCGGCCCGGTACAGGGTCACGGAAAGATACTGCTCCAGCAATCCGGCCAGCAGTTCCTCATCATCCAGGGTGAAAAGAGGCAGACACCGGCGGGAGTCCTCCCGCTCCAGGGACGTGCGCAGGGCCGGAAGATCAATGGGCAGCAGCTGGGTGATCTCCACCGTGCCCAAGGCTCCGGCAGCGGGCCGCGTGTTGATGAGCGTTATGGACCCGATACCCTCCTCGGTCCAGTTGCGGATCAGGTCCAGCAGCTCGGCCACGAGCCGGGCCACATAGGCAACGGATCCGGGGACCCCCAGAATGCGCTCCACGTCCTGCCCCTCGGCCTGAAACACGCCAGCCAGCCGCTCGCCCATGGCCGCCACGCGCACGGCTGGCCGGGAAAGCAACCGCCGGGCCGCGCCGTGGATCTCCTCGTTGAGCTGGCCGCACATGCCCTGGTCCGTTCCGAAGGCAATGAATCCGGGCACGCCGCTGCCGCCCGGCCGGGCCGTCCCCCCCAGATGCGGCCGCACCCGGAAGAGCATGGCCAACCCCTGCTCCACGGTCAGGCTGTACTGGCCCACGGCCTCCCCGGCCCTGGCGTACTGGCGCATGTTCACGGCCGCCAGGGTCTTCATGGTCCGCACCACGGCATGCAGCTCCGAAGTGGAATGAATGGTCTGCTTGAGCGCTTCCAGGGTCTGCATCTAGCCCTCCGGCTCCCACAGGACTGCGCGGGCCTCGTCCACAATGCGCCGCATGTCCGCCTCTTCCAGATTGTCGCCCCGCAACACGGCCTCGGCCAGTTCGGCGAGGGACTCATCCAGCCGTTCCAGAATGGCCCCCTGGTCCTCGGCCAGCCCTTCCACCGAACGGCCGTCGAACACGCCCCTTCCCAGGGCCAACAGAATGAAGACCTGCTGCGCGGCGGTAAGCGGGCTGGAGCGGGGCTGTTTGAGGATTTCGCGCACCCTGCGGCCGCGCTCGATCTTCTGGCGCGTGTCGTCGTCCAGACGCGTGCCGAACCGGGAAAAGACCTCCAGTTCCTCGAACTGGGAATAGGTCAGCCGCAGGTCCCCGGCCACGGCGCGATAGGCGCGCAACTGGGTCTTGCCGCCCACGCGGGAAACCGACTTGCCGACGTCCACGGCGGGCAGGATGCCCTTGCGGAACAGGATGGGCGAAAGATAGATCTGCCCGTCCGTGATGGAAATGAGATTGGTGGGGATGTAGGCAGAAAGGTTCTGGGCCTCGGTCTCCACCACGGGCAGGGCCGTGAGGGAGCCGCCGCCGTGCTCCTGCTTCAGGTGGGTGGAGCGCTCCAGCAGCCTGGAATGGATGTAAAAGATGTCGCCGGGAAAGGCCTCGCGGCCCGGAGGCCTGCGCAGCAGCAGGGAAAGCTCGCGGTAGGCCCGGGCGTGCCGGGTCAGGTCGTCATAGACGATGAGCGTGTCCCGTCCCTGCTCCATGAAATATTCGGCCATGCTGGTGGCGGCGTACGGGGCCAGGAACTGCATGCCCGCGGCGTCCTCCTCGGTGCTGACCACCACGGTGGTGTATTCCAGGGCGTCGTTCTCGCGCAGTTCCTGCACCACCTTGCCCACGCTGGATCCGCGCTTGCCTATGGCGCAATACACGCAGATCACGCCGCGCCCGCGCTGATTGATGATGGTGTCCAGGGCAATGGAGGTCTTGCCGGTCTGGCGGTCACCCAGGATGAGCTCGCGCTGGCCCCGCCCCACCGGAATGAGGGCGTCCACCACCTTGAGCCCGGTCTGCATGGGCACCTGCACGGGGTCGCGGTCCATGATGGGCGGCGCGGGTCGTTCCACGGGCAGCCGGGCGTCCTCGCGCACTGGGCCGCGCCCGTCCAGGGGAGCGCCCAGGGCATCCACCACGCGGCCGAGCAATCCCTCGCCCACGGGCACGTCGGCCACCCTTCCCGTCCGGCGGGCCTCGGTCCCGGCCTGCACGGTCTCGCCGCCCCGCAGCAGCACGGCCCCGGTCAGGGCATGGTCCACGTCGAGCGCCATGCCCGTGGCGCTGCCGCCCACTTCCAGCAGCTCGTCGGCCATGACCCCGGAAAGCCCCTTGATGCGGGCCACGCCGGAGCCGATGGAAGCCACGCTGCCGTAGCGCTCCATGCCGGGCCGGAACCGGAAGCCGGACGCTGCGGAATCCACGGCGCGGGTTGCCCGGCCCAGAGCCCTGGAAAGAATGGACCTGTCGTCACTCATGGTTTCCTTCTCCGGTATCGCCGCCCGCCAGCACCTCCTCCACGGACTCGGCCAGACGGTCGAAATAGCGGGTCACGTCCCAGCCGAACCTGCGGCCGTCCGCACTGACGACCATGCCCGGCGCATCACTGGATTCCGTGAAACGGATCTTTGCATCCGTGCCCAGGATTTCCCGCACCGAACCGGCCACGCGCTCCCGCTCCGAAGCGGGCAGCGGGAAAAACGCGGCTATCTCCAGAACACCGCTCTCCCCGGCCCCACGGACAAGCGCCTTGCGCTCCTGCTCGGGCAGGGCCCGCAGTTCATCGAGGAAACGGTCGGCCATGGGCGGAATCATGTCCTGCCCGGCCAGGTCCCCGAGGGCACGGGCGCTGACATCCAGCACCCCGCCCGCCAGAACCCCGGCCAGCCTGCGGTCCAGGTCGTCCCGTTCCCGGCGCAGGGATTCCCGCCAAGCCTCCCGCTGGCCGTCGACCTCCTTCCGGGCCTGTTCCAGCAGTTCCCTGCGGCGCTCGTCCGCTTCCTGGGCGGCCCTTCGAAGTTCCCGGTCCCGATTTTCCTCCAGGGCGCTCCGCTCGGCCTCCAGGGACAGCCGTAGCGCCTCGGCCTGCTCGCGTTCTTCCCGGGCCTGCCGCAGGCGTTCGTCAATGGACTGCTGGCGCTGGTCCATGATCTTGACCACGCGGTCGAAGAGGAAGATCTTGAGCAGGGCCACGAGCACCAGGAAGTTCAATGCCTGCGCGGCCACGGTGTACCAGTCGATAAGCACGGCCTCAGCCTCCCTGCTTGATGACGAAATCCCAGAACGGGTTGGCGAAGAGCAGGATCATGGAAACCACGAAGCAGTAGATGGCCGTGGATTCGATCATGGCCAGCCCCACGAAGAGCGTCCGGGTCAGGATGTTGGCCTCGTCCGGCTGCTGGGCGATGGCGGCCAGGGCCTGGGCCACGGCCCGCCCCTCGCCTATGGCCGGGCCGATGGCCCCGATGCCGATGGTCAGTCCCGCGGCCAGCACCGACGCCAGCCCGATCAATCCGATGTTATCCATTGTCGTCTCCCTGTTGTTTGCGGGTCTTTTCGTACCGTTCGCGTTCCACGCGGGTGGCCGAGGCGATGTAGACCATGGCCAGCACCGCGAAGATATAGGCCTGGATGATGCCCGTGAGCAGGCCCAGGGCGTTCATGAGTATGGGAAACACCAGCGGGGCGATGGCCAGGAGGATGGCCGCGATCTTTGCCCCGCTCATCATGTTGCCGAACAGGCGCACGGCCAGGGCCAGGGTGCGCGAGAACTCGCCCAGGATGTTGAAGGGCAGCATCATGGGCGTGGGCTGGACATACTGGAGCAGATATCCCTTCACCCCTCGGCGCATGAGCCCGAAGCCGATGACCGCCGCGAACACGGTCAGGGCCAGGGCCGCCGTGGTGGAAAGGGAAGCCGTGGGCGGCTCGAAGCCCGGCACCACCGCCAGCAGGTTGCACACGGCGATGAACACGAACAGCGTGCCGATGTAGGGCACGTACATGTCCGGGGATTCGCCGAACACATCCCGGATCTGGCCGCGCAGGAAGCCCACCACGATCTCCAGCAGGTTCTGCCAGCGCGACATGTTTTCGGAAGGGGTCATGCGCCGGGTGATGAGGATGCAGGCCAGCACCAGCAGCGCCATGACCAGCCAGGTGTAGACGATGGTTGCGTTCAGGTTGAACGGCCCCACGGAAAGATAGACCACCTGGTCCGGGCTTATCTGCTTGATGTCCATCAGCTCTCCTCCCCGCCCCCGAGTCCGGCGCGGGCTCGGCGCACGCCCACCTGCCGCACCGCCAGGAACCCGAGCAGGCAGGCCGCGAACACCGGGGCCGACCGGCCCGAGACCAGGGCGAAGGCCGCCACCGTGAGTCCGGCCCGCAGCACGAAACTCAGAACCATGAGCAGGCCGGGACGAGAGACAGCGGACAGGCGGCGCACGGTCAGCCACAGGCCGCCGAAATACAGGACGCCGCTCAGGAGGCCCGTGATCAGGCCAAGGGCCAGTGCTGCGGGATCAAAGGTCATGACTTGTCCTCCGGGTGGTTGTCGTGATGCCGGCTTTCGCGGCTGACCCAGAACCAGGCGTTGATGCAGCCCACCAGAATGCCCACGCCCAGAAAGCTCAGGGTCCAGGACCGGCTGTCCTCGAAGCGGTTGTCGAGCCAGACACCCAGGGCCACGCCGAGCACCGTGGGGATGGCCACGGCCCAACCCACCAAGCCGAACATGCCCAGCCCGAACCAGGCGCTGTGCTCCTGCTTGCGCGCCCGGAGCCTGCGCTTTTCCTCGGCCTCCACGGCCTTTCTGAAATCCCTTTCCGGTCCGGCCATCATTCCCCCTGCTCCGCGCCGAGATCCACCAGCCGCCGCAGAAAACCGGCCTCTATCTTGGCCACGGCCTGCCGGGCCTTTGCCTCGGCTTCGTCTTCCTCGGTAAACCGTTCGGCCACGGCCTCCCGCAGCGATCCCAGCGGCCTGTCCGTCACCGCGTCCAGCGTGGAAACGCGCACCTCGCCGCCGCGCTTGACCAGCACGCCCCGGTTCACTGCGGCCATGTGCTCGCCGTTCTCGTCCTCGTAGGAAAGAATGCCCGGCCGCAGCAGGGTCACGAAATCCACATGGTTCTCCAGCAGCGTGAACGAGCCGTTCAGGCCCCCGGCGCGCACGCGGGAGACCTCGCGGTCCAGCGGGATGCTGTCGGGCAATGCAATGATCAGACGCACGGCTACCTCCCGGCCTCGTCAATGGAACCGATCATGTACAGGGCGCTTTCGGGCCGCCCCCGGAATTCGTCGCCCAGGATGCGGCGGCACCCGTCCAGGGTGTCCTCCAGCTTCACCAGCCGCCCCTTGTGGCCGGTGAACTGCTCGGTGACGTTGAAGGGCTGGGTCAGGAAACGCTCCAGCCGCCGGGCGCGGTTGACGACGAGCTGGTCCTCGCGGCTCAGCTCCTCCATACCCAGCATGGCGATGATGTCCTTGAGCTCCTCGTAGGCGGCCAGGGTGGCGCGCACCTCGCGGGCGATGTCGTAATGTTCCCGCCCCACCACGTCCGGCACCAGCATGGACGAGCCCGAGGCCAGCGGGTCGATGGCCGGGTACAGGCCTTCGCTGGCCTTCTTGCGCGAAAGCACGATGGACGAGGAAAGATGCCCGAAGGTGTGCACGGCCGCAGGGTCCGTGAAGTCGTCTGCGGGCACGTAGACCGCCTGCACCGAGGTGATGGCCCCGTGCTCCGTGGAGGAAATGCGCTCCTCGAACTCCGCCAGCTCCGTGCCCAGGGTGGGCTGGTATCCCAGCCGCGAGGGCAGCCGCCCCATGAGCCCGGAAACCTCCATGCCCGCCTGGATGAAGCGGAACACGTTGTCCACCAGCAGGAGCACGTCCTGCTCCTTCACGTCGCGAAAATATTCGGCCATGGACAGGGCCGCGTGCCCGGCCCGGAAACGCGTGCCCGGCGGCTCGTTCATCTGGGCGAAAAGCATGACCGTATTTTTCAGCACCCCGGCGTCGCGCATTTCCCGGTAGAGCTCCTCGCCCTCGCGGCACCGTTCGCCGATGCCGCAGAACAGGCTGACGCCCTCGTGAACGCCCACCATGTTGTTGATGAGCTCCATGATGACCACGGTCTTGCCCACGCCCGCGCCGCCGAAGAGCCCGGCCTTGCCGCCGCGCTCCAGCGGGGTCATGAGGTCGATGGCCTTGATGCCGGTGGTGAAGATCTCGTCGCCCGCGCGCTGGCGGGCCAGAGGGGTGGGTGGCCGCAGTGCGGGCCAATGCTCGCGGGCCTGTACGGTCGGGCCGTTGTCGATGGGTTCGCCGAAGGTATTGAACATGCGGCCCAGCAGCTCGTCGCCCACCGGGACCATGAGCACGCCGCCGGTGGCCGTGACCGCATCGCCTTCGGCCAGGCCCTGGGTGAAGGTCAGCCCCACGGCGCGCACGTGATGATCGTCCAGGTGGGCCATGACCTCCAGGGCCATTTCATTGTCCTTTCCTGCCCGCAGCACGTGCGTGAGCGGCGGAAGCGCGTGGTCGAAACGGATGTCCACCACGTTGCCCCGGATGGCCGTGACCGTGCCCACGGCATTCCCCTGCGGCGAAGCGGTATTTCTGTCCATTACTCTTAAAATACACGGTCATGGACAAAACAAAAGGGAAATTTCGAAATCGGGAGTCAGAACTGGAGAGGGGGAACCTTTAAAAAAGGTTCCCCCTCTCCAGACCTCTCCTCTTCAAAAACTTTTGACAAAAACGCCCGGCGGTTTGGCAGCCGCCGGGCGTTTTGATTGTTTCTTTCGTATTTCCCCAGTGAGTGCGAATTTGACTTGAGCGTAGCGAAAGCCAAAGAAGCACTCACAAGCCGAGGGATGCAAGGGGGATTATCCCCCTTGCCCGTCGGAGACAACATTGTCTTAATACCTGAATATCCAGGGCAAAATAAAGATGACAAAAGCAGTCCAGGCCGAATAAACCGGCAAATAGGCGGCCAGTCCGCGTTCCACATCATCCAGCGACGCCCGGCCCCGCCAATGGCGCAGATACCCGAGGCAGAGCACGGCGAGATTGCCGAACACCGCCAGGTTGGAACCGAGCACGGCCAAACGGTTGGCGGTAATGCCCCCGTACTCGTAGATGCGCCAGCCGATGGCGCAGACACCGATGACATCCAGCACCAGCGTGGCCGCCAGCATCCAGAAGATGATGGAGTTGGCCACCGCGCTTTCGCCGTGCTCGCGACGCCCGGTCAGGGTGAACACGGCTGTGGCCAGGACGCTCAGCAGCAGGACGTTGTACATCAGGAGCGTGTCCCGGTCGCGGAAAAGCTCGCCCAGGTTCCAGGCCAGCGCGACCATGTAGGCCACGATGAGCACCAGCAGCAGCGGCGCAAAGATGCGGGCCATGAGCGGCACGATGCGCCGGGCAGCGGAATAGGTGTCCGTGGCCCAGGCCGCCACCAGCGGGATGGACGCCAGCCCGTAGATGGCCACATAGTCGAACACCCAGTAGGTGGGCAACCCCAGGAGGTCGAACAGACCGGCGGTGAGCAGCAGCAAAATACCGCCGCCGATGAACAGCAGCCCGGCATGGATGACCAGCTCGCCGAAAAAGCGGATGTATTCGATACGCGCCCCGGCGCTGCGCCAGTCCCGGCCCATGCGGACCAGGCCATAGACGCACCAGAGAAAAAACGGCACGTGCACGCAGGACAAGGTGTAGGCGTCCTCCCAGTCCGAGGGCACCAGATGCATGTACCCGGCCAGCACGGCGGCCACTCCAAGGGCGATGCCCGCGCCCGCCCTGGGCCAGCCGCGCATGTGCAGGGTGAAGGCCGCCATGGCCGCAAAGGGAATCAGGGCCACGTAGCGCGGGATGTATTCGAAACTGTCCACAAGGCTCCAGTCCGGCACCTTGTACAGGCACCCGGCCGCAAGGCACAGCAGCACCATGAGCAGCAGGTCGATACCGGTAAGCTTTTTGGCGGCGGCCGAGGCATATTCCAGCCGTGCCTTCCAGGCGCGAAGCAGCAGCGAGTCCGGCCGCTCGGCCAGGACATCCCCGTACGCGGCCACAAAAGACTGCTTCCCCTCGCGGTACAGGCGTTCCATGCCGTCCGGATCCTCAATCAATTCCACTATCTTTGTACGAATATCCATTGCTTTCCTCGTTGTTTCCCCTCCCCTAGCACAGCATTTTCGTCAAAAGCAATTGTGTGAAAGAAGAACTGGAGAGGGGGAGCCGTTATACTACTCTCCGAATCGATCCGCACCAGAGGCCACAGGCACCTGCCCCGGACGTATCACCCCATTCATTTTACAAATGTCGTTGACTCGGCATTTGAATCAACCTATTGTTAAGTCCATTTCGGCATAATGGGTAGACAATCCATTGCCGCCCCGAATCCAGACAGGGTACCGCCCTAGCCAAGCGTTATGCCCTTCGAGCACAAAGCAAAATTTGACCGTATTGCAGCCATCTTAAGCCAGGAAAGATGGTGCGTTTTCCACCTTTGAATGCACGACCGAGGAGCTCCGCACGAATGAAGACAGTCCCCGTACAGGAAGCCGTAGGCATGGTGCTGTGCCACGACATGACCCGCATCGTTCCCGGAGAGTTCAAGGGCCCCGCCTTCCGCAAGGGCCACATCATCGAGAAACAGGACATCGAGGCCCTGCTGGAGATCGGCAAGGAGCACGTTTACGTGCTCAACCTGGAAAAGGGCCACATCCATGAAAACGAGGCCGCCGAGCGCATAGCCCGGGCGGCGGTCGGCCCCGGCATCACCCTTTCCGAGGTCAGCGAGGGCCGCATCAACTTTCTGGCCGAGCCGGGCCTGCTGCACGTGAACGTGGAGGCCCTGAACCGCATCAACGCCATAGAGGAAGTGGTGCTGGCCACCATGCACAACGGCCAGCAGGTCACCGATCCCCGCCCGGTCGCAGGAACCCGCGTGGTGCCCCTGGTCATCGACGAGAGGAAGATCAAGCAGGTGGAGGCCATCTGTGGCGAATACGACTACGTGGTCGGCATCCGCCCCTTCAGCCACCACAAGGTCGGCCTGGTGACCACGGGCAGCGAGGTCTTTCACGGCCGCATCCAGGACAAGTTCGGCCCTGTCATCCGCAAGAAATTCAAGAAACTGGGATCCACGGTCATGGGCCAGCGGCTCGCCTCGGACGACCCGTCCATGACCCGCGACGCCATCCTGGCCTTCATCGCCGAGGGCGCGCAGATGGTGGTGGTCACGGGCGGCATGTCCGTGGACCCGGACGACCAGACCCCCACGGCCATCCGCGCCACGGGCGCCGAGGTGGTCACCTACGGTTCGCCCACGTTCCCGGGGGTCATGTTCATGCTCGCCAAGCTCGGCGACGTGCCCGTCCTGGGGCTGCCGGGCTGCGTCATGTATTACCGGGCCAGCATTTTCGACCTGGTGGTCCCCCGCCTGCTGGCCGGGGAGGAAGTCACGAGAGAGGATATCACAGGCATGGGACACGGCGGATTTTGCGCTGCATGCGAAGTCTGCCGCTACCCGGTCTGTCCGTTCGGCAAATAATCCTTCGGGTGCGGCTGTCCGCACCGGGAGCCTGTACGAGAACACCAAGGAGGAACCTGTCATGATCAAACGCACCCTGATGGTCAACGGTATCGCCCGCCAGGTGATATGCGAACTGGACGAGTCGCTCGCCAATGTGCTGCGCGAGAACCTCGGCCTGACCAGCGTCAAGATCGGCTGCGGAACCGCCCAATGCGGCAGCTGCACCGTCATCATGGACGGCAAGCTCGTCCGTTCCTGTTCCATGAAGATGAAACGGGTGGAAGACGGCGCGGTAATCATCACCACCGAAGGCATCGGCACCCCGGACAACCTGCATCCCATCCAGCTTTCCTGGATCGCCAACGGCGGCGCCCAGTGCGGTTTCTGCACCCCGGGCTTCATCGTTTCCACCAAGGCCCTGCTGGACTCCAACCCCAAGCCCACCCGCGAGGACATCCGCGACTGGTTCCAGAAGAACCGCAACGCCTGCCGCTGCACCGGCTACAAGCAGCTCGTGGACGCGGTCATGGACGCTGCGGCGGTCATGCGCGGCGAAAAGACCACCGACGAACTCTGCTTCAAGATCCCGGAAGACGGCCGCATCTGGGGCACCAAATACCCGCGCCCCACTGCCGTGGCCAAGGTCACCGGCACCCTGGACTACGGCGCGGACCTGGGCATCAAGATGCCCGAAGGCACCCTGAAGCTGGCCCTGGTGCAGGCCGAGGTCTCCCACGCCAAGATCCTGTCCATCGACACTTCCGAGGCGGAAAAGATGCCCGGCGTGGAAAAGGTGGTCACCCACAAGGACGTCAAGGGCAAGAACCGCATCACCGGCCTGATCACCTTCCCCACCAACAAGGGCGACGGCTGGGACCGTCCCATCCTCTGTGACGAAAAGGTCTTCCAGTACGGCGACGCCATCGCCATCGTCTGCGCGGACACGGAGAAGAACGCCAAGGCCGCCGCGGCCAAGGTCAAGGTGGAGCTGGAACGCCTGCCCGAATACATGAGCGCGCCCGCGGCCATGGCCGACGACGCCATTGAAATCCATCCGGGCACCCCCAACGTCTATTTTGAACAGCGCATCGCCAAGGGCGGGGAAACCGAACCCATCTTCGACAAGGCGGACGCGGTGGTCGAGGGCGAATACTTCACCACCCGCCAGCCGCACATGCCCATCGAGCCGGACGTGGGATTCGCCTACCTGGACGACGACGGCAAGCTGTGCATCCATTCCAAGTCCATCGGGCTGCACCTGCACCTGTACATGATCGCCCCGGGCCTCGGCGTGGAGCCCGAGAACCTGGTCATGGTCCAGAACCCGGCGGGTGGCACCTTCGGCTACAAGTTCTCCCCGACCATGGAAGCGCTCATCGGCGCGGCCTGCCTGGCCACGGGCAAGCCCGTGTTCCTGTGCTACGACTACTACCAGCAGCAGACCTACACGGGTAAGCGCTCCCCGCAGTTCACCAACGTGCGCCTGGCCGCGGACAAAGACGGCAAGATCCTGGGCATGGAAACCGACTGGACCGTGGACCACGGCCCCTATTCCGAGTTCGGGGACCTGCTGACCCTGCGCGGGGCGCAGTTCATCGGCGCGGGCTACGACATCGACAACATCCGCGGCATGGGCCGCACCGTGGCAACCAACCACGCCTGGGGCGCGGCCTTCCGGGGCTACGGCGGCCCCGAGGCCGAGTTCGCCTCGGAATCCCTCATGGACGACCTGGCGGAAAAGCTGGGCATGGACCCGCTGGAGCTCCGCTACAAGAACGTCTACCGCAAGGGTTCCACCACCCCCACGGGCCAGGATCCGGAAGTCTATTCCCTGCCCGAGATGATCGAAAAGCTGCGGCCCAAGTATGAAGCGGCCAAGAAGAAAGCCTCGGCCGAATCAACCGACGCGCTCAAGCGCGGCGTGGGCGTGGCCATCGGCGTCTACGGTTCCGGCCTGGACGGCCCGGACACCGCCGAAGTGGACGTGCAGCTGAACGAGGACAACACGGTCACCGTGCTGACCTGCTGGCACGACCACGGCCAGGGCGCGGACATAGGCGTGCTGGGCACGGCCCACGAGGCACTGCGTCCGCTGGGCCTGGAGCCGGAGCAGATCCGGCTGATCCTCAACGACACCCGCCAGTGCCCCAACGGCGGCCCTGCGGGCGGCAGCCGCTCCCAGGTGGTCATCGGCCGCGCCATCAAGGCGGCTTGCGAACTGCTCATGGGCGGCATGCGCAAGTCCGACGGTTCCTTCCGTACCTATAAGGAAATGATCGACGAGAAGATCGCCGTGAAATACAATGGCAAGTGGACCGCCCCGGCCACGGAATGCGACGCGAACGGCCAGGGCAAGCCGTTCGCCTGCTACATGTACGGCCTGACCATGGCCGAGGTGGCCGTGGAAACCGCCACGGGCAAGACCTCCGTGGAAAAAATGACCATGGTGGCCGACATCGGCAAGATCAACAACAGGCTGGCCGTGGACGGCCAGATATACGGCGGCCTGGCGCAGGGCATCGGCCTGGCTCTGTCCGAGAACTTCGAGGACATCAAGAAGCACTCCACCATGAAGGGCGCCGGCTTCCCGTATATCAAGCAGGTCCCGGACGACATGGAGATCATCTATGTAGAGACCCCGCGTCCCGAAGGCCCCTTCGGTGCATCCGGCGTCGGCGAGATTCCGCTCTGCGCCCCGCACCCGGCCATCATCAACGCCATCTACAATGCCTGCGGCGTGCGCATCACGGAACTGCCCGCGTTGCCCGAAAAGGTCCTGGCCGGCCTGAAAGGCTAAACCCCAATCGCTGAAACAGGCAGCGGCCCGTGCTCCGGCGCAGGCCGCTGCCTTTACCTGTTTTTCATGGGAAGGGTATGGAACAGCATGAACTGAGACAGTGGGAAAACAAGTGTATCCAGGAGGAAGTGCCGCAATGCACCGCCTCCTGCCCCCTGCACGTCGACGCCAAGACCTTCTGCTCGCTCATGCGGCAGCGGCGCTGGGACAAGGCCTGGGCCGTGCTGGCCAGGACCCTGCCCCTGCCCGGAGTGCTGGCCCGGCTGTGCGACGCCCCGTGCAAAAGGAACTGCGTGCGCAAGGACGCGGGCGGCAGCATTGAAATAGGGTTGCTTGAACGCTTCTGCGCGGAAAACGCCAAGCCTGTCGCGCCGCCCAGACCCCTGCCCGCGCGCGGCAAGTCCGTGGCCGTGATCGGCGGGGGGCTCACGGGCCTATGCGCGGCCTGGGAGCTGGCCCGCAGGGGATTCCGGACCACCCTGTACTGCGGCGTTCCCGGCAGCGACCTGAGCGCACTTCCCGAAACACAACTTCCGGCAGGGGCATTGGAACGGGAGCTGGAAAATCTCGCCCGGCTGGGCGCGGCACTGGAAACAGGTGTTCCCCTGGATACCGCCCTGATCGAAGCGCAGCTTGCGGAAAACGACGCCGTCTTTCTGGATTCCGACGCCCTGTCGGAAGCCATGGCCGACTTCGGCGAGCCGGACGAGCTGACCCTGGGCACGGGGCAGCCGGGCCTGTTCGCCAGCCCCAGGGGCGAATCCGCCCCGGTACTCAAGGCGGCCGCAGCACGCCGCGCGGCCAACTCGGTGGAACGCTTCACCCAAGGCGTGTCCATGGTCACGGGCCGGGAGCTGGAAGGCCCCTACGCAACGCGCCTGTATACCAACCTCGGAAACGTGGAGCCCGCACCGCCGGTGGTCAATGCGGCGGGATACACGGAGACGGACGCGCGGGACGAGGCCAAACGCTGCCTGCAGTGCGAATGCATGGAGTGCGTCAAGAACTGCGAGTACCTACGCCACTACAAGGCCTACCCCAAGGTCTACGTGCGGCAGGCCTACAACAACGAATCCATTGTCATGGGCACCCGCCAGGCCAACACCATGATCAATTCGTGCATGCTCTGCGGCCTGTGCGAGGTCATCTGTCCCGAGGATTTTTCCATGGCCGACGTCTGTCTGCAGGCCCGGCGCACCATGGTGGAAAAGGGGACCATGCCCCCTTCGGCCCATGAGTTCGCCCTGCGGGACATGGCCTTCGCCAACGGGGAAAAGGCCGCCCTGGCCCGCCACGCCCCAGGCGCGGACGCGAGTGAATATCTTTTTTTCCCGGGCTGCCAGCTCACGGCCTCCGATCCCGGGGGCGTCATGGCCGCCTATGCGGACCTGCGCCAGAGGCTCGGCGCGGTGGGCCTGCTGCTCCACTGTTGCGGCGCGCCCGCCGAGTGGTCCGGCCGCCAGGCCCTTGCGGGCGAAACCATGGCCGAAATACGCGGCCACTGGGAACGCATGGGCAAGCCGCATCTCGTGGTCTCCTGTCCCACCTGCCTCAAGGCCCTACGCCAGGGATTGCCCGAGGCCGAGATCAGCTCCCACTGGTCCCTGTTGCGCGCACTGGGCCTGCCCGACGGGGCACGGCAACAGGATACGGAACTGGCCATCAACGACCCGTGCGCGGCCCGGCACGACGCAGTGCTCCTGGAGGATGCGCGAGCCCTGCTGGAGCAGATGCAGGTGCGCATCACCGAGCCGGAACTGAGCGGCGAACGCACCGAATGTTGCGGGTACGGCGGCCTGCTGAGCGAGGCCAACCCCGAGCTGGCAAAGGCCGTGCGCGAACGCCGCGCCCAGGCCGCGGACGAGGACTTCGTGACCTACTGCGTCATGTGCCGGGACATGCTGGCCAAGGCAGGAAAACGCGCCCTGCACTTTTACGACCTGCTCTACCCCGCAGGGGAAGACAGCGCGGCTCGGCCGGCTCCGGGCTATTCGGCGCGGCGGGAAAACCGCGCCCGGCTCAGGGAGACCCTGCTCGCCGAACTGTGGCGGGAGGAAAGTGAAACCGAAACCGCCCCGCACGAATCCGTCCGGGTGGAATTCACGGAGCAGGCCCGGGACATCATGGAGGAGCGGCGCATCCTCACAAGCGATGTCCAGAAGGTGCTGCATGCGGCCCGGGAAACCGGCGCATGTTTCGTGCACAAGGAGACCGGCCATGTGCTGGCCTCGCACCGGCCCGTGGTGGTCACCTACTGGGTGGAATACGAGGAACGCGGCGACGGCTTCCTGGTGCACAACGCCTGGAGCCACCGCATGCGGGTCAAGGGAGGTGCGTCATGAGCGTGATCAAGGTGCCGGAAGCGGACGCAGCGGGCTGGAAATGCCGGGCCTGCGACGCGGAACTGGAAATGCTCCCCGTGGAGCTGGAATACCTGGACTCCCTGTTCACGGTGGCGCTGCCCACCTGCCCCCAATGCGGCCAGGTGCTCATCCCCGAGAACCTGGCCCTGGGCAAGATGAACCAGGTGGAACACCTCCTGGAGGACAAGTAGTGGAGCAGCCGCTCTGGGAACGCCCCGTGCTGCGCAAGGCCGCAGGGCGGACGCTGCGGCCGGGCGGCTTCGAGCTCACGGACCGTGCGGCAAACCGCATGGGCCTGCTGCCGGGCTGGCGCGTGCTGGACGTGGGCTGCGGCCTGGGAGCCACGGTGAACCGGCTGCGCTCGCGCTACGGGGCCCTGGCCTTCGGCGTGGAGCCCAGCCCCGGACAGCTCGACGCCGCACAAGGAGCGGGCCTGGTCCGGGCGCAGGGCCATTGCCTGCCCTTCGGTCCCAATAGTTTTCACGCCCTGTTCTGCGAATGCGTCCTGTCCCTGCTCCCGGACGCGGCGCAGGGGCTCGGGGAATTTCACTGCGTGCTGCGGCCAGGAGGTTTCCTGGCCCTTTCCGACCTTTGCGCGCCGGATGCGGACACGGCCGGGAACGATTGCGCCGCCCGGGCCGTGCCCCTGGCAGAAACGCACGGGCTGGTGAAGGCAGCCGGATTCGAGGTCCTGCTGCTGGAGGATCACTCCCACCGCCTCCGGGAACTGGCGGCCCGGCTGCTATTCTCCTCCGGGGAAAACGACGTCCCCTGTTCCTGCAACCGGCGGGGGCTCGGCTATTATCTGATGATCGCCAAAAAACGAGGATAACGACATGCTGGACGACAGCGGACTGCGCATGATGGAGCTGGCGGGCAAGGGATATTGCTGCAGCCAGATCGTGGTGCTGCTGGCCCTGGACGAACTGGGCCGCGACAACCCGGACCTGGTGCGCGCGGCATCGGGCCTGTGCATGGGCATGGGCGGATGTTCCGGCCCCTGCGGCGTGCACACGGGCGCGGCCCTGGTGCTCGGCCTGCACGCGGGCAAGGGCACGGACATGGAAACCCAGGACGACAAGCTGCCCCTCATGCTCGAGGAACTGCGGGACTGGTTCGCGGAAGCCACCGCCCCATACGGCGGCATGTCCTGCGGCGACATCCTGGACGGCGAATGCGGCCAGCCCCACCAAAGCCGGTGCGGCGGCCTGCTCTCCGCAGTCTCGGCGCAGGTGCGCCGGATCCTGGCCGAACACGGTCTTGATCCGGCGGAAGGACGCGAACAGGAATGAGCCGACTTCCGAGAAGCGTCTGCCCGGTCTGCCTTGCCCCCATCCCGGCCAGGCACGAAACCTCGGGCGGCAACACCTATCTCGTCAAGGACTGCCCGGAGCACGGCGAGTTCCGGACCATTGTCTGGCGCGGCGAACCCGGCTTCGTGGAGTGGTCGCGCACCAAGATTCCGTCCCGGCCCAGGACGCCCTTCACGGCGGTGGACAGAGGCTGCCCCCTGGACTGCGGCCTGTGCGAGGCGCATTGCCAGCACACCTGCACCGCGGTCTTCGAGGTGACCTGGCGCTGCGACCTGGGCTGCCCGGTCTGCTTTGCCTCCTCCGGCAAAACGGCCCCGGCCGACCCCACCCATGAGGAATTCGCCTTTCTGCTGGACCGGGTGGAACAGGCCTCGGGCTTCTGCAACATCCAGCTTTCCGGCGGCGAACCCACCATGCGCCGCGACCTGCCCGACCTCATCCGCATGGCCAAGAAACGCGGCTTTCCCTTTGTGCAGCTCAACTCCAACGGCCTGCGCCTGGGGCGGGAGCCGGGCTACGCAGAGGCACTGGCCGAGGCCGGACTGGATTCCGTGTTCCTGCAGTTCGACGGCACCGAGGACGGCATTTATGAAACCCTGCGCGGCCGCGCCCTGCTCCGGGACAAGCTGACGGCAGTGGAAAACCTGACCCGGGCGGGGATAGGCATGGTGCTGGTGCCCACGGTGGCACCGGGCGTCAACGACCACGACCTGGGCAACATCATCCGGCTGGCCGCCCAACACTCCCCGGCCGTGCGCGGGGTACACTTCCAGCCCGTGAGCTATTTCGGACGCTATCCGCAGGCCCCGGGAGACGAGCAGCGCATCACCCTGCCCGAACTCATGCGCCTGCTGGAGCAGCAGACCGGCCCAGGCATCAGGGCGGCCCACTTCCTGCCGCCCGGCTGCGAACACTCCCACTGCTCCTGCCACGCAAACTATGTGGTCATGGAAGACCACACCCTGAAGAAACTGGCCTCGAACGGCGCATGCGGCTGCACGCCCCGCCCAGCCTCGGAAGGCGCGGACAAGGCCAAGGCCTTTGTCAAACGCCAGTGGGCCGCGCCCAAGCAGACCCTGGGCATGGCCCCGGCCCCCATGGACGACCTGGACCGGTTCATCGCCCGTGCGGCCACCCACACCCTGGCCGTTTCGGCCATGGCCTTTCAGGACGCCTGGACCCTGGACCTGGAACGGCTGCGGGGCTGCTGCATCCACAGCGTCGCCCCGGACGGGCGCCTGATCCCGTTCTGCGCCTACAACCTGTCCGCCATGGACGGAACCACCCTGTACCGGGGGAAATGCCATGGGCCTGCCGCCCCTTGACCGCTGGCTGATGCGTCGCATGGGGCTCCGGGAGAAATCCGGCGCGCCCTCGCCAAAACAGGTGCGCGCATGGCAGCTGGAAAAGCTGCGCGAAACCGTGGCTCACGCCAAGGCGCACAGTCCCTTTTACGCCCGCCTCTATAGTGAGGTTTCGCCGGGGGACATCCGCACGATGGAGGACTTCGCCCGCCTCCCGGCCATCACCCCAAAGGACCTGCGCGATGCGCCCGAGCAGCTTCTCTGCGTCTCCCAGGACGACATCGCCCGGGTGGTCACCCTGCAAAGCTCGGGCACCACGGGAAAACCCAAGCGGGTCTTCCACACCGGAGACGACCTGGAAGCCACGGTGGACTATTTCGACTGGGGCATGCGGTCCATGGTGGAGCCGGGACAAACCGCCCTGGTGCTCATGCCCGGGGACCGGCCGGGCGGCGTGGGCCGCCTGCTCATGGAGGCCCTGGGACGCAACCGCGCCCAGGCCGTGGCCTACGGCGTGCTGGAAGACGCAAGCCAGGCCGTGGACACACTTCTGGAGACAAACGCCCGGTGCATTGTCGGCCCTGCGGCCCACGTGAACATGCTGGCCCGCCACTGGGAAAAACGGGGGCTCCCCGAGGACCGCATCCGTTCGGTGCTGCTCTGCTGGGACGCCATACCCAACGCGGTGGTCCGCAATGCGAAGCAGGCCTTCGGCTGCAGGGTCTTCCGGCACTGGGGCATGATCGAAACCGGCCTAGGCGGCGCCGTTGAATGCGCGCCCGGCTCGGGACTACACCTGCGGGAAACCGACGTCCATGTGGAGATAGTGGATCCGAAGACCGGAGAGGTGCTGCCCGACGGCCGCTTCGGGGAGATTGTGGTTTCCACGGCCCTGCGGCGCGGCATGCCCCTGCTGCGCTACCGCACCGGGGATAGGGGCCGCATCCTGCCCGGCGCGTGCGCCTGCGGCAGCCCCCTGCGGCGGCTCGACCCGCACATCAAACGGCTGGAGCAGCACTCCCCGGTCACGCTCCTCGAGCTCGGCGAGGCCCTCTATTCCCTGCCGGAAGTCCACGATTTCCATGCGACGCTGAAAGGAGCGGCGCTGACGGTCCGCATCTGCGGCCAAGGCTCCCGCCTGGAGGAAAAGGCCCGCGCCGCGATCAATAACATCCTGGCCGTCCGCCACGCAACGGATACGAATTCATTGCGCATTGAAATCACCGCTGAGGAAAGCCACGCCCCGGCCATATCCGGATTGGGAAAAAGGACAATGGGTTAGCAAAGAAGACTGTCTCACTCTTCGGGCGACGTTCCATTGGCCAAGAAACGTAAAACAAGAAAAAGGCAGTCCCTCGTGCATGTTGAATGCACGAGGGACTGCCTTTTTTAAACGGTAATATTGACGCGCCCTTACCGGCGGCCTTTACTCAAAAACCAATGCTCCGTCCTTCTCATCCACAGTCACGGTCTCGCCGTCCTGCAATTCGCCGCCGATGATGCGCTTGGCCAGCGGCGTTTCCAGGTGCGCCTGAATGTAGCGGTGCAGCGGACGCGCGCCGAAGCTCGGATCGTAGGCCGACTCGGCGATGAACGCCTTGGCCTTGTCCGTGAGTTCCAGGGCGATCTTGCGGTCTTCGAGCCGGTCGCGCAGCCCCTTGACCAGCAAATCCACGATGCGCGTGAGCTGATCCAGGTGCAGGGGCCGGAACAGCACGGTCTCGTCCACACGGTTCAGGAACTCGGGCCGGAAATGATGCCGCAGGGTATCCATGACCTGGTCCTCGACCCCTGCCTTGAACTCACCGTCCTTGTCGATGCCCTCCAGCATGTACTGTGCGCCCAGGTTGGAGGTCATGATAATGATCGTGTTCTTGAAGTCCACGGTGCGGCCATGGCTGTCGGTCAGACGGCCGTCGTCCAAAATCTGCAGCAGCACGTTGAACACGTCGGCATGCGCCTTTTCGATCTCGTCGAACAGGATGACACTGTAGGGCTTGCGGCGCGCCGCCTCGGTGAGCTGCCCGCCCTCGTCATAGCCGATGTAGCCCGGAGGCGCTCCGATGAGCCGCGCCACCGTGTGCTTTTCCATGTACTCGGACATGTCGATGCGGATCATGTTCTCTTCGGAATCGAACAGGGCCGCGGCCAGGGTCTTGCACAGCTCGGTCTTGCCCACGCCCGTGGGGCCTAGGAAGATGAACGAGCCGATGGGACGGCTGGGGTCCTTGAGCCCGGCCCGGGCGCGCAGCACCGCGTCGGCCACGGCCTGCACCGCACTGTCCTGGCCGATGACCCGCTCGTGCAGTTGGTCGGCCAGCTTGAGCAGCTTGTCGCGCTCGCCTTCCAGCAGCTTGGAAACCGGAATGCCGGTCCAGCGGGCAATGACCTGGGCCACGTCGTCGGGCCCGACCTCTTCCTTGACCATGCGCTGGCCGTCGCCGGCCTCTTCCATGGCCTTGTTGCGTTCCTCAAGCTCCTTCATAAGCGCGTTGAGCTGGCCGTATTCCAGCTCGGCGGCCCGGTTGTAGTCGTGGACGCGCTTGGCCTCCTCGACTTCCAGGCGCACGGACTCGATCTGTTCCTTGACCTGCCGCAGCCGCTCGATGCCGCCCTTTTCATTCTGCCACTGGGCCATGAGCCGGGCCTGGTGTTCCTTGATATCGGCCAGCTCCTTTTCCAGCTTGGCAAGACGGTCGTGCGATGCCCTGTCGGTCTCGCGCTTGAGGGCCTCGCGCTCGATCTCCAGCTGCATGATCTGGCGGTTGGCCTTGTCCAGCTCATAGGGCTGGGAATCGATCTCGGTGCGAATCAGGGCCGCGGCCTCGTCGATGAGGTCGATGGCCTTGTCAGGCAGCTGGCGGTCGGAAATGTAGCGGTTGGAAAGCACGGCCGCCTCGACCACCGCACCGTCAGAAATGCGCACGCCGTGGTGCACCTCGAACCGCTCGCGCAGGCCGCGCAGGATGGAAATGGTGTCCTCCACGCCGGGCTCCTCCACCATGACGGTCTGGAAGCGACGCTCCAGGGCCGGGTCCTTCTCGATGTACTTGCGGTACTCGTCCGTGGTGGTGGCCCCGATGCAGTGCAGCTCGCCGCGCGCCAGCATCGGCTTGAGCAGGTTGCCCGCGTCCATGGCCCCGTCGGTCTTGCCCGCGCCCACGATGGTGTGCAGCTCATCGATGAACATGATGATGCGCCCGGCCGATTCCTGCACTTCCTTGAGCACGGCCTTGAGCCGTTCCTCGAACTCGCCCCGGTACTTGGCCCCGGCGATGAGTGCGCCCATGTCCAGGGCGTAGACCATCTTGTCCTTGAGCCCCTCGGGCACGTCCTGCTTGACGATGCGCTGGGCCAGGCCTTCCACGATGGCGGTCTTGCCCACGCCCGCCTCGCCGATGAGTACCGGGTTGTTCTTGGTGCGGCGGGAGAGAATGCGGATCACGCGGCGGATTTCGCCGTCACGGCCGATGACCGGGTCCAGCTTGCCGCCCTTGGCTTCCTCCACCAGGTCGCGACCGTATTTCTTGAGCGAATCATAGGTGGCCTCGGGATTGTCCGAGGTCACGCGCTGGTGGCCGCGCACTTCGGTAAGCGCGCCGAGCACCTTGTTCACGTCCAGGCCGAACTGCTTGTTGACCTTGCCCACGCCCCGGGAGGGCGGTTCGTCCATGAGCGCCAGGAACAGGTGTTCCACGCTGATGAACTCGTCGTTCATGCGCTTGGCGTGGTCCTCGGCCTTGACCAGGACCGACTGCATGCGCTGGGTGACCATGATGCGGTCGGGGGTTGCGCCCGGACCGGAGACCTTGGGCAGCTTGGATATCTCGGCGTCCACGGCCCCGGCGTAATTCTTGGGGTCGATGCCCAGCTTGCGCAGGATCTGGGGCACGAGCCCGCCTTCCTGGCCCACCAGGGCGGAAAGCAGGTGTTCGCAATCTATCTGCTGATGCCCGGAACGGATGGCCATGTTCTGGGCTTCGGATATGGCTTCATGTGTCTTCTGCGTGAATTTGTTCGGATCCATATATCAAATCCTCCTTCAATCACTGTATTGCAAAAAACCGACGACTAGCAGAGGCGGTGCAGTTTCTCCACTTCCAGCTCCAGCTCCTCGATGCGGGCCATGAGGTCCACGATGATGCTCGCGCCCGTGATGTTCACGTCCAGGTCGTTGCTGAGACGCATGAGCTTCTGGATGCGGTACACGTCCCGCACCGTGAACAGATAGTTGTCGGCGTTGGTCTTCACGGGGTCCAGCCAGCCCAGCTCGGCCAGCTCGGCCATGATGGCCGGTGTGATGCCCGTCACCTCCACCAGCTGCGCCCAGGCCACGTGTTCGGAGCGTTCCGGCAATTCCAGGCCCGGCAGCTTCAGGAGCATTTCCTTGAGTTTCTTCGTGCTCATACGGCCCCCTTAAAAGTTCCTCGGCTTGAATTTCGACTTCTCGGCCAGCTCTTCCATGAGTTTCCGTTCCTCGGGAGTCAGGCTGGTGGGAACCTGGATCATGATGCGCACGAACTGGTCGCCGCGTCTGGTTCCGGTGCCGAGCCCCTTGCCCTTGATGCGCAGCTTCTTGCCCGACCCCATTCCCGGCGGAATGGTCATCTCCACCTGGCCGTCCAGGGTGGGGACCCGGACCTTGGTGCCCAGCGCGGCCTCCCACGGGGCCAGGGGCAGATCGAAGACCACGTCCGTGTCCTTGACGTTGAAACGCGGGTGCTTCATGAGCCGGATCTTGAGGTACAGGTCGCCGCGCGCCCCGCCGGCGACCCCGGGGTTGCCCTGCCCGGCCAGGCGAATGCGCTGACCGTCCTTGATGCCCGCAGGCACGCGCACTTCCAGGGTGCGGGTTCTGGGACCGCCGCCCGGCATGTGCTCGGTCAGGGTGATGGACTTGTTGCCGCCCTGGTAGGCCTCCTCCAGGCTCAATTCGTACAGGGCCTCGGAATCGGAGCCGCGCCTCGGGCGCTGCTGAAAACCGCCTCCGCCGCCCGGGAAGCCGCCCCGGAAGGACGCGCCCCCAGCACCGGCTCCGCCACCGAAAATGGTTTCGAAAAAGTCGCTGAAGCCGCTGGCCCCGGCGCCGCCGAAACCGCCGCCTCCGCCGAAATCGAAACGGATATTCTCGAAGCCCGGCGGGGGCTGGAAGTTCTGGCCATGCTGATAACCGGAACCAAACTGGTCGTACATCTTCCGTTTTTCAGGATCCTTGAGGGCCTCGTACGCCTCGTTCACTTCCTTGAATTTATCCTCGGCCCCCTTGTCGTTGGGGTTCAGGTCGGGATGGTATTTCCGGGCCAGCTTCTTGAAGGCCTTGGAAACCTCGTCCTGGCTCGCAGTGCGGGAGACACCGAGTATCTTGTAATAGTCCTTGTACTGAACGCTCATATGCGCATGAATCTCCTTTGGACGAAAATGCGGATTCGATCCAGTGTCCTAAGGTAATGAGCATATTCGCCAAGTCAAGCCGGGGGGAAGTATTTTTCGGAAGGTTTTCCACAGATGGCCCTGAATTTTCCACATGCGGACTCATGTGAAAAACACGCGCAACCTGTGCATGGGGAAGGATGCCGGATCAGCCGACAGCGAGATCTTCACGGACCGGCTCGGTCATCCAGGCGGGTTCGCAGCGGCCTGCAAGCAGGGCGCGGACAAGGTCGTCGCGGGATTCGATGCGCTCCAGGAAGCGGGTGGGGAATTTGGCCAGCTCGTCGACGCGATGGGCGTCGGAACCGCCGGTCATGGTCAGCCCATGCCTGTGGGCGAGCGCCTGTGCCCGCAAATTCTCGGGGGCGGTGTTGCGTCCGTTCACGCCCTCCACCAGCGAGCACACCCCCTGCTCGAACAGGAATTCCTGGGCGGGCCGCCAGCCCCGGTATGGATGCGCGCCGATGGCCGCCCCGCCCCGGCCGTAAACGTAGGGCAGCATGTCCTGGGCGTCCATGCCGGGCCTGATGTTCTCGAAGGGGCCGAAAATGAGGAAATCGCCTTGGGGGGTGGTGTATTCCATGCCCACGATGACCACGAAGCCGTCGTCCTGCACGCCTTCGCGCACATACCCGGCCGCATCCATGGTATCGTGGTCCGTGAGGCACACGCCGTCCATGCCCCGCTGCCGTGAGATCTCGAGAATGGCGTCGATTTCGAGCACGCTGCAGGGGGAGATGGAGGTATGCACATGGACATCGATAAGCATAGATATTTTCTATACCCGATTCCGTTGCGCTACAAATATATATGGGCGATAGATAAGGCTACGTATTATCGACAAATTCGATACAACAGGAAAACCTATGCCATCCAAGTGTGTTCTCATCCTCCTCGACGGCCTCGGCGACCGCAGCTTCGCCCGGTTCGGGCACCGGACCCCGCTCCAGGCCGCGCATACGCCCTGCCTGGACAGCCTGGCCGCCCTCGGCACCAACGGCCTCTTTCACGCTTCCCGGCTGGGCGAGGCCCTGCCCAGCGAACTGGCCCATTTCGCCCTGTTCGGGTACGAGCGCGAGGACTTCCCCGGCCGCGGCGTGCTGGAGGCGCTGGGCACGGATATCGATCTCGGCCCAAACGACGTGGCCGTGCTCGGGCACTTCATCCATGCGGACAACGAAGGCGGACAACTTCGTGTCGTCCGCGACAAGGCCAGTGCCTCGGACAAGGAAATACGGGCGGCCAACAAAGCCGTGGCCGCATTCGAAGCCGACGGCGTGCGCATCACCTACCACCCCGGCAAGGGCACCTTCGGCGTGCTTCTCATGCAGGGCCAGGTGGCTCCCTACTTCACGGACTCCAACCCCATGACCGACGGCCGCTTCCTCTCGGAGATCGTGCCCCTGGACTCCCACCGGGACGACCCGAAGAGCATCCGGGCGGCCAGCGCGCTCAAGAAATATCTGGTCCATGTCTGGAACACCCTGGACGACAACAAGACCATCAACATGATGGTCACCCAGCGGGCCGGGCAGCGCAAAAACGTGCCGATGTTCTCCCGCAAGCTGGGCATGCGCGGGGCGTCCGTGGCCAGCGGCGTCATGTACAAGGGCATAGCCCGCTACCTGGGCCTGACGCCCGTCACGGTCACGGACGGGGACGACCCGGGCCGGGACATTGCGGAGCGCATCGCCCGGGCCACGGAACTGCTGCGGGATTTCGACTTCATCCACGTGCACACCAAGACCCCGGACCAGGCCGCGCACACCAAGCGCCCCGAAGCCAAAAAGGCGGTCATCGAGTCCCTGGACAAGGGCATCGAAGCATCCATCCGGCCCCTGCTGGACGACCCGGACGTGCTGGTGGCCGTGACGGCGGACCACTCAACCCCGAGCTGCGGCAGCCTCATCCATTCGGGCGAGCCCGTGCCGCTGCTCTTCGTGGGCAAAGGCGTGCGGCGGGACAAGGTCAAAACATTCGACGAAATTTCAGCGGCCGCGGGCTGCCTGGGCTGCGTGCGCGGCACCGAGTTCATGAACCTGGTGCTCAACCACACGGACCGCATCCGGCTGGGCGGCATCTGGGACAGCCCCGGGGAGCAGGCGTTCTGGCCCGGCGACTTCGAACCCTTCACCCTGCCCGGCAAGGACTAGAGGATACAAGTGATGTACGATATCGGCGTGATTCACGGGCGCTTCCAGGTCCTGCACAACGACCATCTCGCGTACCTGCTGGCCGGGAAGGAGCTTTGCGACCACCTGGTGGTGGGCATCACCAACCCGGACCCGTCCCTGACCCGCGAGGAGGCCGAGGACGCACAACGCTCGACTCCCGGCAACAACCCGCTGACCTATTTCGAACGCTATACCATGGTGCGCGCCGTGCTGCATGATGCGGGGCTCGGATGCGAGCAGTTCTCGGTGGTGCCGCTGCCCATCAACATGCCCGAACTCTACGGCCACTACGTGCCCCTGGACGCGGCCTTTTTCCTGACCATCTACGACGAATGGGGCCGCCGCAAAAAGCGGCGCTTCGAGGAACTGGGACTGACCACCCACGTGCTCTGGGAACGAGAGCCCCACCTCAAGGGCATCAGCGCCAAGGACGTGCGCGCACGAATCTGCAACAGGGAGCCCATCGACGACCTGACGCCGCCCGCCACGGTCCGGCTGGTTCGGGAATGGAACCTCGGGGAACGGCTTCAAGCATTGCGATAAGTACGCGGAATTCTGGATGGTTAACGAAGTTTATCCTCGACGGGGATATCGTAATTCTTGGAACGGCGGTTGTAGCAGTACTTGCATCTGCCACGTCCCCGGAACAGCGAGATCAGCAGGATGCCGGTGACGAACCCTCCCACGTGCGCCCACCAGGCCACGGGCTGGGCCGATCCGTTGACCACGCTGAAAATCCCGGCAAAGAACTGGGAAAGGAACCAGAAGCCCAGAAAGAACACCGAGGGCACCCGCAGAATGATAGGAATAATGAGGATGGGAAACAGGGTGTAGACCTTACCGTGGGGATAGAGCACCAGATACGCGCCCATGACGCCCGCCACGGCCCCGGAAGCGCCGATGACCGGGACGCTGGAGCCGGTTTCGGCCAGCATGTGCGCCCCCACCGCGGCCAGCCCGCAGGCCACGTAGAAAAACACGAACCCGAAATGGCCGGTGACGTCCTCGATATTGTCCCCGAAGATCCAGAGCATCCACATGTTCAGGATCACGTGCAGCCAGCCGCTGTGCAGGAACATGTACGTGAAGAACGGAATGATGGAGGCCTCGGGATAGCCCACCCAGTGGGCCCAGTCCGAATCAAGGAAGCGCTGGGGCACCACCCCGAACAAATGGAAAAGCTCCACCTTGGAGCGCGGGTCCATGAGCAGCTCGAAGCCGAAGGCAAAGGCGTTGAGCATGATGATGACGCTGACCGTGATGGGCAGGGTCACCCTCGGCACATTGTCCCGCAGGGGGATCATTCACTTTCCCCGAACTGTTGCGCCAGCACCGGCCAGAGCCGTGCAAGCCAGTCCTCGTGTCGTTTCATGGCCTCTGCGGACAGGGCCATCAGCTCCCCGGCCACGCGCTGCACCTCGGCCCCGAGGTCGTCCAGGCTGCCGCTGTTGTCGATGGTGAAGCCGCATTGGCTGCGTTTCTGCTCGCCGCTCCACTGCCAGGAATCGAACATGGCCAGCATTTCCGGGTCCAGGCCGCGAATTTCGCGGAACTTTCCCTGCCGCAGCTCGTCCGGGCAGTGCACGTAGACCACCTGATCCACCAAGCCCTGCCTGTGCCAGCCCCCCTCCAGCAGCAGCGGAACCTCGGCAAAGGCCAGGGGGCGGTCGTTGTTGTTCCCGAAAAACTCCATGCACGCATGACGCACCATGGGATGGATGATGTCCATAATTTCCCGGCGGAACTCGTCGGATTCGCACATGGCCCGGAACAGGGCGGGCTTGTCCACTCCGCCGTCGGGCGCGGTGTACTGGCCGCCGAAACGGCCCCTGATCATCTCGGCCCCGTCGCCGCCCGCGGCATAGAGCAGGGCCACGCAGGCGTCGGCGCTGAAGGTGGGCCAGCCCATGTCCGCGAGCATGCCCAGCACTGCGGACTTGCCGCTGCCGGGCAGCCCCACGATCCCGGTGCGCACGGTGGCGCGGTTCAGCTCCACCAGCAGATTCATGAAATCCCCGGGCGGCTCCTGCATGAAGCTCATGGGCTCGCCCGTGGCCGGGTGGTCGAAACGCAGGAAAAAGGCATGCAGCATCTGGCGCGGCGCCAGGTCGCCCAGTCCGGTTTCCCGGCACCACAGGGCGTGCTCCTGCGGTCCGTAGACCTCGTCGCCCACCAGGGGATGCCCGATATGGGCCATGTGCACGCGGATCTGATGGGTGCGGCCCGTGAAGATACGCACCGCCACCAGGGAGGCCCGCTCCAGGGGATCGGTCCAGAGCACCTCATAGCTGCTGCGCGCCTCGCGGCCGCCCTTGTCCACCACGGCCATCTTGGTCTTGTGCGTGGGGTGCCGGCCCATGTCCGCCTCGATCTCGCCCTTGGACTGCTCCGGCCTGCCGTGCACCAGGGCCAGATAGACCTTGCGCACCCGTCGGTCCGCAAAGTCCCCGGCCAGCTTGAGGCGGGCAGCCTCGGTGCGGGCCACGGCCATGACGCCCGAGGTGTCCTTGTCCAGCCGGTGCACGATGCCCGGGCGCTGTCCGTCCATGCCGGAATGCTCCGACGCCATGTCCGGGTAATGGTGCAAAAGCCGGTTCACCAGGGTGTTGTCCGGCTGGCCCGGCGCGGGATGAGTGGTCAGGTTCGCGGGCTTGTCGATGACCAGCACGTGCTCGTCCTCGTAAAGCACGGGCAGGGCCCCGGTCTCGGGCTGCGGCGCGTCGTCGCCGGCCAGCCCTTCCGGGGCGGACAGGGTCAGGGCTTCGCCGCCGAAAAGCTTGCACTTGCCCTTGGTTTCAACGGTTCCATTGACCGTGGCCATTCCGGCCTCGATCCATTCCTTGACCTTGCCGCGCGAGATTCCCTCGTCTGCAAGTTCGGCGGCCCAGAACTTGTCCAGGCGCATATTGGTTACGGAACCTTCCACCAAGGCTTCCCAGGTCCGTTTTTTTCTCGTTTCGCTCATGGGGCAACCATATAACGGGAATCATTGGAAAGTAAAATCACAGACCGGTTTGACAATTCCGTAAACTGAAAATCCACCCTTGACCGAACCGCCGGATTGATCTTAAAAGGGGAAAATTTTGCGCATCGGCAAGCAACAAATCCATAATATATACTAACTCTCCAAAGGAGGCGTCACACGTGGCGGTACATCTGGTTGAGCACCCGCTCATCAAGCATAAGATCGGCCTTTTGAGGCAGAAGGAAATTTCCACCAGCCGTTTCCGGGCCCTGTCCTCGGAAATCACCCGGCTGCTGACCTACGAAGCAACCAAGGACCTGGAAACCGAGAAGACCACCGTTCAGGGCTGGGCCAGCGACGTGGAAGTGGACTCGATCAAGGGCAAGAAAGTCACCGTCGTCCCCATCCTGCGCGCAGGCCTGGGCATGATGGACGGTGTCATCGACATGATCCCCGGGGCAAAGGTCTCCGTGGTCGGATTCTACCGCAACGAGGAAACGCTGGAGCCTGTCGAATACTACGTCAAGCTCGCCAGCGCCATGGAAGAACGCATGGCCCTGATCCTGGACCCCATGCTGGCCACCGGCGGCACCCTGGAAGCCACCATCGACCTGCTCAAGAAATCCGGCTGCACCAACATCAGGGGCCTGTTCCTCTGCTGTGCGCCAGAGGGCATCGACAGGATCATGAAGAAACATCCCGACGTGGAGATATACACCGCAGCCATTGATGAAAGACTCAATGACAAAGGATATATTCTTCCCGGCCTCGGGGATGCCGGGGACAAGATATTCGGCACCAAATAGGGCACGCTCAAGGGCGTGCCCCTTTTTTTGTGGGGAGACCTATAAACTTTTTAATGTCCTATCAGGAGGAGGTTGTCTGATGAGTGACGTGCATTCCACGGACTACAGTTTCAAACCAAAAGACGCGTTTCTCGGCGCGCAAATGCTCTTCGTCGCATTCGGCGCGCTGGTTCTCGTGCCGCTGCTGACGGGCCTGGACCCCAACGTGGCCCTGTTCACCGCCGGAGCGGGCACCCTGGTGTTCCAGGTGGTGACCAAGGGACGCGTGCCCGTGTTCCTGGCTTCCTCGTTCGCCTTTATCGCGCCCATCATCTACGGCGTGCAGACCTGGGGCATCCCGGCCACCCTTTCCGGCCTGGCCGCCGCGGGCGCCTTCTACGTGGTGCTCAGCCTGCTGATCAACATTTTCGGGGTCGAGGCCCTGCGCCGCGTGCTGCCGCCCATCGTCACCGGCCCGGTCATCATGGTCATCGGCCTGGTGCTGGCCCCGGTTGCCGTGGCCATGGCCCTGGGCAAGACCGGCGACGGCTCCGCCGTGCTCGTCATCGAATGGAAGGCCCTGATCATTTCCCTTTCCGCCCTGGCCACCACCGTGCTGGTCTCCCTGACGGGACGCGGCTGGTTCAAGCTCATCCCCATCCTCTCCGGCATCGCCGTCGGGTACGTCATGTCCCTGTTCCTGGGCGTGGTCAGCTTCGAAGCCATTGCCGCCGCCCCCTGGTTCGCCATGCCCAACTTCGTGTTCCCGGAATTCAAATGGGAAGCTGTCCTGTTTATCGTCCCCGTGGCCATCGCCCCGGCCATCGAGCACTTCGGCGACGTGCTGGCCATCGGCTGCGTGACCGGCAAGGACTACGTGAAGGATCCCGGCATCCACCGCACCATGCTCGGCGACGGCCTGGCCACCTCCCTGGCCTCCATGCTCGGCGGCCCGCCCAACACCACCTATTCCGAGGTTTCCGGCGCAGTGGCACTGACCAAGGTATTCAACCCGGGCATCATGACCTGGGCCGCCATCGCCGCCATCCTGCTGGCCTTCGTGGGCAAGCTGGGCGCATTCCTGTCCACCATTCCCGTGCCTGTCATGGGCGGCATCATGGTGCTGCTCTTCGGGGCCATCATGGTGGTGGGCATGAACACCCTGGTCAAGGCGGGCAACGATCTCCTGCTGCCGCGCAACCTGGCCATCGTGGCCATCATCGTCATCTTCGGCGTGGGCGGCATGTCCCTGCCCTTCGGCGCCGAGTTCCGCCTGGGCGGTATCGGCCTGGCCGGTATCGTGGGCGTGTTCCTGAACCTCGTACTGCCCTGCAAGGACTGCAACCAGCCCCTGCCCGAGGAAAAGGATCCCTGCACCATCAAGACCGACTAGCCCAAACAACCACCCGGATGCAACGGCCGCCGCTTCCAACGAAGCGGCGGCTTTTTTATCTTCTAAATGACAATGGTTCCTTGTTTCTGGTATCCAGTGAAAACTTCACCAACAAGGAGACCCCCATGAACGATATCCTCAACCCCGATTTCATCCGTGAACTGACGGAAAACATCATCACCTGGCTGAGCATCAACGGCATCAACATCCTGATCGCCCTGCTCGTCTTCGTGGTCGGGCGCTGGATCTCCCGCCGCATCGTGAACCTCATGCGCAGGGGCATGCTGCGCGCGGGCGTGGACGAAACCCTGACCTCATTCCTGTGCAACATCACCTTCTACGCCATGCTCGCGGCCGTGATCATCGCCGCCCTGGGCCAGCTCGGCCTGAACATCACCTCGTTCCTGGCGGTACTCGGCGCCGCAGGCCTGGCCGTGGGCCTGGCGCTCAAGGACTCCCTGTCCAACTTCGCTGCCGGGGTCATGATCATCCTGTTGCGGTTCTTCAAGAAAGGCGACTACGTCACCGTGGCCGGGACCTCAGGCACCGTTCAATCCATCAAGATATTCAACACGTTCCTGACCACCCCGGACAACCAGCTGGTCATCGTTCCCAACGCCTCCATCCTGGGAGGCACCATCGTCAACGTGACCGCCAACGACACCCGGCGCATCGACATGGTCGTGGGCATCGGCTACGGCGACCACATCCCCAAGGCCAAGTCCATTCTCGAAGAGCTCGTTGCCAGCCAGGAAGGCGTGCTCGCGGACCCGGCCCCGACCATCGCGGTCTCCGAGCTGGCAGACAGCAGCGTCAACTTCGTGGTCCGGCCCTGGTGCAAAACCTCGGACTACTGGAAGGTGCGTTTCGCGCTTACCGAAAAGATCAAGATGGCCTTCGACGAACAGGGCGTGAACATCCCCTTCCCGCAAATGGATGTGCATCTGTTCAAGGAAGAAATGTAATATGGAGGGGCGCTGCCCCTGCACCCCGCCAAAGGGATAATCCCTTTGGAAACCTGAATATAAACAAGTCCCGCTCCGAGCAAAGCTCGGAGCGGGACTTGTTTATTGAGCGGGGATGCAAGGGGGCTTGGCTCCCTTGCTCGCCGAAGGCATGAAAAACGCCTATTGGCGACTGACCTTGGGAAAACCCAGGATAATGGCAATGACGGCCACCACGGCAAGGGCATAGCAGTAGTACATGGAGCCCACCACGGCCAGTGGCGAGATCTTGGCGATGGAACCGGCCAAAAGCACCTGCGCGCCGTAGGGAATAATCCCCTGCACGATGCAGGAGAAGATATCCAGAAGCGAGGCGCTGCGGCGCGGGTCCACGCCGTTCCTGTCGGCGATCTCCTTGGCCATGCCGCCCGTGAGGATGATGGCCACGGTGTTGTTGGCGGTGCACAGGTCGGCCAGCACGGCCAGGATGGAAATGGAGAACTCGCCGGAACGGGTGCTCTTCCGGCCCGAGGTCAGCTTGCCGATGAACTGGATGATCCAATTCACGCCGCCGTGCAACCGGATGAGTTCGCCCAGCCCGCCGATAAGCATGGACAGCACCAGAATTTCCTGCATGCCGCTGAACCCGGCGTAAATGTTCTGGGAAAAGGCCAGCAGCGTGAATTCCGGGGACATGAACAGGCCCACGGCTCCGCACAGGGCTATCCCCGCAGTGAGCACGATGAAGACGTTCACGCCCATGACGGCCATGACCAGAATGGCCACGTAGGGCAGAATCCGCAGGAGGTCGTAATCGCCGTGCACCAGCACCTCTCCAGACGAACCGAGAAAGGCGAACATGGCCAGGGTCACCAGCGCGGCGGGGAGCGCCAGCTTAAAATTCATCTTGAACTTGTCGCTCATCTCGCAGCCCTGGGTGCGGGTGGCGGCAATGGTGGTGTCCGAGATCATGGACAGGTTGTCCCCGAACATGGCCCCGCCAACCACGGCTCCCATGAGCAGCGGCAGGCCCAGGTCGGTCTTGTCGGCCACGCCCACGGCAATGGGCGCTATGGCCGCGATGGTGCCCATGGAGGTACCCATGGCCGTGGCGATGAAGGCGCTGATCACGAACAGGCCGGGCAGCACCAGGCCAGCGGGGATGACGGAAAGACCGAAGTTGACTGTGGCCTCCACCCCGCCGATGGACTTGGCCACCGCCGCGAATCCGCCTGCCAGCAGATAGATCATGCACATGGTGATGATGTTGATGTCGCCCACGCCGGAGAGAAATATATTGATCTTTTCGGCCAGGGTTTCCCTGCCCATGATCACCGCCCAGATGATGGCGGGCAGAATGGCCACGGTGGCCGAGAGCTGATAGAAGGCCATGCCTGTTCCCTGGGCGGTCAGGTACAGGCCGGTTCCGATGAAGATGGCAAGAAAAAGGCCCAATGGGGCCAGGGCTACGGGATTGGCACGTTTGTCTTCCACGGGACTCCCCTTGTTTGATGCAATTCCTGAAACGAAGACGAGGTACCTTGTTCAGGCGGGAAGGTCCAGTGAATTCGGGTCAGTTTTCGCCAAGAATCGAAGAAATACGCCCCTGTTGCTGCATTTTTCGCAAAACAGCCTCCAATTTCCTGACCAGGGCGCGATCCTTCTTGTGCAGATAGTGGTAAATACAGACCTGCTCCAGGGACGGTTCATGAACCACAAGCCCATGAAAATTCATGTCGGAAAGTATCTTTTTCAGGTGCCCGCGTGTGGTGACCACAACGTCCGCCCTTCCTTCCTCAAGCAGCGTCAAGGCCTTTGCAACCGACTGCACCTTTATCTCGTGCTCCATGTCCTCGGGCAAATTCTTTTCGATGATGACGGTTCCTGACAGATGGGCAACACACTTGCCGCCAAGGTCCTTCCAGGTGCGGATATCCCAATCCCTGCGCATGGAGACCGCCACGAGCTCTATCTGGTAGATGGGCACATCCACCATGATCAGGTTGGGGAACTTGTCCGAAATGCCGCTGACACGGCCCAGCTCGCCGTCGCACCGGCCTGCATTGGCTTCCTCCACACTGCGGGCATTGGGCAGCCGGCGTATCGCCAGGTTGTAGCCCAGCGCGGCGTATGCCTCCCGCAGCACCTTCACCGGTCCCGGCCCAAAGGGCTCGTCGTCGATGCCGCAGACAAGCACCTGCCCGGCGGCCAGGGACC
Source organism: Salidesulfovibrio onnuriiensis (assembly GCF_008001235.1). GTDB lineage: Bacteria > Desulfobacterota > Desulfovibrionia > Desulfovibrionales > Desulfovibrionaceae > Pseudodesulfovibrio > Pseudodesulfovibrio onnuriiensis. Next base: position 1,963,392 of record NZ_CP040751.1, on the reverse strand, counting down.
GCACCGGGACGAGCAAGAGCAAAAAAAACGCGACCAGCAGCACTCGAGGTATTCTCATAGGATTTCCCCTACGCCAAAACTACCGTTTCCCGCAACAGGAGGCCATGATATTCACCATTGGACCTGTGCAGACGTTCCATGTAAGATTCGCGCGGATTTCAACCCGAGAGGAACACACATGAGCCAAACCGTCACCGGCCTGGTGCTGACATATAATGGAGAACGCTGGCTTGAGGACTGCCTCAGGTCCCTGGATTTCTGCGACGAGCTGTTCGTGGTGGATTCCCAAAGCACGGACCGGACCGTGGAGATCGCGGAAAAATGCGGAGCAAAGGTGGCCATCCGCCCCTGGCCCGGCCCGGTCAAGCAGTTCGAATTCGCCCTGAACGAGATCAAGACCGACTGGATAGTGAGCCTGGATCAGGATGAAATCCTCACGGACGAGCTGCGCGAGAACATCATATCCGCCATTTCCTTGGACGAAAAAACGGCCGGGTACTACACGCCCAGGTCCTCTTTCTACTTCAACCGCTTCATGAAACATTCGGGCTGGTACCCGGATCATCTCTTCCGCGTGTTCAGAAACGGCAAGATGAAGGTCACGGCCAGCGGCGCGCATTACCACTTCGAACCGCTCGGCGATACCCGTAAACTTTCCGGCGACATCCTGCACTATCCCTACAATTCCTTCTTCGAGCACATGAACAAGATCAACTACTATGCCGAGGAAGGGGCAAAGGACCTGCGAAACAAGGGGCGTAAAGGCGGCGTTTTGCGCGCCCTGGCGCACGCGAAAATGCGCTTCATCAAGCTGTATTTCCTCAAGCTCGGCTTCCTGGACGGCCTGGCAGGCTTCTGCAACGCCCTGGCGGGCTTCTATTACACCTTCCAGAAATACATCCGGGTCGACGAAAAAGGAGACTGGGGAAGGTAGTTCCCCTTCACGCGGAGTAACCTGAAACAGCAATAAATGCTGCCTTTTTTGTTTCACTTAAAAGGCTGCTCAGAAATGTGCGAGTGCACGGCGCAAAAAGAAGCCAGCCCGCAGCGTATAAACAATACGTGAGGAGCTGGCTTCTTTGCAGCAACAAAGCAATCGTGCGTTTATGGACAGCCGTTATTCCTGCGCGTCTATCCAGTCGTTGGCCTCTTTTACATCCAAAGTGCCGGTATAGATGGCGCGGCCTGAAATGGCCCCTTCCAGCCCCTTTTTTGAGAGCGGATAGAGATTCTTGATGTCCGCAATGGTATGCACCCCGCCCGCGGCGATAATCGGAATGCTGGTCAGGGAGCAGAGGCGCTCAAGGGCTTCGAGGTTCACGCCGGTCTGCATGCCGTCGCGGGCAATGTCCGTATACACGATGAAGGACACGCCGTTTTCTTCCATGCGCGGCAGCACGTCCTCGATCATGAGCCCGGAATCCTCTACCCAGCCCTTGGTCTTGAGCGCGCCGTCCACGGCATCCAGGGACACGCCGATCCGGCCGGGAATGGCCCGGCACAGTTCGGCAAAGAGTTCGGGATCCTCCAGGGCCATGGTGCCGATAATCAGCCGGGTCACGCCCGCCTCGATGTAGGCCTTGGCCGTCTCGATATCGCGAATGCCGCCGCCCAGCTGCACGGGGATGTCGATCTCCGAGCAAATGCGCTTGATCAATTCATAGTTCTTGGGCTTGCCGGAAAAGGCGCCGTCCAGGTCCACCACGTGCAGATAGCGGCAGCCTTTTGCGGCCCATTCCAGGGCGGGACCGACCGGGTCGTCGGAAAAAACCGTGACCTCGTCCTCCTTGCCCTGGGCAAGCCGGACGCACTGGCCCCCCTTGATGTCAACAGCGGGGAAAAGAATCATAATCCGAGTTCCGTGAGTTTCTGGTCAATGCCTTCAGAGGCCAGTTCATGAGCGGTGACCCACTTGCCGCCCCGCTTGAAGAAGGACTTGGCCTTGAAGATGTTTTCCGTGAGCGATTCCTGGGTTTCCGAGAAATGCGCCCGGATCATGGTTTCATCCTTGACGTTGATGAGGAAGAAATCGAGCACCACGGCGGCCGGGGCTTCCACGCCCATGTCGCCGCCCTGACGTTCGTCCCATTCAATGACCTGGGGTACCAGCAGGTATTCCACGGCCATGCACTTGCCCACGCCCAGCCAGTACTTAAACGCGGACATGCGGGGCACGCCCACTTCCTCGAAGACCACGATATCCTGGCACTGGCGGGTGATGGCCGCAGGCTTGTACCCCACCACGCCGTGGGCGTTCAGGGTATCCTGCAGGGTGCCGTCCAGACGGAGAAGGATTTCCTGGCTCAGAGGTTTGGCCCCTTCCTTGGGCACATAACCGGCCAGAAGCTGCCAGGAATTGGTCGGATTGGTGAACCCGGCGATGGCCAGGGTCCCTTCGGGACGCGGCGCAGTGGCCTGGGGCCTGGGCGTGCCGCAACCGGCCAGCAGGAACAAGCACAGGGCCAGGGCGGCCAGGGAAGCGAAATGGAAAAATCGTTTCATCAGTCGAGACTCCCTTTGGTGCTGGAAACACCCTTGCGGCCGATGCGAACGGCGGCGCTCAGGGCCATGCCCAGGGCCTTGAACGCGGCTTCCAGCAGATGGTGGCCATTGAGGCCGTATTCAAAGTTTACGTGCAGGTTCATGGCAGCTTTGTATGCGAAAGATTTCAAAAATTCACGCCAGATATCCTTTTCGTCGCCCGCGATGACCGCAGGCAGCAGGCCGTCATCATAAACCAGATACGGCCTTCCGGAAAGGTCCACGACCACTTCGGCCAGGGCTTCGTCCATGGGAACCTTGGCGTTCCCCACGCGGACGATCCCCTTGCGGTCGCCCAGAGCCTCGGAAAAGGCCTGCCCCAGGCACAGGGCCACGTCCTCCAGGGTGTGGTGGCTATCGATATGCAGGTCGCCCTTGCATTTGAGCGAAAGGTCGAACCCGCCCCAGAAGCACATGAGGTCGAGCATGTGATCGGCAAAGCCGACACCCGTGCTGATGTCGTTCCTGCCTTCCCCGTCCAGGGTCAGCTTCAGTTCGATGTCCGTTTCATTGGTCTTGCGGACCACGGATGCTTGCCGAGTACTCACCGCATTCTCCTTTTTCGGGGACAATATAGGAAAACTCTAGAAAAGAAAACCGGGTACGAACACTGGAAATCGCATTCACACCCGGTCTGATCTTACGCTTCCTGCCCGGCTTCGCCTTCCGTATCCGGCTCGGGTTCCTTTTTCTTCTTGCCGAAGGCAAAGGCCACCCAGACGCCGAGTTCATACAGGATGATCAACGGCCCGGCCATGAGGCACTGGGTAAACGGATCGGGCGGCGTCAGGATCGCCGCGGTCACGAAGGACAGCAGAATTGCGTACTTGCGCTTCTGGCGTAGCCCCTTGGAAGTGACCAGCCCCAGACGGGCCAGGAAAAAGATGAACAAAGGCAGCTCGAAGACGATGCCGAAGGCAAAGAGCAGCTTGAGGCAGAAGCTCAGGTACTCGTTGAGCTTGGGCGTGAACGCGATATCCGAGGAGGCGAAGCTGGCAAAGAAATCGAACCCGAACGGGAAGACGACGAAATAGCCGAACAGGGCCCCGGCGGTAAAGAAAAACGCGGAGATCACGGCCATGGGCACGATCCACTTGCGCTCGTGCTCGTACAGGCCCGGGGCGATGAATCCCCAGAGCTGGGCGAACAGATACGGGCTCATGAGGAAGATGCCCGCCACGATGGAAATCTTGATGTGCGCGAAAAAGGCCTCGGCCGGATACGTGTACTGGAAGTGGCCGCTCATGGCCAGGGGGCCCAGGGATTCCTTGAGGGTATCCACGAAGATGCCCAGCTGGTCGTAATACTTGAAGTCCGTGTTCTGCAGGGCCTGGGCCAGGGACTGCTGCAGGTTGACGAAGAAATCGTCGGGTAGGACCATCTGGCTGGCGGCGTGCTTCTTGAGCACTTCCTTCATGGGCTTCATGAGGATGTCGAACATCTGCTCGGCAAAGCCGTAGCTGGCCACCATGCCCACGGCCACGGCGATAAAGCAGCGCACCAGCCGGGTGCGCAGCTCGCCCAGGTGGTCGAGAAGGCTCATGTTGGCCGCGCCTTCCTCCTCCCCTTCCCCGTCCGTATCGCCGTCGGCGTCGGACGCGGCAGCGCCCTCTTCCGTGGCGGAGGATTCGGAGGGCAGGGATTCGTCGGGCAGGGATTGATCCAGACTCGGATCATCCACATCGGAATCGGGACCGGGGTTTCCCCCGGTCCCGTTATCTGCTTGCTCGGACGAAGCCTCGGATAGTTCCTCCCGCTCCCGCTCTTCAGGATCGGGTCTCAGATCCTTGTCGGAGCTCATGCGGACTCCTTGCTTTCGTCCTTGGCAGGCTCGGGTTCGGCGGCGGCGCCTGCATCGGCCGTCTGCGCTTTTTCAGCCTCGGCGGCTTCCCTGGCCCTCTTTTCGGCCAGTGCCTGCTCCGCCTCGACAGCTTCCCGGGCCTTTTTCTCGGCCAGGGCCTGCTCGGCTTCCTGTTTGCGCGTCTCGGATTCGGCCTGCTGGATCTCGTGGTCCAGCGTGCTCTTGACATCGTTGCTCATGCGCTTGAACTCGGCCAGTCCCTTGCCCATGCTGCGCATCATCTGGGGCAGCTTGGAGGGGCCGATAACGATCAGGGCCACAACGACGATGATAAGCAGTTCGGGTCCGCCTATTCCAAACATGATTCTTCCTTGTCAGTCAGATTAGAGCCTATTCCCACTCGATGGTGCTCGGCGGCTTGGAAGAGATATCCAGAACCACGCGGTTGACACCCTTGACCTCGTTGATGATGCGGTTGGACATACGGGCCAGCACTTCGGAAGGCATGCGGGTCCAGTCCGCAGTCATGGCGTCGATGCTGTCCACGATGCGAAGGGCGATGACGTTCTCGTAGGTGCGGTCGTCACCCATGACGCCAACGGTCTTCAGCGGAAGCAGCACGGCGAACCCTTGCCATACCTTACGATACCAGTCCGAGGCAATAAGTTCGTTCTGAACGATGCGGTCGGCAAGGCGCAGGATTTCCAGACGCTCCTCGGTGATCTCGCCGATAACGCGGATGGAAAGGCCCGGCCCCGGGAACGGATGCCGCCAGATGATGTGCTCGGGAAGGCCCAGCTCGTAGGCGGCGCGGCGCACTTCGTCCTTGAACAGTTCGCGCAGCGGCTCCACCAGCTTGAGGTTCATCTTCTCGGGCAGGCCGCCCACGTTGTGATGGCTCTTGATCACGGCGGAGGGGCCCTTGAAGGATTCGGACTCGATGACGTCCGGGTACAGGGTACCCTGGCCCAGGAACTTCACGCCATCGATGGCCTTGGCCTCGCGGTCGAAGACCTCGATGAAGGTGTAGCCGATGATCTTACGCTTCTGCTCGGGGTCCTTGACGCCCTTGAGCTTGCCCAGGAATTCGTCGGCCGCGTCCACAACCTTGACGTTGAGGTCGAAGTGTTCAGCCAGGAAACCGATGACTTCCTCGCGCTCGCCCATGCGCAGCAGGCCGTTGTCCACGAAGATGCAGTGGAGGTTCCTGCCGATGGCCTTGTGCAGCAGCACTGCGGCCACGGTGGAGTCGATGCCGCCGGAGAGGCCCAGCACCACCTTGTCGTCGCCCACCTGCGCCTTGAGGCCCTCGATGCAGGTCTCCACAAAGGAGGACATGGACCAGGAAGGCTTGAGGTCGGCAACCTTGAACAGGAAATTGTTGATGATCTGCGCGCCCTGGTCGGTATGGGCCACTTCCGGATGGAACTGGAGGGCGTAGATCTTCTTTTCCCGGTTGCCCATTGCGCCGAATTCAATGGATTCGGTCTTGCCCATGCGCTCGAATCCCGGGGGAATGGCTTCCACCCGGTCGCCGTGGGACATCCAGACCGTGAGATTTTCCTTGTTCTCGATGCCGTCGAAGAGTGGGCAGTCGTTCATGGCCGTAAACTCGGCGCGGCCGTATTCGCGGTCCTGCGAGGAGACCACCTTGCCGCCCATGGTGTGGGCCAGCAGCTGCATGCCGTAGCAGATGCCCAGGGTGGGCAGGCCCCAGCTCATGTAGTCGGGGTGCAGATCCGGACAGCCGCCCTCCAGCACGCTGGAAGGACCGCCGGAGAGGATCAGGGCCTGCGGATTCAGGGCCTTCACCTTTTCGGGGTCCACGTTGCAGGGATGGATTTCGGAGTACACCCCGGCCTCGCGGATACGCCGCGCAATAAGCTGGGTGAACTGGGAACCGAAGTCCAGGATAATGACTTTGTCTTGGTTGAGCATGTATATATCTCCGTTTTTACGAGCGGTAATATACTCGGTGGATTAAGCCCCTTCAACCCGATAGTTGGGGGACTCCTTGGTAATGGTCACGTCGTGCACGTGGGATTCGCGCAGGCCGGCGGGCGAGATCTGCACCATCTGGGACTTCTCGCGAAGCTCCTCGAGGGAACCGCAGCCGGTGTAGCCCATGCCGGAGCGCAGGCCGCCGATGAGCTGGTAGATGGATTCACCCACCGGGCCGCGGTACGGCACCCGGCCGACGATGCCCTCGGGCACCAGCTTCTTGGATTTTTCCTGGAAGTAGCGGTCCGAGCTGCCCTGCTTCATGGCGTCGATGGAGCCCATGCCGCGGTAGGTCTTGTAGGTGCGGCCCTGGTACAGGATGGTTTCGCCCGGGCTTTCCTCGGTCCCGGCCAGGAGCGAGCCCATCATGCAGGAGTTGGCGCCCACGGACAAGGCCTTGACCACGTCGCCGGAATACTTGATGCCGCCGTCCGCGATGATGCACTTGTCGGCCTCGCGAGCCGCGCGCACGGCCTCCATGATGGCCGTGATCTGGGGCACGCCCACGCCGGCCACCACGCGGGTGGTGCAGATGGAGCCGGGGCCGATGCCCACCTTGACCGTGTCCACGCCCGCCTCGATGAGGGCCTTGGCCCCTTCGTAGGTGGCGATGTTGCCGCCGATGATCTGGCATTCCGGGAAGGCGGCGCGCAGGTCGCGCACGGCGTCCAGAATGTTCCTGGAATGGCCGTGTGCGGAATCGAGCACCAGGAAGTCTGCCCCGGCGCGCAGCAAGGCTTCGGCGCGGGCTTCGCAGTCCTTGCCCACGCCCACGGCCGCGCCGCAGATGAGACGGCCGAAGCCGTCCTTGACCGCATTGGGATACTTCTTGACCTTGTTGATGTCCTTGATGGTGATGAGACCCTTGAGCTTGTTGTCGTCATCCACCACCAGAAGCTTTTCGATGCGGTTCTGGTGCAGCTTCTGCTTGGCTTCCTCGTTGGAAATTCCTTCGGGGACCGTGACCAGGTCGCGGCTGGTCATGAGTTCGGAAACCTTGGTCTCGCGGTCGGTGACAAAACGGATGTCGCGGTTGGTGATGATGCCGACAAGGTGTTCCCCGCGCACGACGGGCAGGCCGGAAATGCGGTATTCCTCCATGATGTCCAGCACCTTGCTCAGGGTGTCGTCCGGATGCACGGTGATGGGATCGTGGATCATGCCGGACTCGGACTTCTTGACCCGGTCCACCTCGCGGACCTGCTCGCGAACGGACAGGTTCTTGTGAACGACGCCGGCGCCGCCGTGGCGGGCCATGGCGATGGCCATGCGGGCTTCGGTCACCGTGTCCATGGCTGCGGAGATGAGCGGGATATTGAGCTTGAGACCGGGGGTCAGGTAGGTGGATGTATCGACTGTGTCGGGCAACACTTCCGAATACGCGGGCAAAAGGAGGACATCGTCAAACGTCAGGGCCTTTTCGAGAATCTTTTCCATGAGTTCCTCCCGATTTAGGGGCTTATATAAGATTAAGGCCGGACTTTCGTCCGGCCATTCTTCGCTCGTTAAAGCCCGAGGTATGCGCGCTTTACATCCTCGTTCGCGAGAAGCGTCTCGCATGAGTCGGTAAGCACTATTTTTCCGTTTTCCATCACGTAACCTCGGTGGCCGATCTTTAACGCAAGGTTGGCGTTTTGTTCAACAAGAAAAATGGTGGTTCCCGATTCTTTGTTAATTTTTTCAACAATATCGAATATTTGCTTAACAACAAGCGGAGCCAGGCCCATGGATGGCTCGTCCAGCAGCAGCAGCCTGGGCCGGGCCATGAGGGCCCTGGCAATGGCCAGCATCTGCTGCTCTCCGCCCGAGAGGTTGCCGCCGGGCTGGTTGCGCCGCTCCGCCAGGATGGGGAACAGCTCGTAGCAGTAGTCCATGTCGTGGGCGATGCCGTCCTTGTCGTTGCGCAGGAACGCACCCATGTCCAGATTCTCGCGGACCGTGAGCTCCGGGAAGATGAGCCGTCCTTCCGGCACCTGGCAGATGCCCGAGGCGACGATCTTGTTGGTGCTCTGCCCGAGGATGGAATACTCCTCGAAGAGGACATCGCCCCTGAGGGGCTTGAGCAGCCCGCAGATGGTCATCAGCGTGGTGGACTTGCCCGCGCCGTTGGCGCCGATCAAGGTGATGATCTCGCCGTGGTCGATATGCAGGCTCACGTCGTACAGGGCCTGGATATTGCCGTAATAGGTGTCGACGTTTTTCAGTTCGAGCATTCTAGACATCTTCGTCCTCCCCGAGATACGCCTTGATAACCGCCGGATTCTCGCTGACCTCCTTGGGAGTGCCGTGGGCGATGAGGCGGCCGTATTCAAGGACGAACACGCGGTCCGAGGTGCTCATGACCATCTTCATGTCGTGCTCGATAAGCAGGATGGAGATCTTGAAGCGGTCGCGGATGTCCATGACCAGCTCCTTGAGATCCATGGTTTCCTGCGGGTTCATGCCCGCGGCGGGCTCGTCCAGCAGCAGCAGGAACGGGTCCGTGGCCAGGGCGCGGGCGATCTCCAGCCGGCGCTGCTTGCCGTAGGGCAGGTTGCAGGCCAGCTCGTTGCTGTACTGGTCCAGATGCATAAGCTCCAGCAGGTGGAAGCTCTTCTCGATGGTATCCGCCTCTTCCTTGCGCGTGGCCCGGTTGCGGGTCACGGCACCCCACAGGCCGGCCTGGGTGCGGCAGTGCGTGCCGATCATGACGTTCTCCAGAACGGTCATGGACGGAAACAGGCGAATGTTCTGGAAGGTGCGGGCCATGCCCAGCTCGGTGACCAGGTTGGGCTTCATGCCGTTGATGCGCCTGGTCTCCCCTCCTCCCGGCGAAACCAGCACGTCCCCGGTGGTGGGGTTGTAGATGCCGGTGATGCAGTTGAAGAAGGTGGTCTTGCCCGCGCCGTTGGGGCCGATCAGGGCCGCGATCTCGCCCTGGCGCACTTCCAGCTGGATATCGTCCAGGGCGCGGATGCCCCCGAAATCCATGCTGATGTCGTTGACTTGCAGTACGGGATTACTCATTGGTCGCGCCCTCCCGCTTCACATATGTATAGATCTTGCGCTTGGCGCGAATCAGGCCCTGCGGCCTGAAGACCATGACCAGAACCATGGTTGCCCCGAAGACGAGCATCCTGAATTCCGAGAACGCCCGCAGGTATTCGGGCATGAGGATCAGGATGAGCGCACCGGCGATGACCCCGCGGATGGAGCCCATGCCGCCGATGACCACCACGGACAGGACAATGGCCGATTCCCAGAAGGTGAAGCTGGCCGGGTTGATGAAGGTCGTCTTGGCCGCGAAGACCACGCCCGCCAGACCGGCCCAGCAGGAGCCCAGGGCAAATGCCAGGAGCTTGGCCTTGGTGCGGTCGATGCCCATGGCCTGGCTGGCGATCTCGTCCTCGCGCAGGGCCAGCAGCGCCCTGCCCAACCGGGAATTCTGCAGCCGGTTGATGACGAAGATGGTGAAGATCAGCAGGGCCAGCATGATGTAGTAGGCGTAGGTGATGGAGTCCATGACCCCGAACTTGACGCCGAAGAAGCCCGGGCGGTCGATGCCCGAGATGCCGCTGGGTCCCATGGTCACGTCGCCCCAGTTTTCCAGAACCAGGCGAACGATCTCGCCGAAGCCCAGGGTGACGATGGCCAGGTAGTCGCCGCGCAGCCGCAGGACCGGAAGGCCCAGCAGCACGGCGAAGACCACGCCGAACACCGCACCGATGGGCAGCGCGGTCCAGAAACCAATGCCGTAGTGCATGTTCAACAGGGCGTAGGAATACGCGCCCACCGCGTAGAAGGCCACGTAGCCCAGGTGCAGCAGCCCCGCGATACCCACAACCATGTTCAGGCCGAGGCCGAGCACGATGTAGATGAGGCAGGAGATCATAATGTTGGTCTGGTACATGCCCACCAGATGCGGGAAGACCACCGCGCCCGCGGCGAACAGGGCCAGCAGGCCGTATTTGGAATAGGCATTGGCGCTGACCTGGTTCAGCAGCCTTTCCGAGATGTTTTCCCTGGTGGATTCATCCTTCTTGATCTCCTTGCGCGTCAGCGCCCAGCGCCAGACAAAGGAAAGCAGGAAGGTTGCTATGCCGATGTAAGCCATGTTCATCCATCGCCAATCAATGGTCTTGTTGATGGTATCAACCCTGATGACCATAATGGGGAACGTCAGGAAGATGAACCACAGGCTTGCAAGGACGGACTTCTTCAGTGACTCGGCGAAGCTGTCGCACCCGGCGGTCAGGAAGAACGCCAAGGGGCCTTGTGCCGCGCCCGGATCTGCTTTTGTCACGTTGCTCACGTTGTGTTCCTTGAAATCTATGCTATGCGGCCAAAGCGAACCAGCCGCAATTATTTACACTTTTTGAATCTTCTCCTTGCCCATGATGCCCGACGGCCTGAAGATCAGAATCAGGACCAGCAGGGCAAAGGCAAACACATCCTCGTAGTCCGAAGACACGTAGCCCGTGGCATAGGCCTCCGTGAGGCCGAGCACCAGGCCGCCCAGCATTGCGCCGGGGATGGACCCGATGCCGCCGAGAACTGCGGCGGTGAACGCCTTGAGACCGGCGATGAAGCCGATGTAGTAGTTGATCTGCCCGATGTGCGAGGCGATGAGCACCCCGCCCACGGCAGCCAGGCTGGAGCCGATGACGAAGGTGGCCGAGATGACGGTATCCACGTTGATGCCGACAAGCAGGGCCATCTTGCGGTTCTGGGCCGTGGCGCGCATGGCCTTGCCCATTTTCGTGTACTTGATGAACAGGGTCAGCCCGATGCAGACAAGCGCCGTCGTCACGATGATGATGAAGTCGGAGCTGCCGACAATGCCGTTGAAGTGCTTCACGAAACCAAGCTCGGGAAGCAGGCTCGGGAACGGCAAGAAGTCGGAGGTCTGGGCCAGCATGACGTAGTTCTGCAGGAAGATCGACATGCCGATGGCGGAGATCAGCGGAGAAAGACGCGCTGCGCCGCGCAGAGGCTTGTAGGCGATCTTTTCAATGGTGTAGCCGTAGGCGGCCGAATAGATGACGGCGGCCACGATGGCGAAGACAAGAATGGCGCTGCCCGGGAACCCGAGAGCGCCAAGCACGCCGGCCACGATGAGGCCGGTGAATGCACCGATCATGTAGATCTCGCCGTGCGCGAAGTTGATCAGCTCGATGATGCCGTAGACCATGGTGTAGCCGAGGGCGATCAGGGCGTAGATACTTCCGCGGGTAAGACCCCCGAATAGTAGTTCAAGGAAATATTCCATCAGTATTCCTATATGCCTTCTAGACGCGATCAGGGGGCGGGCCTGTGCCCGCCCCCTATGGGAATGCGTGTTCCGTTTATCCTACTTGAGTTCCACGTACTGGCCGTTCTTGACCTGGTACACGGAGAAGCCAACGCCTTCGGCGTCACCACGTTCGTCGAACTTGATCTTGCCGAGCGGGGTTTCCACGTACTGGGTACGCAGGGCTTCCACGATCTTGTCGTAGTCGGTGCCGCCGGCCTTTTCCACTGCGTTCAGCAGGGCCTGGGCGGCTGCGTAGGCCTGGAAGAAGAAGGCGCCCGGATCAGAGCCGAATTCCTTCTTGTGGGCTTCCTCGGCCACGGAGTAAAGCGGATTCGCGGAGATGTCGCGGGGACCGGTGGCGTAGACGCCTTCGGCATATTCGCCGGCGACCTTGATGAAGGTGTCGTCCTTCACGCCGTCGTCGGAAAGGAACGGAATGTCAATGCCCTTCTTGCGCATGGTGGTGATGATCTTGGAAGCTTCGGGATGGTAGCCGCCGTAGATGACGCCTTCAGCACCGGAGTTCTTGATCTTCTGAACCACTGCGGAGTAGTCCACTGCGCCGGGGGTGACGCCTTCGAACAGGACCACTTCCATGCCGGAGTCCTCTTCGAGGAACTGCTTGCAGAAGGTGGCGAAGCCCTTGCCGTAGTCACCCTTGTCGTGGATCACGGCCAGCTTCTTCAAACCCATCTTCTTGGCGAATTCCACTTCCAGCATGGCCTGCGCATCGTCGGATGCGATGGTGCGGAAGAAGTTGGGATAGTCGCCGCTCTGGGTCAGGGGCGGGTTGGTGGCGGAGGGGGACATGCAAACGACCTTGCCGTCCCGGTAAATTTCAAGCGCGGCTTTGGTTGCGCCCGAGCAGATGTGGCCGAGGACGATCTTCACGTCGTCGGACAGCAGCTTGGTGGCTGCGTTGGTGGCCATTTCAGGCTTGCACTGGTCGTCCTGGGAGACCACTTCCACCTGCATGCCGAGCACGCCGCCCTTGGCGTTGATGTCGGCAGCGACAAGCTTGGCAGCGTTGACGGACGGAAGACCATAGGAAGCCAGGTCGCCGCTGTGGGCGCCGGCAACGCCGAGAATCAGCTTCTTGGCGGGAGCTTCAGCTTCCTTTTTCTCTTCGCCGCCGCAACCAGCGAGCAGCAACCCCATGAGTGCGAACGCAACCAGCGCAAAACTCAGTTTCCCTCTCATTCTTTCCTCTCCTCATCTTAGAGTTACCAATGGTTCAAGCCGGGTGCGACGCATTCGCCCCCCGCTAAACGGGCACTTCAATACCTAGTGTAAAAGAACATGTGGCGGAAGCTTAGCATTTTAGAGATTTTACCAAGCATGTCAACAATCGCAGCTCTGACGGGGGCTTACGATTTCAACCACTTACAACTTTCCAAGTTCTTTGAGTTCCCCCCTTGCCTGCTTCTTCATTTCCTCGTCCCCGTGGGGCAGATCCACCACGGCCCTGAAATGCGTGGCGGCGCTTTCAGGATCGTTGAGAAAATGCTTGAAGACAACACCGAGGTTGTAATGGGCCAGGGCGTTGCCGCTCTCCAGCTCCAGAATTCGTTCATAGGTTTCCACGGCGTGCTCATACTGCTGCTTGCGGAAATAGCAGATGCCCATACTCTGGAGGATCACGACGTTATCCGGCTCCAGGACCCGAGCCTTGTCCAGGAAGACCAGGGCGCGGTCCCAGGCTTGCATCATGAGAAAGGCGTTGCTCAGGCTCATGAGGTTGTCCACGTTTTCCGGTTCTGCCTCGGCCTTGGCCATCATGTCCCGGATGGCCCCCATGCCCATGCCCTGCATGCCCTGGGGAGCCGTCTGCTTGGGACGGAACTGCTTGACCAGCTCAGGATGGTTCACCCTGTAGGCCACGGACGTGGCGAACATGGCCGCCAGACAGAGAAAGACACCCGCGAGCAGGAGCTTGCGCCCCGCAAGATTGACGCTAGTTGCCATTGTCGTCCCCCAGCAGTTCCAGTTGCCTGATACGCCGGTCCAGGGCCTTGGAACGGCCCGCGAGAAAAACGACGTATCCGGCCAGTCCGAGCCAGATGACACAGTTGGCGATGAACAGATATGTGGTCGCTGACATGGATGTTCTCCGTGTTGCGGTTAAATGCGTTTGGTTATTGCTCGTCCCAGACCAGCAGGGCGTCGAGCCGTGCGCGCTGGGAAACCTGCCTCACCCTGGCCAGGAGCATGCCGCCCCAGAGCAGGCCGAAGGCACCCAGCCCCATGAAAAACGTATGCCACATAGGCGCGATCATGCCGCTGCCCTGCCGGGCCACGCCGTCCGGGTGCGCGCTGCCCCAGAGCTTTGCCGCGAAAAAGACCAGGGGCACGTCCAGGAAGGCCACCACGCCGAGCACGGCGCAGATGAGGGCCTTGCGTCCGCCGCCCACGGGCGAGGCCCGCAGCACCAGGTAGCCCGCATAGACGTACCACATGATGAGCGTGGTGGTCAGCTTGGGATCCCAGAGCCACCAGTAGCCCCACTCGGCCCTTGCCCAGGTGGATCCGGTGCCCAGGGCCAGGGTGGCCAGAAGCACGCCCAGCTCGGCCGAGGCTCCGGCAATACGGTCGTACTTGCCGTCGCGGGTGATCAGATACAGCCCGCTGGCCCCGAAGACGATGAAAAAGCTGACCAGCGCCCACCACGAGCACGGCAGATGCATGTAGAATATCTTCTGAACCGGGCCGGACTGGGCCACGGGCGCATAAAACCAGATCATCCACTGGTGGAAGATGAGCGCCGGTGCGGCCAGTGCGGCCAGCAGTTTCGCCTTGTCCATTACTTCGCTCCTACTCTTCGCCGCTGTATACGAACGGAAACAGGATCAGCCCCGCCCCGGCAAAAACGCCGTCAAAGGCGCCCATGACGCCCAGCCACTTGCCCGCCTCGGCCACGTCCTCCCCGGAGAAGGCCATGCCGAACAGGGTGATGCCGCCCAGCAGCACGGGCAGCAGCAAGGGAAAAATGATTACCGAAAGCAGGGATTCGCGGGCTCCCTGCCCCTGGGAAAGCGCCCCCAGCAGCGCACCCAGCACAACCAGCCCCACATCGCCCAGCAGCACGGCGCAGACCATGAGCCAGAACGGCCCGTTCACGGCCTGCCCCAGAAAGGCGATGGTGGCGGGAAAAAAGACGATCTGGGTCACCAGCAGCAGGCAGAGCCCGGCCACGCCCTTGCCGACCCACACGGAATGCACGGGCACGGGCGAGGAAAGCAGGCCCAGCCGCGCCCCGTTGGCTTCCTCCAGGCTGAAGAGGTCGTTGAAGACCAACACCAGCCCGAAGGCCGAGGACAGCCAGAAGATGGCCCCGGCGGCCTGGGCCGAAATGACCCCGCCCAGGGGCTTGGAAAGGCTGAACAGAAAGATGAGCAGCAGGCCCAGCAGCACGGCCTGCACCAGCCCCTGCCCCCCGGAAACCGAGAGTTTCAGGTCCTTGGCGGTGATCAGTGCGGCGCGTCTCAACATGCCAGGCTCCCCGCGTCGAACCCGGAGGCCGGGCCGTAATAGTCCACGCGGCGGCCGCCCAGGGAAAGCACCCTGTCCGCCATGCCCACATCCTCCAGCAAGTGATGGCTGATCCAGACCACGGCAATGCCCTGGCTGCGAAATTCGTTGATCTCCCGGCGCAGGGTGGCCAGGGACTTCACGTCCAGGCCCGTTCCCGGCTCGTCCAGGAAAATGAGCCGGGGCCGCACCAGGTAGATGCGGGCCAGGTTCAGGCGCTGGGCCATGCCCCGGGAAAAACCGCCCGCCTTTTCCTCTGCGGCGCGAAGCAGGCCCACGCGCTCCAGCATGGCGTCCAGCTCTTCCCGCACGGGTTTCAGGCCGTACATGCCCGCCCAGAAGGCCAGGTTGGCCCGGGCGCTCATGCCGGGATACACAAAGGTGGAGTGCCCGAGATAGGCGACCCGCTCGGGTTCCAGATGCAGGCCGACCTCGCCCGCGTCGGGGCGCGACAGCCCGGCCATGATCTTCATGAGCGTGGACTTGCCCGCGCCGTTGGGTCCGGCAACGAGCAGCACCTCGCCCGCCTCCACCTCGCAGCTGACGTCCTTGAACACCAGCTTGGAACCGAAGAACTTGGCCACCTTGCGAACGGCCAGAAGCGTCTCGGGACTAGCGGTCATTGGGCTCCAACACCTCGCGATGCCGCCGCAGCAGCAGGAAGCCGAACACGCACATGAACGTGCCGCCGATCCAGATCCAGTTCACCAGCGGGTTGACGCTGATCTTGAAGCTGACCTTGCCGCCCTCGTCAATGCCCAGCACGGTTGCATAGATCTCGTCCCCCAGGCTCGGGATGACCGAGACCTCGGCAAACTGCTGGCGCGGAAAATTGCGGTAGATGCGCTTTTCCGGATGCAGCACGCCCAGGATCTCGCCGTCGCGGCTGACCTCCAGGGTCCCGGTGAGCCGGGCCCGGAATTCCGGGGTGGCGTCCTGCCGGGCCTCGGTAAACTTCAGGACATATTCCTCCAGCTGCACGGTCTCGCCCTCGGCCAGGAGCACTTCCCGCTCGGTCTTATAGGGACCGGAAAAGGCAATGCCCAGGGCCAGGAAGGCCACGCCCAGATGGATGCCGTACTGCCCCCAGGACAGGAGACTGGTGCGCATGCCCGGATAAAAGAAAAACAGCATGGCGATGGTGCAGCAGGCGGCAATGGCCGAGGAAGCGCCCAGCAGGGCCACGGGCTGGGTGACGCCCATGAGAGCGAAAGAGCCGCCGCTTCCCAGGAACACGGCCAGGGCAATGACCATTCCCCGGGTATTGCGGATGCCTCCGCGCCAGCCCAGCCAGGGACAAAAGGCGAAAACGAGCACCAGCAGACTCAGGAACGGCAGACAGACGCGGTTGTAGAAGTCCGGCCCGAGCCCGACGGACTCGGTGCTCCACAGCTTGCTGACCACGGGCCACATGGTGCCCAGGGTGACCACGAAGCCCAGGGCCAGGAAGAACCAGGCCGAGGCCACCAGCATGCCCTGGCGGCTCATGAAGTCGCTCAGGGAGCGCTTCACGTGCTGCTCGCCCATGAAGGTTCCCACCAGGGCAAGGCCCAGCCAGGCGGCCATGCCCAGCACCAAGGGAAGGGATACCGGGGATTCGCCGAAGGTGTGCAGGGACTCGATGACCCCGCTGCGCGTCAGGTAGGTACTGAAGATGCACAGCAGGAAGGTCAGGCACATGAGAAAGACATTGGAGCGCTGCAGTGCGCCACGGCGCTGCTCGATGACGGCCGTGTGCATGAAGGCCGTGCCCGCGAACCAGGGAATCAGGGAGGCGTTTTCCACCGGGTCCCAGGCCCAGTAACCGCCCCAGCCCAGTTCCATGTAGGACCACCAGCCGCCGAGCACGATGCCCGCGGTGAGAAAGACCCAGGCCAGGATGTTCCAGTTGCGGGTCAGCTTCACCCAGGACTTTTCCTCGCCCGCGATGCTGGCCGCCACGGCGCAGGCCGCGGGGATGGTGTATCCGGCAAAGCCCATGAACAGCAGGGGCGGATGGAAGATCATGCCCGGGTTGCGAAGCAGCGGATTCAGGCCCCGGCCGTCCGCTGGCGCGGGAGAAAGGGTTATGAACGGGTTGCTCCAGCCCGTGAGCAGAAGCAGGAAATAGGCCTGGACGGTCATGAACACGGCCCAAAAATAAAGCTTGGTGCGTCCTCCCAGGGCCTTGTAGCTGGGGGAATAGAGATAGACCACCCCGCCCAACGCGATAACCAGTTCCCAGAACAGCAGGGAGCCTTCGCGGCCGCCCCAGAAGGCGGTGAGCGTGTAGACGAAGCTCAGGGTGTTGTCCACCTGCTCGTAGACGTACAGGAAGGAATAGTTGCGCGCGGCAAGGGCCATAAGCAGGATCAGGGAGGAAAAGACCACGCCCAGGGCCGTGGCGATGTTGCCGTACTCCACCAGCGGCTTGAGGTCCTCGCGGTCCTTCCAGGCCGCCCAGGCGGCGGCTCCCGCGGTGAAAATGCTGACGAGTAGCGCAAAAAGAAGCCCTATGTAGGCGGTCAACTGCATGCAAGCTCCTGTAAGAGAAAAACCGTCGGCGACGGATGGGTTACCTTGGAATCGGCGTTCTAGTTCGGGTCCGTTTCACGCCGCAAACATGTGAAATAAATTTCACACCTTTTTGCTAGCCTTTTTCCCGATCCATGGCCTCGCTCTGCTCGCGGTACTTGGAGGGGCACTTGGTCACCAGGCTCTTGGCCACGAACACGTTGCGCGCGGGATCATAGCGTCCTTCCACGATAACCTCCACGTTCTCCTTGAAGGTGTCGGGCACGGCCCCCCTGTAGGAAACGCGGAGCACATTGACGCCGTCCACCTTGTCCACGAGGTCGAAGTCCGCGCCCAGGGAGCCCGGAGCGCGCTCCAGGTGCCGGGGCGAGACCTTGCCGAACAGGCGGGCCTTGTTGAACTGCCCTTCCTCAAGGGCCAGGGCCTCGGACACGTTCAGGAAATAGGTGCTGTCCTCGGACAGGCCGGAAACGATCAGGTAGCCCAGGCCGCCCAGAAAGAGCAGCATGGCAACGATATAAACGCCCTTGTTGGATTTCTTCGCCATTATTCTTCCTTGTCGGGATCCAGGGGAATCCCGGCCTTCAGTTTCCGTTCCCTGACCAGCTCGTCCCGCTGGGACCGGGCCAGCTCGCGCATGTCCACCACCTGGTCGGTCTCGTCCACAATTTCGCTGCCCAGGATCTCCTCCAGCACGTCCTCCAGGGTGACCACCCCGGCCACGCCGCCGTACTCGTCGAGCACCACGAACATGTGCGTGCGGCTGCCCAGGAACTTGACCAGCACCCTGTCCAGGGTCAGGCTTTCAAGCACGAAACGCACCGGCCGCATGAGATCGGAGAGCTTGAGGTCGTCCCGGTCGTCGGCAAGGGCCTCGAAGACCTGCCGCCGGTATGCGATACCCACGATATCCTCGGGATCGTCGCCATAGACCGGGATGCGGCTGTGCGGCCAGGTGGCGTGGCACTCGCGCGCCTCGGCCACGGTCATGTCCGCGGGCAGGGAAAAGACCACGGTTCTCGGGGTCATGATCTCGTCCACGGTCTTGTTGTCCAGGAGCAGGATGTTCTTGATGGACTGCTCCTCGTAGGGCTTGATGATCCCGGAACGCCGGGTCAGGCTGGCGATGGCCATAATGTCGGCCTCGCTGTGCTCGGGCCCGCTGCGTTTCCCGCGGATCAGCCTGCCCAGGAACCCGAGGGCCACCACCGCCGGCTTGAAGAGCCAGACCAGCCAGCGCAGCACCGGAGACAGGGGCGGAGCGATCTGCTCGTTGTAGACCACCCCCACGGTCTTGGGCAATATTTCAGAGATAATAAGTATGATTAAGGTAAAGACAACCGTGAACATCCACAGGGTGTTCTCGCCGTAGAGCTCGGCCCAGGCCCAGCCAGCCACGGCGGCCCCCGCGGTGTGGGCAACGGTGTTCAGTGTCAGGATCGCCGTAATGGGCTCTTCCACATTCCTGCGCAGCTTTTCCAGCGCCGCGCCGGCGCGTTTGCTGCGCTTCTTGATCCTTTCAATCTTGCTGGCGGGCAGGGAATACAGCGCCGCCTCGGCAAGGGAACAGAAAGTGGAGACAAGTACCGCCAAGCCGACGGCCAGTATAAGTTCTAACATGGATTGTGTTCGCTACCTCGCAACAACCGGAAGGAAGTCGTTCATATGTCCGGCCAACCTACCAGAAGCATACCCGCACCGCAACACGTAAGGGGCTTGACTTGCGGGAGGTTTCCGGCACACTTGGACAGCAATTTACAACACGGAACAGCGTGAACATGCCTGAACACAAAAAAACCAATCCTGCGGCGGTGTTCCGCCTCGGCCACCTGGGCGACGTGGTGCTGACCACCGGCGTCCTAGACCACTGGCGGCGCTCCCGGGACATGCGCTTCACCTTCATCACCCGCGAAGCCTCGGCCCCGGCCCTGGAAAACCATCCGGCCGTGGACGAGATCGTCACCGTGGACGAAGACGCCCTGAAATCCTTCGGGGCCTGGTTCCGGCATTGCGGCGAGCTGGCCGAACGCATCGGCTCCATGCCCCTTTTCGACCTGCACGGCACCCTGCGCTCGCGCATCCTTTCCCTGCGCTGGCGCGGCAAGGTCCGGCGCTACCCCAAGTTCGGGCTGGAACGCCGCATGTTCAGCCGCACCCGGGCCGAAAGATACCGCAAGCGCCTGGAGCGGACCAACGTGCCGCAGCGCTACGCCATGACCCTGGATACCCCGCCGCCCCCGGCGGACCGGCTGCTGCCCGTCATCGCAATGCGGGACGGGGAACTGGATGCGGCGCGCGCCCGGTTGGAGCCCCTGCGCCGCAACGGGGCCCTGGTGGCGCTGCACCCCTATGCCACGCACCCGTCCAAGCAATGGCCCGAAGACCACTGGCGCAGACTCATCGAGCTGCTGGACCGGGCAAATATCGACTGGTTCGTTGTGGGCCGGGCGCAGGCCCCGTTCATCGCCCGGCAGCAGGACCTCACCAACGAGACCTCCCTACGCGAGACATGCGCCCTGCTGGCCGAGGCCGACGTCATGGTCACCAACGACTCGGGCCCCATGCACCTGGCCTCGGGCGTGGGCACCCCGGTGGTGGGCCTGTTCGGCCCCACGGCGCGGGCCTGGGGTTTTTTCCCCGCGGGGGCCGAGGACATCGTGCTGGAACGCAAGATGGACTGCCGCCCCTGCTCCCTGCACGGCGGCGCGGGCTGCGCTTCCGGCCTGGAATGCCTGGCGTCCATCAGCCCGGAAGCGGCCATGGGGGCGATACGAACCATCCTCAAAGTATAATGTCCGCCCAGGCGACCCGAGCATAGAATTTGCAAAGCTGAAGCGTGTGCACCGCCAACTACGGAGCAAGCCGATGTCTGAACTTTACATTCCGGTTCCCACGCGGATCATCCTGCCGAACACCAAGGCCAACTTCGTGACCTACCTGAAGCAGGACGACACCTACGTGCTGTACTCGATCTCGGGAGAGCAGTTCTCGCCCGAGCACCAGCTCCGGCTGGAGCTGCAGGACATCACCACCCTGTACGTGAGCAGGGAGGAGGAGGAAGAGCTCAACGCCTACGTGGAGCGGCACATCGCCCGCGTGCTGGCGGACAGCTCCATTCCCATCCATGCCCGGGCCGAGGCCTGGACCCGGTCGGCCAGTTCCGTGGGCCGGGACCTGTTCGAGAAAAAACTGCCGCCCTCCATGCTCAAGAAGCATTACGACCGCTTCGAAAAATTCATCACCGAAAGCGCGTCCATCTTCAAAAGCCCCGAGGGACTGCGTGAGCTTTCCAAACTCATCGCCGACGGCTACGACATCTACCACCACGGCCTGGGCACCACGGTGCTCACGGCCAGCGTACTGCTCAGCTTCGAGGGCGGGGAGGACCTGCTGGCCGAATGCGGCGCGGGCGCCATGCTCCACGACTACGGCAAGCTCAAGCTCGATCCGGAGCTGCTCAAGATGGACCCGACCCTCATGAAGTACGGGGAAAAACAGAAGTGGGACACCCACCCGATCCTGGGGGTGCAGGCCTGCGCGGGCATCCCCCTGCCGCCGGAAGGCATCCACTGCGTGCTCTTTCATCACGAAAGGGAGGACGGCAAGGGCTTTCCCGGCAGACTCAAGGGCGAGGACATGCCCTTCTACGCCCGCATCGTCAGCCTGTGCGACCACTACGACCGCCTGACGCGCAAGCAGCACTACCGCTCGGCCTATACGCCGTTCGAGGCCCTCAAGGCCATTCGCGACGACAAGGGGCTCTACAACCGCGACGCGTTCATGCGCCTGGTCAACGTGCTCTCCGACGCCAATATCGCGGATTTATAGTCGAGACAGATCGAAAGGAACGTTTGCGTTGTTGCCGCGCGAAAGCCTGACCTTCTCGTGTTGCATGGCAGGCTTCGGCGCCGGCTGACTTCAGCGCTCGGCATCCAATCCTTACGGACCGACCTCAAAAACGCCAAGAAAGAGAATTAAATTCGCTCGCCCCAATATTGGACGATCTCGGTTTCCCTTTCATCCAGCACGGCGCGGACCGCATCCGGCACCAGCAGGGTCAGGTCGCGGCGCTCCTTCCAGCGGTAGCGGATCTCCCCTGCCTTGATGTCCAATCGGGGGATATCCAGCCGGTAGAGCATTCTGCCGGACGGGAACCGCCACTGGTCGCCGCCCAGTTCCTCGGCCTGTGGCCAATGGTCGCGGATGAAACCGGCCACGCGCTCCGCCGCGGTCCAGCGGGTGACCACGGCCAGGTTGGCCAGGTCCGGGATCTCCATGCCCCGCTGCCAGTTCTCCAGCTCCAGAAAGGTGCCCGCGCCCATGATGAAGAAGAGCTCCGCCTGCGGCTTTTCGGTTCGGTAGCAGGTCAGGGTGTCGCAGGTGAAGGAGGGACCGGGGCGCTCCCCTTCGATGGGATTGACCCCGAGCCCCGGGATGCCCGCAATGGCGACCTCGACCATGGACATGCGCAGGTCAAAGGGCAGTATGTCCTGCGCGGACTTGTGGGGCGGCTGTTTGGCCGGGATGAGCTCCACCCGGTCCAGCTCCAGCCGCTCGCGCACCTCGATGGCCATGCGCACATGGCCGGTATGGATGGGGTTGAAGCTGCCGCCCAACAGTCCGATCTTCATGCCGCCTCCCGGTTGCAGGATCTTTCGACCCTTGCAATATTATCCTTTTGCGGCATTGGCGCAAGCCTCGCTGAGCCGATCCTTGACGTAGGCCACCAGGGGAGCGTCGTTCTCCTCCAGGTCAAAACAGGCCGCGTCCTCGCCCAGCAGTCCTTCGGGAACGAAATCGCCCAGCTCATCGGGGTCGTTAATCAATTCCCCGTAAAAACAAACGGATAGCCAACGGTCGCTGGGATCGTCGTCAATGACGTCCACCATGGCGAACAGGGGGCGCTTTTCCTGGTTCTCGTGCCTGGCGCGCAGGGAATAGGTCACGCCCGGCCGGGCGTTGAACTCGAACCGGACGCCGTCCAGCCCTTCGAGATGGGCCTTGAGGGTGGTGAAGACTTCCTTGGCGCCGCTGCCGTTGTCGGCCCAGCCATCCATGAATTCCTTGAGAGCTTCCTGCATGAAATCACTCCAGATTCTGTTTTCCGATGCAACAGGATATTCGCCGGGATTCGTTGTACGCCAGAAGGAGGACAGAGGCAACCGGCGCACAAAAAAGGGCACCCCGTCGGGATGCCCTGATGCTCGAACTCATGCGGCTGGCTATTCCCGGATCTGCCAATCCCCCAGCAGCACGAACTTGGCCGAGGTCAGTTCCTTGATGCCCATGGGACCATAGGCATGCAGCTTGGAGGTGGAAATGCCTATCTCGGCCCCCAGGCCGAGCTGCGCGCCGTCGTTGAACCGCGTGGTGGCGTTGGCCACCACCAGGGAGGCATCCACCTCGCGGATGAAACGCATGGCCCGCTCGTGGCTTTCCGTGAGAATCGATTCGGTGTGGTTGGAGCCGTATCGGGCGATGAAGTCCATGGCCTCGTCCATGTCGGCCACCACGCGCACGGCCAGGATCAGGTCCAGGAATTCGAAGCCCCAGTCCTCGTCCGTGGCCGCCTGGGCGTATTCACCCAGCAGCGGCAGGGCCTCGGGGCAGGCCCGGAAGCCGACACCCTTGGGGCCGATGCGCTCGGCAACCCGGGGCAGCAGTTCGGGTGCAACGTCCCGGTGCACCAGCAGGCACTCCAGGGCGTTGCACCCGCTGGGATACTGCATCTTGGCGTTTTCAATGATGGGCAGGGCCCGTTCCACATCGCAGGAATCGTCCGCAAAGATGTGGCAGACGCCCTTGTAGTGCTTGAGCACGGGCATGGACGCCTGTTGGGTCACGGCGCGGATCAGCCCTTCCCCGCCCCGGGGAATGACCACGTCGATATATTCGTCCAGCTTGAGCATCTCGGCCACGGCCTCGCGGTCCGTGGTGGGCGGCACCTGCACGGCGTCGCGCGGCAGGCCGGCGGATTCCATGGCCTCGTGCATGAGCCCGGCCAGGGCCGCATTGGAATGGAAGGCCTCCTTGCCGCCGCGCAAAATGGTGGCGTTGCCCGCCTTGAGGCAGAGAATGCCCGCGTCGATGGTGGCGTTGGGCCGGGATTCGTAGATCATGGCCACCACGCCGAGCGGGACGCGCATGCGTCCCACCAGCATGCCGTTGGGCCGCTTGGCCATGGACTCGATCTCGCCGATGGGGTCGGACATGGCCGCCACGTCGCGGCAGCCCTGGACCATGGAGGCCAGCACCTTTTCGGTAATGGTCAGCCTCTGGGTCTTGGCCTTGTCCAGCCCGGCGGAATCCGCAGCCTCCAGGTCCCTGCGGTTGGCCTCGAAGATATCCCCGGACCGGCTTTCCAGCAGATCGGCCAGATTGAGCAGGGCCTGCTGCTTGGCCACGCCCGAGGCTGCGGAAAGCTTGCGGGCCGCTTCCTTGGCCCGCCTGCCCATGTCGATCATCTGCTCCCGAATGCCCATATACGACTCCTTGCGACTGGATATGTTTCAAATTGTAATAATGACGCGAACTTTCATGTATACTCGCCAGATCCTTTTCTGGTCAACAAAAACGATTCTTCGGTGCATTTCATTTTTATCAATCAATAATTCTCCCGATACCGCAGCAAAACGTCATTTATTCAAAACGTCTCCGATCTCGGCTTAACCTGACGTCAGACGCGGGCAGGGCATTCGGGCCGGACCCACAAAAAAGGAATTTGCCTTTTTTGTCATTCCACTGCTAAAAAGATCCGTCAACATCCCCGCTTTTCCCATGAAATCGTCATGAATCGGGATTTTGACTTTGACCTTTTTTACAATTTTGCTTATCAACCACGTTTGTCCCGCCGGAAGGCTGGCGGGCCTATATTTCAAAGGTAATTCATCAGAATACATCCACATGGAGGAAGCCCTTCAATGGTCCAGCAAAACCCCACCCAGTCCACCCCCAACGAACTCGAACAGCACATGCCTGAAGGGCTCAAGCCCGCATTCGAGACGACCCTCAAGTACAAGAACCAGATCATTCTCGCCATGGCGGCTGTTCTGGCCGTTGTCGCAATCTGGTCCGGTGTCCGCTGGTACAATGCCAACGCACAGACCCAGGCCCGGGCGGAGCTGAGCACCATCCTCCAGACGCTCACGGGAACCGAAAGGATCGCGAAGCTGGAAGAGCTGGCGAAATCCGCCCCCTCCTCCGTGGAAAAAGCCGTGCTCTTCGAACTGGCCGCCCTGTGCCTCGAGGAAAAGCAGTACGACAAGGCCGCCCAATACTACGAGCAGCTGAGCAATGACGTGGACGCGGAAAACCGCATGGTGGCCAAGCTGGGGCAGTCCAAGGCCCTGATGCTCGCAGGCAAGCCCGCCGACGCCGTCGTCATTCTCAAGGACATGTCCGCCGCCCTGGACAAGCAGTCCGAAGACGGCAAGGACATCGTTTCCATCATGATCCCGGTCAACCGCCAGCTGGCCGTTGCCGCCGAGCAGGCGGGCGACACCGCCACCGCCATCGCGACCCTGGAAAAGCTGCAGGAAACCGGCTCTTCCGACAAGCAGTTCGTCGATTTCAAACTGAACGAGTTGAAGAACAAATAACCCCTCAAGGGAGACAGCCATGGCCAATCCTCTTCTTTCCGCGGACGGCGGCGCCACGCACCTGCTGCTGGGCAATGAAGCCATTGTCCGAGGCGCGGTGGAGGCAGGCATCCAGGTGGTGACCTGCTATCCCGGCACGCCTTCGTCCGAGGTCCCCGACACGTTCTACCGTCTCTCCCCGGAAGGCGGGTACTTCTTCGAGTACACCGCCAACGAAAAGGTCGCCCTGGAAGTGGGCGGCGGCGCGACCCTGTCCGGCGCAATGACCCTGACGACCATGAAGCACGTGGGGGTCAACGTGGCCGCCGACCCGCTCATGACCCTGGCGTACACTGGCACCCCCGGCGGATTCATGCTGCTTTCCGCCGACGACCCGGGCTGCCACTCCAGCCAGAACGAGCAGGACAACCGCTACTACGCGCGCCTGGCCGGATACCCGGTGCTGGAGCCCTGCACGGCCCAGGAAGCCAAGGACATGACCCGCGACGGCCTGCGGCTCTCCAAGGAACTGGAACAGCCGTTCATGCTGCGCACCACCACCCGCGTGAACCACCTGCGCGGCCCGGTGGACTTCGGTCCAGCCCAGGCCCCGGCCAAGTCCCAGGGCTTCACCCGCAATCCTCCCCGCTTCGTGCCCATCCCGGCCTTTGCCCGCACCATGCACGAACGCCTTCTGGGCAAGCTGGAGGAGCTCAAGGAAGCCTCGGAAAAATCTCCCTACAACAAGGTCCACGGCGACGGCGAGATCGGCATTGCCGCCACCGGCATCAGCCGCGCCTACCTGGCCGACGCCCTCAGGGAATCCGGCCTGGAAAACACTTTCAGGATCATGGAGCTGGGCTTCACCCATCCCCTGCCCGAAACCATGGCCAGGAACTTCATGAAGGGCCTCAAGAAGGTCATCGTCATCGAAGAGCTGGAGCCGATCCTCGAAAACGACCTGCGTGTCCTGGCCCAGAAGGAAAAGATCGACATCGAGATCCTGGGCAAGGATCTGCTGCCCAAGAACGGCGAATTCTCCGTGACCATGGTGGCTGACGTCCTGCGCTCCCTGACGGGCCAGAATGCGCCCCAGTGCGATTCCTGCGCCCCCGCGGAACTGCCGCAGCGTCCGCCGAACCTCTGTGCGGGCTGCCCGCACCGGGCCACCTACTTCGCCGCCCGCAAGGTCTTCGGCGACGACGCCCTGTATTCCTCGGACATCGGCTGCTACACCCTCGGGCTGCTGCCGCCCCTGTCCATGGCCGACTTCATCCTGTGCATGGGGTCTTCCATCTCCGCCGGCTGCGGCGCTTCCGTGGCCCAGGACAAGCCCGTGGTGGCCTTTATCGGCGACTCCACGTTCTTCCATTCCGGACTCACCGGGCTGGCGAGCGCGGTGTTCAACAACCACGACATCCTACTGGTGATCCTGGACAACCACACCACGGCAATGACCGGCCACCAGCCGCACCCGGGCGTGGAAAAGACGGTGCTGGGAGACAACGAGCACCGTCTGGACATCGCCAAGGTCTGTGAGGGCCTGGGCGTTCCCGAGATCCGCCAGGTCAACCCGCTGAACCAGAAGAAGACCATGGCCGCCTTGGAGGAACTCAAGGAAATGAGCGGGGTCCGCGTGCTCATCGCCCGCGAACCGTGCCCGCTGCACGCCCGCCGCGTCTACAAGAAGGTCGCCCCCATGGTGGCCTATGTGGCGGATTCCTGCACCGGCCGCGCCGAATGTCTGGACAAGCTGGCCTGCCCGGCCTTCTACAAGGACGGCGACAAGGCCGCCATCAACCCGATCCTGTGTAACGGCTGCATGCTCTGCCTGCAGGTATGCGCACACATCAAGTCCAAGAAAAGGGGCAGCTAAATGAGCGACATCACCCCCATCCGCATAATCATGACCGGCGTCGGCGGCCAGGGCACCCTGACCGCCACCACCCTGCTGGCGAAATCCGTCCTGGCCGAGGGACTGCCCGTCACCTCCGGCGAAATCCACGGCATGGCCCAGCGCGGCGGCGTGGTCGAATCCACGGTGCTCATCGGCTGCCAGAGCCCCAAGATCGGGCATGGCGAAGCCGACATCCTCATGGGCTTCGAACCGCTGGAAACCATGCGCGCCCTGCCCTACCTGCGCAAGGGCGGGCTGGTGCTCTCCAGCACCGAATTCCTTCCGCCCCTGTCCGTTTCCATGGGCAAGCAGGAAAACGTGAAGCTCGAGGAAGTGCAGGCCCGGGTGGCCCAATGCACGGACAAGGCCCACTTCCTGCCCTGCCAGGAAATGGGGCTGGAAGCGGGAGCAATCCAGGCGGGCAACATCGCCCTCATCGGCGCGCTGGTGGCAACCGGCGCGGTCCCGGTGGGCAAGGATACCATCGCAGCGACCATCGAGGCCAACATGCCGGCCAAGATCGTCGCTGTTAACCTCAAGGCCCTGGACCTCGGCTTCGCGGCCATGGTCGGCGCCTAAACACAACGGAAGAGACATGGCGATACAGACGCAGGACGCACCGGATATCGCGTACCTGACGACGATCAAGCAGGTCCAGAAAGAGCTGGCGAGACAGGTTCCCCTGGAGGAGAGCCTGAACACCCTGCTCAAGATCCTGGCCGAGGACATGGGATACGTGCGCGCCTTCATGGTCATCATGGATCCCAAGACCGAAAACCTGAAGCTCTCCCTAACCTACAGTCCGGCCGCCGCCGACGAGGTGACCTATTCCCCGGGCCGCGGGGTCATCGGCCGCGTGTTCGAAAAGGGCGATCCCATCATTGTCCCGCGCATGTCGGACGACCCAGAGTTCCTGAACAAGGCCTTTGGCCGCTCCGAGGACGAGCTCAAGAAGCTCGGCTTCATATGCGTGCCCATCATCAGCCGGGCCAAGGGCGACTCCGACGTCATCGGCGCACTCAGCGTGGACGTGCCGCTCATCCCCATGGACGACATGCTCGGGCACCAGGGATTCCTGGAAGTGGTGGCCGGATTCATTGCCCACCAGGTGGCCCAGCTCCAGGAGGAGATGGCCATGCAGAACCATCTGCTGGCCCAGGGCGTCATCGCCCAGAGCGCCGACGCGCCGCCCCCCTCGGACTTCGTGGCCGCCTCCAAGGCCATGCGCATGGTCCTGCGCCAGGCCCGCCAGGTGGCTCCCAGCCGCGCCACCGTGCTGCTGCGCGGCGAGTCCGGCACCGGCAAGGAGCTGCTGGCCGAATACATCCATTCCACCAGCCCGCGCGCGGACAAGCCGCTCATCAAGCTCAACTGCGCGGCCCTGCCCTCGGAACTCATCGAGTCCGAACTGTTCGGGCACCAGAAAGGGGCCTTCACGGGCGCGTTCCAGACCAAACGCGGTCTGTTCGAGGTGGCCGACCAGGGCACCCTGTTCCTGGACGAGATCGGCGAACTTTCCCTGGACGCCCAGGCCAAGGTGCTGCGCGCCATCCAGGAAAAGGAAATCCAGCGCGTGGGGTCCGAACAGACCATCACCGTGGACGTGCGGCTCATCTGCGCCACGCACCAGCCCCTGGAAGAGCATCTGGAAAAGGGCCTGTTCCGCGAGGACCTCTACTACCGTATCAACGTGTTCCCGGTGTTCATCCCGCCGCTCAAGGAGCGCCGCGAGGACATCCTGCCCCTGTGCGAACATTTCCTGGATGAATTCACCCGCGAATACAGCAAGGAAGTCAAACGGATTTCCACCCCGGCCATCGAGCTGCTGACCATGTACCACTGGCCCGGCAACGTCCGCGAGCTGCGCAACTGCGTGGAACGCGCCGTGCTGGTCTGCGAAGAGGAAGTGGTCCGCACCTACCATCTGCCGCCCACGCTGCAGACCGCGGAAAGCTCGGCCACGGGCACCAACCTGAGCTTCGGCGAGGCCGTGGCCAAGTTCGAGCAGGAGCTGCTGGTGGACTCCCTGAAACAGACCGGCGGCAACATGCTCCAGTCCGCCCGCGACCTGCGCGTGTCCTATCGCATCGTCAACTACAAGGTGAAAAAGTACGGCATTGACGTGAAGCGCTTTTCGCAGCACAAGACGCGGCGAAAGAAAAAGCTCATGGAATAAAGCACCCCGGGAAAGGGATGCCGACGAAACAACAACGGCCTGCCGCCTCGGGACCAACCCCGGCGGCAGGCCGTTTCTCCCAAGGGGACTTGCCATATGCGGTCCGAACCACAGCCGAGAACAACTGAATGAACATAACCTTTGTCAATGCCATCCGCTTCTGGGGCGGCGTCATGACCTGGTGCGTGGACATGGCCGATTGCCTCCAAAAACAGGGGCACACCACCAGCCTGGTGGCGCGTCTGGCTCCTGCGGTGGAAAAGGCCCGTTCCCTGGGAATCCACGCCGAGGAGTATTCCTTCGGGTGCGACTTCAATCCGGCCGCCATCGCCTATTTCCTCAGATTCTTCCTGCGCCACAAGACCGACGTCATGGTGGGCAACATTTCCAAGGAGCTACGCACCGCCGGCGTTGCCGCCCGCATGCTGGGCATCCCCATCGTGCAGCACATAGGCGCGCCCAAGGACGTGGACGACCGCCGCAAGACCAGACTGACCCAACACCTGCTCAAGCCGCATATCGTTACTTGCAGCGACTTCGTACGCAACAGGCTGCTGGAGCGGGTTCCGGTTTACAGGCAATACGACGTGCGGGCCATCTTTCCGGGAACGCAACCGGCTTCAGTCCCTCCCCGGAGTGTGGGCTCTCCCCGCACCATCATCGCCACCAGCCGCCTTGACGTGGAAAAAGGCTATCCGGACCTGCTCCAGGCCGTAGCGAAGCTGAAAAAACGCGGGTTCGATTTCAGGTGCGTCATCGTGGGCACCGGCCGCAGCGCCGAGGACCTCAGGAGGCAGAGCGCAGAACTCGGGCTGGATGACGTGGTGGAATTCACGGGATTCGTGACCAACGTGCAGGAGCAGCTGGACCGGGCCGACATTTTCGTACTGCCCACCTATTGCGAGGCGTTGGGCATCGCTTTGCAGGAAGCCATGGCCAACGGTCTGGTTCCCGTGGCGCGCAACGCGGGCGGGCCCAGGGAAATCTGGCCCCCGGACATGCAAAGACAACTCGTTTCCACCGAAACACCCATTGAAGGCTTTGAAAACGCACTGGCGGACCTGCTGCAGAAACCGGACGAAGAACTTCTGGCCATGAAACAGGCCGCCTACGGGCATGCGGTCAGAACGTTCTCCCTGGACAAGCAGGCGCGGGAATTCGCGGACTGGATGCAGGGATTCAAATAGAAGACGCAAAAAAAGGCTGCCTCCCGGCAGCCTTTTTCGATTCTAACGTTCGCCCCACTTCTCCTTGTAGACCATGGAGTCGAAATCCTTTCGGGGCCTGGGCTTGGGAGACTGATCCGGCACGCCCACGGGAATGACGGCCACCACGTACTGGTTGTCCGGAATGCCCAGCACCGGACGGATATCCGCGTTCTTGAACCAGGCCACCCAACAGGTACCCAGCCCCATGTGCGCGGCCTGAAGCACCAGATGGTCCACGCCGATGGTGGCGTCGCGCAGGATGAGCTTCAACTCGGGCAGCGGGCTCTCCTCGTCAATTGCGGGCAGTTCGCCCTCCTTGATGCGCACGCCCAGGTCGGCAACGCAGACGATAAACACCGGGGCCTGCATCATCCATTTCTGCTCGTGCGACACTTCCATGACCTTGCGGCGCACTTCCTCGGAACGCACCACAATATAGTTCGAAGGCTGGGTGTTGCTCCCGGACGGAGCAAGATGCGCGGCCCGAAGCAGCAACTCCACCTGCTCGTCCGTGACGGGTTCGTCCTTGAACTTGCGGATGCTGCGGCGGGAAACAATGGGTTCGAGCAATTTCACGGTTCACCTCTCTTTCAGTCGATGGGAAAGACTCTGGGGCCGGATGCGGCGTCCTCCACACGGAATCCCTGCGCGGCAATGGCGTCGCGCAGGCGGTCCGACTCGGCGTAATCCCTGGCGGCGCGGGCCTTTTGCCGGTCCGCGACCATGAGCTGCACCTCCTCGGGCAGGTCGGAAAAGACCACGGGCAAATGGCTGCGGTCCAGGATGCCCAGCACTTCGTCCACGGCCAGGAGCTGGTCCAGGCACTGGCGGGCCACCACACCGGACAGACCGCCCCGTGCGCACCAGCCGTTAACCTGCTTGATGAACCGGAACAGCACCGGCCAGAAGTGGTGCAGGGAAACATCGTTGTCCATGGCCTC
Source organism: Salidesulfovibrio onnuriiensis (assembly GCF_008001235.1). GTDB lineage: Bacteria > Desulfobacterota > Desulfovibrionia > Desulfovibrionales > Desulfovibrionaceae > Pseudodesulfovibrio > Pseudodesulfovibrio onnuriiensis. Next base: position 1,931,936 of record NZ_CP040751.1, on the reverse strand, counting down.
GATAAACCCGGCCTTGAGATCGAACACGGCCTGCTCCACCTCCTCGGACAGGCCCTCCCCCCGGTTGCCCACGGCTAGAGTCAGGAGCCCGGCTCCCTCCTGCACCTTGCGCCAGTTCCTCACCCACATGCCCACGCTCTCCGGGGAGGCGGACAGGGACTTGCGGTAGGAGCCGGAAAGAAGCCAGAACCGGACGGCACGGGGGCTTTCCGCCTGACCGAACGCCTCGGCCAGGCCGGCTTCGTTGTCGGCGACAACCTGCTTGCCCACCATCCAGGCCTGGGGCTCCCGGCCGGCGACCGACCAGATGGCCCGCAGGTTCTCCAGGTGCGGGAAGCGGTGCGACTCGCTGCCCACAAAGACATCGATGCGCGGCAAACCGGCCAGGGCGGCCACGGCATGCTGCAGGAACCAGGAGGGCCGGACATTGCCCCACTCGGTTTCCAGCACGTCGCCCAGCTTGAGATCCTGCAGGGTGGCGCGCTTGAACAGCGTGAAGTCCAGGGGGTTGTCCTTGACGTAGGCGTCCAGATCCACGGTCTTGCCCGCCGAAAGTTTTTCCATGTCCTGGGTGCCCAGCTCGCCGTAACGGGGATCGCGGAACACGTCGAAATACACGCTGCGCAGCTTCTCATAGGCCAGACCCTTGCCCAGCAGCTTGCGGCAGAGCTCGAATGCAGTCTCTCGCCCGGCCTGGGCCAGGGGCCAAGCCATGGATTCATGGATGCCCAGCAGGGCGGCCCGCTCCATGACGGCGGCTCGGGTGGCCTCCACGTAATCGGCCCGGCTCCGGCCGGAGTCTCGGGCCGCGGCCAGGGTGCGGTCGTCCATGTCCGCGAGCCCTGCCGCGGCATGGTGGGAAATATCGCGGGTCTCCAGGTACCGGGCCATGACGTCCAGCAGCACCACCCGCCGCCAGGAATCCAGCCCGTCCGGGTTGTCCAGGCTCGGTCCCATGGTATACAGCCCCAGCCCGCCGGAGGCCTTGAGAGCCTTCATGCCGCTTGCCACGTCATGCACGCGCACTCCCTGCTCCTGGCCGGAGGCGAACAGCGGCGTGCTCAGGTATCGTTCCCCGCCATCGGGCAGGATGACCACGATGAGCCCTCGGTCCAGAGTCGCGGCCAGCCGAAGCGCCCCGCCCATGGCGGCCCCCGAGCTCATGCCCACGAAGAGGCCTTCTTCCCGGGCCAGCCTGCGGCAGAGGTCGAAGGCCTCTTCGTCCTCCACGTGCAGGATCTCGTCGAGCATTGTCTTGTCGTAAATTCCGGGGGGGTAGGACTCGTGCATGTTCTTGAGGCCCTGGATCTTGTGCCCGGCGTACGGTTCCACGGCCGCCACATGCACGGGCCCCATCTCGTGCAGCCGCTTGGCGCAGCCCATGGCCGTGCCCGAGGTGCCCAGGGTGCAGACCGCGTGGGTCACCCGGCCGCCGGTCTGTTCCCATATCTCCAGACCGGTGCCGTGGTAGTGGGCGTCCACGCAGGCCGGGTTGTTGTACTGGTCCATGAGCACATACTTGTCCGGCTCCTCACGGGCCAGGCGGTAGGCCAGTTCAATGGCCCCGTCCGTGCCCATGTGCCCGGGGGTGAGCTCTATCTCCGCACCGTAGGCGCGCATGATCATCTTGCGCTCCTCGCTGGCGCTTTCGGACATGAGCAGCTTGATCCGGTACCCCTTGACCGCGCAGACCATGGCCAGGCCGATGCCCGTGTTGCCGCTGGTGGCCTCGATGACGGTCTTGTCCGGCGTCAGCTCGCCCGAGGCCTCGGCGGCCTCGAGCATGGCCTTGGCCACCCGGTCCTTGATGGAGCCGCCCGGATTGCACGATTCGAGCTTGGCCAAAATCTTGACGTGGGGATTGGGAGATAGATTGCGGATTTCAACCAGCGGGGTGTCGCCGATATGGTCCAAAAGACGGCTGTTCATGGCATTTCCTTGGAATCGTGGAGAAATTATGAGATTCAGCTTGCAGCAGACTAGGGCATATTCCAGCTCTCTGCAACTGGCACACAAAGTGCATTTTCAGATCGACAACCGATCACCCACAACGAAAGGACCATGAAATGGCAGGTTACCCCTTCCTCAAAAAGAACCTCGAAATATTTGAAAAAATAGGGCATCCCCTCTACGCATGGCTCTCCAGCCAGAAATATGACGAACAGGCCCTGCACGAGCGACTTTTCGAGAACAAGTGGAAGATCATCGACTGGAAGCTGGACAACGGCAAGGGCATGTTCGAATCCATGCCGCCCTTCAGTTTTTATGAAAAATGGATCCCCGGGGAAAAGGCCCACACCAGCGCCAGCATCATCGTGGGCTGCAACGTGGGGTACGGGCTCAACCACCTGCTCATGAACTCGCCGGACTCCCACAAGGTCATCGTGGTGGAACCGCGTCCGGACGTGCTCATGGCCTGCCTGGGCCAGACCGACTACGAACCGTTCATCGTCAACAAGAAACTGCATTTCTGCGTCCCGGACGAGAACTACATCTACCAGGTGATCAAGAACCTGGACCTGCAGTACATCTACGGCCAGATCCACCTGCGCCTGGACGTTCCAAGCCAGCAGATCGGCCCGGAATACGCACAGTGGAGCCGCATCGTCAAACACAAGCTGGAAAACTTCACCGTGGAGCTGGCCACCCTGCGCTTCCGCCAGGACACCATGGTGGGCAACGAACTCAAGAATTTCAAGCGCGCCATGGGCGACGGCAGCCTGCTGTCCCTGGAAGGCGCGGCCAAGGGCGTGGGAGCCGTCATCCTCGGCGCCGGTCCTTCCCTGGCGGAGTACATCCCCCGAATCCTGGAAAACCGGGGCTACGCCCTGTACACCACCGCACTGCAGACCATGCCGATCCTGCAGAAACACGGCTTCAAGCCCGACCTCTGCCTGGCCATCGACTTCGACGCCAGCATGCTCAAGACCTATGACCGGCTCGATCCGGAATTCGCCAAGGATGTGCCCCTGATCTACTCCACCAAATGCAACCCGGAACTGGTGAAGCGGTACCCCGGCCCCACCATCCCCCTGTGGACCGTGGGCGGCATGGGCACCTTCGTCATGCAGGGCCGGGAACTGGTTCTGGACGCGGGCGGCAACGTCAGCCTGACCCTGACCCGCTTCCTGCGCTGGCTGCAGGTCAGCCACATTGTATTGGTGGGGCAGGACTATGCATGGTCCGGAGGGCGAACCCACTCGGAAGGACACCACGCCTCCCGCGTCATCAAGGAATTCAATCCCAGGTACCACCAGAAACTCACCAACGCGCATGGGGAGGAAATTTATTCCTCGGTCCAGTACCTGGCCTCCAAACGCGAAATGGAAGACGACATCAGAAAGTCCAACCTGGCCGTTTTCAACCTTTACGGGGGCGGCGCAATCATCGAGGGCACCCACATGGTGGACCTGGAGCAGGCGCATCTCAAGGGGCTGCTGGCCTCGGCGCCGGGCAGCGTGGATACCTTCATGGGCCGCCTGCATGCCTGCCGCACCAGCGGCAACAGGCTCCTGATCAAAGCCATGAGCCATGAATGGACCGTCTCCCTGCGCAACGTGGAAAAACGCCTGACCAAGCTGTTCAAGAAGGTCGGCCAGAACCAGAACGAGATCCACAAAACCCTGGAGCAGGTGGAGCTGTTCGTGAAAAGCGAACCCCTGTACATCCCGTACCTGTTCAACGAATCCATCGACATGGCGGGCCTGACGCGCGCCAAGCACCACTACGAACCCAAGGACCTGGGCGAGTTCAAGCGCATCGCCAAGAACGTGCTCAAGAAAATCCGGGAAGTGGACCGCTGCGTGGCGGTGGACGTCGCGGAATCCGCGGCCTGAAACGATCCGGACACGAAAAAACATGGCCCCCGCCCCTGACAGGCGGGGGTTTTCTTTTGAAAAACTTGAATTGCGCCGGGTTTCCTGAAATAACACCCCTCCATGGACGACAACAAACCCTACCTCAATGAAAAGGGGACCTGGTGATCCCCTTTGCCTGCGCCGACCATACCTACAAGTACTGGAAGCAGGAGGGCAAAAAACTGGGGGAAATCCTCAAGGAACTGGGCGCATCCCGCGACATATGGGAGCGCTACACTTTCGGCGACTACGACGGGAACGGCCACGGCCAGTAAACCGCCTTGCCCCGGCCCCTCTTTCGGCCTACAAGCATTGCAATGCAGACACAGCGCACCATATTCCACTGGATTCTGGCCTCGGCCCCCCTTGTCGCGGCCCTGACCTGGATGTTCTTCTCCTTCGGCAGCGAGGCCGAGGTGGCGGAATACTTCAGGGCCTACCGCGAAAACGCCCCGGTCCTGACCCCCATCCTCCAGGTCGTCACCGACTTCGGAAACGCGGCCTTCTATGTCATCTACGCGGCGCTGCTGTTCAAGGCATGGCGCACCCGAGACAGGAAGCTGGCCCGCTTTGTGGGGGTCTACATCGTGGTGCAGCTGGTCATTGCCCTGATGGCCGTGCGCTTTCTCAAGACCACCATCGGCAGGCCCCGGCCGGGATACGACGGCCTGTTCCAGCCCATGAGCCACAGCGGATCCATGCACTCCCTGCCCTCGGGCCACACCACGGAAATCACGGGCGCGGCCCTGCCCTTCGCCCTGCGCAACAGGCAGGTCCTGTTCTCCCTGCTCATAGGCATGGTCATCGCCCTGGTGGCCCTCTCCCGCGTCTACCTGGGCTGGCACCACCCCACGGACGTCTTTTTCGGCTGGCTGCTGGGCTCGGTTTCCGGTTTCGCCATCAACACATTTGCTCCCAAGGAATAGCATGAATACGCTCGGCACCCGCATCTGGGACATCTGCAAGAACCACCCCTGGCTGTTCACGGCCCTGACCGTGGCCGCCCAGACCTGGTTCACCCTGAACAACCGCGCCCTGTGGTTCTCGGACGAGGTCCGCTACGCCGACGCCTACCAGAACCTGGCGCAACACGGCCACTGGATGGTGCTCTCCCTCAACGGCCTGCCCTACCCGGACAAGCCGCCCGTGTATTTCTGGTTCCTGTGGCTGCTGGATACACTGACCCCGGCGGATATGCCCACCGTATTCTTCCTGGGCGCGGCCCTGTCCGGCCTGCTGTTCCTCTACGCCTCCTACGCCCTGGCCCGCACCCTGGGCTTCAACAGGGATATATCCCTCGGCGCGGTGCTCATCCTGCTGACCAACTTCTTTTTGGTGGGCCTGTTCCACTATTCCCGGATGGATCTGCTCTTCAGCGCCGCCATTGTCGGCGCCTGCGCCTGCTTTTTCCGGGCGCTGACCAACGAAAGGCAGGGGCCGTGGCCCGTGGCCGGATTCGCCCTGGCCGGACTGGCCACCCTGATCAAGGGGCCGCTTGGCTTCATCATCCCGGTCATGACCCTGCTGCTCTGGAGCCTGTGGCGCGGGCAGCCCAGGCGGCTGTTCACCCTGCGCTTCCTGGCCGGGCTGGGCGTCATGCTCGGGATGCTGACCCTGTGGGTGCTGGGCGTCATGCTGGACCAGGGACCGTCCTTCCTGCTGGATACGGTCATCGGCAAGCACGTGGTGCAGCGCGCCACCAACACCTTCCACCACCGGGAATCCCTGCAATACTATTTCATCGCCCTGCCCCTGGCCTGGCTGCCATGGACCCTGTTCCCGGTCGCCCTGCCCTGGAAGGGACTGGCAACGGCCCGGTTCTGGAAAGGCATCCTGCGGGAACGCCGCCAGGAAAACGGCAGGCGCTCATTCCTCTGGTGCCTGTTCCTGGGCACCTTTGTGCTGCTCTCCAGCCTGAGCGGCAAGGTGCTCATCTACATCCTACCCATGTTCCCGGCCCTGGCCCTGCTCATGGCCGAGCCGCTCCTGAACCTCCTGGAGCGCCGCAGCCGCAGGCTCTGGGTGATCCTGGCGAGCTTCTGCGCACTGATGGGTGCGGGCCTGTTCCTGGGCGCGGACCTGGCGCCGCTCCAGACGCCGGTGCGCGGTCTCGCCCTCGCCTCCCTGGTGCTGCTGGCGGCCGGAACGCTCCTATACCTGAAGCGCAATGCCGGCCCCAAGGCCAACATGCTGCTCCTCTGCCTGACGGTCACGGCATGGCTCTACCCCGTGGGCCTGCTGGTGGCCCCGTCCCTGGACCCGGCAATGAGCCCCAGGCCGCAGGCCGAGCTGCTGAAAACATTCGCGGACAAGGGCTATGCCCCCATGTCCTTCAAGACCTACCCGGGCATCTTCACCTACTATGCCGGGCACCAGCTGTTCGAAACCGGACGCTGGCCAGAACTGGACCAGTTCCTGAAGGAACACGACAAGGTCGTCCTGGTCATCCGCAAGCACCACTGGGAAGAATGGAAGGACCGGCCCGAAGACCTCATGATCATCAACAGCCAGGAGATTTCCGGCAGCACCTACCTGCTGGTCGTGAAGGAAAATCCGGCCGCGCATTGACCAAACGCAGGGGACGGTTTAGACATTCTCAAGAGTTTATCATTGTCTACCAATGCGGAGTGACATGTTCCGTTTTCTGATGATCGCCCTAAGCTTTTTCCTGTGCGCCTGCGCCGCGGCCCCCGTGGTGCAGGTGGCGGGCTACGGCATGACCGGATACGACGCGGCCATGCTGGCGGACGATTACCTCCCCCGGGAGCGAGTGGAATTCAACAAGCCCATGGCCTGCTCCGACGCGGTCATTGAACGGCGCATGGATGAACGCCTGCTCATCAAGGGATACCCGGAGCTGTCTCCCTATTCCTTCGGAGGACACGTCTACCTCGTGGGCGAGGTCCTGGATCGCCCCAACGGCCAGCGCGCCACGGAAATCGCCCGTTCGGTCCTGGGCATCAAATCCCTGACCACCCATTTCTTTCCCGTCTCCGACCTGAGCGATGTCTCCACCGACCGGCAGCTCACCACCACCCTCTCCCAACGCTTCAAGAAAGACACGACCCTGGGCACAAGCCCACTGCGCATCGCCGTGGTGCAGCGCACCGCCGTGGTCATGGGCCCGGCGGCCACCCCGGAGCTCAAGCGGCACGCCCTGAACACCGCACGGACAACGCCCGGCATCCAGCGGGTTGTCGACTATGTTGTCGTGGCCCGTTGACAAAGCGTTCAAACACCTGTTTATTGTTCATAATCGCCCCTAACGATCCATAATATTTAGATCGTCCCATTGAACGATTCCATGTTTCATGGAAACCGGCACCGTGATCACGGGCCGAGGGCGGCATTTTTTGCTGGCAGGAAAGTTGCTTATCCCTTCCATCGGGTCAACTCAAATGGGGAGCACACCATGAGAGCCGCATTGCCTGCGTTGTTGCTGGCCGCCGCATTGGCGACGGGTGGCTGTTCCGCGCTTCCGGTCATGATCGGATTCATTCCCGGCGCGCCCACCTACTTTTCCTCCATGTTCGACGGAACCACCTGCGCCTACGAAACCGCCGTGGACGAACGCAGCACGAACCAGCAGATGAAGGACGCCCTGCTGGAAGGCCATATCAAGGCCGAATTCATCAAGAACAAAAAGGTCGATCCCGTGGGCGTCACGCCCTACTGCTACTACGGCAAGGTCTATCTTGTGGGCGAGTATGATGGCGAGGAGGAGCTGCGGGAGGTCATGAAGATCATGGACGCCATTCCAGACAAGAAACGCGTCATTCGCCGCCTGTACCTTTCCGAGGCGTCGGAAGACGGTTCCACCACCCGGAACTATCTCCTGTCCTCGCAGATTCGGGCCCGGCTCATGGCCGACATGGACGTGACCAGCACCCCGGTGCGCGTGGAGGTCGTCCAGCGCGACGTGATCCTGCTCGGGGTCATTAACGACGCAGAGGAACGCCGCAAGATCATTGCCCAGGCCCAGCAGGTGGAGGGGGTCCACAAGGTGATCTCCTTCCTCAAGCATCCCGAGGCGGCCAGGGCCCCGCAGGCCGTGAAAACGGAACTGGCGTCCAAAACAAAAAAGAAACCGGCGGCAGCGCAAAAAAAGAGCGCCCAACCGCCCATGACCCTGGCCGAGTCCAACAGGACGGACCGGGGACGCTAGCTAGCGGTACAGGGAAAAATACCAGGCCAGGACCTCGTTGCCCGCCAGGATATGGAGCATGGCCCCCAGGCACAGGAACGGGCCGAACGGGATGCGGGTCCGAACGCCGCTGCCGTCGGGGTGGCGCATGTAGACCACGCTGGCGGCCAGGGCCGAGACCGCGGCCGCAAGTATGGTCATGGGCAGCCCGCCCACGCCCACCAGGGCCCCGATGCAGAGCATGAGCTTCACGTCCCCGGTGCCCAGCCCCTCCTCCCTTCGGACAATGCGATAGCCCTGCTGCAATACCCAGAAAAAGCCGCCTCCGGCCATAGCCCCCACCAGGGCCCCCTTTAGAGCGGCCCAGCCGAAAAACGCCTGAACGGCCAGGGCCAGCACCGCGCCGCCCAGGGTGATCCGATTGGGCAGGATATACAATTCGAAGTCGATAAAACTGCCCACGATGAACAGGCCGCCGAAAACCATGTAGATGAGCCAGGGAAGGGAAAGGCCGAACTTGAGGACAAGGGCCACGGCCCAGGCCAGGGACAGGAATTCAACCGCCGGATACCGCAGCCCTATGGGCCTTTTGCAATGACGGCAGCGCCCCCGGAGAAGCAGGTAGCTCAGCAGGGGCAGATTGTCGTACCAGGCCAGGGATGTCCCGCAATGCGGGCAAAAGGAACGGAGCGGACGTATCAGGGACAGTTCCGCGACATAACGATGGATGCAGGCCGTATAGAAACTTCCGAGCACCAGCCCGAGCACGGCGGCGACAGGCACCGAAAAAGAAGGGGAGAGCCCCAGGATCCAGGGCATCGGGGTTTCCATATCACCTGCCTTGCGACTTGAAGATCGTGTTTTTTTCCTGCATGAATAACCGGTTGACGGACTCTCTGAGAGCTACCGCATTTTCATGCCCCGCACAAGGGAACCAAGGAGAACGCCATGCCGAGCATCAGCGACAACGCCAAGCGCCACGTGGTCATCGACCGGAGAGCGAGACACTATCTCTGCTTTCCGGACATCTGCGCCACGCCAAGCGGGCGCTTGATCGTGGCCTACAACGAATACGACCAGCACGTGGGCAACCGCCGCTTCCTGCTGACCAAACACAGCGACGACAACGGTGCCACCTGGTCCGAGCCGCGCATCGTGCGTTCCGAACGCAGCCACTGCCCCCGGCTGACCCGGCTCGGCGACGGGCACATCCTCCTTCTGGAAGACATGCACAAGGCCGCCCTGTGGAGCAGCGACAACGGAAACAACTGGGCTGAGGTCAAGACCTCGGGCATTCAGCACGGGCTCATCGACAGGGTTCTGGAGATCGACGCCGAAACCCTGCTCACGGCCGCACACTCCCACCGGGGCACCCATGCCCACCCGGCCATCCGCCAGGCCCCGGCCGAGCAAATGGTCTATATCTCCGAAAACCGCGGCCAGGTCTGGAAACCGCTTTCGGTCATGGCCAACGACCGCAACCTGGTCCTGTGCGAGGCTTCCATGTGCAGGCTGGAGGATGGCCGCATCATCGCCCTGCTGCGTGAAAACAGTTTCGTCTACGAACCCATGTACCTCTGCGTAAGCAGCGACAACGGGAACACCTGGAGCGATCCGCGCCCCACCCCGCTCATAGGACACCGCCCCACCCTGGGGCTGACTCCCTCGGGGAAACTGCTGGTCACCTACCGGGATGTGGGACCGGACCGGGGCACGGCCGCATGGCTCGGCAGCCTGGAGGAGCTGGACGACTTCCGGGTGCACGGCCATGCCCCGGGCGCGCCCAGCCTGACCGAAGAGGGGCTGCGCGTGGTTTCCGGGCCGGGAGCCGAGGAAGTGGTGCGCTATGCCCTGCGCCCCCTCACCGATCCGCGCCACGCCACGGCGGAAATGGAGGTCGAGGTCAGGGTGGACCTGGCCGGCGAAAACGGCTGCGGCCTCCGCTTTGCCGGGTTGTGGTGGATGCTCTTCCCCGACCGCATCGTTCCCCGGCCCGCCCGCGAAGACATGGAAAGCCCGGAAGGCGTCCCGCTGCCCGAGGGGCGTTTCAATGTCATCCGGCTGGCCTACGACAGGGGTCGGTGTTCCCTGCTGGTCAACGGCGAGGAACGCCTGGCCCTGGACGTGCCCGGCGACGACGCGGAAACGCGCCCCATCCTGTTCGGCGCGCCGTACCCCTTTGAGGACAACGCCGTGGACTGCACCTGGAAACGGGTCCGTCTGCAGACCGAGGAACCGGGCTACCACCGGAAGTACTCCTGGAGCTGGCAATCCGAAGACGGCCTGCCCGATCAGTGGAAACGCGACCACGTGCTGGAACTCAAGAACGACCGGGACGCCAATCCCGGCGACTTCGGCTATTCCGGGTGGGTCTCCCTGCCCGACGGACGATTGCTGTGCGCCTACCATCACGGCGGCAGCGACGAGGAAGGCTACCAGCCCGGAAAATCCGCACGCATACTGGGAACGTTCTTCTCGGAAGAGGATTTCGCATGATCACCCGTACGCCCCTGGCCTACGTACACGATGGAACCCCGCTGGAAGGCATCCTGGTCGTGGACGCGGCGACGGAGGCCCCCCGCCCCGGCGTGCTGCTGGTGCATGAATTCATGGGCATCGGGGAATATGTGCTCGTCCACGCGGACCGGCTCGCCGCCGAAGGCTATGCGGTGCTGGCCTGCGACATGTACGGCAAGGGGGTGCGCCCCCGGGACGCCGCCGAAGCCAGCCGATATTCCCGCATCTACCGGCAGGACCGGATGCTCATGCGGCAAAGGGCCCGGGCCGGGTTGCAGGCCCTGGCGCAAAGCCCGTGCGCGGACCCGAACCGGCTGCTGGCCCTGGGATTCTCCTTTGGCGGCTGCGCGGTGCTGGAATTGGCCCGGTCCGGCGCACCGCTGCTTGGCAGCGCGAGCTTTTACGGGTATCTCAACACCCCGCACCCGTGCGCGAAAGGAAAGGTTCAAGGCTCCATTCTCGTGATGCACGGAGTTCGGGACAAGGTCGTGCCCATGGAGGAAATCCCGGTCCTTGCCGAGGAAATGCGCACGGCCGGAGTGGACTGCCGCATCCAGCTCCACACGGATGCGGGTCACGGTTTTTCCAACGAGACCCTGGCTGAAGACCCGGCCACGGGATCGGCATATTGTCCAAAAACCGCGATGCGCGCCTGGAAGGCCCTGCTCTGCTTCTACTCGGAACTTTTAACGAACAACACCGAATGAATACCGATCCCCAAAAAATACTGATCGTGCGCATAGATCGCATCGGCGACATGTTCACTACCACCCCGGCCATACGCGCCCTGCGGGAACAGTTCCCGAATGCGCGCATCGACATGGCGGCCAGCCAGGGCAACCACACGGTGGTGCACAACAACCCGCACCTGGACCACGTCTATGTGTTCCACCCCAACAAGATCTGGAGCTGGCCCATGGCGCTCCTCAAATTGTGGGCTACCCGCTACGACTGGGTCATCAGCCTGAACGCCCAATCCAGCACGGCGGCCTTCCTGGCCCGGTGCACGGGGGCTCCCATGCGCGCCTCGTATGACGTCAAGAAGACAAAACAATCCTATACGTTCACAATACCGGACATTTCCAACGAGCACATGGTGCACAAGCAGCTCCGACTCACAGAGGCTCTGGGCGCGCCCTCAACAGACACATCCCAGGTCTTCCCGGTCGCCGAGAGCCTTGCCGCCGAGGCGCGAAAACGCTTCCCCCGGCAGGATGGCCTGCGCCGCATCGGAATGTTCATCGGCAACGCCAAAAAGGTGCAGACCCGCTGGCCGGCCGAAAAATTCCGGGAACTGGCCACACGACTGTTGGACGAACGGAAGGTGGAAGTCTACGTCATCGGAGGACCCGGCGACGCGGAACTCTTTGAGGGCTTTGCATGGTCGGCCCGCTGCATCCGCTACCCGGGCGGCAGCCTGGAGCAACTGGGCGCGTTCATGAAGACCTGCGACCTCATGGTCACCAGCTCCACGGGCCCCATGCACTTGGCCGCGGCCGTGGACGCCCCCATGGTGGCCATTCTCGCGGAACACACCTACCAGAACTGGCGCCCCCTGGCGGACATGCACACCAACCTCAACTCCGGGGATCCCGGCGTCGATGTCCGGGACATGCCCGTGGAAACGGTTCTGGATGCTGTTCTGAAAAAACTGGACGAAATGGGAAAAGACTAATCCAGGGAAATGGAGCCCGGTTTCTTGTTCTGCCGGTTCCATTCCCGCTCCTTGTCCCGGTCGCTCTGCTGATTCCTGAGTTCGCGCCGGATGGAGACAAGGAACGCCTCGGCCTCTCGCAGCCGGGGATTGATGCGCAGGGCCAGCTTGAGATGCTGCCCGGCCATTTCCAGGTCCTCCTTGCCGTGATAGGCCCGGGCAATGTTGAAATGCAGGTGCTCGTCCCTGTTGTTGACCTCCAGGGCCTTGCGGTAGAACCGGATGGCGTCGTCGTAAAGCTCGCGCTTGCGCAGATCTATGCCGAACGCGTTGAACTTGTGCCGCTGCTCCTCGCGAAAAACCTCGTCAATGGTAACGAGCTTGTCGATGAGCTGACGCAGCTTGGAGAACTCCCGCTGCTCCGCGTACACGCCGCCGAGCCCCATGTTGGCGTCCACATTCTCGTCGTGCATGATGATGGCTTCGCAAAAGGAGCGTTCGGCTTCGTCAAGCCTGCCGAGGTTGAAATAGCGCCTGCCCATACGGACCTTCTTGTGAAGGGATTCCAGGCAGGGAATCATGTTGTTGCGGTAATACTCCAGTTCCGGGGTGTAGTATTTCAGGAAGGTCTCCCGATCCACCACCTTGCGCACGCCGGAGGGGATGTTGTGGGCATTGAGGGGCTGCACCTCGTAGTTGCGCTCGTTTATCCTGCGCACAAACCAATAGGTGCCGTGTCTGTACCGGGACGTCCGTTCCCCGAACTGGTACTGATATTTGGGACTGTGGGAATAAACCCCCATCACCTCGTACTCTTTGCTTTCTTCCGGCATATCATCCTTCACGCAAAACAGGGAAACCGTTATCCACTGAATTATACCAAACCCGTCTAAAAATACGTGAGGCCAGCCCAACAATCAACCCGTTTACAAGGGGAATTAAAGCTGGAACCGCGTTGGCTTCACGACCGTTTCATGCCATGCTGGGGCAAAGGAGGAACCATGGATCGGAAAAGAATCGAAGCCATTTTCGAGGCCTACTTTGAAAAGTACAAGAAAACCGAGGGAGACCGAACCGCATGGTCCGCATTCTGGACCGAAACCACTCCCAAGGGGGTCCTGGAACTGAACATGACCAAATGCCCCAGGGGAACCATATTCAAGGTCTTCGTGGACAAGCGGAAATTCGATGAAGCCAGGGGCTGGGACGGCTACTTCGCAACCATGGCCGAACTCGAAAAACAGCACCCCGGCCTGTACGACGAGGAAAGGATCTTCCCGGACATGGAATCCGTCATCTGAGCGGAGACTCGCGCCAATCCTCGAGCCCGTATTGCTGCAGGATCTCCCGGAGCTTTCCGGTGCTGCGCAGCTTGGCCATGCCGTCGTCCAGCATGCGCGCATAGACCCGCGCCCGGGGCAGATTGGGCGAAAAGGCGACATAGACCGGGTCGGGTTCACCCACGGAGCCTGCGGAACGAATCTTTCCAGCCAGGCCCATGTCGCGCGCAGTGAACAGCAGCACATTGGCATCGCTGAGAATCATGTCTATCTGACCGTCCACAAGGCGCTCCAGGTTTTCCCGCAGGGGCTGCGCGCCCAGGGCATAGATGACATCCACCCCCTCCACGGCCTTTTCAAGATACTGCATCATGGTTTCGCCGTAGAAATAATCCCGGCTCACGCCGAGCCGCCGCCCTGCAAGGGAATCGAACCCGGTAAACGTCCACGAACTCTCCACCGTGGTAAAAAAGACATTGCCGCTCCGCCCCACTTCCTGGTCCGGAAAAACAAAATCCGGGGCCTCGCTCTTGGCAACGCCTATGGCCCCCTCGTACACGCCCGCCCGGGTCTTGTGGAGGGCGTCCTCCCACGAGGTGGTCACGTAGCGCAGGTCAATGCCTTCCTTGCCATAGATCTCACGTGCGATATCCAAGACATATCCCTTGAGCGGATCCGTGACCCCACAGTTGTACGGACACCATTCGTCCGCGGACAGGGTGATGGATTCAGCCCGCGCCCCGGCCGGAGCCGAACACAAAAACACAAGAAAAAAACAGAGGATACCAATTATTTTCATGACCTATCCCGGACCAGCAAAAGACCTGTTTTCACGATGAACACCAGCCATTGCACAGCTTACCGGCGCCTCGCCATCAAGGCAACCCTCATTGCGAGGTTTGCCGGGCCGCCCGAATCCATTCGCACGTGCGACCGCATTGTATGGGAACACATGCCAGACGCCCCGAACATTATATTCGCAGAATCGGGCGGTCCCATCCAGAAAAGCAATCGTTTTAAAAGCGGAAATAATTGAAACCGGGCACAATCATGCGTAACGATTCCATAAGTGGCTGTTTTTGGCTTGGAACCTGAACCATGGGATCGGCATGCTGTCATTGCGCAAGACAACCTTCCTGATTCTCCTTTTCGCATTCGGGATACTTGTCTCGGTGATCTATTGCACATCGACGCTCACCCTGCTCCCGCGCTTCCGTGATATAGAGGAAAGACATCTTCAGGGCGACATGGAGCGGGCCAGGTCCATCCCGGTGCAGCAATCGCGCGTTCTGAACACGCTGGTGCGCGACTGGGCCTGGTGGGACGACACCTACCAATTCATCACTGACAAAAACGAGGAATTCATCGAATCCAACCTTCCTCCCTCGACCTTCCACTCGTCGGGGCTCAACCTGATCGGGTTTTACGACACCATGGGGCAGGTGGTCTGGGGAGCCTACCTGGAAACCGGTGCGGACTCTTTCTCCCCCATCCCCTGGGACTTCGAGGACTTCGTCTTTAGCCGGGTGGCCCCCTGGGGGAAGCGGTTCACCGGCAAGGGATTCAACGGCATCGCCAAGATGGGTGACGTCGTCTGGATCCTGGCCTGCGAGCAGATCCTCACCAGCAACGAGCAGGGCCCGCATCGAGGCTGGCTGCTCATGGGCCGGATACTGGAAACAGCCGCCCTGGAAGGGGCCGCAAAAAACGCCCATATCAATCTTCATGTGGACATCGCGAAGAAACGCGATGACGCACAGGATCAACAGTCGCGTATCTGGCGCGAAAACGGATACATCAACGTCCGCTCCGTCCTGCACGACATCAACGGCGTTCCCGCACTGACCCTGACCCTCCGGGAACCCACCGACATATCCAGGGCGGGGCAGGGGCTGGTCCGGCTGAACTTCGCCCTGATCAGTCTCGCCTCCCTTGTCCTGGGCAGCCTGGCGATGCTGCTCCTCCAACGCCGTATACTCGGCCGCATCTCCCTGCTGGCCAGGCAGGCCACCAAGGTGGCCAGCAATCCGGAAGAGGCCTACGACATCGCCATCCCCGGCAACGACGAGATCACGAGCCTGGCCCGGGACGTCAACCGCATGCTCCAGCAGACAAAGGAAGAGGAACGGTTTCTGGAAAACATGATGCAGTCGCTCCAGGTGGGCGTGTTGCTGGTATCCGTGGAAAACAGGGAAATCGTGGAGGCCAATCCCTATGCCTGCGACATGATCGGCCTCCCGTGCGGGGAAATCATCGGCAAGATGTGTCACGGTTTCGTCTGCCCCAACGAACAGGGCGCATGCCCGGTGCTGGACCTGAACCAGCCCTACGACCAGCGCAAAAGACTGCTCAGGACGGCGGACGGAAGCGAGATCCCCATTCTCAAATCGGTCATTCCCATCACGCGCAAGGGAGTGCCGCTCCTGCTGGAAACCTTCGTGAGCATCGCCGAGCAGGAAAAGACGCGCCAGGCCCTGGAGGAATCGGAAAACCGCTACCGCACCATCTTCATGAACACGGGCACGGCCAGCGTCATCGTCAACGAGGACACCACCATTGCCCTGGGCAACAGCGAATTCTACAACATGTCCGGCTACAGCAGCGAGCAGATAGAATCCGGTCTGAGCTGGACCAAGTGTTTCCACCCCGACGATGTCCGCTGGATGATGGAATACCACGCCATGCGCCGCGAGGACGAGCATTCTGTCCCCAAGCGCTACGAGACCCGGTTCATCAACGGCAAGGGGGAAACGCGCAACGTGGAGCTGACCGTGGCCCTGTTCCCGGGCACCAAGATGAGCATCGCCTCCCTGCTGGACATCACGGACCGGAAGCAGACCGAACAGGAATTGACGCACAAGGCCTTTTACGACGAAAACACGGGCCTGCCCAATCAGCAGCTGTTCCGCGAACGGCTGTTGCACGCCATGCACAGCGCCCGAAGAAGAAAATCCCTGGCGGGCGTCCTGTTTCTGGATATCGACGATTTCCACGCCGTCAATGAACAGCACGGTTTCGAGGCCGGAAACCGGGTTCTGAAGATGGTGGGGGAACGCCTCCAGGACTCCCTGCGCAGCAACGACACCGTGGGCAGCCTGACCAAGGACGAATTCGCCATCCTGACGGAAGTATCCTCGAATACCGCCAACATCACCGGACTGGCCCACAAGGTCCTGGAACTGTTCGACGAGGCCTTCGACCTGGATGAAAGCCCGCTGTACCTGACCGTATGCATCGGCATTGCCATCTATCCCCTGGACGGGGATACGCCCGAATCCATCATGCGCAATGCGAACCTGGCCCTGTTCAAGGCGAAGACCGCCGGAAAGGGCATGGTCAGCCTGTATACCCAGGACCTCAACGGCCAGGCCATGGGCCAGATGCAACTGAAGTCGGACCTGCATCAGGCCCTGGAAAACGACCGGCTGGAAGTATGGTACCAGCCCCAGGTCGACCTCGACAGCGGGGAGATAACCGGAGTCGAGGCCCTGGTGCGCTGGCGCAAGCCGGACGGCACCCTGGCCCAACCCGCGGAGTTCCTTCCCTTTGCCGAGGGCACCTCGCTCATCAGGGCCATCGACCTCTACGTGCTGGAGGAATCCTGCAGCCAGTGCGCCGCATGGAGGGAGGCCGGGCACGAGAACATCCGCCTTTCCGTGAACCTTTCCGCCCAGCCCCTCACGCGCGGCACGCTCGTGGGCCAGGTCAACGAAATCCTGGACCGCACCGGACTCGTCCCCGAACTCCTGGAAATCGAGATCACCGAGCAGACCCTGCTCGAATACACCGAGGCCGCCGTTCCGATCATCCGTGAACTTTCCGCCCTGGGCGTGGGGTTCACCCTGGACGATTTCGGCACCGGCCCCTCCTCCCTGTTCCAACTCAGGGAGTTGCCGCTGAAGAAGCTCAAGATAGACAAGGCGTTCACCGAGCTGCTGGAAAGCGACCGCGCCGAGGGGGAATCCCTGTTGAGCGCCATCTTCTCCCTGGCCGAGACACTGGACGTGGAAACCGTCGCCAAGGGAGTGGAAACCGCCAGGCAGCTCCAGTCCCTTAGGAAACTGGGCTGCGGCCATGCCCAGGGCTTCCTCTTCTCCCCGCCCATCAAAGCGGCGGATCTGGAGAAACTACTGAAGAGCCAACCCTTTGCAGCATCATGAAAAAGGCCCGCTCACGCGGGCCTCTTCCTTCCTTTATCCATGAAAACCTAGAAACGCTCGAAGTCCTCGTCCATGCCCAGGTCCACGCCCCCGGATTCCACTTCCTGGGGTTGCCGCTGCGGCAGTGCGGGCGGTGTCTTCCCTTTGAGACGCTTCGTTGCGGCGACGCGCCGCTCCCTGGTCTGGCCGGTATTGAAGAAGTTCATGATATCGGTGAGCTGCGTGGCCTGTCCCGTCAATTCCTGGGACGTGGACGCCAGTTCCTCGGAAGCCGCGGCATTCTGCTGAATGACCCGATCCAACTGCTGGATGGCCTTGTTGATCTCCTCGGCTCCAGTGTTCTGTTCGATGCTCGCCGTGGCGATCTCCTGAACCAGCTCGGCGGTCTTCTTGATGTCCGGGACCATCTTCTTGAGCACTTCCCCGGCCTTGTCCGCCTTGCCCAGGGTCTGGGTGGAAAGCTCGCTGATCTCGGCGGCGGCCGTGCCGGAGCGTTCCGCCAGCTTGCGGACCTCGGCAGCGACAACGGCAAACCCCTTGCCCGCCTCGCCCGCACGGGCCGCCTCAATGGCCGCGTTGAGAGCCAGCAGGTTGGTCTGGCGCGCAATTTCCTCGATAATACCGATCTTTTCCGCAATCTCCTTCATGGATTCCACGGCTTCAAGCATGATGTCCCCGCCGCTTTCCGCGTCGTTGGCGGACATGGAGGCGATCTTTTCGGTTTCCTGGGCGTTCTGGGTGTTCTGGCCGATGTTGGCCAGCATTTCCTCCACGGCTGCGGAAACTTCCTCCACGGAAGATGCCTGGGAGGATGCGCCCGCGGAAAGGTCGTTGGAGGATTCGCTCACCTCGCTGCTGCCTCCCGCCACGTTGGTCGCGCCCTGCTGCACCTCGCCCACAATATCGCGAAGCTGCTCGGTCATGCGCTTGAGCATGGCGTTGAGCCTGCCGGGGAGGTCGTCATACTGGATGTTGAACGTGCGCGTCAGATCGCCTCGGGCCACCTGCTCGGCCGCCTGCACGGCAACGTCCAGCGGCCTGACGATGCTGGTGTTGATAAACAGGCTGAGGGGCAGGATGACAAGGACGAAAAAGCCAATGACCGCGATGCCGATCCCCCAGATATAGCTGCCGGTAACATCGTCGATCAGGCCGCCGATACGTCCCTTTTCCGCCTCGACATTATCCAGGTAAACCCCGGTGCCGATCCACATGCTGGTTCCGGGGATCAGTTCGGCGTAGGAAAGTTTGGGCTGGTCGCCCTTGCCGGGCTTGGGCCAGATATACTCGACAAACCCGCCTCCGTCCCTGGCTACCTTGTCCAGTTCACGCACCAGATAGACCCCGTTCTTGTCCGCAAGGTTGCCGAGATCCTTGTCCTGCAGTTCCTTTTTGGGAGGCAAGGCCACGTTCACGGTGCCCTTGTATACGAAATAGTATCCGGACTTGTCCTCCTCGAACCGGATGTCATCCACCAGCCGGCGGATGATATCCACCTGCTCGGCGGGCGATTTCCCTTCGATGGCCGCACCAAGGCTCACCGCAATGGTGTGCGTCCCCACTTGCAGCTTGCGCTTTTCCCCGTTGAGCATGGCGTCCACGGAACTGTCGATTCCGATACGCCCCACGGAGCTGACGCCCTGGGTAAAGACATACAGGCAGGCAAAGGTGAACAGAGCCATGATCCCTGTCAGCAGCAACATGCGGGCGTTGATGGATAATTTTCTCAACATGGTCTCCCCCGGAGTTCTAGATTTCCCATCTTCCCCATACCTACGCCTTTTTTCAGGCCGCATGTATTATAGAAATAAAAAACCCCGCCGAAGCGGGGTTCTCTCCAGACAGGTCCGGATTGCGCTAGATGTGCGAGACGACCTTGCCCAGAAAATCCTTGAGCCGGGGATGGTCGGGGTTGGCAAAGAACTCTTGCGGATCCTTGTCCACCTGCACCACGCCCTCGTCGATGAAGATGACCCTGTCGGCCACTTCCTTGGCAAAGCCCATCTCATGCGTGACCACGACCATGGTCATGCCTTCGCGGGCCAATTGCTTCATGACTTCCAGCACCTCGCCGACCAGTTCCGGGTCCAGGGCGGAGGTGGGTTCGTCAAAGAGAATGACCTTGGGCTTGAGCGCCAGGGAACGGGCAATGGCCACACGCTGCTTCTGGCCGCCCGAAAGCTGCTCCGGGTAATTGTGGGCCTTGTCCTTGAGCCCCACCTTGGCCAGCAGCTCCAGCCCGAGCCGGTCCGCATCGGCCTTTTTCCACTTGCGCACCTTGATGGGGCCCAGCGTCACGTTCTGCAGCACGGTCATGTGCGGGAAAAGGTTGAACTGCTGAAAGACCATGGTGGCCTCGCTGCGCACGTAGTTGATGTCGGTCTTGGAATCCATGATGTCGTCGCCGTCCACCAGAATGCGCCCGGCAGTGGGCTCTTCCAGCTTGTTGATACAGCGCAGGACCGTGGACTTCCCGGACCCGGAAGGCCCCAAAATGACCACCACTTCGCCAGCTTTCACGTGCAGGTCAACGCCCTTGAGCACCTTGAGGTCGCCGAAACTCTTGTGCAATTTCTCAATTCTGATCATTTCGGTTCCCCCTATTTCACAATCTGAAGGCGTTTTTCAAGAACACGGAGCCCCTTGGCAATGCTCAAGGTCATGACCAGATAAACGATGGCCACAGCGATATAAACCTCGAAGGCCCGGAAGTTCACCGCCACAATTTCCTGCCCGGTGCGGGTCAGTTCGCCCACGCCGATAACCGTCAGCAGCGACGTATCCTTGAGGCTGATGATGAACTGGTTTCCCAGAGGCGGAATCATGCGCTTGAAGGCCTGGGGCCAGATGACATAGCGCATGGCCTGACCGCTGGTCAGGCCGATGGACCTTCCGGCCTCCATCTGCCCGGGGTTGATGGACTGCACGGCCCCGCGCACGATTTCGGCTATGTAGGCCCCGCTGTTGACGGCAATGACAATGATCCCGGCCACAACGGGGGGAATGCGCATCCCCAAGGCCATGGGGACGCCGAAATACAGGAACAAGGCCTGCACGATCATGGGTGTCCCACGGATGGATTCAATATATATACCGGCAAGTTTACGCGCGAAAAAATTGTGCGAAAGCTTCATGAGACCGGTGACGGACCCGAGAACAAAACCGAAAAACAATCCGCCGATGGTAATGACGACCGTCATTTCCAGGCCGCGCATGAGCAGCGGCAACGTTTCGACAACCACGGAGGGTTCAAAGTTGAAAGCCATATTTCCTCGCGAAATTCGTAACGACGAAGGGCGGCACAATGCCGCCCTTCCACTGAAGTGTAATAATTATTGCCGGTTACTTGGGTTCGGTCTGGAACCACTTCACATACAGGTCGCGGTAGGTTCCGTTTTCACGCAGCTTCTTGAGGGCGGCGTTGACCTTGACGACCAGGCCGGAACCCTTGGGGAAGGCAATGCCGTAGGACTGGCCCTGATACAGGGGACCAACGACCTTGACCTGGCCCTTGCCG
This sequence comes from Salidesulfovibrio onnuriiensis, assembly GCF_008001235.1. Classification (GTDB taxonomy): domain Bacteria; phylum Desulfobacterota; class Desulfovibrionia; order Desulfovibrionales; family Desulfovibrionaceae; genus Pseudodesulfovibrio; species Pseudodesulfovibrio onnuriiensis. The sequence goes on along the minus strand of NZ_CP040751.1, from coordinate 1,910,807 downwards.
GCCTTGTTCATGAAGTCCGCGATAACCGGGGAGTCGAACACGACGGCGTCAGCGCCGCCGGCCATGAGTTCCATGAACATGGAATCGTTGTTGGGGAAGAGCTTCACATCCGCGGCCTGAGCATTCTTCTTCACGAAGTCTTCGGAAGTGGTGCCCAGCTTGGTGGAAACGACCTTGCCCTTGAGATCTTCGATGCTGTTGACGTCAGCGTTATCGGCCTTGACCAGAATGAGCAGACCAGCGTTGTAGTAGCCGTCGGCAAAGTCAACGACCTTGGCGCGCTCGGGCTTGATGGTCATGCCGGCGATGCCCACGTCAATCTGGCCGGACTGCAGGCCCGGGATGATGCCGTTGAAGTCCATGGGCTGAAGGTCATATTCCACACCGACTTCCTTGGCGATGGCGTCCCAGAGTTCCACGTCGAAGCCGGTGTGCTTGCCGGTGGCGGGATCCTTGAATTCAAACGGGGGGAAGTTGGTGTCGGTGGCGACAACGAGCTTGTCTGCGGCAAAGGCGGTGCCGATCATCATGGCAACAACGGCGATGGCGGCGATCAGGATAATGATGCGTTTCATACGTCCTCCTCAAAATAGATTGGTTTCCAAAGAACTCCGGCAGTGCACGGCCCTCTCACCGGGGAATGGCGACTCCCCCTTTCCCGGCACTAACGGTAGATGGACAGTTGTGCACTAAAAACAATTTTTTTTCAAGATCTCGAAATATACCCTATCGGATAATCATGGATGGCAAATTCCATTCCCTCAGTTTTTTGCATCGCGACGTCTTCATTATCGCCAAAAAACAAAAATAAAAATGGATTTTTCCGCACCCGATAGATTCAAAAATCGATGAAAAACTTTTGCTCAATTGAAACGAAAGCAGGCGACTCATACACCCATCAGCCTCCTGAAATCAAGTCCAGCACTTTCGATATCCCGGCAGGCAGACCTGTCGCCAACACATTCAACACCACGTCATGAACAAGGAACAGCCTCAATCATGGAAACCTCATCCCCAAGAAAACCTGGCAAAACAATCCTAAAGCAAAACACATCCACCCGGCTTATCTCCACTTCGTTTCGGCAAAAACAGTTACAACAAAACTGCTCAAACAAACCCAAAAAAAATGAAACAAATATCACGTCGAAAGCACTTGAACGAAAGCATATTTGCCACCACTCCCAGAGAAACTCCGAGCAAAGGCAGCACCACAAACGTCGATAAACGCCTTTTGAGGAGATGAAAAACCAAAGGAACTTGCAGCGCTGCCCCCATACCGCCCGCAGAAGAAGTCTTGAACAGAGTGACCGCCGAAAGACCATCTCTATAAATAGATACCAAGGCCTCTCCCCGGAGAAACGGAAAGAGACAAAGGCGAGGCGGGGAAACCGGAGTTTCCTGCTCCCACGCTGCCTCAGACTTCCCGAACAATAATAACAGGCTTCATATTGCAGACCGATTAAGATAGTCTCCAAAGCGTACGCTCCTGCAACCGGAAACAGCACATGACCAGCCAGAGCAAGAAGACCAAACAGGAGCTCGTTGAAGAGCTCACAAAAAAGCACGCACAGGTCGCGGACCTGGAAAAGATGCTGTCCGCCTGTTTGGACAAGGAATGGGATGTGCTCAGGGACCTGCCCATCGCGGCCTACGAAACCGACCCGGACGGAGTGCTGACCAACGTCAACAACGAGTGCCACGCCCTGTTCGGCACCAAGCCCAACGACAACTGGCGAAACAAGAAGGTCACGGAGTTCATCCACCCGGACGACATCGAAGTCACCTTCGAACGTTTCAACAAGGTGCAGCGCGGTGAGCGCGTCCCCGGGCGCACCCTCAAGGCCGTCAAGGGCGATGGCACCATGTTCTACGTCAAAACCTACCCGCAGGTGCTCAAGCGCGGCGGAAAAATCGTGGGCACGCGCGGCTGCATGGTGGACATCACCGAGATGAAGGAGATCCAGGAGGCGCTGCGCAAGAGCGAGGAACGCTATTCCCTGGTGGTGCAGGGAGCCAACGACGGCATCTGGGACTGGGACATCGAGTCGGACGAGGTCTATTACTCCCCCCGCTACAAGGAAATGCTGGGGTACGAAGGTAATGAATTCCCCAACCTGAACCAAAGCTGGCTGGACAGCCTACACCCCGACGATGCGGACCAGGCGGTCATGAACCTGAACCACTGCCTGGAAACCGGCGAACCGTTCCAGTCCGAATTCCGCATGCGGCACAAGAACGGAAGCTGGCGCTGGATCCTCTCCCGGGGCGGCTGTCTCAAGAACAAGGAGGGCAAGCCATACCGGGTCTCGGGAACCCACACGGACATCACGGCCCGCAAGTATGGGGAGCAGGCGCTCAAGGAAAGCGAGGAACTGCACAACGCCCTTTCCAGGGCCACCTTCGAGGGCATCCTCATCTCCGAAAAGGGAGTGATCCTGGCCGCCAACCATGCGGCCTGCGAAATGTTCGGCGCCAGCCACAGCGAATTTACCGGCAGCTACATCCCGGATTTCGTCACCGCGGATTACAAGGAAATAATCCGCAACCACATCAAGATGGGCTACGAGGCCCCTTACGAGGTGGTGGGCATCCGAAAGAACGGGACAACCTTCCCGGTGGAATTCCAGGGCAAGACCTTTTCCTTCCGCGGCAAGACCACACGGGTGACCGCCGTTCGCGACATCACCCTGCGCAAGCAGGCCGAGGAACGCTACCGGGCGCTTTTCGAAAACGCCCTCGAAGGGGTCTACCAGAGCACGCCCGAAGGCCGGTTCCTGACCATGAACCATTCCTATGCCGCGCTCTTCGGGTATGACAGTCCCCAGGCCATGATCGACGAGGTCACGGACATCAGGACCCAGCTCTATGTGAATCCCAAGGACCGCGAGACCACGGCCGAAATCATGAAAAAACACGGCCGCATCCACAACTACGAGGTGCAGCTGAAAAAAAGGGACGGCTCAAAGATCTGGGTTTCCGAATCCTCGCGCATGGTCTACGACGACAAAGGGCATTTCCTTTATTATGAAGGATTTGTCGAAGACATCACCGAGCGCAAGACCAACCAGCGCACCACCCAGGTGCTTTACGAGATATCCAACGCCATCAGCACCACCTCGGACCTGCAGGAGCTCTACGCCACCATCCACGGCATCCTGAACAAGGCCATCGACGCCACCAACTTCTTCATCGCCCTGACGGACGAAGAGAACAAGAAGCTCCTGTTTCCCTACCACCGCGACGAGGTGGACGCCTATTTCACGGATTTCGACGACATAGAGTTCGACGAGATCAAGGGCCCCTGCCTGACCCTGGAGGTGGTGCGCTCCAACAAGCCGCTGTTCATCACCCGCGAGGAATCCGAACGGCTGGAGGCCCAGCAGAAGCTTCAGATCCTGGGCACGCCGTCCGCAGTCTGGCTGGGGGTCCCGCTGTCGATCAAGGGCCGGGCCATCGGAGCCATGGCCGTGCAGCACTATACGGACAAGGACCACTATTCGGACGCGGACATCAAGCTCATGACCGCAGTTTCCGAGCAGGTGGCCCTGGCCATCGAGAAAAAGGGCACCGAGGAGGAGCTGTTCCGGCTCAACGAACAACTCGAATCCATGGTCCTGGAGCGCACCAAGCAGCTCATGGACAAGGCCAAGCAGCTGGAGGAGGCCAACGAACGGCTCAAGGAACTGGACAAGCTCAAGTCGGGGCTCATCTCCTCCATCTCCCATGAGCTGCGCACGCCGCTGACCTCCATCCGGGGCTTCGCCAAGCTGACCCTCAAGGACTTCGAGCGCTACTTCGCGCCCCGCGACGAGGAAAACCCGGCCTTCGGCAAGCAGGCCCAGCGCATCAGGCAGAACCTGAAAATCGTGAAAAGCGAGGGGGAACGGCTCACCAGGCTCATCAACGACTTCCTGGACCTCAACCGCATCGAATCCGGGCGCATGGAATGGAACGACGAGTGGATCGCCCCGGGCGCAGTTGCCAGGGCCGCCCATGATTCGGTCATGGGCCAGTTCGCGGAGGACGCATCCGTGCACTTCAGCCTGGACGTGGCCGATGGCCTGCCGGAAATCTACGTGGACCCGGACCGCATGCAGCAGGTGCTTATCAACCTGCTGCACAACGCCCACAAGTTCACGGAAAAGGGAGAGGTGCGCATCACGGTCAAGCAAAAAGGCGGGGTGATCCGCTTCATTGTCTCGGATACGGGCATCGGCATACCGGAAAAGGACCAGAAGCGGATCTTCGAAAAATTCCAGAAACGGCGCCATGGCGACACCCTGAGCGGGGCAAAGGAAGGAACCGGGCTGGGCCTGGCCATCTGCAGGGAGCTGATCAACCGCTACGGCGGGGAAATATGGGTGGAATCCCTCCCGGGCAAGGGCAGCGACTTCATCTTCGATATCCCTATCAAGCCCATGTAAAAGGCAAAAAAAAGCCCCCGGTCCGAAAACCGGGGGTTCATTTCGTCTACCAGCGGCGCTGGGGACGCGGTTTTGCCTCGTTCACCTTGAGGCGGCGACCACCGAAGTCTTCGCCGTCCAGGGCTTCAATGGCTTTTTCGGCGTCGGCGTCTTCCATTTCGACAAAGCCAAATCCACGAGGACGACCGGTCTCACGGTCATTAACCAGTTTGACGGAAAGGACCTCTCCGTGGGCAGCAAAAGCACCGCGTACTTCGTCCTCGGAGGCGTTCCAGGGGAGATTCCCAACATAGATGTTCTTAGCCACAATAAACTCCTTGAAACAATCAGGCCTAAATCGTTCCGGTTGGAAGTGAACCTACACATCTCCCGTAAAACCGATCAAGAAACCCGACGAAATCTGCCCGCGAACTCGGCATGAACCGGGAAGACCACAGCCCGCAGACAAACAAACGAAACGGTCTTCCACTAACGTCGGTAGCCTTGCCCGGGGTTTTTGGTCAAGAAAAATCGGCATAAATCTACAAAAAATAAATATTTTGGAGGGTAAATTTGCCTTTACCTCGCCTGCGGTCGGGTGTAGCGTTCTGGCCGACACTACCACTTTCATCTTTCACAACATACTGAAATGACTACTCAAAATACACCAGTCAACACCTCTGGTTTCCTGGCCGCCCTTGCCGCATTTCTGGGCTGGGGCCTGTTACCCATGTATTGGAAACAATTGCAGACGGTTCCGCCCCTGGAAATCCTCTGTCACCGCATTGTCTGGTCCCTGCTCTTCGCCGCCCTGCTGGTCACCTTCCAGGGGCGCTGGCGCGAAACCATGGCCCCGCTCAAGTCCGTGAAGACAGTGGGCATGCTCACCGTCAGCAGCCTGCTGCTGGGCAGCAACTGGCTCATGTACATATGGTGCGTAAACAACGGCCACGTGCTGGCCACCAGCCTGGGCTACTACATCAACCCGCTCATGAACGCCCTGATCGGCTTCCTGCTCCTGGGCGAACGCATGACCAAGATGCAGGCCCTGGCCGTCTGCTTTGCCGTGGCCGGGGTGATCAACTCCATCGTGGGCATCGGGCACATGCCCTGGATGGCCCTGGCCATTGCCGTGACCTTCGCCCTCTACGCGCTCATGCGCAAGACCGCGCCCATGGAATCCCTGCCGGGCCTGCTGGTGGAAACCGCCATCATCACCCCCCTGGCCCTGGGCTATCTCCTCTATCTACAATTCACGGGGCACGGCACTTTCCTGCACGGTCCCGGCAATATAGATCTTTTCCTGGTCGGTGCGGGCATCGCCACGTCCATGCCCCTGTTCGGGTTCGCCTTTGGCGCGCGCAGGCTGCGCCTGACCACTCTGGGCATCCTCCAGTACCTGGCACCGAGCATCGCCTTCCTCCTGGGAGTGTTCCTGTACAAGGAGCCCTTCACCTCGGGCAGCCTGGTCACCTTCGGCTGCATCTGGACGGCCCTGGCCATCTACACCGGCGAAAGCATCAGGCAGGTCCGCAAGCAACGCAGATTCACCAAAAGAAGCTGATAAGGAGCGCATCATGAAACCACGGCTCATCGTACACGGCGGCGCATGGGACATCCCGGACCAGCATGTGGAGGCCCACATCAACGGCGTGCGCGCGGCCGTGGAAACGGTCCATCCCCTCCTGGAACAGGGAATGTCCGCCCTGGAGGCCGTGGAAAGGGCCGTGAACATCCTGGAGGAGGACCCCACCTTTGACGCCGGGCGCGGGGCATTCATCAATGCCCGGGGCGACATCGAGCTGGACGCCATGATCATGGACGGCCGCACCCTGGACTTCGGCTGCGTGGCCGCCCTGCGCAACCTGCTCAACCCGGTGTCCGTGGCCCGGCGCATCATGGACGCCAGGGACTTCAGGATGCTCGTGGGTCCTGGGGCCCAGGAATTCGCCCGCGCCCAGGGCTTTGACGAGGTTCCCATCGAGGAGCTGCTCACGGAGCGGGAGCTGAAGCTCTACGAGAAGATCAAGAACGACGAATCCTTCAAGCCCATCAGCGCCTTTTCCGGGCAGGCCCCCTCGGACACGGTCGGGGCCGTGGCCCTGGATCGGGACGGCAACCTGGCCTGCGCCACCTCCACGGGCGGCACCCCGCGCAAGCATCCCGGCCGCGTGGGCGACTCCCCCATCGTCGGCTCGGGCGGCTATGCGGACAACGAATCCGGCGCGGCGTCCGCCACGGGCTACGGCGAAACCATCATGCGCGTGGTGCTGTGCAAGACAGCCTGCGACCGGATCGAGGGACAGGGCGCCATGCGGGCAGCGGCCTCGGCCATCGAGACCCTGGAGACCCGCGGCAAGGGCTACGGCGGCATCATTCTCATCGACCCCAGGGGCGGCTACGGATTCGCCCACAACACCCCGCGCATGGCCTTTGCCTATGCGGACGGCAGGGAAGTTGTCGCCCGCATCGAGACCTGAACCGGGACATTCCCCCGATTGTTATAATTCAGACAGGCCCCCGTTACTTCTTCCCGGCTTTGTTGCACTATTGTAACAAAGCAACAATGTCCTCGGGCAACAAACAGGGACGGGAGGCTTCATGTCATCATTTTCCTTCAAGAACTGGCCAATGGCCGCAAAGCTGGGAAGCGGCTTTGCGCTTGTTTCCGTGATCTTCTTCCTGGCAATCGGGACCTACCAGTACGCTGTCTCCTCCATGGGCAGCGCCTATGAGACGCTTATCGAACAGGTGGAAACCAAGAAATCGCTGATGCAGGGAATCGAAAACCTGATGCTGCAGTGCAGGCGTTCGGAAAAGGATTTCCTGGCCCGCAAGGACTCCAAATACCTCAAGAGTGTCGAAGGCAACGTCCAGGACATCACGAGCCGGGCCGACCAGGCCGCAGGGCTGAGCATCGTGCGCAACGACCCGAAGGCCCTGGAGACGGCTGAAAACATCAAGACCTACATCCAGGCATATGCCACGGCCTTCCGCAATGTGGTCAAGGCATGGGAGGAACGCGGGCTGGACCAGAACTCGGGCCTGCAGGGCGAATTGCGCGCAAGCGTCCACAACCTGGAGGCCAGGTTCGAGGAAATGGAAAAGAGCGGTGCAAGCTTCGCCACCCGGGACATCATGGTGGAACTGCTCATGCTCCGCCGACACGAAAAGGACTACCTGCTCCGTCTGGCCGACAAGTACATCAAGAAGGTGGATGAGAGCATCGCAACCATAAGCGCCAAGACGGACCGCCTTCCGATCTCCAGGGACGACAAGACAAACATGAATGGCCTGCTGGACGACTACAAGGCCAAGTTCCATGCCCTGGTGGAGAAGGACGCGGTGATAACCGCCGGCGTCAAGACCCTGCGGGACGAGGTCCACAAGATAGAACCGCTCATCCACGAGGAAGTGGAAAAGACCAACCAGCTCATGCTGGAAACCGTAAACAGCACCAAGGCCGCAACCACCCTGCTCTCCACCTCCGCCCTGGGCGCGACCGCGGCGGCGGCCCTGCTGACCCTGCTGGTGACCTGGCTCATCTCCCGGATCATCACCCGGCCGCTCAGGACCGGGGCGAACTATGCGGGAACCATCGCCGCAGGCGACCTGACCGGTTCCATCCAGCTCCGGCAGACCGATGAGACAGGGCTGATCATCTCGGCCCTGAACGCCATGGGCGAGAAGCTGCGCTCCGTGATCCACGACGTGCAGGACTCGGCGGCCAACGTGGCCTCGGGCAGCCAGGAACTCTCGGCCTCTTCCGAAAGCCTTTCCCAGACAACCACCGAGCAGTCCGCCTCCGTGGAGGAAGTCTCGGCCAGCGTGGAGCAGCTCTCCGCCAACATCACCCAGACCAGGGCCTCCACCGAGCGCACCATGCAGCTGGCCGCCAGGGTCGCCGGGGACGCGGAAAAGGGCGGGGCCACCATCCGGGACAGCCTGGCGCACATGAAGACCATTGCCGAAAAGATCTCCATCATCGAGGAAATCGCGCGCCAGACCAACCTCCTGGCCCTGAACGCGGCCATTGAGGCGGCCCGTGCGGGCGAAGCGGGCAAGGGCTTCGCGGTGGTGGCGTCCGAGGTCCGCAAGCTGGCGGAACGCAGCGGCATTGCGGCTGCGGAGATCAGCGAGCTCTCCTCGGGCAGCGTGCGCATTGCCGAGGAGGCCGGCGAGCTGTTCGAGAACATGATCCCCGAGATCAAGCAGACCTCTGTGGAAATCCGGGAGATCAACAACGCCTCTCGGGACCAGGAAACCGGCGTGGAAACCATCGCCCAGGCCATGAGCCAGTTGCAGGACGTCATCACCAGCAACTCGGCCGCGGCCGAGGAACTGGCCTCCACCTCCGAGGCCCTGTCCCAGCAGGCCGAGGAACTGCAACAGGCCGTGGAATTCTTCAACGTGGGCCAGGAAGGCTACGAGCAGCCCACCACGGTCTATGTGACCCCAAAGCCTCAGGAGCTTCCCGAGTAAAACCAGGGGCCGGTCCTTCGGGACCGGCCTTTTTCATGCTCCCGCCTGTGCCGTTTCCATCAAAATGATAATAATTTCCCCGCAATCACATAGATTGCATCTATATCAGCGAAAGCCACCCATTCGTAATATGTATTTGTCCTCCCCCATGGATTGGGCGACATATGCAGGAATCCAAAAAACATACCGGAGGCCAAATGTCTGAATCCGCGTACAAGGAAATGTGGGAAAACCTGAACCTGGACCTGGAAGCGCACGACGGGCTGCTTGAGGTGCTGGGCAAATTCTACGGCGACATCTATCTCTCCCAGCAGGGACGGCTCAAGGGAGCCGAATACCTGGACTTCGTGCTTTCCGAAGTCCACGGCCTGCGCATCAAGGAAATCATGGACGCCAAGGCGCAGGGCAAGAAAGTGGTGGGCACCTTCTGTGTCTTCGTTCCCGAGGAGCTGACCCTGGCCGCGAACGCCATCCAGGTGGGCCTGTGCGCCGGCGCCGAGGCCGGAACCGAAGCAGCCGAGGCCCTGGTGCCGCGCAACACCTGCGCGCTCATCAAGTCCTTTGTGGGCTTCAAGCTGGCCCGCCTCTGTCCCTTTACCGAATCCTGCGACATGGTGGTGGGCGAAACCACCTGCGACGGGAAAAAGAAAACCTACGAGGCCTTCGGCGACCTGGTGAACATGTACGTCATGGAAGTGCCGCAGCAGAAGACCGAAACGGCCCGGGAGCTGTGGAAGGCCGAGGTGCTGCGCTACAAGGACGCCCTGGAAAAACTCACCGGAATGACCATCACCGCCGAAAGACTGCGCGACGCCATCGGGATCGTCAATGAAAAGCGCCGGGCCCTGCAGAGGCTGAACGAGCTGCGCAAGGCTGTGCCCGCGCCCATCTCCGGCCGCGACGCCCTGCTCATCAACCAGATCAGCTTCTACGACGAGCCCGTGCGCTTCACCCAGAAGATCAACGAGCTGTGCGACGAGTTGGAAAGCCGGGTGGCCGAATCCCAGGGCGTGGTCCCCGCGAATACCCCCCGCCTCATGCTCTCGGGCTGTCCCATGGCCGTGCCCAACTGGAAGCTGCCCTACATCATCGAAAGCTCCGGCGCGGTGGTGGTCGGGGAGGAATCCTGCATCGGCACCCGCAACAGCCGCGACCTGGTGGTCAACGAGGGCGACAGCCTGGAAACCATGATCGACGCCCTGGCCGAACGGTACATGAAGATCGACTGTGCCTGCTTCACCCCCAACACCGAGCGGGAGGAAAACGTCGAGGCCATGGCCAAGGAGCTGGATGTGGACGGCGTGATCCATTACGCGCTCATGTTCTGCCAGCCCTACGCCCACGAGGCCCTGAAGATGGACCGCGTGCTCACCGGTGCGGGCGTTCCCATGCTCGCCATCGAGACGGACTACAGCATGGAGGACGTGGAACAGCTCAAGACCCGCGTGGAAGCCTTCGTGGAAATGGTCAAGTAACGGGAAACATCCATGATAGCTGGAATCGACATCGGCTCCCGTTCCATGGAACTGGTGATCATGGAGAACAATACGGTGGTGCGGCAAGAGCGCCTGCCCACCACCTTTGATCCCGTGCGCCAGTGCCGCAGGCTGCTCCGGGACGTCTCCCCGCGCAGGATCGTGGCCACGGGCTACGGGCGCAAGCTCGTGGAGGGCCTGGGACTGGACGTCCCCGTGGAAACCATCACCGAGATCAAGGCCCACGCTCTGGGGGTGACGCGCTGCTTTCCCGAGGCGCGCACGGTGCTCGACATCGGCGGCCAGGACACCAAGGCCATCGCCCTGCTGCCCGGCGGCAAAGTCGGCAAGTTCGAGATGAACGACCGCTGCGCCGCGGGAACCGGAAAATTCCTGGAGTACACGGCCACCATCTTCCAGATCCCGGTGGAGGAATTCGGCGGCTACGCCCTTGAGGGCAATGACCCGCCCACCATCAACAGCATGTGCACGGTCTTTGCCGAGACCGAAGCCACCTCGCTCATGGCCCAGGGGGTGGCCCCGGAAAACATCGCCCTGGCCCTGCACTGCTCCATAGCCAAACGGACCGTGAACATGCTCGGCCGGGTGAACCTGACCTTCCCCCTGGTCTTCGCGGGGGGGTGGCCCGCAACCCGTGCATGGTCAAGCTCCTGCGGGAACGGCTCGGCTGCGGCCCGGGCAGGGAAATGCTCATCCCCGGCGACCCGGACATGAACGGCGCCCTGGGCGCCGCCCACTGGGGAAGCCTGGCGGAAGCAATCGCCGAAGCATGATAATCTCCCCGGCCGCCTTGCAAGGCGGCCGGCTTGCGCATACACTTGCCTCCATATCCGGCGAACCGTTTCCCGTGTCCGCCGAAAACGCAGCGGCTGGGAGGGTGCATGCGTTCCACCACTTTCGTCCTATCCTTTTTCCTGATCCTGGCTACCGCCCATGCCGCATGGGCCCAAACGCAACTCCGCGTGGCCACCGAGGGAGACTACCCGCCCTTCAACTACATGCAGAACGGCCAACCCGCCGGATTCGACGTGGACATAGCCATGGCCCTGTGCAAGGCCATGGACGCGGAATGCACCATACAGACCGTGGAGTGGGCCAAGATCATCGACGGCCTGGTGGACGGCCAGTACGACCTCATCGTGGCCAGCATGGCCAGGACCGACGAACGGGACAAGCTGGTGGATTTCACCACGCCCTACTACCGTTCGCGCACCAATTTCATCGGCGATCCGGAAAAACTGAGCGGGATCTCCAAACAGCAACTCGAGGGCAAGACCCTTGCAGCCATGCAGGACACCGTGCAGGCTGAATACCTGCGGAACAACCTTGCGGACGTTGCCACGATAAAACTGTATTCCATCCTGGGAGAGGCCTACGCGGACCTGACGAGCGACAAGATCGATGCCCTCCTCATCGACAGCCTGGTGGCCTATGAATTCCTGAAATCGGAACAGGGCCGCCGCTTCGATTACATCGGCGCCCCCCTGGAGACCTCGGACCCGTCCAGCAAAGCGTGCATCGCTGTCCGCGAGGGCGACACCGAGCTCAGGGAAGCCCTGGAAGAGGCCCTGAACCAGATCAGGCTTGACGGCACCTACGAACGCATCAACCGGGCCTACTTCCCCTTCAGCGTCTACTAGGCGGTGCCCGTGGAGCCCCACCAGCAGGAGAACGACATCACCCATGAGGAGAGCCGCCGCAGGCCGGCGCTCATCCCCACCCTGTCAATGTACGCCATCATCGCCGTGGTGCTTCTCTGCGGCCTGGCCCTCATCGTGGGCAACTCCCTGACCACCATCAACACCCTGGCCACGGACACCCGCGACACGCTGCTGCCCTCCATTGTGGAGCGCCAGCGCACGGCCGTGAACCTGGAGCGCCTGGGACGCTTCGGGCTCACCGTCTACATGACCGGCGATCCCTCCATGCGCCGCCAGGCCACTCTTACGGCGCGCATTCTCTCCCAGGATGCGGTTTTCGAGAGCAACCCGGTCATCAGCCACAAGGTCCAGGAAGCCTTCAAGGACATCGGCCACATTGCCCGGCTCCGCAGTGAGCAGGAGGACATAGCCCGGCAGATGGAGACCTACAACGCCGAGCTGAACACCCTGCGCAGCAAGGGCAGGACAATGCTCGACGGCGGGAAGGCTCCCCTCTGCCAAGCCTGGCACCGCATGATGCGGACCCTGGAATCCCTCGACAGCCTGAAAAATACCGAAGAACTTGCCCGGGCCATGCAGGACTATGACGCCGCGGCCGGTGAGCTGCGCACGGCGGAGCCGGGCATGGCCGACATACTGGCCGAGCTCCCGGCGCTAAAGCTGTTCACGGCCAAGCGAAAACAACTGGCCCTGGACTCCCGGTGCACCGTGCTCTGGGACAAGGTGCACCGCTCCCTGGATGAAACCGCCGCTTCCCTGTCCGCAGCGGCGGCCATGACCGCATCCAACCGGTTCACCATCATTTCCGAAGAGGCGGAATCGGGCATGAGCAGCGGCATTGTGGCCATGCTCGTGTTCATGGGCACCCTGGTCATCATGCTGTTCATCATCCACAAGGACGTGCTCGTGCCTATCGTCAACTCGGTCAGGGCCATGGTCAAGACGCAGAACGACCGCAAACCCATGGAACTGCCCAAGGCCCGGCTGCGGGAAATGTACGACATCCAGGCCTCGATGGAGCGCTCCGCCAGGCTCATGTCCCAGATCGGGGAACGCACCGAGGAACTGGAGCGGGTGAACGCGGCCCTGGAAACCGAGATTGCGGAACGCAGGCGCACCGAGGCCGAACTGGAAACGGCGCGGGCGGCCGCGGAGGCCGCGGACAAGGCCAAGAGCGAATTCCTTGCGGGCATGAGCCACGAGATCCGCACGCCCATGAACACCATCATGGGCATGGCCGAAATGATGATGGAAACCGACCCCACCCCGGAACAGCGCCGCTTCATCGAGATTTTCCGCAGCTCCGGGGAGCACCTGCTCGGCCTCATCAACGACGTGCTCGACCTGTCCAAGATCGAGGCGGGCCAGCTGCGCCTCGAAGAGACCAGCATATCCCTCGCCGAGACCCTCAACGGCATCGCCGCCCTGTATGCGGCCAAGGCGCAGAAGAAAAAACTCCTTCTGGAAGTCGTCATTTCCCCGAAGCTCCCCGGACACATCCTGGGCGACCCCATACGGCTGGGGCAGGTGCTCACCAACCTGCTGGACAACGCCATCAAATTCACCCACCAGGGATCGGTAACGCTCACTGCCGAGCCCGGGCCCTCCGGCATTGCCGGGGAAATCACCTTTTCCGTGCGGGACACGGGCATCGGCATCCCACCGGCCGTGCAGCAAAAGATTTTCGACAGGTTCACCCAGGTGGATTCCTCCACCACCCGTGAATACGGCGGCACCGGGCTGGGTCTGGCCATCTGCCGCAGGCTGGTGACCACCATGGGCGGAGACCTGATTCTGGAAAGCGTGCCGGACCAGGGCTCCACCTTCCGCTTCACCCTGCATTTCCGGCTGCCCCAGCCCTCCGGGAAAAAGGCCGCCCTGCAGCGTACGGTCGAGGTCAAGCAGCTCACCGAACTGCTCAACCTCAAAACCGTGAACATCCTGCTGGCCGAGGATTCCGAGAGCAACCGCGAACTGCTGCAATTCTATCTGGCCAAGACAGCCTGCCAGGTGGACTTTGCCGACCATGGCGAAGCGGCCCTGGAGAAATTCCGGGAAAACGACTACGACATCGTGCTCATGGACATCCAGATGCCCATCATGGACGGCTTCGAGGCCACCCGGCGCATCCGCGAATACGAAAAGGAAAACAACCTGCCGCCCACCCCGGTCATTGCCGTGACCGCCAACGCCCTGAGCGAGGACCGGGGCCGGTGCATTGCGGCGGGCTGCACCTTCTACCTTTCCAAGCCCATCACCAAGGTGGACCTGCTCAAGACCATCGCCAGCGCCGTGGGCCTGGTGTGACCGCCGGTCACGGCTCCGGTTCCCCCTTGGACAAGACCCCCTTCTGTGCTATCCACGCCTGACCATCGGAAATTCCCAACCAGCGGAGCCTGCATGCAGACCTACATAGACTTCGACAAACTCGACGCCCACTTCCGCAACGCCATGGAAGACGGCCGCACCCTTCTCTATGAATACGAGACCTATTCGGTGCTCCGGGACTCGGGAGCCGAATCCGTTCCCAAGATAAATTTCCTGCTCAAGGGCACCCGCCCCTCCAACGAGGAGCTCAACTCCATGCCCGGGCACAAGGCGGTCATGAAGATCGTCTCCCCCACCATCGTGCACAAGACCGAGGTGGGCGGGGTCAAGATCATCGAGAAGGACCCGGGCAAGATCCGCTCCACCTGGCGAAGGATGATGGACGAGGTTCCCGTGAACTACGCCCGCTGGATCGAGCTGCATCCGGACATGGCTCCCGAGGCCTACAAGGGCCTTGCGGGCGAAAATCTCCTGCGGGCCATTGCCAGGGATGTGAAGGGCGTGCTGCTCTGCCAGTTCATGCCGCCCGACTCCCTGGCCTTCGGCAACGAACTGCTGGTTTCCATCCGGCGCACCCGGGAATTCGGCATGGTCCTCACCGCCGGTCTTGGCGGCACGGACACCGAGCTCTACGCCAGCCGATTCCGCAAGGGGCAGGCCGTGGTCTCGGCCTCCACGGCCCAGACCGACGGCGACCAGTTCTTCAAGCTGTTCACCCGGACCATCGCCTACCGCAAGCTGGCGGGACTGAGCCGGGGCCAGCAGCGCATCATTTCCGACGACCAGCTCAAGGAATGCTTTTCCTCGTTCATCGAAATGGCCAACCGCTACAGCCCGGGCAATCCCGAGGCCCCGGTGGTCATCGAGGAGCTGGAGGTCAACCCCTTTGCCTTCACCGACTACCAGATGGTGCCCCTGGACGGCATGTGCCGCTTCTCGCTCCAGGAATCCCTTCCCGAGCCGAGGCCGGTGCACAAAATCCACAACCTGCTGCACCCAAAGCGCATCGGCATCATCGGCGTCTCGGAAAAACGCGCCAACTTCGGCCGCATCATCCTGAAAAACGTGCTCTCCTGCGGCTTTCCCGCCGAATACATCGCCATCGTGCGCCCCGGCGTGGGCGAGATCGACGGCGTGAAGTGCGTGGAATCGCTTCAGGCCATGGGGAAGGTGGACCTGTTCATCGTGGCCGTTGGTGCGGCCCAGGTGCCGGACCTGGCCGAGGAACTCATCGATCGCGACCTGGCCGAATCGGTCATGCTCATCCCGGGCGGACTGGGCGAAACCGAGGAAAGCAAGGAGCGGGCGGGACAGCTCATCGCCAAGATCAACGAGGCCCACAAGACGGGTTCCGGCCCGGTCTTCCTGGGCGGCAACTGCCTGGGTGTGCTTTCCCACCCCGGAAGCTACGACACCATTTTCATCCCCGAGGAAAAACTGCCCAAGCGGCGCGGCGGCAAGGACAAGCGCGCGGCCTTCATCAGCCAGAGCGGCGCGTTCATGATCACCCGCGCCAGCAAGCTGGCCCAGCTCGACCCGGCATACATGATTTCCATCGGCAACCAGACCGACCTGACTGCGGGAGACTTCGTCAACTACTTCAAGGAAATCGACGACATCGACGTCATCGCCATGTACATGGAAGGCTTCAACGACATGGACGGCCTGAGCTTCTGCCGGGCCGTGCGCCAGGCCGTCAAAAGCGGCAAGGAAGTGCTGTTCTACAAGGCGGGCCGCACCCCGGAAGGCAAATCCGCCACCTCGGGGCACACCGCGTCCGTGGCCGGGGACTACATGGTCTGCGAATCCTGCGTGCGCCAGGCCGGAGCCCAGGTGGCCGACACCTTCACCCGCTTCGAGGACCTCTATCTGCTGGCCACCCGCTTCCACGGCAGGCAAGTGCGGGGCAACCGGCTGGCCGCCGTCAGCGGCGCTGGCTTCGAGGCCGTGGGCATGGCCGATTCCATCCAGGGCGACGACTTCCACATGACCATGGCCCGGTTCTCCGAAGAAAGCCGGGAAAAACTGGGGGACCTGCTCCAGGAATACCGCCTGGACTCCCTGGTGGAAGTCAAGAATCCCATGGACATCAACCCGGCGGCCAATGACCGCCTGCATACCGAAGTGACGCGAATCCTGGCCGAGGACGACGGCGTGGACGGCCTGGTGGTGGGGCTGGACCCGCTCTCCCCGTCCATGCACACCCTGCCCGAGGGGCAGCGGACCGGAGAATCCCTGGACGCCGAGGAAAGCATCGCCAGAATCTTCCCGGAACTGGTGCGCGGCTGCGCCAAGCCGGTCATCGGCGTGGTGGACGGAGGCAGGCTCTACGACCCGCTGGCGGACAGGCTCGAGGAACAGGGAGTGCCCGTGTTCCGGTCCAGCGACCGGGCCGTAACCGCACTTGCCAAGTACATCGAGGGCAGGCTCTACGCGGACGCCCTGAGGCAGGACGGATAGCCCGCCCCTTCACGCCGCAGCTCGAATTCATACACGGGAGCGATGCACCCGCCGGGACACTGCCGGGGAATAGCTCCCGTGCGCCGAAAACCGAGGGTCTCGTAAAGCCGGATGCCGGGCAGATTGGCGTGAAAACAGCGCAGGCGCACGGCCCGGGCGTCATATCCTTCAAACGCCTTGCGGATCATGGTCCGGATAAGATAGGTGCCCACGCCCTGGCGGCGCACCTGCGGATTGACGATGACATTGCCGATGGAACAACAATGCCCCGGAGTGCAATGGATGAAGTTGGCGTATCCGGCAATGGTCCCACCGCAGACCACCACCGTGGACTCGCACCGTTCCGCGGCGGAGGCCATGAGCCGCCCCGCGGCCAGAGGCCACTGCGCCGAGGGAAACATGTAGAAGAGTTCTGCGGGGGTGCGGGGAAAACCGCAGATGACGGGAACGTCGGTGTCCAGAAGTTCTCTAAAACTGAGCATATTGCAAAAGACACTAGGGGCGGGCCCGTGTCTTTGCAATCAGGCGACCGTTACGGTTGGGTGAATATCAGCAGCCGCACTCCACGAGCAGGTCGCTGTACGACTTGGGCTCCAACTGCCCCGGCTCGACCCCAAAGAGCTCCAGCCACTGGCTGCACTGGGCATGCAGGCGTTCCAGTTCCGATGCGTCCTCGCCCATGGCCTCGATCTCGATGAAGCGTCCCAGTCCCTCCACCCTGTCGATGTGGAACTTCACGTTGCCGATAAAATAAATCTCCCGTTCCTTTTCCACGGTGACCTTCACGCCCAGCGCCGCGGAAAGCACGGCCTTGAGCTCGTTTTCCGGCAGGAGCCGCTCCAGCTCGAACTCAGAAACCTTGGGCTCGGGCGTATCCGGGCGGCGGTAGAAGATCAGGGAATTTTCCACATTGCCCTGCCGCAGCTTGAGCCGCCCCTTGCAGCAGTTGAAATAGGTGTCGCACTGCCTGTCCAGGCCGCGAAACTCCGCTCCGTGCGCCATGAGGATCTTGCGCACCCGGTCCGGGGAAGCCATCCGCGCCTTGATCTCCACGTTGACCATGGTTCTACCTCTCGGAAACGGCCAGTCCTATGCCCGCGCCGATGAACGTGGTGCCCAGCACCCTGTTGACGATGCGGCCGATGCTGAACCGGCGGAACATTCCGGCGATCTTTTCACCGCCAAAAGCGTAAATCATCCAGGCCACGAAAGCCAGGACAGCCATCACGAAAAGCATCAGGAAGCACTCCAGGGCAGTCACGCCGTCGGAGCCTATGAACTGCGGAAAAAGCGCGGAAAAGAATACGATGGCCTTGGGATTGCCCAGCGCCACCATGAAGGCGTCCAGAAAAAGCCTATGGGCGGGCTTGCTGGCCTTGCGTATCACCCGGGTATCGATATCCAGGTTTTCGGCGGGGGCGCGCCAGACCGTGAACCCGAGCCAGACCAGGTAGGCGGCCCCGGCATACTTGATCACCAGGAAAAGCGGCTGGCTGGCGGTGAGCAACACGCCGAGCCCGGCAATGGACACCCCGGCCTGCAACATGCTGGCGGCCACGTTGCCCAGTCCCGAGAACATGGCCCGGCCTGCGCCGTAGCGGATGCCGTGGGTCAGGGCCAGCAGCATGCTCGGCCCGGGTACAATGGAAGCGATGAAGATGGTGGCTGCATAGATGAGCCAGAATTCGAACGACATGGATTCCTCCTGCACTGGTAGGTCAGAGTTTGCATATCTACCAGACGAAGGCAAGAGAAGATTCCCTCCCTTGCGGGACGAAGGACCGGTCCGGAACGAAAAACAGGGCGCCCCTTCCACGCACCGACGCATGAAACGGACGCCCCGCAAGCGGAAGACAAATATCAGGCGAGTCGGTGGCGCGTCTGGCCGGACTCGGGATCGACCTCCCGGTGAATGCGGGCGTTGGGCACGAATTCCATGCTCACGTTCTGCACGGTTGCGGATTCCCCGCTGGAGTAGATGACGCAACGCACCAGGCAGCCGAACTTTACCGGCAATGCTGCGGTCTCCAGCACCAGGGAACTGGGCGCCATGACTTCGCGGGAAATGGGATGCCACGAATCTTCGCGGGATTCCGAAGGCGCATCCCCTGCATCGCTCTCAAAGGCCAGCCCGAACCCTGCATCGCCCAAAAGAGCGCGGATCTCTTCCTTGGAGAGAACGCTTCTGCGGCTCAGGGCATGGGTGCCCGAGGCATTGGATGTGGTGGTGGGATTGCCGTTCATAATGTCACCTCGCGTGTCTCCTCCTACCTCCTTGTCGAGGAAACCGCAGAAAGAGTTTCAATAACCATCCGGTCCGGGCGCATAGTCTGAAGCGATCTGGATTATGCCTGCGCCCGGGCGCACACCGGATGGTTAGTTGAATAAAACATAGCAACGGCCGTGCCGAAAACGACAATCAGGAGTATTCCCTTGTCACACAACGGGTTACGGGTCAAAACCCCGAAGCGGCGCCCCGGGAAACCGTGCAGCGTCCGTACATCTTGCACATGAAAATTGTGCAAGATGCACATAAATCACTCCTGGGATTCCTGCTCGGGATGATCGGACGGCGTCTCCAGCAATGCTTCGTCGTCCGCTTTTTTCTCTTGCTTGCGTTTTAATTTGTCTTCTTTCTTTTTCTTTTTGGCCAGGTCGCGCTGTCGCTTTTCAAACTTGTAATTACGCTTCATCAATCGATCTCCTTGACACAGGTTCCACGGGTACGCAGCCCGAAAAAAAAGCGCCTGTCTCCCAAGAAGAGAGACAGGCGCCGAGTCACCCTATTGCTCTAGAGCGGGAACTACCAGCGGGGGCGGCGTTCCGGGCGGGGACGAGCTTCGTTGACCTTCAGGTTGCGGCCACCGAAATCCTTGCCGTCCAGAGCTTCAATGGCTTCAGCAGCGCCGGCGTCTTCCATTTCCACGAAACCAAAGCCGCGGGGACGACCGGTTTCACGGTCTTCAACGAGCTTGACAGAGGAAACTTCACCGTATGCTTCGAAAGCAGCGCGGACTTCATCTTCAGTTGCGGACCAGGGCAGATTGCCGACATAAATGTTCTTGGACATTAAAAAAACTCCTCAAAAATGTGAAATAAATCGTGACGCCCGTGCGTCACATATAAAAAAAAGAAGCAGCGGCCAAGATGCGGGCACTGCTTCTTGATTTACCTGTTCAATTCCAACCAGCTCCGGCCAACATTAAGACCGCGCCTCCACGGGTGCCGCTGGTGTTAGAAGCCGTACCGTCGGCCAATACAATGCAAAAGTCAAGCACTATTGCAACCTAAAGTCGATTTCTTTTTATATTGAATAATCAGGGCGTTCCAGCATTTTACCCGGACTAGGCCCGGGATTCCCTGCGGGAAAAACGCTTGGGACGGCGATTCGAGCCGCCGCCACCGGGCCGACGCCTGCCGTTTTTCGGCTGTTCTTCCCGGCCGCCGCCCCGCAGGACCTGCAGCTTGTCATAGTCAAAATCGTCCAGAACGCACTGTTCAATGCTCATACGCAGGGTGCGCTCGATATCGCGCACCATCTGGCGGTCCTCCGGGGTGATCAGGGTCAGGGCCTGACCGCTGCGCCCGGCGCGCCCGGTGCGGCCGATACGGTGGGTATAGGTCTCCGCAGTATCTGGAATGTCGAAATTGATGACATGGGAAATCCGGTCGCAGTCAATGCCGCGCGCGGCGATATCCGTGGCCACCATGACCCGGAAGGTTCCCTGGCGGAACCCGTCCAGGGCGCGCTGCCGCTGGTTCTGGGTCATGTTGCCCTGCAGGAAGGTGGCGGCATGGCCGATGCGGTCCAGCTTGCGGGCCAGGTTCTTGGCCCGGTGCTTGGTACGGGTGAAGACGATGACGCTGTCATGGTCGATCTGCTTGAGCAGGGCCTCCAGCAGGCTGCCCTTGAGATGCTGGTTCACCGGATAGAAGGCATGGCTGACCTGCTTGGCCGGGGCCGTATTGGCAACCTGCACCAGTGCGGGATTTTCGAGAATCCGGTCGGCCAGTTTCTTGATGTCCGAAGGCATGGTGGCCGAAAAGAGCAGGTTCTGGCGCTTTTCCGGCAGCCGGGCCATGACCCGCTTGATGTCCGGAAGGAAGCCCATGTCCAGCATGCGGTCGGCCTCGTCCAGCACCAGGGTGTCCACATGGTCCAGGGAGATGACGCCCTGGTTCAGCAGGTCGTTGAGACGGCCCGGGCAGGCCACCACTACGGTTGCCTGGCGCACGGCCTTGATCTGCGGGTTCATGCCCACTCCGCCGAACACGGCGGCGCAACGAATGCCGGTCTGCTTGCCGAGATCGATGAAATTCTCATAGATCTGAAGCGCCAGTTCACGGGTGGGAGCCAGCACCAGAGTGCGCACCGGGCCGCGCTTTCCGGCCTCCGCTTCCAGCAGGCGCTGCAGGATGGGCAGGGCGAACGCGGCGGTCTTGCCGGTGCCGGTCTGGGCCAGGCCCATGACGTCCCTGCCCTGAAGGACTTCGGGAATGGCCTTGGCCTGGATGGGGGTGGGAGTCACATAGCCACAAGCGTTGATGCCAGCGACAAGTCGCTGGTCAAACGAAAAAGATTCAAAAGACAATGTATAAATCCTGGGGTGAAAAGAATATATAGAACGACGGCGCGTGACAGCGGTCGTTGACCGGCTATGCCGGTTCGTAATTATCTAGCTCTGGGACGTGGAATAAATCGGAGTCCGGCTTGGCGCGGACAGGTCCGCCTCTTCGGGCGGCGGGATATAATGCGCGTCCAGTCACGCTGAGACACGGGTATCTGAATCATTTCTGGAGGAATGTAAAGGGAAATATGCGAGCGCCCTCCGGGCAATCAGGTTCCAGCCCGTTCAATCCTTTGGTCGAGAACCAGTTTAAGGAAAGGGGGGAGGGAGGCGGCTCGACCGCCCCTCCCTTGCCCCCATTCCTGCGACCTCTCCCCCAATCCCTCCAGGCTATCAAGAGGTACGTGGGGCGGCCATATCTTTGCTACTTCATCCTCTGGCCGTCGTGACAGACGGTATGCATCAGGTGGCAGCCACGAAAAGGTGCTGCCACTCATGGCCCGCTCAATAAGGCGAAGCACAGGACGTGCCGAGTCAAAAAAACAAGTCGCCTTCAGGGCAAAACCTGAAGACGACTTATGCTTTCGAAACGTATGCCGCCTAATTGAAACGTCTGTGACTACTCCTTCACGGACCCGGCCAACAGGCCGCGAATAAAGTACCTCCCCAGAAACACATAGATCGCCAGCACTGGGATGGCCGCCAGGATGGACCCGGCCATGGGCAGGTTCCAGCTCACGGCCTGGCCGCCGGCCAGCTGCGCCAGCCCCACGGTGATGGGGTTGGCCGTGTACTTGGTCAGGCAGATGCCCCAAAGGAACTCGTTCCAGATCTGGGTGAACTGCCACAGGCTGGTGACCACGAAGCCCGGCACGGACAGCGGGAACACTATGCGGGTGTAGATGGAGAAGAAACCCGCGCCGTCGAGCCGCGCCGACTCGATGAGTGCCGTGGGGATCTGGGCGTAGAAGTTGCGGAAGATGAGCGAGGTGATGGGCAACCCGTAGACCACGTGGGCCAGGATCAGGCCCGGCAGCCCGCCGTAGAGGTTCATGGCCCGCAGGGTCTGGAACAGCGGGATAAGAATGACCTGGTACGGGATGAACATGCCGAACAGGAAGAGCGTGAACACGATCTCGCTGCCCGGGAACTTCCACTTGGAAAACACGTAGCCGTTGAGCGAGCCCAGCACCGTGGACAGGGCCGTGGCGCAGATCGTGAGGATCAGGCTGTTGACCAGATTGGGCCGCAGCATCCCGAAGGCCTCGGAAAAGCTGCTCCAGTTCAGGGTGGCGGGAATTTCCCAGGCGCGCGGCAGGGTGATGTCCGCGGGCATCTTTAGCGCGGTGATGAGCGCCATGTAGGCCGGGGTCAGGTAGACGATCACCAGCACTGCCAGGGTGCTGTAGAGCAGGACGGAACCAAGGGTGATCTTGCGGGTCATGAACGCGCCCTCCTCTGGCGATACGAACTGACGAGATAGGGGACGATGAACATGGCCGCCAGCAGAAAGAGCACGATGGCGATGGCCGCGCCCTTGGAGAACTCATTGGCCCGGAACGTGGTCAGGTACATGTTCAGGGCCGGGTGCCCGGTCTCGGCGTTGTCCGGCCCGGTCATGGCGAAGATGAGATCGAACATCTTGAGCGAGATGTGCGAAAGGATGATCACCGCGCTGATGGTGATGGGCTTGAGCATGGGGATGGCAACATGGCGGTAGTAGCCCCAGTCGCTGGCCCCGTCCAGGCGCGCGGCGTCCATGAGGTCCTGGGAAATGCCGTTGAACCCGGCCAGGTACAGGGCCATGGTGTAGCCCGAATACTGCCAGATGGTGGCCAGGATGATGCCCAGGGTCGCCAGGTTGAACCCGTGCGTTTCCTCCATGAAATATATCTGCGGCAGCAGGTCGCCAAAGAGCCAGACCGCCACGCCCAGCCCCAGGCCGGGCAGCAGGTAGCGCTTAAGCGCCCGGGGCGGATTGCCCTTGAGGCAGAACAGCCCGATGACGATGAGCACGAAGGCCGCCACATAGAGCATGACGGGCAGCAGATTCTGCCAGTTGAAGAGCAGCACGGCCTGCTTGCTGGAAAGCCACTGAAAGGACAGCTTCTCGCCCCCGAAAAAAGTGGGCACGATGTTGACGCCGCCTTGGGGGGCCAGGAGCCAGCGCCAGATGGTGCCGGTGACGATGAACGACAGGGACATGGGGTACAGGAACACTGTGCGCAGGAAGTCCTCGCCCCGAGGCTTGCGGTCCAGCAGGATGGCGATGAACATGCCGATGCCCACGGCCCCGGCCAGCAGCAGCACCGAGTAGTAGACCGCGTTGACCAGGTCCTGCCGGAACCTGCCGTCCAGGAACCCGGTGAACAGGTCGAAATAATTCTGCACCCCGACGAAATTCAAGGTGGGGTTCTCGGCCAGTGCTCCCACGCCGCCCCAGTCGAGCATGGAGATCCAGACGGTATTGCCTATGAACCCATAGACAAAGACCGCGATGAGGATGATGGACGGCAAGAGCGCCAAGAACGCCTTGATCTTGTCCCTTGATACTTCCCGCATGTGGCTCTCTTCGGTTTTGTCCGGCGGGCGCCGGAGGATGCAGCCCCCGACGCCCGAACCGGTTGTTTGCTACTTGCCGATGCCGCTCTTGACGGCGATCTGCTGGGCCATCTTGCCTGCGGCCTGGGCGTTCCTGGACTTCAGGAACATTTCCATGACCGTGGCGAAATCGCCCATGAAGGTTTCGTTGGCGGTGACGCCGTGGGCCAGGGAACCGACGATGCGGTCCTTGGCGAAGTCCGCGGCGGCGGACTGGCCGTACGCGTTGTACTTGGACAGGTCGCTGTCGGTACGGGCCGAGATGGAACCCTTGATGGGGTTGAAGGTGTCGGAGCCTTCCTTGGAACCGAGCACCTGAAGCCATGCAACGGCGTTGTCGCGGTGCGGAGCGCCCTTGGGCAGGCCGAAGGAGTCGGCCAGGAACATGAATTCGCCGCCAGTGCCCGGAGAGGCCAGCCAGCCGAAGCCGGAGACCGGGGCGAGCTTCTTGGTCACATTCATGTATCCGGCGGCCCAGTCGCCCATGACGTTGAAGGCGGCGCGGCCGTCAACCACCATGTCCGTGGCCTGCTGCCAGGACAGGGAGGAGGCGTCGGCGTTGGTGTATTCCAGCACCTTGCCGAACAGTTCCCAGGCCTTGATGCCTTCGGGGCTGTCGAATGCCAGCTTGCCGGACCACAGGGCGTCCCAGTTATCCGGGCCGAGAGAGGCCAGAGCAACGGATTCCCACAGGTGGTTGGCGGTCCAGTTCTGGGCCAGGGCCAGGGGCACGATGCCCTTGTCCTTCAGCTTGGGAGCGATGGCAAAGAACTCGTCCCAGGTCTTGGGAGCTTCCACGCCCCACTTCTTCAGGTTGGCCGGAACGTACCACATCACGTTGGAGCGGTGGATGTTCACGGGAACGGACCAGATGCCCTTGTCGGTGCCGATGTTCTTGATCAGGCCTTCGGGGAAAACTTCCATCCAGCCCATTTCCTTGAACAGCGGGGTCAGGTCTTCCATGCGGTCGGCCTTGACCCAGGTGCCGATGAGTTCCTGGCCGGCGTGGACCTGGAAGCTGTCCGGCGGGTTGCCGCCGAGCATGCGGGTCTTGAGAACGGCCTTGGCGTTGACGCCGGAGCCGCCGGTGACGGTGGCGTTGAGCACCTTCACATTGGGATTTTCCTTGTTGTACAGGTCGATCAGGGCCTGCAGGGCCGGGCCTTCATCACCCGCCCACCAGGAGAAAATTTCCAGCTCGCCGCTCAGGCTGGATGCGGCCTGGGCGGGCATGGCGCCAAGCATGACAATGGCAGCCAGTGCGAACAACAGTTTTGCCAGGGACTTATTCATCTGAACCTCCTCGGTTTCTCGGTTAGCCCCAAACATACTATCCACAGTACAACATCCCTTTGCCTGACATCAGGAAAGGGCTTTTGTCGTCTCGGGATCAAAAAGCACCATGCGGTCGAATTCGAAACCGATGGGCACTGTTTCGCCGGGATGGGCAATGACACGGCCCTCCACCTCGGCAATCATCTTGTTCTCGCCGTCAATGACGATTTCCAGCAGGGATTGGCCGCCCAGGATTTCGGAGACCACCACCTCGCCCTGGCACCACCATTCCCTGGGCAGGCGCTCGATGCCCTCGCCCATCTTGATGGCGTCGGGCCGGATGCCCGCCAGCACGGGAGCGCCGCTTTCCAGGGCGACGGTCCGGCCTTCGGGCACCGGGAAGGTGGACTTGCCCACCTTGACGCAGGGCTTGCCGTCTTCCACGGCATAGACGCCCTCGAGAATGTTCATGGGCGGGTTGCCTATGAACTGGGCCACAAACACGTTGGCCGGTTTTTCGAAAACCTCCACGGGGGTGCCCACCTGCTGGATGATGCCGTCCTTGAGGATGACTATGCGGTTGGCCAGGGTCATGGCCTCGATCTGGTCGTGGGTCACGTAGATGGTGGTGGTGGCCAGCTTCATGTGCAGCTTCTTGAGCTCCATGCGCATCTGGGTGCGCAGCTGGGCGTCCAGGTTGGACAAGGGCTCGTCAAAAAGAAACACGTCGGGTTTGCGCACGATGGCCCGGCCCATGGCCACGCGCTGGCGCTGGCCGCCGGAAAGTTCGGAGGGCTTGCGGTCCAGAAGCTTGTCCAGCTCCAGGATCTCGGCGGCCGTTCCCACGTGCTGCTCGATCTCCTCGCGGGACGCCTTGGACATCTTGAGGCTAAAACCCATGTTCTCGCGGACCGTCATGTGCGGATACAGGGCGTAGTTCTGGAAGACCATGGCCACGTTGCGCGACTTGGGCGAGACATTGTTGACCACCCGGTCCCCGATCTTGACGTCCCCGCCGCTGATGGGCTCCAGGCCCGCGATCATGCGCAGCACCGTGGACTTGCCGCAGCCGGAGGGGCCGACCAGGACAATGAATTCGTTATCCTCGATTTCCAGGTCGATGTTGCGCACAACCTCGACATCCCCGTACCGCTTGCTCACATTGACCAGTTCGACTTTTGCCATACGTCCTTACCCGTCGTTTGTTTTATTCTGGATGGATCGTCCATTCATACGTCATCTGACGAAAAAACGATACTCTGTTTTATGCTTCATGACCGCACCGGGCCGCAGCGCCACGGAGGGGAATTCCGGTCGGTTGGGCGCGTCCGGGTATCCCTGGGCCTCCAGGCAGAACCCCGCCCTGGGGCCGTAGGTCTCGCCAGCCCGGCCCGGCAGCCCCTCCGGGAGGTGGTTGCCGGAATAGAACTGCACGCCGGGGTAGGTGGTGCGCATCTCCATATTCCGGCCCGAACCGGGCTCGAACACGTGGGCGAGCAGCTCCACGCCCTTGCCGCGCCTGTCGGCCACATAGTAATGATCATACCCGCACGCGCTCCGGGGCAGCAGCCCGCCGTCGTCGATGCGCGCCCCCATGGCCCGGGGCCGGGTGAAGTCCAGCGCTGTTCCGCGGACATTCAGCAAGGCTCCGGTGGGAATGAGCTCCTCGTCCGTTTCCAGGCAGCGCGAGGCCAGGAAACACAGCTCGTGCCCCAGGCAGTCGCTTCCGGGACCGGCCAGGTTGAAATAGGCGTGGTTGGTCAGGTTCACCACCGTGGGCTTGCCCGACTCGGCCAGGAAATCCATGCGCAGCCCGTTTTCCGTCAGCGTATAGACCACCGTTGTCTTGACCGTGCCCGGAAACCCCATCTCGCCGTCCAGGCTGAAATATTCGAAAAGCACGTACGGCCCCTCGGTGCCGATATCCGCCTCCGCCTCCCAGACCCGGGAGCCAAAGCCCTGAGATCCGCCATGCAGGGTATGGCCGCCATGGTTGCGGTCCAGCCGATGGCACAGTCCGCCCAATTCGATATGGCCACGGGAAATGCGCCCGGCCACCCTGCCGCACACCGCGCCCATGGAGGTCTGGTCGCGCACGTAGGCCTCCAGGGTGTCGAACCCGAGAATGACCTCGCCCACGCCCTGCCTGCCCGGCGCCCTGAGGCTGGTCAGCCGGGCGCCGTAGGAAATCATGGAGGCGGACATGTCGCCATGGGTCAGGGTAAAATGCTCCACCCCGCCCATACCGGGCACCGTGCCCCAATGCCTGCGTTCGATATTCACACCCATGCCGATATCCTTAGGTGGACCGGCGCACCATGAGGTGCGTCCGCAAGACCTTGTTCTCGGGTTTGAAATCCGCCTCGCGCTCGAACTGCTCCAGCAGCATGTGCATGGCCTCCCGGCCGATGCGGTAGGCGGGCTGGGCCACCGTGGTCAGGGGCGGCTCCACCAGGGCGGATTCCGGGTTGTTGCAAAACCCGAGCAGGGCCATGTCCCGGGGAATGCGGACGCCCTGCTCCCGCAAATGCTTGTACACGCCAATGGCCACGGGGTCGTTGACAGCGAACACCGCGTCGGGCGGCGAGGCAAGGGACAGCAATTTCTTGATGCCTTCGAGCCCGTCGCGCTCCTGGAACCCGCCGTAGACCACCAGGTCATCGTCCGAGCGGAACCCGTGGTCCTTGAGGGCCTGGCGATACCCGTCATGGCGGTTCTTGCCGATGGTGATGTGTTGGCGGCCCGCGATATGGGCGATGCGGGTGTACCCGGAATCAATGAGATGCTTGACCGCGATGTACGCTCCGTTGAAGTCGTCCACCGTGACCTTGCCCGTGTCCAGGGGCTCCACCACGCGGTCGAACTGGACCAGGGGAATGCCCTGGGACATGACCGCCTTGAGATGCCCGTAGTCCGTGGTATTCTTGGAAATGGAGATGAGAATGCCCGCCACCCGGTGCGATGCCAGGGCCCGGAGGTTCAGGGCCTCGCGTTCCTGGTCCTCGTGGCTCTGGCAGACCATAATGGTGTACCCGGCCTTGTGGGCCAGCTCCTCGATACCGCTGATGACCGAGGAAAAGAAATGGTGCTGGATCTCGGGCACCACCACGCCCACGGTGCTGGTGCGGCTGGTCTGGAGGCTCTTGGCTATCTGGTTGGGCTGGTAATGGCGCTTGCTGGCCAGGGCCACCACCTTATCCTTGGTTTCCTGGCTGATGTCCGGGTGGTCATGCAGGGCGCGGGAAACCGTGGACGGGGAAACGCCCAGCTCCCGGGCGATGTCCTTGATGGTGAATTGAGCCATTTCCAACCGTTTCCTTTTTATTTCAGTATATTAAAAATAGCTTTATTTAATCGATCCGCAGAACGCCCATGCCGGAATGGCGAATCCCCAGCGGCACAACCGCGCCCGCGCCAAAAACCGCTTCCATGCCCTGGGCATAGTGCTCCAGCAGTTCCAGGGGCACCAGGGCCTGGATGGTCCCGGCAAACCCGCCGCCGTGCACGCGCCAGGCTCCCCGCCCGCCCAGCAGCCGTTCGGAAAGGATCAGGGCCAGGGGAATGGGCTGGCCGATCTCGCCGACCATGCTGATGCAGTTCTGCAGCAGCCGCCAGGAGGAATCCCCGGATTCGAGCATGAGCCCGACATAGCGCCGCATGTCGCCGCAGCCGAGGGCTGCGGCCATGTCCGGCACCCGGTCGTTTTCCTCGATGAAATGGATGAGCCTGAGGATGGCCCGGTCCCCGGCCCGCTCCCGCAACGCCTTCAGGGAACCCAGCACCGTGTCCAGGGTGATGCCCCGGCAGAAATCTCGTCCCAGGGCCTGGGCGGCCCGCTGCATTTCGCCGGGTATGGCCGCATAGTCCGGGGTCAGGTTGGCGTGGTCGCCCCCGGTATTGACCACCACGAGCTTGTGGCCGCCCGCCTCGAAATCGCCATCAATGCTTTCGATGACCGGATTCTCGGGATCCATGAAATCGATCATGGAAACGCCGGGAAAGGCGCAGGCGATCTGGTCCATGAACCCGCAGGGCTTGTTGAAATGAATGTTTTCCGCATCCTTGGCCGCGCGGGCCATGTCCAGGCCGGAAACCGCGCCCCCGTTGTGGAGCTCGTTGAACATGGAACCGATGAGCAGCTCGAAGGCCGCGGAGGAACTCAACCCAACGCCCATGGGCACGGCGCTGGTGATGCAGGCGCTGAAGCCGCCGACGTTATGGCCGCGCAGCCTGAGGCTCGAAGCCACGCCGCGCACGATGGCCTCGGAGCTGCCCGCCTCCTCGCTGCGGGGAGAAAGATCGGAAAGATCCACATGGATGGGATCGGAAAAGCCTTCGGAATGGATGCGGACCGTGTTGTCCCCGGTGGGAGCGACCGCGGCCAGGCAGTCCAGATGCACGGCGGCGGCCAGCACCCGGCCGTGATTGTGGTCCGTGTGATTGCCGCCCAGCTCGGTCCTGCCGGGAACGCTCACCATCAACGCGGGCACTTTGCCGAAGCGCTCTTCCATGCGCGCCAGCAGACGGTCGTGGCGTTCCCGCTGCGCATGCACTTCCCCGACCCCGTAGAGCCCGGCAAGCCGTGTGTCGAAAACGCCCTCGCCAAGGGCCTGCCTGTACCGGGAAACGATCGCGGTCATGCCTGCTCCCGGTCAAGATAATGGATTTCGCTCAGCTCCCGCAGGGTTGCGGCGGCCTGCTCGGCGGTGATGTCGCGCTGGGGCATGCCCAGCATCTCGTAGCCGACCATGAATTTGCGCACCGAGGCGGAGCGCAGCAGGGGCGGATAATAGTGGAAATGAAAATGCCATTCCGGATGATCGCCGCCGTCCGTGGGCCGCTGGTGAATGCCCATGGAATACGGGAATGAGGTCTGGAACAGGTTGTCGTAACGAATGCCCAGCCGGATCATGGCTTCGGCAAGGTCGGCCCTTTCCCGCTCGTCCATTTCCTCGATGGAAGCCATGTGCCTGCGGGGCAGGAGCATGACCTCATAGGGCCAGACCGCCCAGAACGGCACCAGGACCACGAAGGATTCGTTCTCGAGGATGATGCGTTCGCCCAGGGAGAGCTCCCGCTTCAGGTAGCGGCACAGCAGGCATTCGCCCTTTTCCTCCAAGTGGGCCGCCTGGCAGCGGGTTTCCGCGCCGGGAATCATGGGCACGCTCTTGGTGGCCCAGATCTGGCCGTGCGGGTGGGGATTGGAACAGCCCATGACCGAGCCCCGGTTCTCGAAGATCTGCACGTAACCGATGTCACGGCGCGCGCCCAGGTCGCGGAATTCGGAAATCCACAGGTCCACCACCCGGGTCACCTGCTCCCGGGTCATGCGCGGGATGGAAAGATCGTGGCGGGGGGAAAAACAGATCACCCGGCAGACGCCGGACTCTGGCTCGGCCCGCAGCAGGTCGTCGTCCTGGGGTTCCAGGCCGGGGACCTCGGGAAGAAGCGCGGCAAAATCGTTGGTGAAGACAAAGGTCCCGGTGTATTCGGGATTGTGTTCGCCTCCTGCCCGCTCATTGCCCGGGCACAGGTAGCAGCCCTTGTCGTACCGGGGCCGGGCCGAACGGTCCGGTTCCTCCTGCTGGCCCTGCCAGGGCCGCTTGGTGCGGTGCGGCGAAACAAGAACCCATTCACCGGTCAGCGGATTGAACCGCCGATGCGGATGATCGTTGAACGACATGCCTTCCCACCTGATTGTTGTCGGTTGTCCCCATGCCCCGGGTCCTCACTCCCGAGGTTTCGCAAACGTTACCGCAAACGTTTCCGATACAGAAACACAGCGGACCATCCCTGTCAAGATACAAGCGAAAACATACAGGAAACTCCATGGGAGAGACAACAAAAAAGCACCTTTTCTCGAAACCGGGTTGTCTGTATTATCCGGCACAAATTCAGCCCGGAGTATTCATGCGCCCGATCCACCCCGCCTTTGTGCTGCCCTTTGTCGCCCTTGCCGTTTTTTTCCTGTCCCAGACCCCGGACACGGCGGACCAATGGGGGCTCGAACGCCACTTCGGCGACCTTGCCCAGATGGAGCAGCGACGCACCATACGGGTGCTGACCTCCTATTCCAAGACCGGGTTCTTCCTGCGCGGCGGCGCGCCGCACGGCTTCGACTACGAACTCATGCAAAAGTTCGCCGCAAGCCTCAACAAAAAGGAAAAACGGTCCTACGACGAAATCAAGTTCCTCTACATCCCGGTTCCCTTCGACCAGGTCCTGCCCCTCCTGAAGCGAGGCGCGGGCGACATCGCCATGGGCGGGCTGACCATCACGCCGTTGCGCAAGAAAATGGTGGATTTCACCGCTCCCTACATCAGCGGCATCGGGGAGGTGCTCGTCTGCCACAAGGACGTCGCCGACATCGGATCCCTCGACGACCTGTCGGGACGGGAAATCTTCGTGCAGGCAGGCAGCAGCCATGCCCAGCACCTGGAATCGCTCAACCGCCACCTGCGCCAGTCCTGGAAAAAACCGGTGGTCATCCGGGAGATCGCCAGGAGCATGACCACCGAGGACCTACTGAAAATGACCAATGCGGGAATCATCCAGCTCACGGTGGCCGACAGCCACATTGCCAATGCCTGGGCCAGGGCGTTTCCCGACATCCGAGTGCGCGAGGACCTTGCCATTTTCGATGGAGGCGAGGTCGCCTGGGCCGTGCGCAGGGACAGCCCGAAGCTCAAGAAGGCCCTGGACGCCTTCATCGAAAGGCACAAACAGGGTTCGCTCCTGGGCAACATCCTCTATGAGCGCTATTTCCAGAACCCCGCCTGGATCAAAAACCCGGTCACGCAGGAGGAACAGCAGAAGCTCCTGCGGCTGGCGGCCCTGTTCAAGCGCTACGGCCAAAAGTACGGTTTCGACTGGCTGGCGCTGGCGGCCCAGGCCTACCAGGAATCCGGCCTGGACAATACGGCGCGCAGCCGGGCCGGGGCCGTGGGCATCATGCAGGTGCTTCCGGAAACCGCCAAGAACCCTCCCGTGAACATCCCCAACTTCCACAAACTGGAGCCCAACATCCACGCGGGCGCAAAATACCTGCACGTCCTGGAACAGAATTATTTCCAGGATGTGCCCGAAGAAAACCGCATGGATTTCCTCTGGGCCGCATACAATGCCGGGCCGACCCGCATCAGCTCCCTGCGCAGGGAGGCGGCCGCCCGGGGATTCGACCCGAACAAGTGGTTCTTCAACGTGGAGCAGGTCGCCGCGGAAAAGGTCGGCGACGAGGTGGTGGACTATGTGGCCAACATCAGCATGTACTACCTGGCCTACAAACTTCTTTACGAGCAGCACCTGGAAAAGAAGGACGCCAAGGCGGAACTCGGAATATGAAAAAGGCCCGGCAGAAACGCCGGGCCTTTTTCACTGACAAAAATACTACCGCCTCGTTTCGCACAACCAGACCTTGCCGTCCTTTTTCATGACGCACAGCTTGGTTGCGTCGGTTTCCAGACGCGTCCTGATGTAGTTGCCCAATTTGCCGTCACTCCAATCGCTCACGTCCTTTCGGCGTTCCCCGTTGCTGCAGGGAGCATTGTTACTTGGCATTGTTTCTCTCCCTGTTGCACAGTTCCCTGAGCCGCGCGACCATCATCGTGTAGGTTACCAAACGGAAATCATCCCCGGTCGTGATTTCATCCACGGATTCCCAGAAATCCCCCAGCGCTTCAGTGGCGACTTCATCCCCGGATTTTTTTTGCACCAGATCCAACCCCTTTTTCAAATCTCCGGCATAGCTTTCCCCGAGCAATTCTTGTCCGCGCAGATAACTCTCGTAATCAAGGGCTATACTGTATTGCGAAACAAGACTCATGGTTTTCATGTAGTCCCTCAGGATGTAGTAATCCATCTTGTCCCGGCTTCCGACATTCACGTCGTACAAGCCGTCCAGGTTCTGCTGCGCGCCCATGGGAACGCTGATTCCCCCGCCGTCCAGCACGACCACGTCAAAGGCGATGTAGCCGATGGCCAGGGGCCGATCGAATGTCTGGCGCATGACCACGGAATCCTTGCTCCCGCGCATGTAAGTCGCGCTCCCGCCCGGCAGGGGCACGTTGCGGGGGACCACCTTTCCCAACTGCCCGGCCAGCTGCGCGAAACGCTCGGCCGCATCGTCGCTCTTGATGGCCTCGGGAAGCACCTCGGTCATGTTGGCGGAGGGCGTTTCCGTGAATGCGTCCCCGCCCGCAGCGACCTTTCCGCCCATGGAATCCACCCCCATGATGGAGGCAGTCACCCCGCGCGTCCGGAACACCCGGGAAACGACCCGAAGCAGGACGGGCTGCCTGGAATGCAATTTCTGCTCGGCCAGATACTCCTTGTGCTTCCCGCACCAGTCTTCCAGGGCCCCGTTCAGGTCGTGCACGGGCAGCCCGAAGCTGGTGGCGTTGGAAATGGACATGGACACGACCACCTTTTCCGACTGCACGAAACCGAGCCCCACGGGAATGCCGTCCACCGGCAGGTTCAGATTGAAACCGGTCCCGCGATCCACGGAAAAGGAAAACGAGGGGAACGCGGCGGCATATTCCTGCCAGACACCGTCATGAAAACAAGGGTCGGACATTTCGCGCGAACCAAGGTCCAACCGGGTGACCCGGTGATCCTGCGGCAGGTACCCCTCGTCCTTGGCTGCGTTGCTCTCGGCCAACGAGGTCTGGTTGACCAGAAACACGTCCCCGGGCATCAGGTCTTCCCGAAGCGGATTGAGGGGAAAAACCTGGGTCCCCCGAACCACGTGAAACCAGTATTTGGCCACCTCCTGGGAATGCTCCTGAATGTCCCCCCCTTGTTGACGCAGCCGAACAGGCAAATGGCCGCCAGTAAAACAAGTATTCCGCGCACGCTGCCTCCCTTTTGAAAATAAAGCCGCACTCTCCCCTTGTCGTCACACCAATTCGCCTATATCACGTTGCCAACGATTATCGAATGATAAAATATCAACCAATTGTCGCGCGCTCTTTCGCCACTACCTGATTTACAAATTCGTAAAAATAGACCAGAAAACAAGCTGTGAAATCCACATTTTTGTGCTTTTTATGTAAAATGGTTATGATCCGAAATTCATAACATATTGAGATTACAGACTTCGACAATATTGGCCCGCATCTTGTTAATGTGGCGGGGTCCAATGCCTATGCTTTCCCTGGACGACAAAAAGGGAAAGCCCAAAGACTCACCAGTGAAGGAGATGTAGAAAATGAGTGGATACCAGGTGCGCCGCAGCGTCATAGAGGCCATCACCAACTATACCCCGCCCACGGATACCCTTGACTTTTCCAAGACCAAGCCCACCGATATCTTCGGGTGCAACGTCTTCAGCGACAAGGTCATGAAGCGCATGCTTCCCAAGGACGTCTACAAGTCCTTGATGAACACGAAAAAGTCTGGCGAAAAGCTCGACCCCGCCATTGCCGGCCCCGTGGCCGCCGCCATGAAGGAATGGGCCCTTTCCAAGGGCGCAACCCACTACACCCACGTGTTCTATCCCCTGACCGGCCTGACCGCGGAAAAGCACGACGGTTTCCTTTCCCCGGACGGTGAGGGCGGCGCCATTGCCGAATTCGACGGCAGCCTGCTCATCCAGGGCGAACCCGATGCCTCCAGCTTCCCGTCCGGCGGCCTGCGCGCCACCTTCGAAGCCCGCGGCTACACCGCCTGGGACGTGACCAACCCGGCTTACATCCTGGAAAACCCCAACGGCACCTTCCTGTGCATCCCCACGGCCTTCGTTTCCTGGAAGGGACACGCCCTGGACAAAAAAACCCCGCTGCTGCGCGCCAACCAGGCCATCAACAAGTCGGCCCGCCGCATGCTGGCCCTGTTCGGCAACGACAACGGCGAAATGGTCGTTTCCAACGCCGGCCCCGAGCAGGAATACTTCCTGGTTGACCGCAACTTCTATTTCGCCCGCCCGGACCTCATGGTCTGCGGACGGACCCTGTTCGGTGCCAAGCCCGCCAAGGGCCAGGAGCTGGACGACCACTACTTCGGCGCAATCCCCCGCCGCGTGCTGTCCTTCATGCTGGAAGTGGAGCGCGAACTCTACAAGCTGGGCGTACCGGTCAAGACCCGCCACAACGAAGTGGCTCCCGGCCAGTTCGAGATCGCCCCGCTCTACGAGCAATCCAACCTGGCCACCGACCACAACCAGATGATCATGACCGTGCTCAAGAGCGTGGCCAAGCGCAACGGCATGGCCTGCCTGCTGCACGAAAAACCCTTTGCCGGCATCAACGGTTCGGGCAAGCACCTGAACTACTCCCTTTCCTCGCCGTCCCAGGGCTCCCTGTTCAACCCGGGCGACACCCCGCATGAAAACATGCAGTTCCTGGTCTTCACTGCAGCCACCATCCGCGCCGTGGAAAAATACGGCAAGCTGCTGCGCTCCTGCGTGGCCTCCGCCGGCAACGACCACCGCCTGGGCGCCAACGAGGCTCCCCCGGCCATCATCTCCATCTACCTGGGTGAGCAGCTGTCCGACATCTTCGATCAGATCAAGCAGGGCGGCCTCAAGGGCTGCAAGAAGAAAGGCTGCCTGGAAGTGGGCGTCGACACCCTGCCGCCCCTGCCCATGGACGCGGGCGACCGCAACCGCACCAGCCCCTTCGCCTTCACCGGCAACCGCTTCGAATTCCGCGCCGTGGGCTCCAACCAGTCCATTGCCGGGGCACAGGTGGCCCTGAACACCATGTTGTCGGAATCCCTGGACTTC
The DNA here is from genome assembly GCF_008001235.1 of Salidesulfovibrio onnuriiensis. GTDB lineage: Bacteria > Desulfobacterota > Desulfovibrionia > Desulfovibrionales > Desulfovibrionaceae > Pseudodesulfovibrio > Pseudodesulfovibrio onnuriiensis. The sequence continues at coordinate 1,874,810 of NZ_CP040751.1, read as the reverse complement.
ATGGCCGACGAGATCGAAAAGATCACCAAGGGCGATCCCAAGAAGCTCAATGAAGCCTGCCAGAAGGTCATCCAGAGCATCATGAAGAAGCACGGTCAGATCATCTTCAACGGCGACGGCTACTCCGAAGCCTGGCAGAAGGAAGCCGCCAAGCGCGGGCTGCCCAACCTGAAGACCGCTCCTGACGCCCTGCCTTCCATGACCGACAAGGACGTGGTCAAGATGTTCACCTCCTACGGTGTGTTCACTAAGGAAGAGCTGGAATCCCGCCGCGAAATCTACCACGAGCAGTACAACCAGCACATCCAGACCGAATCCGCGCTGGTGGCCAAGATCTCCAAGACCATCATCCTGCCTGCGGCCATCCGCTACCAGGGTGAATTGGCCAAGGTCTGCGCGGACATGAAGACCGCGGGCCTCAAGCCGACCACCGGCACCCTGGAGGACGTCACCAACAAGCTGCGCGGCCTGCAGAACTCCACTGCGGAGCTGGAGAAGCTCATGGCCCAGAACAGCTTCAAGACCGTGGAAGCCGAAGCCCGCTTCCGCACCGACAAGATCCTCCCGGCCATGCTCGAAGTGCGCAAATGGGCCGACGAGCTGGAAATGGTTGTGGCCGACGACCTCTGGTCCCTGCCCAGCTACCAGGAAATGCTGTTCATCAAGTAGGAAACGGACACATCCTTCACAAAACAAAAGGCCCGGCTCACTGAAGAGCCGGGCCTTTATTTCATTCATCCAATGGTGCGATTCGTCGCGCTTCCTCCTGCGTGGGCCGCCACTCGAAGCGCTCCATGTATATTCTTCCGTGGGGCCCGAACTCCACACCCTCCAGTTCCAGGCGGCGCTTCTGTTCGCTGTAGCCCTCGAAATCCTTGAGCCCGATGCGGCCCTCCCTGTTGACCACCCGGTGCCAGGGCAGGCATTCCTTGCGCGAGGAGGAGTGCAGCAGCCGCACCACCTGGCGCGCCGCGCGCGGGCTTCCGGCCAGCCGGGCGATGCCGCCGTAGCTGGCGACCCGGCCTGCGGGAATGGCGCGGATGAGCGCGATGACTTTCCGGGAAAAGGGATTCTGCGTCATAGGGGAAGAGCTTGTCCCATTCCCCGCCCCATTGCAAGCCGGGCCGTTATTGCGCACGAAACCTCGCTTTCACGACCGGAGGAACTCCCCGCTGGTCATGGTGGTGATGGTCACGCCGAAGCTGGTTATGTCGGGCAGCGTGCGGTTGTGATGCTCCCGAATGCTTCCGCCCGACAAGTGCTCCTTATCGTGTGTGGTGTGGGAATCCGAGATGATGTTGACCGCGTAGCCATGGGCCGCAGCGCTCCGCACCGTGGTGTCCACGCAGAACTCAGAGGCATACCCGCAGACATGCAGCCGTTCGATCTCCCCGCCTTTGAGGACCTCCTCCAGATCGGTGCGCAGAAAGGAATCGGGAGTGGTCTTCCTGACCCGGATGTCACCGTCCGAAACCTCAAGGCCGGAATGCAGTTCCCAGCCTTCGCCCGCATGCGCCAGCACGCTCCGCTCACGCTCATGCTGAACAAAGATGACCGGAATGCCCTTGCTCCGTGCATGGCCGGTCACGGCATTGATCCTGGCGACCACCACATCGGCCTCGAACGGAGGCGGCTCCGTCTCGAACAGCCCTCTCTGAACATCGATGACCACGACCGCATCTTTCATTTCAATCTCCTGAAAATATTGATGATTCCGAAAACATAAAAATGCTATTCAAATGACGGCGCACTGTCCATAACAACCTCGGCAATCCCGCCGCACAAGAATCCGCGCGCCGGGAATATACAAAAGAAAAGGCCCGGCGCAAACCGGGCCCTTTTTATTCTCGCTTAAGCGGCGGCTAGTTCTCGGCGCTGGCCGGGATGTCGCTCCCCCGCTTCACGATCTCGGGGTCCCACTCGTAGTCCGTGAACTTCTGCTTGAAGAACAGGGCGTAGAGCACCGGGCAGAGCACCAGGGTCAGCACCGTGGCCACGGCTAGGCCGGACATGATCAGGTTGGCCATGGGCCGCCACATTTCCCCGCCCTGCAGGGAGAGCGGCACCATGCCGATGATGGTGGTGGTGGCGGTCATGATGATGGGCCGCGCCCGCTCCATGGCCGAGAGCACGATGCTGTCGGCCAGGGACATGCCCCTGCCCCGCTGGATCTCGATGCGGTCGATGAGCATGATGGCGTTGTTCACGATGATGCCCAGCAGCGAGATCATGCCCAGCATGGCCATGAACCCGAACGGGGCCTGGGTGGCGATCATGCCCCAGGTGATGCCGATCATCATGGGCGGCAGGGTCAGCAGGATGATGAGCGGCCTGCGCAGGGAGTTGAACTGGAAGATGAGCACCAGCACGAGCAGGCCCATGGCCAGCGGCATGTTGGCGTTGATGGCCTCCTGCGACTCCACGCTCTTCTCGAACTCGCCGCCGTATTCCACGTTGTAGCCCATGGGCCAGTCGTTGCTCTTCATGAGCGCGTCGATCCGCGGCCGCACCTTGCCCAGAATGGTCAGGGCGTAATAGCCGTCGGCCACGTCCGCCTTGACGGTCATGGTCCTGGTCTGGTCCCTGCGGCGGATGTCCGAGGGCTGCCAGTCGATGCGCGAGGAGGCGATCTGGCTCAGAGGCACGCTGATGCCGCTGTCATAGGAATAGACGTTGAGGCTGTCGATCTTGTCCAGCCGCCCGCGGAACCGTTCGTCGTTGCGCAGGATAATGGGAATGACCGTATCGCCCTCGCGGTAGTCCGAGGCCTGGAGGCCGCTCATGCTCGTCTGCAGGCTCACGGCCACGTCGAAGCTGGAGAGCCCGGCCTCGCGCGCCTTGTCCTGGTCCACTTCCACCAGCATCTTCTTGGTCCACTGGCCCCAGTCGTCCCAGACTCGGGTGATGCCGGGCTGTTCCTCCACAATGTCCGCCACCTTGTCGCGCAGGGCGTACAGGGACTTGATGTCCGGACCGGAGATACGGATCTGGAGCTTGGCCCCCGTGGGCGGGCCGTTCATGAGCTTGTTGAGGCTGAAGTCCGCATCCGGGAACCGGGTTTCCATTTCATGGCGCGTGCGCGCAATGACCTGGTCCACGGCCTCGACGGTCTTGGTGTTGACGATGAAGGTGGCCAGGTTGTCGTTCTTCTGCTCCAGGTTGAGCGGCAGGTACCAGCGCGGCCCGCCATGGCCGATGAACACACCCACGCTGTCCACGCCTTCATCCGCCAGCAGGTATTTCTCCAGCTGGGCGGCGCGTTCGGAAGTGGCGGTGATGTCCGTTCCGTAAGGCTGCCAAAAGTCGATGGTGAACTGGGCCCGCTCGTTGGGCGGGAAGAACATCTTGGGCACGAACTTGAAGCCCCAGAAGGAAACGGCGCAGAGCACCAGGATTCCGGCCAGGAACACGGCACGGTGCTTGAGGGAGAAGAGCAGGAAACGGCGGTACAGGGTGTAGATCCTGCCCGCGTAGGTGGGCACCTGCAGCTTGGGCTTGAGCACGTAGTAGCACATCATGGGCACCATGCTCATGGAAAGCCCCCAGGAGCACAGCAGGGTCAGGCTGACCACGATGAACAGCGAAAAGCAGAACTCGCCCGTGGCGTTTTCGGCCAGGGGAATGGGCAGGAAGGCGAACACCGTGGTCAGGGAGGCGGCCAGCAGCGGCATCCACAACTCGCTCACCGCGCCGGTCACGGCCTTGAGCCGTTCCTGGCCCGAGGCCAAGCGCACGAGGATGGCCTCGGAAACCACCACCCCGTTGTCCACCAGGATACCCAGGGAAATGATGAGCGAGGCAATGGAGATGCGCTGCAGCCCCACGTCGAAATAGGGCATGAGCCCGATGCAGGCCAGCATGGCCATGGGCACCAGGGAACCGGCCACCAGGCCGGTGCGCAGGCCCGCGAACAGCAGGATGATGACCACCACGAAGACGAAGGACTCCAGCAGGTTGATCATGAAGTCGCTGATGGCCGCGTCCACGTAGTCGGGCTGGAACACGAGCACGCCCAGGTCCAAGCCCTGGTACATGTTCTGTTCCAGCTCATCCAGGCGCTCGGTCACGCGCTTGCCCAGCTCGGAGATGTTGCCGCCGCCGGCCATGGACACGGCCAGGATCAGGGCGGAATCCCCGTTGTACCGGACCATGGTGGAGGGCGGATCGGCAAATCCCCGGGTGATGGCGGTCACGTCCGCCAGACGCACGGAGCTCTTTTCGCCGGTGGGCCGGATGGCCAGGGAATAAATGTCCTGCTCGCCCTCGAATTCGCCCGTGGGCTCGATGACGATGCGCTCGGGGCCCACCTGGGTGGAACCGCTGGGCTGGATGGTGTTCTGGTGGTCGATGATCTGGGCCAGGGCAAAGGGGCTGATGCCCGCGGCGGCCATGCGCGAGTTGGAGAAATCCACGAAAATGCGCTCGTCCTGCACGCCCCAGCGTTCCACCTTGCCCACGCCGTCCAGCTTGAGGATCTGGTCGCGCAGGTCGTCGGCCGCGTCCTTGAGCTCACGGTAGGAGAACCCGTCACCGGTCAGGGTGACAAGGATGCCGAACACGTCGCCGAACTCGTCGTTGACCACGGGGGTACGGGCCTCGGCAGGCAGGTCCGGCGCGGCGTCGTCCACCTTGTTGCGCAGCTTCTGCCACACGGGCTCCATGTTCTTGAGCTTGTCCAGGAACTCCACCTTGATGATGGACAGGCCGGCCATGGATTGGGACTCGACCGACTTGAGGTCGCTCAGTTCGCGGATCTTTTCCTCGAGCTTGTCCGTGACCAGTTCCTCCACGCGCTGGGGCGAAGCGCCCGGGAACTGGGTCATGACCAGGGCCGCACGGATGGTGAAGTCCGGGTCCTCGTCCTTGGGAATGTTGATGAAGGTCATCACCCCGCCCAGGGCGATGATCAGGAACAGGGCGATGGAGGTGCGGTTGTTCTCGATGCACCATCTGGCGAGATTCACGGCTAGCCCTCCGTCCCGTTGCTGTTGAAGCGGACCTTGAGGCCGTCCTTGAGCCGGTGCACGCCGCGGATCACGACCATGTCGCCCGCCTTGACGCCGTTGAGAATCTCAAGGCCGCCCTCGGTGAGCCGCCCCACGGAAACATCCTTGCGCTGCACCGTGGAGGTCTTGCGGTCCACCACCCAGACGGAACGGGTGCCCGTGGACTCGCCCACCACGGCCACCGGGGGCAGGAAATAGCTGCTCTTGCGTTCGGAACGGCCCATGAAGCAGACCTGGCCGGACATGCCGCTGCGCACCAGCTTGTCGGCGTTGTCCAGGTAGACCTTCACGGGATACCCGGAACCGGCGCTGGACTCGGGGCTGATCTCCATGACCTTTCCGGCCATGGCCATGCCGGGCAGGGCGTCGAAGCGCACCTCCACGGCGTCGCCTTCGCTCACCTGGGAGATGAGCACGTCGGGAACGGTGATGTACATCTTCATCTGGCGGCCCGCGTTGAGGGAGGCCACGGCCTGACCCGAGGCCACGTTCTGGTGCACCTTGGTGTGCACCTTGCCGATCCAGCCGTCGAACGGGGCGTTCAGGGTGGTGTAGGAAAGCTGCTTGCGCGCGATGTCCAGCTTTTTGGCCGAGGCGTTGAGCTGGGCCTCGTAGGACTTGAAGTCCGCATCGGCCTGGTCCATTTCGCTCTTGGAAATGACCTTGCGCTCGTAGAGTTCGGCATTGCGCTCAAAGTCGGCCTTGGCGCGCACGTAATTGGCCCGGATCTGCTCCATGTTGGCCTTGGCCTCGCGCAACTCCAGTTCATAGTCCGCCGGGTCCAGCCGGGCGATGACCTCGTCCTTGGCGAACTTGCGGCCGATCTGGTCGCCGGGGAATTCGATGATCTTGCCACCCACGCGGAAGGAGAGGTCGGTTTCCAGGGCGTCCTCGGCGGTGCCCGCAAAGGTCCACTGCATTCCGGCGCCGCGCTCGTCCACCACCACGATCTTCACGGGACGGATCGGAGCCTGGACCTGTTCGGGTTCACCGCCGCAGCCCTGCGCGAAAAGCAGGACGACACAAGAAAGGACAAAGATGAGACGTTTCATTATTCACTCTCCATGGGAAGGCCGAGAAAGCCCTTGATTCGTTTGCTCAGGACCGCCGCCAGCTTATCCGTGCCCCGGCCCTCGTAGCTTTCCCAACCAAGCCGGTTGGTAATGATGTTGAATGCTTCCAGGAACTTGATGATCATGCCGATAATACAGTGGGCACAGATGGTCAGTTCCTCGTGGTCGGTGCCTTCGGGCAGCACGTTGCCGACAAAGGTGTAGAGGGACTGGAAGGAGGGATTGAAGAATTCCCTTTCCAGTTTGGGAAACAATTCGGAAGGCTGGGCCAGTTCACGGGAAATGATGAATGCGGGCCAGGCGTGCTGGGCATTGCCGAAAATCCCCCGAACCAGGCTGGAAACGTACCACTCCGCGATTCCGGCCAGGGCCTTGTCATCCTCGCCCGCCTCGTCCATGCGCTCCTGCACTTCCTCGGCAGAAGGAAATATCTGGTACCGAATGTCGATGAGATTCTGGAGGATGGCCTCGTAGAGCCCGGCCTTGCCGCCGAAATGATAGCCCACGGTGGCCAGGTTGACCCCGGCCTCGGCCGCCAGGGTGCGCATGCTCACCCCGTTGAACCCGTTGAGCGCGAACAGCCGCGCCCCGGTATCGATCAGAACGGCCCGGGTTTCCTCGCCCTGGGCCTTCCTGCTCAACTTCTTTTCCTGTTTTTCCATGTTTCACCTGCTCTCCCCGCCGGGGGGATGACTCGATTCTTGATTTCAGGGAAACACAGATAGGAACATTCACCGCCTATGTCAAACGTTTGTATAAGTTCTTTTTACAGTTCGCAACTTGAGCAATAACCGAATGTTATTGGATAGATACAAAGAAAAATTGCTGCCCTGAATGAAAATTTCGTTAACAATTATTAACAAAAAAGGCCCGGAAAACCGGGCCGAATCAACAAGGACAGATGCAAAGCCATTACACGGTCCCTCTCTCATCCCTTTTGCCGGGCGTGCAGGCAGCACGCGGTCTCCTCGTCGATGGCCGCGCGCAGGTCGCGGATGATGCCGTCGATGCCCGTGTACTTCACGCCGTAGCCGAGGTTGAAGGCATAGTCGAAGCCCGATGGATTGATACCCTGCGTCTGCTGCAGGAGCGTCTCCAGCTTGTCCAGGGCCTTGACCACCCGCGCTTCCGGCGTCTCGGCCCGTTCGTATTCCTCCCAGAGCGCCATGAACTCCCCTTGCATGTCCCGGGGAAGCGGCCGCAGCAGGTCGCGCATGTCCTCACGCTCCTGAACGGCCTTGGAGCCGTCCTGCTCCGGGGCAGGAATGTCGCCGTTGATGGTCTCGCCCAGGTCGTGCACAATACAGAGCTGCAGCAGCCGCAGGGCGTCCAGCTCCGGATAGTGCTGGCTGACGAGCAGGGCGAACAGGCTGAGCCGCCAGCTGTGCTCGGCCGTGCTCTCCTGCCTGCCGGAACGCGTCCAGGACGAGCGCAGGGTGCTCTTGAGGCCCTCTGCCCTGCGCAAAAAATCGAGTATGCTGAAAATGGTGTTTCCCGCGGTATTCATGGTCCTCTCCTGTGTTCACGATTTTGCAAAAATCCGTTAGGTTCTTTCCCGCACAGGATTACCCGGAAACAAAATACCCAGACAGGACAATTGTCCCGAGATAAATCATGAAATCGATCCCAACGGAACTGGCCCAGAACCTCCTCGCGGCATACCGGCGCATGCGCAAGGCCCCGGGCGACTGCATGGAAAAGGACATGAAACCCGGCGAAACGCTCATTCGCCAGGGCGAATCGCCCCAGGACGTGTTTCTCATTCTGGACGGCAGGATCAAGATCCACCATGGGACGCCCAAGGGCAGCGAATATCTGGTGGCTGTGGAGGGGCCGGGGGAAATCATCGGCGAGGTGGAGGCGCTCACAGGCGAGCGGTACACCTGCTCGGCCACGGCGGTGAAGGCCAGCCGGGTGGCGGTCATTCCCCGCGCGGCATACGGGCAATGGCTCGAAAGGGACCACGGCTTTTCCCTGCTGGTCAACCAGGTGCTCAGCCACCGCCTGCAGGAGGCCACCAAGCGCTCCGCCATCCACCTCACCTACCCGCTGGAGTATTCGGTGCTGCGGCTGCTTTCCATCCTGGCGGAGGAAAACGGCGGCCCCAGGCTTGCCGTGGGCAAGGAGGAGCTGGCAAATTACCTGGGCACCCACACGCGAAGCATCAACAGGATCCTCAAGGACCTGCAGCACAAGGGCGTGCTCAAGCCCTCCAGGGAGATCGAGATCGCATCCATGGAGGAACTGGAGCGGGCCATGCAGGCCCGCGACCAGGCGTGAAAAAGCCTATTCAGGCAATCCGGATTTCCGCCCGAAACGTCCCATCATGGACCCGGCAGCAAAGGCCAGCAGAGCCGCCAGCGTGGTGGGCACGATGGCGTGCACCCCGCCCATGGCCGGCTTGTGGATGGTCACCAGCACGAACACGGCCACGCCCGTGACGATGGAGGCAACTGCGCCCGCGGCATTGGCCCGCTCCCAGTACAGCCCCAGGATGATGGGCCACAGGAACACGGCCTCGAGCCCGCCAAAGGCGAACAGGTTGATCCAGACCAGCAGATCCGGCGGCTCGGTGGCCGCCAGGAAAACCAGCAGGCCGATGACCGCCGTGGTCACGAGGCTCATCCTGCGCAGGCCGACAACGGGCATGCGCGAGGCGTCCCCGCCCAGCCGGTAGTGGATGTACAGATCCTTGATGATGGCCGCCGATGCCAGCAGAAGCATGGAGTCCACCGTGGACATGATGGCCGCCAGGGGCCCGGCGATGAACACCCCGGCCCAGAACGGCGACAGCAGTTCCACGATGAGGGTGGGCATGGCCAGGTCGCCCGCCGGCAGTTCCGGGAACACCGCGCGCCCCAGGGTGCCCGCCAGATGGGCGCAAAGAATCATGAAGCCGATGAGCAGGGTGCCGATGATCATGGCGTCGTGCATGGCGCGGGAATCGCGGTAGCCCATGCAGCGCTGGGTGGTCTGGGGCAGGCCCAGGATACCGAGCCCCACCAGCACCCAGAAGGAGAGAATGAACGGTTTGGGCACGGCGTTCTTGGGGCCCGAGGGCGTGATCAGCCCGGGGTCGATGTCCTTGAGGGTACGGATGCACTGCTCCATGCCGCCGCCCGCCTTGATGACCGCAAGAAGCACGACCACCACGGCCACCACCATGACGATGCCCTGGATGGCGTCGGTGAGAACCACGGCCCGGAACCCGCCCACGGCGGTGTAGAGCACCACGCTGATGCCGAAAAGCACCAGGCCGACCATGTAGGGATAGCCGGTGACGGCCTGGAACAGCCGCGCGCCGCCGATGAACTGGGCCAGCATGGCGGCCATGAAAAAGACCAGCAGGGCCACGGAACAGAGGATGACCACCGCGTCGCTCTTGTACCGGGCGCGCAGGAAGTCCGTGATGGTCACGGAGTTGGTCTTGCGGGCCATGATGGCGAAACGCTTGCCCAGCACGCCCAGGGTCAGGAAGGTGGTGGGCACCTGGATCATGGCCAGGAGCACCCAGCTCAGGCCCAGCCTGTAGGCCACGCCCGGCCCGCCCACGAAACTGCTGGCGCTGGTGTAGCTGGCGATGATGGTCATGGCCAGTACAAAGCCGCCCATGGACCGGCCGCCGATGAAATAGTCTTCCAGAAAGCCCGCCGAGGTTTCGCTGGAGGCCGACCTGCGCCGCGCCCACAGCGCCACCCCGATGGAAAGCGCCAAGTAGGCGATGACGGGGATAATCGTCAGCATGGTATCGCTCATCGTTCCTCCCCTTCCGTGCGGTCACGGTCCGGGTCTTCCGCGTCCAGGGGCATTTCCCGGAAAAACAGGCGCACCACGGCCCAGAGCAGCACGGTGATGAGCGGATAGCCCACGATGCAGCTGTAGAAGAACCAGGCGGGCAGGCCCCATACATAGGTGTATTGTTCGGGATCGCCCTCGCCCAGACCATAGGCAAAGACATACCACCAGACAAAATAAAGGGCGTAGGCCCCCAGGGCCAGCAGGGCCTCCCTGTCGGCCTGCCGGAAACGGCGGTCTTGCGGCTTCTTGTTCATGTTCTCTTCCCCATTGAGATGAAGAAAGCCCGGTCCGGAGGGCGGGCTTTGGATTCGGACGCGAAACTATGCGCTGACAGTCAATGATACAGTTCGGAATGCAGCTCTTGCACCACTTCCAGGGCGCGCTCGTCGCTCTCGGCGGTGATAAGCTCCTCCAGCAGGGAGGGCGTCAGCTGTTCCTCGTCGTAGTCTATGGTCAGGGTGGCGGTGAAGATGTTCAGGTCCGTGCCCTTGAAGGCCTTGGGCATCTGCGGGGGCCGGTTGGCCAGCTTGGCAGCCTCGGGGTCCGCGATGACGGCCCTGTCGAATTTGATCTTGAGGCGGCCCGGGGTGCTTTTCTTGATGGTGAAATATTTTCTGAGCCTGGCTATTGTCTGAAGGTCCATTCTTGCTCCATGGCGGAAGTTACGTGCGCAGCACCAATAAACCCCAAGGGCCGCCCCGTCAATGCCCCTGGATTCCACACCCGGAAAGCGGCCATGAAAAAGGGCTCCGGGATATCCCGGAACCCTCTGCATATCCTCAGCGGATTTTCGGCGAACGGGCCGGATCAGTCCTCGAGATACGGGGTGATGGCCTGGACCAGCTGGTCAGGGCAGGAGGAGCTCCGCTTGCCGCAGGCGATGCCGCCCAGCTTTTGCGCCACCTCGGCCAGGGACATGCCCTCCACCAGTTTGCCGATGCCCTGGAGGTTGCCGTGACAGCCGCCCGTGAATTCCACGTCGTGCAGCCGGCCTTCCTCCACCCTGAACCGAATAAGCTTGGAGCACACGCCCTTGGGCACGTACACTTCGTCATCGGTTTTCGGGCGGGCTATCCGCGCAAGCGGTTCCAAAAGTTCATTCAAATCCATGGGGCACATCCTTGAATGTAATGTTTGCATCTGCGACGGGTCATCGCGAACGGTCTTTCCAACGGGGGGATACAATAGGCACAATGCCCGGCATGTCAAGGCGACAGGCGGACAATGAAAAAGCCCGACCAACCGGCCGGGCTTGTAACTATCCGCATGAAAAAAGAAAGGCGCTCAGACGACGATATCAACGCCCTTGGCCGAAGCCGTTTCCAGGCCTCCTTCCTCCGTGGCTGAGGCGTCGGCAACATCTTGCGAAGAAGCGTCCGCAGCGGCCTGCTCGACAATTTCTTCTTCCGGCGCAACCGCCTCCTCGGCCTTTTTCTCGACATCCTCGATCATTCCCTCGGCGCCCGCCTCCAGGTCCACGGTCTCGCTGTCTTCGGCCTTTTCCTCGATCTTTTCCTGGATCTCCTCTTCGAATTCCTCGCGTTCCTCTTCCAGGCGCTCGGTTTCCTCCTCCACAACCTCTTCTTCCACGGCGTCCTTGGCGGCCTCAGCCGCCTTCTGGCCAATCAAATTCGCCTCGGCGTAACTTCCGGCACCGCCCGCCAGGGAACTGTACCCTTCGATGATCCCGCTCATCTTGTTCCGGAACTCGTTCTCCACCTGAAAGCCGTCCAGCAGTCCCTGGACATACCGGGACCGCTCGCGGCCCTGATGCACGAAATTGTTTGCCAGCATGCTGCTGGAGGAAGACTCGGGCAGCTCGGCCCGGGCAACCAGTTGCGAAACGTCCAGGGAAACCTCCGTGGACTCGTCGGTCTCGGGCTGTTGCTCGAGCTGGTTCCTCAGAAAGAAGGTATTGAGCTTGAAACCGGATTCATTGTCTATTTTCATGCCGACCCCGAAGGACAAAATACTGCGACAGTACTCGCATCGTTCTTCTTATCGGCAGAGGAATCGACATCTTTATACCAAGAGTCGATATAAATAGGAAACCCTGTATCGAGGTCATTGCTACCTGGCGATGTCGGCAAACCCGCCCCGCGTGAGCAAAGCCAGGTCCTGCGGCGAAAGTTCGATGTCCAGCCCCCGGCGTCCGGCGCTGACAAAAATGGTTTCGTGTTCCTCGGCCGAGGCGTCGACGACCGTGGGCAGCTGCTTTTTCTGGCCCAGCGGGCTGACACCGCCCACCACGTACCCCGTGGTGCGCTCCACCAGCTTCACCTCGGCCATGACCATCTTCTTCACGCCCACGGCCTTGGCCAGCAGCTTCAGGTCCAGGCGGCGCAGCACCGGCACCACGGCGACGAACAGCCCCCTGCCTCCATCGGAGACCACCAGGGTCTTGAACACCCGCTCCGGGGCGACCCCGAGCTTCTCCGCCGCCTCTTCTCCATAGGATTCCGCAGACGGATCGTGGTCGTATTCATGGACGGTGTATTTTATGCGTGCCTGCTTGGCCTTGTTGATTGCCGGCGTCATTGCTGCTCCTTCGCGTTTGGCTGCGCGCACCATAGGCAAAGAGACCAGGCCCGGCAACCGTCCTTTTCCCGAAAAAGCGACCAACAGGGCCGCGACCGTTCGAGGGCCCTCACAACGCCGGTGCCTAACCTTGGGCAAGTGCGTCGCAGTTCCCGAACAGCCGCCTCTGCCCTACTGTCGGACAATCACGAAACAGCGAACAAGGTCGGCTGATTTGGAAGCGCACACCCACATGAACAAGGGACAACGGGAGGCCCTGCACACGGGAAAGGCCTTCGAGGTTCTCCTGTCCAATGAATCCCTTGCCCGCGACTACCTGCTCTCCATCTGCTGGCCCGAGGGCGAGGCCGTCTGCCCCCGGTGCCGCACCCAGAAGATATACAACCTCAAGGGCGACCGCTTCCGCTGCGCCTCCTGCCGCTATACCTTCCGCAGGTTCGCTGGCCGCTGGCTGGACAACGGGGCCGTGTCCTGCACCCAGTGGCTGGCCCTGGTCCGGCTGTTCCTGGCCCGGAAAACCGTCTGCCAGGCCGTGGCCGAGCTGGATCTTTCCTACAACACGGTGTTCAAGGCCTTCACCACCATCCGTTTCGCCATCCTGGCCCATGCGCCGGATTCGGCCCAGCTGCTCGGGCCGCAGACCCGCCTGGATTCCTACTTCAAGGGGCCCCGGCTCACGGGCGGCCCCACGACCATGCACATGGACACCATCCCGGTCTACGGCGTCATCGACAAGGGGAACTGGGTCTTCATCGACCTGCTTCCCAGCTTCCGGGCCGAGACCCTGTTCCACTTCCACCTCAATTTCCATCTCCGGCTGGTGCGCACCGGCCACCTGGTCTATTCCGACCCCTACAAGGAATACGACACCCTGCTCCTGTGCGGCAACGAGACCCTTCCCTACGCCTGCATACGCCGGGACTCGGACCAACCCGCGGCCATCGACGCGTCCGATTCCCGGTTCTGGCCCTACGCCCTGGAGGAACTCAAGCGGTTCCGGGGCATTTCCTGCCAGCGCTTCCCCCTGTATCTCAAGGAATTGGAATTCCGCTTCAACCACCGCAAGGCCGACATCTTCTCCCTGGTGCTCGCCCACCTCTGCGACTTTGTCACGAGTCCTTCCTGAACGCCCCCGGCGCCGTCCTGGTGCCTGATTGCAAGCAGAACCGGTTTTATTGAATCGGGCCCGTCCCTTTTCTATGGGAAGAATGGACCGGAAACCATCTATTGCATCGAGGACCGCCATGAGCACCCTGGAAACAGCCACGCCCCCCCAAGTCACCGCGGACAATTTCTCCTTTGACCAGTTCCTGGAGCTGGCCACCTGGTTTCACAACTACCCGGCCCCGGGCCTGCTGCTCGGGGGCTATATGGTGGAGGAGGCCAAGCGGCATATTCCCGAGGGAACCCTGTTCGAGGCCATAAGCGAAACCTCCTGGTGCCTGCCCGACGCCATCCAGCTGCTGACGCCCTGCACCACGGGCAACGGCTGGATGCGCGTGCTGGACCTCGGCGTCTACGCCCTGAGCCTCTACGACAAGTTCACGGGCAAGGGGGTGCGCGTCTCCCTGGATCCCGAAAAGGTGAAGCAATGGGGCGAGGCCTACACCTGGCTCATGAAATTCAAGCCCAAGCCGGAGCAGGACTCCAAGCTGCTCCGGGCCCAGATCCGCGATTTCGGTCCGCAGATGCTCACGGTGGAGGAGGTGCAGCTCAAGCCGCGCCACACCACCAAGCGCCACAAGGGCGAGATCACCCTGTGTCCCATCTGCGGGGACGCCTACCCCGCCAAGTTCGGCTCCATCTGCCGCAGCTGCGCGGGGGACAGCCCGTACCTGGAGAAATCCGGCGAACCGCACTCCCCGCCACCCGCCATGCCCAAGCTCAGGTCCCTTTCCGCGGAGGAGATCGTGGGCAGGGCCGTGCTGCACGACATGACCCGCATCGAACCCGGCAAGAGCAAGGGACCTGAATTTACCAGGGGGCACATCGTCACGCCCGGCGATGTCTGTCGCCTGCAGCAGATGGGCCGGTTCCAGGTCTACGTGGACCAGCCCGCGCCCGAGGGATTCATCCACGAGGACGACGCGGCCGAGGCCTTTGCCCTGGCCCTGTGCGGCCCGGGCGTGAAACCGGGAGGCTCGCCCCGCGAAGGCCGGGTCAACCTTGTGGCCGAACGGGACGGCCTGCTGGTGATCCGCGAGCCCGTGCTCGAGGGATTCAATTCCCTGCCCCTGATCATGGCCGCGGGCCGCCGCAACCACAGCGTGGTTCGCGAGGGAAGGCGGGTGGCCGCCACCCGGGCCATTCCCCTGTTCCTGGACCAGAACGTCTTCAACCGGGCCATGTCCCTGCTGGAGGGCAACCCGGCCTTCGAGGTGCGCGCCCTGCGCAAGGCCAACGTGGGCCTGCTCATCACCGGGGACGAGGTCTTCAAGGGGCTCATCGAGGACAAGTTCGCGGCAGTCATCGAATCCAAGGCCCGCCAGTACGACTGTACCGTGGGCGAAACCATTATCGCCCCGGACAACGCCGACAGGATAGCCGAAGCCGCCGCCAGGCTCATGGACGCGGGCTGCGACCTGATCATCACCACGGCGGGCCTTTCCGTGGACCCGGGAGACGTGACCCGCGCCGGCCTGGAAAAGGCGGGCGTCACCGACATGCTCCACGGCATGCCCGTGCTGCCCGGGGCCATGACCCTGATTGCCAGGCTTGGCCATGCCCGCGTGCTTGGCGTCCCGGCCTGCGCCCTGTTCCACAAGACCACCAGTCTCGACATCCTGCTGCCGCGCCTGCTGGCCGACCTGCCCGTCACCCGGGCGGATCTGGCCAAGCTGGGCAACGGCGGCATGTGCATGGAATGTTCCGTGTGCACCTACCCCAAATGTCCCTTCGGGAGGTAACGCCATGTCCGAAATCGCAAGAAACGACATGATCGGCCCCACCATGCGGCTGCATCTCTGGTTTGAAACCGACGAGGGCGTACTCTTCGGCATGGGCAGGCTCATGCTCCTGCGCCAGGTGGAGCTGTGCGGCTCCATCAAGGCCGCCGCCGAAAAGCTGGGCATGTCCTACCGGGGCGCCTGGGGCAAGCTCAAGAAGACCGAGGAGGTCCTGGGCAGACCGCTCATCAACAGGGGCGCCTCCCGCCGCTCGGGCTGCACGCTCACGGACTTCGGCCAGGACCTGGCGCGGCAGTTCGACGAGTGGTTCCGGGACGTTGAGGAATACGCCCTGCGCTCGGGCAAGGACCGTCTCCCGTTCCAGCCGGAAAAGTTTTAGCGAAAGTTCTTATATGTTAAAATTAACATATTGAAATAATTGATTTAAAAGTTAAGCTAAAGCCTCTATCGGCTAATACCAGGTTCTGTATCCCGCAGCGGCTTCAAGGCCCTGCGCAAACAAGGAGGCCATCCATGAAATGTGACCGCCGAAGCTTTCTCAAGCTTGCAGGCTCGTCGGCCGCGTGTCTCTCCCTGGCCCAGCTCGGCGTGAATCTCACGCCGGTCAAGGCCTATGCCAAGGGCCTGAAGATCGACGGCGCCAAGGAAGTGATCACGGTCTGTCCGTTCTGCTCGGTGAGCTGCCACATCATCGCCAGCGTCAAGGACGGCAAGCTGGTGAGCACCGAGGGCGACCCGGACTATCCCATCAACCAGGGTTCCCTGTGCGCCAAGGGCGCGGCCATGCTGACCATGACCACCAGCCACCACCGGCTGCAGAAGCCGCTCTACCGCGCGCCCTACAGCGACAAGTGGGAAGAGAAGAGCTGGGACTGGATGCTGGACCGCATTGCGCGGCGCATCAAGGACACCCGCGACAAGGACCTGATCCTCAAGAACGAAAGGGGAGACACGGTCAACC
Organism: Salidesulfovibrio onnuriiensis; assembly: GCF_008001235.1. Taxonomy (GTDB): domain Bacteria; phylum Desulfobacterota; class Desulfovibrionia; order Desulfovibrionales; family Desulfovibrionaceae; genus Pseudodesulfovibrio; species Pseudodesulfovibrio onnuriiensis. Next base: position 1,858,528 of record NZ_CP040751.1, on the reverse strand, counting down.
GCCTCGAATCCATGTTCCTGCTGGGCACCTCCCACGCGGGCAACGAGGAATGCGCGCTCGCGCACCAAGCCATGAGAAGCCTGGGCGTCGTCCACATGGACCACCAGGCCCGTATCTGACACAGCGCCACAGTTGCGGCTCTGGGAGAGTCGTTCGGACGCGGCGCAATGACCAACCACTGGATCGACATCAAGAATGCCGACTCCATCCTCATCATGGGCAGCAATGCTGCCGAACACCACCCCATCTCCTTCAAGTGGGTGCTTGAAGCCAAGGACAGGGGGCCACGGTCATGCACGTGGATCCCAAGTTCTCGCGCACGTCGTCCAGGTCCGACTTCCATGTCCCCCTGCGGTCCGGCACGGACATCGCCTTCCTGGGCGGCATGATCAAGTACATCCTGGACGAGAACAAGTACTTCAAGGACTATGTGGTGGACTACACCAACGCCTCGCTCATCGTGGGCAAGGACTTCGGGTTCAAGGACGGCCTGTTCACGGGCTACGACCCCAAGACGAGAAAGTACGACAAGAGCAAGTGGAACCTGGAACTGGATTCCAAGGGCGTGCCCAAGCGGGACAAGTCCCTCAGGCATCCCCGCTGCGTGTTTCAGCTGCTCAAAAAGCATTATTCCCGCTACACCCTGGACAAGGTCTCCACGACCACGGGCGTTTCCGCCGAAAACCTGCTGCGCGTGTACAAGGCCTTCGCGGCCACGGGCAGGCCGGACAAGGCGGGCACCATCATGTACGCCCTGGGCTGGACCCAGCACACCGTGGGCGTGCAGAACATCCGCTCCGCCGGCATCCTGCAGCTGCTTCTCGGCAACATAGGCATCGCGGGCGGCGGCATCAACGCCCTGCGCGGCGAACCCAACGTCCAGGGCTCCACGGACCACACCCTGCTCTACCACATCATCCCGGGCTACATGGCCATGCCCCACAACGAGTGGCAGACCTTCGACCAGTACAACAAGGCCAACACCCCGGTCAGCAACGACCCGCAGTCGGCCAACTGGTGGCAGCACAAGCCCAAGTACTTCGCCAGCCTGCTCAAGGCCTGGTACGGCGAGAACGCCACCAGGGAAAACGGCTTCTGCTACGAGCTGCTGCCCAAGATCGAAAAGGGCGAGGACTATTCCTACATGTTCCTTTTCGACCGCATGTACCGAAACAAGATCAGGGGCGGCATCATCATCGGCCTGAACCCCATGAACAGCGTGCCCAACACCAACAAGATACGGAAGGCGCTGGACAACCTGGACTGGCTGGTGACCTCGGAGCTGCACCATTCCGAGACCACGGACAACTGGCACCGCCCCGGCGCTGATCCCAAGAAGATCAAGACCGAGGTCTTCCTGCTGCCCTCGGCCCACAGGCTGGAAAAGGACGGCTCGGTGACCAACTCGGGCCGCTGGCTGCTCTGGCACTACCAGACCGTCAGGCCCGCCTTCGAGGCCAAGCCCTTCGGCGACATGTTCGTGGGCTTCATGAACCGGGTGCGCGAGCTCTACCGCAAGGAAGGCGGCACCCTGCCCGAGGCCCTGCTCAAGCTCGACTGGCCAGACAAGTACGACCCCGAGGATCTCTGCCAGCGCATCAACGGACGCTTCACCCGGGATGCCGAGTACAAGGGCAAGAAGTACGGAAAGGGCCAGCAGGTGCCTTCGTTCGCGGCCCTGGCCGACGACGGCTCCACCTCGAGCCTGAACTGGCTCTACGCGGGCAGCTACACCGAGGAGGAAGGCAACAAGGCCAAGCGCCGCAGCACCACGCAGACGCCCATGCAGGAGCGCATCGGCCTGTATCCCAACTGGGCATGGTGCTGGCCCGTAAACCGCCGCATCCTCTACAACCGCGCCTCGGTGGACCCCAAGGGCGTCCCCTACAACAAGGCCAAGGCGGTCATCGAGTGGAAGGACGGCAAGTGGGTCGGCGACGTGCCCGACGGCGGCTGGCCGCCCATGGCCACGGGCCAGGGCAGGCTCCCCTTCATCATGCACAAGCACGGCCTGGGCCAGCTGTTCGGCCCGGGCAGGCAGGACGGCCCGTTCTCCGAACACTACGAACCGGTGGAAACCCCGGTGAAGACCAACATGTTCTCCAAGCAGCTCAACAGCCCGGTCTACAAGTTCGTGGACAGCGACATGGACCTGCTGGCCGAGCCCGCGGACCCGAGATACCCCATCGTGCTGACCACCTACAGCGTGACCGAGCACTGGTGCGGCGGCGGGGAAACCCGCAACGTGCCCAACCTGCTGGAAGCCGAGCCCCAGCTCTATGTGGAGATGAGCCCGGAACTGGCCAGGGAAAAGGGCATCCAAAACGGTGAAGGCGTGATCGTCGAGAGCATTCGCGGCAAGGTGGAGGCCATCGCCATGGTCACCATCCGCATGCGGCCCCTCAAGGTTCACGGCCGGATCATCCACGAAATCGGCATGCCGTTCTGCTTCGGCTGGACGACTCCCGGAACCGGGGACTCCACCAACCGGCTCACGCCGTTCGTGGGCGACCCCAACACCACAATTCCGGAATTCAAGGCATGCTGCGTGAACATCCGCAAGGCCGAAAAGCTCACCGAGCTCGCAACCTAAACGGCAAACCGGGCGGGGCGTGCCCCGCCCGGATCCAAGGAGAACGACATGCCCAAATCGTTTCTGATAGACACGTCCCGCTGCACCGCCTGCCGCGGCTGCCAGATCGCCTGCAAGGAATGGCACGAACTGCCCGCCAACAAGACCACCCAGTTCGGCTGGGGCAGCCACCAGAACCCACAGGACCTGAACCCCAACAACTACAAGCTGGTGCGCTTCAGCGAACACCTGGAGGACGGCGAGATCCGCTGGAATTTCTTCCCGGACCAGTGCCGCCACTGCGAGATCGCGCCCTGCAAGGAAACCGGCGACCTCTATCACGAGGGAGCCATCCTCCAGGACGAGAAGACCGGCGCCATCCTGTTCACGGACGGGACCACGGCCTTCAGCGCGGAGCAGTTCGAGGAAATCCGCGAGGCCTGCCCCTACAACATCCCGCGCCGCAACGAGGAAACCGGGCTCATGGCCAAATGCACCATGTGCAACGACCGCGTCCACAAGGGTCTGCTCCCCTCCTGCGTCAAGGCCTGTCCCACGGGCACCATGAACTTCGGCGAGCGCGAGGACATGCTCAAGCTGGCCGAAAAGCGCCTCGCCGCAGTCAGGGAACGGTTCCCCGAGGCCATGCTGGCCGACCCCGAGGACGTCAACGTCATCTACCTGCTTACGGACAAGCCCGAGAACTATCACGGATTCGCCGTGGCCGAGGCCCCCGCGGGCATGGACCGCAAGCAATTCCTTGCCAGGCTGGCCGGGCCCGTCACCAAGATGACCGAAAACGCATAAACCGAAACGAGTGCAAGTCACATCAACGGGGAATCAGGGCCGTCCGCACGGGGCGGGCGGCCCACCCCCGCGAAACCGGACAGGAGAACCCATGGCCGACCGCCCCCAACATCGCACGGGCGTCCCGAAAACCGCCCGCCGCGCCATGCCCGCATTGGGGGGACAGGTCCGCCGATTCGATAATGGTTGCGGCATATTGGGCCATTCCCCGGCCCGCCCGATCAGGGAAAGCTTCCGCCACACTTCCAATATGTTAATAATAACATATTGTTATAATTGGATTTAATGTTATGTCTAGGCCTCGTCTGATGCTTGGTTCTGTATTCCGCAGCGGCTGCAAAGGCCCTGCACGAACAAGGAGGCCATTCATGAAATGTGACCGCCGAAGCTTTCTCAAGCTTGCAGGCTCGTCGGCCGCGTGCCTTTCCCTGGCACAGCTTGGCGTGAACCTCACGCCGGTGCGGGCCTACGCCGCCGATCTGAAGATCGACGGGGCCAAAGAGGTTTTCACTGTCTGCCCGTTCTGCTCTGTCAGCTGTTACGCGATAGGGTACGTCAGGAACGGAAAGCTGGTGGGCGTCGAAGGCGACCCGGACTACCCCATCAACGAAGGCGCTCTCTGTGCGAAGGGAGCCGCGATGTTCACCATGACCACCAGCCACCACAGGGTGCAGAAGCCCATGTACCGCGCGCCCTACAGCGACAAGTGGGAGGAAAAGAGCTGGGACTGGATCATCGAGCGCATCGCCCGGCGGGTCAAGGACACCCGCGACAAGGAATTCATCACCCACAACAAGGCGGGCCAGACGGTCAACCGCCTCGAATCCATGTTCCTGCTGGGCACCTCCCACGCCAGCAACGAGGAATGCGCCCTGACCCACCAGTTCGCGCGTGGGCTCGGCGTCGTGCACATGGACCACCAGGCCCGCGTCTGCCACAGCTCCACGGTGGCGGCCCTCGGCGAATCCTTCGGGCGCGGGGCCATGACCAACCACTGGATCGACATCAAGAACGCCGATTCCATCCTCATCATGGGCAGCAACGCGGCCGAGCACCACCCCATTTCCTTCAAATGGGTGCTGCGGGCCAAGGACAAGGGAGCCACGGTCATGCACGTGGACCCCAAATTCTCGCGCACCTCGGCGCGCGCCGATTTCCATGTCCCCCTGCGGTCCGGCACGGACATCGCCTTCCTGGGCGGCATGATCAAGTACATCCTCGACAACGAGAAGTACTTCAAGGACTATGTGGTGGAATACACCAACGCCTCGCTCATCGTGGGCAAGGAATTCGGGTTCAAGGACGGCCTGTTCGCGGGCTACGACCCCAAGACCCGGACCTACGACAAAAGCAAGTGGGACCTGGAGCTGGACTCCAGGGGCGTGCCCAAGCGGGACAAGTCCCTCAAGCACCCCCGCTGCGTGTTCCAGCTGCTCAAAAAGCACTATTCCCGCTACGGACTGGACAAGGTCTCCGCCACCACCGGCGTATCGGAAAAGAACCTGCTGCGCGTGTACGAGGCATACAGCGCCACCGGCACGGGCACAAAGGCCGGAACCATCCTCTACGCACTGGGCTGGACCCAGCATACCGTGGGCGTGCAGAACATCCGCTCCTCCGGCATCATCCAGCTCCTGCTCGGCAACATCGGCATCGCGGGCGGCGGCATCAACGCCCTGCGCGGCGAACCCAACGTGCAGGGGTCCACGGACCACGCCATGCTCTACCACATCCTGCCCGGCTACATGGCCATGCCCAGGGCGGACTGGCCCTCCTACGACGCCTACAACAAGGCCAATACCCCGGTCAGCCACGACCCGCAGTCGGCCAACTGGTGGCAGCACAAGCCCCAGTACTTCACCAGCCTGCTCAAGGCCTGGTACGGCGAAAACGCCACCAGGGAAAACGGCTTCTGCTACGAGCTGCTGCCCAAGGTCGAAAAGGGCGAGGACTACTCCTACCTGTTCCTGTTCGACCGCATGTACCGGGGAGAAATCACGGGCGGCTTCTTCATGGGCCTGAACCCCATGAACAGCGTTCCCAACACCAACAAGATCCGCAAGGCCATGGACAACCTGGACTGGGTCGTCTGCTCCGAGCTGCACAACTCCGAAACCACGGACAACTGGCACCGGCCCGGCGCGGATCCCAAGAAGATCAAGACCGAGTTCTTCCTGTTGCCCTCGGCCCACCGGCTGGAAAAGACCGGCTCGGTGACCAACTCGGGCCGCTGGCTCCTCTGGCACGACAAAAGCGTCAAGCCACAGTTCAAGGCGCGCCCGTTCGGGGAAATGTACATCTCCATACTCGGCAGGCTCCGCGCCCTGTATGCAAAGGAAGGCGGCGCCCTGCCCGAGGCCCTGCTCAAGCTGGACTGGCCCGACAGATACGACCCCGAGGATCTCTGCCAGCGCATCAACGGACGTTTCACAAGGGATGCCGAATACAAGGGCAAGAAATACGGCAAGGGACAGCAGGTGCCCTCGTTCGCGGCCCTGGCCGACGACGGTTCCACCGCGAGCCTGAACTGGCTCTACGCGGGCAGTTGGACCGAGGAGGAAGGCAACAAGTCCCTGCGGCGCGACCCGTCCCAGACCGAGATGCAGGCCAGGATCGGCCTGTACCCCAACTGGTCGTGGTGCTGGCCCGTAAACCGGCGCATCCTCTACAACCGCGCCTCCGTGGACCTGAACGGGAAGCCGTTCAACCCGGACAAGGCGGTCATCGAGTGGAAGGACGGCAAATGGATCGGTGACGTGCCCGACGGCGGCTGGCCGCCCCTGGCCACGGGCCAGGGCAAGCTGCCCTTCATAATGCACACGCACGGCATGGGCCATCTCTTCGGCCCGGGCAGGCAGGACGGCCCGTTCCCCGAGCACTACGAACCGGCCGAGACCCCGGTGAACAAGAACCTGTTCTCCAAGCAGCTTCACAGCCCCTGCTACAAATTCGCCACCAGCGCCCCGGATGTCCTGGCCCCTCCGGCGGACCCGAAATACCCCATCGTGCTGACCACCTACAGCCTCACCGAGCACTGGTGCGGCGGCGGGGAGACCCGCAACGTGCCCAACCTGCTGGAAGCCGAGCCCCAGCTCTATGTGGAGATGAGCCCGGAACTGGCCAAGGAAAAGGGCATCAAAAACGGCGAAGGCGTGATCGTCGAAAGCATTCGCGGCAGGGTGGAGGCCATCGCCATGGTCACCATCCGCATGCGGCCCCTCAAGGTCCATGGCCGGATCATCCACGAAATCGGCATGCCGTACTGCTTCGGCTGGACCACTCCGGGGTCCGGGGATTCCACCAACAGGCTCACGCCGTCGGTGGGCGACCCCAACACCACCATTCCGGAGTACAAGGCCTGCTGCGTGAACATCCGCAAGGCCGAAAAGCTCACCGAGCTTGCAACCTAACCGGCAAACCGGGCGGGCCCGTCCCGCCCGGACGCAAGGAGAACGTCATGCCCAAAGCGTTTCTGATAGACACGTCCCGCTGCACCGCCTGCCGAGGCTGTCAGCTGGCCTGCAAGGAATGGCACGAACTGCCCGCCAACAAGACCAAGCAATTCGGCTGGGGCAGCCACCAGAACCCGCAGGACCTGAATCCCAACAACTACAAGCTGGTGCGCTTCAGCGAGCGCCTGGACGGCGACGTGGTCCGCTGGAACTTCTTCCCGGACCAGTGCCGCCACTGCGAGATCGCGCCCTGCAAGGAAACCGGCGACCTCTACCACGAGGGGGCCATCCTCCAGGACGAAAAGACCGGTGCCATCCTGTACACGGACGGCACCAAGGCCTTCAGCGCGGAGCAGTTCGAGGAGATCCGCGAATCATGCCCCTACAACATCCCGCGCCGCAACGAGAAGACCGGGCTCCTGGCCAAGTGCACCATGTGCAACGACCGCGTCCACAAGGGCCTGCTCCCGTCCTGCGTCAAGGCCTGCCCCACGGGCACCATGAACTTCGGCGAGCGCGAGGACATGCTCAAGCTGGCCGAAAAGCGTCTCGCCGTCGTCAGGGAGCGGTTCCCCGAGGCCATGCTGGCCGACCCCGATGACGTCAACGTCATATACCTGCTCACGGACAAGCCCGAGCACTACCACAGCTTTGCCGTGGCCGAGGCCCCCGCGGGCATGGACCGCAAGCGGTTCCTTGCCAAGCTGGCCAGCCCCATCACGAAAATGACTAAAAACGCATAGCAGACACGCATCACTCCAACGGGAAAAGGGCCGTCCGCACAGGGCGGGCGGCCCGAACCTCCCGCAAAGACAGGATCGGAGACCTCCATGACCACGTTTGACCCCGGAACCGTCCATGCGACCCTGGAAGCCATCACCAACGCCAAACCCGTTTACGGGGAGCTGGTCCGGACCTTTTCCCCGCTGCTGGAAAAACAGGCGGAGCTTGCCCAGCGGTTCGGCCAGGAAGGCCCCCGCCCCCGGCCGTGGACGAGGCGCGGCTCATGGAAGGCGTCCATGTCATGGCGGGTGAGGGATGCGACCGGCTCAAGGAATCTCTGCTGGCTTCCTCTCGGGAGCTGCTTCCCCTGCTCAGGAAACTGATCCCGGACGACTCCTGGCCCGGGAAAGGGAAGGCGACGTTCGACCGCGAGACGCTGGCGCGACTCGTCGAGGCGCGACTTGACGGCGACCTGAAGCAATTCGAAAACACCTCCGAGAAAATGGACGGCACTCCACCCTCTGTCCTTTTCACCATTGTGGACGCTATCGCCGGGCCGGTCCTGGCCGCACTGGCCGGCCGCCTCGACGAGTCGTTTTCCAGGGGCCGATGGAACCAGGGAACCTGCCCGTTCTGCGGCAGCCTGCCCTCCATCGGCTTTCTTTCCCGCCGCGACCCCAACGACCTGGAGCATCTCGTGGGCGGCGGGGGCAAGAAACACCTGCACTGTTCCCTGTGCAGCCTGGAATGGGAATACCGCAGGGACACCTGCCCGGCCTGCGGCAATACGGACCAGAAGACCCGGGAGATCTTTTTCGTGGACGGCGCAAAGCACGAGCGCATCGAGGCCTGCCACCAGTGCGGCACCTACGGCCTGTGCATCGACCTGCGCGAATGCGAGCTGGTTCCCCAGCTCGACGCGGCGCAAATGGGACTGATGCACCTGGACATGATCGCCCAGGAGCGTAGCCTGACCCCCATGGCCCCCACGACCTGGAACAGCTTCAAGCCATAGGATACGGACATGAGCACCCTGATACATCCGGCGTTTCCCAAGGCAAGGCGCGACAAAGAACAACAACGAACCGGAAGATTCCTGGAGTCCGTGCAGCTGCACCGCTTCAGCGACGGTGCCATGAAACGGGTCTCGGGGCTGGTGGCCGTGGAGGAGCCGCTGGTGCTCAAGGTGCGCGACCATGAAAACATCAGCTTCGTGCGCACGCCCGGCGACGACCACAACCTGGTGGCCGGGCGGCTGCTTTCCCTGGGCCTGATCCGCTCCCGCAGGGACATCCGCTCCGTGGATCTCAGGGTCTGCGGGGAAAGCACCCTGGCCCGCGTGGAACTGACCCCCGGCGAGAACGTGCGCTTCATGGGCGCCGGGGTGCGGCGGGAGGAAACCATTACCGTGCAACGGCTCTTCGAGCTCCGGGACCGCTTCGAGGAGCGCCAGGCCCTGTTCCAGAGCACCAGGGCCACCCATGCGGCGGCCCTGTTCACCATGGACGGCCACATGCTGGCCTTTGGCGAGGACGTGGGACGCCACAACGCATTCGACAAGGCCCTGGGCCAGGCCCTGCATTCCGACTGTCTGGAGGACGCGGCCATCGCCATGCTCTCCTCGCGCCTGGCCCTGGAGCTGGCGGAAAAGGCGTCCATGGCCGGCATCGGCATCCTGTGCGGCTTTTCCGTGGCCACCAGTTCGGCCCTGGAATTCGCCGAAACGCGGGACATCACCCTGGTGGGCCGCCTGCGGAGCACGTCCATGAACATCTACAGCCATGCGTGGCGCGTCCGGGACTGATCCGCACGGCCCATACTCCCTAAAGCCATCCCTCACACAAACGGAACGCCCGGCGCAACGATCGGTTTATCTCTCGAACGTCGTTGACCGGGCCTTCTGATCCCATCCCTCTTAACGGATAAAAAAATCCGCCGCTAAACCGAAACAGGAGGGACTGGTCGTTTCCCTCTTTTTCTCCCGTCCCAAAAGCCGCTTGCGGCAACATTTCCCAGCTCTCTCCCCCGCCCGGAAAAAACAAATCACATTATAACCCCAGTTACACACTTTTTACTTGCATATGCTTTGATTCTTATATCTATAGTTGAGTGTGAGAAGCCTCTTCTCCTGTTCATTTCCTGTTGAATTTCATTCCTTCAAGGTGGTAAAAATGCTTCGAATTCCCAGGGATGCGTGCGTCAATACAGAAACAGCGACACGCAAGGAGTGGCTGGACACCAACGGGCTCGGCGGCTACGCCTCCAGCACGGTCATCAATTGTCATACCCGCAAGTACCACGGCCTGCTCGTGGCGGCGCTCAGGAAGCCGCGCGGCCGTTTCGTGCTGCTCTCCAAGGTGGAAGTCTCGGTCACGGACGGGGAAAAGGAATTCTTCCTGTCCACCAACAAGTACCCCGGCGTCTACCACCCCACGGGCCACCAGTTCGTGGAAGGCTTCGAACAGGACCTCTGCCCCACGGTGACCTACCGCATCGGCGACGCGCTGATCCGCAAGACCATGCTCATGGTCCACGGCCAGAACACGGTGCTGCTCTGCTACGAAATGCTCGAGGGCAAGACGGCGCCCACCCTGCGAATCCGCCCCCTGCTGGCCTACCGCGACGTGCACGGACTGACCCGCGAGAACCTGTTCCTGCGGCCCAAGACCTTCCCCGAAAAAAACGGATGCAAGATCGAGCCGTACAAGGGCATGCCGCCCCTGTACATGGGCACCAGCCGCGTCTCGGAATTCTTCCCCGGCCCCAAGTGGATGCGCAACGTTGAATATCTGGAGGAGCGCAACCGGGGATTCGACTACCAGGAAGACCTGTTCTGCCCGGGCATGTTCGAGGTGGAGCTCAAGCGGGGCAAGCCGGTCATCTTCGCGGCCTCGGTGGAGAAGCTCGGTGATCTCGTGAAGCTGAAGAGCAGGGAGATCAAGCGCCGCGAGGCCCTGTACGAGAGCTGCAAGGACCGCAGCAAGAGCGTGCGCGGCCTGCAGTACGCGGCCGACCAGTTCCTGATCCGCAACGCCTCGGACTTTTCCTCGGTGGTGGCGGGCTACCACTGGTTCGGCGAATGGGGGCGCGACACCATGATCGCCCTGCCCGGGCTGACCTTCCACTGCGGCAGGCGCGAATTCGGTGAAAAGGTGCTGGCCGCCTACGCCGGGCTGGAGCGCGACGGCCTGCTGCCCAATTACCTGGACCAGCGATCCGACCACCTGGCCTACAACTCCGTGGACGCCTCCCTGTGGTTCTTCTGGGCCGTGCAGGAATACCTCCGGACCAAGGGCAGCAGGGAATTCGTGCGCAAAAGCATACTCCCGGCCCTGGAACGCATCATTGCGGCGCACCTGGACGGCAGGGTGCCGCTGTGCTCCATCCACGAGGACGGGCTCCTCCATGCCGGGAACGAGCACACCCAGCTCACCTGGATGGACGCCCAGGCCTACGGCAGGCCCGTGACCCCGCGCCACGGAGCGGCCGTGGAAATCAACGCCCTGTGGTACAACGGACTGCGTTTCTACCTGGAGCTGATGGAAGGCGAGGACAACGAAACAGTCCGCAGGGCCAGGGAATCGGCGGACAAACTGGCCGCCAGCTTCCCGGACAGGTTCTGGAACCGCGAGGACAACTGCCTGTGCGACGTTGTCGGCAAATTCGGCTGCGACCGGGCCATCCGGCCCAACCAGATCTTCGCGGTCTCCCTGCCCCATTCCACGCTGAACATGGAACAGATGCGGGCCGTGGTGGCCACCGTGCAGGATCACCTGCTGACCCCGTACGGCCTGCGGACCCTTTCCCCACGCCACCCGTCGTACGCGCCCTTCTACCAGGGCGACTCGGACGCCCGCGATTCGGCCTATCACCAGGGCATGGTCTGGCCCTGGCTGGCGGGCCACTTCGGCGAGGCCATGCTGCGCCAGGCCGAGGACATCAAGGAGGCCAAGGCCTTCCTGCGCAAATATTTCAAGGAAATTCTGCGATCATTCCCGGCTGACTATGGAATCGCGTCGCTGCCGGAAATCTACACCGGCAACCCGCCACACCTGCCCAACGGGTGCATTGCCCAGGCCTGGAGCGTGGCCGAGGCCGTGCGCCTGAACAAACTTCTTGGAGGCCGATAAATGCGCGTTCTCATGTTCGGGTGGGAGTTCCCGCCCTTCATTTCCGGGGGCCTGGGCACGGCCTGCCTGGGTCTGACCAAGGGACTCGCCCAGCACGGGGTGGACATCACCTTCGTGCTGCCCCGGCTCGATTCCGACGAGGAAGGCAAACACCTGACCCTGCTCGGGGCAAACCGGGTCCATGCCTCGGTGGGCATCCAGGACATCCGCGAGCTGCGAAAGCGGGTCAAGATGCTCGAAGTGCTCTCGCCCCTGCGGCCCTATATCACGGACAAGGAATACAGGAGCATCCTGGACCAGGAGGAACTGCTGACCTCGGAAGCCATCCTGAACATGAAGGGATACGACTTCTCGGGCGGCTACGGCAACAACCTCATGGCCGAGATCGTGCGCTACAGCCTGATCTGCGCCCACATGGCCCGGCAGGAGGAATTCGACGTCATCCACGCCCACGACTGGATGACCGCCCCCGCGGGCATGGAGGCCAAGCGCGTTTCGGGCAAGCCCCTGGTGGTGCACGCCCACGCCCTGGAATTCGACCGCAGCGGCGAACACGTGAACCAGCAGATCTACGACATCGAACGGGCCGGATTCGAGGCGGCGGACCGCATCGTCGCCGTGAGCCACTTCACCAAGGACACCATCGTCAAGCGCTACGGCATTGATCCGAACAAGATCGTGGTGGTGCACAACGCGGTCTCCAAGGAGCGCCGCCTGGGCCAGCTGCGGGTGGAAAAGCCCTTCAAGGAAAAGCTGGTCCTCTTCCTGGGCCGCATCACCTTCCAGAAGGGGCCGGACTACTTTGTCGAGGCGGCCGCCAAGGTGATCAAGAAGAACCCGAACGTACGCTTCGCCATGGCCGGTTCCGGCGACATGTTCAACCGCATGGTGGAGCGCATGGCCGAACTGCGCATCGCGGACAAGTTCCATTTCCTGGGCTTCGTGCGCGGCACGGACGTGGAGCGCATCTACGCCATGAGCGACCTCTACGTCATGCCCAGCGTGTCCGAACCCTTCGGCATCACGCCCCTGGAGGCCATGGTCTACAACGTGCCCGCCATCGTCTCCAAGCAGTCGGGAGTGGCCGAAATGCTGGACGGCGCGGTCAAGATAGATTTCTGGGATACGGACCGGCTGTCCGCGGAGATCCTCGACATACTGGGGAACCCGGAACGGTCCGAGAAAATCGTGCAGCAGGGACTCGAAACCCTCAAGCGCACCAAATGGGAGATCGCGGCCGAGCACGTGCTCAATGTCTACCGCGATCTGGCCGGGAGGTAGCCGATGATTTCCGTGTGCTTCTATTTTCAGGTCCACCAGCCCATGCGCCTGAACCAGGGCTATTCCTTCTTCGACATGGGCCGCAGCCACCATTACCGCGACGAGCAGGCCAACGCCGACATCCTGCGCAAGGTGGCCCACAAGTGCTATCTGCCCGCCAACCGGCTCATGCTCGACCTGATCCGGGAATTCCGGGGCGACTTCCGCATCTCCTACTCCATCACCGGCGTGGCCCTGGAGCAGTTCCAGGAATTCTGCCCCGAGGTGCTGGATTCCTTCCGCGAGCTGGCGGCCACGGGGTGCGTGGAGTTCATAGCCGAGACCCACTACCATTCCCTGTCCTTCCTCTTTTCCAGGGAGGAATTCCGGCGCCAGGTCCGCAAGCACCACGCGGTCATGACCGAATTCTTCGGCCAGGAGCCCACCACCTTCCGCAACACCGAGCTCATCTTCAACAACGAGCTGGCCAAGGAAGTGGAACGCCTGGGCTACAGGGTCATCCTGGCCGAGGGCGCGGACCAGGTCCTGGGCTGGCGCACCCCCAACTTCGTGTATCAGCCCGCGGGATGCGAAAAGCTCAAGGCCCTGCTCAAGAACTACCGGCTCTCGGACGACGTGGCCTTCCGCTTCTCGGACCGCAACTGGGACGAATGGCCCCTCACTGTGGAAAAGTACGCCCGCTGGGTGCACGATGTGGCGGGCAGCGGCGAGGTGATCAACCTGTTCATGGACTATGAAACCATCGGCGAACACCAGTGGGAAGACACCGGCATCTTCGACTTTTTCCGCGCCCTGCCCCGGGCCGTGCTGTCCCACAGGGACTTCTGCTTCCGCACTCCCTCCGAGGCCGCGGCCGGGCTCGACCCGGTGGCCCAGCTGGACGTGCCCCACTTCACCTCCTGGGCCGACCTGGAGCGCGACGTCACGGCCTGGCTGGGCAACCCCATGCAGGACCAGGCAGCGGAACTGGCCTATGCCCTGGAGCAGGAGGTCATTGCCTCCGGCGACGACGAGATGCAGGCGACCTGGCGCGAAATGCTCACCAGCGACCATTTCTACTACATGTGCACCAAGTGGTTCTCGGACGGCGACGTGCACAAGTACTTCAATCCCTTTGAAACACCGTACCAGGCGTTCATCACGTACATGAACGCCCTGAACGACTTTGCCCTGGTGCTCCGGCAACGGCAATCCGACGCATAACCTACGGGAGATTCACGCTATGGAAACCAAATGGCTCTTCGAAGTATCCTGGGAAGTCTGCAACAAGGTGGGCGGCATCCACACGGTCATCAGCAGCAAGGCGGCCGAGGCCATGGCGGCCTTCGGCGGACGTTATGTGGCCATGGGCCCGCTCCTGGACCGCAACCCCGGTTTCAAGGCCTGCGACCCTCCCCCGGAATTCCGCCCCACCCAGGAACGCCTGGAAGGCATGGGAATTCCCACGGTCGCCGGACGCTGGGACATCCCCGGATCTCCCTGGGTGCTTCTGGTGAATTTCCAGAAGGCCGTGCCCAACCAGGACAAGCTCCTGTTCCAGATCTGGAACGACTACGGCGTGGACTCCATGACCGGGTCCTGGGACTACATCGAGCCCGTGCTCTTCAGCACGGCGGCGGCCATGGTCATCAAGGAGATCAGCGACGACGTGGAAGAGGTGGCCGACGTGTTCGCCCACTTCCATGAATGGATGAGCGGCGCGGGCGTGCTCTACCTCAAGAAAAACGCCCCGGGCGTGGCCACCCTGCTGACAACCCACGCCACCATGCTGGGCCGGGCCATGTCCGGTTCGGGCGTGGACATCTACGACGAGCTGGAAGAGCTGGACCCCTCCCACGAAGCCACTGCCTTCGGGGTCAAGGCCAAGCACTCCATGGAATCGGTCTCCGCCCGCGAGGCGGACTGCTTCACCACGGTTTCCAATATCACCCGCAAGGAGGCCGCCCACCTGCTGGGAACCAACCCGGCCGTGGTCACGGTCAACGGATTCAACCTGGAGGGCTTTGCCGAACCCGAAGAGGTGGAAAAAACGCGCAAACGGGTGCGGCCGCAACTCATCAAGCTGGCCTCCCGGTTCCTGGAGCGCGAGCTCAAGCCATCCAACACCCTGCTGGTGGCCACCAGCGGCCGGTACGAATTCCATAACAAGGGCATTGACCTGCTCCTGGACAGCCTGGCCAACATCGACCGCAAGCTGACCGAATCCGGGGAGGACATCACCGTCGTCAACTTCCTGCTGGTGAGCTGCGGCTATGCGGGATTCAGCGAAGAGGCGCGCAGGCGGCTGCGCAGCGAACGCGCATCCATCGAAAAATACGCCGGGATCGCCACCCACCACCTGGGCGATCCGGACCACGACCCCATCGTGACCCGCTGCCGGGAAAAGCAGCTGCAGAACGCGCCGCACAACAAGTGCTGCGTCATCTTCATCCCGGTCTACCTGGACGGCAACGACGGCATCCTGAACCTGGAATACTACGACGCTCTGGCGGGCATGGACCTGACCGTATTCCCGTCCTTCTACGAGCCCTGGGGCTACACCCCCATGGAGAGCGCGGCCTTTTCCGTGCCCACCGTGACCTCGGACCGGGCCGGTTTCGGCCAGTGGGTCATGGAGCGCTACCCCGAGGGACACGCGGGCGTGCACGTGCTCAACCGCCTGGACGACAATTACGACACGGCAGTGAAGAAACTGACCGCCTACCTGGGCGAATTCATCCACTGGAACAAGGAGGAGCGCGCCTACCGCGCGGCCGAGGCCCGGCGCGTGGCCGAGGAAACCACCTGGAAGAATTTCTACCTGCGCTACCTCGAGGCCTATGAACTGGCCGGGGACATCAAGACCCAGCGGGTGGCTGGCGTGCAGCGCATGTCCGCCGCGCCGGGAAAGCAGATCAGCTTCACCGGGGTCAACACCACCCAGCCCAGGCTGCGCTCGTTCTCGGTGGTTACCGAGCTGCCCGCGGAACTGGCCCGCATGCGCGAGCTGGCCAACAACCTCTGGTGGGTCTGGCACCGCGACGTGCAGGAACTCTTCGAATGGATGGACGCGGACAAGTGGTACGCCAGCGGCAACAACCCGGTCAGCTTCCTGAACACCATGGATCAGGACCGACTGAACCAGCTGGCGGGCGACCATGAATTCATGGCCCGGCTGAGCAATGTGCTGGAGCGCTTCGACGCTTACATGGCCAAGCAGAGCCACGCGGAACACTCCGGCATCACCTGGAAGAACCCGGTCTCCTATTTCTCCATGGAATTCGGCCTGCACGAATCCATCCCCATCTATTCCGGGGGCCTGGGGCTGCTGGCGGGCGACCACATCAAGTCGGCCAGCGACCTGAACCTGCCCTTCATCGGCATCTCCCTGCTCTACAAGCAGGGCTACTTCCACCAGAAGATCAACGGCAACGGCGACCAGGTGGTGGAATACTGGGACAACGACTTTGCGGCCATGCCGATCGTCCAGCTCCACAACGGCGAAACCGAGCGGGTGCTGGTCACCGTGGATCTGCCCGGCCGCACGGTCTACGCCCAGATCTGGGAAGTGCGCGTGGGCAGGGCCAAGCTCTACCTGCTGGACACGGACGTGGTGGAAAACTCGCGCTCGGACCGGGACATCGCCTCGCGGCTCTACGAGCCCTCGTCCAAGGGCCGCATCGAGCAGGAGATAGTTCTCGGAGTGGGCGGCGTGCGGCTGCTCAACGCCCTGGGCGTGGAACCGAGCATCTACCACCTCAACGAGGGCCACTCCGCTTTCCTGCTCTTCGAACGCATCCGCCAGCTCATGTTCGGCGAGGGCGTGGACTTTGCCACGGCCAGGGAGATCGTGCGCGGCTCCACGGTGTTCACCATGCACACCCCGGTGCCCGCGGGCAACGAGCGTTTCGAACGCTCCCTGGTGGAAAACTACTTCCGGGGCTACGCCGTGGAAATGGGCGTCCCCTGGGAATCCCTGTGGAACCTGGGTCACATGTACGCGGAAGAGGCCGACCACCTGAACATGACTGTGCTGGCCCTACAGCTCTCCTGCATCCGCAACGGGGTCAGCCGTCTGCACGGCAACGTTTCCCGGCGCATGTGGATGGACCTGTGGCGCGGATTCCTGCTCAGCGAGGTGCCCGTGGGCCACATCACCAACGGGGTGCACATCCCGTCCTGGCTCGACGAGCGGCTGCGCCACGACATCGAGGAAACGTGCAGCCTGTCCATACACAAGACCCTCAAGGCCAACCACGACTGGAACTGCCTGGACGCCGTGGACGACCGCAGGCTCTGGGACACCCACACGGCCCTCAAGCACCGGCTCTACGACGAGGTGCGCCGTTCCATTTCCGAACAGTGGACCCGCGAGGGCGAAGCCCCCAACCGGCTGCGCATGTTCCTGAGCGCGCTCAACCCGGACCACCTGACTCTGTGCTTTGCACGGCGCTTCACGGCCTACAAGCGCCCCACACTGCTCTTCCACAACCTGCAGAAGGTCAAGGAGCTGTTCTGCAATCCGGACAGGCCCGTGAACATCATCTTCGCGGGCAAGGCCCACCCCGCAGACACCATCGGCGCCAGCTACATCAACCTCATCTGCCGCCTGGCCAAGCAGGACGACTTCATGGGCCGGGTCATCTTCCTGGAAAGCTATGACATCCGCCTGGCCCGCATGCTGGTTTCCGGCGCGGACGTCTGGCTCAACAACCCCACGCGGCTCATGGAGGCCAGCGGCACCAGCGGCATGAAGGCCGCTGCCAACGCCGTGCCCAACTGCAGCATCCTGGACGGCTGGTGGGACGAGGCCTTTGACGGCCAGAACGGCTGGGCCGTGGGCCAGGGGCTTGTCTACGAAACCCAGGTGAACCAGGACATCGTGGACGCGGACAACCTCTACGAGGTGCTGGAGACGCAGGTGGTGCCCGAATTCTACGACCGAGGCGGGGACGGGGTTCCCCACGCCTGGATCCGGCGCATGAAGGAAGCCATGAAGACCGCCTTCCGCCAGTACGGCACCCACCGCATGGTCCACGACTACATTGACGACATGTACCTGCCCACCATGGGCATCTCGAAAAGGCGGAACAAGAAGAACTTCGCCCTGGCCAAGGAAATCGGCCAGTGGCGCAAGCGCATCCCCGGGCGCTTCTCCACGGTGAACATCCGTGAAGTGCGCGTGGACGGTATCCATGGCGACGTCTTCCGTCTGGGGCACGTGCTCCAGGTCGTCGCCAAGGTGGACAAGGGCCAGATGGCGGACGAGGAGATCATGGCGGAACTGGTGCTGGCCAACACCGCCGAAGACCGCATCCTGGACTGCATCCCCATGACTCTCAAGCACTCCGAGGGCAACAGCCTGGAGTTCCAGGCCGAGTATTCGCCCGCGTTCTCCGGCCCCTGCCGCTACGGGGTGCGGGTCATCCCGGTGCACCCCGGCCTGGCCGGGAAATACGAAACCCACCTGATCCGCTGGAGCTAGAAGACAAAGAGGGTTTCGGGCAACCGCCCCGGAACCCTCTTTTCCTTCCATGGGCGCGGCGCGCAAGGGACATGCCCTTCACGCGCGCACAGCAGGCCTCACCCTCTGAAATCATACGGGAATAGACCCTTTAGGAAAAAGTTCCTTGCATTCTCTTTTGGCTCGCCCTATAAGCCTTTTCTTGATAATGAATTTCATAATCGGCTAAAAATAGTCCTTCCAGGAGTAGTATTCCGGCCATGAACACTTCTATGATTCCCATCCGTTTTCAGTACAACGGGATCGACCGGACAGGTCCCCGCAAGGAGCATACATGTTGAAAGCAGTCACTTTGAGCCTGACCGCATTGCTGCTGGCGCCCGCACTCGCAGCCGCGGCACCGCCGGCCAAGGCCGTCCATGCGCAGGCCGCCGAGGCCGTCGCCGTGGAGGCTGCGGCCCAGAAACGGTACCAGCAGTGGTCCGACGAAAAGGAAGGCGTTGCCGCCGACATCCGGGACATGAAGGCCATGGATTCCTGGCTGGAATTCCAAAACAGGAAATACGCCAAGTATATCAAGAAACAGGAAGAGGTCATCGCCGAGCTGGAACGGCGCAAGGAAGAGGCCCGGCGCATCAAGATGGAGCTGGAGCCGTTCCTGGAAACCGTGGTGGACAGCCTTGAGCAATTCGTCTCCTCGGACCTGCCCTTCCTGCCCGAGGAACGCGCCGCGCGCATCGGCTTCCTGCGCGACTCCCTGGACGACTACCGCCTGGAACTGAGCGAGAAGCTGCGCAGGGTGTTCGAGGCCCTGCTGGTGGAAATGGAATACGGACGCAACGTTTCCACCACCTCGCGGGAACTCGACCTCAACGGCGCGCCCACCCAGGTCTCCATCTTCCGCCTGGGCCGCACCGCCCTTTTCTACCAGACCGCGGACGGCGCGGAAGCCGGGTACTGGGACCGCGCATCGGGCTCCTGGAAACCCCTTGACGAAAACTACTCCCGCACCCTGCACCGCGCCAAGGACATGGCCGACCGCAAGCGCGCCGTGGAACTGCTCGACCTGCCCATAGGAGCCGCCCGATGAGATACGCCATTCATACCCTCATGATCTTCACGGTCCTGACCACGGGGGCGCTGGCCCAGGGCTGGGACGCCACCTCCAAGGCCATGCACGGCATGGTGGCCGAGGCAACGCAGAACGCTGCCAAAACCAGGGCCATCATCGCCGGCGAGCAAAAGGAGCTCGGCGGGGAAAAGGCCGCGCTGCAACGCGGCATCGCCGAGAAGCAAAAGCGGTTCGACGGCCTCAAGGCCCGCTACGACGAACTGCTGAAGCGCGAAGACGCCCTCAAGGAGGAGCTCGCGGCCCAGGCCCATGAGCTCAAGACCATCGACGGCACCATCCGCACCTCGGCCAAGCAGGCCCGGGACTATTTCCACGAAAGCCTGACCACGCCGGAGCACCCCGAACGCACCGCCGTGCTGGAAGAGGTGCTCCAGCCCGAGAAATTCCCGGGGCTGGAAGGCATCCGCAACCTGCTCGCCCTGTACCTGGACGAAATGGCGGCCTCCGGGGCCGTTGTGCGCCGTACCGGGGCCTTCATCGGCGCGGACGGCATGGACAAGACCGGCGAGCTGGTCCGCGTGGGGACCTTTACCGAGGCCTACCGCCTGAAGGACGGCAGCCTGGGCTTCCTGCGGCCCACCAGCGACGGCAGCAAGCTCATGGCCGTGCAGGGCGAACCGGGCTGGTCCCTGGCCGGACTCATGGACGACTTTTTCGACGGCAAGGGCGCGGCCTTCCCGGTGGACATCTCCAACGGCGCGGCCTTCACCCGTCTGGCCCAGGAACAGAAGAGCGTCTGGGACTGGCTCAAGGCGGGCGGCCTGCTGGTCTGGCCCATCATCCTGGTGGGGCTCGTGGCCATGGGTCTGGTGGCCGAGCGTTTCTACGCCCTGAGCCGGATCCGGGGCAACTCGGACCGCAACATGAAGCAGATCCTCAGGATGGTCTCCAAGGGGGAATGGAAGCAGTGCGGGGAATTCTGCCGCGCGCAGTCCCAGTTCCCCACCTGCCGCATCATCGGGCACACCCTCAAGTACATGGGCAACACCCGCGAGATCATCGAAAACGCCTTCCAGGAAGGGCTGCTCAAGGAACTGCCCATGCTGGAGCGCTTCCTGCCCACCCTCAACGTACTGGCCGCCGTGGCACCCCTGCTGGGGCTGCTGGGCACGGTCACGGGCATGATCAACACCTTCCAGATCATCACCCTGTACGGCACCGGCGACCCGCGCATGATGTCCGGCGGCATTTCCGAGGCGCTGGTCACCACCCAGCTCGGCCTGGCCGTGGCCGTACCCATCATGATCCTGCACCACGTGCTGGAACGCAGGGTGGACAAGATCATCGGCGACATGGAGGAAAAGGGCACCGGATTCGCCGTGGCTCTCATGAAACAAGGACAGATCAGGAAACGGGAGAAACTCGATGCAGCAGCATAATCTCGTGGAACGCATGGTGGAGCATTTCCAGGCGGGCGGCGAAATCATGATCCCGCTCATGGCCCTTTCCCTGCTCATGTGGACCCTGGCCCTGGTCAAGGCCATCCGCTTCCTGCGCGAACGCCGCAGGGAAGGCACCCCGCAGCAATGCCTGGAGCTCTTCCGGGGCGAGCCGAGCGTGTGCAAGGCGGGCCTGGCCCAGTGGCAGTGGGACATCCTTTCCCAGTACATGGACGAGCGCTGCGAAGATCCCGAACTGAACCGGGACATGCTCGAAGCCATCCGTGTGCGCCAGGAATTCAAGGCCATGCGCTACATCGGCACCATCCTGATCCTGGCGGCCATCGCCCCGCTGCTGGGCCTGCTGGGCACGGTGACCGGCATGATCACCACCTTTGACGTCATCTCACAGTTCGGCACCGGCAATGCCCGGGCCCTGGCCTCGGGAATCTCCGAGGCCCTGGTGACCACCCAGAGCGGCCTGGTGGTGGCCGTGCCCGGCCTGCTGCTGGGCGGCCTGCTCTTCCGCCGGGCCGAACGGCTCAAGGCCCGCATGGAACTCTTCTGCATCGGCCTGCAGGAACAGACCGACGGCCTCGGGGCCTGCAGGGAATAAGGCATGAGAAGCATCCGATACGCACGCGGGGCGCGAACCCGCAGGAGCGAGATCAACATGACCCCGCTCATCGACATGGTCTTCATCCTGCTCATCTTCTTCATCGTCACCACCAGCTTCGTGCGCGAATCCGGGGTGGACGTGCAGCGGCCCTCGGCCCAGAGCGCAGAAACCAAGGAAAAGGCCAACGTCATCCTGGGGCTCACCGCCGAAGGCCAGATCTTCGTGGAAGGCAGACCCCTGGATATCCGCTCGGTGCGGGCCTACATGGAACGCTTCCTGGCCGAGACCCCGGACGGGTCCGTGGTCATCGTGGCCGACAAGGAAAGCATGACCGGCGCCGCCGTCCAGGTGCTGGACCAATGCAGGCTGGCGGGCGTGCGCAACATCAGCATCGCGGCAAGGAAGGAATGATGATCCGCAGGGCCAAGGGATCGGGCGACTTCGTGGCCGCCAGCATGGCGGCGGTGATGATGGCGGGCCTCATCTACGTGGGCGTGCTGCTCCTGAACGACGCGCAGCAGCCCGGGGATTTCACCGTGGTGGAAGGGGCCATCCGCATTGCCCAGCCCCGCAGGGACAAGCCAGTGGAACCGCTCAAGCGCAAGGAGATCACGGAGACCAAACCTCCCAAGACCCTGCCCAAGACGTTTTCCTCCAAGGCCCGGCCCAAGAACGTCAAGCCGCTCATGAACCTCAGCACGCCCAATTTCAGCGCGGACATGCACCCGGGCCTCAAGGGAGGCATCGCCATGCCCTCGGGCGACCTGGGCGGCATCGGGTTCAACATGGACGAGGTGGACGAAGTTCCCCAGGTGCTGCGCAGCGTGCCGCCGGAATATCCCTACGGGGCCAAACGCAACCGCATCGAGGGTTCGGTGGTGGTGCGCATGCTGGTCACCAGCCAGGGCCTGCCCACCAACCTCTCCATCCATTCGGCCAACCCGTCCGGCGTGTTCGAAAAGGCGGCGCTCGGCGCGGCCAAACGCTGGAAGTTCCGGCCCGGGCATTACCAGGGACAGGCCGTGGACACCTGGGTCCTGCTTCCCTTCAACTTCGAGCTGACACAATGAACACCGCACGCATTTTTCTGGCCGCCTGCGCCCTGGTCCTGCTGCTTGCGGGCCCGGCTTCGGCCAAGGTCCCGCCCCTGGGGCGGCAGGCCCTGCACAAGGCCCAGCTGCTCATGGACGACAAGCAGTACGCCCAGGCGGCGGCCATGCTCCACAAATACATGGAATCCACCCGGGAGGACATCCACGCGCAGGTCTACCTCGCCCTGGGCGGCGCACTGCATCTGGCCGGGGAAAAAAAGCAGGCCCTGTCCGTATTCCGAAAAGGGCACCAGGCCTTTCCCGAGGACGAATTCCTGTGCCTGAACACCGGGGTCGTGCTCTACGAGATGGAGCAGTACGCCGAGGCGGGCCGCCTGTTCGAGAAAACACACGGCCTGCAGAAAACGGGCAAACCCGAGCTGCTCTTCCAGGCCGGGTCCGCCTTTTACCTGGGCGAAGACTACAAGGATGCGGCCCGGGTGCTGCAGAAGCTCATCGCCCAGTCCAAGGAGCCGCGCAAGGAGTGGATCCGGCTGGCCATCCACTCCCTCATCGATGCCAAGCAGACCCGGCAGGCCGAATCCATGCTGCTCAACTACCTGAACGCCAGCCCCGAGGATGCGGACTACTGGAAGCTGCTGGCCAAGCTGCACCTGGACCGTGAGTCGTATTCCCGGGCCGCCGCGGCGCTGGAAATATGCTGCCGCCTGGACGAGCCCTCGCGCCAGGACCTGGAACGGCTGGCCGCAATCTACAATTACCAGCAGGCCCCGCTCATGGCCGCCGCGACCCTGCAACGCGCCTACGGCGCATCCCCCAGCCTCGAGCAGGCGCTCAAGATCGCGGCGCTGTACGCATCCGCGGGAAGGACCCAACAGGCCGTAAACTACCTGGACCGCCATTCAAAAGGCGGCGCGGCGGCCCTTGAAAAGGGCAGGATGCTCTACCGCTCCCGCCGGTTCGAGGAAGCCGAAACCGCCCTCGCCCCCCTGGCGAAGTCGGGCAGCCAGCCCGAAGCCCGGTTCTTCCTGGCCCTGTGCGCCTGGGAGCGCAAGGACTGGAAACGCGCCAGACAGGAACTGACCCGCATCGCGGGCCTGAAGGAATACATGGGACAGGCCAAGGGCTACCTTGCCGTGCTGGAAGACCTGGAAGCCGTGCGTAGGGAAGCCGGGGAATAGAAACCGGCAAAAGTCCGCCCTGAAATCCGTTCATAATCTCCTCTGTCCTTTTAGATATTGAAATTGACTTTCATTATCTATAATACTATACGCACTGCAACTCAGTGAACCCATTGCCTGCGGGGAGGTAATCATGAACAGGGAAAGTGCGGCCAGCAGATCGTCCGGCACATGCGATGCGCTCGAATTCTCAACCGAGGGCGGCGTCTCGGGGTCCAGGGCCTTCCAGTCCTGCCTGCTCCGGCCCGGCCTGGCGCTGACCATCTCCCGCTCCACGCCGGAAGATCCGCTCCGGGCCAGCTTTGACATGGACGATGCGCCCATCCAATTCGGGTTCACCTATTCCGGCCGAAACAGGTGCGTCTATTCCAGCGGCTGCCTGCGCAACCAGACCCATGAGATGCAGGCGGGATCTAACGGCATCTTCCACCTGCCCAAGACCCACGGGTTCCTGGAACAACCTGGCGGCGCTTCCAACTGCATCATGGGCATCATCGTTGCCCCGGAACTGCTTTACGACTACTTTGCGGACAGCATGGACCAGCTACCGGTGGAGTTCCAAAGAAAACTGGAAGGCCGGCTGGACACCCCCATGGCCTGGTTCGGCCCCTGCAACCCAGCCAAGCACTGCCTGCTGACCCAGATCCTGAACTGCCCATACACGGGCGGCATGCGCAAGATGTTCCTGGAAAGCCGGGTCATGGAGCTGCTGGCCATGCAGCTTCAGGACTACATCGAATCCCAGACCCACCGCAAAGCAACATCTCACGCCCTGTGCCCCGCGGACGTGGAACGCATCCGCCACGCAAGCGAGATCCTGACAAGCGACCTGGAAAACCCGCCCAACCTGCCCGAGCTTGCGGCCCGGGTGGGCATCAATGAAAAAAAACTCAAAACCGGTTTCCGGCAGGTCTACGCCTCCTCGGTCTTCGGCTACTTCCGCGAGCACCGGCTGCAAAAGGCCCATGAACTTTTGCAGGAGGGCAACCTCAACGTGACCGAGGCGGCCTATGCCGTGGGATACCAGAGCCTGAGCCACTTCAGCCAGGCCTTCAAGGAACGTTTCGGCATCCTGCCCAAGGATTTCCTGACCAACCAGCGCCGCCTGCTCGTCTCCTGAACAGAAAGTCCGGCTACCGGCAACTTTCGCCCTGCCGGGATTAGTCGAGCCCACCCCGTCCGTGTATTGAGCATGATTATCAAATTCATCTTAATACGCTGCATTTTCAGGTGGGAACAAAAATGAGAATTCACAAGCTTTTCGGGCTGATCTTCACATTCACCCTCTGCGCGCTTTCCCCGGCCATGGCCGGGGAAGACGAGGCCTCAGACAACGGAACAAAAACCGTGACCATGGATGCGGTCACGGTCACGGCAACCAAACGCGACGGAACCCTCAAGGATTTCCCGGGCAACATCTCGGTCATGGACGAAATGTTCATGGAGACGCGCGGGGTGAACAACCTGAGCGACCTGACCCGCTTCGCCCCCAACGTTTATGTCAAGGACACCAGTTCGGGTGGGTCCATCATCTGCCGGGGCATCTCCACCATCGACACCTCCCTGTTCAGCCCCATGGGCCTGTACGTGGACGACGTGGCCTACCCCATGGGCTACATGACCAACCAGGACCTGTTCGATGTGGAGCGGGTAGAGATCCTGCGCGGGCCCCAGGCCACCCTCTACGGCCGCAACAGCGAATCCGGGGTCATCAACATCGTGCGCGAGAAGCCGGACAACGACCAGCACAACAAGGTGCTGCTGGAGGCCGGCAACTACCACACGGCCCGTCTGGGCGCGAGCACCAGCGGCCCCATCACCGACGACCTGCTCTTCTACAGACTCTCCCTGCAGGGCTACACCACCCACGGGTATAATGAAAACACCCTCACGGGCGATGACGACGTGAACGGGAAAAAGACCCTGAACGGAGAAGGCGCACTGCGCTGGACACCCACGGACGATTGGGACATCACCCTGAACGTGGACGGCGCGGCCCGCGACATGGGCATCAGCTCCCTGCGCTACGCCGAAGGTCCCAACTCCACCGACCGCTTCAAGGTGACCAGCAACGAGAGCGACAAGGCCTACGAAAAGGAACTGGGCCAGTCCGCACGGGTCAAATACAGCTGGCCGAGCGTGGATCTGACCTCCATCACCAGCCACCGCACCTTTGACCGCGAGCACCACCTCGACTCGGACAGGACCTCCACGGCCCTGGGATACTCGGACCTGGATACGGACATGGACAGCTGGAGCCAGGAATTTCGCCTGAACTCCACGGACAAGGGCGCTCTCTCCTGGCTGGCGGGATTCTACGGACGTTACGAGGCCATTGACGCGGGCATCGACTTCACCCACGTGAACCCGCTGCTGACCTCCAAGCGCTCCGGCGACAGCGAGGACCTCGGCTACGCGGGCTTCGGCCAGGCTACCTACGAGATCGTCGACGGGCTGCGGCTCACGGGCGGCATGCGCCTGGACGTCTCCCACAACAGCGGGAAACAGACTTATACCCCCAACACCGGGCCGGTCTCCTACGAAAAGGACGTGGACGCCACGGAATGGCTGCCCATGGTTTCCCTGGCCTACGACTTCACCAACAACGTCACGGCCTACACCACCGTTTCCCGGGGATTCCTGGCCGGGGGCTTCAACTTCTACTCGGCCACCAGCGAGGACAGCTTCGCCTACGACGCCGAACACACCATGAACTACGAGGTCGGCGTCAAGACCAACTGGCTGAACAATACCCTGCGCCTCAACGCCACGGCATTCTACGCGGACATCACCGACAAGCAGGTGCGCGAGGAAATCGCCGGTGCGGGCCTGGGCGTCTGGAAATTCACCAACGCGGCCGAGGCGCACACCCAGGGCGTCGAACTCGAGGGCCAGTACAACCCCATCCCCGAGCTGCAGCTGACTGCGGGCTTCGGCTATGCCGATTCCAAAGTGGACGAATGGGAAACCACTTCGGGCGGCACTCCCGTGGACTACAGCGGCAACAGGCTGCCCTGGGCACCGGAATACACCTACAACCTCGGCGTCCAATACAACCACCAGAGCGGCATCTTCGCCCTGGCCGACCTGCTGGGCACCGGCGAGCAGTACTTTGACGCGGCCAACGAGCTCAAGCAGGACGGCTACCGGACCGTGAACCTGCGCACAGGGTACCAGACCGAGGAGATCGAATTCTCCCTGTGGTGCGAGAACCTGTTCGACGAGGCCTATACGGTCAAGCAGGTCAAAAACGGCGCGGGTCTTGCCATGGTGGAGGACGGTGCGCCCAGGACATTCGGATTCACCCTCAACTGGAGATTCTAAGGATATGATGATGCTGCAGCAGCCCACGGCCCACACCCCGGGCCCCAACCCCGGTTTGGTCTTCGAACTGATGATCGGCCCCATCCGCATGGCCGTGCTGGACACGACCCTGAAAATGGACATGGCCGACATCCTGGCCGAACACACGGAGCCGGAAGCCATTGCCCGGGCACTGGGCGTGGAGACCGACCGGACCAACCTCGTCTACTTCCTGGACGCCATGGCGGCCATGGGCTTTGCCGAAAAACAAAACGGGGCCTATGCCAACACCCCCTTTGCGGAATCCTATCTGCGCAAGGGCAGCCCATCCTATCTCGGGGGGCTGGTGGAAAATCTCTCCAACATGCAGCACCGCAACCTGGGGCGCATCCCCGAGCTGATCCGCCAGGGACCGCCCGAGGTGGACACGCGGAACAAGCTGGACGGCGAGGAAATGTGGAAACAGTCCGTGCGCCACCTGGCCTCCTACCAGAAGGCGGGCATGGCCGACCATGTGGCCGGGCTCGTGGCCTCGCTCCCGGAATTCCCGGCCATGAAGCGCATGCTGGACATGGGCTGCGGCCCGGGCATCATGTGCATGGCCACGGTTTCCCGTCACCCCGACCTCCAGGGCGTGCTCTGCGACCTGCCCCCGGTCATGGAAGTGGCCCGAGAGGAAATCGCAGCGGCGGGTCTGCTGGACCGGGTGACCACCATCGACGGCGACTACAACGAGGTGGACTTCGGCCAGGGTTACGACCTCATCTGGGCCAGCCACACCCTGTATTACGCCAAGGACCTCGACGCCATGGCCGCCCGCGTGCATGCGGCCCTGAATCCGGGCGGCGTGTTCATCAGCTTCCACGAAGGCCTGACCTGCGAGCGGACCCAGCCGGCCGGGGTCGTGCTTTCCCGCCTCTCCCTGGCCCTGGAGGGACAGGACGTCTCCTTTGAGCAGGGCGAGATCGCCTCGCATCTGCCCGGCGCGGGTTTCGCCTCGGTGGAGGTCAGGACCCTGATGCTGCCCATGGGACCCATGGAACTGATCATTGCACGCAAGCGAGGCTAGAACCATGCGCACACTTCTCCTGACTGTCCTGATCCTGTCTATGGCCTGCCCGGCCGCGGCCAGCGACGCTTCTCCGCTCCGGCTTTCGGGCCCGCCCATTGCGGAAAGCCTTCCCCTGCTGGCCATGGCGCACAACGGGCAGGCCTGGGCGCAGGACTTCGACGTCCGGTTCATCCCCTGGCATTCGCCGGACATGCTCCGGGCCATGGTGGCCGGGGGCCAGGTGGACGCCGCCATCGTGACCACGGCGGCGGCCAGCACCCTGCGCAACAAGGGCGTCAACTGCCGGGTGGCCCTGCTGCACGAGTCCCCGGTCTGGATAGTCTCGGTCAGGCCCGGGGCCGACACACTGGAATCCCTGGAGGGCACCCTGCTCTTCCCCTTCGGCCCGGGCGAGATGCCGGAGCTGTTCTACAAGGCCACCATGGCGGGCAAACAGGGCAACATCACCACCCGGCACACGGGCGGGGCCCTGGAGGCGGTCAACCTCCTGCTGGCGGGCAAGGGCGATCACGCCATGCTCAGCGAGCCCACGGCATCCATCGCCCTGCTGCGCTCCAGGGCCATGCGGGACAAGGGCGCGCCCCTGCTGGTGAAGCGCGTGGACATGTGCAGGGCCTGGGAGCGCAGCTTCCCGGGGCACCGGCTGGCGGCCAGCTGCGTGGCCTTTTTCGGGCCCAGGGCGGACGAGGAGCAACAGGTACGGGCCTTCAACGCGGCCTATGCCCGGGCCTGCGCCTGGGTGAAGGAACACCCTGAAAAGGCCCTGGAACTTGCCCGCACCCATTTCCCGGCGCTGGCCTCCCAGATGGAGACCGGAGCCGTGGACAATCTTGAAATCCACATCCTGGAAGGGACGCGGGCCAGGAACGACGCCCTGTTCTTCCTGGCCAGGATCAACGAGATTTCCCCGGCGGCCATCGGCGGGGCCATGCCGGGCAACGACCTGTTCGGGGTAAATCCATGATCGATCCCCATACCGGCAAGCTGCCCCCCTTCGCCTTTCACCTGCTGGGCCTGATGATGCTGGCCCTGGGCTGGGAACTCCTGGCCCGCAACTTTTCCGGCCTGGTGGTGGCGGGCCCGGCCGAAACCCTGACCGCCCTGCTCCGCCTGTTCAAGAACAAGACCTTCCTGACCATGCACCTGGGCCCCACCCTGGAACGCATCGGCCTGGCCCTGTGCTTCGGCATCGGCAGCGGCGCGCTCCTGGGCGTCCTGGCGGGGTTCGTGGAACCGCTGCGGCTTATGCTCGCCCCGGCCCGCTGGATCCTCACCAGCATTCCCGGGGTGATCATCGTGGTGGTCTTCATGCTCTGGTTCGGCATGGGCACCACCATGGTGGTGTGCATCACGGCCACCATGGTCGCCCCCATCGTCTACGTGAACGTGGCCGACGGCATGATGGCCGTGGACAAGTCGCTCCTGGAAATGGCCCGGGTCTACCGCCTGCCCCTGCACATGCGCCTGGCGCGCATCTACGCCATGGCCCTGGCCGGGCCGCTCCTTTCCGGGGCGGTCATTGCCACGGGCAACGGCATCCGGCTGGTGGTGCTGGCGGAAATGCTCGGGGCCAACGAAGGAATAGGCCATGCGCTGGCCATTTCCCGGACCAACCTCCAGACCGACGAACTCTACGCCCTGACCCTGCTGGCCATGCTGGTCATCGGCGGGGTGGAGGTGGCCCTGCTGCGCCCGGCCCGCAACGCCGTGCAAAGGAGGCGGGCATGAACGCCGTCATTGAAATGAAAAACATCCACAAGCGGTTCGGCCGCCGCCCGGTCATTGCCGGGTTCGACCTGACCGTGCAGCAGGGCGAGGTGCTGGGCATGCTCGGCCCCAGCGGCATCGGCAAATCCACCATCCTGCGCATGATCGCCGGGCTGGAAAAGCCGGACGCCGGACGCATCCGGGTCCGCTCCGCCCATATCGGCTACGTGTTCCAGGAGGCTCGGCTCCTTCCCTGGGACACGGCCCTGACCAACGTGGCCCTGCCCCTGCGGGCGCAGGGCATGGACCGGAAGGCGGCTGCGGAAAAGGCCCGGTACTTCCTGCACCGCATGGACCTTTCCGAATTCGAGAACGTCTATCCCCACCAGCTTTCCGGCGGCATGCGCCAACGCGTGGCGCTGGCCCGCGCCTTTGCAGTCAGCCCGGACATCCTGCTGCTGGACGAGCCGTTCACCGGCCTGGACAAGAACCTCAAGGAGACCATGCGCACCCTGCTGGAATCCGCCCTGGAAACCAGCCGCGCCGCGGTCATCCACGTGACCCACGACCCCTCGGAACTTCTGGACCGCACCAGCCGCCTCGTCCACCTGGAACAGCTGGGACAGGAGCGGTGCACCGAGGCGCGCCTGACCAAAACCATTCAGCAAGGACAGACATCATGAGCCCGACGGAAATATTCTGGAATCTTCTCAAGGGATTTCGCGACGACACCATGCCCGTCCAGATCCTGCTCGTCATCGGCATGCTCGCCGTGACCTAGCTGGTGTTCACCCGGCCGGGCAAGGGCACGGACGCCTTCACCAAGCTCTTCCTGGCGGCGGCCCTGATCTGGAACGCCCTGGCCTGCTTTTTGTTCGTCTGCGGCAAGAGCCCGGTGGCCAAATTCCTGGGCGCGCCCCTGTATTCGGTCATCGGCTTCCTGTTTCTGGTGGACCTGTTCATCACCAAAAAGACGCACTTCGAAGTGCCCCGCTCCGCCGGGATACGGCTGGC
Source organism: Salidesulfovibrio onnuriiensis (assembly GCF_008001235.1). Classification (GTDB taxonomy): domain Bacteria; phylum Desulfobacterota; class Desulfovibrionia; order Desulfovibrionales; family Desulfovibrionaceae; genus Pseudodesulfovibrio; species Pseudodesulfovibrio onnuriiensis. The sequence goes on along the minus strand of NZ_CP040751.1, from coordinate 1,827,661 downwards.
AACGGCATTTTTCATCCTCCTGGCCTTTCTCTTCCCCTTCCTCGGCCATTTCACGGGGCACCCCATGATCGCCCTGCCCGGCTACCCCTGCCCCCTGGCCGGTTTCATCCTGGCCCTGCTGGCGGCAACCTCGCGGGCGGACCGGGGCATCTACATCCTGACCCTGATCTGGGCCTTTGTGAACATACCGAAATGCTTCGGCTTCATGGACTGCTACGAGGAAACGACCCTGGTGGTCACGGGCTTCTACGCCCTGGCCATGCTCAAGTATCGGGACGCGCAGCGTGAACAGGGAACGCACTAGAACGGAGGACGGGGCATGTACAGCGAATCGACACAGCGGGTCACACAGCCGGAAACGGGTTCGCCCGAACAGACGCGGCAGACCGTACGCACGGTCCGCGAAACCGCGCCCCGGCTCAAATGCATTGACGCGGGCAGCGACTACTGCCCCTGCCATTTGGCCGAATCGGGCGAGTGCATTGTCTGCTCGGTGCTGCGGGGCGAGGAGCAATGCAGCTGCGACTGGACCGGGGCCTGCATCCTGGCCCAGAACAAGTGGCTCCTGGGCCACGGCGTCCGGCGGGAAAGCCGGGAGGCCAGGATCATCTCACGGGAGGACGTGGGCCAGGGCACCGAGGTCCTGCGCGTGGCCGTTACCGCGCGCATGGCGTCCCAGCTCACGCGGCCGGGCAGCTTCGTGTTCGTGCGCGGCAGGCCCGAGGCATGCTTCGACACCCCCCTGGCCGTGATCTCGGCCTTCCCCGGAAAACAGGAAATCGTGCTGGCCTATACCCGGCTCGGCCCCAAGACCAAAACCCTGGCCGCCTGCGAGGACAGGCTCTGGCTGCGCGGCCCTTACTGGAACGGCATCCTGGGCCACGAGCTCATGGAAACCGTCCGCAACGAACGGGTGGTGCTGGTGCTCTCGGGCATGGCCCAGGTCTGCGGCCCCAACATAGCCCGCACCCTGCTGCGCAACGGCAACCGGGTCAGCATCATCTACGGCACCAGGGGCTACCCCTTTGTTGCCCCCTATATCCAGGAGGTGCCCGCGGCCTATTTCGTCAACTTGGCCTCGCAGACCGGCTGGAGGGAGATCCGGAGCCTGCTCACGCAGGTGCGGCCATATTGCCTGTTCAGCGGCGGCAACGACGAACAGCACTCCCGGCTCCGCGCCACCATGACCGAGCTGGGGCTGAAGCCCCGCCTGGCCACTTCCAAGACGCACAAGATGTGCTGCGGCGAAGGCATCTGCGGAGCCTGCGTCACCGTGACCAACGGCGTACAGATACGCACCTGCAAGGCCCGGCTCGATCCCCGGGACTGATACACCAAAAAGGACACGACCAATGAGCACCATAATCATCATCGGCGGAGGCTGGGCGGGTTGCGCGGCGGCGCTGGCGGCCAGGCGGGACACGGAACGGCACGTCATTCTCCTGGAGCGCACCGACCTGCTGCTGGGCTGCGGCCTGGCCGGGGGCATCATGCGCAACAACGGCAGGCACACCGCCGCCGAGGAGCTGCGCCTGCTGGGCGCCGGGGAACTCATCGAGGCCGCCGACCGGGTGGCCACCCACGCGGGGTTCGATTTTCCCGGACACAGCCACGCCACCCTCTACTCCACCTCCCGCATGGAGCCCGTCGTGCGCGAGGTCCTGCAGAAACGGGGCATCGACCTGCGCTTCCTCTCCCGCGTGGTGAATGCCCGGGCCAGGGACGGCCGCGTGGAGGCGGTGCAGCTGGCGGACGGTTCCTGGCTGCGGGGGGACATGTTCATCGAATGCACGGGCTCGGCGGGCCCCATGGGCAACTGCGTGCGCTTCGGCAACGGCTGCGCCATGTGCATGCTGCGCTGCCCCTCCTTCGGCCCCCGCGTGAGCCTCACGGCCCGCCTGGGCATCCAGGATCACATGGGCATGCGCCAGGACGGCGCGGTGGGGTCCCTGAGCGGATCCTGCGAACTCCGCAAGGACTCGCTTTCCCCCCGGCTGCAGCGGGCGCTGGAGGAAACCGGAGTCTCGGTCACCCCGCTGCCCAAGGAACTGGTGCACCGCAGCATGCTGGGCAAGAAATCCTGCCGCCAGTACGCCCTGCCCGACTTCGCGGACAACATCGTGCTGCTGGACACGGGCGGACATGCCAAGATGATGACCCCGTACTTCCCCATCGACCGGCTGCGCCAGGTGCCCGGATTCGAGCGCGCGCTCTACAGCCACGGCAGCAGCGTCGCCAATTCCGTGCGCTTCCTTTCCCGCGCGCCCCGGGACGACTCCATGCGGGTGCGGGGGGCGGAAAACCTCTTCTGCGCCGGGGAGAAGTCCGGATTCTTCGTGGGCCACACCGAGGCCATGGCCACCGGCACCCTGGCCGGATACAACGCCGCGGCCCTGGCCGAAAACCTTCCGCTGATGCGCTTTCCCACGGAACTGGCCTGCGGCGACATCATCGCGGCCGAATCAGAAGGGCTGGACCAGGAGGACGGCCTGAAGCAACGCTACACTTTTTCCGGAGGCATCTACTTTGAAAGAATGCAGAAACGTGGACTGTACGTAATGGATACGGCGGAAATCCGCTCCCGGATCCGCCGCCTGGGACTCACAGGCTTCTTCGCCGCACCGCACGCGGACGCGGCAGCCTAAAATCATGGAGCAGACTATGGAAAACAGCCCCCACGTCTCCCGGTGCTTTTTCGGCTGCAACTCGGCAGAGGGTTTCCACTCCTTCTTCAACTTTCTGCCGGATCTGGACAACGCCAAGATGATCATCGTCAAGGGCGGACCGGGCACCGGAAAATCCACCTTCATCAATCGCATCGGCGAAACCTTTGCCGGGCAGGGCTATGACCTGGAATACCAGCATTGCTCGCTGGACCCGGAATCCTACGACGCGGTGACCATTCCCGAGATCCGGTCCGTGGTGGTGGCCGCCACCGGGCACCACGTGTTCGACCCGCGCAACCCCGGCGCCGTGGATGAAATCCTCAACCTGGGCGAGTACTGGGATATCGAGGGCATCCGCACGCACCGCGAGGAAATCCTGGACATCAACAAGGCGTCGGAACGCAAGTTCCACAGGGTCTACCGCCAGCTCAAGGCCGCGCGCCTGCTGCTGGGCAACGCCGAGAGCGTCAGCGCGGAAGCCATGGACCGCAGGAAACTGCACGCCATGGAGCAGGCCATCTGCGACCACCTGCCCCCGGCCAAGGCCGGGACGGGCTACGGCGCGGAACGCCACTGCTTCATCTCCTCCATCACCCCGCTGGGCGAGGTGCACCTGGCGGCCAGCCTGCTGCGCGCAAACACCCGGGTCGTCGGCCTGGTGGGCGAGCCCGGCTCGGGCCGTTCCGAGCTGTTGCAGGAGGTCGCCCGGCAGGCCCGGCTGCGCGGCCTGACCGTGGAGTACTACCACAAGCCCATCGACCACTCGATCGTCGAGCATATCCACATTCCGGAAGCCGAACTGCTGATCACGGTGCAGCCCGGCCTCATGCCCGCGGACAACCTAGTGGCGACCTACCGCCTGGACGAGTGCGCGGCCTCGTGGATCGATGACGAGCGAGAGGCCATCGACGCGGCCAAGACGCGTTACGAGGAGATCCTGGGCGACGCCGTGGATTCGCTGCTGGACGCCAAGAACACCCATTCGGCCCTGGAACAGTACTATGTGCCGTACATGGATTTCTCCGGCGTGGACCGCAGGTGCGAAGCCGTGGTCGAAACCCTGAGACAGCATTCAACCCTTTTTGCCTAACCCGTTTTTCACAAAGGAGAAAACCATGCCCCAACAGACGCACATCACCAAACGCATCGCCGTGTTCGAGTCCTGGTCCACCACCTACAACCAGAGCATCGTGGACCTGATGCTCAAGAAATTCGGCGTGGACTACCGCGACGCCATCCTGGGCGTGGCCCGCAAGGCCGCTCCCAAGGAGGGCGAGGACGTGCTGGATATCGCCACCGGCACGGGCACCGTGGCCCTGGCCCTGGCCGAGGAGGCTGACGCCGGTTGCCGGATCACGGGCATCGACATCACCCAGTCCATGCTGGACGCGGCCCGCAGGAACGTGAACGCCGCCGGAATCGGCGACATCTTCGAATTCCGGCAGGCGTCGGCCGAGGAACTTCCCTTTGCGGACAATTCCTACGACGTGGTCACCAGCTCCCTGGCCCTGCACCACACCAACGTGCCGTCCGTGCTCCGGGAGTGCCACCGCGTGCTGCGCCCCGGCGGCCGGGTAGTCATTGCCGACGTCACGGCCAACAAGACCTGGCGCAGCCCCGTGGGCGCGTTCTACAAGCTCATGGACCAGCTCTACATGCTGGGCACAGAGTCCAACGACCTGTTCTGCCAGTTCCACACCCACGAGGAGTGGATGGGGCTGATGCGCAACGCGAAATTCGCCGGAGTGGAGCAGAAATTCTTCGAGCCCAAGCACAGCTGGAGCCGGGGCATCGTCATCGTTTCCGGGACCAAACCTTCGGCCTGATACCAGGCGCCGGCGCATGAAAACGGAAAAGGCCGCGCTGCTCGATGCAGTGCGGTCTTTCCCCTTCGACCCTCGCGGGGTGTTTTTACGCCGCCCCGGGGCAGAAACAAACCCGAAGAGCGCCTAAGCTGCGGCGGTTGCGGAAGGACCGGCGCCCTTTTTCCCGGCCTCGTCGCCGCAGAACATCCAAGGAGGCTTCATTGAAGACCGTACTCGCCACGCTGCTGGCACTGTTTCTCTGCGCAGGCACGACCCTCGCGCACACCCTGTTCATGACCGTGACGGACAACGAGGACGGAACCGTCACCGTGGAAGGCATGTACTCCACGGGGACCGCGGCCTCGGACACCGAGCTCCGCCTGGAGGGCCCCAACGGAAGGGTCCTGTTCCAGGGACGCACCGATGCCGACGGCGAGCTGGAATTCGCCAAGCCCGCCTCCCCCTACACCATCATCCTGGACGGCGGCCCGGGCCACGTGGCCACGGAAGAAGGGCCCCGCTAACCCAACAAGGAGAACACCGTGAAACGAATCCTCTTCGCGCTGGCGCTTGCCGTGGCGGCGCTCTCGGCCGGGCCTGCCTCGGCACACATGTTCTGGATCAACCTGAGCGAATCCTTCAACCACCCGCCCGGCCATGTCACCTCGGTGCTGGGCTTCGGCCATTCCCTGCCCCTGGACGACTTCCTGGCCGGGGAACACGGGGTGATCAAGCTGGACCGCTATGAACTGGTGGCGCCGGACAAAAGCCGTTTCGCCCTGGGCCTGCCGGACATCCAGGTCAGCCCGGCCCAGCAGACGCCCACGAAAATGGCCGTGACCACCGGCGACCTGGGGCTGCGCAAGATCGCCCGCACCCGGGATTCCGCCCCGGGCACCTACCAGGTGGTCGCCCAGTCCAGGCCCATGTACTTCACCTCGTACCTGGACGCCAAGGGCAAGCAGCGCATGGCCCCACTGTCCCTGGACCAGATCAAGGACATCAAGACGCCCCTGGTTTCCATGAAATACATGTCCTATGCCAAGTCATTCTTCGCACTGGACCAATGGACCGCCCCCGAACCCGTGGGCCACGACCTGGAGCTCATGCCGCTTACCGACCTCTCGGACCTGCACGCGGGCGACCTGGTCCGCTTCAAGGTCACCTTCAAAGGCAAGCCCGTGAGCGCCGACGCCAAGGCCATGCACTCCATGACCTGCACCAGCAACACCTTCGGCGGGCCGGACAAGTTCCATCTGGATTCCTACCTGATGAACGGCGAGGCCCAGTTCCGCATGCCCAGCGCGGGCCAGTGGGTGGCGAACGTCTATTACAAGCAGGAGGTGGCCGGAAGCCCGCAGCTCGAGAACGAGAAGGGCAAGTGCACCGTGATCTACACTGCGGGCACCATCGGCTTCACCGTCAAACCGTAAATGAAAGGGGCCGGTTCTCCGGCCCCGCCTTATGCCATTGTCCATCCCCCTGGCGGCCTGCCGGGCTCCGAAACAGGCCGAATCCCCATAAATCCCCTCGGTCGGCATTTTTCCCATATTTGTACATCCGACGCCAACAATGCGTTTGATTATGACATTAATGTCACTTCACTCAATTTCGACATGCGCATAATTACTTGAAATAATTGTAATAACATTACAATATTCCACTGCTGCTTTTTGGTATCCATATTGCTTGTCTGGGCGGCATGTCCACCGCAGTAAAAAACCTGAAGTTCATGGCCCTGCTGGCCATCTGTCAGATCATCGACAAGGCCCTGGACCTCGAATCCGCCCTGGAATCCGTGCTCCGCGTGCTCTCGGAAGAGCTGTCCATGAAGCGCGCCACCGTCACCCTGCTGGACGACGGCAGGAACACCCTGAACATCAATGCCTCCTACGGCCTGACCCCCGAGGAGAAACGGCGCGGTGTCTACAGCCTGGGCGAAGGCGTCACCGGTGCCATCTTCCAGTCCGGCGAGCCCTATTTCGTCCCCGACATCAGCAAGGAGCCCCTGTTCCTGAACAAGACGGGCACCCGCATCGTCACCAAGGCCAAGCTCTCGTTCCTGGGGGTGCCCATCAAGCTCTACGGAGAGCCCATCGGCGTGCTCAACGTGGACCGCCTCTTTGCGGACGACATCTCCCCGGAGGAGGACATCGAATTCCTTTCCGTGGTGGCCACGCTCATCGCCCAGTTCATCAGCCTGAACCGCAAGATCGAGGAACGCGAGGAAGTGCTCCGCGCGGAAAACACCTCGCTCAAGTACCAGATTTCCAAGGAATCCAACGGACTCTACATGGTGGGTACCAGCACGGCCATGATGGACGTGCAGCGCCAGCTCCAGCGGGTGGCCCCCACCAAGGCCACGGTGCTGCTGGGGGAGTCCGGCGTGGGCAAGACCCTCATCGCCCGCATCATCCACCAGCTTTCGGACCGCAAGGAACACCCGTTCATCAAGGTCAACTGCGCCTCCATCCCGGAGAACCTGCTGGAATCCGAACTCTTCGGGGTGGACAAGGGGGCCTATACCGGGGCCAGCCATTCCAGGGCAGGACGCTTTGAGGAGGCCAACCGGGGCACCATCTTCCTGGACGAAGTGGGCGAACTGCCTCTGGCAGTCCAGGCCAAGCTGCTTCGCGTCATCCAGGAAAAGGAATTCGAAAGGCTGGGCAGCGCGCGCACCAGGCGCACGGACGTGCGCATCGTCACGGCCACCAACAAGGACCTGGAGGTCCTTTCCCGAAACGGGGAGTTCCGGCCGGACCTCTACTACCGGCTCAACGTCTTCCCCATCCGGGTCCCGGCCCTGCGGGAGCGGAAGGAGGACGTGCCGGGCCTGCTCAACCACTTCCTGAACAGGATGGCCGACGAATACGGACGTCCCCTGGCCTTCACCTCCGAGGCGCTCGACACCCTGACCATGCACGACTGGCCGGGCAACGTGCGCGAAATGGAGAACCTCTTGGAGCGGCTGGTGATCATGGCCGACTCCGACCGAATTGATTCGGCCATGCTGGCCGGGTTCCTGAAAGGCCCGGCCCGGGACGCCGCCCTGCAGGCCCCGACGCCCGCGCCCCCTTCCCTCGGCAACCGCTCCCTGTCGGACGTGGAGCGCCAGGAGATCGTGGCCGCCCTGGAACGCAACGGCTGGATCCAGTACAAGGCCGCCAGGGACCTGGGGCTGACCCCGCGTCAGATGGGCTACCGCGTGCACAAGTTCTCCCTGGAGCCGCTCATTGCCCAGGGCCGCGCCAGCCTGCGCAACTGATTCCCCTTCAACCGCAACATCGAAAGCCCCCGGAGCACGGCTCCGGGGGCTTTCTCAGAGTGGAGATTGCTATGTCCTGATAGCAAATATCTTGGCTGTCCGATTAGCCGCAGCCCAGGCCCGTCCCGGCGCAACAGCTGCCGCCGATGCCGACCTTGCGGGACCTGTACACGTCCATGTCCCCGCCGCTGTAGAGGGTCTGCAAGGCGTCCCGAATGAACCCGGAACAGACATGGGCCTCAAGCCCGGATTCCTCCAGGAACTTCCTGGGCTGCTCGCCCATGGCGCTGGCCAGCACGGCCCGGCAGTCCTTCAGGGTCGCGGCGAGACGCTCCCAGCGTTTGGGACCGCAGCCGGGCTGAGGCGCGGTGCGCTCCTCCAGCATGCGGAATCCGCCGTCGCCCAGCCCCCAGATCTGGAACCGCGCGGCCTCGCCCAGATGCTGGTTGACCAGCAGTCCTTCGCGGCTGGCAACCGCCACATAGGGCCGCCGCTGCTCCACGGTCAGGGGCCGGAGCTTGGAACAGGCCTGCAGCGTGCCGCACAGCTCGCCGGAGCGGTCTTCGGCCAGCAGGCCCACGGCGTCGGCCCGGCAGCGCTTGCAATGCGTCATCTGCGCGAGGAACTCTCCGGCCGCCTTGCGCAGGGGAACAACCGTCTCATGCCCCGGCTCGGGCAGGTCCGCAAAAAGCGTGTCCTGGCTGGGCTTGAGCGGAATGAGATTCTGGATGTCCGCCCCCAGTTCGGCCGCCACGCGGGAGACCTCGGGAATGTGGTCCTCGTTGACGCCGGGAATAATGATGGTGTTGACCTTGACCATCACGCCCCGCTCCTTGAGCCCGCGAACGGCCGCAAGCTGCCGTTCCAGGAGAATCCCTGCCCCCTGCTCGCCCCGGTAGACCACGTTGCCGTCCTTGACCCAGGAATAGATCCGGGCGCCGATGGCCGGGTCCACGGCATTGATGGTGATGGTCACGTGGGAAACGCCCAGGGCCGCGATCTCATCCAGGTACGGCGGCACGTTGAGCCCGTTGCTGGACAGGCAGAAGATCAGGTCGGGATGCCTTTCCTTGAGCAGGCGCATGGTTTCCAGCACCTCGGGCGCATTGGCGAAGGGATCGCCCGGCCCGGCAATGCCCGCCACGGTGATGCGCACGTCCCTCTCCAGAACGCGGTCCATGTATTCGGCGGCCTGGAACGGCTTGAGCACGGCGCTGGAGACCCCCGGCCGGGACTCGTTCACGCAGTCGTACTTGCGGTTGCAGTAGTTGCACTGGATGTTGCATCTGGGGGCCACGGGAAGATGGACCCTGCCGCAGCTTCCCGCGGCCTCCTTGTTGAAGCAGGGGTGTCTTGTCGTATCCTTCATGCTCTCCTCCCGTGATTAGAGATATCCGTAGCCGACGGAACAGCCGGACTGTTTCTTTTCCAGCACCGCATTGACGATGCGGTCGTAGAGATCCTGCGCCCCGCCGTATCCGAGAATGCGCAGGCGCTGCCCCCCGAAACGGTCGTGGATGGGGAAGCCCACGCGCACCAGGGGAACGCCCCAGTCGCGGGCGTAGCGGTAGCCCTTGCTGTGGCCGATGACCAGGTCGGGCTTCAGTTCCCCGGCCATCTCGGCGATCTCGTGGAAATCCACGCCCTCGTGGACCTGGGGCTGCTCACGCAGGTCGCCGCCCACCCGTTCGATGTTGGCCACCATTTCCCCGGTGCGGGAACCGGTGGCCGCCAGCACGGGCTGCACGCCGATCTCGCTCAGGAAGGCCACCAGGCCGACCACCAGGTCCTCCTCGCCGTAGACGATGGCCCGCTTGCCCGCCACGTACTTGTGGCCGTCCACCAGGGAATCCACGAGCCTGCCGCGCTCCAGCAGGTAACGCCGGGGCACGCCCCTGCTCGCCACCTCGCTCAGGGCTTCCAGGAACCTGTCGGTTTCCCGCAGGCCCAGGGGCATGCCCAGCCGGACATTGGGAACGCCGAACCGGTCCTGCAGGGAGGACCCGGCGGTCCTGGCGGGCAGGCAGCGGCCGAATTCGATGCTGCACGCGGCCCCGGACATGTGCCTGATGGCTTCGAGGGGCGTGCCGCCCGAGGGGATGGGCTCGTAGTCCAGCAGGGCCGGACCGTCCAGGGTTTCGGAAATATCGGGAAGAATGGTCGCATCCAGACCGAAATGGCCAAAGATGTCCTTGAGGGCGCGGATGTCGCCCGGAGATATCATGCCCCCGAACAGGTTGACCGAGCCGTTGGCCCGGGCCTTTTCCACCACCAGCTGTTCGGCCATGGCGCGCACCGCTCCGGTCCAGCCGTCCATGTGCGTGCCGCTGTAGCTGGGGGTGTTCACGTGCACCACCTCGGGCAGGTCCAGGTCGGAGAACTCCTTGCGAAACTCCCTGAGGATCATGCCCACGTCGTCGCCGATGGTTTCGGTGAGACAGGTGGTGGCCACGCCGATGACCTGGGGCTGGTATTTTTTCATGACGTTGAGCAGCCCCTTCTTCAGGTTGGGAGCGCCGCCGTACACGGCGTGCTTTTCCCCCAGCGCGGACGAGGCGATGTCCATGGGCTCGCGAAAATGGCTGATGATGTAGCGCCGCATGTAGGTGGCGCACCCCTGGGAGCCGTGCAGGAAGGGCACGGACTTTTCCACGCCGCGAAAGGCCAGGGCAGCGCCCAGCGGGGTGCAGAGCTTGCAGGCGTTGGTGGTGGAGACGTAGTTGGGCTTAAGCATTGCGCACCTCCCTTCTGGGCACGAATTTCCAGACCGGGCTCATGGCCGAGGCATGGATCTCCCGCGCGAAGTTGTACATGCCCACGAAGCCTTCGAGGGATTCCTTGCGCTCGTGGTTGTGGTCGCAGAAACCGACGCCCATCTTGAAGGCGATGGGCCGTTCCTTGACCCCGCCCACGAAGACGTCCACGTCCTTTTCCTTGATGAAGGCCGAAAGCTCCAGGGGGTTGGAGTCGTCCACGATGATGGTGCCGGGATCGGTGATGGCCTCCAGCTCCCGGTAGTCCTCCTCGGTGCCGGTCTGGGAGCCGACCATGACCACCTGCATGCCCAGGTGCCGGAAGGCCTTGATGAGCGAAAAGGCCTTGAACGCCCCGCCCACGTAGATGGCCACCCTCTTGCCTTCGAGATCCCTGCGGAACTCCTGCAGGCGCGGCATGAGCAGGTCGAGTTCCTCCTTCACCAGCTCGGAGGTGCGCCGTGAAATGTCGGAGTCCGCTTCGCTGAAGTGGTCGGCGACGGCGTACAGGGATTCGGCCATGTCCTCAATGCCGAGGTAGGAGACGCGGATGTAGGGGATGCCGTACTCCTCCTCCATCATCTTCGCCAGATCGAGGGTCGCGCCCGAACACTGGACCACGTTGAGCGCGGCCCCGTGGCAGCGGCGGATGTCCGCCACCCTGCCGTCGCCCGTGATGTTGGCCACCACCTCGACGCCCATGCGCCGGAAATATTCCCGGATGATCCAGATCTCGCCCGCCAGGTTGAAATCGCCGAGGATGTTCACGGAGATCCCGGATATCCTCGACGTGTCACCGGTGCCCACCAGCCGGAACAGGGCCTTGCAGGCCGCGTTGTATCCCTCGCGCTTGTTGCCCTTGAACCCTTCGGACTGCACCGGGATGACCGGGATGCCCTTCTTTTCCTCCATCCTGCGGCACACGGCCTCGAGATCGTCGCCGATGATGCCCACGATGCAGGTGGAGTAGACAAAGGCGGCCTTGGGGCCGTGCCTGTCGATGAGCTCGTCCAGGGCGGCCTCCAGTTTCCTTTCACCGCCGAAGATGACGTCGGTCTCCTGCAGGTCGGTGGTGAAGCTGAGACGATGCAGCTCCGGGCCGCTGGAAAGCGCGCCCCGGATGTCCCAGGTATAGACCGCGCAGCCCACCGGGCCGTGCACCAGGTGCAGGGCGTCGGCTATGGGATAGAGCACCACGCGCGAACCGCAGAAAACGCAGGCGCGCTGGCTCACGGCTCCCGCCAGGGAATCGCGGTTGCAGGCCATGTCGATGGGCCCCTGTCCGGTGCGGTGCACCTGTTCGCGGCGTTCGTCCAGCAGGGCGCTTGCTTCGCATTTCATATCCGTTCCTCCGAAAATACCCGCCTTGTCAGGCAGACGAGATTGGTCCGTTTCCAGCCGATCCGGGAGTAGAATCCCAATGCGGGCCCATTGTCCCGGTCGGCCAAAAGCTGCATGCGCAGCGCGCCATTGTCGGCGGCCCAGCCGTGCACGGCGTCCATGAGCATCCTGCCGATGCCCCGCCCCTGCCAGGGGACGGCGACGGCCATGTCCTCCACCAGCACCGAGGGAGCCCCCTCGGCGGTGGAAACGTTGAGCTGGCCGGAACACATGCCCACCACCATGCCGTCGGCCTCGGCCACGAACACGGCGCGCCCGGAGCCTTCAAGCATCAGCCCCAGGCCGCAGCACTGTTTCCGGACGTCGAAGGCAAAGTCCTCCTCGATGGAAAAGAGCATCTCCAGCAGGGAACACAGCGCGGCCATGTCCTCATGGCGGGCCTTGCGTATGGTGACGGCGGCAGTCATGCGCTCTCCTATGAAATCAGGTAGTCCGCGGCGGGTTCGCCCGCTTCCAGGGAATCGAGAACCGCGTCTATGGCCTCCTCGCTGTCGATCCCCTTGAACCACCAGTTCTCGGGCTGGATGACCATGACGGGCCCAACCTCGCACTGCTTGAGACAGCCCGTGGCCACCACCTGCATGTCCAGGCCGCGGTCCAGGATTTCCTCCTCGATGTACTGCAGAAATCCGTCGGTCTGCTTGTGACAGATGCCCTTGGGCTCGCCGCCGGCGCGGAAACTCTGGCAAACGAGTATTTGTCTTTCGGGAACAGCCATTATATTTTTCCTTTCATTTCTCTTGGTTACTTCTTTCTTCTCTTGCCGCCGCCATAGAGCGCATCCACCATGCCCTCCACGCCGCAATCCGTGACCAGCACGCTCAGGCCGGAATCGGAAAGCACCTTGCGGGGCCGCTCTCCCGCGCTGCTCACCAGCAGGGCAAAGCAGTCGGAAAGGCGTTCGGCCAGGAGCTTCCAGCGGGCGTCCCCTCCCCCGGGCTCCGGGGCGAACCGGGTGCCGAGCAGGCAGGGCAAACCATCCTCGCGCGGGCCGTAGACTAGCAGCCGGGCCGCATGACCCAGGTGCTGGTCCACGTCCATACCGCCGGAGCTGGCCACCGCGATGTTGGGGCGCTCCGCCGTGGGCTTGGGCGCGCCGGTCTGCGCAAAGGCGAGATCGCAGGACGATTCCGGGATGTCCGTGCCCACCAGATCGCGTCCGCAGGCCTCCCAGGCGGCCATGAGCTCCATGTGCCGTCCGGCCAGCTCCATGGCCGTGCTCATGAGCTCGGAACCGGGGATTGCGTCCTCGCCGCCCTCGAACGGGCAGCATGGCGCAACCGCCATGATGTCCGCCCCGAGCCCGGAGACGACCTTGGCGACCTCCTCCACATGGGCGGCGTTGATTCCCTTGAAGATGGTGGTGTTGACCTTCACGGTCAGCCCGGCCTTCCTGAGGGCCGTGATGGCCCCGGCCTGGGCGTTGAGCAGCTCCCTGACACCCTGGGCCAGGGGGATGGTCCGGGTGCCGGGACGCACCCAGGCGTAAATGTTCTCGGCCACCTTCGGGTCCACGGCATGCACCTCCACGGTGACATGGGACAGGCCCAGGTCGGCCAGGGCGCGGGCATGGTCGGCCACGTTCAGGCCGTTGGTGGTCACGCACAGGGGCATGTCCGGATGGGCCCCGCGCACCAGTTCCAGGGTTTCCAGGGTCAATTCGGGCGCGGCAAAGGGATCTCCCGGCCCGGTGATGCCCACCACGCCGATATCCGCGCCGCCGTCCAGGGTCCTGCCGAGCCAGGCCAAAGCCTCCCCGGGGGAGAGCACCCGGCTTTTCATGCCCGAGGCGCCGTACCGGATGCGGCTGTTGGCCCGAGGCGCCACGGGCAGGTGCATGCGGCCAATGTTTTTTCGGGCGTGGGACCCGAAACAAGGGTGCGTAGGTGTGTGAGAAACAGCGGTCATGATGCACCTGCCTTTGTGGCTGTTGCGGTTTTCCTGCAATGGAGGTTGCTGTCCGGCAGGATTTTACAGGACGAGTTCAAAGGACTCCTCGGAGGCGTCCCTGTCCTTGCGGTCCAGAAGCACGCCGAGGATCTTTTCCAGCAGCCGGAGGCCGCCCTTGTAGCCCACGGTGGGGAAGTACTGGTGGCCGACGCGGTCCAGGATTGGGAAGCCCCAGCGCACCAGCGGAATGTCCTCGTCGCGGGCGATATACTTGCAGTAGGTGTTGCCCATGATCAGGTCCACGGGCTCGTTCTTGATCCACTGGTGGAGCAGGAACATGTCCCCCGCCGCCCTGACGTTGACCTCGAACGGCATGTCCGCAGTGATCTCCCGGATGCGCTTCTCGAAACGCTTGCCCGGGGTGCCGGTGACCACGTGCACCGGGCACATGTCGATGGACACCAGGAACTCGGTCATGGCGATGAGCTGGTCCGGGTCGCCCACCAGGGCCACCTTTTTGTGGTAGAAGTACTGGTGCATGTCCGACATCATGTCCACGAGCTGCCCGCGTTCATGGGCGATCTCCTCGGGAACGGACACGCCCGCCACCGTGCGCAGCGCGTCGATGAAGCGGTCCGTGGCCTGCAGACCGAAGGGCATGTCCAGCACCCGGCAGGGCACCTTGTGGGCGGAGTCCAGGGCGCGGGCGGCATCGGCCGAGCACCATTCGCCCAGGGCCAGGGTGCCCATGGAATCGCCCGCGGACCTAAGTTCCTTCATGGTCACCCCGCCTTCGGGGAACATGTGGTACTCGCCGGAAAGCGGGCCGTTGAGCACGCCAGAGGTATCCGGAAACAGGATGAACTCCACGCCCACCATGGCGGCGAGACGCTTGATCTCCTCCATGTCGGCGGGTTCGACCCAGCCGGGGATGATGTTGATCTTCCCGTTCTTCCTGCCGGTCTTTTCCGCCGCCAGGGCCATGGCCTTGACCATGTTGGAGAAACCGGTCACATGGGAGCCCACATAGCTGGGCGTGGATGCGCCGATGACGTGCTTGCCTTCCGGGATCTTGCCCTCCTTCTCGGCCTTGTCCCGGATCTGGTTCAGGTCGTCGCCGATGGTTTCGGACAGGCAGGTGGTGTGCACGGCGATCACTTCCGGCTCGTAGACCGTGAAGATGTTGTCGATGGCCTGCAGCAGGTTGGCCTGGCCGCCGAACACGGACGCGCCTTCGGTAAAGGAGCTGGTGGCCGCGGAAATGGGTTCCTTGTAGTGCCTTGTCAGCGTGCTGCGGTGGTAGGCGCAGCACCCCTGCGAGCCGTGGCTGTGCGGCAGGCACCCGTGGATGCCGAGGGCCGCGTACATGGCGCCGATGGGCTGGCAGGTCTTGGCCGGGTTGACGACCAGGGCGCTGCGTTCCGATATCGTATCCGGAGTGTGTCTCAGTAACATTTCACTATCCTTCCTGCGTTATTCCCAGACATAGGTGGCCGAGAGTTCCGGAGTTTCCTGCCAGGGGGCCTTCATGTAGCCCCAGATCCTGCTGTTCACGAGACGGTCGATCTCCCTGTAGAAGTTGACCGCTCCCCGGAACCCGGCATAGGGGCCGCCCGAGTCGTAGCTGTGCAACTGCTTCATGGGCACGCCCAGCTTCTGGATGGAGAACTTCTCCTTGATGCCCGCGCAGAACACGTCTGGTTTGAGGATTTCCACCAGCTTCTCGGCCTCGTACTGGTTGAGGTCGTCGATGATCAGGGTTCCCTTGTCCATGTCCGGGATCATCCCGTCATAGTGCTTGAACCTGAAACCGGCATCCTCCAGCTTTTGCATCTCTTCCGAGCTCTTGCGCGGGCTGTAGCGGGTCTCGTCGGCCTCCACCTCGATCTCCTCGATGTTGCGGCTGTCCGCATCCACCTTGAGATTGGGGATGACCTCGCGGCCCTCGTAGTCGTCGCGGTGGGCGAACTCGTAACCGGCGGACAGGGTCTTCATGCCCATCTCCCCGAAGAGCTCCTGGTAATGGTGGGCGCGGGAACCGCCCACGAAGAGCATGGCGGTCTTGCCTTCGGTGCGCGGGCGCACCTCGGCGGCGACGGCCTGCACCGCGGGCATTTCCTCGGCAATGACCGCTTCCACCCGGTCGATGAGCTTCTTGTCGCCGAAGTACTGGGCGATCTTGCGCAGGGACTTGGCCGTGGCCTCGGCCCCGATGAAGTTCACCTTGATCCAGGGGATGCCGTACTTGGTCTCCAGCATGTCGGCCACGTAATTGATGGAGCGGTGGCACATGACCGTGTTCAGGTCGGCCTTGTGGGCCGAGGCGAACTGGTCGTAGCTGGAGTTGCCCGAGAAGGTGGCGATGTTAGTGATGCCGCACTTGTTCAGGATGCGGTCGATCTCAAAGCCGTCGCCCCCGATGTTGTATTCGCCCAGCAGGTTGATCTTGTATTCGCCGGGCTTTTCCGCGTCGTTCTCGCCCACCACGTGGCGGAAGATCTGGTTGTTGGCGATATGATGGCCGGCGGACTGGGAAACGCCCTTGTAGCCTTCGCAGGAAAAGGCGAACACGTTGCAGTCGCCCAGCTTTTCCCTCATCTTTTTCGCCACGGCGTGGATGTCGTCGCCGATGAGGCCCACCGGACAGGTGGCGAAGATGGCGATGGCCTTCGGGTGGAAGGTGTCGTAGGCCTCCTGGATGGCCTTTGCCAGCTTCTTTTCCCCGCCGAATATGATGTCCTCGTCATGCATGTCCGTGGAAAAACAGTACGGCATGTAGTTGTCCGCGCCTTCGGCGGACGCATCGGTCTGGTTGCGGCGGGTCAGCCAGGAATAGAAGCCGCAGCCGATGGGCCCGTGGGTGATGTTCACGATGTCGCGTGTGGGGCCCAGGATAACGCCCTTGCAACCCGCGTAGGTGCAGCCGCGCATGGTGATGATGCCGGGCACGGTACGCACGTTGGCCGAAATCTCGGGCGTCTCGTTTTCCTGCGCCTCGTTGATGAGTATCTGCTTGGCGCGCTTGCGGGCCACCTTGGGAGGATACTTCCTGAGCAGCTCCTCCTTGATGTCGGTGGGGTCCCACTGCACCATTTTCTTCTTCAATGTAGCCATGGAATAGACTCCTCCGGGCTAGAGAATTGACTTTTCACCGGTTTCCCCGGTGCGCACCCGGACCGCTCCGGCAACCGGGAGCACGAAGATCTTGCCGTCTCCGGGCTTGCCGGTCCGGTTGACGTCGATGATGGCCTGGACCACGTCCTCGACATCCCCTTCCGGGACCACGGCCGTGAGCATGCGCTTGGGGTACAGCTTGCCCTTTTCCCCCAGCAGGGCGGCGGCCTCTTCATAGCCCTCCTCCGCGCCTTCCAGGAGCTTGGTGTTGACGAACCCCTTTCCGCGTCCCTGCGCCTCGTGGGCGAAGAAGGCGTCGACCCCGGCCGCTGTCAGGGCCTTCTTGGTCTGGTTCATCATGTTCATTCGCACCACGGCGATCACTTCCATCATGCCGCTGCCTCCTCTTCGGCGCTCTCCTTGACGCCGGAGCTGATGGTATAGACATCGCCCACGTCGCTGACGAAGATCTTGCCGTCGCCGAATGCGCCCTTGCCGCTGGAGCGGGCCGCATCCATGATGGTTTCGATGACGAAATCCTTGTCCGTGGCCTTGACCACGCTCATGAGCATGGTCTTGGGAATCTCGTCATAGGTCACCTCGCCGATCTTGATGCCGCGCTGCTTGCCGCGCCCGGCCACCGAATATTTCGTCACCGCCGGGAAGCCCGCATCCATGAGCGCGGCCAGGACATCATCCGCTTTCTCCGGCCTGACGATTGCTCGAACCATGATCATCGACATTGTGCATTCTCCTTGAATTCATTTTTCAATTGTTCTGTTCGCTCAAAAACCGCGAGGGCAAGGCCCGAGGATTCATCAGGACCGACGCGTATGAAGCAATACGCGAGGGGGTGATGCAGTCCGAGAAACGCAGCCATCGCGGAATTTTCAGCGGACTGCTAGGCTTCCATGAGGCCGTAGTCCAAGAGGAGCTGCTCCAGCTCTTCGATTTCCAGCGGGGTGGGGATGACGAACAACTCGTTTCCGTCGATGGCCTTGGCCAGGCCGCGATACTCGGAGGCCTGCGCCGCCTCGGGATTCCATTCGATGACGGTCTTGCGGTTGATCTCGGCGCGCTGCACGTCGTTGTCGCGGGGCACGAAGTAGATCATCTGGGTGCCCAGCTTGCGGGCCAGCTCGGCGATCATTTCCTTTTCGTTGTCCACGTTGCGGGAATTGCAGATGAGCCCGCCCAGGCGCACGCCGCCGGATTCCGCGTACTTCATGATGCCCTTGCAGATGTTGTTGGCCGCGTACATGGCCATCATCTCGCCCGAACAGACAATGTAGATTTCCTCTGCCTTGCCGTCGCGGATGGGCATGGCGAACCCGCCGCAGACAACGTCGCCGAGCACGTCGTAGAACGCATAGTCCAGCTCTTCGCTTTCCTCGTAGGCCCCGAGGGATTCCAGCATGTTGATGGAGGTGATGATGCCGCGCCCGGCACAGCCGACCCCGGGCTCGGGGCCGCCGGACTCCACGCACCAGGAGCCGCCGAAGCCGCCCTTGCGGATGTCCTCCAGTTCCACGTCCTCGCCCTCTTCACGCAGGGTGTCGAGCACGGACTTCTGGGCCAGGCCGCCCAGGAGCAGACGCGTGGAGTCGGCCTTGGGGTCGCAGCCAACCACCATGACCTTGCGGCCCATCTCGGCCAGCCCGGCAACGGTGTTCTGGGTGGTTGTGGACTTTCCTATTCCGCCTTTTCCGTAAATCGCTACTTTTCGCATGTTTCCCTCCAGGGAGTTAGAAATTCGACAACTCCCCTAGGGCAACCCGCGTGCCAAACGCTTCACCATAAACGCAAGTATCTAGAATAGAAGATAATAATTCTTACTCAATGTGCGAATGCTCGTCTGGACGGAAAAGAAAAAACTACAAAGAGGAATCTACAATTTTGTCGTTTCCGACACATTGGTAATTGCGGCGGGCCATGGGAGACAAACTCACAACTACCTGATTTCAAATGAGATATGTTAATACATATGAAATGGCATCCTTCCTGCTTTGTCCCGGGAAACACCACGTGAAACAGGCGAGGAAAGACTATGCTTATCGACACGACTTTGCGTGAGGGCGTCCAGCTCTATGGCGTCAACTTCACCCCGGAAGTCCGGACCGGAATCGTGGACGGGCTGCTCAGGCTGGGCGTCGAGGAAATCGAGCTGGGCTGGATCGGCATGGACGGCCTGGAACGGGCCTCACGCAAGGCCCACGCCCGAAAGGTGAAAACCGTGTTCAGCGTCTGGAGCCCGTGCCGCGAGCAGTGCGTGCAGGAGGCCGCCGAGCTGGGATTCAAGCGCATCAACATCGGCGTGCCCGTGTCGGACGCCCACGTGACCAAACGCCTGGGAATCCGGCACGAGGAACTTCTGGAGCGCATCACCAAGGCGGTCATGCTCGGCCGCATGCTGGGCATGGAGGTCTCCGTGGGCCTGGAAGACGTTTCCCGCGCCAACTGGGAATTCGCCGTGCGGGTGGCCGGGCACGCGGAATCCGCCGGGTGCTTCCGGGTCCGGCTGCCCGATACGGTCGGCATCCTCACTCCCTTTGAAATCTCCGGGCTGGTGCGCTTTTTCAAGGCCCACCTGGATATCTCGCTGGCCATCCACTGCCACGACGACTTCGGCATGGCCACGGCCAACACCATATGCGCCCTGCTTTCCGGCGCGGACTATGCGGACGTCTCCATCCTGGGCATCGGCGAACGCTCCGGCATCGCCCCACTGGAGGAAGTGGCCGCCTACCTCACGCTCAAGGAGAAGAACCATGACTATCACCTGGAAAGTCTGCCTGAGCTCTGTTCCCTGGTGGGAAAGGAATCCCGGGTCGCGATCCCCAGAACCAAGGCCATTGCGGGTGCGGATATCTTTGCCTGCGAAACCGGCCTGCACCTGCACGGCATGGCCTGCGACCCCGCGCTTTTCGAACCCTATCCGCCGGAACGGATCGGTGCGCTCCGCAAGGTTGGCTACGGGAAGAAGGTCGGGCACGCCGCGGTTGCGGACGCCTTGGGGAACGGCGAGACTGCCGTGGACAAGGAGGGAGTGACCGGCCTGCTGCGGTCCATCAGGCAGTTGGCGAGCCGCTTCGGCAGGCCGCTGGAAAAGCACGAGGTGCAGGCCCTGGACCTGCACCATACCCGGGGGCGGGGCCCCTCCAAACCCGAAGGCCCGGTTTAAACGCCAACCGGCCGGTCCGGCCTATTTCCCGGCCACGACGCTGTAGTGCGTGGAAGGGCCCTTGCCCTGCTTGACCAGCAGGCCCCGCTTGACGAAATCGTGCAGATCGTAGATCGCGGTCCGCGCGGGCAGGCTTTCGCCCACCAGTTCTTGATACTCCTTGCGGGTAACGGTCCTGCGCTGCTGGATCACCGGCCAGATCGCCTTTTGCCGGGCATTGAGCTGGGTGTTCTGGGGCGCTTCCGCCGGGACCTCGCGATGCCGGGGCTCCGGAGATGCGGGCGCTTGCGGCGCGGCAACCGCCGCAGGCATGGAGAATGCGCCCTCCTCCCGGGGATGCTCGTTTTCCAGGCGAATCTCTTCCGGCTGGATGACGTCGGTCTCGGCCATGACCGCCGCGCGGGTGATGCAGTTCACCAGTTCGCGCACGTTGCCCGGCCATCCGTAGTTGACCAGCTTGGCGAGCGCCCCCCGGCTCAGGCCGAGATTTTCCCGACCGGCCAATGCCTGGGCCTGGTTCAGGTAGTAGACCGCAAGCAGGGGGATGTTTTCCCGCTGGTCCCGCAGGGCGGGCGTTGCAATGGAAAGGACCTTCAGGCGGTAATAGAGGTCTTCCCGGAAGAGCTTCTGTTCGATGAGCGAGGGGATGTCCACGTTGGTGGCCGCGATGATGCGCACGTCGACCTCCACTTCCTTGTCACTCCCCAGCGGCTTGATCTTCCGCGAGGCAATGGCCCGGAGCAGCGACTGCTGCACCTTGGCCGAGGCGGACTGGATCTCGTCCAGGAACAGGGTTCCCTGGTTCGCCTCCACAAAGGCCCCGTTGCGGTCCTCCTTTGCCTCGGAAAAGGCGCCCTTGACGTGACCGAAGAGCGCGTCCAGCAGCAGGTTCTCGTCCAGGGCACCGCAGTTGATGGAAATGAAGGGCTTCTGGCTGCGGCCGCTGTGGTTGTGGATGGCCTCGGCCACCAGCTGCTTGCCGGTTCCGGTCTCCCCGGAAACCAAAACGTCCACGTCGGCCTGGGCGGCCTTGAGGATATTGACCTTCATGTCCGAAATGGCGAGGCCCGTCCCGATGATCTCCGGGATGCGGCTCAGCTCCACTTCCGCGAGCGTTTCCTGCTCCCGCTTCAGGGAGGCCCGTTCCCGCTTGTTGACGTTGAGGATCTCCTCGTCCTTGGCCTTCAGCTCCACCATCTGCCGCTTCACCCGCTTGATGATGCTGTTGATGGAATTCTGGAGCGTGTTGATGTCGAACCCGCTGTAGGGCAGATGGATTTCCTCCATGTCCTCCAGGGTGCTCATGGAGTTCACGCTGCCGGCCAGGGCACGGATGGGCTTGGTAAGGATCCTGCCGAACCAGAAGATAAGGAAGGAAATCAGCAGGATGGCCACAATCGTCACCAGCAGCGTCACATCCCGGTTCTTGTACCCCGCGACCACGGGCAGCTGGCTCCGGTCCACGAAGGTCACGCCGCCATAGAAAACGGGCGGGGCATTCGGATCGATCTGGAAGCGCACCGGCGCGTAGCTGAAATAGAACGAATCCACCACCGAGTTGCCCACATGCTCCTCGGGCACCATGCGCAGGCCGTTCTTCCCGGCCTTGAGCTCGGCAAAGGCGTCCCAGTAACGCAGGTGGTTCTCATTGGGCCGGAAGGCGACTTCATGCCCTTTCCTGCCCAATGTTCCCGCGAAATTCTCCCGGGCGAGATAGGTGGAAAACTCCTCGTCACCCACGCCGGGCTGTTCCGACTGGAAAAGAATCCAGCCTTCCGCATCCAGGAAATAGCTGAATCGGAGTTCGTCGCTCCTGGGGAACGCCCAAAGCGGGGATTCGGACGAATTGTACCAGGAAAGGATATCGCGAAGCTCGGAGGCCTTGATGGACAGGAACAGCAGACCCGGAGGGGAATCCCCGTCTCCGGGGAAGAGGGTGTAAAACCGGATGACATGCGACCGGGCATAGCGATTCGAGGCAGGGAAGCCGGGCTCGGGGTAGACCACCTCGGTAATATCCGAGGGCAGGACCGTTCCTGGCTTGAGCCGGTCCAGACGCTTCAATTCCTCAAAGGGATTGCGCGGCAGCTTGCCGAACTCGGAGACCGGGATCTCGGCAATGGAATCGCCCTGCCGGACCAGAAGCACGGGCCGCCCGCCCCCGGCCGGGAGATAGCACAGCTCATGATACGGGCTGCCACCGGACCGAAGCCGCCGCTCCAGCAGGGAGCGTAGGTTCTGCGCCCGCATGTCTCCCAGGGCGAGGAACAGCAGGTCCTCCCGGCACTGCTCCAGGCGCTGCTCCAGCTCGTGGGCGATTGCCAGGGTGTGTACGCGCACGGTCCGCTCCAGCGCGATGTCGATATATTCCTCGGACACCTTGTAGGAGGTGTACCCGGAAACCATAAGGATCAGAATGATGGGAGGAAGCAGCGCCAGCAGGAGCTTGCCGCGGATGCCCAGCCGCCCCAGGAAAAGGCGGACGCGGGGATGGAGCCGCCCCTGTGCGGTCTGGTCGTCGAATCTGGTTTCAGCCATCCGGTCCTCCCTGAGCGATGAAGCGTATAGGCAAAACGTTTTTCAACCCGACTTTTGCGTTAAGCCCTGGTCCTTCCCCTTGTCAACATTCTTTTGGCATGCGGGTTGCTAAATATTCATTTCATGCAAGAAATATTACTCCGCCAGCAAATATAAATTCATATTATATTGATATAATTTATTTAAAAATCTAGCCATGCGCAATAAATGCGCAAGAGAAACTCGCCATGAACCAGGACAGGTTTTGCAAAAGCATTTACAGACTCCTTTTTCTCTCCATGACGGCCATACCGGCCATCCCCCTGCTGCTGAGCGCGGGCATCGGGTACTACTACTCCACGCAGACCACGGAACACCTGGCGGTTTCCGCACTCCAGCATGTGGCCCTGGACCACCAGAAACTGATCGCACGGTTCCTGGAGGAACGAAAAAAGGATCTGGAATCGCTGCTGGCAAACACCTCCCCGGCAAGGCTCTGCGACCACGGGGAGCTCGTCAGGATGAAACAGGTCCTGGGCAGCGCCTTCAACGACCTCGGCACGATCGGCCCCGACGGGATACAGGCGGCCTATGCCGGGGAACACGGCCTGGCGGGCAGGGATTACAACAGCGCCCCCTGGTACAGGGAAGCCGTCAGAAACGGCTACTATATCAGCGACATATACCTGGGCTACCGGAACATTCCCCATTTCGTGATAGCGGTCGCCAAGCGCATCGACGGCAGGCAATGGGTGCTCCGGGGCACCATCGATTCCGACGAATTCGGGAGGCTGGTCGAAGGGGTGAACGTCGGCGACTCCGGAGAGGCGTACATCCTGGACAGCCAGTCCCGCTTCCAGACGCGGCGGAGGTCCGGAGGCGAGCTGCTTGAAAAGGACGCGGCCCACTACCCGCCCCAGGAAAAAAGCATCATGACCTTTGTGGACGACGAGGGGGACGTCTCCTACCTGACGGCCTCCGCCCTGCTGAATGACGGGAAATGGCGGCTCATCGTCCGGCAGAAGCGTGAGGACGCCTTCCATTCCACCCACACGGCCGCCCTCGCCATAGCGGCGGTCCTGCTGGTGGGCGGCGTCTTCATCGTGGGTCTGGCGTTCCTTGTCAGCCGGAGGATCGTGGACTCCTTCAGGCGGCAGGCCGAAAGCGTCTGCACCCTGGAAAACCAGCTCTTCCAGGCCGCCCGGCTGGCCGAGCTCGGCGAAATGTCCACGGGATTCGCCCACGAAATCAACAACCCGCTGCAGATCATGAAGACGGACCTGGCCCTGCAGGACCTGCTCCTCAGGGACCTGGACGAGGCCAGCCTCGACCCGGAAACGCGCGCCGAACTCCTCGAAATAGCCGAGCAATTCAAGATCCAGATAGAGCGGTGCGCTGGCATCACCAAGGAAATCCTACGCTTCGGCAGGCCGGACGCCCCGAACCTGCAGCCCGTGGACCTGAAGGAATACCTTCCGGGCATAGGCGCAATGGTGGAAAAAAAGGCGGCGGTGAACGGGGTCGATCTCCGTTTCGAGCTCCGGGGACCGGTTCCGGTGATCCAGGCCGATCCGGGCCAACTGCAGCAGGTCATGATAAATCTGCTGAACAACGCCATCCACGCGGTGGTGGACAGGCACGGAGCCAGCGGCGGCGAGATCACGGTATCGGCGCACGGGGACGCTCAGGGCAACGCGGTGGTGGATGTCGAGGACAACGGAACCGGCATCAGCGAGGACGGCCTGAAAAAGATCTTCCTCCCCTTCTACACGACCAAGGCCCCGGGCGAAGGGACCGGGATGGGCCTCCCGGTCTGTCACAGCATCATCGACTCCCTGGGCGGGCAGCTCCTGGTACAAAGCAAAAAAGGCGAGGGCACCAGGTTCACCATCCTCGTGCCGGGGATATCGGAAAAGGCCCCGGCATAGGCGAACGGAGCGGCCTCAGCCGACGCCCTGCCCCAGCAGGTCCTCGCAGACCCTGTGCGGAGCCGTCATGCGGTCCACCTCCCGAAGGTAGCCGGGATACCGCAGCAGATAGAAGGAAAGCGCCTGGGCGAAATTGCGCCCCACAAGCCCGTCCACCAGAAGCTGGGCTACGTCCCGCTCCCGCGCCAGGATCTGCTGCGAGGTCAGGAAGACCTCCACCTCGTCCCCGGTCATTTCCGCCAGCTGCTGCCGGAGCGCCTCGCGGGCGCGGGGCTTGTACATCATGATGTAGAGCATATCCAGGGCGTTGGCCACGACCTCCCGCACCAGCCTGGAGTCCTCGCCGCCGGCAAGGCGGACGAACTTGTCCGGGGCGTTGAGCACCTTGATCATGTCCCGGGTGGGGAACAGGATCTCCATCTGGGCGAAGACGTCGAAGACCTGCTTGAATTTTTCCGAATAATCCCAGTGGCGCATGGAAATGTTGTACTCGCGGTCCGCCAGGCCCTCGATTATCCCGGCCACACAGTCCGAGGCAAGCTTGGATATCACCGCGGCCCAGAGCTGCAGGATCGCCGCGATCCCCACGACGCCCATCCCTTCCAGAACCCCGCCGATGCCCATGTTGAAAAGGAAGGCCACGGGAATGGAGAGGATGCTGCGGAAGAAATTCCCCAGGGCCGCGGTGCGGGGCAGGCCCCGGACCAAGTTGTGCGTGGAGATGTAGACCCCGTTGGTGACGGCCATGATGGTGTACAAAAGCAGGGGATCCGTGGCGGTCGTGATGCCGAGGGTCTTGTCCAGCAGCATGGTCTTGCAGGCCCAGTCCAGAAGCGGCACGGAAAAACCCGTGTAGAGGAGCGAATCCGAAATCCGCTCCCAGTCGATGTAGTCGTTCCAGCGCAGGTATGGGGACCTGCGGAACCCGCCCCCGCCCAGCACCGACTGCAGGACGTTGCGCAACCCGGTGACGGCGAACCAGATGATCCCGCCGAAATAGGCCAGAAGCCACCAGTCCTTGGTCAGGAAAAAGGTCAGGAACGCGGGGATGAAACCCAGCAGGATCTTGAGCACGTTCTTGAACGAGCTGTTCATGCGCTCCAGTCTCGGGCCGTGCGAGCGCTTCCGCCGTTCATCGTACAGGCTCAGCCCGTTTTCCTCCTGGTGCCTGCCCCCCAGCAATACGACGTTCCCGCAGCCACGGGTCTGCGCCTGATACCCGGTGACGCGCCACCGCCTGCGCTTTTTGCCCACCAGCCTGCGCAGCCCCGGCACCCTGCCGAGCCCATAGCGGATGCTTCCCCACAGGCCGAACTTCTCCTCGGGGAAGGTGTATTCCATGACCTCGGTGGCCGTGCCGTGAACGGGAATGCACATGCCCGACTGCCGCGAGCGGACCTCCCTCCTGGCCTTGGCGGGAAGGGTCTCCAGAACCGCGAAGCCCATGCCGTGCGAGCGCATGGACCGGCCGGTGGACCCGCTGCCGATGCTCGTCTTCAGCGGGACGCGCTTGTAGTCCTCGAGCAGGGAGTTGAAATCCGCGAGCACGGCCTGGAGCCGGTGGATCATGTCCCTGCCCTCTTCGGAATCGCCCGCGCGCAGCCGCCTGATGCAGGCAAGAATCATGCGTTTGAGAGAAACCGCATTGTGGTCGTTTATGGCCTTCTGCAAGAGACCGAACGGCTGCCGCTGCCGGATCTGCGCGTCGGTCAGCGACTTGATGTTGAACATCTCGAAATGCGTGATGCGCCCCCGGCATTGGTGAAGCAGCTCAATGGCGTCCTCCAGTGCCAGATCGGCCAGGATCAGGGTCAGCTGGCTGGTATGCCCCGCATCCCGAAGGCGCGCCGTCAGTTCGGCCGGGCCCAGGGTCAGAAGTTCGGGAACCGTCTCACCATCCACGGGCCTTTCCGGGTCGGGCAGGTCGGGGTTGGCCTCCGGCATGAGATATCTCGCCACAATGGTGTCGGCATCCAGGGAATTCAGGGATTCCACCTGCAGGGCCATGGCCGCCTTGGTGTCGTAATCGGCCCGTTCGTACTTCTGCTTGAGCTGGGCCGTGTGCTCCTGGAACAGGGGCAGGGCCGTCTCGTGGATATGATTGCCCAGATGATAGATGGTCGGCTGGCCGGTTTCCATGCTGGCGACCATGTCCGGGTAGTCCACCGGCGGCAGCGCCACCCCGAATTCCTGCTCAATGGAAAAACGGTGCACCTCGTTGAACTTGCGGGCCACCGCCTCCACGTACCGGGCCTTGTATTCCTGCACTTCCCGGCCCTGGCTCAGCAGTTCACGGACCCCTTCCTTGCGGAAAAAGCCGTCGATGTCGATGTCGTCGCGCAACCCGCTAGGATTCCAGACGAATTTGACAAAACGACCGCGAAATCTGGCAACATATTCGATACCGGCCTGGACCTTGATTCCCAGGATGGCGGCGGAGGCGAACAGCTCCTTGGCCACCTCCGGTGCCATGGATTCGTAATAGACCACGGTCAGGAAACGGATGCCCTTGAGCCAGGCGTCCATGATCAGATGGGTGGCCGACTTGCGCCCCTTGCTGTTGGCGTCGTGCACCCGGTTGTCAAAGGAGATCTGGTTCCATTCCTCGGGCATTTCCAGAAGGTGGTATTTCCGCAGCTGCCTGCGCAGGTACCCGTTCTTGCCCACGGCGGCCCTGCGGAAATCGTGGGCCAGCTGGAGCTGCCGCCTGCTGTTGCCCTTGGCCCGCACAAGCTCCTTGCCGATCTGGACCAGCACCCGCGCCCGGTTGTTGCGCATGCCGCCCCTGGCGGTGGTCAGGGTCTCGTCGCGCAGAGTCATGAGCGCCGCGATCCTGTCCGAGGCCTGGTCGGACTTCAGGGATTCGAGCAAATGCATGATGGCATACGCAATCCTGAGCTCGGGAGCCGCTGCGAGTTCCTTGATGCCATGCGGCTTGAGGGAGGGTTCCAGCAAGGGCCTGAACTGGGTGCGCTCCGTCTTTCTGCTCAAAAGATCATTGAGCATTTCCAGTAGATTATAATCATCCCTGTCGTAATTCAGCAGCTGCGTGGGCAAGGGAATTCTCCGTCTTTGTCTGTTGTTGGCCAGCCTTGGTTCGCTGCACCTTTCATGCCTTATTCATACGAGAAAACGGCCCGGTGTTAAAGAGAACACTCGATCCCCCCGCCGCACCGGGACATCCGAACAGGCCGTATCCGTCCGTTCTTTTTTCGAATTCCGCATTTTCTTTGCGCATCCGAAGTCGAGCAAAGCATTCGCGCAATGTATTTTGCAAGAAAAATATGAATTAAATCAAATAATTACCATTGGCACAGCGATTGCTTTGTGCGGAACAGTTTGAACACACAAAGGAACCAAAATGTACGGTGACATGATGCGACAACCCAAAATTCTGCTTGTGGATGACGAGGAACGACTCCTCAGCACCACGAGAAAACTCTTCGAGAAGATCGGGATAGAGGCCCTGACCGCCACCTCGGGCGCCGATGCGCTCCAGCTCCTGGAGACAAGGGAAGTGGACGTCATCTTCCTGGACATCAAGATGCCCGGCATGGACGGAATGGAAACCCTGAAACGGATCAAGAAGAACTATCCCCTCATCGAAGTCATCATCCTCACGGGGCACGCGACCATGGAAACCGCCGTGGAAGGGCTCAAGCTCGGCGCGCGCGACTACCTCATCAAGCCGGTGAGCATGAAGGACTTTCTCGGAAAGGCGGAAGAGGCCTTTGAAAAGGTCATCCGCCAGAAACAGAAGATACTTTCCGCCCAAATGGCGGAAAACCGTGCCGACAGGTCGGACAACACAGAAAAGGAAGGAGGTTGCAATGGTTAAAATCAAGGTCCTCATGGTCGACGATGAGGAACGCTTCCGCACCACGACTTCGAAAATACTGGCGCGCAAGGGATTCGAGACAATCCTTGCGGCCAGCGGCGAGGAAGCGCTGGAAAAAATGGGCCAGAACCCCGACGTGGTGATTCTGGACGTGAAGATGGGCGGCATGGACGGGCACGCCACCCTCAAACACATCAAGGAAAAACACCCCGAGACCCCGGTCATCATGCTCACCGGACACGGCGACATTCCCGGGGCCCAGAAGGCTTACGAAACAGGCGCGTTCGATTACCTCGCCAAGCCCTGCGACGTGGACCTGCTGGGGGCCAAGATACAGGACGCCCACGACTACGCCACCAAGGCCGTGCGCGCGGAAAAGCTGGCCGGGGACATCATGATCCCCCTGGAGGAATATACCCAGATCCCCATCGACAGCACCGTGCGGGACGCCATCCGAGCGCTGGAAAAGGCCATGCGCGAATTCATGGCCACGGACCGGCTCATGGATACGGGGCACCGCTCCGTGCTGGTGAAGGACCGGGACGGCTCCATCGCGGGCCTGCTGCACCCGTTCAATCTCATCAACGCCATCCGGCCCGACTACCTGTCCGCGCCCAAGCCGTCCATGGCAGACAGCCTCCAGTATTCGGCCATGTTCTGGCAGGGGCTGTTCACCTCTCGCGTCACCGAAATCATGAACAAGCCGGTTCACCTGTTCATGTCCGACGAACTCCCGGTCATCGACGCCGACGCCAACCTCATGGAAGTCGCCAACACCATGGTGACGCTCCCGGCCCGCCGCATGCTGGTCCGGTCCGGAGGAATGGATGCGGGCGTCATCAGGGAGCAGGAACTGTTCTACGAAATCGCCAGGATCATTTCGTCCGGCCGCGATGCTTAATCGATCAACATGGAGAGGTACCCCATGGTTCAGGAAAAGAAAAAGGCGACCGGCTATGACAAGTATGTCAACTGGAAGCTTCTCATCATACCGGTAGTGCTGTTCGTGACGATTCTCATCCTTCCCACCCCGCAGGGAATGAAAAAGGTCGGCATGCAGTATTCGGTGGGCCCGAAGGTCGTGACCAACTATATTTCCCAGCAGGTGTTCGGCACCTCCAGTTCGGACGGCGCACAGTGGCAGATACTGGCCGCCCGCATGATGGAGCAGAACATGCGCATGGGCGCGTTGACCAAGGCGCGCTTCCTCAAGCGCGACGAAAAGTGGGCCAAGAAGTACAAGATTCCCTTGGATTCCGCCAACTTCAAGAAGGCCCATGAATACGTCAAGGCCAACCTGTCCGACGAGGACTATCTCAAGATCATGAACGGCGCCTTCGACCTGCGGCAGAAGAGGCTCGCCTACGAGGATCTTTCGGACAAGGACAAGAAGAATGCGGATACGGGCGCGTGGAAGATCAAGGTCGCCATCGCCATGGTCGTGTTCGTGGTCTTCTGTTTCATGACCGAATGCATGCCCCTGCCGGGCGTGGCCTTCAGCATCGGCCTCATCCTGGTCTTCACCGGGGTGGTCACCCGAAGCGAGGTCGCGGGGCTGTACTGGGACGACGCGTGCTGGTTCATTATGGGTTCGCTCATGTTCGCGGCGGCCTTCGTCAAGACGGGCGTGGACAAGCGCATGTGCCTGCTCATGTTCAAGAAGCTCGCGGTTCCCAACGTCCGCTGGATCACGCTCATCTTCTTCATCGTCATCAGCCCGCTGGCCGCGTTCATCTCCGACCACGCGCTGGCCGCCATGTTCCTGCCCATCGGCATGCTGCTCTACCAGAACAGCCTGAC
Source organism: Salidesulfovibrio onnuriiensis (assembly GCF_008001235.1). Classification (GTDB taxonomy): domain Bacteria; phylum Desulfobacterota; class Desulfovibrionia; order Desulfovibrionales; family Desulfovibrionaceae; genus Pseudodesulfovibrio; species Pseudodesulfovibrio onnuriiensis. Next base: position 1,797,503 of record NZ_CP040751.1, on the reverse strand, counting down.
CGACGAAGTGCCCGAGGACAAGGAACTGGCCAAGATGCTCATGATCACCATCGCCATGGCCTGCAACATCGGCGGCCCGGGCGCACCCTCGGGCGGCGCGCGCAACGTCATCATGATGACCTACCTGACCGACATGTTCGGCATGGACATCGGCTACGCCCAGTGGATTCTCTACTGCATGCCCTTCGTCATCTTCATGATCCCCCTCACCTGGATCGCCACCAACATGTTCTTCAAGCCCCGCATCCGCTCCCTGGCCCCGGCCATGAAGCACCTGGAAAGCGAGATCGGCAAGATGGGGGCCTGGAACAGGCACCAGATCTGGGCCATGGTCATCTTCGCCATCATGGTCTTCGGCTGGTTCACGGAAAAGGAATTCTACAATCTCGGCATCTATCCCATCCGGCTCGGCATCGGCGTCATTGCGGTGGGCGGCGCGGTCGCCTATCTCCTGGCCGGTGTCGTCAACTGGCGCGACTACCAGGAAAAGGTGGACTGGGGCGTGGTCTGGCTCTACGCGGGCGCGATCATCTTCGGCCGCACCCTGGACAAGACCGGCGCGGCCTACTGGCTGGCCCAGTCCGTCATCGACATGCTGGCCCCGCTGGGCATGAGCGAAGGCATCCCGCTGATGCTTACGTCCAACGGCCTGACCGCCGTGCTGACCAACCTGATGGCCGACGGCCCGGCCGCTGCGGCAGTGGGTCCCATCACCCTGAACATGGCCAGCATCGTGCACCCGGGCACCACGTTCCTGCCCTTCATGGCCATGGCCACCGCAGTGGCGTCGTCCTTCGCCTACTGCCTGATCATCGGAACGCCACCCAACGCCATCGTCTACGCCTCCGGATACCTGGAGCCCAAGGACTACCTGCGCGTGGGCATTCCCATGTGGTTCGTCGCCAACATCATGATCGTCATCCTGACCGCGGTCTACTGGACCGGCATAGGCTTCAACAACCTACCGGGCTTCTGACGCCCGTGAACACTACCCCGGCGGCCCGCACCGAGCGCGGCCGCCGGGCCCTGAGGGGGGAGAAAACATGCAAGGAACCGAAAACAGGCAACAGACGTTTCTCAACAAGAACGGCGTGACCTATTTCACCAAGCGGACCGAAAGACGCATCCTGTTCGTGCTGACCCTGGCCATGCTCGCCTGGGGAGCGGCCGAATTCATGCACAAAGTATTTTAAGAGGGAGGAAACCATGGAGACGACAAGCGTATCCGGAACCGGAATGAATATCAGGGAATACTTCGAAACCCTGTTCGAAATCCTGCGTTCCCCGGCCAGACACTTTGAAAGGACCGCGCAGCAGAACGGCCCGAGACGGGCCCTGTTCTTTCTCATGGTTTCCTCCATCTTCTACTGCTCGGTGAGCATGACCTACTTCTTCGAGAACTCCCTGGTCATGGGCGGGATCATGCTCGTCAACAGCCTGGTGATGCCCGCCCTGGGAGCGGCCATCACCTCCATGCTCCTGGGCATGACCTGGCGGGAAAAGACAAGCTACGGGACCATCTTCAACATCTACGCCTACGCCAGCGGTGCGGTCATGGTGGTTTCCTGGATCCCCGGCCTGGCCATGGTCATGGAACCGGTACGGGCCGTGCTCGTGGGGATCGGTCTGGTCAAGGCGGCGGGAGTGGGCAAGCTCAGGGCCGCCCTGCTCGTCGCCTGCACCGCGGTGGTCCTGCTGCTGCTTTTCTGGACCGCGGCGCCGCTGGTGGTGGGGCTGCATGAATTTCTACACTAAGGCTGTCCGGAGATGTTCGGCGACATGGCCGGACACGCCCTTCCTCTCACCCCTCTGTTGACCGGGGGCTGGCAGGCCCCCGGTCCGAAGGGCGGACAACCGAGGAGACTTGACATGAAACGGATCCGACTGCTGCTGGTGGATGACGAACAGGACTTCCTGACCACGTATACGCGGCGCTTTGTCCGCCGCAACGTGGACATCCGCACGGCATCCGGCGGCGCGGAAGCCATAGAACAGGTCAGGACAACGGAATTCGACGTGGTGGTTCTCGACTTCCTGATGCCGGGAATGAACGGGCTCGAAACCCTCCGGGGCATCAAGGCGATCGCCCCGAAGCTCCCGGTGATCATCCTGACGGGCCATGCCGACTCCGAGGCCCTGTGCACGGGCATGGAATCCGGGGCCTTCGACTATCTCCTGAAGCCGGTGGGAACAGACGAGCTGTATTTCAAGATCCTGGACGCGGTGGGCATGCGCCGCAGGACTAGGGACTGAGGAAGGGAGAAGGAACCATGCAGCCCATCCTCAAGACGGTCTTCAATTTCATCAGGGGAACCTCCGGGGGCGATCGGGAAGCCCCGGACCAGTTCCTGCGGAAATCGGAAAACTTCCGGCTCCTGCTCGCCGCAAACAGCAGGGCCCTGGAGGTCATGGCCGAAATGACCGAGGCTGCACGCTCCGACCGCCCCTTCGGCATGAGTCATGTCAGGGCGCAATGCCTCACCGTCGCCTCCGGCGTCCGCCAGATGATCGAACGCCTGTGCCTCATGCGTCCGGGGAGATACGAAGAACTCAAGACCGTCTTCAACCGGATCCTGCAGGAAATGGAGCGGGAGCTCGCGAGCGGGGCCGAACGCGGCGTCGGCCCGCTGATCATGCCCATGGAGGCCATCCGGGCCGGGGACGTCCCCCTGGTCGGCGCGAAAATGGCCCACCTCGGGGAGGTCGCAGCGCTGCTGGGCCTGGAGGTGCCCGCCGGTTTTTCCATCACCGCGCACGCCTACCGCCTGTTCATGGAAAGCACCGGTCTCGAGGATGAGATCAACCGCCTGATCCAGATCGGCGGCAACGGCGGCCTGCGGGAGCTCCACCGGCTCGAAGCCGAAATCCGCCACGCCATCGACATGACCGCCCTGCCCCTGGAACTTGCCCAAGCCATGCGCTCCGCCTGCGAATTCCTGGATGAACGGGACGGCGGCCCGCGCCTGGCCGTCCGGAGCAGCGCCCTGGGCGAGGATTCGGACGAAAACAGCTTTGCCGGCCAGTTCCTTTCCCTGCTGGGCGTCCGCCCCGAGGAAATCGAGGACGCTTTCCGCAGCGTCGTGGCCAGCCTGTTCTCGGCCACGGCCATGACCTACAGGCTCAACCGGGGCCTGCGCGAGGACGCCATGGTCATGTGCGTGGGCTGCATGGAGATGGTGGACGCCTCGGCCGGGGGCGTGATCTACACTCGCCCGCCCCTGGGCGAAGACGACGGATCCCTGGTGATCAGCGCGGTCCAGGGCCTTCCCTGCGGCATCGTGGACGGCAGTTCCCGGTCCGACTCCTGGAAGCTGCGCCGCGACGATCTCCACATTCTCGAAGCCGAGATCGTTTCCAAGCAGTGCCGCTACGTGGCTGCCCAGGACGGGCGCATCGTCCGCGAAGGCCTGAAGCCCGGCTGCGAAAGCGAGCCCTCGATCCCGGAAGAGGTGGTTCACGAGCTGGGCCGCATTGCCCGGCGCATTGAGGCGCATTTCAACACCCCGCAGGACATCGAATGGGCCCGGGACCCGGACGGGAGACTCCTCATCCTCCAGTGCCGCCCCCTGTCGGTCTGCGCGCAGGCGCATTCCGGGAGGGACCCGGACAGCCCCGTAAAGACGTCGGCCACGCCCCTGCTTTCCGGCTGCATGTCGGCAAGCCCCGGAGCCACGGCGGGACAGGTGGTCCGGGTGGAAACGGCCGAGGACATGCTCTGCTTCCCGGAAGGCGCGGTGCTTCTGGCGCGCAACGCCAGGCCGCAGCTTTCCGCCCTGCTGCCCAAGGCCGCCGCCCTGGTGGCCGAATTCGGCAGCACCGTGGGGCACCTCGCCAATGTGGCCCGCGAATACGGCATACCCGCCCTGATCGGCGCTCCGGGAGCGGTCGAGACCCTTTCCGGCGTGGGCGTGGTCACGGTCAATGCCGGGACCGGCGGCGTCTATCTCGGCCGCCACCAGGACCAGATCGACGACGCGGACGAGCGACGCGACACGCCGCGGGTCAGCGATGTGCAGCGAGCCCTGCGCCGCGTCCTGCCAAAGATCATCCCGCTCTCCCTCACGGACCCGGAAGCCCCGGAATTCCGGCCCGGCGGCTGCGCCTCCCTCCACGACATCACGCGCTACTGCCACGAAATGGCCGTGAACGAAATGTTCCTGCAGGACGCGCGGCCCACGTCCCGGGCCAAGAGGCTGCACGGGGATCTGCCCCTGCAGTACTGGCTGGTGGACATCGGCGGCGGCACCGCCGAATCCTGCGACGAGGGACGGGTGGGCGTCGACGAGATCCGCTCCAACGCCATGCTGGCCCTGTGGACCGGCATGACCGCCGTGCCCTGGGAAGGCCCTCCCCCCGTGGACGCGGGAGGATTCATGTCCGTGGTCTTCCAGGCCACGCAGAATCCGGCCCTGGCACCGGGAGCCGCCAACAGCATGGGGGAACGGAATTATTTCATGGTGGGCGGCAACTACTGCAATCTCCAGTCCCGGTTCGGCTTCCATTTCTGCACGGTGGAGGGTTTTGCCGGGGACGACCCCACGGAGAACCACGCCCTGTTCCAGTTCAAGGGCGGCGGGGCCGACCAGGGACGGCGCGCGGCCCGGTCCCGGCTGATCGCGGACCTGCTCGAACAGTACGGATTCCTTGTGGAGACGCGGGGCGACGCCCTGTTCGCCCGCATCGAAGGCATCGGCGCGGAGGCCGTGGAACAGGCCCTGGCCGTGGCGGGACACCTGGTGGTGCACACCCGGCAGATCGACATGGTCATGGCCGATGCACAGGCGCTCGCGCGCTACAGAGAATCCCTGGGCAAGGGCATCCGCACCGCCCTGAAACGCCTGGAGGAAACGTCCCCGCAATGGAGGAACCGGACATGAGCGCCAACACCTATTCCAGGCTGCGGCGAAAGCTGCTCCTCATGACCCTGGGGCTGTCCATCATCCCGCTGTTCGGGCTGGGGGCGGTCATCCTTTCCCAGTTCAGCCAATCGTACGAGGAAAAGCTGGCCAGCAACCTTTCCCTGATCGTCGGCAACAAGCGCGACTCCATCGACATGTTCCTGCGCGAACGCGTCATGCAGCTGCAAATGCTGGCCGACACCCAGACCTTCCCGGAAATCACGCAGCAGTCCCGGCTGAACGCCCTGTACGAAACCATCCAGCGCTCCTCGCACTATTACATCGACCTCGGCGTGATCGGCCAGAACGGGCGGCACGAGGCCTACTGCGGGCCGTTCGACCTGCGCGACGTCAACTACAGGGACGAGTCCTGGTTCAACCAGGTCATGCTCAAGGGCCTGTACATCAGCGACGTGTTCATGGGCTTCCGCAACTTCCCCCACTTCATCATCGCCGTCAAAAGACGGGAAGCGGGCCGGACATGGATCCTGCGGGCCACCATCGACTCGGACGTGTTCACCTCGCTGGTCCGCAACGTCCGCACCGGCAAGCTGGGCGACGCCTACCTGGTCAACCGCAACGGCGAGCTGCAGACCCCCTCGCGCTTCGGGGACAGGGTGCTTTCCCGCACCAGCCTGCCCGACACCGGGGACGGGGCCGGGGTGGGCATCTTCCCCTGGAACCGGGGCGGCACCGAGCTCATGGCCGGAATCACGCCCCTGACCCTGACCGACTGGCGGCTGGTGGTCCTGGAAAACCCGGACGAGGAGCTTTCCCCCCTGTTGCGGACCCAGTCGCTCATCTATGCGCTGTTCGCGGCCTGCGCCCTGCTCATCTTCGCCGGGGCCTCTCTCACGGTCGCCTCGGTCATCGCGCGGCTCAAGGCCGCCGACAGGGAACGGGCCGCCATGGACGCGGCCATGCTCCAGTCGAGCAAGATGGCGTCGCTGGGCAAGCTCGCCGCCGGTGTGGCGCACGAAATCAACAACCCCCTGTCCATCATCCGGGAAAGCGCCGGCTGGATCCGGGACATGATCAACGACGGGGAGCTGGACGGGGTGGCCGCCGCAGACCATCTGCAGGAAGCGGTGGGCGACATCGAACGCCACGTGGAGCGGGCCCGCACGGTGACGCACCGCATGCTCGGGTTTGCGCGGCGCATGGAACCGCTCCAGGAAAACGTGGACCTCAACCTGCTGGCCAAACAGACCATCTCCTTTCTCCAGAACGAAACGCACCACCGCAACATCCATGTGGAGTGCGACCTGGAGCAGGAGCTCCCGCTCATCTCCACGGACGCCAACCAGATTCAGCAGGTCATCCTCAACCTGCTGGAAAACGCCATCGACGCCATCGGCGCGAACGGCTGCATCTCGCTTTCCACATGGGCGCAGGACAACAGCGTGCTCCTGGAAATACACGACAGCGGCGGCGGCATCGCCCCGGAGCACCTCGACAAGGTCTTCGACCCCTTCTTCACCACCAAGTCCGCAGGCAAGGGCACCGGCCTGGGCCTTTCCATCGTCTACAGCACGCTCAAGAAACTGGGCGGCGACATCGGCGTGGAAAGCGACCCCGGGTACGGAACCACCTTCACCTTCACGCTGCCCGCCGATCCCCCGGCCTACAAGGAGGAAACATGTCCAGAGTAAGAATTCTCGTGGTCGACGATGAACCGGATTTCCTGAAACTGATCCGGCGCAGGCTCTCCAAACGAAACGTCGACGTCTTCACTTCCGGCGACGGCCGGAGCGCCCTGGCGTTCCTGGAGGAAAACGAGGTGGACGTGGTCATTCTCGACGTCCGCATGCCCGGCATGAACGGGCTGGAGGCGCTCAAGGAAATGCGCAAGCGGTTTCCGGACGTGGAGGTCATCATGCTTACCGGCCACGGCTCCATGCAGTCGGGCATCGAGGGCATCAGCCACGGGGCGTACGACTACATCCTCAAGCCCTTTTCCATCGACGATCTCCTGCAGCGGATCCGCTCCGCCTGCGAGCACGCGCGCCTGAAGCGACAGACGGAGGAAGGATGAGCCTGGTCTTCGCCCGCCGCGCATCGCGGCTGGGAATATTCTTCTGTCCCCTGTCATGCCTGGCCTCCGGGCTGCTGGTCCTCAAGTGGCCCGGACCAGGCATGGCTCTGGCGGCCGCACTGGCCGCCGCCCTGTGGATCGCCTTCCGCCGGGTGGGGAAAAAACTCGCACGGGCCTGTTCCTCGGCCTCGGACAACGACGAGCAGCTCTTCCAGTCCCAGAAGCTGATGGCCCTGGGGGAGATCTCCACGGGAATCGCCCACGAGATCAACAACCCCCTGAACATCATCATGCAGGAATCGGAACTCATGCGCATGAACATCCAGGAGCTGCCCGCCGACGAGAACCTGGAGGACATCCAGTCAAGCATCAACGTCGTCTGCAGGCAGGTGGAGCGGTGCTCGGACATAACCCACAAGCTGCTCGACTTCGCCCGCAACCGGAAGCCCGTTTCCCAGGACGCGGACATCAACCGGCTGGTGGAGGACATGCTCGCCCTGGTGGAGCGCGAGATCGGCTCCAAGGACATCCTCGTGGTGCGCAGCCTCCAGAGCGGCCTGCCCACGCTCAAGACAGACCCCCCACTGGTGCGGCAGGTGCTGCTCAACCTGATCATCAACGCGGTCCAGGCCCTCGGGGAGGAAGGCGTGATCCTGGTGAGCACCTTCCGGGCCGACGGCATGGTCTGCACCGAAATCCGCGATACGGGCCCGGGCATCGCCCCGGAACTGCAGGAACGGATCTTCAATCCCTTCTACACGACCAAGCCGCCGGGCCAGGGTACCGGGCTCGGGCTTTCCGTCAGCCTGCGAATCATCAATCAACTGGGTGGCGACATCCTGGTGCGGTCCGCTCCCGGCAAGGGGGCCGCATTCACGGTCCGTCTTCCCCAATGAGCATGGGAGGTAGCATGGATACGAAAATTCTCATTGTCGACGACGAGGACCGCTTCCGGCGCTCCGTGACCCGTCTGCTCAACGAAAGCGGCTGCATGGCGGACGCGGCACCCAACGGCCCGGAGGCCCTGGACAAGCTGGTGGCGCGCGAATTCGACGTGGTCCTGCTGGACATAAACATGCCGGGGATGTCCGGGGAGGCGACCTTCGAGGCCATCAAGGAACGCGGTTTCGACGTGGAAACCATCTTCCTGACCGGGCAGGCGTCCATGAACGACGCCATCAGGCTTCTGCAGCAGGGGGCCTTCGACTACCTCCTGAAACCGGCCGACATCGGCGAGATCGCCAAGGTCGTCCGCCGGGCCATGCAAAAAAAACTGATCCGGCACGGCAAGGTCGAGCTGGCCCAGATACTGAAGGATACGGCATTGGACTGAAGACAACAGCCCACGGTCCATATGAAAATCCCCCGCACTGCCCTGTGCGGGGGATTGATTTTTCAGGCGAGTGCCTAGCCCGAAACCTGTTGGGCTTCATCGCTCGGAGACGGGAACGGAGGCCCGGCGTGTTCCGCCCCTCCCCGTTCCAGCTCTTCCCGCACCTGGTCGAGGTCTATGATGCGCGGTGAGACCAGGGTGAATCCCGCGGGATCGCACCAGTTGTGGAGGTCTGCAAAGGCGTTGTCGTAACGCATCTCGTCGAGGATGAAGTAATCGGGCTCGCCCATGATGCGGTCCCACTGGTGCACCATGAAGGAAAACAGGGACGGATCATAGGCCCGTATGTTGTTCCACTTCCACGAAAAGCTGCAGACCTCGTTGTCGAAGCCGAGCACGCACAGGTACTTGGCCTTGCTGTCCAGGAACATCCGCCGCCGAACGCGCAGCGGGGATTCGGTCACCAGGCCGGCGTCGAACGCCACCGGCTCCTTGTCCACAGTGACCTTGATGGTGCACCAGTCATCGATGCGCATGCCCCAGGTGGCAGTCTTGCCCTTGCGCCACCAGTTCAGCGGCTTCATGGAATAGACGTCTGCGCCGTGTTCCCTGATGAGTTCCACGGTTCTTTCGGATATGGGATGCAACGCGAGGTCGCAGGAATAGCCGTGTACGGAAAAAACGAGTTCCATTCTTCCATCTCCCGGTTAGAAGGTTCATTTCCTGATCTCTCCATTGCACACCCCGTGCCTATCCAATTCGACTTCATTGCAATTCATATCATACTGATATAACAAAATAAAAAAGCGCAAAATCAATCCGGCAAACGCGCAAGCATGCCTTGCGCCATGATCTTGCGACACGCGGTCCTGCGCCGTTCCAAACACAAGCGGGAAAAATGAAACCGGCGCAGCCGCTTTGGAGGAGCATTAAGCGGCTACGCCGGTGGAGGGTTCTCCTCCTAGAGGCGGGGTGACGAAAACTACTGTATGGAAAACCTTCCGGACGACGCCAATTCGGACAAGGCCGCCCGACCATCATCCGGTGCATCGCCGCTTGAGAGCATGTCCTTCATGCCCCTGCGCAGCTCTTCGGAAAGCGCCACCAGGGAAACCACGGCCTCGTGGGCATGGGAAATGCCGTCGGTAAAGGACTCCGCTATCTCGCGAACCTCTTCCGTGGACACGAGGATCTGGTCGGAGGCCGCGCTCTGCTCTTCCGCTGCCGAGGCAATGCTCTCCACGTTCAGGACGTTCTGCTCCACCAGCCGTATGATGCTGTCCTGCACCTCGCCCGACGAGCGGGACTGGACGGCGCTGTGCTCCACGGTCTTGACCACCTCGCGGAAGCGCTGAATGTTGCGGGCGGAGGATTCCTGAATGGAGACGATGTGCTCCTCCACCTGCTGCGTCGCGGTCATGGTCTTTTCCGCCAGCTTGCGGACCTCGTCCGCCACCACGGCGAAACCGCGACCCGCGTCACCGGCGCGCGCCGCCTCGATTGCGGCGTTGAGCGCCAGCAGGTTGGTCTGGTCCGCAATCTCGTTGATGACATCCATGACCTGGCCGATGGATTCCACCTGCACGCCGAGCTTTTCGAGCCCGTTGCCGATCCTTTCGGTCAGCCCGTCCACCTCTTCGATGGAGGTCACGGCGTCCTTGACCAGTCCTGCTCCCTCCACGGCCCTGTCGCGGGCCTCCATGGCGCTTCCCGTCGCCTGCGAGGCGTTCTGGGTCACCTCGCCGATGACCACGGTCATCTGCTTCATGGCAATGGCGGTCTGCGTGACCTGTTCGTGCTGATTCAGGGCGCCCTGGCGCACCTGCTCCAGCATGGCCGCCACCTGTTCCGTGGCTGCGCCCACGCGGTCCGCGATCTCTTCGACCGCGCGGCCGGCCTCGTCCATGCGCTCCCACAGCAGACGCACCTGGCGCTCCTGCTCCTGGGTTTCCAACATGGCCTGGTGTGCCGCGCGGGCCTGGGCCTGCGCCTCTTCCTCCTTGATCCGAACCGCTTCCAACTGCTCGCGGAGCATGGCGACCATTCGGGTCAGGTCAGCGCAGAGATTACCGAATTCATGGGAGAATCTGCCCTCCGGAAGGATCTCCAGATCGCCTTCGGCAACCTTTTTGGAATACCGCTGCAAGGCCTTGAGCGGCCGGGTCACCGAGAAAAGGCTCCAGAGGATGCACAACAGCACCAGCACGCAGGCGGCCAGTTCCACGCCGAGAACCGCGAGATCCGCGTATCGGCTCACCTGGGCGTCCTTCTGCAGATAGTAATCCCGAATGCCCAGGATCACCGGCTCCAGCGCCTTGGTGGACTCGACCAGATTGCCGGAGGCCTCTTCGGCCAGTTTCAGGCTGTTCCGGTACCCCGCAAACGCGGCCGAGTAGGCTTCCAGCTTTTCCTGAAAGGCTCCCTTTTCCCGGGGGCCGAACAAGGCCGAGGCGTTGACCGAGGATTTCATCTGCGCGATCAGCGCATCCATCTTCTGAATGTATTTCTGTTCCTTTCGCAGGATGAAATTCTTTTCATGACGGCGGATCTGCAGGAGCATTATGGTGATCTCCCGGTCCTCCACCTGCTGGAAGATGGCCTCGAGCTCCCGGGCCGCCAGGATGAACCGGTTGCGCCAGCCTTCCGTGTCCGTCAGCCCGATATCGATTTCCGCCGAGGCAAGCTCCCCGAAGCTCCTGCGGTAGTCCTCAAGCAGGACAAGGGCGCTGGCGCACTGCTCCTTCATGGCCGCGTCCGCTTGGAGCATGCGCTGGAAAATCCCGTGCGCCGCGTCCACGTGGTCGGCTACCATCCGAACGTACTGTTCCTGTTTCCGAAGCTGGAAGTTCTTTTCCTGCCGTCGCGCCTGCAGCAACTCGTCGTAGGCGTTGCGGGCAAGTGTCATGAGCTCGGTATAGTGCTGGGAAATGTTTCTGCCCGTCTTGTTCACCGCAAAAACCGCCAGGAAGCATGCCATGCAAACCAGCAGAACAAGAACGAGCTTGTTTTTGACCGACATATCCAGACTCCTTGGTTGCAGTAATGCGTAGCAATTGCCTGACGATGGGTTGCAACCGGAGTGCCAAATACTCATACAAAAATATCATTCAATATCAATGTGTTAATTGAGCAACCTCAAGCAAAATCGATCCTTGCGAAACGTTTGCCGCATAGTTTTCCGGCAATCGTGCCGCGACCAAAGAGCCTTCAAGAGGGGAATGGGAAAATCAGACAGGAGGGGCATCAGCGGCAAACATGCCCCGCTTCAAACGGGCAAGAGAATAAGGAACAGTAACAATATAGATGCAGGCAGGGCCGCCCCGGCTACGAGACGTCGTAATACCCCAGGAAGAAATCCGCGCATTCCGAGGCGGCGTCGGCCATTTCCCGGCCGGAAAGCGGGGCGGCGCAGAACACCAGCCGGGGCCACAGGGAATGGGCCCTGACCAGCCCGGCAAGATAGAACGCGGCCTTTGCGGGGTCCCCGCCCTTCAGGCGGCCGTCGTCCATGGCGGCCCGGATCCACTGGGAAGGCGCGTTATCGGAAAAGTCCACGGTCCTGGCCAGGATATCCCCCAGCTCGGGTTTCCTGACCGCTTCGGAAATCACGATCCGGGCCAGCCGGATGTGCTCCTCCAGGTTCAGGTGCCCCAGCATGCAGCGGATGACCGCTTCCAGTTGCCCCCGAAGCGGCGATCCTGGATCATACTCCGGCCATTCCTGGGCGTCCCGTTCCTGGTGCAGGTAGTCGAGAATGGCGGAAAAGACCGCCTCCTTGCTGCTGTAATGCTTGTAGAGAGTCCGCTTGGAAACATCCGCCGCCGCCGCGATCTGTTCCATGCCGGTTCCGGCAAAACCGTATTCCTCGAATTCCCGGCATGCGGCCAGAATGATATCCCGCTGCTTTTTAGTCATCGTTTTCATATCCTCCCCCTGTATCTCGGCGCGATCTTGGAGCAAAAACTTTTCTATTTCGAAGAGATACATTCATAACAAACCCCATCCCAAAAGTAAACGATTCCGTATACTTTTTTTCTTGACCACAGGTATACGGATGCGTATACCCAAATCGAACAGAGTGGTGAGAAAACGCACTGCATGCAGCGAAAACGGCGACGACTGATCGCCATTTTTTACCAAGATAAGGTTTAGGATCTTTACCATCTAAAGACTCCGGCGGGCGACAGTCCGCCCGAAACCTGCCCCAGGAGGCACACATGAAAATCATTCGACAAGGCATGGTAAATTTCGCCATCCAGCATTTCGAGACAACCATTGTTCTCGCCCTGCTGCTGACCGCCCTGGCAGGGGCGTTCTTCCCCTATGTGAAGATAGACACCGACCCCGAGCACATGCTGCCGGCCGACGAGCCCACCAGGCTGTTCCACAACCAGGCCAAGAAGACCTTCGACCTTTCGGAGATTCTGGTCATGGGCATCGTGAACGAGCAGGACCCCGACGGCGTGTTCAACCCGCAGACCCTGAGCAGGGTCTACCAGCTGGCCGAATACGCCAAGACCCTTCGCTGGGAGGACGAAAACAACCCGGGCAAGACCGTGGGCGTCATCAGCGTGGACATGATCGCCCCGTCCGAGGTCGAGCACATCAGCCAGGACGGGCCGGGCCGGATATCCTTTGACTGGCTCATGTCCTCCCCGCCCGCCGACCGGGCGCAGGCCCTCGAGGTGCGGCAGCGGATCACCAGCAATCCCATGCTGGCCGGGCGGCTCGCCTCGGAGGACGGGCAGGCCCTCTGCCTGTACCTTCCGCTGACGGACAAGCTTTTGAGCTACAGGGTCTACAAGGCCATGACCGCCAAGATGGAGGAGCTCGGCGGGAACGACGAGATCCACATCACGGGCCTGCCCGTGGCCCAGGACGCCATCGGCATCGAGATGTTCTCGGAAATGATGATCTCCTCTCCCCTGGCCATGGGCACCATCTTCCTGCTGCTGTTCTTCTTCTTCCGCAAGCTGTCCCTGACCATCCTGCCCATGCTCATCGCCACCTTCACGGTGATCATCACCATGGGGGCCATGATCGGCCTGGATTTCGAGGTCCATATCATGAGCTCCATGATACCGGTCTTTCTCATGTCCATCGCCGTGGTGGACTCCATCCACATCCTCTCGGAATTCTTTGACCGCTACTCTGCGGAAAAGGGACGCGACAAAACCATCCGCGAGGTTCTGGACACCCTGTTCATGCCCATGCTCTATACCTCGCTCACCTCGGCGGCGGGCTTCCTTTCCCTGGCCCTGACCCCCATCCCGCCCGTGCAGATCTTCGGGGTGTTCGTGGGTGCGGGCATCATGGTGGCCTGGGTCATGACCATCATGTTCGTCCCGGCCTTCATCATGGCCCTGCCCAAACGGATCTTCGACAACTTCGGGCTCTCCCGGAAGCAGCAGTCGGCCCGGACGCCCATGACCAGCATTCTGGCCGCGACCGGAAGCGCCTCGTTCCGGTACGCCCGCCCCATTGTTGCCGGGCTCCTGCTCCTGGTCGCGGTATCCGCGTGGGGAATCAGCAAAATCCAGATCAACGACAACCCGGTCAAGTGGTTCGCGGAGGACCACCCCATCCGCAAGGCCGATACCGCCCTGAACAAACACTTCAAGGGCACCTACCCGGCCTATCTCATCCTGGAGGGGGACACGGACCCGGCCGTATCCGACGCGGAAAAAAACGACATGCTCACGCGGTTCAAGGATATGGCCGGTGACATGCGGGACAACCCGCAGGCACGGCCTCTGGCGGAAAAGCTGCTCCGCACCCTGCTGGTGGAGACCACGGTGCACCAGGAGGAGCCCTTCCTGAACGCGGCCATCGCCATTGCGGAACAGGGATTGAAGACCGCCGAATCCGACAACGAATACTTCGCCTACGAGGAATTCAGCCATTTCTTCAACCTGGAAAAGGAAAAGCGCAAACCCTTCAAGCAGCCGCAGGTCCTCGAATACGTCGCGGGCCTCCAGGACAGGCTGCTGGGCCTCGGGCTCGTGGGCAAGAGCGTTTCCCCCGCCGACGTGGTCAGCAAGCTCAACCAGGAGCTCATCGACGGCAGGGAAAGCAACTATCGCGTCCCCGAGAAAATGCAGGGGGTCAGCGAGTGCTACATGCAGTTCCAGCAGAGCCACCGGCCCCACGATCTCTGGCACTTCGTCACCCCGGACTATGTCAACGCCTGCACCATGTTCCAACTGAGCAGCGGGGACAACAAGGTCATGGAGGCCGTGAAGGAATCCGTGGACGAGTACTTCGCGGCAACGCCCCCGCCCGTGGACATCAAGCACAGCTGGGCGGGCCTGACCTACATCAACGTGGCCTGGCAGAGCCAGATGGTCCAGGGCATGCTCCGCTCCTTCCTGGGCAGCTTCGCCATTGTCCTGGTCATGGCCGTCTTCCTGTTCCGCTCGGTCAGGTGGGGGCTGCTGTGCATGGTTCCGCTCACCGTAACCATCGCCCTCATCTACGGATTCATCGGGCTCATCGGCAAGGACTACGACATGCCCGTGGCCGTGCTGGGCGTGCTGACCCTCGGCATGTCCGTGGACTTCGCCATCCACTTCGTGGAGCGCAGCAGGAGCATCCACGCCCGGACGGGATCCTGGAAGGAGACCCTGCCCCTGATGTTCCGGGAACCCGCCAGGGCCATCAGCAGGAACGTACTGGTCATCTCCATCGGTTTCCTGCCGCTGCTGGTGTCCTCCCTGGTGCCGTACAAGACCACCAGCCTGCTGCTCTCGTCCATCATGCTCCTGTCCGGGGCGCTCACCCTCGTGGCGCTGCCCGCAATCATCACCATGGCCTCGGGCTGGTTCTTCGCACGCGAAACCGCCCATGCCACCGCAACCATCGAACAACACGACTAGGAGAAGACAATGCATCGCAAACTGCTGACAACATTGCTGGCCGCACTGGCCGTGCTGGCCGCCACGGCCTGCCAGGCCCGGGCCATGACGGCCGACGAGATCGTGCGCAAGGCCAACCACGCGGCCCTGTACCAGGGCGCAACCTGCAAGGGGACGGTCACCCTGCGGATCACCGACGCCCAGGGCAGGGTCCGCAAGCGGGAGCTGAACACCCTCAGGAAGGACATGGCCGAAAACGACGGCGCCCAGCATTACATGACCTACTTCAAGGCCCCGGCGGACGTGCGCAAGATGGTCTTCCTGGTCCACAAGACCGTGGAGCCAGGCAAGGACGACGACCGCTGGCTGTATATGCCCAGCATGGACCTGGTGAAGCGCATCGCCGCGGGCGACAAGCGCACCAGCTTTGCGGGCTCGGACTTCCTCTACGAGGACATCTCCGGCCGCAACATCGAGGCGGACGTACATGAACAGGACGGGGAAAACCAGGAATTCCACGTGATCCGCAACACGCCCAAGGATCCGGGCAGCGTGGAATTCTCCCACTACCTCGCCTACATAGACAAGACCACCTACCTGCCCATGCGCGTGGAGTACTTCAAGAACGGCTCCGCGCCCTACAGGATCATGGAGGCGCTCCGGGTGGAGGAAATCGTCCCGGCCGATGCGCAGGGCGGCAAGGCCTATCCCACGGTGACGGAATCCAGGGTCAGCAACCTGGAAACCGGCAGCACCACGGTCATGACCTTCACCAACGTGCAGTACGACATCCCGGTCAAGGACGCGGTGTTCGGAGAACGGTATCTCAGGCGGCCTCCCCGGGAGGTGATGCGATGAGAGCGGCCACCCTTGCGGCGGCCTTGTGGCTGGGGCTGTTCGCAGCCCTGGCCGCACCGGCCAGCGCCGAGGCGCGGGAGGATTTCCTGACATACCTGCGCGAACGGCTGGACCCGCTGGAGATAAACGGATTCGTGGAAACCCGGGTCGGCATGCGCACGGGCCGCGACCCGGACCAGAAGGCCTTTTCCGTTGCCGAGACCCGGATGCAGCTGGAACTGTTCACCAGCACGGAAAAGGCGGACTTCAAGTACAAGGGGGACCTGCGCCTGGACGGGGTCAGGAACCAGGTGGGGTATGAAACCCGCGAGGCCTGGGTCTTTTCCAGGCCGGGCGACAATGTGGACATCAAGCTGGGAACCCAGGTGCTGACCTGGGGCACGGGCGGGCTGGTCTTTCTCAACGACCTCTTCCCCAAGGACTGGCAGTCGTTCTTCATCGGCCGGGACGCGGAATATCTCAAGGCCCCGAGCACCGCCGCCAAGGTCGGCCTGTTCAGCGACCTCGCCAACCTGGACCTGGTCTACACCCCGCAATTCGACCCGGACCGGTACATCAACGGCGAGTATATCTCCTTTTGGGATCCGGCGCGCCAGGAACGCAGGGGTAACCGGGACACTCTGGCGACGGATACGCCCCAGACCTGGTTCAGGGACGACGAATTCGCGGCGCGGCTCTACCGGAACGTGGGCAGCTACGAAATGGCGCTCTACGGATACCGGGGATTCTGGAAAACGCCGGAAGGCATGACCGATGAAGGCAAGGGCACCTTCCCGGAACTGAACGCCTACGGCGCAAGCGTACGCGGGCCCATGGGGCCGGGCATCGGCAACCTGGAATTCGCCTACTATCATTCCCCGGAAAGCCGAGGCGGGAAAAACATCGCGGTACGCAACTCGGAAATCCGCTACCTGGCCGGCTATACCCAGGACCTGTGGACCGACTTCAATGCGGCGCTCCAGTACTACGTGGAGCAGAAGCTCGATTACGACGAATACCAGGCGCAGACCCCGGCGGCCCGGCAAAAGGACGAGTTCCGCCACGTGCTGACCCTGCAGCTCTCCCAGTTGCTCATGAACCAGAACCTGACCCTGGCCCTGGACGCCTACCTCTGCCCCAGCGACCAGGACGCCTACCTGCGCCCCTCCGTGCAGTACAAGGTTTCGGACCGGACCACCGTGGGTGTCGGGGCCAACATCTTCCTGGGGGAACACCGGGACACCTTTTTCGGCCAGTTCGAGGAAAACTCCAACATATACACCTCGGTGCGCTACAGTTTCTGAGCGGGCAAAACACTGGAAAGACGGCAATGGATACGCAAATCAAGATGCTTGACACAATGGTAAAGCACCTTTATCAAACACCCATGAGCAACCCACAGGAATCCATCCAGCACCTCACCGGCAGGCTCATGCGCATCATCAACAAGCACTGCCGCATCGAGGAACTGCCCATCCGCATGGGCAAGAACTCCGGACTGACCGCCAAGGAAGTGCACTGCATCCAGGCCATCGGCAACAGCGAGGGCATCAACATCAAGAGCATCGGCGACACCCTGGGCGTGACCAAGAGCGCCGCCTCGCAGATGGTGGGCAAGCTGGAGAAAAAGGGATTCGCCCGCAAGGAAAAGGCCGCGGACAACGACAAGGAGATCCTGGCCTTTCTCACGGAACCGGGCTGGGAGGCCTACAAGGCGCACCAGGAATTCCACGAGCGCCACCTGAACACCCTCAAGGCGCGGCTGCGGGACTTCCCGGACACCCAGCTCGCCCTGGCCTCGGCCATTCTGGCCGTGGTGGAGACCGTGGTGGACGAGCGCATGTCCGAACTGTTCGGCGAATAATTTTTTTGCGAGCAAGGTTTAACACCTAAACCTTTCATTCTTTCCTCTATCGGCAAGGGGCTTTTTGGGTAATTGTGCGAACATAAGGTTAAGCATCTAAACCATACTGGCGAGTCATCGTCAGGGAGAAAACAGCATGTTCAGCATGGGAATAGACATAGGCTACTCGGCGGTCAAAGCGGCGGTTCTGGCACCGGACGGGGAAATCGTTCACACGGACTACGTCCTGCACAAGGGAAACGTGGAAACCGCCATCCGCGAAACACTGGCCCGCATCCGGGAACTGCCCGAGGCGGCTGAGATCCGCCGGGGGGCGGCCATGGGCAGCGGCGGCGCCCTGCTGGACGCGTCCACGGGCGTCCCCCTGGTCAATGAAGTGGCCGCACTGGTGGAAGGGGCCCTGCACCTGGACCGCCATTGCGCCTCCATTGTGGAGATGGGCGGCCAGACCGCCAAGTTCATCACCGGGTTCGGACCGGAGAACAAAACCGGGGTGAAGATGGCCGCAACCTCCAACTGCTCGTCCGGCACGGGTTCCTTTCTGGAGGAACAGGTTTCGCGGCTGGGCATGGACATCGAGGACTACTCCGCCCATGCCGCCCGGGCCACGTTCATCCCGCGCATTGCGGGACGGTGCAGCGTGTTCGCCAAGACCGACATCACCCACCACCAGCAGGAAGGCGTCCCCACCCCGGACATCCTTGCGGGCCTGGCCCATGCCGTGACCAGAAACTTCCGGGGGGCGGTCATGCGCCGCCTGCCGAAGAACAGGCCCATGCTCTTCGTGGGCGGGGTCTGCCGCAACAGCGCCATTACCAAGGCCATGCGGACAGAGCTCGGCCTGAACCCCGGGGAACTGCGGGTGCACAAGCATTCCGCCGTTGCCGGGGCCATGGGAGCGGCAGTGATTGCGGCCAGGGACAAGCTGGCGATCGGGCTGCCGGAAGTCATGGACACGCTGCAAACCGCCCGTTTGCGCCCCCTGCCGGAGGGGGGCGAACTGCCGCCCCTGCGCGGAATGGGCAGCGACGACGCCAGGGAAAAGCACAACTGCGCGCCCCTTCCCCATGAAGGCGCGGCCCCCTGCTGGCTGGGCGTGGACGTGGGTTCCACGAGCACCAACCTCGTGCTGGTGGACAGCCGGAACAACATCCTCGCCTACCGGTACCTGCGGACCGCCGGCGATCCGGTGCGCGCCGTGCGCACGGGGCTTGCCGAGCTGAAACGGGAGCTGGGAAACGCCGTAACCGTGGCGGGAGCGGCCACCACCGGCTCGGGAAGATACCTGACCGGACGCCTGATCGGCGCGGACGTGGTCCGCGACGAGATCACCGCCCAGGCCCGGGCCGCTGCGGCCATTGACCCGGAAGTGGACACCATATTCGAAATCGGAGGCCAGGACTCCAAGTTCATCTCCCTGAAAAACGGCGTGGTCACGGATTTCCAGATGAACAAGATCTGCGCGGCCGGGACCGGATCGTTCATCGAAGAGCAGGCCAAGAAACTGGGTATCCCCCTCGAAGAAATCGGCCCCGCGGCCCTGGCCGGGGAAAGTCCGGTCAGCCTGGGCGAACGCTGCACCGTGTTCATGGAGGCCGCCATAGCCGCGCACCTGGCCCACGGCGCAAAAACCCGCAACCTGGCGGCGGGCCTCTGCCACTCCATCGTCAAGAACTACCTGAACCGGGTGGTGGGGCAGAAACCGCTGGGCCGGACCATCTTCCTGCAGGGCGGCGTGGCCCACAACCAGGGCGTGGTCAACGCCTTCCGCGCGGCCACAGGCCGCCCGGTGACCGTGCCGCCCTTCTTCAGCGTCACCGGTGCATACGGGGCGGCCATCCTGGCCCGCGAGGAAATGAAGGCCGGGGAAACGACCGCCTTCAAGGGCTTCACCCCGCCCGCCCCGGGAGAACCGCTCGGGCAGGAGAAGGACAGCGCGCCGCGGGTCTCCGACTTCAACCGCACGGTGCACGACTTCATCTTCGCGGGCTATGACGGCGTCCTTGATCCCAGCAAAAAGACCGTGGGTATTCCCCGGGCCCTGTTCTGCTTCGGCATGTTCCCCCTGTTCTTCCCCTTCTTCCGGGAGCTGGGATTCAACGTCCTGCTCTCGGAGCCCACCTCCGAGGAAACCATCCGGCTGGCCCAGGACTACTCCCTGGACGAGACCTGCTACCCGGTGAAACTCGTCAACGGGCACGCGGCCGAACTAGCGGCAAAGGGAGTGGACTACCTGTTCTTCCCGGACCTCTACACCGTGTTCCATCCCAGTTCCAAGGCCCGCCAGAACTACGGCTGCGCCTACATGCAGCTGGCCTTCAAGATCATCAACAAGGCCATGGACCTGGAAAACAGGGGCATCAAGCTGCTGGCTCCCACCATCGCCTTCAACCTGGGGCAGGACTTCGTGCGCAACGCGTTCATGTCCATGGGCCGCGATCTGGGGAAAAACGACGCGGAAACCGGCGCTGCCCTGCAAAAGGCCATGGAATCCTTCAAGGGATTCGAGAAGCGGGTCGAAAAACGGAGCCGTGAGGCCCTGGCCGGGCTGGACCCGAACCGCAAGACCTTCGTGCTCATCTCCAAGATCTACGGCGTGGCCGACCCGATGCTCAACCTGGGCATCCCGGACAAGCTCGCGGAAATGGGGCACCAGACCCTGCCCTGCTACGACATGCCCGATGTGGACATCTTCCAGCAGCACCCGAACATGTACTGGCCCTTCGGCCAGCACATCCTGAAGGCGGCCCGGCTGGTGGCGGAGCACCCCAACCTGTACGCCGTGTTCCTCACCCATCACGGGTGCGGCCCGGACACGGCCACGGCCCACTACTTCAAGGAGATCATGGGATCCAAGCCCTACCTGACCATCGAGGTAGACGAGCACTCCTCGGGAGTGGGCGTGCTGACCCGGGTGGAGGCCTTCGTGAACAGCCTGGGCAAAAGCAAGCCGCAGCCGGCGGGCCCCCTGGAGGCATACACGGACATGCCCCCGGAAGAACCGGTGCGCATCGCAGCCGAAGGATTCGGCCCGCTCCAGGGCCCGGTATTCCTGCCGCGCCTGTATCCGTATGCGCATCTCGCCTGCGCGGCGCTCCAGGCCGAGGGCGTGGACGCCCGGCTCCTGGAGCCGACCACGGAGACCTCCATGGCCCTGGGCAGACGGCACACCGTGACCAACGAATACTATTCCCTGGCCGCCCTGCTGGGCGACGCGCTGGCGACCCTCCGGGGAACCAGGGGAAAGCAGACCCTGCTCCTGCCGCAGAACGAAGGGGCCGAGGTGGACGGCCAGTACGCCAGGTTCCTGCGCAACAAGCTGGACTTGAGCGGGCTGCGCCACGTGGAGCTGCTCTCGCCCTTCCTGGAGGACCTGCCCTGCCGGCAAGGCCCCCTCGCGAACACCCTGTTCCTGTGCCTGCTGGCCGGGGACCTGACGCTCCTGGCCCCCCGAAAGAACAGGCCCGAAGTCCTGGAAAGAGTCCTGGAGCGGGTGCGGCGCGGACAACTGACCCTGGAATTTCTCACGGCCCTGGCCAGGGATCTCGGCGCGTCCGGGGAGTCCGGGAACGGCTCCAAAACAGTCCTGGCCGTGGGCGAACCCATGGTGCTCTTCAACGATACGCTCAACGACAACACCTTTGAGCGGTTGGAGGGGCTGGGCCACCGCGTGGTCTATGCGCCCCTGGGCGAATGCCTGTGGAGCTTCTGGGACGACGCGGCCCGGCAACGCCCGGAGGAACAGGGCCGGGCAATACGCCGCAGGCTGGACCGTTTCCGGGAACAGATGGCCATCCTTGGGGCGGCGCTGGGCGCGGCCAGCCCCTACGAGCCGGATCCGCACAGACTCACGGACGCGGCCGACGGCACGCTCGGCCACTATGCCGGGGCCTTCGGAAGATATCGCGGGGCCAAGACGAGGTGCGCGCCGCAGGGAATCGACGGCGTCCTGACCGTCAGTTCCATGTACGAAAACACGGGCATATCCCTGGGCATCCTGCATCAGGACGATCCCGGAGGCCTGCCCGTGCTGCCCCTGACCTTTGACGGAACCCGAAACGAAAACGACAGGATGAAGGTGGAATCCTTCCTCTATTACCTCTAGCAAGGGAGAATGCCATGAACAACCAGCAATGCCGTGGCCGTCACGCCCACGGGCGAGGCCCCACCAGCTACAGGATGCACGACTCGGACCTGGTCTTCCGGATCCTTGCCCCGGCCCGGGGCAGCGCCTTCCTGGACCTGGGCTGCGGCCCGGGCGACTACTCGATTCACGCCGCAAGGCTTGTCGGAACGCGAGGAACGGTTTACTCTGTAGATATAGACAAACGCATGGCCGACGAGGTCGGCAGGCAGGCTGAGGAACACGGGCTGAACAACATCCGGCCCATGAATCGAAATATGACCGACGCGCTTCCCCTGGAAGACGACAGCGTGGACACCTGCCTGCTCTCCACGTCCCTGCACTGCCTCGACCTCGAACGCCAGGGACCAAGCCTGTTCCGCGAACTGCACCGGATCCTCCGCACCGACGGGATCATGGCCGTGCTGGAGTGCAAGAAGGAGAAGATGGATTTCGGCCCGCCCCTGCACATGCGAATTTCGGCAAAGGACATCGCCGCCCTTATCGAGGGTAATGGCTACCAGCAAGTCAACTATGCGGACCTCGGCGTCAACTACCTGGCCTGCTTCCGCAAAACCGACATGCTGGACACCCCGCTCAACCACAACATCAAAAAAGAGAAGCCATGAACATTCTGAACCTCTATGCCTCGCTCAACGGGCAGACGGAAAAGGTGGCCCTGGAGATCGAACGGGCCTGCGCGGACGCGGGCTGCGACGTGAAGACCATCAATGTCGGCAAGCAGGACCTGGAATTGGACCTGCTGCGGAACGACCTGACCTTCATGGGCTCGGGCGTCTACACCTGGCTGCCGGGCAAGCGCATGCTCAAGTGGATAGACCGGCAACTGGCCTCGGCCCGGGACCGGAATCTGATCCTGCCGGGCTCCCCCCGTCTTCCCGGCAAATTCGCCTGCGTCTACTGCACCTATGCCGGGCCACACACCGGGGAGGCAGAGGCCACGCCGGCCATCAAGTACATGGGGCAGCTCTTCGACCACCTGGGCGTCACCGTGGCCGACGAATGGGCCATTCCGGGAGCCTTCGTGCCCGAAAACAAGCGGCACCTGAACACCTCGGGCAGGCTGGGCAATATTGAAGGCCGCCCGAACGAACACGATCTGATGCAGGTCCGCGAGCGGGCCAGGGGGCTCATCGAGTCATTGCGTTCCCCGGCGGCGAACGAATCCCTCCGCTGACAGCCCGACGGGAACACCCGAAAAAAGATCCCGGCGGCCCGTTTCGGGCCGCCGGGATCTGCTTTGCATAACGCCCGGAACCGCAGGATCAGGACACGCCTTCGGGCAGGACGGTCCCGGACGACCTCTTCCGCTCCAGACGCATGCCCGCCTCCGCGGCGACAAACCCCGCCAGGGTCAATGCCCCGAGCAGGGCGTACAGGGGGCCGAATCCGGCCAGATCGCCCACACGGCCCCACAGCGGCGCCGTGGCCAGGGGAACCAGGATGAACAGGCTGCTGAGCACGGCAAACCCGACCCCGGCATGGGGCCCGGCGCTGGCCCGCATCATGAGGGTGAAGCCCCAGACATTGATGCCGCCCATGAGGAAGTTGTCCAGGGACAGGACCATGGCGGCCTGCCAGAACGCGATGCCTCCCTCGCGGATGCAGTGCACCGTAAAGGCGCACAGCAGGATGACGGCCAGGCAGAAAGCCCGCAGGAACGTACGCCTCCCCGCCCGATGCAACAGCCAGCCGCAGAGCACGGTGCCCGCCAGACCCGCCGGATAGCCGTAGTGCATGAGCAGACCCCCAATGTCCCTGGAGGAAAGGCCGAGATCCACCAGCAGGGGGGTGTGCATCATGAACCCGCAGAAGGCGAAGGCCGTGGGCGCAATCAGCACCAGCAGCAGGAAACGCGTTTGGCGACGACGGAGAAAGGCCAGCACCCCGCCGGCCGAGCCGTCCCCGTCCTCCGTTTCCACGGACACCGGGGCCAGCTCCCGGTGCAGGAGCACGGGCAGGCTGAACAGAAAGACGGTGGCGGCGAGCACGCGGCACAGAAAGCCCCACCCCAACGAGGAATGCAGGAAGAGCATGACCCCGCCGCCGAGAATCATGCCCACGTACCGGGCCCCGGCCTGGATGACGTTGCCCCAGGCCCGCTCGCCGGGCTCCAGCATGTCCGTGGCATAGCCGTCCACCGCGATGTCGTTGGTGGCCATGACCACGTTCAGCGCCAGCAGGACCATGTACATGGACCGGAAATCGGTTTCCGGCGGCAGCCCGGCCACCGCCAGCAGCAGGCCGGCTCCGGCCCATTGCAAGGGAAGGATCCAGGACCTGCGGCGGCCCAGCCGGGCAAATCCAGTGCGGTCCACCCTGGAGGCGTAGAGAAACTTGAACGCCCAGGGCAGATGCAGGATGAACAGCCCGCCCACGCTCTCCAGGCTCATGCGGTTTTCACGCATAATCACCGGCAGACTGCCGAACACATACCCCAGGGGAATGGCCTGGCACAGATACATGCAGGCCAGCAGGAACATCTTCCACGCCGTGGAACCTCGGCCTGAAACGCCAACGAACAATCGCATCGCTTCCTCCTTGTTGCGGGATACGGCCGGGACAGCGGAAACCGCCCGGCCGCGCCCCTAGAAGCTGTAATCCAGAGACATGCCGAAGGTGCGCGGTGCGCCGTCCTCGGCTATGCCTGCGGTGGTGTTCTCGAAGACCGTATATTCCTTGTCGAACACGTTCTTGACCCACAGCGTGCAGGCAAGGTGCTCCCCTTCCACGCCGAACCGGAGGTCCACTAGGTCGTAGGGATTCTCCTCCACGGTGTTGCCGTCGTCGAAATACCGGGAGCCCACGCCCGTGATGTCGGCCCGGCCCACCAGGTTCCAGTCCCCGTTCAGGGCATGGCGGTAGTCCAGGCCGAGTCCGTAGGTGTAATTCGGCACCAGGAACACGCGGTTCCCGGCGTAGTCCGCGCCCACGGCCGGGTCCTCGTATTCCTCAAACCGGGCCTCGATCCAGGAGAAGTTGGCGTCCAGCCCCAGCTCCTCCGTTAGCCTGTAACGACTCTCAATCTCAATCCCGGTGCGGTAGGATTTCCCGGCGTTGTCGATATAGGACTGCATGGTGCCGGTTTTGAACAGGGGAAGCTGTTCGTCGTCGATGGACGTGTAGAATCCCGACAGGTTGAACATGAGCCGCCCGTCCATGAACATGGACTTGAGGCCCACCTCGTACAGCCAGCTGTATTCCTCCGCATAGGCCTCCTTGCCCGAGGGGGCGGAGGCGTCGTTGAACCCGCCGCTGCGGTGCGCGCGGGAAATGGTGCCGTAGAGCATGTGGTCGTCGTCGAGATGCCAGGCCAGGGACACCTTGGGAAGCAGGGCCCCGAAATGCATGGCCCCGTCGTGGGAGGCGGCCACGGAAGCGGGGCCTCCGGCCGGGGTGTTCAGCTGTTCCGCATCCACGTCGGCATGCTCGTATTCGTAGCGCAGGCCCAAGGTCAGATCGAACCTTTCCCAAAAGGTATAGGTTCCCTGCCCGAAAGCCGAAGCGCCCATATTGTGGCGGTCCGTATCAAAGGCCACCTTCATGCCCGGGGCCGCGTGGTCGGCGCCCATCCGGTTGGTCACCTCGGTCCGGGAGTGCAGGTTGAAGAACGAGGTGCCCACCAGCCATTCGAGCGGCCCGTCCCCCTCGGAGGAGTTCAGGCGGAACTCCTGGGAGAAGTCCTGATCGCGCTGCACATACTGCTTGCGCATCACGTCCAGGGGGCTGAAGTCGGCGTCGATGTCCTCGTCGCTGTCGTAGTCGCGGTAGCCGGTGATGGAATGGAAGGAGCCCAGCCCGGTCTCGTACACGGAATTCAGGGTGGCCCCCCAGCACTCGTTCTCCTGGGAACCGTCAAAATCATGGGAGTAATGATAGCGGCTGTCCGTGCCCACGGCCCCGGCCTTGACCAGGCTGTTGCGGCTCGTGCGCCGCCCCGAATAGGCCCCGTCGTCATGCTGCTGCGCGTCCAGGATCAGCCCCAGCTCCCAGTCCGGGTTGGCCAGGTAGCGCAGCTTCATGCGCGCGGCCTTGCCGTCCTGGTACCGTCCGTCCTTGCCGCCCGTGTCCACGTCGTTTTCCATGAACCCGTCCCGGGCCGCGGCCATGCCGTAGATCCCCAGAAAGAGCCTGTCCTCCACCAGGGGGCCGCTCCAGTTGCCGCGCACCTCCTTCTGCCCGAAGTTGCCCAGGGTCGTGCCCGCGCTGAAGACCACCTCGTTGCCGGGCTGCCGGGTAAGGACATTGATGACGCCTCCCACGGTGTTGCGGCCGTACAGGGCCCCCTGCGGCCCCTTGAGCACCTCCACGCGCTCCACGTCGAACAGCGGGAAGTTGAACATGTAGGGCTTCGAATAGTTGACCCCGTCCACGTAATACCCCGTGGACGGCTCGGTGGTGGGCAGATTCTTGATGCCGCGCAGGAACATGAGCCCGTGCCTGCGGCTGCCGAAGTCGTTGAACTCCAGGCCGGGAACATGCCGAGCCAGGTCGTCGGTGTTCTTGATGCCCATGTCCCGGAGGTCTCCCTCCTCCAGCACGGTGATGCTGGCCGGGACGTCCTGAACCTCCTCCGAACGTTTTTCCGCGTTGACCACGACCGGTTCCAGCCGAAGGTCCTCCTTTTTCTCCTCCTGGCCGGCCCGGGCGCAGGGCGCGGCGGCGCAAACCAGCGCAAGCGCGGCGAGCAGCGCCATGAATCCTGCGATTCGTCTCATCTCCACTATCCCTTGTTTGGTTTCACTTTCACGGGCGGGGCAAAGCCCGCCTTGCCAATTGCATGTCCGCGAAACCTAGAACGGAGAGCGAAGGTTTT
The DNA here is from genome assembly GCF_008001235.1 of Salidesulfovibrio onnuriiensis. Taxonomy (GTDB): domain Bacteria; phylum Desulfobacterota; class Desulfovibrionia; order Desulfovibrionales; family Desulfovibrionaceae; genus Pseudodesulfovibrio; species Pseudodesulfovibrio onnuriiensis. The sequence goes on along the minus strand of NZ_CP040751.1, from coordinate 1,770,722 downwards.
CTGCCCCGCGAGCACTCAGTTTTGCCCGGGGAAAACCAAAGGGCGCACAACACGAAAACAGGCGTGCGAACACGCCTGCCCAAAAGAATATTATGAAATGATTGGCGGGAAACGTCAGGCCCGTCCGTGCCCGACTCCATGCGCCCTGGCCCGGATGGATTTGTGATAGGCCTTGGGCAGGACGCCGAAGCGCTTCCTGAAGGCCGCGCCGAAATGGCTCAGGTTGATGTAGCCGATGGTCCAGGCGACCTCACTGACATTCATGTCGCCCTCGTCAAAAAGCATCTTGGCCTTTTGAAGTTTGTATTCCTTGAGAAAATTGAAGACGGACATGCCGAACACGGCCCGAAACCCGGCCTGCACCTTGGAAACGCCCATATGGTGACGGGCGGCAATCTCCGCCAGGGTCGGGGGCGAGGCGTAGCGTTCCTCCAGCTCGGCGCGGATGGCATGGATGACGTCGCGCTCCCTGGGACTCAAGGCGGCCTTTTTGTCCGCCGCAGGATTTCCCCCTTCGGCAAGGAACAGCCCCAGCAGCTCCAGAACCTTGCCCTCCATGTACATGCGCACTCCGAAATTGTTGCGCACGCCGAAAAACAGTTCGTTGGCGACGGCCTGGACCATGGGCTGCAGGCAGCGCCTGCGGTAGAAGTCGTTTCCTTCCCGAGGCTCCAGCGCGCCGCGAAGCTCGGGATGGACCGTTTCCATGTCCTGTTCCAGCAGGGAGCGGAGGACATCCGGCAGAACGTGGACATGGATGAGGCGGGTCTTTTTCCCGGCCGGGATGGTCACGGTCCCTTCAATCTCCCGAAAAAAGCCCATGCCGCCCTCCCCGGCCCGGTTCTCCAGGTTCAGGCGTCCTATGGGCGTTTTGCGCAGATCATTGGCAAACGCGCCCTCCAGGAAAAAACCGAAATCCATGAATCGATTTTCCTTGCGGTAGCAAAAGGTGAAATCCTCCTGCAGCTGCGCATCGAAAACACTGACGCACATGCCGGGCCGAACCCGGTACTCCTGCCACATGGAACGAAAGAGCCGTTCCTTTTGCTCGCTGCCCAAGGTGGAAAAATCCCTCACGGAATCAAGGCCGATTGCGGTGTTTTTTTGCGCCGTCATGACAGAGCCGCTCAATTTCCGCTCTCCGATATTTAATGATTATGAAATTCATTATCGACTACTCCGGACTTTTCAAGGTGTCAAGAAAGACTGCTTCCACAAACAGCGACAGCCGTGGGGGAACTTCTCTTGACTTTGAATTTCAATTTCAATATTGCACACCAAGGGTCGTGCGCCATGGCGCGCAACACAATGCGATGATGACGTTTCTAAGGAGGGGTGGAAACCACATGCGCATACAAGTCGTGTCCTTGGACAAAGCGGGGCAGTCAGCCCAGCAGTCCGATAATTCAGTCCTGCATGCGGATCTGCATGCACCGGTCAACGCCTTCAGGCTCAGGTCCGACCTGGCGGTCTGCTTCTGGGAAAGCGCCGCGCGGGAACGGCAGCGCTTCGAGATGTCCTTTGACCGTCCCGTGCTGCGGTTCAGCTTCATCCTCGAAGGAAACGGCATCTCCCGGGCCAGGGGCCAGGAGGATTTCGTCCGCAACAAGGGTATCATCGAGGTGCGCTATTTCCCGGGAACCGGGGGAATCGTCGAACTTGCGCCCAACCAGGGCCACAAGTGGCTGGACATAGTGCTCCAGCCGTCCTTCCTGGACATCGCCCTGCCCGAGGAAACCGCGCTCCTGCCCCACGCGGTGCAAAGCGTGGTCAACCGGGAAACCGACACCCTCCCCTGCGACAGCCGCAGGATGACGCCCGAGCAGTTCGTCGCCGCATCGCAGCTGGCCCACTGCCCGTATACCCACGCGGCCCGCACCCTGTACCTCAAGAGCAAGACCCTGGAACTGCTTTCCCATGTGCTGGCCGAGTATGCGCCCGCGCCCTGCCGCACCCGCCTGAGCACCTACGAGATCGAGTGCCTGAACAAGGCGCGCGACCTGCTGGTCGCCGACCTGGAGGCCCCGCCCAGCCTCAAGGAGCTGGCCCTTTCCGTGGGCCTGAACGAGACCAAGCTCAAGACCGGGTTCAAGGCCCAGTTCGGCCAGACCGTCTACGGCTATTTCCGGGCCTACCGGGTGGACCTGGCGCGCAAGCGCCTGCTGGAAAGCACGGACTCCGTCAGCGAGGTGGCCAGCAGCGTGGGCTATACCAACATCAGCCACTTCAGCGCGGCCTTCAAGGAGCGCCACGGGGTCACGCCGTCCCGCTACCGCAAGAACAACATCTTTTTCACCAGTCCGGCCAACGGGTAATTTTCCACCCGTTCGGGGCAAAAAACAAACCGCCCCGGGTGGTTCTTTTTCCCCGCCAAGACTACTCCTGCATTGTCCCGACCATCCGTTGTCGGGATTTATTCGGACCTTTTATTGAAAAAGAAACTCATTTTCAAAGGAAGCACACGTGAAACTCGTCACCATTGCAGGAGCGCCGAGCGCCGGAAAAACCGCCGTAACCCTGCACCTCATCCGCCAGCTGGCCAAGGACGGGAAACGGTCCGCAGCGGTCAAGTTCGACACGCTGGGCACCACGGATGACCAAATCTACCGGGACCGCCTCGGCATTCCGGCCATCCAGGGACTTTCCGATTATCTCTGCCCGGACCATTACTTCGTCTCCAACCTGGAGGAGGCCTGCGCCTGGGGCCGCCGGCAGCGGGCCGACTACCTTTTCGTCGAAACCGCCGGGCTCTGCTACCGCTGCGCCCCCCATATCAAGGACGTGCCCGCCATCACGGTCATCGACAACCTGGGCGGCATGGAGGCCCCGCGCAAGATGGGCCCCGCCCTGACCCTGGCCGACGTGGTGGTGGTCACCAAGAGCGACCTGATCTCCCAGGCCGAGAAAGAGGTCTTTGCCCACCGCATTTCCCAGGTCAACCAGACGGCGGCCATCGTCCACGTCAACGGCCTCACCGGCACGGGCGTGCTGCACCTAAAGCGCCTCAGCGAGTCCTGGACCGACGCCCGGGAGCTGGAAGGCCTCAGCCTGCGCTATTCCATGCCCGCCTCCATCTGTTCCTACTGCACGGGAGAAACCCGGATCGGAAAGCGGTTCCAGTCCGGCAACGTGGAAAAACTCCTGCTCGAGGAGAACGCGGCATGATCATCGAAACAATCACCATCCAGGCCGGGCGCGACAAGCAGGGCAACCCCGAGTCCATCTCCGGCGTGGACCTGCGCCCCGGCGATTCCCTGGCCCTAGTGGGCCCCACCGGTTCGGGCAAGAGCGAACTGCTCTCGGACATCGAGCAGGCGGCCTGCGGCGACACGCGCTCGGGCCGCACCATTCTCATCAACGGAAGGCCGCTTGCCGAAACGCCCACGGGCCTGGTGGCCACCCTTTCCCAGAAAACCAACTTCGTCATGGACGCCAGCGTGGAACAGTTCATCCTGCTCCATGCCGAGAGCAAGGGCCGCGACGGCAAGGCGCTCATGGCGCCGCTCCTGGAAATGACCAACAGCCTGTGCGGCGAACCGGTCTCGCCGGAAATGTCCCTGCAGGTGCTCAGCGGCGGCCAGTCCCGCGCCCTGATGATCGCGGACATCGCCCTGCTCTCGGATACGCCCATCGTGCTCATCGACGAGGTGGAAAACGCGGGCATCCACAAGTTCAAGGCCCTGGAGGTCCTGGCCGGGCACCACAAGATCGTCATTTCCGCAACCCACGACCCGGTGCTCATTCTCATGAACGACACCAGGCTGGTCATGCGCAACGGGGCCATGGCCGCCCTGCTCTCGGCCTGCGACGGCGAACGCGCCTATGCGGACCGGCTCAGGGACATGGACGACACCCTCATGCAGGCCCGTGAAATCCTGCGGCAGGGCCACACGCTGAACACCCGGGAGGCCTTATGATGAGCCCCGATTCCGTCTACCTGGCCATTGCGCCCAACATCCTGCGCAAGACGGTGCAGGACCTGGCCCGCATGGATCTGGACCTGGACCTGATCCCGCCCCAGACCCACCAGGAGATGCTCGACTTCTCCGTGGGCTTCGGGCGGGACGGGGACATTCCCGGCCTGACCCTGTGCGCCTATCCCCAGTACTACTACAACCTGCTCCAATACCAGACGACCGGGAAACTGGCCTCCCTGCCGGACACCCTGCCCCCCATGCGCGCGGAGCTGACCGCCCTGGGCATGGCCGAGCCGTCGAGTCATTTCCGCGTCATCGGGTTCGTGCCCTTTGTCATTGCAGCGGCCAAAAGGGTTTCCCCGCCCATCTGGGACTGGGAGGACCTCTGCCGTCCGGACCTGTGCGGCTCCATTGCCGTGCCGCCGAGAGACACCCCCCTGCCCGACCTCTTCGACACCATGATGACCGCCCGATACGGCGACCGGGCGGCCGGGGCCATTGCCGGGAAAAACGTCAGCTACACGCCCCTGGACATCAACAAGCGGGTGGATGCGGGCGAATTCCTGGCAGGGGTGAGCATCCCGGCCTTCAGCAAGACCTACCGGGAGGGCAACGGCCACATGGTCTGGCCCAGCTCCGGGGCCTGGCCCGTGCCCCTGGCCGCGGCGGTGCGTGCCGACGCGCCCCCGGACGCCATGCGCTTCCTGCGCTACCTGCTTTCCAATGAATACCAGAACTATCTGTCCATCTCCGGCGGCATCATCCCGGTGGTGGAGGGGGTTCCCTGGTTCGATGAAATGGCGGCCAACAACGGCCGGCTGCAATGGCCCGGATGGGATGCGCTCGTCGCCCTGGGCAGGCCGGAAGCCGCTTAACCATAAAAGGAAGAAGGAGAAACACATGAAACGGAGAGTATATCCCCTGCTGCTTGCGGCAATGCTGCTCGCGTTCGGCGTTGGCCGGGGGCATGCGGAGGAGATCACCCTGGACAAGGTCATTGTCTCCGCCCGTGGTACGGACAGCACCCAGTCCAAGACACCGGGCGGCACCGGCGTGGTGGAAAAGGAGGAAATCCTCCTCGCGCCCAAGGCCAGCGTGGCCGATTCCCTGTCGCGCATTTCCGGCCTGACCAAGACCGGGGATTCCCCCTGGGGCCAGGACATCAGCATACGCGGCCTGTCCGGGGCCTCGGTGGTGGTGCTCATCGACGGCATGCGGCTCAACACCGCCACCGAGATCAACGCCCGCCTCGGATTCATCAACCCCATGGACATCGAGCGCGTGGAGGTGCTCAAGGGCCCTGTCAGCTCCCTGTACGGAACGGGCTCCACGGGCGGGGTTATCAACATCATCACCAAGAAGGGCGGATTCACCCCGGAAGCCGAACTGGGCGGAGAACTCATCGGTTCCTGGTCCACCAATCCGCAGGGGCCGGACGGGTATGCCCGGGCCAACCTGAGCGACGAGAATTTCTGGATGCAGGTCTCCGGCGGGCTGCGCGACCACGAGGACTTCTACGGCGGCGATGACGAACGGGTTTCCAACAGCCAGTTCGAGGACCTCTACCTGCGCCTGGCCGGCGGGCTGCGCTGGAACGACTTCTGGGCCACTCAGTTCCAGGTCATGAACATGGAAGCGAACGAGGTGGGCATTCCCGGCGGCTCCAGCACCATGCCCCAGACCGCGCCCATCACCTACCCGCGCTCCAAGAACACCCTGGTGAGCATGGACACCACCTACACGCCCGAGTCGGGGGCGCTCAAGGAGATCCTGGTCAACGCCTACTACATGAAAAACGACCGCAGGGTCCGCATCGACAACCCGGCCCCGCCCATCTCGGCCATCAAGCCCCGGGCGGACCACGAGACCGTGGGCGGAAAGGTGCAGGCGGAATTCGCCCTGGGCGAGCACAGCCTCATTGCCGGGGCCGACATCTGGAACTGGCACATCACGTCCACGCGCACCCGCTACCTGACCGCGGGCGGCACCGTTGAGGACCAGCCCACCCCCAACACCACCCAGCTCTCCATGGGCGTCTTTGCCGAGGACGACTGGAAGCTTACCGATCAGTTCACCCTGAACCTGGGCGCGCGCCTGGACCGCAACGAAATATCCAACAAGGACAACGCCAACTTCGAGGCAGCCACCAAGGAGGACATCGGCTGGAACATCCACGCGGGCCTGACCTGGCAGCCTGCGGAACACTGGTCCCACACCTTCATCGCCGCCAGCAGCTACCGTGCGGCGGACATCCTGGAGCGGTTCAAGAACATCAACCTGGGCGGCGGCGTCACCTCGGTGGGCAACCCGGACCTGGACCCGGAAAAATCCTACTACTTCGAATACGGCCTACACTACACCACCCCCGCCTTCAGCGCCACTGGGGCGGCCTTTGCCAACTTCATCACCGACTACATCGAGGAAAAGCTCCAGAACCCCACCACGTACATGATGGAAAACGTGGGCGAGGCGCGCATCTACGGTCTCGAGCTGGATGCGGACTGGCGCTTTGCCGCCTGCTGGGCCCTCTACGGAAACGTGGCCCTGGCCAACGGCCGGGATGAAAGCAACGACGAGGCCCTGCGCACGGTGGCCCCCATCAACGGCCTTGCCGGCATCCGCTACGAGGCGGGCAACGGCTTCTGGGCCAGGATGGAAACGCCGTGGGCCCTGCGCCAGAGCGAGGTTCCGGACGGCGTGGACCGCACGGACGGCTGGCTCACGGTCAACGCGGCCACGGGTTACGGATTCGACTGGGCCAAGACCCGACACGAAATCTCCCTGACCGTGGACAACATCTTCGACAAGAAATACCATAACTACCTGGCCAACTCCCGCAGCATAGAACTGCTGGAGCCGGGGCTGAGCGCCTCGCTCAACTACCAGCTCAGCTTCTAGGAGGAAAAGTGAAGACACGCATAGCAGCCCTGGCCGCCCTGTTCGTCCTGGCGGCCTGGGGCGGCCTGCACCTGATACACCAAACGACATCGTCTGCCTCGGCCCCGGGGCAGACGGTTCTTTCGGTCTATACCACCGGGCAGGCCACCACCCCCCAGATGCCGTTATGGAAGGCCCTGGCCGAAGGAGACCTCTCCTTCACGCCGGACATCCACTACTGGAAGAACCTGGACGACCTGCGCGGCCTGCTCCTGGCGGGCAAGGGGGACATCTGGGTGGGGCATATCGACGGCTTCGCCCAGGCCGCCATGCGCGGCGCGCCCGTCCGGCTCGTCAGCGTGACCGGGTGGAAAAAGTTCTACCTGCTCACCAGCCGCCCGGGCATCCGCACGTTCGACGACATCCTGGCCCTGCCCACGGGGGCCGAGATAGCCTCCACCCCGCCCCACTCGCCGGGCGCGGCCGTGCTGCGGGCCCTGGAAAAGAAAGGGCTGCCCGCCTTCACCTACGCCCCGTACGAACCCAAGCAGCTGGCGCTCATGGCCGTGCAGGGCAAGGCCGACCTGCTGCTCCTGCCCGAGCCGCTGGTGACCGTGCTGCTCCGAAAGGCCCCGCACCTGCGCATCGTGGCCAGCGTGGAGGAGGAATACGGACGCCTCACCGGCAAACCGGCCATGCTGCCCATCGCGGGCATCGCCGTGAACCTGGAAACGCTGAAGAACAACCCGGGCCTGGCCGACAGAATCGCCCGGGCACTGGCCGGGCAGGAGGCCGAACTGAAACGCGACCCGGCCGCAGGGCTGGACACAATGCCCAAGGAATTCGAAAAATTCATCCCCAGGGACATGGTGCTCTCCTCCCTGGAACGCGACATCATCCACGTGCGCTCCGCCCACGAGGCGCGGGACATGATACGGGACTACCTGGACATGGTCTTTTCCGGGGAAAACGGCGAAGGCAGCCGCATGCTCCCGGAAAGTTTCTTCGGAGGAGCGTCGTGAAGGGGCTTCCCGTCATCGTTTCCCTGGGCATCGCCCTGGCGGCCTGGTGGGCGTGCAGCCTGGCCTTCGGCCACATGCTGATCCCATCGCCCGTTGCGGTGGGGCGTGAACTGGCGGGACTGTGCCTGCGGCCCGGCACCTGGCTGACCGTGGCCGTCACCGTGGCCCGGGGCATGGCCGGTCTGCTCGCCGCCCTCGGCTGCGCCCTGGTGTTCGGGATCGCCGCTGGCAGCAGCAGGGAAACCATGCGCCTGCTCACGCCCCTGGTGGCGGCCCTGCAATCCTGCCCGCCCATCCTCTGGATCACCCTGCTCATGGTCTGGGCCGGAACCGGTTCCCTGGTGCCCATGGCCGTGGTCTTCGCCACGGTCTTTCCGCCCCTGTTCGCCAACATCGCCCAGGGCTGCATGGCGCTGGACAAAAGACTCTTCGACATGGCCCGGCTCTACCGCGTCCCGCGAACGAGGGTCCTCCTCAAGATCATCCTGCCCGGCCTGACGCCCTACCTGCTGGCGGGGCTGTCCCATGCGGCGGCCACAAGCTGGAAGGTCACGGCCGTGGCCGAATTCCTGGGCTCGTCCACCGGCATCGGCGCACGGCTGTTCTGGTCCTACCGCATGCTGGAGATCCCGCAGCTCTTTGCCTGGGCGAGCATCGTCGTTCTCCTGGGCGTGGCGCTCGAACTGCTGGTCATCGCCCCGCTGCGCGCCTCGTCCGAGGCCTTCACCGGAAAAGTCAGGGAGCAGGCATGATCCAACTGAACAATATCTGCAAAACCATGGGGGGCGAAACGCTCATCAAGGACAGTTCCCTCGCTGTGGAGGCGGGCGAAACGGTCTGCCTGTGCGGCCCCTCGGGGATCGGCAAGACCACCCTGCTGGAAATCGCGGCCGGGCTGACCGCGCCGGACTCGGGCAGCGTGGGCCACGGCTCTCCCCGCCTGGGATGCGCCTTTCAGGACGACGTGCTCGTGCCCTGGCTGAGCGCTCTGGAGAATCTGCTCCTGGTGCAGCCGTCCGGCACTGAAAACGCCGAGGCCATTTCCCGGCGCTGGCTGAAGACCTTCGGCCTGGCCCCCGAGATGAAGCCCACCCGCATGAGCGGCGGCATGCGGCGCAGGCTGAGCCTGGCGCGCGCATTTGCCGTGAACCCGGCAATCCTGCTGCTGGACGAGCCGTTCGCCTTTCTGGACGACCACTGGCAGGAAACCGTGGCCGACAAGATCGAAAAGCACCGGGCAGCCGGAAACGCCGTCCTGCTGGTCAGCCACCAGATGCGCTGCCTGGCCACCCTCCAGTGCCGGGTCATCACCATCCCCGAAGGCCCCATCCGGCTGGACGCATGAACGCGGCAGGAACAAACCACGACCGAACAAACAAAAAGGCTCCGGTTTTCGCCGGAGCCTTTTTGTTTTCTTGTGGTGGAGCGGGAGGAAATTGACAAATCCGCAGGACAGCGGATTTAGACGCTGGAGCAAAGTGGAAACGCCCGAAGGGACACGACACACGACGTGGCGTATTCAACCCACGACCGTTTAAATGCCATTCGGGATCCTTGCGCAACGACTCTCGAAGCTTAAGTCAGCTTTTCAATTTCAAAAAATCACCATCTATAATCAGCAGCTTTACGCCCACATCCGTCACTGACCTATGAGAACTCAACTCGTCTGAGACAATGTAAGACATTCCCGGCTTCAAAACAGAGCTGGCAGCCCCTTGTTGTTCATTGACGACCTCACCCTCCAGGCAATACACGATATGTCCTTTTTCACACCAGTGATCAGCTTTGTATCCCTTTGAGTACTCAACAACCCTGACTCTCAATCCGTCAAACTGGATCGTCTGCCAATAGGCAACTCCCGTTTCACCCTTGTGCTCGGTTTTCGGGACCGTTGACCAGTCAATATGTTGAAATGGGATATTCGCGCTCATCTTTCCTCCAGATTTAATATGAGAACAGACAACTTCCGCACCCTCTGCAAAACCCAAGTTGCCCCTCTATAAGACACCAGATTGGTATTGTATATTTTTTTGTATATCCCACGAAAAAAGGCTTGGAAGGAAAACCTTCCAAGCCTTTAACTTTCTAATGGTTGAACTGGAGGGAATTGAAAAATCCGCAGGACAGCGGATTTAGACGCTGAAGCAAAGCGAAAGCGACCGAAGGGACACGACACAGGATGTGGCGTGTTCAACCCACGACCTATTGAATGCCGGTCAAGGCATTCACGGGATGTAAGGCGATGTCACACACGGTCGCTCAGAAGGATGCCGCCCCCCATGGCAATGAACAGGCCACCGGTAATCTTATCGATCTTGCGCCCGAATTCTTTAAACGAGAAACGCCTGCCGAAAGAGGCGATCAGGTACGAATACCCCAGGTGGACGGTGGTGACGATGCCGCAAATCGTGACAAACATGATAGAAAACTGCTCATAGGGAGGATGCGCGGCATCAAGAAACTGCGGCAGGAACGCCGAAAGGAAAATCAAGGTCTTGGGATTGCTTGCGGATACGCCGAACGCCTCAAGGAACAGGCTGCGCTGAGACCGGGTCGCGACGATCCGAGGCTCCGTCTCCGGCAAGACGGATTTCGCCTTCCGGGACGCCAACAGGTTTTTGATCCCCAAATAAATCAGGTAGGCGCCGCCGATCGTTTTCATGATAACGAACCAGAACGGCAGTTCCTGGATGAGGTGCCCGACACCGACAGCCACCAGACAGACAATCAGCAGCTGGCAACTCAGGTTTCCCAACACGGTAATGAATGCGGATTTCCAGCCGTGCCGAATACTGTTCTTCAGCACCAGCAACACATTCGGCCCGGGTGACAACGTCGTCACCAGATATGCCAGGAAGAACATCACCCACAGTTCGGTTTTCATCAGGGCCTCCGAAGAAAAAGCATTTGCAGACAGGATCGCCGACTCCCGTTGAACACCTTAATCCTGCCGGAGCCGCACATGCCGGCACCTCGGAACAAAGAAAGCAACTTGGGCTCAATCCCGTCGGATGTCAACTCTATCTTATTTGAAGATTCATTTGGCTACTCCACGAAAAAAAGGCTTGGAAGGAAAACCTTCTAAGCCTTTTATATTCTAGTGGTGGAGCTGGAGGGAATCGAACCCACGACCTCTTGAATGCCATTCAAGCGCTCTCCCAACTGAGCTACAGCCCCACGTCGTTGGGAAGAAGCTTTCTAGCCGAACCCGGGCCGCGCTGTCAACACCCTTTGTTCAAAAAGAAATCAATTTTCCTCAAGCCCTATTCGGCCCGCCGCAGTTCCTCCAGGTCGGAGCCGATGATCGCGGGCAGGTTCCGCGTGACCTTCTCGGGCTCCCATTCCCACCATTGCAGGGCCAGGAGCCTTGAAACGACCTCCTCCTCAAACCGCATCCGGATCACCCTGGCGGGATTCCCCGCCACAATGCTGTAGGGAGGCACGTCGCCGGTCACCACGGACTTTGCCCCGACAATGCAGCCATGCCCGATGGAGACCCCGGGCATGATCGTGGCGTCATAGCCGATCCAGACATCGCTGCCGATGACCGTATCGCCCTTGTAGGGAAACTGTTCGGGGGCTGGTCTGGCGGCCTCCCAGCCCGAGCCGAAAATGAAGAAGGGATAGGAGGAGAATCCGCCCATGGCATGATTGGCCCCGTTCATGATGAAGGTCACGTTCCGGGCGATGGCGCAATACCGGCCAATGATCAACCGGTCTCCGATGAAATCGAAGTGGTACAATATGTTTTCGAAAAAACGCGACGGCCCCTCGGGGTCATCGTAATAGGTGTAGTCCCCGATAAGGATGTTGGGGTTCCTGTTGAAATTCCGGATAAAGGCCACTTGCGGGAAACCGGCCACGGGGTGCGGTTCGTTCGGATCGGGATGACTCATGCCGAACGATATAGACATTCGACACGACGACCGCAACAGGAATCGCCCCCGCCGCGCGGCACCCTTCATCCCAAGTACTTGAGACTGTTCGTTGATAAGCTTCGCAACTTGGCGTAAATACGGATCCATGATCGAAATCATGCGGCGCATCGCCATCAAGTTCCTGTGGGTGGCAGTGGTCTTCCTGGGCATCACGGTCATCAGCTTCTGGGTCATCCATCTGGCGCCGGGCTCGCCCACGGACATGGTCACCACCCTCAACCCGGCCGCGGACACCGACGCCCGCGCCAAGTTCGAAAAGCTCTACGGCCTGGACCAGCCCCTGCACGCGCAGTACGCCCAGTGGCTCGGCAGGCTGGTGAAATTCGACTTCGGCGATTCCATTTCCGGGGACCGTCGCCCGGTCTGGGAGCGCATCCGGGAGCGGCTGCCGCTGACCTTCGGCATGAACGTGGCCAGCATGGTGCTGACCCTGCTCATCGCCGTGCCCCTGGGCATCACGGCGGCATGGTGGCGGGACGGCATCTTCGACAAGGCCACAACGGTCATTGTGTTCATAGGCTTTGCCATGCCCGGCTTCTGGCTGGCCCTGTTGCTCATGCTCTGGCTGGGCATCCAGTGGCCGGTGCTGCCCATCTCGGGCCTGACCTCCCTGAGCTTCCAAACCATGACCCCGTGGGAAAAATTCATCGACCTGGCCCGGCACCTGATCCTGCCCATATTCATATATACAGCGGGCAGCTGGGCGGGCATGTCCCGGTTCATGCGCTCCAGCATGCTGGAGGTGCTGCGCCAGGACTACATCATGACCGCCCGGGCCAAGGGCCTTTCCAGCCGCACCGTGCTCTTCAAGCACGCCCTGCGCAACGCGCTCATGCCGGTCATCACCATCCTGGGCCTGTCCGTGCCCTCGCTCATCGGCGGCTCGGTGATCATCGAATCCATCTTTGCCCTGCCCGGCCTGGGCCAGCTCTTCTACGGCGCGGTCATGGCCCGCGACTATCCGCTGATCATGGGCAGCCTGGTGCTCGGCGCCGTGCTGACCCTGGCGGGCAACCTGCTGGCCGACGTGGGCTACGGCCTGGCCGACCCGCGCATCCGCAGCGCAGGGAGGTCGGCATGAAACAACGCAAGCCCCTGAAGCGGCCCTCCTTCCTGGCCCGCAACGCCCTGCTCATCATCGGGCTGCTGCTGGTGGGCTCCATGTCCCTGGCCGCCATCCTGGCCCCGTGGATCGCCCCCTATCCGCCGTCCCAGCTCAACGTGGACGCCCTGCTCCAGCCGCCGTCCGCCGCGCACCTCATGGGTACGGACGCCCTGGGCCGCGACGTGTTCACCCGCATCCTCTACGGGGGCCGCGTCTCCCTCTGGGTGGGCTTTGTGGCCGTGGGCATCTCCTCGGGCATCGGCCTGGCCCTCGGGCTGGTTTCCGGCTACTTCGGCAGGATGGTGGATGAAATCATCATGCGCGGGGTGGACGTCATGCTCTGCTTCCCGTCCTTTTTCCTGATCCTGGCGGTCATCGCCTTCCTGGAGCCGAGTCTGCTGAACATCATGATCGTCATCGGCCTGACCTCCTGGATGGGCGTGGCCCGGCTGGTGCGCGCCGAAACCCTGACCCTGCGCGAGCGGGACTTCGTGCTGGCCGCCAAGGCGGCCGGGGCAAACCCCGCCCGCATCATCTTCCGGCACATCCTGCCCAACGCACTGGCCCCGGTGCTGGTCTCCGCCACTCTGGGCGTGGCCGGGGCCATCCTGGTGGAATCCTCCCTGTCCTTCCTGGGCCTGGGCGTGCAGCCCCCGGACGCGAGCTGGGGCAACATGCTCACGGACGGCAAGGAAGTGCTGGGCGTGGCATGGTGGCTTTCGGTCTTCCCGGGCCTGGCCATCCTGTTCACGGTGCTGGGCTACAACCTGCTGGGCGAATCCCTGCGGGACCTGCTGGACCCGAGGCTCAAGCAATGATCACCCTCCGCCCGGCGACAGCGGAAGACGAACAGACCATCCGCACCATCCTCCGCGAATCCTTTCTGGACAGCTACGTGCATTTCATGCCCCGGGAACACATCGAACGGTCGATCAGGAACGACAGGGCCGGAGAGATCGCCCGCAAGCAGGGATTGCAGTTCACCATCGCCGAAACCGACGGCGCGCCCGGGGGCGTCATGCTGCTCAGCGGCGATTTCATCGAATTCCTCTTTACCCATCCTGAGCACATGGGCAAAGGCCTGGGCACCGCCCTGCTGGAAAGCGCGGAACAGCGGGTCAGGGAACAGGGCCACAAGCGCCTGACCCTGAACTGCTACAAGGAAAACCACAAGGCCCAGGACTTCTATCGTTCCAGGGGATTCGTCATCGAAAAGACGTTCGAGGACAAGGACTCCATGCCCGGCATATACAACTGTTTTCTCGCCAAACAACTCTAGGACGCCTCCATGAGCATCACTGTCCGCAAAGCAACCGAAAAAGACGCACCCATCCTGGAATCCGTCATGTACGCCTCGTTCCTGGCCAGCTACGGCGAAATGATGCCGCAGAACTACGTGAACGGGGTGCTGGAAAACGACGTCATCGGCAAGCTCTCGCGCCAGAAATGGCATGAATGCTTTCTGGCCGAGGAGGACGGCAGGCCCGTGGGGGTCATGCAGCTCCAGGGCAACTACATCGCCGAGCTCTGGGTGCACCCGGACCACCAGGGCAAAGGCGTGGGCGGCAAGCTCATCCAGGCGGCCGAGGAACACGCCCGCGAGCAGGGGCACGCCCACCTGACCCTGTGCGTCTACGGGTGCAACACCAACGCCCGGGAATTTTACCGCAACAAGGGCTTTGTGCTGGAACGCATGGAGGCTTCGGAGCGGGTGCCCGAGGAAACGGTCTGCTACAAGGTCAAGTGGCTCTCGGTGTGAAAACCGATCACGGCTATTGCCGGGGGCCTCATTCATGTATAAAAATATGCGCTGCACGGCCTTTTGGCCGGAATGAAACCTAGCCACCCACAAGAGAGTTCTCCATGCTGGAACTGCTGCGCATCAGGAACCTGGCGCTCATCGAAGACGCTGAACTGGAATTTTCCTCCGGAATGAACACCCTCACCGGCGAGACCGGCGCGGGCAAATCCTTTATCCTGCGCGCCGTGGACTTCATCATGGGCCAAAGCATGGACCGCAACCTGGTGCGCCCGGGCGCGGAAAAGGCCACGGTGGAGGCGCTCTTCGTGCTGCCCGACGGCGACTGCATCATCCGCCGCGAACTCTCCGCCGAGACCGGGCGCAGCCGCGTGTTCATCAACGACAAGCTCAGCTCCCAGGACGCGGTCAAGGAACTGCGGCCCAAGCTGATCATCCACACCAGCCAGCACGGCCAGCAGAAACTGCTCTCCCCGGCCTTCCAGTCCGAGGTGCTGGATACCTTCCTGCCCGACAACTCCCTTCTCCTGGCCCGCGAGGCGGCCCTGGACGAGTTGCGCTCGGTGATCAAGGCCATCGACGAGCTGGACCGCAGGTGCGAGGACCTGGTCAAGCAACGGGAATTCCTCGAATTCCAGAAAAAGGAAATCGAGAAGATCGATCCCCAGCCCGGCGAAGAGGACCTGCTGGAGGAGCGCAAGACCGTGCTCAAGGACCGCGAGCGCGCCGGGGAATGCCTGCGCAACGCCCTGGACTGCATCCACGGCGACGCCAACCTGCTGGACGCCATGTCCCTGCTCTCGCGGGAAATGGACATCATCGCCCGGCTCTACCCGGAGTTCGAGGACGACCGCCAGTCCGTGGAGGACTTCCGGCTCAAGCTGCACGATCTGGATTCGCACCTGCGTCGCGACCCGGGCGAGATCGAGTCCGACTACGACGACATGACCCTGGACGACGTGGAATCGCGGCTGTTCAAGATTTCCCAGCTCAAGCGCAAGCTGGGCCGGGGCCTGGGCGACATCTGCGGGCTGTACAAGCAGATCAGCGACGACCTTTCCTTCCTGGACGCCTGCGACCTGGACCGCACCCGGCTCAAGAAGGAGGAGGTCGAAAAGGCCCAGAATCTCTCCAAGGTCCTGGACAAGCTGAACAAGGCCCGCAAGAAGGCAGCCCGCGAACTGTGCCTGAACATCGAGGGCGAGCTGGGCGACCTGGGCTTTTCCGAGCACGTGCGCGTCACCTACGAATTCGAACCCAAGGAAATCCACGAAGGCGTCACCGACTACCGGGGCAGGCTCATGTGGGTGCCCAACCCGGGGCAGCGGCCCCAACCCCTGGACAAGATCGCCTCGGGCGGCGAGCTTTCCCGTTTCCTGCTGGCCCTGGTCAGCCTGCGGCGCGGCGCGGGCGGCGAACATCTGCCCACCCTGATCTTCGACGAGGTGGACGCGGGCATCGGCGGACTGACGCTCAACAGCGTGGCCGCCAAGCTGCGCGAACTGGCCGACCGGCAGCAGATGCTGCTCATCACCCACTGGCCGCAGCTGGCCGGGCGCGCCGACCGCCACTTCTCCATCGTCAAGGAAGTGCTGGACGGCCAGACCTATACCCGCTGCGACCGCCTGAACAACGGGGAGATCCGCGAGGAACTCTCCCGCATGGGCGGCGGCGGAAAACAGGGCGACGCCTTGGCCGACTCCCTGATGAAAAGATCCTGATCCAAGCCCGGAAATTCCTTGGTCCGAATCGCCGCCATAAAAGTTGATTCGCCAATCAATCGGAAATGATTCCGGGCGTCTTCTCATATTGAGAGAGGCCGCAAATGCACGTCAAACGTGCACTTCCTCCCCCCCCTGTTCCCGGTCGCCCCTCCCCTGCGCCAAACCCTGTTATCAGTCTGAGAAAACAATCATATTGATAACGATTTCACAATCCATCCACCTGAGGGCCATCTTGCACAATTAAGTCTACAACAACTTGTTTTTATTTAGTTTATAAAAAAATTTCGTGTCCTAACAATTATTGGCCCCTTCTTTGCTTAGGTCCCAAAAGGATCGCATCCCTCAATGCGGGGGAAACGGTCCGGCCTGCCGCCTGGCCGGGCATTGCAAGCAAAGCCCGAGCTGGCGCGCAGCATATTGCCGCTGCAAAGAATAATAACATCTCTCTACTTTGAGGCGGCATATGGGAAGTACACATAATTTTTTTGCGGTTTCCCCGCATACCAACCCAGGAGGTCATACGACTGATGTCTGCATTGGATTTCCAGAAGATCAATGAGCTTTCCAAGAAATATGAAAAGGAAATGACCGCGTTCCTGCGCGACATGATCCGCATTCCCAGCGAAAGCTGCCAGGAAAAGGAAGTTGTCCTGCGCATCAAGGAAGAAATGGAAAAGGTCGGCTTCGACAAGGTTGAAATCGATCCCATGGGCAACGTGCTCGGCTACCTCGGTTCCGGCCCGCGCCTGATCGCCTTTGACGCCCACATCGACACCGTGGGCATCGGCCAGCGCGACAACTGGAACTTCGATCCGTACGAAGGATACGAAGACGACGAATGCATCGGCGGCCGCGGCGCTTCCGACCAGGAAGGCGGCATGGCCTCCATGGTTTACGCAGGCAAGATCATCAAGGAACTCGGCCTGGACAAGGACTACACTGTTGTCATGGTCGGCTCCGTCCAGGAAGAGGACTGCGACGGCCTGTGCTGGCAGTACATCATCAAGGAACTCGGCCTGAAGCCCGAATTCGTGGTTTCCACCGAACCCACCGACGGCGGCATCTACCGCGGTCAGCGCGGCCGCATGGAAATCAAGGTCGAAGTCAAGGGTGTTTCCTCCCACGGTTCCGCACCGGAACGCGGCAAGAACGCCATCTTCATGATGGGCAAGATCCTCGGCGAGCTGGAAGAACTCCACACCCGCCTGACGACCGACGATTTCCTGGGCAAGGGTTCCCTGACCGTTTCCCAGGTCTTTTACACTTCCCCGTCCCGCTGCGCCGTCGCAGACGGATGCACCATCTCCATCGACCGTCGCCTGACCGCCGGTGAAGACAAGGAACTGGCCCTGAGCCAGATCGCGGAACTTCCCGCGGCAAAGGCCGCCGGCGCCAAGGTGTCCATGTACACCTACGACACCCCGGCATACACCGGTCTGGTCTACCCGACCGACTGCTACTTCCCGTCCTGGGTCGTGGCCGAGGAACACCCGGCTGTCCAGGCCACCGCAAAGGCCTACTCCGAGCTGTTCGCCACCCCGCCGCGCATCGACAAGTGGACCTTCTCCACCAACGGCGTGTCCATCACCGGCATGTTCGGCATCCCCACCGTGGGCTTCGGTCCGGGCAAGGAAGCGGAAGCGCACGCCCCCAACGAGAAGACCTGGAAGGCCGACCTCGTCCGCTGCGCCGCCGTCTACGCAGCCATGCCCACCATCTACTGCGAAGACAACTAGCGTCGGCTGAGAGGGAAGGGAATGAACAAGAAACTTGCAGTAATCGCCATCGGCGGCAACTCGCTGATCCAGGACGCGGACCACAAGTCCGTCGAGGATCAGTACGTGGCAATCTGCCAGACCGCCGAGCACATCGCCGACCTCATCGAGGCCGGATACCAGGTGGTGATTTCCCACGGCAACGGTCCCCAGGTGGGCTTCATCATGCTCCGTTCGGAAATCGCCCGCGAACACGCGGGACTGCACATGGTTCCGCTGGTGTCCTGCGTGGCAGACACCCAAGGCGCCATCGGATTCCAGATCCAGCAGGCCCTGAACAACGTCATCGCCAAGCGCTCCCTCAAGGGCAGCGCAGTGACCGTGGTCACCCAGGTCAAGGTCGACAAGAACGACGAGGGCTTCAAGGCCCCCAACAAGCCCGTGGGCGAGTTCTACACCGCCGAACAGGTGGAAGAACTCAAGGCCCAGCATCCGGGATGGGTGCTCAAGGAAGATTCCGGGCGCGGCTTCCGCCGCGTGGTGCCCTCCCCCAAACCCATTGAAGTGGTGGAGCAGGACGCTGTCGAGTCCCTGCTCGGCCAGGGCTTCCATGTGGTTACCGTGGGAGGAGGCGGCATTCCGGTATTGGATACGGAAGACGGCCTTCAGGGCGTGGATGCGGTCATCGACAAGGACCTGGCGTCCAGCCTGCTGGCCAGCGAACTCAAGGCCCCGCTGTTCGTGATCTCCACGGCGGTTCCCCAGGTGGCCCTGAACTACGGCACCCCCGAGCAGAAGAACCTGGAAACCGTTACCGCGGCAGAGATGCAGCAGTACCTGGACGAAGGCCATTTCGCCCCCGGCTCCATGGCACCCAAGGTACAGGCAGCCCTCGATTTCCTGCGCAACGGTGGAAAGGAAGTCATCATAACCAACCCGGAAACCATTGGCGACGCCCTTGCCAACGGCAAGGGTACGCATATCGTTCCTTAAGGAGAACAAGACTATGGACAAGACCTCTATCATGGAGATGATCAAAGATCTCGCCCGCCTTGATTACAAGGACATGTACAAGAACGACTTTTTCCTGACCTGGGAAAAGTCCGACGACGAAATCGCCGCCACCTTTGCCGTGGCTGAAATCCTGCGCGGCCTGCGCGAACAGAACATCTCCAGCCGCATCTTCGACAGCGGCCTGGGCGTTTCCCTGTTCCGCGACAACTCCACCCGCACCCGCTTCAGCTTCTCCAGCGCCTGCAACCTGCTGGGCCTGGAAGTGCAGGACCTGGACGAAGGCAAGTCCCAGATCGCCCACGGCGAAACCGTGCGCGAAACCGCGAACATGATCTCCTTCATGGCCGACGTCATCGGCATCCGCGACGACATGTTCATCGGCAAGGGCAACACCTACATGCGCGAAGTGGCCCAGTCCGTCCAGGACGGCTACGACGAAGGCGTGCTGGAACAGCGCCCGACCCTGGTGAACCTGCAGTGCGACATCGACCACCCGACCCAGACCATGGCCGACGCCCTGCACCTGATCAATCACTTCGGCGGCGTGGATAACCTGCGCGGCAAGAAGATCGCCATGACCTGGGCCTACTCCCCGTCCTACGGCAAGCCGCTCTCCGTGCCCCAGGGCATCATCGGCCTCATGACCCGCTTCGGCATGGAAGTGCACCTGGCACACCCCGAAGGATACGAAGTCATGCCCGAGGTCGAGGAAGTGGCAGCACGCCAGGCGGCAGCCTCCGGCGGCGCCTTCGTGAAGTCCAATTCCATGGAAGAAGCCTTTGCCGACGCCGACATCGTCTACCCCAAGAGCTGGGCTCCGTTCGCAGCCATGGAAAAGCGCACCAACCTTTACGGCGCTGGCGACTTCGACGGCATCAAGGTCCTGGAAAAGGAACTGCTCGAGCAGAACAAGCAGCACATGGACTGGGAATGCACCGAAAAGCTCATGGAAACCACGCACAACGGTTCCGCCCTGTACATGCACTGCCTGCCCGCGGACATCACCGGCGTTTCCTGCGAGCACGGTGAAGTCGAAGCCTCCGTGTTCGACCGCTACCGCGTGCCCCAGTACAAGGAAGCCAGCTACAAGCCGTACGTCATTGCCGCAATGATGTTCCTGGCCAAGATCAAGAACCCGGCCGACAAGCTGCAGCAGATCCTGAACACTGGAAAACCCCGCGTCCTGTAATCACGGACCGCGGGCGTACATTCGCCTATTGTAGAGAAACGAAATACAGGAAATACAAGGAGACGGCACATGGGCAAGGACCTCACGATCAGATTCAATCTAAACGGCATGCCCGTTGAATTCGTGGGGGACCCGTCCGTCTCCTTGCTTACCTTCCTTCGGGAAGAAATGAACATCACCTCGGTCAAGGACGGGTGCTCGGGTCAGTCGGCCTGCGGCGCCTGCCTTGTCGAGGTTGCGGGCAAGGCGGCCCTTTCCTGCTCCACGCCTATGGGCAAGATAGAGGGCAAGGAAGTCACCACCCTGGAAGGATTCCCGGAAAAGCTCCGGAGGATCCTTGGCCGCGCATTCGTGGCCAAGGGCGCTGTCCAGTGCGGTTTCTGCACCCCGGGTTTCCTGACCCGGACCAAGATCCTGCTGGAAAGCAACCCCGATCCCACCCGGGACGAGGTCGTCAAGGCCGTTCGCCCGCACCTGTGCCGCTGCACGGGATATGTAAAGATTGTCGACGCCGTGCTCGAAGCGGCAGCCGCCCTTCGCGAAGGGCGCGATGTCCCCTTTGAAACCGCTTCGGGCATCGGCGTCAACAGTCCCAAATACGCTGCTGTGGAACGCGCCCTCGGCACCAAGCCCTTTGTGGACGACCTTCGCCCGGAAGGTCTGCTCCACGGGGTTCTCAAATTTTCCGACCATCCCCGCGCCAAGGTCCTTTCCATCGATGTCTCCGAAGCGGAAAAGGCCCCGGGCGTGGTTCGCGTCTTCACCGCCGAGGACATCCCCGGCCACCGCAACGTGGGCCTGCTGGTCATGGACTGGCCGGTCATGGTGGCCCAAGGCGAGGAAACCCGCTACATCGGCGACGTGCTGGCGGGAGTGGTGGCCGACACCGAGGCCAACGCCCGCGCCGCCCGCGCCCTGATCAAGGTGGAATACGAGGTGCTCGAGCCGCTCCTGGACATGGAGCAGGCCGAAACGAGCCCCATCAGGATCCACAAGGACGGCAACCTGCTGGCCCACACCAAGATCAAGCGCGGCAACGACGTGACCGAAGTGCTGCGCAACTCGGCCTTCACGGCCAAGGGCCGCTTCCGCACCCAGCCCATCGACCACGGGTTCCTGGAAGTGGAATGCTGCGTTGCAGAGCCCAAGGAAAACGGCGGTGTGCGCGTCTATTCCCAGAGCCAGGGCCCCTACCGCGAACGCGACGAGATCGCCTCCCTGCTCGGCCTGGAACAGGACAAGGTGGAAGTGATCATCGTGGACTGCGGCGGCGCGTTCGGCGGTAAGGAGGACATGACCACCCAGGGCCATGCCGCCCTGTACTGCCACCAACTGGGCGTCCCCGTGAAGGTCAAGCTCTCCCGGCCCGAGTCCATCCGCATGCATCCCAAGCGCCACCCGGCCATCCTCGACTACGAGATCGGCTGTGACAAAAACGGGATGCTCACCGGCCTGCACGCCCGCATCCTGGGCGACACCGGCGCATACGCGTCCGTGGGCGGCCCGGTCATGTCCCGCGCGGGCACCCATGCCAGCGGCGCATACGAATTCACCGACGTGGATATCGAGGCCAAGGCGGTCTACACCAACAACATCCCCAGCGGCGCCATGCGCGGCTTCGGGGTCAACCAGGCCACCTTCGCCCTGGAGGTGCTGGTGGAGGAACTGTGTGAAAAGGGCGGATTCGACCCCTGGCAATTCCGCTACGACAACGCCCTCACCGAGGGCCGCATGGTGGCCACCGGCCAGGTGCTCGGCCCCGGCGTGGGCCTGCGCGAATGCCTGGATGCGGTCAAACCCGCCTACAAAGCAGCCGAATACAAGGGGCTGGCCTGTGCCATCAAGAACTGCGGCATGGGCAACGGCCTCACCGAGGTGAGCAAGACCATCCTGACCATCAACGACGGCGGTTCCATCACCCTGGACCACGGCTGGACCGAAATGGGCCAGGGCGTGCACACCATCGCCCGCCAGGTGCTCTGCGAAGCCACGGGCCTGTGCGATGTCAACGTCATCACCCCGCGAGTGACCACGGATTCCGGCGCCATAGGCGGCCCCACCACGGCCAGCCGGGGCACCCTGCTCCTGGGCCGGGCCATCATCGACGCGGCCGCCAAGCTCAAGGCCGACCTGGAAACGCACACCCTGGAAGAACTGGTCGGGCGCACCTACGAGGGCGAGTTCATCTGCGACTACACCCACGCCAACGGCAAGCCCGGCGAAATCATCAGCCACATCTCCTACGGCTTCTCCACCAACCTGGCCGTGCTCGACCGGGACGGAAAGCTGGAAAGGGTCGTGGCCGCCCACGACGGGGGCAAGATCCTCAACCCCGTGCTCTTCGAGGGCCAGATCCACGGCGGCGTGGCCATGGGCGTGGGCTACGCCCTGTACGAGGACGTTCCGGTCAAGGACGGGTACCTGACCTCCGAAAAATATATTTCCCTTGGGATTCCCAAGATCAGCAAGCTGCCCGAAATCGATGTCATCGGCGTGGAAAGCGGCGACCCCGAAGGCCCTTACGGGGCCAAGGGCGTGGGCGAGATCGGCTGCATAGCCGCCGCCCCGGCAATCGCCAACGCCTTCCATGATTATGACGGCCAGGCCAGGTATTCCCTGCCGCTGGAACAGCCGAAAAAGCGCAGCTAGACTAAGGAGGTTCTCATGACCCTGTACCTGAAAAACGCACGTTACATTGACGCCGAAACCCTGAAAGTGTCCTCCACGAGCATTGCCGTGGAAGAGGGCGCCAAGGGCGGCATTTCCCTGATCGATTCCATCCCGGCGGCCGGCGACCGGAACGAAGGCGATCAGGTTATCGACTGCAAGGGACGCTTCGTGACCCGCTCCTTCGGCTGCGGCCACCACCACATCTATTCGGCGCTCTGCCGCGGCATGCCCGCACCGCCGAAGATTCCCAACAACTTCCCCGAAGTGCTGGAATACGTCTGGTGGCGCGTGGACAAACGGCTGGACAAGGACATGATCGAGGCCAGCGCCCTGGCGGCAGGTCTGCAGATGGCCCGCCGAGGCGTGACCTTCTGCATCGACCACCACGCTTCCCCCTTTGCCATCGAAGGCAGCCTGGAAACCGTGGCCCGGGCCTTCGAGCGCACCGGTATCGGCCATCTCCTCTGTCACGAGTCGTCCAACCGCGACGGCGACGAAATCGCCGAAAAAAGCCTTGCGGAGCACGACGCCTACCTGTCCTCCGGACGCCCCGGTCTCATCGGTATGCACGCCTCCTTTACCGTCAACGACGACCTGCTTGAGCGTTCCGTAGCACTCGCGCGCAAGCACGACACCGGTGTCCACATCCACGTGGCCGAGGACATGGCCGACCAGGTCCACTGTGAAAAGACCTACGGCAAGCGCGTTGCGCAGCGCCTGCAGGAATTCGGGGCCCTGGAAAGCTCCAAGACCATCCTGGGCCACTGCGTGCACTTCACCGACGAGGAACGCAGTATCGTGGGCCAGTCCCCGGTCTGGGTCGTTTCCAACGTGGAGTCCAACCAGAACAACAACGTGGGCCTGACCGGCTATGAATGGATCAACAACATCATGCTCGGCACCGACGGCATGCACAACGACATGATCCGCAGCGCCAAGGCCCATCACCTCGTCTGCACCGGAACCGAAGGCATCGGCTACGACGAAGTCTACCGCCGCTTCCGCAACGTGCACAAATACCTGGCGCAGTTCGACGGCGTCGGCGACGGCCTGAACAACCTGGTCGTCCTGGACTACGATTCCCCCACCGAGATCACGGACGAGAACTTCCTGGGCCACTTCATCTTCGGCCTGGAATCCGCCCACGTGAACACGGTCATCGCCCAGGGCAGGGTCATCATCGCCGACCGCAGGTCCACCCTTGTCGACGAAGAGGAAATCTTCGCCTACGCCAGGGAACAGGGCGTGCGCCTCTGGAAAAAGCTCGCGGAGGGCTAGGCCATGACAGCGGTACTGGTGAAAGGCGGCACGGTCGTCACCTCGACCGAGACACTCAAGGCGGACGTGCGCGTGGAAAACGGGCGCATCGCCGGGGTGGGTGCGGACCTTTCCTCCCATGAAGCACACATCATCGACGCGACCGGGAAGCTGGTGCTTCCCGGCGGCGTTGACGTGCACACCCACTTCAACCTCGAAGTGGGCGGCCTCAAGGTGGCCGACGGATTCCACGAAGGCACCCGGTCCGCCGCCTGCGGCGGCACCACCACCATCGTGGAACACCCCGGCTTCACCGAGGACGGTTCCATCACCGCCCCCATCGCCAACTACCGCAAGCAAGCCCAGAACAACTGCGTGACCGACTACGCCCTGCACGGCGTGGTCGCCAAGGTCGGAGAAAACACGAAGGACGACCTGGCCGCCCTGGTGCGCGAAGGCATCCCCAGCGTCAAGGTCTACATGACCTACGCGGGCCGCCTGAACGACGAGGAAATGATCCGGGTGCTCGAAATCATGAAGGCCGAACACGGACTGGTCACGGTGCACGCCGAAAACCACGAAGTGATCGCCGAGCTGACCCGACGGCTCAAGGACGAGGGCAGGCTGGCCCCTACCAGCCACCCCCTGAGCCGCCCGGGCTACTGCGAGGCCGAGGCCGTGGAGCGTATGATCGCGCTGTCCCGCGCCGCGGGCAACGCGCCCCTGTACATCGTGCACCTTTCCACCGGGGCCGGGCTGGAAGCCATCCGCAGGGCCAAGGCCGAAGGCCTGCCCGTATATGCGGAAACCTGCCCGCAGTACCTGCTGCTCACCGACGACGAGTACGCCAGGGAGGGCGACGACGCGCTCAAGTACGTCCTGTCCCCCCCGCTGCGCAAGCGCGAGGACTGTGAAGCACTGTGGCAGGGCCTGGCCGACGGCAGCATCGACACCGTGGCCACGGACCACTGCTCCTTCAACCTTTCCCAGAAGACCGCACGCGGTCGCGACAACATCTTCGCCTGTCCCGGCGGCATCCCGGGCGCGGAAACGCGCCTGCCGCTGCTCTACTCCGAAGGAGTGGCCAAGGGACGCATTACCCTGAACCGCTTCGTGGAGCTGGTCTCCACGGCTCCGGCCCGCATCATGGGCCTGGCTCCGGCCAAGGGCGACATCGCCCCGGGCGCGGACGCGGACATCGTCATTCTCGATCCGGAAAGGAAAGTGACCATCTCTCCGGAAACCCTCTGCCACAACGCGGACTACAATCCCTATGAGGGCTTCGTGGCCACGGGCTGGCCCGAAACCGTGCTGTTGCGCGGCGAGGCGATCATCGAGAACAACGAATTCCGGGAGCGCGAAGCACTGGGCCGCTTCATCGAGCGGTCCCGTTTCACCGAATAAACAAGAGCATGGAGGAAACCATGGGTACCGATAAATTTTACTGCGCCAGCATCGAGTCTCTGCTTGAATGGATCCTTTTCGACCTGGAGCGCGGCGAGGCCCTCGGCATCGCCAAGGAACTCTTCTTCGCCCCGAAGAAGGACGATCCCTTCCGCATGATGCGCTACGGCAAGCTGATGGAGACCCCCCTGGGCGTGGCGGCCGGCCCGCACACCCAGCTGGCCCAGAACATCATCGCCGCATGGCTCACCGGCGGCCGCTACATCGAGCTCAAGACCATCCAAGTGCTGGACGAGCTGGAAGTGACCAAGCCGTGCATCGACATGACCGACGAAGGCTACAACTGCGAATGGTCCCAGGAGCTCAAGCTCGACCAGTCCTTCAACGAATACCTGAACGCCCACATCCTGCTTCACGTCCTCAAGGACCGCCTGGGCTGGGAGGGCGAGGAGGCCGGCTGGATCTTCAACATGAGCGCCGGGTACAACCTGGAAGGCATCATGAGCCCCACGGTGCAGCGCTTCTTCGACCGCATGGAGGACTGTTCCGGGGAACTGGCCGAAAAGATCGAGCGCGTGGCCAAGATCTACCCCCGCGTGCGGGAACTGAACATCCCGTCCAAACTTTCCGATAACCTGACCGTTTCCACCATGCACGGCTGCCCGCCGGACGAAGTGGAAAAGATCGGCCGCTATTTCATTGAGGAGCGCGGCTACCACACCACCATCAAGCTCAACCCGACCCTGCTCGGACCCGAGGGGTTGCGCGGCATCCTCAACGACAAGCTGGGCTTCGAGACCGTGGTGCCGGACGAGGCCTTCGGACACGACCTCAAGTACGACCAGGGCGTGGCCATCATCAAGAACCTGACCGAGGCCGCCAGGAAAAAGGGCGTGGAATTCAGCATCAAGCTGACCAACACCCTGGAGACCTCCAACGTCCAGCAGAACCTGCCCAAGAACGAAGGCATGGTCTACATGTCCGGCCGGGCCCTGCACCCCATCAGCGTCAATCTGGCCGCCCGCCTGCAAAAGGAATTCGACGGCAAGCTGGACATCTCCTTCTCCGCGGGCGTGGACACCGTGAACATCGCCTCCACCCTGGCCTGCGGCCTCAAGCCGGTCACGGTCTGCTCCGACCTGCTCAAGCCGGGCGGATACGGACGCCTGTCCCAGTACACCGAGATCATGCGCGAAGCCTGTGAAAAGCTCGGCGCCTCCAGCCTGGACGAGCTGGTCACCGCCACCGCCGAAGACAAGGACATGGGCAAGGCGCGCATCGCCAACCTGCAGGCCTACGCCCAGGAAGTGGTCGCCTCCGGCCGCTACGACAAGGAAGAATTCCCGTTCAAGAACGTCAAGACCAGCCGCGAGCTGCCCAAGTTCGACTGTGCGGGCGCGCCCTGCATGACCGTGTGCGCGGCCAGCCAGGAAATCCCCCGCTACCTGGACTACGTGGCCCGGGGCGAATTCGACAACGCCTACCGCACCATCCTGGCCACCAACCCGTTCCCCCACGTGCAGGGCAAGGTCTGCGACCACCTCTGCCAGTTCAAGTGCACGCGCATGAACTACGACAGCCCCCTGCTCATCCGTGAAATCAAACGCTTCGTGGCCGACAAATGCCACGGCAACGTGAAGCCCGAGCCCGCCTCCTCCAACGGCCTGAAGGCGGCCATCATCGGCGCGGGCCCCACCGGCCTTTCCGCGGGCTACTTCCTGGCCCTGGAAGGCTTCGAGGTCAACATTTACGAAAGCAAGGACTTCCCGGGCGGCATGGCCGCCGACGGCATTCCGGCCTTCCGCCTGGACGACGGTTCCCTGGAAAAGGACATCAACTTCATCCTGTCCATGGGCGCCAAGCTGCACACTGGCGAAAAGATCGACAAGGCCCGCTTCGAGCAGCTGACCAGGGAAAACGACTACGTCTACGTGGCCGTGGGCGCGCAGCAAAGCTCCACCCTGAACATCCCGAACGTGGACGCCGAGGGCGTGTTCGACCAGCTCTCCTTCCTGAGCAACGTGCGCCAGGGCCGCGAAACCGGCCTGGGCAGCAACGTGATCGTCATCGGCGCGGGCAACTCGGCCATGGACGCCGCGCGCACCGCCAAACGCATGGTGGGCGACAAGGGCGAGGTAAGCATCGTCTACCGCCGCACCCGCAAGGAAATGCCCGCGGACCAGGACGAGATCATCGGAGCGCTTGAGGAAGGCGTCAGGATCGTCGAACTGGCCTCCCCCGAAGCCGTGGTGGTCAAGGACGGCAAGATGGCCGGCCTGGAAGTGGCCAAGATGGAGCTGGGCGAGCCCGACGCATCCGGCCGCCGCAGCCCGGTCAAGGTGGAAGGCTCCAACCACGTCATCGAAGCCGACAGCCTGATCATGGCCATCGGCCAGAAGGTGGTCCTGGACTTCCTGCCCGGCGACGGCCTGGAAGTGGAAATGAATTCCATGAAGACCCAGATGGAAGGCGTGTTCGCGGGCGGCGACGCCGCGCGCGGCGCTTCCTCCCTGGTCAACGCCATCGGCGACGGCCGCACCGCCTTCCTGAGCATCCTGAATGCGGCTAAGCAGGAACGCCGCGTGCGCGTTTCCCCGTCCGACGACCGCAACCCGGAGATCAGCGAACTGCGCGTGAGGCAGGCCCGCAAGGCCTTTGGCCCGTCCATGCCCGAAAGGGAAGCCTGCGACCGCATGAACTTCAACCTGTTCGTGGACACCCTGAGCGAAGAGGACGCCCGCGCCGAATCCGAGCGCTGCCTGCAGTGCGACACGGTCTGCAACGTCTGCGCAACGGTCTGCCCCAACAGGGCCAACTACGCCGTGCCCACCATTCCCATCGAATACCCGGTCCAGCGCGTGGTCATGCAGAACGGCGAGCTGGAATTCGAGACCCTGGGCATGAAGGACATTCGCCAGGCCTTCCAGATCGTCAACATAGCCGACTACTGCAACGAATGCGGCAACTGCGCCACCTTCTGCCCCACCAGCGGCGCTCCGTACAAGGACAAGATCCGCGTGCACCTGAACCGTGAGGGGCTGCTGGAGGCCAAGTCCGGTTTCCACTTCCCGGCTCCGGGCAAGCTGGAATCCATGTGCAACGGCACCTCCTGCACCCTGACCGATGCGGATGGCGTTTACACTTTTGAAGACGACACGGTGCGTGTCGAGTTTACCAAGGACTCCTTCAGGGCCCGCAAGGCGGAACTGAAGAACGGCGCAACGGAAGCAAGCCTGCAGCAGGCAGCGGAAATGATGGTTCTGTACACCCTGCTGCATGACCGCAAGCCGTTTGCCGTAAACGTATAAGTCACGCAAGAGGTTTACATCGCGCTCCGAGAGCGCTTCGGCATGGTTCGCGGACCGGGTCCTTTCGGGCCCGGTCCCTGGACCGTTCACCGCAGCGAAAAGGCGATGTACGGATGGCCTCTTGAGAACCGGAGGACACACTCTATGATACAGGAATTCCACCGGCCGGAAAGCGTCGAGGAAGCTGTCGCCATCAGGAAGGAAAAGGGCACCGGAGCCTGCTTCCTGGCGGGCGGGTTCTTCCTCAACAGCCCGGAAAGCAAGGGCGTGTGCGGCTGCGCCATCTCCCTTGAAAAAGTCGGCATGGCCGAGATCGGCATCGGCAAGGACGATGTGCTCATCGGAGCCTGCGCCACCCTGCAGCAGGTGGCGGA
Organism: Salidesulfovibrio onnuriiensis; assembly: GCF_008001235.1. Lineage (GTDB taxonomy): Bacteria > Desulfobacterota > Desulfovibrionia > Desulfovibrionales > Desulfovibrionaceae > Pseudodesulfovibrio > Pseudodesulfovibrio onnuriiensis. Next base: position 1,741,449 of record NZ_CP040751.1, on the reverse strand, counting down.
CAACCGCGACCTGCCCCAGGTGCTCCGCCAGGCGGCCGGGTTCCAGCGCGCACGCCACTTCCGCACCCAGATCACTGTGGGCGGCGACATTGCCTCCCGCAGGGCCGACAGCTTCACCGCCGCGGCCCTCATGGCCATGAACGCCACGGTGCAGACCGCGGAAAACGGCGACATGTCCGTTTCCGACTACGTGCTGAACGGCTGCGACGACCTCATCATTTCCGTCACCGTGCCCCGCGACAACCACCGCTGCTGCGGCCTTTCCCGCCAGACCCGCACCGAGCGCGGCCCGGTGCTGATGAACGCCGCAGTGGGTCTTTCCAAGGACGGCGACGCCGCCCCCGTGGTGGTGGTCAGCGGCCTGGGGCTGGGACTGACCCGGCTGCCCGCCGTGGAAGCCCTGCTCCCGAATGCGGACCTGGAGGCCCTGGAAAAGGCCGCCGCGGAAGCCGCCCGTCCGGAAGAGCACTGGATCGGCTCCGTGGAATTCCGCAAACACCTGTGCGGCGTTGCCGTCGCCGACTGCGCCAAGGCCTGCAAGTAGGAGGGACGACCATGATGATTACCTTTACCCTGAACGGCACCTCCCGCACCGTGGACGTGGAGCCGGGCGCCAACGCCCAGGTCTTCCTGCAGCGCTCCATGCACATTCCGTCCGTGCGCTCCGGCGACGACGGAACCGGCTTCATCGGCAACGACGTCGTCCTGGTGGACGGCACCCCCATGTCCGCCCAGCACCTGATCATGGCCCAGCTGGACGGCAAGGAAGTGCGCACGGTCGAGTCCCTCAACGAGGACATGATCAAGCCCGGCAAGCTCCAGCAGGCCCTTATCGAGGCCGGCGTGGTGCAGGACGGCTACAACACCCCGGCCGCCGCCCTGCTGCTGGGCGAGCTGCTCGAACGCAGCGCCTCGCCCTCCCGCAGGGAGATCATCGACGCCCTGTCCGGGCTCTTTGTGCGCGACTGCGGGTACGAGCCCTATTTCAAGGCCGTGGACATCTACAAGGCCAAGACCGAGGGCCGGGACTTCGGCGCGGTGGCTCCGAGCTTCCGCGAAGACCTGCGCGTGGTGGGCACCCCGTCCCCCAAGATCGACGGCCCGTGGCTGGCCACCGGCCAGCGCGCCTACGTGGAAGACCGTGTGGCCCCGGACGCGCTCATCATCCGCATGCTGCGCAGCCCGCACGCCCACGCCTACATCACCTCCATCGACGTTTCCGAAGCCGAAAAGGTCCATGGCGTGCACCTGGTCATCACCCACGAGAACTGCCCGGACGTGAGCTTTACCCAGGCGGGCCAGGGCTTCCCCGAGCCCTCCCCCTATGACCGGCGCATGTTCAACATAAAGGTCCGCCACGTGGGCGACCGCGTGGCCGCCGTGGTGGCCGAAACCGAAGAGGCCGCCCAGGAAGCCATTTCCAAGATCAAAGTCGAATACGACGTGATCGAGCCCGTGTTCTCCATCGACGACGCCAAGCGCGAGGGAGCCCCCCTGGTGCAGGCGGGTCCCATGGAATACGTCTGCGGCGCGCCGGAAAACCTGGCGGAGCTGAACAGGGACGCGGACGAACGCGACGGCGCGGTCACCTACCAGTTCCCCATCGGCGCCAACACGCGCAAGAACATCGCCGCCAGCATCTCCGGCGGCATCGGGGACATGCAAAAGGGTTTTGCCGAGGCCGACGTGGTCATCGAGCGCACCTACGACAGCTGCCAGATCCACTGCACCCCGCCCGAAACCCACGTGGTCTACTGCCACATGGAGGGCGGCCGCGTGGTGGTCCACACCGCGACCCAGGTTCCCTGGCACGTGCGCCGCCTTGTCTCCAAGGTGATCGGCCTGCCCCAGAACAAGGTCCGCGTGGTCAAGGAACGCGTCGGCGGCGGCTACGGCTCCAAGCAGGACATCCTGCTGGAGGACGTCTGCGCCTGGGCCACGCTCAAGACCGGCAAGCCCGTGTATTCCCACTACACCCGCGAAGAGGAATTCACCGCCTGCTCCAGCCGCCACCCCATGCGGGTGACGGTCAAGCTGGGCGCCAGGAAGGACGGCACGCTCACGGCCGTGGAAATGCACAACGAGGCCAACACCGGCCCGTACGGCAACCACTGCCTGACCGTGCCCATGAACGCCTGCTCCAAGTCCCTGCCCCTGTTCCTGTGCGACAACGTGGCCTTCTCGGTCACGGTGTACTACTCCAACATCCCGCCCACGGGCGCGTACCAGGGGTATGGCGCCCCGCAGGGCTCCTTCGGCCTGCAGCTGGCAGTGGCCGAGCTGGCCCGGGAACTGGGCCTGCCGCACATGGACATCATCGAAAAGAACCGCGTGCGCGAAGGCAGCCGCCTGGAGCTCATGCGCATCCTGGGCGAGGGACGCGAAGGCGTTGCCGCGGACATCAAGAGCTGCGGCCTGGAAGGCGCGCTCAAGCGCGGCGACGAACTGCTCAAGTTGAACGAGAAGGTGGAGAGCGACGACCCGGACTGGAAGGTCGGCAAGGGTTTCGCCATCATCCAGCAGGGTTCGGGCCTGCCCGGCCTGGACCAGGCCAACGGCCGAGCCAACCTCTGCTCGGACGGCACCATCCTGGTACAGCAGGGCGGCGCGGACATCGGCACCGGCCTGGACACGGTCATGGCCAAGATGACCGCAGAAACTCTGAACGTGGCCCTGGAGGACGTCACCGTGATCTCCGGCGACACGGACATGACTCCCTTTGACACGGGCGCGTATGCCTCCAGCGGAACCTACTTCTCTGGCGGAGCCGCGCTGCTGGCCGCGAGGGACCTGCGCAAGAACATCCTGCAGACCGCCGCAGACATGCTGGACGCCAAGGTGGAAGACCTGGACATCGCCTACCCGGGCGTGGTCGTGGGCGGCAAGGAGGAACTGACCTTCGCCAAGATCGCGCACCACTGCGAAACCGGCGAGGGCCCCGGCCCGATCTCAGGCAAGGGCTGCTTCGTCACCGAGCACCACGCCATCCCCTACGGCGCGCACTTCGCCCAGGTGGCGGTCAACATCCGCACCGGCCAGGTCAAGGTCCAGAAGTACTACGCCCTGCACGACTGCGGCACCCCGGTGAACCCGGAACTGGCGGAAGGCCAGGTCCTGGGCGGTGCGCTCAAGTCCATCGGCCACTCCCTGTGGGAGGAAATGATCCTGGACGACAAGGGCGAGCTGGTGAACCCGAGCATGCACGAATACTGCGTGCCCACCATCCTGGACAAGCCCGAGGACTTCCGTGCGGAATTCATCTTCACGGACGATCCCTACGGCCCGCACGGCGCGAAGTCCGTATCCGAAATCGCTACCAACGGCGCTTCCCCGGCACTGGCCGCCGCCATCCACGACGCAGTGGGCGTCTGGATCCGGCAGTGGCCCTTCACCCCGGAACGCATACTCAAGGCCCTGGGAACCATCTAGGACCCCGGAGCAGTAGATAGAATTATGTTGCTGGAAATGGTCGAAACCGAAAAGGCCGTGGGCACCGCCCTGGCCCATGACGTCACCCGGATTGTCCCCGGCACCTCCAAGGGTGTCGGGTTCAAGAAGGGACACATCGTCACCGAAGCCGACGTGCCCGAGCTGCTCAAGCTGGGCAAGCGGCACCTGTATGTGCTGAACCTCAACGGCAGCCACATCCACGAGGACGAGGCCGCCCTGCGCATGGCCTCGGCCGTGGCGGGCACCGGCCTGGACATGAAGGGGCCGGACGAGGGCAAGGTCGCCCTCCTGGCCCGGGAAGCGGGACTGGCCCGCATCGACGCGGAGGCGCTCCTGGAAGCCAACATGCTGGGCGAGATGGTCATCTCCACGCTCAAGGACGGCTTTCCCGTGAAAAAGGGACAGCAGATAGCGGCAATGCGCGTCATCCCCCTGGTCATCGAAACCCACAAGATCGTGGAGCTGGAAAAGCTGGCCCAACGGACCGGCCCGTTCATCCACCTCCTGCCCTACCGCAAGCCCAAGGTCGGCGGCATCGCCACCGGCACCGAGGTTTACGAAGGACTGATCCAGTGCGGGTTCGACAAGCACGTGGCCCCCAAGTTCGACGAGTTCGGGCTGGAGTTCGCGGGCAAGGTCAACGTCCCCGACGACCCCGAGCGCATTGCCGGGGCCATCCTGGACTTCAAGGCCCAGGGCTGCGGCCTGGTGGTCACCACCGGGGGTCTGTCCGTGGACCCGGACGACGTGACCCGCGAGGGCATCCGCAAGTCCGGGGCGGAGATCATCGCCTACGGCAGCCCGGTGCTTCCCGGGGCCATGTTCTGCCTGGCGAAACTGGACGACATGATCATCCTTGGCTGTCCGGCCTGTGTGTACTACCATGCCGCCACCATCCTCGACGTCATGCTGCCGAGGATCCTGGCAGGAGAAGTACCCACCAAACGGGATATCGCGGCTCTCGGGCACGGCGGACTGTGCATGAACTGCAAGGTCTGCCGCTACCCGGTCTGCCCGTTCGGATGTCCCTAGCACAAAGGATTTGACCGATGACTGATCTGACCAAGCTGACCATCGTTGTTCGTAGCGCCGGAGACCTGGCAACCGGCATCGTGCTCCGTCTGTACCGTTCGGGATTCAAGCGCATCGTCATGCTCGAAGTGGACCGCCCCCTGGCCGTCCGCCGCAGAGTGGCCTTTTCCGAGGCCGTCTGGCTGGGAGAAAACATCGTGGAGGGCGTCACCGCCCGCATGGTGCCGGCTGCGGACATCGAGGCCTGCTGGGCCAAGGGCGAGCTGCCCGTGGTGGTGGACCCCGAGGGCGAGACCGTCAAGACCCTGCGCCCGGACGTGGTGGTGGACGCCATCATGGCCAAGCGCAACCTGGGCACCAGCGCGGACGACGCGGACCTGGTCATCGGCATCGGCCCCGGCTTTTCGGCCGGAAACGACGTGCACTACGTCATCGAGACCTGCCGTGGGCACCATCTCGGCCGGGTCATCCGCGAGGGCGAGGCCCTGCCCAACACCAACGTGCCCGGCATGATCGAAGGCTTCGCCATCGAACGGCTGCTGCGCGCGCCCGTGGAAGGACTCTTCGAGACCACCCACGACATCGGCGACCGCGTGGCCAAGGGCGCAACCGTGGGCACCGTGAACGGCGAACCGGTCATTGCCGCCGTCGCCGGCGTGCTGCGCGGCCTGCTGCGCACCGAAACGCCCACGCCCAGGGGAATGAAGCTCGGCGACATCGACCCGCGCGACCAAGTGGAATTTTGCGACACGGCTTCGGACAAGGCCATCGCCATCGGCGGCGGTGTTCTGGAAGCCGTGCTGGAGAAATACAACCGCGCCTGAGGCGCGAAAAGCATATCGAGGGTTAACCAATTATGGCTGTAGGCAAGACCCCCGTCCGCAAGGACGCTGTGGCGAAAGTCACCGGCAAGGCCCGCTATACGGACGACTTCACCATGCCCGGTATGCTCTATGCCAAGTACGTGCGCAGCCCCATCGGGCACGGCCGCGTCAAGAGCATGGACATGAAGGAAGCCCTGGCAATGCCGGGCGTCGAGGCGATATTCACCTACGAGGACGTGCCGGACATCCTGTACGCCACCGCAGGCCACCCCTTTTCCCTGGACGACGACCACAAGGACGTGGAGGACCGCAAGCTCCTCACCGACCACGTGCGCTGCCACGGGGACGAAGTGGCCATCGTGGTGGCCCGCGATCAGCTGACCGCGGAAGAGGCCGCCCACAAGGTCAAGGTGGAATACGAGGAGCTGCCGGTCTGCGTGACCCACGAGGCGGCCCTTGCCGAGGACGCCCCGGCCATCCATGAGGGTGGCAACGTGATCAAGTCCCACACCTTCGAGGTGGGCGGCTCGCTCGACCAGGCCCTGGCCGAAGCCGACGTGGTGGTGGAGGACATCTACACCACGCCCGTGGTCCAGCACTGCCACATGGAAAACCACACGGCCTATGCCTACATGGACGACCACGAGCATATCGTGGTGGTCTCCTCCACCCAGATTCCGCACATCTGCCGCCGCATCGTGGGGCAGGCCCTGGGCCTTCCCTGGGGCCGCATCCGCGTGGTCAAGCCCTACATCGGCGGCGGTTTCGGCAACAAGCAGGACGTGGTCCTGGAGCCCATGGTGGCCTTCCTGACCCACAGGATGGGCGGGGTGCCCGTGAAGCTGGAGCTTTCCCGCGAGGAATGCATGATCGGCACGCGCACCCGCCACTCCACCAAGTCCCGCTGCCGCATCGCTGCCGACAGGGACGGCGCGCTCAAGGCCATCGACCTGGACATGACCTCCAACACCGGGGCCTACGCATCCCACGGCCACTCCATCCCGTCCGCGGGCGGAGCCAAATCCGTGAGCCTCTACCCCCGCAACGTGATCAAGTTCAGCGCCCTGACCCACTACGCCAACATCCCGTCGGCCGGCGCCATGCGCGCCTACGGTTCCCCGCAGGTCATCTTCGCCATCGAGTCCGCCATGGAAGACGCTGCACGCGCCATCGGCATGGACTCCGTGGAGTTCCGGCTCAGGAACGTGGCCCGCGAACTGGACATCAACCCGCTCAGCCAGAAGGAAATCCGCAGCGCGGGCATCTACGAGTGCCTGGAAAAAGGCCGCGACATGATCGGCTGGGACGAAAAGAAAAAGCAGTACGCCAACCAGACCGGCGACATCCGCCGGGGCCTGGGCGTGGCCTGCTTCAGCTACGGTTCCGGCACCTATCCGGTCTGCGTGGAGATCGCGGGCTGCCGCCTGATCCTGAACCAGGACGGCTCCGTGCACATGCAGCTCGGCGCAACCGAGATCGGCCAGGGATCGGACACGGCCTTTGCCCAGATGGCGGCCGAGACCCTGGGCGTGGACTACGACATGATCCACGTGGTTTCCACCCAGGACACGGACGTGAGCCCCTTTGACACGGGCGCGTATGCATCCCGCCAGTCCTACGTGGTGGCCCCCGCCGTGAAAAAGGCCGCCCTGGAGCTCAAGAGAAAGATCCTGGAGCACGCCCGCGAAATGACCGGCAAGGCCGCCGAAGGCCTGGACATCGTGGCGGGCCAGGTGGTCAACCTGAACCGCCCGGACCGCGCCGTGCTCGACCTGGGCGACCTGGCCATCGACGCCTACTACCACAAGCAGCGCGGCGGCCAGATCACCGCGGACGTCTCCCACAAGACCCGCACCAACGCCCCCTCCTACGGCTGCACCTTCGTGGACCTGGAAGTGGACGTGCCCATGTGCAAGGTCAAGATCAACCAGATCATCAACGTGCATGACGCGGGCGTGGTCATCCATCCGCTGCTGGCCGCGGGCCAGGTGCACGGCGGCATGGGCATGGCCGTGGGCATGGCCCTGTTCGAGGAGCTGCTCGTGGATCCCAAGTCCGGCTGGGTCCGCAACAGCAACCTGCTGGATTACAAGATCCCCACCTTCGTGGACATCCCGAAACTGGACTGCGCCTTTGTGGAGACCATGGAGCCCACCAGCGCCTACGGACACAAGTCCCTGGGCGAACCGCCCATCATCTCCCCGGCCCCGGCCATCCGCAACGCCATCCTGGACGCAACCGGCGTGGCAGTGAACGAGGCCCCCATGAACCCGAAGGTACTTTTCCGTCACTTTGAAAAGGCCGGAATCTTATAGAGGAGTACGGAAATGTTTCCGATCGAAAAATATCACATGGCCGAGAGCATCCAGGACGCTGTCCGGGCCCTGGCCGAGGACGAGAAGGCGCGGGTGATCGCCGGGGGCACGGACGTGCTCATCCGGCTGCACGAGGGCCACGGCGACTACCGCAACCTCGTGGACATCAACAACCTCGACGAACTGCGCGAGATCCGGATGGACGAGCAAGGCAACGTCATCATCGGCGCCCTGGCCTCCTTCACGAACATCATCGAGCACGAGGTGGTCCGCGCCCATGTGCCGGTCATCGGCGAGGCCGTGAACACCGTGGGCGGCCCCCAGGTGCGCAACCGGGGCACCATGGGCGGCAACATCTGCAACGGCGCGGTCTCCGCGGACAGCGCCTGCGCCGCACTGGTCCACGAGGTGGACCTGGTCATCGAAAACGCCGAGGGTGAACGCGTGGAATCCATCATCGGCTTCCACACCGGACCGGGCCGCGTCTCCCTGAAGCCGGGCGACCTGCTCAAGCATTTCCGCGTGCGCCCGGAAAACTACAGGGACTTCGGGGCCTGCTACTACAAATACGCCATGCGCGAGGCCATGGACATCGCCACCATCGGCTGCGCGGCCGCCGTGAAGCTCGACGGCGAAACCATCTCGGAACTGCGCCTGGCCTACACGGTCTCCGCGCCCACCCCGATCCGCTGCGCCACCGCCGAGCAGGCCGCCAAGGGCAAGCCGCTCACCGCCGCGACCCTGGCCGAGATCGCCCAGGCAGTGGAGGCGGACGTCAAACCGCGCACATCCTGGCGCGCCAGCATGGAATTCCGGCTGCATGTCATCCGGACCCTGGCCCAGCGCGTCACCCGTCAGGCCGCAGAACGCGCCGGAGGAACTTTCAAATGAAAAAACAGACCATCAATCTGACTGTCAACGGCAAGGAATTCACCCTGGACGTGGATGTCCGCAAATCCCTGGCCGACGTGCTGCGGGAACAGGGCTTCACCAGCGTCAAGCAGGGCTGCGGCGTGGGCGAATGCGGTGCGTGCACCGTGCTTGTGGACGACGTGGCCGTGGATTCCTGCATATTCCTGGCCATGTGGGCCAACGGCAAAAAGGTGCGCACCACCGAGGGCGAATGCAAGAACGGCAAGCTCTCCCCGGTGCAGCAGGCCTATGTGGAGGCCGGAGCCGTGCAGTGCGGCTTCTGCACCCCGGGCCTGATCATGACCACCACCTCCTTCCTGGAGCGCAACAAGGGCCGCAAGGTGACCCGCGAGGAGATCCGCAAGGGCCATGCCGGGAACCTGTGCCGCTGCACCGGCTACGAGACAATCGTCAAGGCCGTGGAAAGCGTCGTGGAGGTGGCCGAGGAGGAATAGAAACATGCCGCTCCGCCCTCCATGCGGCGGCGGAGCGGTTTTTCAGGCAACGATAGGTTTCGTTGCCGGTGTCGCCGGCCCGCCCGGCGAACAAGGCCCGGTTCGGGAAGGGGACACCCGAATCGACACCACACCCGGCCTCGCCGGGAAAAGGCAAACCTCCAATCGATTCGAGGAGAGGTCAATGAGTCAGGATTCCAGTTCCACCAGCACCAAGTTCAAACTCATCTACGAGCTGAACGACAAGCCTCCTGTGCCCCAATCCGTATTTGCTGCCCTGCAGCATTTCCTGGCCATGTTCGTGGGCATCATGACGCCCACCATCATCATCAGCAATACGCTGGGAATGTCCCTTGAAATGAGCGCCTACCTGATCAGCATGGCGCTGTTCGTCTCCGGCCTGGCCACCTTTATCCAGGCCAGGAAATTCGGCCCGGTTGGTTCCGGCATGCTCAGCATCCAGGGAACCAGCTTCGCCTTTCTGACCACCATCATCGCCATAGGTTCCGGCATCATCGACAACGGCGGCACGCCCGAAAAGGCCGTGGCCACCATCTGCGGCGTCTGCCTGGCGGGCACCCTGATACAGATGACCTGTTCCCGGATCCTGCCCTTTCTTCGGAAGGTCTTTCCCCCGCTGGTCAGCGGCATCGTCGTGACCATGATCGGCCTGTCTCTCATCAAGACCGGGATCATCGACCTGGGCGGCGGATTCAGCTCCATGAAAGACGGGAGTTTCGGGTCCCTGGAAAACCTGGGGCTGGGCATGTTCGTGCTCGTGACGATCATCGTGCTCAACCGCAGCAAGCGCCCCTTCGTGCGCATCAGCTCCGTGGCCATCGGCCTGCTGGTGGGTTATGCGGCGGCCACCCTGATGGGGCTTGTGGATTTCTCCAAGATCGGCAAGTTGAGCATGGTCGCCATTCCGGTGCCCTTCAAATACGGCATCGGCTTCGACTGGAGCGCCTTCGTGCTCATCGGCTTCCTGTATATCATCCAGATTGTGGAATCCATCGGAGACCTCACGGCCACGGCCATGCTCTCCAACAAACCGGTCAACGGTCCGGAATATATCAAGACCATTTCCGGCGGAGTGCTGGGGGATGGGGTCAACTGTGCACTGGCCGCCACCTTCAACACTTTCCCGTGCACCACCTTCAGCCAGAACAACGGCGTCATCCAGCTCACTGGGGTGGCCAGTCGCCATGTGGGCTTCTACATCGCGGGCATCCTGGTGCTGGTGGGCATCTTCCCCGTTGTGGGCGGAATCTTCTCCCTGATTCCCAAGCCCGTGCTCGGCGGAGCAACCCTGATCCTGTTCGGATCCGTGGCCGCCGCGGGCATCAAGATAGTGGCGACAGAGGCCCTGACCCGGCGGCGCATGCTCATTCTGGCCCTGTCCTTCGGCACCGGGCTGGGCGTGACCTTTGCGCCGGAAATCCTGAACGCCCTGCCGGCGTTCCCGAAAACGGTCCTTTCCTCCCCGGTCAGCATCGGCGGATTCACCGCCATCATCGCCAACCTGGTGTTGCCGGACGAGGCTCCGGCAGAGGAGGAACAGGTCGACCTCACGGCTGCCTGGATCGCCCAGCGGTCCTGAGGAAATGGAAGCCATTGAGGCCGTGGAAAAAGATATGTAGTGTCCGGGCGCCCCGCGGGACAGAACATCCGCGGGACGCTCTTTGAAAACCTGAAAGTACAACGGAATAACCTCTAGCTGTCGACGTCGGCGTGGCCGGCGTGAAGGCCCGATTCGGGAAGGGACACCCGGGTCGCATACATAAACCGGCTCTGGTCGGATGATTTTCAGGGGACCCTGTTTAAAGCGCTCCCATCAAACCAATAGGTATCTTGCATACGCGAAGGGTTTGATAATTAGTCGCCTTATATTCAGGTGCCTGTAAACAGCCAGGATTTGTCAGGGTCGGAAACCTCCAATCTGAATGAGGAGAGGTCAATGAGTCAGGAGTCCAGTTGTAACTACAAAGAGTTCGAGCTGATATACGGCTTGAACGACAACCCGCCGATGAAGGACGCGCTGTTCGCTGCCCTGCAGCATTTCCTGGCCATGTTCATCGGCATCATGACACCGCCCATCATCATCAGTGGTGCGTTGGGCATGTCTCCCCAGATGAGCGCGTACATGATCAGCATGGCGCTGTTTGTCTCGGGCGTGGCCACCTTCATCCAGGCCAGGAAATTCGGCCCGCTCGGTTCCGGGATGCTCAGCATCCAGGGCACCAGCTTCGCGTTCCTGAGCACCATCATTTCCATCGGCATGGGCGTCATCGGCAAGGGCGGCAGCCCCGAGGAAGCCGTGGCCACCATCTGCGGCGTGGCCCTGGTGGGTTCGATCATCCAGATGACCTGCTCCCGCTTCCTGCCCATGCTGCGCAAGGTCTTCCCGCCCCTGGTCAGCGGCATCGTCGTGACCATGATCGGGCTCTCCCTGATCAAGGTGGGCATCATCGACTTCGGCGGAGGATTCGCCGCCATGGGCGACGGCTCCTTCGGCTCCATCAAGAACCTGTGCCTGGGCGGCCTGGTCCTGGCCATCATCGTGGTCCTGAACCGCAGCAAGCGGCCCTTCGTGCGCATCAGCTCCGTGGCCATCGGCCTGCTGGTGGGCTACGCCATTTCCGCCGCCATGGGCGACGTGAACTTCTCCCAGCTGGAAAAGGTCCAGATGGTGTCCATCCCCATGCCCTTCAAGTACGGCATCGGCTTTGACTGGAGCGGATTCATACTCATGGCCTTCCTGTACATCATCACCATAGTGGAATCCATCGGCGACCTGACCGCCACGGCCATGCTTTCCAACAAGCCGGTCAAGGGCCCCGAATACATCAAGACCATTTCCGGCGGCGTGCTGGCGGACGGCTTCAACTCCGCCCTGGCAGCCGTGTTCAACACCTTCCCCAACACCACCTTCAGCCAGAACAACGGCGTCATCCAGCTCACGGGCGTGGCCAGCCGCTATGTGGGCTTCTACATCGCGGGCCTCCTGGTGCTGGTGGGCATCTTCCCCATCGTGGGCGGTATCTTCTCCCTGATACCCAAGCCCGTGCTGGGCGGGGCGACCCTGATCCTGTTCGGTTCTGTGGCCGCAGCGGGCGTCAAGATCATGGCTTCCCAGGCCATCACCAGGCGCGCCATGCTCATCATGGCCCTGTCCTTCGGCACGGGCCTGGGCGTGGTCTTCGCGCCGGACATCGTCAAGCAGCTGCCCGCGTTCGCCCAGACCATCTTCGGCTCCGCCATCACCACCGGCGGGTTCACGGCCATCATCGCCAACCTGGTGCTGCCCATGGACGTGGACGACGTGGAACACCACGAAATGGAAGCCGTCTGCGAAGACGCATAACCATAGCGACAAGAAGAACCCCTGCCGGGCGAATCCGGCAGGGGAACGGTGAGGTACGGTTCGGAAGACTAACGGGTGAGGAAGTTGTCCGAACCGGTAAAAGTACGACTATCCTATAAGGAGATGTATGATGTCTGTCCAAGACTTTTTGGAAAAACGGTTCAACCTGTCAAAATGCGGCACGAACCCCAAAACGGAAATGACCGCGGGCGTGACCACATTCATGACCATGGCCTACATCCTGGCCGTCAACCCGGGAATCCTGTCCGCAGCGGGCATGGATCCGGCAGCGGTCTTCGGGGCCACCGCCCTTTCCGCCTTCATCGCCACCCTGTTCATGGCCTTTGCGGCCAACATGCCGTTCGCCCTTGCTCCGGGCATGGGCCTCAACGCCTTCTTCGCCTTCACCGTCGTGCAGGTCATGGGCTACACGTGGCAGTTCGCCCTCACCGCGGTCTTCCTGGAAGGTATCATCTTCCTGATCCTGACCGCCACCAACCTGCGTGAGGCCATCGTCAACTGCATCCCGCTGCCCATCAAGCACGCAATCTCGGCCGGTATCGGATTGTTCATCGCGTTCATCGGCTTCAAAAATGCGGGCATCGTGGTCTCCCATCCCGCCACCCTGGTGACCCTGGGCAACATGATTTCCGGCCCGGCCCTGGTGTGCGTGTCCGGCCTGATCATCACCGGCATCCTCATCGCCAAGAAGGTCAAGGGCGCACTGCTCTTCGGCATCCTGGCCTCCACGGTCATCGGCATCTTCTGCGGCGTCACCGACCTGGCCCACTTCGACATGTCCGCCATGTTCAAGATGCCCGACATGTCCCCGATCCTGTTCCAGCTGGACTTCCACCAGATCTTCACCTTCGACATGGCCCTGGTCCTGATGACCTTCCTGTTCGTGGACATGTTCGATACCGTGGGCACCCTGGTGGGCGTGGCCTCCAAGGCCTGCATGCTGGATGAGAACGGCTGCGTGCCCCGCGCCAAGCAGGCCCTGTTCGCAGACGCCATCGGCACCACCCTCGGCGCACTGATGGGCACCTCCACCGTGACCACCTACGTGGAATCCGCGGCGGGCGTGGCCGAAGGCGGCCGCACCGGCCTGACCGCCCTGACCGTGGCCATCCTTTTCGGCCTGGCCCTGTTCGTGGCTCCCCTGTTCCTGCTGATCCCGGGCGCCGCCACCGCACCGACCCTGATCATCGTCGGCCTGTTCATGATGACCCCCATCAAGAACATCGACCTGGAAGAATACACCGACTCCATCCCGGCCTTCCTGACCATCGTCATGATGCCGTTCACCTTCTCCATCGCCGAAGGCATCGTCTTCGGCATGATGTCCTACGTGCTGCTCAAGCTGCTGACCGGACGCCAGAAGGAAATTCCGGTGCTTGCCTACTTCCTGTTCGTCCTGTTCATTGGTAAGTTCATGATGCACTAGACCGGAAGGAAACGGATACAACAACGGCTCCGTCTCCGCTCAGGAGGCGGAGCCGATTTCACGAGAAAGAGACTATGACAAGCATTCTGATCAAGAACGGCACGGTGGTGACCATGAACCCGGGCCGCGAAATACTCCGCGAAACAGACATCTACGTGGAGAACGACCGCATCCGGGAGATAGGCCCGGGCCTGGCCCACGACGCGGACGAAGTCATCGACGCGACCGGGCGCATCGTCATCCCCGGCCTGATCCAGACCCACATCCACCTGACCCAGACCCTGTTCCGGGGCCTGGCCGACGACCTGGAGCTCATGGACTGGCTCAAAATGCGCATCTGGCCCCTGGAGGCGGCGCACGCCTTCGAGACCAACGCCATCTCCGCCCGCATCGGCATCGCCGAGATGCTCATGGGCGGCACCACCTGCATCCTGGACATGGGCACCGTGAACCACTTCGACGCCATTGCCGAAACCGTGCGCGACACGGGTTTCCGCGCCTTCCTGGGCAAGTGCATGATGGACCACGGGGACGAGGTTCCCGCAGGACTCATGGAGGATACGCAGTCCTCCCTGCGCGAATCCGTGGCCGCCCTGGAAAAGTGGCATGAGTCCGCCAACGGCCGCATCAAGTACGCCTTTGCCCCGCGCTTCGTGGTTTCCTGCACCGAAAAGCTCATGCTCAAGGTACAGGAAATGTCGGATCACCACGGCGTGATGATCCACACCCATGCCTCGGAAAACCGGGGCGAGATCGCCCTGGTGGAGCAGGAGCGCGGCATGCGCAACATCCTCTACCTGGACAAGATCGGCATGGCCCATGACAAGCTGGTCCTGGCCCACTGCATCTGGCTGGACGAGGAGGAAAAGCGCATCATCGCGGACAAGGGCATCCGCGTGGCCCACTGCCCGAGCTGCAACATGAAGCTGGCCTCGGGCATCGCCGAGATCCCCGAGCTGCTGGCCATGGGCGCGAGCGTCTCCATCGGGGCGGACGGCGCGCCGTGCAACAACAATCTTGACATGTTCCGGGAGATGCGTCATGCAGCCCTCCTCCAGAAGGTGCGTCTGCTTTCGCCCACGGCAATGCCCGCGGACATGGTCCTCGAGCTGGCCACGCTGGGCGGCGCGCGGGCCCTGCACATGGAAGACGAACTGGGCAGCATCGAACCGGGCAAGAAGGCCGACCTGGCCATCGTGGACCTGAACAAGATCCACGCCACCCCGAACTGCGACCGGGACCCGGTCTCCCAGCTGGTCTATACGGCCACGGCACAGGACGTGACCCACACCCTGGTGGACGGCCGCGTGCTCATGCGCGAAAGAAAATTGACAAGCATCGATCTGGAGCAGACAATCGCCGACGGCAACAGCCTGTGCATGGATATCCTCAAGAAGGACAACATCTGCAAACTCTTCCAGTAAAATGATCGAACGACATATACTCAAACAGCTTCAGGCGGGCCGGACCGTCGCCCTTGCCACCATCATGGACAAGAGCGGCTCGGCCCCCCGCCTTCCGGGCTCCAAGATGTTCCTGGACCAGGACGGCGCCCTTCACGACACCATCGGCGGCGGCAAGATGGAATACGAATCCCTTGCCGCCTGCCGCGAGATTCTCGACGGCGGCGCGCCGCGCATGCTCCATTTCGACATGACCGTTCTCGGCCCGGACAGGGACGCGGACATGATCTGCGGCGGCATCCTGAACGTGCTCATCGAGCGCATCACCCCGGAGCTGGCCGCCCAGTACGAGCTGGCCCTGGAATGCGCGCGCAAGGGATCGCGCGGGGTCTGGGTGGTGGACATCACCGAGGAACAGAACCCGCAGCGCAGCTTCGTGGACATGACCGAGAACAAGCAGCCCATGCCCGGCCTGGACCTCAAGTCGGTCATGCGCGGCCGGAGCACCAAGCTGCTGCACGACGAACACCGGACCTTCCTGGTGGACCCGCTGCCCAAGAGCGGCACCCTGGTCCTTTTCGGCGGCGGGCATGTTTCCCGGGCCGTGGCCGAGCTGGCCTCCGGCGTGGGCTTCGACGTCAAGGTGGTGGACGACCGCGAGGAATTCTCCAATGCCGAGCGCTTCCCCATGGCCCGGGCCGCCCTGGTCATCCCGGACTTCGAGAACGCCGGCGAGGCCATGGAGCTGGACGACGAAAGCTTTGCCGTGATCATGACCCGGGGCCACGCCCATGACCGGGACGTGCTGGCCCAGGTGCTGCGCAGCCCCGCCCGGTACATCGGCATGATCGGCAGCATCCCCAAGCGCAACGCGACCTACAAGCAGCTGCTGGAACGGGGATTCACCGAAGAGGAGCTGGCCCGGGTGCACTGCCCCATCGGACTCAAGATCGGGGCCGAAACCCCCGAGGAGATCGCGGTCAGCATTCTCGCGGAACTCATTGCGGCGCGGGCGGGCAAGATTTAGAACCATGCTGCTCCAATCCATTGCCGAATTGGTCAACCCCGGCGACAAGGTCATCTCCATCACCGGAGCCGGGGGCAAGACCTCTCTCATGTATTTGCTGGCCAATGAACTGGCGGACTCGGGAAAACGGGTCATCACCACCACGACCACCCGCATCGTGCCGCCCCACCGGGACCAGACCGGCGGGCTGGTGCTCAAAATCCGCAACGCCAACTTTCTCAAACGCATCAAGAGCCGTCTGGACAAGGCGCGCCATGTCACGGCCGCCTACCGGACCCTGCACGCCATGAACAAGCTGGAGGGGCTGGACCCCATCCAGGCCCAGGAGCTGCCCGACCAGGCGGCGGCGGCCCACATCGTCATCGAGGCGGACGGCGCGGCAAGGAAGCCGCTCAAGGCCCCGGCCGATCACGAGCCCGTGGTGCCGCCCCTGACCTCGCTGCACATCGGGGTCATGGGTCTGGATTCCATCGGCATGCCCCTGGACGACGAGCACGTGTTCCGGCCCGAGCGCATCGCCGAGATCGCGGGCGTGCAGGTCGGCGACACCGTCACCCCGGACGTGCTGGCGCATCTGGCCGTGCACGAATTGGGGGCCTTCAAGGGCTGCCCCGAGGGCGCGCGCAAGGTGCTGGTGCTCAACAAGGCCGACCGGACCGGCTCCGAAGAGCAGGCCCACGAGGTCATCCGGGCCGCCCGCGAACTGCCCGGCGGCCAGCCCGACACCTGGATCATCGCTTCGGTCAAACAGAAGCAGTTTGAACTGATCTTTTAGCGGGGCTTTTGCCTCCGGCGGGCAAGGGGGATAATCCCCCTTGCATCCCCTAATAAAACGAAACACCCCGGATTGAGCTCGGCTCAATCCGGGGTGTTTCGTTTAACCCTCACAAGGATGCCAAGAAGAGTGCGAATACGAGGAGTAAAAAAAGCAGGCCGACGTGTATTGAAACATACGCGAGGGTCTGCCCTTTTTGGAACGACACGGAAGACGCGCCCCTATCGGCGGCCTTGCTAGCCCATTTTTCGTACCTTGATATAATCGGCGGGAGTATCGACGTCCAAAAGGACGCCTTCATCCTCCACGGGCACCAGATTCAGTTGGGCCTGGGGATCGTTGATGAACTCGCGCGGGCCAGTGTCGCCGTGCAGGGACTGGATCTTGCCGAACCAGGTGCGCGGCACGATGACCGGGTTGCCGCGTGTGCCGTGATATTCCGGGGCCACCCAGCGGCGCGGGTCCTCCAGGAAGGCCTCCACCAGGGCGTCGATGGTCGCGGGCTGAAGCAGGGGCTGGTCGCCCAGCAGGAACATGGCCCCGGCGCAGGATGCGGGCACGGCCTCGAGCCCCTTGTTCAGGGATTCGGCATAGCCCAGGTAGTACTGCGGGTTTTCCACGACCGTGACGCTGTCGAGGGAGACTTCCGGCCGCACGGCCTCGGCGTCCCGGCCCAGCACGGCGATAACCGGGGAAAGCCGGGAGGCGCATGCCGCCTCCACCACGTTGCGCACCACGGCCTTGCCGCGCACGGAAAGCAGCAGCTTGTTGTCGCCCATGCGGCTGGCCATGCCCGCGGCCAAAATCACTCCCGCGACTTGTTTCATGCCTACCCCTTGTTTATCTGCCTACTGGATTACTTTGTATTCTTACAGGCCGTTCAAAAATGGTGAGATGCAAGGAAGCGAGGAAATCCAGGACGCGCCGTGTATTGCGCATACACAAGAGGTCTGGATTTCATCGCTGACACAGCAGATTGCGTTTTTTCAACGGCCTATTCGGCGCAGACCGAAATGTAATCGAACTTACGCACGTCGAACAGCCCCTGGTCCGTGAGCTTGATCTCGGGAATCACGGGCAGGGTCATGAAGCTGAGCGCCATGAACGCCTCGTTTTCCGGGTTCACGGCAAAATCGCGGTAGGCGATCTCCACCATGGACTTGAGCTGCGCGGCCACTTCCTCGGCGCTCCTGTCGGACATGAGCCCGCCGATGGGCAGGGGCAGGTGGCAGACCACCTTGCCTTCGCGCACCAGGGTGATGCCGCCGCCCATGGCCTCGATATCCTTGATGGCCGCCAGCATGTCCGCGTCGTTGTCGCCGCAAACCACGATGTTGTGCGAATCGTGGGCCACGGTGGTGGCCACCGCGCCGTTCTCCAAGCCGTAATTCTCAATGAGCCCCACGCCCACGTTGCCGATGGCGTGGTGGCGCTCCACCACAGCCAGCTTGAGCAGCCCCGGGTTGTTCCGGCTCTGGAACAGGCCCATGTCGTCGGGCCGCACGTCGCGGACCTCGGCCTTGGTCACCAGACTGTGGGGCAGCATGGAGATGACGTTGGCCCTGGGGCACGGCAGCTTGATTTCCAGGTCCTTGGCGGTCACCGGCTGGATATGCACGGTGTCCGTGACCGTGGAATCGTCGGCATCGGCCAGTTTGATGGACGTGACGCCGTTCTCGGCCACCTTCACGCCGTCCACGTAGACCTGCCGGACATTGAAGTCCGCAAGGTCGTCCACCAGCAGGAAGTCGGCGACCCAGCCCGGGGCGATGGCCCCCTTGCCCTTGAGCCCGTAGCAGTTGGCCGCATTGAGCGAGGCCATGACCACGGCCAGGACCGGGTCCAGGCCCAGGCGCACTGCCTTGCGGATGTTGTTGTCGATGCTGCCCTTGGTCAGCAGGTCCTCGGGCTGCCGGTCGTCCGTGCAAAAGATGCAGCGGCGGAAATTCCTGTCCGTGACGCCCTTGACCAATGCCTCCAGGTCCTGGGCGGCCGAGCCCTCGCGGATGAGCACGTACATGCCCTGGCGCAGGCGCTCGTGCATCTCCTCCACCGTGGAGCACTCGTGGTCGGTCTTGATGCCCGAGGCGGCGTAGGCGTTGAGCTCCCTGCCCGAGATGGCCGGGCTGTGGCCGTCCACCACCTTGCCGCGCGAAATACCCAGATACACCTTGTCCAGCACGTCCTTGTCCGCGGCGACCACGCCCGGGTAGTTCATCATCTCGCCGATGCCGCCCACGTATTCCTCGTCAATGAGCTGGGCCAGGTCCTCGGCCCGCAGCACGGCCCCGGAATTCTCGAAACCGGTGGCGGGCACGCAGGAGGGAAGCTGGATGTAGACGCTCATGGGCAGGTCGCGGGTGGCGTCCAGCATGTAGCGGATGCCGTCCAGCCCGCGCACGTTGGCGATCTCGTGCGGGTCGGCGATGATGGTGGTCACCCCGTGGGGCACCACGGCCCGTGCGAATTCCTTGGGCGAGACCAGGGAGGACTCGATGTGCACGTGGCTGTCGATGAGCCCGGGCACGATATACGCGCCCTTGGCGTCCAGGGTCTCGCGCGCCTCGTAGTCACCCATGCCGACAATGCGGCCCGCGCCCACGGCCAGGGAGGACTCCACGATCTCGTGGCTGAAGACGTCGAGAATTTTCGCGTTGGTGATGAGCAGGTCGGCGGGCTCCCTGCCCGCTGCCATGTCCACAATGCGTTTCTGGGTATCACGATCGATCATGGTCGGTTCCTTCCCTGTTTTGTCGTTCAAGAAAAACTAGCACATTCCGCCAAGCGTAGAAAGTACACGGCATTCAATAAATACCAGTAATCTCGCCGCTCAAAATGGTTTGAGTGCACGGCGCCGGAAAAAACAGACACGGAGCGTATATCCTCATACGTGAGGATCTGTTTTTTCGCAGCAACACGGCAATCGAGCCATTTTGAGCGGCGAGACGAATATGGGAAAACCGGAAGCAGTGTGCGTTTTAACGGGTTGCCCGCCCCTGATCGCACATCTGCTTCCGGTTGAGAGGCCAAGGGGGCTTGCTCACGAGGTTGCCGTTCACATGCTTTGTTCACGGAGGGTCGGCAGGTGGTCCGCAATCCCCAAGGAGACGTAACTCCCTTCCGGCTGCCCAGCCGGTTGCGAACCGATTGTCATGAAGCCCCTTGTCTTGGCCCGGATGCTATGGTTGCGCCCGGTTACGACCGGGCTCTGTATGGTGATGCTCGCTATTTCTTGTTGCGATGCTGTTCCTCGTCCTTGTGTTCGCCGTACCAGACCACGTCGCGGAAGGCGCGCGGGGAGGTATTGCCCTCGGTGCTGACCAGCAGCACCTTGGAATCCTCGTTGAGCTCCAGCGCATCGCGAATGGCCTGGCCCTCCTCGGTTTCCATGATGTAGTGCAGGATGCCGGTGGTTACGGCTCCGGACTCGCCGGAAATGACGACCTGGTCGCCCTTGAGCGGGGTGGCCAGCACGCGCATGCCCGTTGCGGCGAGGTAGTCCGGACAGGAGATGTAGGCCGCGGCGTAGTCGCGCAGCAGTTCCCAACTGATGGTGTTGGGCTCGCCGCAGGCAAGACCGGCCATGAGGGTGTTCAGGTCGCCGGTGACGTTGTGCGGCTTGCCGTCGCCCGCCTCGGCGGACTTGAAGATGCAGTTGGCCTTTTCCGGCTCGACAATGACGAACTTGGGCATCTTGTCGCCCAGGGCGGAGGCCAGGTAGCCGAGCACGCCGCCTGCAAAGGAGCCCACGCCGGCCTGCAGGAACACGTGGGTCGGGGCGTCGGTGCCCATGGCGCGCATCTGCTCCAGGGCTTCCAGCGCCAGGGTCGCATAGCCCTGCATGATCCAGGTCGGAATATCCTCGTAGCCTTCCCAGGCGGTGTCCTGGACGATGACCCAGCCATGTTCCTTGGCCATCTTGTCGGACAGGCGCACGGCATCGTCGTAGTTCAGGTCGGTGATGGACGCCTCTGCGCCGTGGGAACGGATGTTCTCCAGGCGGATGGGGTCGGAGCCCTTGGGCATGTAGACCACGGACTTCTGCTTGAGCTGCTGGGCGGCCCAGGCAACGGCGCGGCCGTGGTTGCCGTCCGTGGCGGTGGTGAAGGTCACTTCACCGAGCTTTTCGCGGGCTTCGTCCGAGCAGATCTTTTCGCAGGTGGCCTCGGAGGCGTCCATGCCCAGCCTCTCCGCAATATAGCGGCCGATGGCGTAGGAAGCGCCCAGCACCTTGAAGGCGTTCAGGCCGAAACGGTGGGACTCGTCCTTGACGAAGACCTTGCCCAGGCCCATGTACTGGGCCAGATGCGGCAGATCCACCAGCGGGGTCGGCTCGTACTGGGGGAAACTCTTGTGATAGGCGCGGGCCTTTTCGGCCTCTTCCTGGCTCAGGATGTCCAGGGAAGCGCCCTCGCCCGGCTTCTTGGTTCCCTTGTTGACGATGAATTCAACGTTGCTCATTGCAGTGCCCGCTCCTAGACGAATGCCACGCATTCGATTTCGACATTGGCGCCCAGGGGCAGCTTGGAAACTTCCACGCAGGCGCGTGCCGGGAAATCGCCCTCGAAGAAGGTGGCGTAGACTTCGTTGACTGCGGCGAAATCGCCCAGGTTGGTCAGGAACACGCCGCAGCGGATGATATTGGCCATGGAGGAACCGGCCTCTTCAAGGATGTGCTTCAGGTTGGTCAGGCTCTGCCTGGCCTGGTCCGCAGCCGCCTCGGGCATCTTGCCGGTGGCCGGGTCAATGGGAAGCTGGCCGGAAACGAAAATCATGCTGCCGTGCCGGACGGCCTGGGAGTAAGGTCCGACAGCGGCCGGTGCATTTTCGGTCTTGATGATGGTTTTGGACATGAACAGTCTCCTTCTATGATTGAAAGTAAATTGAGTTCAAGAAAGTTTGGAACCTAAATAGCAAAGATGGGGCCAGAAATGCGCCTGAGAGATAATTTTGTAAAAATCAAATAAAATCAAAATATTAGCATATACATCAAAGACAAAGACTCAGGGAATATTTTACTATCAGAATGAGAATGGATTCTCGAAGCGAGAAAAATTTCCTGCGCAGACCTCGCAAAGCGCAATGAGATGCACCAAAGTTTGTCGGAAAGCACGAATCGCAAGGAAATCACTCCTGACCGGAACACAATTTTCTTGGGCGCCTCGTTCTATCATTTTGATATCAACCTGAATATCCACTAAAAAAGGCCGACCTCCTGCGGAGATCGGCCCATTCATGCAACGGAGAGTCAAGCTGCTATGCTCCCGCAATGTCATATTCCTTGATCTTGCGGTACAGGGTGGCGATGCCGATCTGCAGCGACTCGGCCGCCAGCTTCTTGCCCTTGGTGTCCGAGCCGAAATGCTGCAGCGCTGCGACAATGGCCCGGCGCTCCAGCACCTTGAGGGGCAGCAGGGGCAGGGATTCTTCCCCGTTCGCCGCAACCGGCGCAGAGGCGGGCGCACCGTGACCCAGGCTGCCCAGCAGCTTGCGGGGAAGCAGGCCCGGATGCAGCGGCCCGCCGTCGGGCATCATGTTGACCATGTACTCGATGGCGTTCTCGAACTCGCGCACGTTGCCCGGCCAGTTGTAGACCTTGAAGGCGTCCAGGACCGCATCGTCCATGGGGGCGGGACGCTTGCCGAACCGCTCGCAGTACTTGTGCAGAAAATAGTCACCCAGCACTTCCATGTCCTCGGGACGGTTGCGCAGGGGCGGCGTTTCCAGGGGAATGACATTGAGCCGGTAGAAAAGGTCCTCGCGGAAATGGCCCTGGTCGATGAGGTCGGAAAGGTTGTCGTTGGTGGCCGCGATGACCCGGATATCCACATGGATGAGCCGGTTGGAGCCCAGACGGCAGAACTGTCGTTCCTGGAGCACGCGCAGCAGCTTGACCTGGAGATAGAGCGGCAGGGTACCGATCTCGTCCAGAAAGATGACCCCGCCGTCGGCCAGCTCGAACTTGCCGATCTTGCCCTTGGGGTTGGCCCCGGTAAAGGCCCCCTTGGTGTACCCGAAAAGTTCGGACTCCAGGAGGTTGTCGGGCAGCGCGCCGCAGTTGATGGCGATGAACGGCTTGTCGGCCCGGTCGCTGGTGGCGTGGATGGCGCGGGCCACCAGCTCCTTGCCCGTGCCGGATTCCCCGGTGATGAGCACCGTCGAGGTGGAGGCGGCCACCCGGCGAATCTGTTCCTTGAGCCGGATCAGGCTGCGGGACTTGCCCAGGATGGCGTTGAGTCCGGAATGTTCCCCGGCGGAGAACTGGGACATGCGCTGGGTCATGCGCGGCAGGGAATCGAACACCAGCACGCTGGCGAAATTCTGGTTGGCCGAGGGCAGTTCCTCCAGGCGGCCCACCAGGGAACGCCGGCTTCCGTGCACGTTGACCGTGAACTCCTCCAGGTCGGAAAAGAAATCGCCGGTGCGCTCCACCCGGATGCAGCCGGGTTCCTCGTCCGGTTCCAGACCCAGTTCCAGGCGGGCCAAACGGTTGATGTAGGAAATGCAGCCGCCCGCATTGAAGACCACCACGCCCCGGTTATAGACATCCATGACCTGCATCATGAGGTCGAGGAAATCCTGGGCCTCGGCCACCTGGCGCTGGTCCCGGAGCTTGTGGGCGATGAGGGCCGCGATCTGCACCAGGAAGTCCACGTAGGTTTCGCGGTTCTGCAGGATGGTCTTGCGCTCGTCGTCGCTGAAGCAGACCAGGCCGATGACCCCGACCACGTCCGCGCCGTCCACGATGGGCGTGCACACGGACATGGTCTCGCGACACTGGTCCTTGCGCTGACAGCTCCCGCACAGGCCGTGCTCGCGCGGATTTTCCATGATAAAGGGATCCCGGCTCTTCATCACATGGCGGTAGACCTCGCCTTCCTGGTCGATGCTTTCGCCGACCCCCTGCTCGTAGATGCCGGTCCCGGCAATGCGGATCATGTCCGCATCCACCACCTCCACGTCGATGCCGACGACCTTGGCGATGACCCGGGCATATCGTTTCACATAAGGTTGTATACTTTTGAGCATGTCTTTTTTTCCAAATCGAATAGTATTAGGCTCCTAACTACCAAAAGGCAATTCTTCTGGCAAACAAAGAAGCACAATTCCAAACCGACATTTCAATGCAGGAAGGACGCTTCGGGTCGAATACGCCTTGACCCGGGATAATCCCAGCATTACAAGCCTGTTATAGAAATATATTAAACCCGTCGCTTCCGGCATCCCCCTCGCCGCCAGTGGCACTGCGCTTGCTTATCGGTTGAAAAACAACATACTGACAGACCGATCCCGGCCCGGCCTGCCAAAGGAGAAACGATGAAAACTTCCCATCCCATCACGGCAAAGGCATCTGATCGTATCAAAATGATAACGCTCTGCAAACATTTCTTTGCGGCGGCAATCCTGACGGTCTGCCTGGCCTCCCCGGCCCTGGCCGAAACCATCACCGTGGCCTGCGCCGCCAACTTCACGGCCCCCATGAAGCAACTGGCCGCCCTGTACTCGGAAAAGACGGGCGTGGAGGTGCAGTGCACCTTCGGCTCCACGGGCATGCTCTACGGCCAGATCAAGAACGGCGCGCCCATCGACCTCTTTTTCGCGGCCGACGAAAAGCGCCCCGCAATGCTCCAGGAAGCGGGCATGGCGGGAGAACCCAAGGTCTACGCCAAGGGCAAGTCCGTGCTCTGGTCCAAGCTGGATGCGCTCAAGAACCTGAAGGACTGGAAGGACGTCCTGAAAAACGGCCAGGTCAAGTCCATTGCCATCGCCACCCCCAAGACCGCCCCGTACGGCGCGGCAGCGGAAAAGGCCATGCAGGATGTCGGAGCCTACAAAAATGTCGCCGACAAATTGGTATTCGCAAAGAACGTTGGCCAGTCCTTCCAGTTCGCATTCTCCGGTTCGGCTGACGCGGCCTTTGTGGCGCTTTCCCAGGGTCTTTCCGAAAACGGCGCAATGGGAACCACCTGGCCCATGCCCGAGGCCGGACTCATCAGCCAGGCCGTCTGCCCGCTCAAGGACCACGCCGCCGAGGCCGACAAGTTCCTGACCTTCGTGCTCCAGGCCCCCGAGGCAAGGGACATCGTCAAGAAATTCGGCTACGAGTAGGCATGGACATCACTTCACTCTTCATAACCGGCAAACTGGCCCTGGTGGTGACGCCGCTGCTTCTGGCGGCGTCCCTGCCAGTGGCCTGGCTGCTGGCCTTTTCCAGGATCCCGGGCAAGGGATTCGTCGAGGCCACCTGCTGCCTGCCCCTGGTGCTTCCCCCCACGGTCCTCGGCTTTTACCTGCTGGTCTTCCTGGGGCCCCACGGCGCGCTGGGCGCGGCCTGGGAATCCCTGTTCGGCGGGCGGCTGGTGTTCACCTTTTCCGGGCTGGTGCTGGCCTCCATGGTCTACAGCCTGCCCTTCGCAATCCTGCCGCTCAAGGCCGCCTTCCAGAAGCTGGACCCGCGCCTGATGGAGGCCGCGGCAGTGCTCGGCCTTTCCAGCCGCCAGGCCTTTTTCCGCGTGGTGCTGCCCAACTCCCTGGGTGGGCTGGCCACAGCGGCAGTGCTCGTCTTTGCCCATACCATGGGCGAATTCGGCGTTGCCCTCATGATCGGGGGCAGCATCCCCGGCCAGACCAAGGTGGCGTCCATATCCATATACGAGAGCGTGGAAAGCCTGGAATATGCGGACGCATGGGCCCTGTCCGCCGTGCTTCTGGGCCTGAGCTACGTGGTGCTCTTTCTCATCAGCCGCCTGGACCGCAACGGCCAATACGGAGGTGGACGCCGATGATCGAAGCGACCCTGCGCAAAAAGCTGGAAGCCTATTCCCTGACCATGGACCTGACCTGCGATCCAGGCGAGATCCTGTGCATCGTGGGACCTTCCGGCGCGGGCAAGACCACCCTCATACGCATGCTGGCCGGGCTGGAGCGTCCTGATTCCGGTTCGGTGCGCTGCAACGGAGAGCTCTGGAACGACACGGACACCAACACCTTTGTACCGCCCCAGCAGCGCCACATCGGCTTCGTGTTCCAGGACTACACCCTGTTTCCGCACCTGACCCTGGAAAAGAACGTCCTCTTTGCCGCATCCGATGAAAACCGGGCCCGGGAACTCATGAAACGCATGGGCATCTGGGAGCTGCGCCACCGCAAGCCCTCGGCCATATCCGGCGGGGAGCGCCAGCGCGGGGCCCTGGCCCAGGCCTTTGCCCGCTCGCCGCGCGCCCTGTTCCTGGACGAACCCTTTTCCTCCCTGGATTCGCGCACCCGGCAGGAACTGCACGCGCTGCTCAGGGAAATCGTGCACGAAAATGCGGTCCCCACGGTCATGATCACCCACAACCTCCACGAGGCCTATGCCCTGGGCGACAGGGTGGTGGCCATGCAGGACGGCAGGAGGGACGACAATTGGCTCTTGCCATTTGCCGCCGAACAGAGCATGTAGCCCTTTTTCGAAATCAAACGTATAAGGGTTACCCATGACATCACTGTTTTTCAGCCTCTATATAAAGCTGTTCTTCCTGCTGACGCCGTTCTTCGTGCTCACGGTGTTCCTGTCCATGACCAAGGGCATGGAACTCAAGCAACAGCGCAGCATCGCCGTGCGCGTGGCCTGTGCGGCCATCGTCATCGGCCTTGTCCTCTATTCCGTGGGTAACGAGATCTTCGCCACCCTGGACATCACCCTGGACGCCTTCCGCATCGGCGCGGGCAGCCTGCTCTTTCTCTCGGCGGTCAAGCTGGTGGGCGGACGCAGCGGACCGGAAGCGCCCGAGGAGGAAGGCGACATCTCGGTGGTGCCCCTGGCCATACCCGTGACCATCGGACCGGCCACCATCGGCACCCTGCTCATCCTGGGTGCGGAGCTGGGCGACACCACCCAGAAGCTGCTGGGAGCAGCCGCCCTGGTTGCCGCGGGAATGTCCATCGGCGTCCTGTTGCTGCTGGGCCCGGCCATCCGCCGCCTGGTGGGCAAGATGGGCCTGTCCATGCTCCAGAAGATCACCGGACTGGTGCTTTCGGCACTGGCCGCCCAGATCGTGTTCACGGGCATCAGGAACTTCCTGGGCTAAACGTAACCGAAACGGGAAAACATGAACCGCAGGGATTTCATCAAAAGCATGGCCGCGACGGGCGCGGCGGGGCTCCTCGCTCCCCTGCGGGCAATCGCCGGGCCGCTCCTGTCCGTCAACTATGCCGAAGGCGCTCCACCGTACAGCTATGCCGTGGACGGGACCGTGCACGGCCTGCTGCCGGACTCCCTGGACTTCCTGCTTGGCGAGAAAATGGGCTTCGGGCTCCGGCACAGGACCTTCCCCTGGAAGCGTTCACAGCTCCTGGTGCGCCAGGACGACGGCGACGCCCTGTGCACCACCCCCACGCCGGAACGCCGCCTGTACCTGGACTTTTCCGCCGAACCGGTGGTCAGGACCAAAACCTACCTCTTTTACAGCGCCACCAATCCCCGGGCCGAGGCCATACAGGGCATCCGCACCCTGGAGGATCTCGGCGGGTTCCAGGTGGTGAACTACCTCGGGGACGCCTGGATGTACTCCATCCTGCCCGCCGGGCTCTGGGTCTACCGGGCCAAGACCGTGCAGGAGGCCTTCCACCTGGTGGGAAAAAACCGCCAGGACGTGTTCATCGGCTCCCTGCCCGACGTGAAGGGCACGCTCTCCCGGCTACGACTGGCCCCGCCCGTCACCTGCCACGAAATCGAAAACCCCAGAACCGCCTCTTTCCACCTGGGCATCCGCAAGCAATATCCCGAAGTGCGGGACATCCTCGCCCGTTTCGACGCCCTGGTCCGCCGGGAGCGGAAAAGCGGCGCCCTGGACGCAGTCATCGCAGGGCGGCCCAAAGACGCATAACCGCACACACTTGCATCCGGGCCGCGAAGGGCATACAGAATCAACGTATTCACAAAACCGACAACCGCCGCAGAAGAGCCCGACCATGAACGACCTCACCCTGACCCGAAACTACGACATCCGCTCCTACGAAACCGACGAGCACTGGCGGGCCACCCTGCCGGCCCTGTGCAACCACCTTCAGGACATCGCCACCCGTCACGCCGCCGACCTGGGCTTCGGGTACGAGGACCTGATCCGGACCCGCCGCATCTGGGTGCTTTCGCGCGCCTACCTGCACATGGACGCCATGCCCGGCTTCGGGGAATCCGTCGCCGTGCAGACCTGGCCCTCCGGCACGCTCAAGACCGTGGCCACCCGCGATTTCGTGGTGCGCCAGAACGAGCACGTCATCGGCCGGGGCGTGAGCGCCTGGGCGGTCATCGACCTGGATACGCGCAAGGCCACCTCGGTGGACGACCTGCTGGAACAGCGGGTCATCCCGGACCTGCCGCCCGCCCTGGAATTCGAAGGCCGGGCCGTGAAGCGCATCAAGGAAGGAGAGCGCGAGGTCAGGATCATCGCCCGCAAGGGCGACCACGACGTGAACGGACACGTAAACAGCATCCGCCAGGTGGAGTTCCTGCTGGAATCCGCGCCCGAGCAATGGCAGCGCGAACGCCGGTGCGTGGGCGGCGACGTGCAGTACCGGGCCGAGTGCCATGCCGGGGACGAACTGCGCTGCCTGTGCATGCCCCAGGACGACGACACGGCCCTTCACATCCTGATGCGCACCTCGGACGACCGCGAGGTGGCGCGCATGAAGACATGGTGGAAATAATGCCAAACATAGAACTTACCTTTGATATCGAAAACATCGATTGGGAACACGCCTGTACCATTTTCGAGCGCGCGCCACTGGGCACGCGCAAGCCGGACAGGCTGCAAAAAATCTTCGAAAACAGCCAGCTGGTCTGCTTCGCCTGGGACAACGGCACCCTGGTGGGGCTGGCCCGGGCCCTGTCCGACCAGGTGGCCTGGTCCGTCATCTACGACCTGTGCATGTTCCCGGAATACCAGGGACAGGGGCTTGGGAAACGGATGATGCGGGCCATGATCGAACGGCTGGACACGCCCAACGTGCAGCTCCACTCGGTGCCCGCCATGATGGGATTCTACGAAAAGCTGGGGTTCCGGAAGATGACCACGGCCATGGTGCTTACCGCCGACCCGGAACGGCTGGAAAGGGGCGGCTACATCATCTAGTGCGGCAGCCTTCGAAGCCGCACTCGACCAGTTCATAAAGCTTGCGGGCCAGAACCACGTCATACTTGCTGTCCTGCTTGACCAGGGAGGCGGCCACCTCCAGGGCGTTCTTGCCCGACCGGAACGAGCGCTCCTCCACCCCGGCGCAAAAGGAATCGGCCAGGGCGCAGACACGGCCCGGCACGCTGATGCGCTCCCCGCTCAGGCGGGCCGGATACCCGGAACCGTCCAGGCGCTCGTGGTGTTCCATGACGCACTTCTCCACGATCTGATCGTCCACCTTGAGCCTCTTGAGCATGCCCATGGCCAGGTCCGGATGCTTTTGCAGGGCCTCCTTGTCCCGGTGCAGCAGCACCCCCTCCTTCTCCTTGACCGACTCGGGCACCATGGTCATGCCCAGGTCGTGCAGGGCCAGGCCCAGGGCCATGTGGGTCAGGTTCAGTCGGCCCACCTTTTTCCTGTAGTGCATGGCGTACAGCCCCAGGCCGATGAAGGTGCAGTTCACCGCATGGGTGGCCAGATCGTTGTGCTTGTCCAGGTTGTGGCACAGGAAGTCGGTGCGGACCGGGTCTATCCAGAGGAATTCCGACAGGATGCTCAGGTCCCGCTTCAGGTCCCGCAGACGGCCCTGCATGGGCTGGTCAAAGAAATCCACCAGCCGGTAATGCAGGGCCAGGAAGAATATCTCCGCAACCTCGCGGTCGTTGAGATCGCTTTCCACCAGCACCAGCCCCAGGCGCTTGCTCAGGTGCTGGGCGTATTCGCGGTAGTCCTTGCGATAGAGAAACAGCTGCTCGTCGCGGCAATGGTCAAGTATCCTGGCATAGCGCTGCCCGCCGAGGGGATCGCCCTTGTGGTACAGCGGGCGCACGTTGCCGATGCCCTCATCCAGGATATACAGGTCCACGGGGGCCCTGTCCCGGGGGAAGGTCTCCAGGATGTTGGGACTGATCTGCAGATAGTCCTCGGCCAGTTGAATATCGTCGGGTTCAGCCATATGTTCTCCCACACAAGACTCCTCACCTCCCTTATACGCCTTGCGCATTTTTTATGGCAAGGGGCCGGAGATATTAATAATGGCTGTTTTTTCGGCAGACGGAACGGCAAAAAAAAGCGGCCCTCTTTCGGGGCCGCTTCATGAACTCGAAGGGGTGACGTGCTATTTTTCGGGAACGGCCGTGATGAACTGGACCGATTCATCGAGAAAGTACTTCTTGCCCCGGACCTCGACAGTTTCGGACACATCGAACCAGCTCAGGGGAAGCCGGGCCGGATCAAAATGAGGATGTCCGGACAGGATGTACCCCCTCACGGCCTGCGCCCGCTTGCGCGCCAGTTCCTTGTCCCCCTTGCAATAGGAAACGATGTGTATCGAAAGCTTGTCGTTCTCTTCCATCATGGCCCCGAGAACGGCCAGGGATGGTTTGGTCTCGAAGACCTGTTCCGCAGTCCCCTCCCGGAAGGCCGAGGGCATGAGGGTCAGGTTGCGGCTGCCGATGATGAAATTCCTGTAGGTGAAATCGCCGTGCTGGTTCAGCCGGACCGTGGCGTACAGGGCCAGACTGCCGTCCGGATAGTATTCAAGGAACTGCTTCAGCTGGCTGACCTCGCCTTCCCTGTCGCCCAGGCGGCCCAGGGCCACGGCGCGGTTATACAGGGCCTCGGGGTTGTACCGGTCCCACTTGAGGACCCGGTCATAGAGCGCCTTGGCCTCCGCCCATTCTCCCCGGTCCAGGTGGTTGTGCCCCAGGTAGAGCATGGCCTGCACGTGGTCATCGTCATAGGAAAGAGCCCGCTTGTAGGCTTCCCGCTCGCCGTCGAAATCCTGCTGCGCCCACTTGGACACCCCGAGCCAGAAGAGGTAGTCCGCGTCATCCGGCTTCAGTTCCACCGCGCGGACCAGAGCGACCTGCGCCTCCTTGGGCTTGTCGTCGCCAAGATACAGCCTGCCGAGATAATACCACGCGGACGAATCCCCCGGGTTCTCCTTCACGGTCTGGCTGTAGGTTTCAATCCCGCGCCCATATTCACGCTGCTGCAGGTAATAGGGTCCCATGACCTCGGCGCACCCGCCCGCAACCATCAGCAAAAGCAGAACAACAATCCCCGAAAACCTTGTCATTGAAACACTCCATCAATGGATAAAACAACTTTTCGCAAAACCCGACCCTGAAAACGAGAATACTCTCCACTTCTCGGGAGAGTCCAGAACGGAAGACAAAGAATAACATGGCGGACGGACCAGAGGCCCATCCGCCATGCTTGCGTCTTT
Organism: Salidesulfovibrio onnuriiensis; assembly: GCF_008001235.1. GTDB lineage: Bacteria > Desulfobacterota > Desulfovibrionia > Desulfovibrionales > Desulfovibrionaceae > Pseudodesulfovibrio > Pseudodesulfovibrio onnuriiensis. The sequence continues at coordinate 1,710,060 of NZ_CP040751.1, read as the reverse complement.
CTCAAAACTACTTGTTTTTGCCCTTGCCCTTGCCGTTTCCGCCGGCATTGCTCTTGCCCTGGCCGTTGTTGCCACCGCCATTGCCGGAATTCGAGCTGGAGGCGGAACCCTTGGCGCCGCTCTTGGCGTTCTTGGAGGCCTTGCCGAGTCCGAGAGCCTTGCCATTGCCGGCTGCATTGGCGGAACCGGGAGTATCGGCAACGCCGTCCTTCACATTACGCTTGGTCTTGCCCTTGCCAACCCCGGGGCCGGTTCCGGCCATTTCCGTATTGCGGTTCAGGTTGCCCTTCATCTTCTGGTGACCGAGTCCGAGCACACTGGGGTGCACACCCAGTTCATGGGCGATTTCGCCCCAGCCCATGCCCTCTTCACGCATGCCGGCAATGTCTTCCGCGCTGGCGGAAGCCGCGTCGGCAATGGCCTGGTCTGCTTCTGCCTTCACGCTGTCGAGATTGGCGGTTGCGTCATCAAGACTACGGGTTGCGGCATCCAGGGCTGCCTGGGCGTCGGCGATGGCGGCTTCGTCACCGCTCTCCTCGGCGGCATCCAGGGCAGCCTGGGCGTCGTCAACAGCGGTCTGGGCGTCGGCCACCTGGCCTTCGGCTTCGCTCACGGATGCTTCGGCGGCTTCCGTGGCGTCGGCCAGGGCGTCCGCGTTGGCTGCTGCGGCGGCGTCAGCCAGGGCGTCGGCCTTTGCGGCCTGCGCCGGGTTGCTGAAAGTCGGACCTTCTTCGCCCTCGCCGGTTTCACCGCCGGTGGTATCACCGGTATCCCCGGCGGGATCTCCCGTGGTGTCCACGGCATCAGCCGGTGCGGCGGGATCGTCGGTCTGCGCCATGGCGGGAGCGGTCCCCACCATCACCACCAGGGCCAGCAAGACAAGCAGCCCGAAAAATACTTTCTTATGCGCCAACATTTCCAGTCTCCTCATACCTTATTTTTTTACGGGGGAGTACCAAGGCCCCTGATCTGTACGTTTCAAAAAGGTATACGCCGCACAGTCGGGATTGGTCACAAATCTATTCGTCGGAATTCAGGACAGGGCGGGCGGTAAAGCCCAAGAGCATCATGGCGCGCTTGACGTCCGCCTTTTCAGAGAGCGCCTGAACAGCGGCCCGGGCAATGGCCTCGTCCTCCAGGCCCTTGCGCTTGGCCAGGACAACAACCCGGGAAAAGCCGAGCCAATCCGGATTCAGGGCATCGTGTTCCAGGCCGGCGGCCACGACCCGCTCACAGGCATCCTTGCCCAACCCCGCCAGGAACATATAGGAATACAGCTGCACCCCGAGCACCGCGTCCATCGGATTTTCCCGATGAAGCCTCGCAAACAGGATTTCCAGCTCCTGCCGGGTCATGCCCGAGGCAAGGGCGTCGCCCAGGATGGCGGTATCCTGTTGCAGGCCGGAGGAATCAGTTCCCTCACGGACAAGCAGTTCGCGCACAAAGGAATAATCCTTGAAACGCGTTTCAAGGATGGGAACGATCCGTTGCAGGGGAACCCGCTTGGCCAACCCTTCGGACACCTTGCCCGCAAAGGGCGCCTGCGGCAGGCCCGCCTCGCAACTCCGGATCAGGATATCCAGTATGGACTGAGCGGCCTGTCCTGCGGGTGCGCCCTCCTGTGCGTGACGCATGACGCCGGCGATAACGGCATCATCCACCCCGCACTTCCCCGCCCTGGCGGCAAGGGAATCCAACTTCGCACCCGCAAGGACGGCCGACGACAACAGCAAGAGCAGCATGGCCGCGAGGGCCGAAATTCTAAAGCGACTGTTCACTTTCATGTTTGATCAGCAGTACCGAGTTCCTGTTTCCGAAACCGTCATCCCTGGACAGGACCGACTGGGGGTCCTGGAGCACCTTTTCGCCATCCACGAGAAACACGTATTCATGGTCCCCGGCGGGCAGGCGGGTTCGAAAGACCCACATGCCGGTCTCGGGGACATATTCCATCTGGTTGTTCCGGGCGTCCCAGCCGTTGAAGGAGCCTATGACCGACACGGACCGAAAGCCCATGGACGGATCCTTGAGCACGAAGCTCACGGGCATGAGGCCGTCGGCATTGCCCGGCCCGGCCCCCGGCATCCCGGTCCCCATGAGCCCGGCCACGCCGAGCGCCGCGACCAGCAACAGGGAGGCGAAAGCCACCCGCGCCGGGGAAACCATCAGGGACACGGGCGTGGTCATCCAGGCCCGGAACCGCTCCCACACCCCGGGCCGTTTGGCCTCGAGATTGGCCATGACCCGCGAGGCAAGCCAGGGCGGAGGCGTGGATTCCGGCATTTCCTGGATCAGCCTTCCGATGCATTCATCGCTGTATTGATCTCTTTCCTTGCTCATATCATTGCTCCTTGAGGCGCTTGCGCAGCATCTGCAGCCCCCTGCTGACGCGCATCTTGGCCCCGCTGAGTCCGATCCCCAGCGCCTGGGCGATCTCCTTCATGGAAAAATCCTGCCTGAAGCGAAGCACCAGGGCCTCCCTGTAATCAAGGGGCAGGTTTTCCATCTCCCTGACAAGGCGCTTCAGCTCCATGTGGTCCTGCATGGCATCCCGATCGCCGCTCCAGGCGCGGGCCGCCATGCCCTCCGGATCCTCAACGCCCATGACCCTCTCCCGTCCCTTTTTACGCAGATGGTCGCGTACCACATTGACGGCGATGGTATACAGCCAGGGGAAAAAACGCTTTTTCCTGTCAAACCGCTCCAACTGCGCATAGGCCCTCGTAAAGGCCTCCTGGGTCAGGTCCGCGGCGGCGTCCTCGTTTCCGGTGGCGCGAAGGGCGAGGTTATACAGCGGCTTCTGGTAACGCAGGACCAAGGCCTCGAAGGCCTGGACATCGCCTTGCAGCACGCAGTGCACGATTTCCCGTTCGTGCTCCTCATCAATGGGCAGTTCCGCTTGCGTCACCTTTTCAACCACTTCTCCTTCCGTTCGCTGCACATATATACGACAGACCCTTGCCAAAGGTCACAGCCGCATATCACGCATCCGAAATCTTCAGAACTTGCTCCCCGGCAGCCGAAACGCTACACTTTTTCCATAGACCCTCTGGAGAGAATGACAATGATTAACGACACAAACGCCGTTCTGCGGGCCATCCGGGAACGGCGCAGCATCCGCAAATACACGGAAGAGCCCGTGTCCCGGGACCATCTCACGGCCATGCTCGAGGCCGGGCAATGGGCCCCCAGCGGCCTCAACAACCAGCCGTGGCGTTTCCTGGTGATCCTGCCCGGCGACGAACGCCGGGAAGAACTGGCCCAATGCACCAAGTACGGCCACATTGTGCGCAACGCCGGGGCCCTGGTCTGCGTGCTGCTGCAGCGCGAGGCCATGTACAGCGAGACCAAGGACCATCAGGGGGCCGGAGCCTGCATCCAGAACATGCTGCTGGCGGCCCACGCGCTGGGCCTGGGCGCGGTCTGGCTGGGCCAGATCATCAACGACCAGGCCGCCTCACTGGGTGCGCTCGGCCTTTCCCCCGACGACTACGAACTTCAGGCCGTCCTGGCCGTGGGCCACCCGGCCCAGCGGGGCGACTCCCAACGCAAACCACTGACCGAACTCCTGTTGGAGGACTTCTAGATGCAGATAAAGACCTTTCCCCTCGGCCCGCTGGAAACCAACTGTCACGTGCTCTCCCATGACGGCAAGGCCGTGGTGGTTGACCCGGGAGGCGACCCGTCCGAAGTGCTGGCCCACCTCGAAAAAGAGGGCCTGACCCTGACCCATATTCTGAACACCCACCTGCATTTCGACCACACCTACGGAAACAGGGCCCTGTCCGAGGCCACCGGCGTTTCCATCCTGGCCGGGGCCGACGACAAGCCCCTGCTCTCCACGGAGCTGGGCCGGGGCGGCATGATGGGCCTGCCCAGCGTGGAGATGTTCGAGATCGAGGAGATCGGCGAAGGCGAGCACGAATTCGCGGGTCTGGCCTGCAAGGTCTTCACCACGCCGGGCCATTCCACTGGCAGCCTGTCCTTCTATTTCCCGGAGGCCGGGGCCTGCTTCGTGGGCGACCTCATCTTCTACCGCTCCATAGGACGCACCGACTTCCCGGGCGGCAGCCTGGAAGTGCTCAAGGCATCGGTGGCGGAAAAGATATTCACCCTGCCCAAGGAGACCAGGCTCTTTTCCGGCCACGGCCCGGACACCACCGTGGGCGACGAAATGCACCACAACCCCTTCTTTTCCGAATTCAGGGGAGACGTATAATGGAGGAAACCGTGTACGCGGACGTGCGGGGCAAGTGCTGAGGACTGGGCAGGGAGGTAGGTTGGTACCTCCGCCACTCCAAGACCGACAGGATCGAGATAACGGGATCGCCCTCCTCGTTCCCCGAGGTCTACGCCACTTTGGACATATAACCGGAATGGGCCCTCGAATCCCGAAACGAGGATGATTACGTGCGCTACATCTTCACCCGCAAAAAGCCGGTCTACGGCACACAGGACTGAACCATGAAACCAAAAGCCGTCATCTACGCATGCAGCCACCGCAAGGGCAACACCGACCATGCGGCCGAGCTGCTGCTCAAGGGAATCGAGGAGGCGGGCGGTGCGGCCGAGATCATCCGCCTGCGCAAGCACGAGGTCCTGCCCTGCCTGGCCTGCGGCCACTGTGACTCCAATGTGGACGGCAGGCTGGAGGACCGCTGCGTGCTGGCCCAAAAGGACGAGGCGGCCCGGCTCTATGCGCCGCTGTTCACGGCCCCTGTGGTCTTCTTCACTTCGCCCATCTATTTCTACCACCTGCCCTCGCGCTTCAAGACCTGGATAGACCGGGCCCAGCAGTTCTGGAAGGCGAGGATGGACAAGGAGCCCTGGGTGGCGAGCCTGCCCCGGCGCAAGGCGTATTCGGTCTTCGTGGCCGGGCGTCCCGAGGGGGAAAAGCTCTTCGAGGGCGCGCGCCTGAGCCTCAAGTTCTTTCTCTGGAACTTCAACGTACGTCCCGAGGAAACCCTGCAGTACCGGGGGGTTGACGAATCAAGGGACCTGGCCGCGCACGAAACCTACGGCAGGGAGATCCAACGCATGGGCCGCGACGCCTGGGTCGACGCCATGAAAGATAACGACTGATGCGGCCCCTGATCCGCAGGCTCACGGCCCGCCTGGGCCTTTTACAGGGGCGCTGCCCCGTCTGCGGCGTATTGCGGGGAACGGACCACGGGCCCCTCTGCCCGGCCTGCGCCCGGGATTTGCGCCCGCGCACGGGAGGCTACTGCCCGCGCTGCGGGCTGTTCTTCGGGGCCGAGACCGACGAGGCGCACCTGTGCTCGGACTGCCGCCTGCACCCGCGCCCCTGGGACCGGCTGCACTTCCACGGCCGCCACGACGGGGCGCTGCGCGAACTGATCCTGGCCTACAAGTTCAGTGGAGGCCTGCACCTTTCCCGGCTGCTCCAGGACATGGCCCTGGCCGCCTTCGAGCGACACAACGAATCCCGCCCAGACCTCATCGTCCCGGTGCCGCTGCACCGCAGGCGGCTGCTCTGGCGCGGCTACAACCAGAGCCTGGAGCTGGCCCGCCGCATTGCGACACGCCACAACATCCCGCTGGACGCCCGTGCCCTGGTGCGAACCCGCAACACCGTGCCCCAGACGCGGGTGGAGGCCGGAGAGCGACGCCGCAACATCCGGGACGCCTTCCGGGCGGACGCGGCAAGTGTGGCGGGCAAATCCGTCCTGCTGGTGGACGACGTGCTCACCACCGGCGCAACCCTCGAAGAATGCGCAAAGACCCTGCACAAGGCAGGGTCTTCGGCTGTGGACATCCTGATTCTGAGCGTGGCTCAGGAATAAGTTTCCCGAAACCACTAAAGACTAGTGATAATACCAGATGACCCAATCAAAAGTCAGCCGGTCAAAACCTTCCTTGCATTCAAACTCCTTGAACAGATCCATGGGCTGATCCGGATCAACACCACGCGCATTCAAACGAATATTGTCCACAATGGTATTGTCCCTGATCAGCAGGATGCGGAACTCAATGGACTTGATGCGCACGCCGGACTGGGCCTTGCCGTGCATTTCGGCGGCACCCTCGAAACGGTACTTTCCGTCTTCCTCGAGCAGGGAAACCGTATAGTCAATGGTCATGTTTTTATAGCTGGCCCGGCTTTCAGTGACCGGTGCAACGAACCCATAGCCGCATTGCGGGGAGACGACATCGCCCACATACTGTTTCTTGCAGCCTGGCAGAACAAGCAGGAGCAGACAAAACAACAGGGTAGGCAAAACAACACGTTTCATAGAATTCCTCCTAAATATCCGGAGGCATTTAATAGAGAATCGGATACAAATCAACAATCCCCGCCGCCAGAGGGGGTGTTTCAAAAAACATGCAAAAAATTGCTCCAGACCCTTGACTAAACACCCCAGTTGCGGCTAGCTTGCGGCCTCTTACGAACGGAGGTATTCATAATGTTTGCAATCATCGAGACCGGCGGTAAGCAGTATCGCGTTGAAGAAGGTCTTGAATTTAATGTAGATCTTCTGAAGGTCGAAGCCGGCGACAAGCTGGCTCTGGACAAGGTCCTTCTGGTCGACAAGGACGGCGACACCAAGGTCGGCGCTCCCTATGTCGATGGCGCACAGGTCGAATGCGAAGTGCTGGGGCACACCCGTGGCAAGAAAGTCATCGTCTTCCACAAGCTGCCCAAGAAAGACGCCCGCAAGACCCAGGGTCATCGTCACGACTACACTCAACTGAAAGTCAAATCCATCAAGGCCTAGGGCCTGATAGGAGGATATCATGGCTCATAAGAAAGCTGGTGGTAGTTCAAGGAACGGACGCGACAGTGCCGGACAACGGCGTGGCGTCAAGCGTTACGGCGGTCAGGAAGTTCTGGCCGGCAACATTCTCGTGCGTCAGCTCGGCACGAAAATCCATCCCGGCGAAAACGTCGGCATGGGCAAGGACTACACCCTGTTCGCTCTGGTGGACGGTGTCGTCAAGTACGAAAAGTACACCCGCAAACGCGTGGTCAAGACCCGCGTGAGCATCGTCCCGGCCGAAGCCTAGGCACACGCGACGAAATTTTCCGAGGGCAGAAGGCGCATGCCTTCTGCCCTTTTCGTGCGTTCTGGACCATGCCGCGCAACTGCGGTATGACTCGGCAAATCTACGTTCAGGCGTTTTGTACGCCGGAGGCAGCATGCGATTTGTAGACGAAGCGACCATAACCGTCCAATCAGGAAAGGGCGGCAACGGCTGCGCATCCCTGAGGCGCGAAGCCAACAGGCCCAAGGGCGGCCCGGACGGCGGCGACGGCGGCAAGGGGGGCGACGTCATCCTGCGCGCTTCCAACCGTTTGGTGACCCTCTACGATTTCAGGCTCAAGCGGCGCTATGCGGCCCGCAACGGCCAGCCCGGCATGGGCCGGGACAAGTACGGCAAGGCCGCCGACGACCTGTACATCGACCTGCCCGTGGGCACCCTGATCTACGAGGTGACCGAGGACGAGGAAGGCAACCGCTCCGAAAAGCTGGTGGCCGACCTGGTCCGCGACGGCGTCGAAATGATCATCTGCCAGGGCGGCGACGGCGGACGCGGCAACATCCACTTCAAGTCTTCCGTGAACCGCACGCCCCGCTACGCAGAGGAAGGCTTCCCGGGCCAGGAAAAGGTGCTCCGCCTGGAGCTCAAGGTCCTGGCCGACGTGGGGCTGCTGGGCCTGCCCAATGCGGGCAAGTCCACCTTCATCACCCAGGTCTCCGCGGCGCGGCCCAAGATCGCGGCCTATCCCTTCACCACCCTGGTGCCCAACCTGGGCGTGGTGGAGGCCGACAACTTCGAGCGCATGGTCATCGCGGACATCCCCGGCCTCATCGAGGGCGCAAGCGAAGGCGCGGGACTGGGACACACCTTCCTCAAGCACGTGGAGCGCACCCGATTCCTGGTGCACATCCTGGCCGCCGACGACCTCAACCGCGAGGATCCGCTGGACGGCTACAACATGCTCAACGAGGAACTGGAGCGCTTCAACCCGGAAATGGCGGCCAAGGCTCAGATCAAGGTCATCAATAAAATAGACACGCTCTCGCCCGAGGAACTTGACGACATCAAGGCCAAGTGCGAAGGCGAACAGGTATATTTCATCTCCGCACTCAACGGAGACGGCGTGGAACCGCTGCTCGACGTCATGTGGAAGCAGCTCCGCGAAATGAACGCAGCCGAACAGGAAGCGGAAGCCGATGGGCAAGAAAGCGACTAATCCCCGCAAGGGACTGCTGGCCAGGGCCAAACGGGTTGTGGTCAAGGTGGGAAGCGCAGTGCTGACCACCCAAAACGGCGTCAACCGCGAAACCATCATCCGCCTGGCCGGGCAGCTCTCGCGGCTGCACGACAAGGGCATGGGCGTGGTGCTGGTTTCCTCGGGCGCGGTGACGGCAGGCCGGACCCGCATCACCGAAACCCTGGGCGCGGACGTGGCCCGGGGCATCTCGGACCTGCCCGCGCGGCAGGCCGCCTCGGCCATCGGCCAGGGCCGGCTCATGCACGATTACGACGAGGCCTTCGGCTGGTTCGGCAAGGCCACGGCCCAAATCCTGCTCACCCGCGACGGCCTGCGCGAACGCGAACGCTTTCTCAACGCCCGCAACACCCTGGAACAGCTCCTGGACTGGGGCGTCATTCCCATCATCAACGAAAACGACACCGTGTCGGTCAAGGAACTCCAGTTCGGCGACAACGACACCCTGGCCGCCATGGCCGTGGGACTCATCGGCGCGGACCTGTTCATCAACCTGACCTCGGCCAACGGCGTGTTCGACAAGAACCCGGACGAGCATCCGGACGCCGCCTGCCTGCCGCTCATCGACAACATCGCGTCCATAGACATCGACGCCATGTGCGACGGAAAGACCGCCGTGGGCTCGGGGGGCATGTATTCCAAGATGCGCGCCGCACGCAGGGCCGCGCAACTGGGCGTGCCCACCCTCATCGTCTCGGGCAAGGGCGAATTCTCCATAGAACAGGCCTTTGAGGACGAGACCAGGGGCACCTTTGTGCTGCCCGAGGAACGCACGGTTTCCAGCAAGAAATTCTGGCTGGCCTACCACGACGACCCCAGCGGTTCGGTCCTGGTGGACGCAGGCGCGGCCAAGGCGCTCTCCTCCAAGGGCAAGAGCCTGCTGCCCGCGGGCATCAGCTCCGTGGAGGGCTGCTTCGACCGAGGGGCCCTAGTGCGCATCAAGGCCCTGGACGGCACAACCCTCGGGGTCGGCCTGTCCAACTACGCCTCCACCGAACTGGAAAGCATCCGGGGCAAGCGCACCCCGGAGATCGAAAAAATTCTCGGCCCGGTCATCTTCGAAGAGGCCATCCACCGCGACAATCTATTGATCGACGCGGCCATGTAGGCCGCCGCGGGCAACACGAACACGCACAGGGAACACGGTGCCCAAGCTCTACCTCGACAGAAATCTCCAGTACGTGTTCGGCGTAACGCTCATGGCCATCCTGGGCGTCTCCAGCATCATCCCGGCCCTGCCGGACATCATGGAGGGGCTCCGCTTCACGCCCTCCACCATCGGGCTCGCCATCTCCGTCTTCACCCTGCCGGGCGTCCTGCTTTCTCCCGTGGTGGGCATCCTGGCCGACCGCGTGGGCCGCAAGAAGGTGCTCATTCCTTCCCTGTTCCTGTTCGGTGTGGCAGGCTTCCTGTGTTTCTTCGCCCGCAGCATCGAAACCCTGCTGGCCCTGCGCTTCATCCAGGGCATGGGCGCGGCCCCGCTGGGCGTTCTCTACGGCACCATCATCGGCGACCTCTATTCGGGCAGGGACCGGGGCGCGGCCATGGGCTACAACGCCGCGGTGCTGTCCATGGGCACGGCCTTTTTCCCGGCGCTGGGCGGCGCCCTGGCCATGCTCGGCTGGAACTGGCCCTTCCTGCTCCCGCTCCTGGCCATCCCGCTGGGCGTGGTGATCATGATGGGCCTGGAAACGCCCGAACCCAAAAACAAGGAAGCCCTGGCCGACTACATGAAGGCCGCCTTTCGCCAGATGCGCACCCGCCGCGCACTGACGCTCTTCGCCACCACGTTCCTGACCTTCATCATTCTCTACGGCCCCATCGTCACCTATCTGCCCATCCTGCTGGACCAGCGTTTCCACTCCTCCCCGGCCACCATCGGCATGATCTTCCTGGCCGCCTCGCTCATGACCGCGCTGGCCTCGTTCCAGCTCGGCAGGCTGGCGGACAAGTTCGGCCAGAGAACCCTGCTGGCCGCCGGGGCCGTCTTCTACGCCCTGTGCATGATCGGCGTGCCCAACATGCCGGGGTTCTGGTCCACCATCCTGCCCGTGACCTGCTTCGGCATCGCCCAGGGGCTCAACATTCCCACGGTCATGACCATGCTCACCTCCATAGCGCCCATGGAGCAGCGCGGCGCGTTCATGGCCGCCAACGGCATGCTCCTGCGCCTGTCCCAGACCGTGGCCCCCATGGTCATGGGCGGGGTCTACGCCCTGTTCGGCCTGGAGGCGGTCTTCCTGACGGGCCTGGCCTGCGCCGCGGCCATATTCCTCCTGGCGGTCCTGGCCATCAAGTAGCCCCCGCCGAACCTAATGTTCCACCCCTGGAGAACCGATAAGATAACCAAGGAAGGTGGACCATGAGCCGTTTCAAGTCACACATCCAGCATCATCTGAATCCCCTGCATGTCTATTGCCGATTGCGCGACTGGGGGTTCTCCTGTGGTGCGGCCCGCACCATGAGCGGATGTTACGAACGGCTGGTCTACCGCTTTGTTCTGGCCTGACAATTCCTTCGTTTTTACAACGATCTAAAACATTCATATAAGAATATAAAAGCCTTCCGGTTGCCTTATCTTTTGGGAGCCATTATTGTTTAGCCAGGAATGAGCGCTTTTCGCGCGAACGCATTCGCAGCAGCGAGACACAGGGAGGCATGGTGCAGGAATTTCCGCAGATTCTCGGCGTTTTTTCCTTGAGAAAAGAGGAAGAGATCGGTGCCGGGGGGACCAAGAAAACTCACGACAACATCACCTACTGGTATGTGCGCATCCTCACGCCCGAAGATTTCGAGGTGCAGCCGCTCAACCAGTATCATGTGCCGTCGGGCATCAAGAGCGTGATCAAGAAAAACAGCTTCCTGCCCCAGTACACTCCTGAGCCGGCCTATTACCGCATGAACACGGTGCCCGCCCTGGAATCCCTGGCCCGCAAGGTCAGGAAGGGGCAGCAGGCCTTTGAAAACGGCGAACTGGACGAGGCCGAGCGCCAGTTCCTCAAGGCGCTCATGATCGACGAGCTCAACGTGGCGGCCAACATGGGCCTCGGCAAGGTCTACGCCGAGCAGCAGGAATTCGACAAGCTCAAAAAGGTCATCGACACCCTGCTGAGCATCGACGAGGTCTTTGTGGTGGAGCAGCGCAAACGCTTCAACGAGTTCGGCATCAGCCTGCGCAAGAACGGCATGTACGACGAGTCCATCCGCTACTACAACAAGGCCCTGGAATTCACCAACCGGGACGAGAACCTCTATTTCAACCTGGCCCGCGTGCATTACGAGCGCGGCGACCAGGACGGCGCCATCAAGTCGCTCAAGTCCGCCCTGGATCTCAACCCCTCCTTCGTGGAAGCGCAGAAGTTTCTCAAGCACTGTGAACGATTGACGGCTTAAGCTGTTCCTTTTTCGACGACAATAGCCGGAGTGTTTTCCACGCTCCGGCTATTATTTTGCCTCCGGCGGGCAAGGGGATAATCCCCTTGCAACCCTGGCTGTTCAGCCGTCTTCTCCTTTCACTTCGTGCAAGTCGAATCCGGCTAAACACGGCGCGAAAGAAAACCAGCCCGCAGCGTATGTAGCAATACGTGAGGAGCTGGCTTTCTTGAGGCAACACAGTAGACGGGCCCTTATCGGCGGCCGTGTCAAACCTTCACGTTTCCTCTCTTCAGGACAAACGCCAGAAACAACCCCGCCCCAAAGGCCCAGGCCAGGTTGGTGCCGAGCGTGACGCCCACCATGCACAGGGTCACGAAAAGCTCGTCACGGCTCTTGAGGTCGAGAATGGTCAGGCCGAGCTGCACGCCCGCGAAGATGAGCAGCACGCCCAGGGCGGCCAGGGGCATAACCCGCAGCACGTGAATGATCCCGGCCCCGAGCAGCAGGGCCAGGAGCAGGAACAGGCCGCCGATGATCAGGTTGGAGCCGCCCGTGCGCGCGCCGAAACGGTAATGGGCCGCCAGCCCGCCCGCGCCGTGGCAGAGGGGCATGCCGCCCAGCAGCGCGGCCAGCACGTTGGCCAGCCCCATGCTGATGCACAGGGCCCGGTCCGTGACCCTGCGGCTCTGGTCCCCGAAATATTCGAAACTCAGGTCGCGGTTGGCGATAACCGCGTTGCCCAGGGTCATGGGAATCTGCGGCAGGGCCAGGGCCAGCAGGGCCCAGGTGAAGTCGATGCCCGAGGGGAAACCGAACGGCAGGATCTCCGGCAGGTACAGGCCGGGGCTGATGGCGGCAAGGCCGGAGCAGGCCCCCAGCAGCAAACCGGAGACCGCGCCAGCCACGACCACCACCAGGGCTGCCGGGAACCGCTTGTTGTCCAGCAGCAAAAGCGCGGCGGCGCTCAGCACCATGCCGATGAGCACGCCCACGGGGACGGGGCCGAGGGACTGGATGGACAGATAGGGCTCGGCCAGCCCCGCCTCCACCTGGAACCCGGAAGTCCCGGCTATGAATCCCGCTCCCTTGCCCATGAGCAGCGCGCCCGTGGAAAGCTGCACCCCGCGAACCACGGCCTTGGGAATGCGCCGGGAAACCGCGTTGACCAGCCCGGTGACGCCCAGAAATAGGAGCATGGCGGCCAGAAGCAGGCCCGAGGCCGTGATCTGCGCCTGGGTGGCTGCCGTGGCAATGGAATAGGCGGCCACCACCTTCATGGGCTGCACGGCGATGGGCACGTGGTAATAGAGGCCGCCCAGGAGATAGAGCAGCCCCACGCTGACGAACAGGCCCACGGGGTCGAGCCCGTTGACCATGACCATGCCGATGGCCAGGGGCAGCAGCGTTCCCAGGTCCCCCAGGGACCCGGCCAGTTCCATGCGGTCAAAGCGATACGGCGTCATAATGGTTCCTCGATCAGGTGCCGGTTGCGGGTGTTCCAGCCTGAACGGTATCGGAAGCCGCCCGCCTTGTCATCCGCAAAACCTTCGATATGCTTGCGCATTGACAGGGGCCGCGCCTTGGGCAAGTATCGGGCAGATTCAAATCAACCGGAGTGCACCGAACAACATGAAAAAGCAGCCCATTTCCGAGCGCGACATGAAGCGCTACCAGATGCAGGCCAAAGGGATTATCGAGACCCTGCCCTTCATCAGCGAATTCTTCGGCAAGACCGTGGTCATCAAGTACGGCGGCAATGCCATGATCGACGAGAATCTCAAGAAGGCCTTCGCCCTCAACGTCATCCTGCTCAAGTACATCGGCGTGAACCCGGTGGTGGTGCACGGCGGCGGCCCGCAGATCGGCCAGATGCTGGAGGCGCTCAAGATCCCCACCCAGTTCCGCCAGGGCTACCGGGTCACGGACGACGCCACCATGGACGTGGTGGAAATGGTGCTGGTGGGCAAGGTCAACAAGCAGATCGTCAACCTCATCAACCTGCACGGCGGCCGCGCCGTGGGGCTTTCGGGCAAGGACGGCATGCTCATCAAGGCCGAACGCAAGGAACTGGCCATCCAGAAGGAAGACACCGCGCCCGAGATCATCGACCTGGGCAAAGTGGGCGAAGTGGCCGAAGTCAACGTGGACGTGATCCGCTCCATCGAGCAGGCCGGCTTCATCCCGGTCATCGCGCCCGTGGGCGTGGACGACGAGGGCAACACCTACAACATCAACGCCGACTCCGTGGCCGGAGCCGTTGCCGCGGCCCTGAAGGCCAAGCGGCTGCACCTGCTCACGGACGTGGCCGGGCTGCTGGACAAGGAAGGCGAGCTGATCACCTCAATGACCCGCACCGAGGCCTTCGGCGTCATCGAGGACGGCACGGCCCAGGGCGGCATGATCCCCAAGATCCGCTGCTGCCTGGAGGCGCTGGAGCACGTGGAAAAGGCCCACATCATCGACGGCCGCGTGGAGAACTGCGTGCTGCTGGAAATGTTCACCCGGTCGGGCATCGGTACTGAGATCGTGCCGGATTGATTTCCGAGCAAAAGCGATCCAGCAGCCAGTTCACGGCATGACGCTGGGCGGTCTCGGCATTGTCCGAGACCCAGAATCCGATGTGCGAGCCGCCCCGGATGCGGTACAGCTCGGAATCGGCCAGGACCGAATGGGCGTATTCCGCATGGGCCATGGGCACATCCGCCTCGGCGTCGCCGTGCAGCAGAAGCACCGGGCAGCGGATCCTGTCCATGGGCAGCCGGTCGATGGCCCCCAGCAGGGCCAGGTCGTTGTCCACTCCTTCCCTTCTCCGGTCCCAATGGTCGCTCATGGTCCGGGTCATGACCCGGACAAAACCGAGCTTGACCGGGTCGTCCACCACGTGCCGCACCCGCTCGTCCAGGGCATGCCCTTCCAGGGAGCTTTCGCTCTTGAGGAACTCCTTGACCATGGGCACCGGGAAGTGGCGCATGAACCAGTCCATGAGCCAGACGCCCGGCCGGCTCAGATAGACGGCTTCCTCGGTCCGGCTCAGCTCCTGCTGCTTGGTGTAGGCAATGGCCACGGAATCGATCTCCACCAGGGCGGAAACCAGATCGGGCCGCTGCTGGGCCAGGGCATAGGACGGAGGGCCGCCCGCCGAGGCTCCCACCACGGCCACCGGCCCCAGCTCCAGGGCGTCCAGAAACGCTGCCAACACCTGACCCTGCCCTTCCGGCGTGGTTCCCTCTCCCAGGGGCGTGCCCAGGTACCCGGGCCGCGAAGGGGCAATGACCCGGAAACCGTTCTTGCGGAAGCACTCGGCAAGCGCCAGGCCCTGGTCATATCCCCCGGGACCGCCATGGACCGAAAGCAGGACCGGCCCCACACCCCGGTCCGCGTATTCCACCGGGCCCAAGGCGGTCTGGGCCACCAGCGGCGGCTGACGCAGGCACTCCTGATATTCCTCCACGGTGACGCTCTTGAATTCCGTCATGGTCTTTCCCTCGGGTTTGATGAACGAAGCATGGTTCCCGTTTTTATAGCACCCGCACCCGCATGGCGCCAGCCCCGGCGCGAAAAAACACCATATCGGCAGGCCGCATTTCAATGCTTTACCCAAAAATAAAATTTTTACTATTTCAAATAGTTAAGAAAAAGACATACGATTCCCGAGCGTTACAAATTCCTCCTTTCGCGGCGCGAAACAAGGCGTGTAATCCAACCCTGTTGCATCATTGGTCATTTTAGTTCACAATACTGTAAAACCGAATATGGAGCGTCACGGATATGTGGCTACTGATCGTCCTGTCAGTCTCAGCATGCATCATCGGCTATCTCGGATGGCGGATCATCTCGCCCCTGCCCCTGAGCCCGAGAAAGCGTCTTTTGCTGTGGCTGCTGCTGGCGGCTGTCATCCTGGGCCAGCGCGTGACCTGGTTCATCCGGGCCAACGGCCACAACCCGGCCCTGCTGGACGCGGTGGACTGGGTCGGCTTCGTGACCCTGGGCTTCATCTCCTTTGTCATTGTCCTGTCCCTGGCCCGCGACGGCCTGCTCCTGCTGCGCTGGTTCCTGGGGCTCTTCCGCAGGGTGCGCCCGAACCAGCGCAAGATATTCTTCAAGGGGCCGGACCCTTCGCGCCGCCGATTCCTGGTCAATGTTTCCAACGCCGTGATCCTCACGGCCGCAGTGCCGCTCACGGCCTATTCCATTCACGAGGCCCGGCGCATGCCCGACATCGTGCGGGTGGACATGGCGATCAAAAATCTGCCCGCGGACCTGGACGGCTTCACCATAGTCCAACTCTCGGACACCCATGTGGGCCCCACCATCAAGGGCGACTGGATCGCCCGCTGCGTGAAAATGGTCAACGACCTGAAGCCGGACATGATCGTGCACACCGGCGACATGATCGACGGCCACGCCCTGTGGCTGCACCCGGACGTGAAGCCCTTTGAGGACCTGCGCGCGCCCTACGGCAAATACTTCGTCACCGGCAACCACGAGTACTACTCGGGAGTGGATTCCTGGCTCGAGACCATTGCGGGAATCGGCATGAAGCCGCTGGTCAACGAACACGTGCTGGTGCAAAAGGGGGATGGCAGAATCCTGCTGGCCGGGGTGCCGGACTTCAAGGCCTATCGCATGAAGCCCTCTCATGTTTCCAGCCCGGCCAAGGCCAGGGAGGGCGCGCCCGAGCACGATGTCTCCATCCTGCTGGCCCACCAGCCCAAGTCGGTCTTTCAGGCCAGCAAGGCGGGCTACGACATCCAGCTTTCCGGCCACACCCACGGGGGCCAGTTCTTCCCCTGGACCGAGGTCATCCGCTGCTTCCAGCCCTATGTGAGGGGCCTGCACGACGTGGACGGCACCAAGCTCTACGTGAACAAGGGCACGGGCTACTGGGGCCCGCCCCTGCGGTTGGGCGCACCGCCCGAGATCACCCTCATCACCCTCAGACGCGAAAAGTAAAGGCCGGTCCCCACGGGAACCGGCCTTGTCTTTACGTTGATGAAGCGGCTTGCCGTTCTTCGGCGGCCCGCTAGATCATGGAGCAGAGCTGGGCCGCACCGAATGCCAGGTAGGTGCCCACGGCATAGCCGATGAGCGCCATGAGCACGGCCAGGGGCACCAGGCGTTCGTCGTGGAACGCGGCCACCACCGGTGCGGAGGCTGCGCCGCCGATATTGGCCGCCGAGCAGATGGCCGCGCTGGAAACGTCCAGCTTGAAGATGCGCGCACCCAGCAGGCAAAAAGCGCCGTGAATGACGATCCACAGGAAGGCGGCCAGGATGAACCAGGGAGCCTGGGCCAGGCCTTCCAGGGAACTGGTCGCGCCCATACGGGCCACGAACAGATAGACCAGGGCCATGGAGATGGGCTGGGAGCCCGGGATCGTGCGGGCCGGAGTCTGGGAAAGCAGCAGCGCGAAGGTGGAAACCAGGAGCACGGTCCAGGTGGAGGTGTTGAACACGGGCTCCAGCTGCGGCATGTACGGGGCCACCACCTTGGCGGCGGTCATGACCAGCAGGCCCAGGAACACGAGATAGAGCACGTGGTGCATGGCCACTTCCTTGCTCTTGTTGCCCAGGCTTTCGGCCAGTTCCTTCATGCGCTCGAAGTGCTCTTCCGTGACTCCGGTGAACTTGTTAAACCACTTTCCCCAGTTGCGCGAGGTCAGCAGCAGCGGCAGCCAGACCACGTAGATGACGTTGTCCGCCAGCACGGCCAGGCCCATATCGGCCTTGGAAATGTCCACGGCCCCGGCCACGGCGGCCATGTTGCCCGTGCCGCCGATCCAGGAACCGGCCAGGGTGCCGAAGGCCTTCCAGATCTCGGGGCCCATCAGGCCCTTGAACAGGCTGTAGCTGACCACGGCCCCCACGACCACGCCCACGCTGCCGAAGAGCATGACCGCCACCACGCGGCCCATGGAGGAAAACGCGGCGCGCACGTTCACGTCCAAAAGCATGATGGTCAGGAACATGGGAATGAGGTAGACCTTCATGGTGCCGTAGACCGGGTTGGAATGCGGGATGACTCCGGCGTTGGAAAGCAGCATGGGAGTGAGATAAATCCACAGGAGCGGCGGCAGGTAGTCGAAAATTTTCCAGCAGGTCCTGCGGGCCAGGAAAAAGAAAAAGGCGCAGACGCCCGCAAGAACCGTGAACACGCCGTAATCGGAAGTGATCAGGATATCGTTCATGTGTTATTACCCCCTCGTTTTGGGTTGAACAGGACCCGCCCCCGGGGTTCGAAGACGGGCGGAAAACGTACGGACGACCACGGGATATGGCGCGTGCTTGAGCACACGAACCAATACCGGTACTATGGCGGGTCGACCGTTATGGGCTTGAATATGGGACACCACGAACGCGGCGAGGAGCAGGAAGGGATCGATGTTCGATCAGCAAAAAACAAGACGTTTTTTTGCTTTTTCGCCACTATTCGTTGAAAAAAATGCGATTTTGGTGCATTTATACGTCTTCCGGCGGAGTTATTAGAGGGCAATGACAGAAAAGTCAATACCCTATAAAAAAACAGACCTGAAATCGTCACAGCTAGCGGAGGTTACATGCTGGATAAAGAAAGGCTCCTGAAAAACTTTCTCGACATGGTGCGCATCGACAGTCCGTCCTTCAAGGAAGCGGCCATGGCCGACTACCTGACGAATTTCGCCACCGAGCGCCGCTGGCTGGCGCGGGTGGACAACGCGGGCAAGCTCTGCAACGGCGAAACCGGCAACGTGATCGTGCGCATCCAGGGCACGGGACCGGGCGAAGCCATCGCCTTTTCCGCGCACATGGACTGTGTGCCCCCCTGCCTGGGCGTCAAGCCCGTGGTCAATGGCGACATAGTCTCCTCGGAAGGGGAAACCGTGCTCGGCGGCGACGACAAGGCGGGCATCGCGGCCATCCTGGAAGCGGCCATGCACCTGGAGGAGGAGAAGATCCCCCACCCGGACCTGTACCTGCTGTTCACCATTGCCGAGGAATCCGGCATGCACGGCGCAAAGAACATGGCCTCGGCCGACCTGCCGGTCACCGAGGTGGTGGTCAGCGACTCGGGCGGCCCCATCGGCGCCACCGTGGTCAAGGCCCCGGCCAAGGCGGGCATCACCATCACCTTCCACGGCAAGCCCGCCCACGCGGGCATGGAGCCGGAAAAAGGCGTTTCCGCCATCCAGCTGGCCGCCGACGCCATCCGGCGCATGACCCTGCTGCGCATCGACGAGGAAACCACGGCCAACCTGGGCCACATAGAGGGCGGCACCGTGACCAACATCGTGGCCGAGACCTGCACGCTCACGGCCGAGGCGCGCTCCCTGGACGACGCCAAGCTCAAGAAGCAACTCGAGCACATGGAACAGTGCTGCGACGAAGCGGCTGCGGCCATTGGCGGAAGCATCGACTTCACGTATGAAATATCCTACCCGGCCCTGACCGTGCCCGAGGACAGCCCCCTGCTGGAAAAGACCAGCCAGTGCTGCGAAAAACTGGGCCTGGCCTTCGACGGGGTCCCCTGCGGCGGGGGCAGCGACGCCAACATCCTGTTCGGCAAGGGCTACTCCGTGATCAACATCAGCAACGGCATGAAGGACGTCCACACCACCAAGGAGTCCATCTCCATGAAGGACGTCCACGATGCGGCCCGGCTCATGGCCGAAATGATGAAGAGCCCGGAATAGCCCCTCCCCATGACACGACAAAGGCCCCGGCCCGGTTCATCCGGGCCGGGGCCTTTTCATTGCGTCCGGCTAGTAGAGCACCTGGCCGTCCTTGTCGAAGCCCATCGCCACCGAGCGGACGCTGCCGTCCTTTCCCCGGGCCGTGAGCCGGAAGGTCCAGCGTTGCTTGCCGATCATGTTTCCTGGAATGCGGCAGAGCAACCCGTTGTCCACTTCCCGGCCCGAAGAGCTGTAGACCGTCTTGTAGTCGCCCTCGTCCGGGTTCTGTTCGCTGGCCACGGCAACCGTGAAGTCCTTCACCGGCCCGCTGACCACGCCGTAGAGGTCCACCCAGTCGATGGTCCGCCTGGTGCGGCCGACGATCAGGTCGGTGATGCGCACGCCCATGGCCTGCGTCCCGTCGGCCTGCATGGCCGCACGCGCGTCCAGCATGCCGGCGCCCGTGCGCACGTCCCAGCCCGCCTCGTTCAGGTCGCGGGCCGTGGCCATGAGCAGGTTGGCCATCTGTCGGTTGGTCAATGCGGGCTGCGCGGCCCACTTGAGCGAGGCCACCGCCGCCACCATGGGGGCCGAGAACGAGGTCCCATTCAGGGTGTGGTACTCGGTGTCGCCCATGGGCATGATCCGGCCGTCATGCTTGCCGGTGCTGGAGGACAGGGAATAGATGCCCTCGCCCGGAGCGGCCAGGACCACGGTGCGACCCAGGTTGGAGGTGCCCCGGCGCTTGTCGTCAAAGTCCGTGGCCGCCACGCACAGGGCGCGCGGCACGCCGGGTGGGCCGTATTCCGAGATGCGCCCGGCCTGGTTGCCCGCGGCGACCACCACCAGGCATCCCATGCTCCAGGCGTAGTTGATGCCGATCTGCTCCAGCCTGGAGACCTTGTTCCGGCCCAGGCTGATGTTGATGACCCGGGCTCCGTTGTCCACGGCGTAGCGGACCGCGCGGTAAACGTTCAGGCTCTTGGCCAGACCGTCGCGGCCCGTGACCTTGAGGGTCATGATCTGCGCGCCCGGGTTGATGCCGGCCATGCCCCGGCCGTTGTTGGTGGCCGCTGCGATGATGCCGGTAACGAACGACCCGTGGCCGTAGTCGTCCTGGACATTCGGGGTTTCGTTGAGGAAGTTCCAGCCGTTGACGTCATCCACATAGCCGTTGTTGTCGTCGTCGATGCCGTTGCCGGGGATCTCGTCCTCGTTGGTCCACAGGTACCTGGGCCGGTCCGGATGCTTCAGGTCCAGGCCGGAGTCGATAACCGCCACCACGGTGTTGGGTTTTGCGCCGTCAAAGACGTCCCAGGCCGAGCCCTGGCCCATGGGCCGCATGCCGATGACCGGCATATACCACTGCCAGGTCGCTTCCTTTTCCGTGGAGCTCTGTCCGCCCACGCCGAAAAGTCCCATGGTGAAACTCAGGCCCTGCTTGAGCATGGATCCTGCCGAGCTGTCCTCCTTGCGCGGGGCAAAGAGCGGGTCGTCGGGAACCACGGCGGTCTGCACATCCCGGTTCAGATTCTGCTCCATGAACACGGACTGGACGTGCGGGCTGACCTTGAACGAAGCATCGCCCTTTTCCACTCCGGTGAAATCCCGGACCTTGGTGCCGAAGAAACTGTTGTCCCAAAGCGAACCGCTCATGAACTTCTCGGCGCGGCGACGCTCGATCATCTTGTCGATCCAGGCGGCCTCCCCCGGGGTGTAATTGAAACCGTCCATGCCGACAAAGCGGTGCTGGCCGAACGTGAAGTTGGAGAACCCGCCCAGCTTGGGATGCTCCTCGACGACCTTGGGGTCGACCTTGGCCCTGGAGATGGCGGGGCCGAAGCCGAAGTCGAGCTGGACCTGCAGGTTGATGAATTCACCGGGCTGCTTGTCTTCCAGGAGCGACGTGGAGAAGCCGCTGTCCTTGAAGGACACCTTCTGCATGTCGCGGTAGGCCATGAGCGCGAAGGGCATGTGCGGCATGAGCAGGATGCCCCGCAGGTCCGGCTCCTTGTAGTTGCCGGAAGCCAGGAGGTGGGCCTCCTCCTTGGTGCCGCCCGCCCAGCCGATGGCGAACGCGCCCATGCGCAGGGCTTCGGTTTCCCCGCCGCCCGCGGCGCGCACGGCCTCGGCCACGGCAATGCCGAAATCGATGCCCATGAGGTCGTCGCCGTAATAATCCCAGTCATCCAGGAGCAGCATGGTTTCCCAACCGGCCAGGTACCAGGGCTGGAAACCGCCGAACAATCCCATGCCGGTGGAGGATGTGCCCGCAAAGGAACGGCCGATGCTGCGCCCGATGTCGGCCATCTTGGCCCCGCCGTCGAGCATGACGAACACCTGCTTTGTCAGCGCGGGCATACCGGCATACCGGGACGTTGCCGGGGTTATGGAAAACGGATCCGTCAGCCCCCAGGACAGGGATCCCCCCATCTTGATCTGGGGCTCGTAGGGCGGGGTCCATGGCTCTTCCTTCGCGCCGCCGAGCACTGCGGGGTCCAGCTTGACCGTGTACTTCCACTGATCGGGTTTCACGCCGGACACGGGTTCGGGAACCACGTCGAATTTGTACGTCAGCAGCCCGTAGGAGTCGGTCACGAACAGGCCGGAGTTCCATTTCTTGTCATAAAGGATCAGGGGGTCGATGCTGAACCCCTTTCCCAGGTCAAGCTTGACCTTGGCCGAAGCCGCCTCGCGGCATTCCGAAACCTGCTGCCCGGCGATTTCAATGTCATGTCCGGATGCGCCGGACTTGCGCAGATGTTCCAGCTTGGAGTCCGCGCCGTCGCACACGGCGCTGCGGTCGCCCGTCCCGATGGGCGGATACAGGGTGCCCGGGAAACGGATGATGCCGCCATCCCCGTCGTAATAGGCCACGCTGGTCACCAGCGACGCCCCCTTTGGCCTGGTGCAGACCGTAATCTTTTCGGGCTTGCCCGGGACGAATGTGCCCCCTTCCCTGGTCACCGGCACATCGGTGATCACGAAACCGCTATAGGCATCGTTGCTTCCCGCCAGAGGACCGGCCGGGTCCACGGAGCAGTTGACCGTGAGATTCAGGTGGCCTTCCGCCTTGTTGGGATAGCCGTAGATCCACTGGTATTTGTACGTGATGTAGTAGCCGTCGCTTCGGGTGCTCCAGGCGAGTCCGTGCACCCCCACCTCCTGCCCCTGCAGGGCCTCGGCGGCCGTGCCCATGTACTTGTTGGCCAGGCCGAGAATCTGGTCGGCGCCGGCCTGTTCCAGGGTTGTTCCGGCAATGGTGGTCAGGCACCCGGTGCTGCCCAGAACCAGGCCGAGGAACTGCTCGCCCGAGGGTTCCTGCGCCTCGAAGGGATACGAGTCCACGGGAGTGAGCGCCGCGGCCAGGGCCAGGGCCAATGCCAGGGAAACGAAATAGCGTTTGATATTGTTCATGTTCCCCCCCTACTCTTCCAGCCTGCCGTTGACGCGCATGACCTCCAGGGCCATGCGATTCTGTATGGCGCAGCGCTCCATGGCCCGCTGCAACAGAAACTCCAGGCGGTCGGGTTCCTTGCGAACCTCCTCCAGCAGCAAACCGCCCACCAGGGCCCCGGCCGAGTCGTAGACCACGATGTAGGGCTTCTTGGCCGAGGTGCTCTTGGCAATGATGGGGCCGGTGAGCCCGAGGCGCTCGCCGGGCAGTTCGCGCGCGCCCTCGTAGGGGTCGGCAGGTCTCAAACCTTCCGGAACCGTGCTCCAGTCCACGCAGTCTTCCAGGGAGTCCATGTCCACCCGCAGCGGAAGCACGGCCCCGCTTCCCGTGACCTGTGCGGAGGCCACCGGCGCGGGAGCCTCCGGAACAGGGGCTTTCTCTTGCTTGGGCGCGGGGGCTGGTGCGGGTGCGGGAATGGTTGTCTTGGTCGCTGACTTCTGCGCCTGGCATCCGGCCAGCAGCAGGGCCAAGCCCAGCGCCAGCCCGCCAAGGGCCCTGATAATCGCACGTCTCATGGCGTCCTCCATGGTTTTCTCCGAGTATCTTCTGCATAGCAAAGAATCGAGGCCGCAACCATGGAAGCGGGCCGCAAAAGCAGGGAAAGGGAAAGATTATAACGGGATCAGGATTCGGTCGAAGGCAGGGGGCAATCCCCGGAATGGCAGACCAGCCGGTTGCGTCCGGCATGTTTGGCCTCGTACAGGGCCTTGTCCGCAGCCTCCAGGAGATCGTCCGGCCGAGACATGGCATCGTCCCAGATGGCGCAGCCGATGCTGATGGTGAAGCCTATGCTGCCCGCCTCGAGAAGCGGGCCCAGGTCCGCCACGGCCTCGCGGATGCGTTCGCCCACGCGGACGGCCGAATCCATTCCCGCGCCGGGCAGCAGCACCACGAACTCCTCGCCGCCGATGCGGGCCAGCACGTCGCCGCCGCGCAGGCATTGCTCGGAGATGCGCACGAACTTCTTGAGCACCATGTCGCCCACCGGGTGGCCCCAGGTATCGTTGATCTCCTTGAAGCGGTCGAAATCAACGGCAAGGAGCGCAAGATCCATGGCCTCGCTGCGGGCGCGGTCCACGTAAAAGGAAAGATTGCGCTCAAAGGTACGGCGGTTGGCGGCCCCGGTAAGCGGGTCCCGGCATGCCTGTTCCTGGAGCTTCATCTCCTTGACCTTGCGGCGGCGGATGTCCACCACGATTCCCGCGAACTGGCGCAGCTCCCCATGTTCGGTGCGTTCCAGGGAGCCGATGATCTCGGCCCAGGTCCAGCCTCCGCCGGGCCGGTAGAGCCGAACGTCGTGGCGAAAGGTCTTTTCGCCCGAGGCGATGTGCTCGTTGACCGCCCGGGTCAGGGCTCGCCGGTCCCGGGGATGCACCATGCGGAAGGCCTTGTTCATGGTCAGGTAGAGTTCCCTGCCTCCGGGCTCGCCGGACAGGTCGCCCGAAATCCAGAGCAGCATGCGCTTGAGGTCCAGCTCCCAGGCGAAGCAGTCCGTGAAGCGCTTGAGAATGTCGAACTGCTGCTGGCGGGCATGCAGCCGGGCGTGCAGGATGGAATTGGTCAGCAGGGAGCTGGCGGTCCGCAGCAGGGCCACCTCGCTTTCGCTCCAGCGGTATTCGCGCTCGCAGTCGTCCAGGCCCAGCACCCCCCACTGGCGACCGTCCACCATGAGGGGAATGGTCAGCATGGACCGGACGCCCTGCCCTTCCAGCAGCCGCCGGACCTTGCAGTCGGGCAGCTCCGAAACGATGATGGCGTGATGGCTGCCTGCCTTGCGGCTTTCGTGAATGGCCCAGTATTCGGGCTCCGAGCGTTCCGTGCGGAACATGCTCAGGCCGTCGTCGCCCAGCAGGGCATATTTTCTCTCGCCCACCCACTCGGCGATGTAGTCCTGGACAATATAATCCTCGCCCCGGTCAATGACCTGGAACAGAAACACCCGGCTGACCCCGGTGACGTTGCCGAGTTCGGCCAGGAGCGTTTCCATGCCGTCGGGCCAGCCCGCGCCGCAGGAAAGGGCTTCGGCCCCCCGCGCGATGGCGTTGAGAAGATTGGTTGTGTCTTGGACTACGATTCCGGTCATGCTGCTTCACTCTCCCACAAGTGGCGCGCGATTAAATCACAACACGGCACCGTATTCAACCGGCTTAGAGCAAATAAACCATTTGTCACAAATGAGAATGGCCCCGTGCCCTGAGTTTGCACGGGCGACAAAGGCTGGTATGCAGGGGGCATGAAAGCATACGATCATCCGCGCTTCCGCAAGGGACTCCTGAGCTTCCTTCTCCTGGCGCTGCTGGTTTCCGTGCAGCTGCGGGAACACACCGCCGCCACACTGGAGACGCCCGGGGAACCGACCTCGCTGGACCAGAGGGCCATGGAGCACCTGGACGGAACCTTCCAGCAGGCGCTCATCGCATTCGGCGCGGCCAAGGCCCTCAACGCCACCATCTCCCTCATCCAGGAGACCTCGGTGCAGGTCTCGCCCTTTGGCGTGGGCATCGACCTGGCCGTGGGCCAGGTGCTGGACCCGGTCAACGACATGGCCGAACGGGCCTCATGGATATTCCTGGCGTCCATGACTTCCGTGGGCATCCAGAAATTCATCCTCGCCCTGGTGCCGTGGGTTTCCCTGCAAGTGATCCTGAGCCTGGGACTCGCCGTTCTGGCCTTGGGCCTCTGGCGGCCGCATCTCGGCAGCTTCAACCTGCTGACCATGGGGGCCAAGCTGATCCTGGCCGCCCTGGTGCTGCGGCTGCTCATCCCCGTTTCCGTGCTGGCCTTCGAATTCATCGACGCCCGGTTCACGCCCGCGCAGTACGCCAGAAGCCTGGAGGACATCGAGGCCACCAAGGGCGAACTGGAATCCCTGCAGCAGGCCCTGACCATGCAGGGAACCCCGCCCGAAGACGCCAGCGCATGGGACCGGGCCATGGAGTGGAAGCGAACGATCAAGGAGGAATTCGGCAAGGCCGAGGAAAAGGCCGAGCAGACCATGGACCGCTTCATCAACCTGATCACCCTGTTCGTGATCCGCACCATCGTGCTGCCCCTGGCAACCCTGTGGATTTTGCTGGGCGCCCTGAAGTGGACCCTGGGGCGCAAGGAACCCTTCGGGTTCGAGCAGGCCCTGCTGAACACCCTGAACCCGCCATCGAAAGCGGCCTAGGAAATCAAGAAAATGGCGGCTGCGGGGAGGAACCCGGCAGCCGCCAAAATAGTACAGCCAACAAGCTGATCTCATTGCAATCCAGTCAGTTCTTGCGTTCGGCGGCGCGTTTCCCGTCGGCAGTTCCCAGGGCGCCCCGCCGGTCAAAGGAAACCGGCTGCCCCTGATAGGACTTGGCGAATTTCTTGACGTGGGCGGCCCTCTCTCCGATCTCCATGAGCGAGCAGGAGCCCCCGACCTGCACGGCCCCCATGGATATCGTCACCAGGGGATATTCCCGTTCGACGCCGTCCCGGCCCTTGGCCAGAGTCCAGCCCCGGCTCCGGTCCTCGTCGCTGTAGAACTCCTGCACGTCCCGCTGAAACCGGCGCTGGATTGCGGCGCACATGGGCTCCACGGTTTCATCGGCGGTGATGATCACAAAGTCGTCGCCGCCGATGTGGCAGACCTTTACATCAGGAGAGCCATGTTCGCTTGCGCAATGGACGAGTGTCTTTGCCGCCTGCTTTATCAGGCGGTCTCCGTTGATGAACCCGTAGGCATCATTGTAAACCTTGAAATTGTCCAGGTCGGCATAAATTATCGAGAATACGGGCTTTACCTTCATAAAGAAATTCAGTTCGTGTTCAAGGGCCTTGTTCCCGGGCAAACCGGTCAACGGATTGGTATCCCGGGCCGCCTCCACCTGGATACGGGCCCTGGCATTCATGAGGACATGCACGGGCACCGTCCCCAGAACCTCTTCCTCACGCACGACAATAATTTCCTCATAGAGCTTGGACGGCTCGCGCTCCATGGCCAACTGGGCCGCAAGCTCCACCGGTGTGGCGACGTCCACGATCAGCGGCATGTCGTCCATGACGGCCGAAATGCTCTGATGTTCGATGGAGCTGCTGTTCAGGCTCGCCAGTTTCCGGAAAAGCCTGTGCTCGGTGATCAGCCCCTTTGGTTTTCCCCGGTCGGCGACCACGATGCAGGAGACGTGCTGCTGCCGGAACAGGGCCTGGACGCCGCGCACCGTGGTCTGCGGAGAAACCACAAGAGACTGGATCGTAAGATATTCTATGGGAATGCGTCTTGATTCCGAGTTCTTGGGAGACGTCACGGGCAGGTCCAGGCCAATGTCGCTCTCCTTGAACGACTGGTCGGGATAATCCAGGTAGAGCCCCTGGCCATATTCCACGCCCACGTGCATGAGGCAAAGCAACTGCTCGCGCGTTTCGATGTTCTTGCAAATAAGCTTTGCGTTTATTTTCCTCACAAAAGCGGCAAAGGCTTCAACCAGGGCCCGTTTCACCTGGTCCTTGTGGACATTGCCCACCAAGGAGCTGCCCAGCTTGATATAGTCGGGCTGAAGCTCGGAGATGAGCCTGATGCGCCAATCCTCGATGCTGACATTGTCAATGGAAAGCAGAAAGCCTTCCTTTCGAAACGACGCCAGCTTGCGCTTGAACACGTCCAGGTTCTCGAACGAGGACTGGCTCGTGATCTCAAGGACCACATCGCCGGGTTCAAGGCCATGGCCCTTGACCATCTCGAGCCCGTGGCTTGCGGAAAAACGGAGGTCGAGCAATGCGTCGGGATGGACATTGATGAAAAGCTTCTGCCCTCCGCTCCTCGGGTTGAAATACTTGACGCTCGTCTTGAAGCAATGCGTTTCAAGTTCAAAAAGGCGTCCCAGGGCCGCCCCTATTTCGAACAGGCGCAACGGGGATTCCAGTTCTCCGTCCTGCGCCCCTCCGGAAGAGGCCTCCCAGCCGTGAATGGCGCCGCTTTGAAAATCGACGATGGACTGATAGTGGGCAATGATGCCCCCTCGTTCAGCACTTCATCGAACTGCCTGGATAATTCAGGGGAAATATTGGTTTTGGGGGTGACGTTATTTTTAGTAAACATGGGAATAACCTCATTGTAACTGCAACTTCGGATAAGTGCATGGGTGATTCTTGGCGGAAAGCGGAATGAAGTTATTTGTTACAGCAATGACGGCTGCCGGGAAATGCAGGAAGTATCCCGGCAGCCTTGGTTTGAATTTCGTTTACGATTTCGGCATATCGACAATTTCCAGGGTGCTGATGAGTTCGCCTTGAAGCGTCTTGAGTTTGTAGAGGCTGAAGGCCCTGTTGCTTTTGGCGGTTTCGAGCTGGCTCATGTTCGAAAAGACCTCGTTGATCGCGTCGAGGACATCAAGGAGGGAACGCTGCCCGACCCGGAACTGGATCAGATACATATCCCGGGATTGGATGCTGTACTGCAGCGCCTCTTCGTATTTCTCCACCTGTCCCTTGGCGGCCTCGTATTCGGCCCACCCCGAGGTGATCTGGCGTATGAGATCATCCGTTTCATTCATGAGTTCGGCTTCGGCCTGTTGCACCCGGGAGCCGGCCGACTTGATCTCATTGTAGTCCGAACCGCCGTTGAACAGGTTCCAGGAGAACTGCAGCATGGCGCGGTTGTCCTTCACATAGGTTTCAGCGCCATCCAGATCATTGGTGTAGCGGCTGCTGAGAACGACATCGACCTCCGGATACATGTCCGATTCAGTCACGTTCTTGTCCCTTTGCGAGGCGTTCCAATCCGCCTTTCGGACCTTGATTTTCGGGTTCTTCTCCAGGGCCACCGCGACGATCTTTTTCACGTCGTCGGGAAGAAGCGCCGGGGTATAGGCAACGGGTTCCAGATTCTGGGGCGTCGTCCCCGTGGCGCGGACATAGGCGGCCTCGGAGGATTCGAGCGCACTGGTATAGGAAATCACCGTGCTTTCGGCCCGGGCCAGCCGGCCCCGCGCCTGCATTTCATCCGCACGGTTACCGGCCCCTACATTGACGCGTTCGAGGATGTCATTCAGGACTTCCTTGTGCGACTGCACATTCTCCTCGGCCATCCGCTTCAGCTTGCGGTTGCGCAAGACATCGACATGGGCGCGGACCGCATCCAGAGCCACTGTTTCAATGTTGTCCTCCAAGCGGTGCTTGGCGGATTCGAAACGGTCTCCGGCCCCCTTGTAGGAGTTGTACCGGTCCATGCCGTCAAACACATTCACCGTCATGGAAAGCGTGCTGTCCGAGGCCGTATTGGTCTTGTCTTCCGTGCCGCTGTTGCGGGTGCCCGCGCTGTTGTAATTCTGGAAGCCGTATTTGGAGGAAAGATCCAGGGACGGGAAAAAGCGTCCGAGCGAGGCGGCAAGATTGCGCGACATGGCATCCCGGTTGTGCAGAAGCGCCTTGACCTGGGGGTGCTGCTTGACGGCAATGGCCGCACTTTCCTTCAGAGAGGTGGAGCCGGAATCGGCCCCGAAGGCCGGTCCCGCGCAAAGAAGGGACATCAGCATGGCGATAATAAGGTGTTTCATATCAGTTCCCATCAATATTGAGTTGTAACAACGGTTGAATTGCATCGGTTCCATTTTCAGACAGTAGTGTTCAGCGAGGGAATCCCGGAGTGGAAACCTTCTCTTTTCCCGTATTCATGATGATCTAGGGATGTCCTCCTCCGCTTCCAGAGTCGATGACGTATTGGATGATGTCATCCGCAGGGTTCGGGTCGTTGAGGTGGGATTCGAATGCGCTGAGATCAACGCGTTCCACACCGTGCAGGTTGACCACGATCTCGTTGCCGTGGCTGTCGCTGGCAATCAGCTCCGCGATGTCGGTCGACTGGTTGTAGTTGATCTGCTGGAGGTTGAGATCCTCGTGGAGTTTGATCACATCCTCGCCGATCATGTACTGGGCGCCGGAATCCATGCCCTCGCCCAGGGCGGAAGGGGCTATGTAGATCGTATCGGCTCCCTCGCCCGTATGCACGGAGTCCACGCCGTCACCCACCACGAAGGTGTCGTTTCCGGCCCCTCCGAACAGGACGTCGTCGCCGGAGCCCCCGTTGAGCAGGTCCACCCCGCTGTCACCGTAAATGGTGTCGTTGCCTTCCTGCCCGTAGATGATGTCGTTGCCCTCGCCGCCATGAATCAGGTCATGGCCGCCTTCCCTGCCGTGGCCGTCCAGGTCGAGCACTTCCCCGCCCAGTTCCTCGTGGTGGGTCCGGATGTATTCGACGGTCTCCTCGCGGGTCCAGCCGTGGTCGGACTCCAGCTTTTCAAAGACCTCCCACCCGGAGCCCTCGGGAAGATTGATTCCGTGGGCCAGGGCCAGGGCGCTGGTATCCATGGAATCACCGAAGATCACGTCGCTGCCGGCATTGCCGTCCACCACGTCCGAACCGGCATCCACCAGGTCCAGGGTGTCTTCAACGATGGCGGAAAGGGTCTGGTTCAGCTGCGAGCTGTTCTGCAGCATGATGGCGTCACCAGTGCTGTCCAGGGCATCCATGAGTTCGCCCTGGGTGTCGATCCTCACTCCGTCCACGTTGACATGGGCGCTATCCAGGGACTGCCATTCGTTCATGCCGATGGCCACGGTGCGCATGCTGTCCACCACATCGTGCAGTTCCTGGACGTCGTTCACGGAATCCCTTTCCGACCACCACCCGGTATTTTTCTTGCCGAAGAGGTTTTCCAGGGTGCTGTTGTCCACCTTGTAGCCAGGCCCGGCCACGGTATTGGATTCGCCCTGGTTGTAGAACGTGGGCTTGCCGTCGGAGATGAACAAGGCATGCGTCTTGTCCGCGTCCGGGGCCGAATTCATGATCCACGTCTTGGCGTCGAGAAGGGCGTCTTCATAGTTCGTGCCGCCACCGGCGGACATGTTGTTGATGAAAACCTTGGCGGCCCAGTTGCTGCCGCCCTGGGTCAGGGTGAACGTCTGCTGTCCGTCCACATTGTTGTCGAAGGTCATGAGCCGGAGGGTCACGGTGTTGCCCTTGGCGTTCACCTCGTTCTGCAGCGAATCGATCATACTGATCATGGCGCTCTTGAGATCGCTCAACCGGCCATAATCATTCATGGATCCCGAGGTGTCCATCATGACCACGTAGTTATAGTCCAGGGGCGTGGTATTGGTTCCGGCCTCGGAGCCGCCGAAATCGCCAGACAGGATGTCGTCGGCGGAGCCTCCTGAGATGGGATCGATGTCATCGCCGTTTTCACCGATGATGACACGGGTATCGTCATGGCCTTCGATGGTGATTTCCAAGGAAGCGGTATCCGTGCCGCCCTGGCCGTCCGAAACGGTGTAGGAGAAGGAGTCGGACAGGAATTCATTGTCGTCGAGTTGCTGCACCGCGTCGCTGTCGCTGTCCACATCGTACGAATAGGAGCCGTCCGCATGGATGGTCAGGGTTCCATGGTCTCCCTGAATCTGGGCGCTGCCCTGCACCTCGGTGCCGTCAACATCCGTCACGGTCAGGTTCACGGCATCGGCATCGGTGTCGTTGGCAAGCACATTGCCGGTGGCCGGGTCGGTGGCGTCCTCACTGATGGTATTGGCATCGTCGACGGCCACCGGGCCGTCGTTGGTGCCCGTCACCGTGATGGTCAGCGTGTTGGTGTCCGTGGTGCCGGCTTCGTCCGTGACCTGATAGGTGACGGTCACGTCCTCGGTCTGGCCCTCGGTCAGGTAGTCGTAGTCAGAGGCGTCGAAGGTGTACGAGCCGTCCGCGTTGAAGGTCAGGCCGGTGGGAGCGGTACCCGTGAGCGCGTAGACCAGGTCGGCGGCGGCGGTTTCGGCGTCCGTGGCCACCACGTTGCCGGAGATGAAATGGTCCTCCAGCACCGCGTTGGTGGCTGGCTGCGCCACCGGGCCGTCGTTGGTGCCGGTCACCGTGATGGTCAGCGTATTGGTGTCGGTCGCCCCGTCCTCGTCCGTGACCTGATAGGTGACGGTCACGTCCTCGGTCTGGCCCCCGGTCAGGTAGTCGTAGTCAGAGGCGTCGAACGTGTACGAGCCGTCCGCGTTGAAGGTCAGGCCGGTCGGGGCAGCACCGGTGAGAGCGTAAACCAGGTCGGCGGCGGCGGTCTCGGCGTCGGTCGCCACCACGTTGCCGGAGATGGAATGGTCTTCCAGCACCGCGTTGGTGGCAGGCTGGGCCACCGGGCCGTCGTTGGTGCCGGTCACCGTGATGGTCAGCGTGTTGGTGTCGGTGGCACCGTCCTCGTCCGTGACCTGATAGGTGACGGTCACGTCCTCGGTCTGGCCCTCGGTCAGGTAGTCGTAGTCAGAGGCGTCGAAGGTGTACGAGCCGTCCGCGTTGAAGGTCAGGCCGGTGGGTGCCGCGCCGGTCAGCGCATAGACCAGGTCGGCAGCGGCGGTCTCGGCGTCCGTGGCCACCACATTGCCGGAAATGGAATGGTCTTCCAGCACCGCGTTGGTGGCCGGCTGGGCGACAGGGCCGTCGTTGGTGCCGGTCACCGTAATGGTCAGGGTGTTGGTGTCGGTGGCGCCGTCCTCGTCCGTGACCTGGTAGGTGACGGTGACGTCCTCGGTCTGCCCCTCGGTCAGGTAGTCGTAGTCAGAGGCGTCGAACGTGTACGAGCCGTCCGCGTTGAAGGTCAGGCCGGTGGGGGCAGCGCCCGTGAGCGCATAGACCAGGTCGGCAGCGGCGGTCTCGGCGTCGGTCGCCACCACGTTGCCGGAAATGGAATGGTCTTCCAGCACCGCGTTGGTGGCCGGCTGCGCCACCGGGCCGTCGTTGGTGCCGGTGACCGTGATGGTCAGCGTGTTGGTGTCGGTCGCCCCTTCCTCGTCCGTGACCTGATAGGTGACGGTCACGTCCTCGGTCTGCCCCTCGGTCAGGTAGTCATAGTCAGAGGCGTCGAAGGTGTACGAGCCGTCCGCGTTGAAGATCAGGCCCGTGGGAGCGGTACCCGTGAGCGCATAGACCAGGTCGGCAGCGGCGGTCTCGGCGTCCGTGGCCACCACGTTGCCGGAGATGGAATGGTCCTCCAGCACCGCGTTGGTGGCCGGCTGCGCCACAGGGCCGTCGTTGGTGCCGGTCACCGTGATGGTCAGCGTGTTGGTGTCCGTGGCGCCGGCCTCGTCCGTGACCTGATAGGTGACGGTCACGTCCTCGGTCTGGCCCTCGGTCAGGTAGTCGTAGTCAGAGGCGTCGAAGGTGTACGAGCCGTCCGCATTAAAGGTCAGGCCGGTGGGTGCCGCGCCGGTGAGCGCATAGACCAGATCGGCGGCGGCGGTCTCGGCGTCGGTCGCCACCACGTTGCCGGAAATGGAATGGTCTTCCAGCACCGCGTTGGTGGCCGGCTGCGCCACCGGGCCGTCGTTGGTGCCGGTCACCGTGATGGTCAGCGTATTGGTGTCCGTGGCCCCATCCTCATCCGTGACCTGATAGGTGACGGTGACGTCCTCGGTCTGGCCCTCGATCAGGTAGTCGTAATCCGAGGCGTCGAACGTGTACGAGCCGTCCGCATTAAAGGTCAGGCCGGTGGGTGCCGCGCCCGTGAGCGCATAGACCAGGTCGGCGGCTGCGGTTTCGGCGTCCGTGGCCACCACGTTGCCGGAGATGGAATGGTCTTCCAGCACCGCGTTGGTGGCAGGCTGGGCCACCGGGCCGTCGTTGGTGCCGGTCACCGTGATGGTCAGCGTGTTGGTGTCGGTGGCACCGTCCTCGTCCGTGACCTGATAGGTGACGGTCACGTCCTCGGTCTGGCCCTCGGTCAGGTAGTCGTAGTCAGAGGCGTCGAACGTGTACGAGCCGTCCGCGTTGAAGGTCAGGCCGGTGGGTGCCGCGCCCGTGAGCGCATAAACCAGGTCGGCGGCTGCGGTCTCGGCGTCCGTGGCCACCACGTTGCCGGAGATGGAATGGTCTTCCAGCACCGCGTTGGTGGCCGGCTGGGCGACAGGGCCGTCGTTGGTGCCGGTCACCGTAATGGTCAGGGTGTTGGTGTCCGTGGCGCCGTCCTCGTCCGTGACCTGGTAGGTGACGGTCACGTCCTCGGTCTGCCCCTCGGTCAGGTAGTCGTAGTCAGAGGCGTCGAAGGTGTACGAGCCGTCCGCGTTGAAGGTCAGGCCCGTGGGAGCCGCGCCCGTGAGCGCATAGACCAGGTCGGCGGCGGCGGTCTCGGCGTCCGTGGCCACCACGTTGCCGGAAATGGAATGGTCCTCCAGCACCGCGTTGGTGGCGGGCTGGGCGACCGGGCCGTCGTTGGTGCCGGTCACCGTGATGGTCAGCGTATTGGTGTCGGTCGCGCCGTCCTCGTCCGTGACCTGATAGGTGACGGTCACGTCCTCGGTCTGCCCCTCGGTCAGGTAGTCGTAGTCAGAGGCGTCGAACGTGTACGAGCCGTCCGCATTAAAGGTCAGGCCGGTGGGGGCGGTACCCGTGAGCGCGTAGACCAGGTCGGCAGCGGCGGTTTCGGCGTCCGTGGCCACCACGTTGCCGGAGATGGAATGGTCTTCCAGCACCGCGTTGGTGGCTGGCTGCGCCACCGGGCCGTCGTTGGTGCCGGTGATCGTGATGGTCAGCGTATTGGTGTCCGTGGCGCCGGCTTCGTCCGTGACCTGATAGGTGACGGTGACGTCCTCGGTCTGCCCCTCGGTCAGGTAGTCGTAGTCAGAGGCGTCGAACGTGTACGAGCCGTCCGCGTTGAAGGTCAGGCCGGTCGGGGCAGCACCGGTGAGAGCGTAAACCAGGTCGGCGGCGGCGGTCTCGGCGTCGGTCGCCACCACGTTGCCGGAGATGGAATGGTCCTCCAGCACCGCGTTGGTGGCCGGCTGCGCCACAGGGCCGTCGTTGGTGCCGGTCACCGTGATGGTCAGCGTATTGGTGTCCGTGGCACCGGCCTCGTCCGTTACCTGATAGGTGACGGTCACGTCCTCGGTCTGGCCCTCGGTCAGGTAGTCGTAGTCAGAGGCGTCGAAGGTGTACGAGCCGTCCGCGTTGAAGGTCAGGCCCGTGGGGGCAGCGCCCGTGAGCGCATAGACCAGGTCGGCAGCCGCGGTCTCGGCGTCCGTGGCCACCACGTTGCCGGAGATGGAATGGTCCTCCAGCACCGCGTTGGTGGCCGGCTGCGCCACAGGGCCGTCGTTGGTGCCGGTCACCGTGATGGTCAGCGTATTGGTGTCCGTGGCACCGGCCTCGTCCGTTACCTGATAGGTGACGGTCACGTCCTCGGTCTGCCCCTCGGTCAGGTAGTCGTAGTCAGAGGCGTCGAACGTGTACGAGCCGTCCGCGTTGAAGGTCAGGCCGGTGGGGGCAGCGCCGGTCAGCGCATAGACCAGGTCGGCAGCGGCGGTCTCGGCGTCCGTGGCCACCACGTTGCCGGAAATGGAATGGTCCTCCAGCACCGCGTTGGTGCCGGGCTGCGCCACCGGGCCGTCGTTGGTGCCGGTCACCGTGATGGTCAGCGTATTGGTGTCCGTGGCACCGGCCTCGTCCGTTACCTGATAGGTGACGGTCACGTCCTCGGTCTGCCCCTCGGTCAGGTAGTCGTAGTCAGAGGCGTCGAACGTGTACGAGCCGTCCGCGTTGAAGGTCAGGCCGGTGGGAGCGGTACCCGTGAGCGCGTAGACCAGGTCGGCAGCGGCGGTTTCGGCGTCGGTCGCCACCACGTTTCCGGAGATGAAATGGTCCTCCAGCACCGCGTTGGTGGCGGGCTGCGCCACCGGGCCGTCGTTGGTGCCGGTGATCGTGATGGTCAGCGTATTGGTGTCGGTCGCGCCGGCCTCGTCCGTGACCTGATAGGTGACGGTGACGTCCTCGGTCTGCCCCTCGGTCAGGTAGTCGTAGTCAGAGGCGTCGAAGGTGTACGAGCCGTCCGCGTTGAAGGTCAGGCCGGTGGGTGCCGCGCCGGTCAGCGCATAGACCAGGTCGGCAGCGGCGGTCTCGGCGTCCGTGGCCACCACGTTGCCGGAGATGGAATGGTCCTCCAGCACCGCGTTGGTGGCGGGCTGCGCAACCGGAGGCGAATTGACATCATCGAGGTTCAGCAGATCGTCACCGATCGAGCTGTCATCGTCCGGAAATCCCTTCCCGCCGATTCCAGACAAAGGATCGGATTGTGCACCAAGATGGTCGAGCCCGTCATACAGAGAGCCCGGATCATCCCGATACTCGCCAGCGCCACTGCCTCCCGCGCTGTTCCCTGCTTCGGTTTCCATGTCTTCGGTTTTGTCTTCCCGCTTTTCAAAAGCGAAAAGATATGCATCGCCCGAAATGGTTTCCCCGGAAACCAACTCGAAGGCTGGGGCGGCTTCACTTTGAACCTGTGTATAATAATCGACAAAGACGATGACGCCCTGCCCATCTATTCCGATGATGAGATCATTTCCTTTGCTGGAAAAAACGGCGTTATCGGTATCGAATCCAAACGAGAAAAGCGCGTTTGGCGTTACGGTATATTGAACGGTTTCCCCTTGGGAGGGCAACGTAACCGGGACTTTAATCGTTTTATCACCGTTATTAGACACAACCCATTCCTTCTTGTTGAAATTGATTCGGGCACTAAAATTTGAGGGAGGGATATAGCACCCCGAACAGCAATTACAAGAAGATGCCTAATTACTTATATAACAGATGGTTAAACTGTTTAAAACTACGTTGGAAACTTATGTTTGATTTCAAACGCTCGATTGAAATTTAAAAATTTAGGTTGATGAGCAATTATGAGCAAATGTGATTTTTTTTTCACACAAGACTGTTGATAATGTTTTATCGCGACCTTTTATAAATTATTCCTCTCAAATCGATAAAATGATGAAAGTTCTGACTACCAAACGCCCCAGCAGCGTTCCGGGATATAGGCATTAAAAAATACGCTGAGCTATAGCGCTTCAAAACCCACACAAGTGCACTTGCACAAATGCAGACTTGCCAAAAATTACACAGAATATGCAGTGCGCTGTGAAATTCTTCACAAGACTCTATAAATAACGACTTGTTGGACCCAATATTTCGTCAATAACGGCAATTTTCTCCCCAAAAGGAGAAAGCCCTACTGGCTTTCAATAAAACGAACAATTTGTTCTATCACCAAATTATTCCTCACAAAAAGACACCCAGTCGCCAGGGCGAAGCCTTCGGGCAAAATTGAAGCGGCAAAAAACACGCTGAAGTGCAACTGCAAGTTTATGAGGTATGAACCCCATAAACGAAAGAGGAATGACTGCGGACGGGAATACATGTGATACTCGAAGGGAGAAAACGAACTGCCAACGAGAACATTGGACAAAACAATCCCCTGGCATGACTGAACATAATGCCAGGGGATTCCTTCTTGGGGTTGCGACGGAGCCTCCTGCAAAACAGCTCCTCGCGGGTTTCAATACATCCTATTAGACGTGAAGCTTCTTGAGCAGCCAGGCCATGTTCTCGCCCAGCTTGGCCATGGTGCCCATGCCCTCGTCGTCTCCCGTCACATCGCCCTTTTCCAGGCCGAAGCCCATGTTCCAGTAGTCGGAACCGGGCACGATCATTTCGCTGATGAAAAAGAAATGGTTCAGGGAGTTGAAGGTATGAATGGCCCCGCCCCGCCGGGCAACGGCCACCGCCGCCCCGACCTTGCGCCGGAACATGGTGTCGTTGGCGCGGGCCACGAAGGCGCAGCGGTCAATGAGCGCCTTCATCTCGGTGGTCACGTTGGCGAAGTACGTGGGCGAGCCCAGGATGATGCCGTCGGCCTCGACCATCTTTTCAATACAGTCATTGATGAAATCGTTGTTCACCGCGCAGCGCTGGTCCTTGTTCTGGAAACACTTATAGCAGGCGATGCAGCCGCGCAGTTTCTTGCCGGCCAACTCCACCAGTTCGGTTTCGATGCCCTCGGCCTCCAGCGGCGCAAGGGCGGCCTTGATCATTGCGGCGGTATTCCCGCCCTTGCGGGCGCTGCCGTTGAATGCGACTACCTTCATTGTATTCTCCTCGGTTTTCAAAAATTATTCCTGTTCCTGAAACGGTTCCGTCAGCCGAACGCCGAGCTCCCGGGCCCTGCCGCAATCCTGCCCGAAATGCTCCTCCCGGTACCGGGCCTTTTCCTCGGCCGGGGCGTAGGACTCATACTTGGCATAGTCGGTATACTGCGTGGTGTTCTTTGCCAGAACCAGCTCGCAGGAGCCGAAATGCCTGGCCAGGTTGAAGCGGGCGCGCTCAAAAAGGGCGGGATAGCCCATGGACTCGAGCCGCTCGTCCGGTATGTTCATGGTATAGATCAGGCCCGTGCGAATCTTCCGGGGAAAATGGGGGTTGGAGTAGTCCTCGTAGTTGAGATAGGGAAACTGCAACCGCTCCAGGAAGGCGCGCATGGCCGCAGACTCGGCCCCGTAATAGACCGGCGTGCCGAGCAGCAGAGCGTCGGCGCTGCGGACCTTCTCCAGAACGGGTTGCAGGTCGTCGCGCAGCGCGCAGACCCCGACCTCTTTCCGGCCCTTGCGCTTGCAGGCAAAGCAGCTGGCGCATCCCTTGAAGTCGAGCTGATACAAATTGAACAGTTCAGTCCCGGCCCCTGCCGAACGCGCCCCGTCCAGGGCGTGTTCAAGCATGGTGGCCGTATTCCATTTGCCCGTGCGGGGGCTTCCGTTGAATGCGAGAATCTTCACCGCGCGCTCCTAGAAGGGGTCCCAGAGGGTGACTTCAGGGGCTCCGACAAGGTATTCCGGCAATTCCCTGCCGAACTGTTCCAGGTGGTCGGATTTGCCATGCGCATCAAGCAGTTCCTGGGATTCCCACAATTCGAACAGCATGAACCTGCCGGGATCGTCCGGGG
This sequence comes from Salidesulfovibrio onnuriiensis, assembly GCF_008001235.1. GTDB lineage: Bacteria > Desulfobacterota > Desulfovibrionia > Desulfovibrionales > Desulfovibrionaceae > Pseudodesulfovibrio > Pseudodesulfovibrio onnuriiensis. Next base: position 1,671,547 of record NZ_CP040751.1, on the reverse strand, counting down.
ATACGTGCATGTCGTACCGGATGCAGCCCGGGTCCTTGCGGCTGCACTCCATGAGCCATGTCAGCCGTTCCCTGGCCTGTGCTTCCCTGCCCTTCCTGGCCGTGAAAAAAACGTGTACGCAAACCATGCTCATGCTCCTCCTACCATTCGTTGTAATGAATGCGTTCCTGCCTGTAGCGGCTCTCCGACTTCGGGGTCTGCGCAGGATGCCCCAGGACGATGAGACCGAGGGGAACGACGTTTTCCGGCAGCTTGAACAACTCCCGGAAACCGGCCACGCGGTCCTCCATGGGATAGATGCCGGTCCAGACCGTGCCGAGCCCCTTGCCGCAGGCGGCCAGCAGCATGTTCTGGATGGCCGCGGAACAATCCTGCACCCAGTAGCCGGCGTACTTTTCCAGGCTCAGGTCGCCGCAGACCAGGATGCTCACCGGCGCCTTGGGGGCCATCTGGGCGTACTGGTTGATCTTCGTGACGGCCTCCAGCTTTTCCCGGTCCGTGACCACCACAAACTGCCAGGGCTGGGCGTTGCCCGCACTGGGAGCCATCATGGTCGCCTCCAGTATGGCCTTCAGGTCCTCGTCGGAAACGGACTTGTCCTCGAATTTGCGAATGCTTCTGCGGTTGTGCAGGGCCTCAAAGATATCCATGGTATTCTCCTTGTCTGTTGAAGGATGACTTCTTTACTGTACCCGCCTTTTCGTCTATTGGTATCCCAAAATCAAGAACGCACTTGAAAGTACTATAGTATCCTTGAGGATACCTAGACGAAAACCACCCTAAACAGGGACACAAGGCAAGGAGCAAGACCATGGCTGCATGCGGCCTGAAAAACCTCAACGGCAAGTCTTACTACTGTACGATGGAGCTGACCCTGCAGATCATCGGCGGCAAGTGGAAGCCCATCATCATCTATCATCTGGGAACAGACGGCGTGCTGCGGTTCAGCCAGTTCAAGAAGATCATGCCCAACATCACCCAGAAGATGCTCACCCAGCAGCTTCGCGAACTGGAGGCAGACGGGCTGGTGCACCGCGAGGTCTACCCCCAGGTGCCGCCCAAGGTGGAATACTCCCTCACGGAGCTGGGGAGATCGGTCATGCCCAACATCCGGGGCCTGTGCGAATGGGGCAGGATGTACGAGCAGGCCATGGCCGAGGACGACAGCGACCAGAGCGCGGCCTAGCGCACGACGATTTCGAGCTTGCAAGGGCCTGCGCACACGCGCGGGCCTTTTTCTTTTGAATCACACACTTTTCCTGCAATTCCAGAGACCTTCACCGAATACAAAATTGCATTTCGTGTTAACCTGTGTAATGAATACCATCGAAATAACACTCGGAGGGTATTCATGCTTCACAAGTGCCATCTTTCCAAATCCTGTTTTTCCCTGTGTGTCCTGACCCTGCTGCTCGGCCTGGTCTTCCTGGCCGCGCCCCAGGCACAGGCCCGCGACACCCTGTACCTGGCCATCAAGGGCGAGCCCAGCGACGGCTACGACCCGACCCTGGGCTGGGGCCGCTACGGCAGCCCGCTCTTCCAGAGCACCCTGCTGCGCCGCGACGCAAACCTGGACATCGTCAAGGAACTGGCCACGGACTACCGTCTCTCCGAAGACGCCCTGGTCTGGGCCGTGACCATCCGCGATGACGCCAAATTCTCGGACGGCAAACCGCTGACCGCCGAGGACGTGGCCTACACCTTCAACACCGCGGCCCAATCCGGCGGCAAGGTGGACCTGGCCAAGATGGACAAGGCCGTGGCCACCGGAAGGCACACCGTGGAATTCCGCCTCCGGGAACGCGACAGCAACTTCATCAACCGGCTCGTCAGCCTGGGCATCGTTCCCAGGCACCTGCACGGCCCCGGATACGCCCGCAATCCCGTGGGCTCGGGCCCGTACATGATGGCCAACTGGACCGAGGGCCAGCAGATGGTGGCCGTGGCCAACCCGTACTATTACGGGGAAACGCCGCACTTCAAGAAGCTGGTCTTCCTGTTCACGGACGAGGACACCTCCTTTGCCGCCGCCCGCGCGGGCAAGGTGCAGGTGGTGGTCGTACCGCAGTACCTCGCGGTCCAGAAGCTGCCGGGCATGAAGCTGCATCCGGTCAAGAGCGTGGACAACCGGGGGCTCCTGTTCCCCATGGTGCCCAATGAAGGCAAGAAGACCGCCACGGGCGCGCCCATCGGCAACAACGTCACCTCGGACATCGCCATCCGCAAGGCCATCAACATCGCCATCGACCGCAAGGCCCTGGCCGAGGCCATCCTCGAAGGATACGGACGCCCGGCCTACGGCGTGTGCGACGGCCTGCCCTGGGACAACCCGGCCAATAAAATCGAGGACGGAAACCTGGACAAGGCCCGCGCCATCCTGGCCAAAGCGGGCTGGAAGGATACGGACGGCGACGGCGTGGTGGAAAAGGACGGCGTGTGCGCCGAATTCACCATGGTCTACCCGGCCGACCGCGCCATCCGCCAGGGACTGGCCCTGGCCTGCGCGGACATGATCAAGCCGCTGGGCATCCATGCGGAGGTCTTGGGCAAGAGCTGGGACGAGATCAAGCCCATGATGCACTCCAGCGTGGTGGTCTTCGGCTGGGGCAGCCACGACCCCATTGAAATGTACCATCTCTATTCCAGCAGCCATGCGGGCGAAGGCTGGAACAATCCGGGCTTCTACAGGAACCTGGCCGTGGACGAACACCTGGAGGCCGCCCTGAGCGCCCCGGAATACAAGGCGGCCCTGGAAAACTGGAAAAAGGCCCAGTGGGACGGCACCACCGGCGCGAACACCCATGGGGACGCCCCGTGGGCCTGGCTCGTGAACCTGGACCACACCTACTTCGTCAACGAGCATCTCGACATCGGAACCTCCCAGATCGAGCCTCACGGGCACGGTTGGCCCATCACCGCCAACATCCAGCAATGGAAGTGGGTCAACTAAACCTCCTCCCTCGGGCGGCGGGCTTCGGCCCGCCGCCAAGGAGCATTTTTTCATGAACGGATTCGCCGCGTACATGTCGAGAAAACTGGTGCGCCTCGCCCTGCTGGTGGTCATGGCCTCCATGCTCGCCTTCACCCTGGTGGCCAACTCGCCCATCGACCCGGTCACGGCCTACCTGGGCATCGACCGCATGCAGATCAGCCAGGAACAGGAGCAGCTCATTGCCGAACGCTGGGGCCTGCACAAGCCCGCGCCCGAGCGCTACCTGCTCTGGGCGAAGAACGCCCTTTCCGGCGACCTGGGCCAGTCCCTGGCCTACAACGAACCCGTGGCCACGGTCATTGCCAAGCGCTTCACCACCTCGTTGTGGCTCATGGCCTCGGCCTGGCTGCTCTCGGGAATCATCGGTTTCGCCCTGGGGGTGCTGGCCGGGCTGTACAACGGGTCCTGGCTGGACCGGTGTATCCGGCTCTATGCCTACACCCTGGCGGCCACTCCCACCTTCTGGATGGGGCTGGTGCTGCTGGCCTGCTTTTCCGTGGCCCTGGGCTGGACGCCCATCTGCTGCGCCACCCCGCCCGGCGTATCCCTGGAAGAGGCCACCCTCTGGGAGCGGATCAGCCACCTGCTGCTCCCGGCGGCGACACTGTCCATCATCGGCATCGCCCAGATCGCCCTGCACACGCGGGAAAAAATGATCGACGCCATGCACAGCGACTATGCGCTCTTTGCCATGGCACAGGGCGAATCGCGGGTCGGGGTGGCCCTGCGCCACGCCCTGCGCAACATCGCGCTCCCGGCCGTGACCCTGCAGTTCGCCTCCCTGGGCGAGCTGTTCGGCGGCTCGGTGCTGGCCGAACAGGTCTTTTCCTATCCCGGCCTGGGCAGGGCCACGGTGGAGGCCGGCATCCGGGGCGACGTGCCCCTGCTGCTGGGCATCGCCCTGTTCAGCACCCTGTTCGTGTTCACGGGCAACGCCATTGCCGACCTGCTCTACCGCTCCCTTGACCCCAGAATCCGCATCGGCGCGCAGGAGGCATCATGAGCACCCTGGCCAAGGCGACACGCCGTTCCGCGTTTCGGAGGCCGAGATTCGGCTTCCACAACAGGCGATCCAGGGCTCTGTGGGCCGTGATCCTGTGCCTGCTCTTTTTCGCGGGGCTCATCCTGCTAGCCGCGAGCCTGGGCGAATCCGGCCTGGAGACGAATCTCGGCGCGCGCAGGCTGGCCCCAAGCTGGGCCTATCCCTTCGGCACGGACTGGCTGGGCCGCGACATGCTCACCCGCACCGTGCAGGGGCTGGTGCGCAGCCTGGGCATCGGGCTGCTGGCCGCCGGGGCAAGCTCGGTCATCGCCGTGACCCTGGGCATCATTTCCGCCACCTTCGGCCCGCGCACGGACGCGGCCGTCACCTGGCTGGTGGACCTGGTCATGGCCATGCCGCACCTGGTGCTGCTCATCCTCGTCTCCTTCATGCTCGGCGGCGGGGCCGGGGGCGTCATCCTCGCGGTGGCGGTTTCCCACTGGCCGCGCCTGGCCCGCGTGGTCCGGGCCGAGGTGCTGCAGCTCAAGAGCGCGGACTACGTGCTGCTCGCGGCGCGCTTCGGGCAATCCCCCCTGGCCATTGCCCGCAAGCACATGCTCCCCCACCTCCTGCCCCAGTTCCTGGTGGGAACGCTGCTGCTCTTCCCCCACGCCATCCTGCACGCGGCCGGACTGACCTTCCTGGGCTTCGGGCTCTCGCCCCACCAGCCGTCCATCGGCATCCTGCTGGCCGAGGCCATGCGCCACATCTCCACGGGCTACTGGTGGCTGGCGGTCATCCCCGGGGTGGCCCTCATCTTCACGGTCAAGGCCTTCGACCTGCTCGGCAACAACCTGCGCACCCTGCTCGCGCCCAGAACCAGCCAGGAATGACCATGCTCAACGTCAGCAATCTCAGTATCGAATTCAGCCGCTACGACCATGGCCTGGGCCGCACCACCATCCGGGCCGTGAACGGCATGGACCTGGACGTGCAGGAAGGCGAGATCGTGGCCGTGGCGGGTTCCAGCGGATCGGGCAAGAGCCTGCTGGCCCACGCCGTGCTCGGCCTGCTGCCCCAGAACGCCCAGGTGCGGGGCGTGATGCGCTTCATGGGCACGCCCCTGACCCCGCGCCAGCAAAAGAAGCTGCGCGGCAGGGAGATCGCACTCATTCCCCAGTCCGTGGGCTACCTCAACCCGCTGGCCACGGTGGGCAGGCAGGTCTACCGGGCCGCGCGCCTCTCCGGCAAGTGCAACCGCACGGCGGGCCAGAGCCTGGACAGCGCCTTCGACCGCTACCGCCTGCAGCCGCAGGTCAAGGGGCACTATCCCTTCCAGGTCTCGGGCGGCATGGCCCGGCGCGTGCTCACGGCAACGGCAACGGCGGGCAAGGCGCGCCTCATCATCGCGGACGAACCCACCACCGGCCTGGACCCGGACGTGGCCCGCGAATCGCTCACCCACCTGCGCGAGCTGGCCGACGAGGGCAAGGGCGTGCTGCTCATCACCCACGACCTGGCTGCGGCCTGCGCCGTGGCGGACCGGGTGGCCGTAATCTATGCGGGAGCCACCGTGGAGATCACCCGCGCGGACAACTTCCACCGCGAAGACGCGCTCCTGCATCCCTACACCCGCGCCCTGTGGGATTCCCTGCCCCAGCGCTCCTTCAGCCCCATAGCGGGCTACCAGCCCGCGGGCGACGAGACCATACAGGGCTGCGCCTTTGCGCCACGCTGCCCGCTCCGGACCCAGGAGTGCGCGCTGGCCCGGCCGGAACTGGTCTCCATCCACGAATCCAGAGTGAGGTGTTTCCATGCTCGAGGCTAAGAACATCGATTTCCGTTACGACTCCGGCCCCCAGGTGCTGCGCGGCCTGAACATGGCAATCCGCCCGGGCGAGGTGGTGGGGCTACCCGGCCCCAGCGGCCAGGGAAAATCCACCCTGGGGCGCATCCTGGCCGGGTATCTCGCACCGCAGTCTGGCGAGGTAGCCCTGCACGGCGAGCCCCTGCCCACGGCCCGCTACTGCCCGGTGCAGATGCTCTTCCAGCACCCGGAGCTGGCCATGAACCCGCGCTGGAAGATCCGCGAGATCCTGTGTGAGGCCTACACCCCGGACAGGGAGCTCCTCGGCGCCCTGAGCGTCAATCCGTCCTGGCTGGACCGCTTTCCGCACGAACTTTCCGGCGGCGAACTGCAGCGCATCGCCGTGGCCCGCGCCATGGGCCCGGGGACCGAATTCATCGTGGCCGACGAAATGACCGCCATGCTGGACCCCAACACCCAGGCCCTCATCTGGCACGGCGTCCTGGACATGGCCGCCAGGCGAAACATGGGCATCCTGGCCATCAGCCACGACCGGCACCTGCTGCAACGCATCTGCACCCGCATCGACGAAAGCTTCTCCAGCGGCCATCAGGCCGCAGCATAGGGCGAGGGCCTGCGGTTCGCCGCAGGCCCCTCAACTTCCCGCTTTTTTCCGGCGATTCCCCCGCATTGTAAAACCGAAGGCATCCGTGTACCATCGGCCGCTCACTGCCTCCGTAGGGCGAACAAGGGAGGAATCTGATGGCTGAAGCGCAACTTTCGCTGGAGAAACTCAGCAAGGGCTGGATCGACTTCTATCTCAAAATCAACGACGAAGGGTACGATCTCACCGTATCCAGCATGTTTTCCGAACCACTGCGCGACCTGTGCGACTGCCTGTCCGACGCCATTTCCGGCAACGCGGGCGAGTGGGCCAACGGTCCCCGTCCACACTTCGAATTCGAATGGCTGGGCGAGGGCTGGCTCTATGAATGGACCGTGCGGCCGGGCGACGACGGCCTGCTGCACGCCGCCGTGAAATTTTCCGGAAACCGGGTGCTGGGGGAACGCAAGCTGCCGGTCTGGGACACGGCGTTTTCCATGGACCCGCGCGAACTGGCGCGCCAGCTCTGGACCCAGTGTTCCGCGCTGCTGCGCTCCAGGGGGTTCACCACCTACCGCGCCCTGTGGGGCAAGGACTTCCCCCTGGCCCAACTCCTTTCCCTGCGCGCCCTCACCGAACAGGGGCTTGGCGCACCCGTGCAAGAGGAAATGGATTATCTCAGAGAACTCATAAACGGCTAGGCTGCCGATAAGGGCGCGTCTACTGCGTTGCTGCAATAAAGCCAGCTCCTCACGTATTGCTTAATACGCTCCGGGCTGGCTTTCTTTTGCGCCCTGTATCCGCACTCTTCTTGGCAGCCTTGAGTCTTCAAGCCCCTGTCAGCGCTGATTTGAACCGGTGTAACCGGGACATTTTGGTTAACCAAGGGTTGCAAGGGGATTATCCCCCTTGTCCGCCGGAGGCATTCCTACTTCAACCACTCCGCATAGTCGCCGGTACGACGAATCATCCTGTATCGTATAAATTCGTTCAGGCACTGGGTGGCCCGGCTGGCATTGAGGAAGGTGGGCACCCCGCCCTGGTCCAGGGTCTGGCCGAAGCGGTTGTAGTCCGCATCCGCCCCGCCCGTGACGCAGACGGAAACGGCCACGGGCTTGCGGTACTTCTTGGCCAGCTGGACGATGCGCGCGGCAATGTTGTCCGGATCGGACTCCATTTCGCTGTCCGTGGTCTTGAGATCCATGGCGTGCGGCACGATGGAGACCACCAGGGCGTCCACGGAATCCGAGGCCAGGGCGATCTCGATGCACTGGGCGTACATGTTGTCGTCGGCCATGGGCGTCAGGTCCAGGAGCGGGTCCACGTCCACGAAGGGCGGGATCACCTTGCGCAGACTGTCCGTGGTGGCCTGGTCGAACTCGGCCACCTGCAGGGAGCCGAGGTTGTCGGCGGCATAGGTTTTTTCGTAGCCCGCGTTGGCGATAACCGCCAGCCGGTTGCCGCGCACCTCGAAATCATTGAGCAGGGCAAAGGTCTTGATCAGCTCCACGTGGTCCATCATGGTTTCGGCCACCACCAGCCCGGCCTGCTTCATGGCCGCCTTGGCCACGGCGTATTCGCCCGCGATGCTGGCGGTGTGGGATTCGGTGGCCTTGCGCCCGGCCTCGGTGCGGCCCGCCTTGTAGACGATGACCGGCTTGGGGCACTGCCCGGCCACATGGAAAAAGCGCGCGCCCGCCGCGGGCTTGAAGCCCTCGATGTAGCAGCCGATGACGTCCACGTCGTCGTCCTGCGAAAAATGCCCGATGAGGTCGGCCGGGTCCGTATCCAGCTGGTTGCCGTAGCTGACAATGACCTTGGGCGAAATGGCGTGGCGGAGCTGGTGCAGCTCGATGATGCCCAGGGCCCCGCTCTGGCTCAGGATGGCCACGTTGCGGCTCTCGCGCTCGGGAACGCGGAATTTCTCTTCCGGGACAAAGAAGGTGTTGATGCCGGGGCGGCCCTGGTTGCCGCCGAAGATAATCCCCAGGCAGTTGGGCCCCATGAGCCGCATGCCCGTTTTGCGGGCCACGGCCAGGATGGAGGCCTCCACGTCGTCGTTGCCGGTTTCGCTGAACCCGCCCGGGATGAGGATGGCGGCCCTGACCCCAGCCTCGGCGCACTGCTCCACCACGGGCAGGGCATGGGCGGCGGGCACGGAAACGATGGCCAGGTCCACGGGCCTGCCGATGTCCGCCAGGGACGTGTGCACGGGCACGGCGCCCGAGGCAAAGGGCAACTCCCCGCCCTTGGGATTCACGGCGTAGACGTCTGTGCGGCCAAGCTTGATCAGGTTCTCGGTGATGGTGGAACCCGGGCTGGAAAGATTGCTGGTGCTCACGCCGATGACGGCCACGCCCTCGGGCTCGAAGAACGGGGTCAGGGGCGCGCGTTCGACCTTGCCCAGGGCACGCACGGCCTCGTTGCGTTTTTCGAAAACGGCGTACCCGTCGATGGCGATGAACCGGCCGTAACGGTCGAACACGAAGGGGTTGACCTCGAACTCGCGGATCACGAACCGGTCGCCCTCGAAGAAATTGGAAAAAGCCGTGGACAGGCGGCTGAAGCGCAGGCCCGCGTCAATGATCTTGTCCGTGTAGTCGGTATGTCCCTGGGCCGCGAACTTCTTCTGGATCTGCGTGGAATACAGCAGGGCCTCAGCCCACTTGCGGTCGATGGGGGCCAGGATCAGGTTGGGCGGGGAAAAGCTCTGGGCAAAGTGCTCGGCGTCGCTGCCGCCCTTGGAAAAGGATATGACCGGCCCGAAGGCGTCGCTCTCGCGGAACCCCAGCAGGATCTCGTTGCCCAGGTCCTGGGAATAGTCGATGCACTCCACCAGCAGCACGCCCTCGGCCTCGTGCCCGGCGGCTTTCATATCGGAAAGCATCCGGTCCACGCTGTAGCGGATAAAGTCGGCGTCCTTCACGGCCACGCGCACGCCGCCGATCTTCTGCTTGTGGGCCACGTCCCCGGCCACCACCTTGAGCACCACCCTGTCGCTGGAAAACCGGGACAGCTTGCCCGCGTCCACCTCGTCGCCCGAGGCCACCAGATGGTGCGAGGGCACGTTCAGGCCCAGCAGTTCGAGAATGACATAGACCTCGTGTTCGAACAGCATGGAGCGTCCCGCGCCATGGGCCTTTTCCAGCACGGCCTCCACGGCCTGTACGCGTTCCCTGTTGAGCTGTCTGTGGGGCATGATTCCTCCGCTGGGATATTAGTTCGGCCGCCATCCTACCGTATTCGAAAGCCCATCGCCATACCTGGGGCGCATGGATGCGGCCGGTTTGTTCAATGTCCGGCACCATATAACAAAATACCGTCTCGATCAATTCAAGGCTAATTTTGTTAGACATTGTCTTATTTTATTCTAATTATATTAGCATTACTTTTTTACAAGAGAATGATACAACGTATTTCCGGATAGTTGCGAACGTTCTACAGGGAGATTGCGAATCATGGCGAAACTCGACGAAATGGACCGGAATATCCTCAAGATCCTGCAGCGGGAAGGTAGGATAACCAACTCCGAACTGGCCAAGCGGCTGGGCATCTCGCCCCCGGCCATGCTGGAACGGGTCAAGCGGCTGGAAAACTCCGGCGTGATCAAGAAATTCGTAGCCCTGGCCGACGCGGAAAAGGTGGGCATGGGCATCATCGCATTCGTCCGGGTCTCCCTGGGCGCGCATCAGCTCAAGGATTTCGAGACCTTCAAGAACCACGTGGACAAAATGGAAGAGGTGCTGGAGTGCTACCAGGTCTCGGGCGAGGACGACTACCTGCTCAAGGTGGCCCTGCCCGACATGCAGAGCTATGCGGACTTCGCCTTTGCCAAGCTCTCGCCCATCCCCGGCCTGCAAAGCATCAACTCGTCCTTCGTGCTCGGCACCATCAAGCAGGAAACCGCCCTGCCCATCAACGGCCATGAAAAGGAAGACTAGGGCGTGAAATCCTATCGCAAGGAACTCTGGTACGAGATTCCCACGCGCCGCGCCTTCGTGAACATCACGCCCGACGTGGAGGCCTGTCTGGCTGAATCCGGCATCCGGGAGGGGCTGTGCCTGGTCAACGCCATGCACATCACGGCCTCGGTGTTCATCAACGACGACGAGTCCGGCCTGCATCATGACTACGAGGTCTGGCTGGAAAAGCTGGCCCCGCACGAGCCCGTCTCCCAGTACCGCCACAACGGGTACGAGGACAATGCGGACGCGCACATGAAGCGCCAGATCATGGGACGGGAAGTGGTGGTGGCCATCACCGAGGGCAGGCTCGACTTCGGCACCTGGGAACAGATTTTCTACGGGGAGTTCGACGGCCGCCGCAAGAAGCGCGTGCTGGTGAAGATCATCGGGGAGTAGGGATTCCGTCCCCTTCCTTTCCCCCGCTCCGCGCACCTGTTCAAGGCATTGTATACAAAAACACCCGGCGGTTTCCACAATCGCCGGGCGTTTTCATGCTCGTTCACTCCACGCCCGTCGGCACGGACCTGGAATCCAAAAATAAAATCAATAGTTCTTGCGGCGGGCGAAACTGCCACCGATGACGCTGAAGGTGCTCTCGACCACGAAGATCGCCTCGGGGTCATTGTCGAAGACCAGCTGCTCCAGAGAGCGCAGACGCAGATTGTCGGTGATGGAGAAAATCATGTCCACCGGCTCGCCGGAATAGCCCCCTTTTCCGGGGAAGGCGCTCGCATGGTACTTCGCCTGGATCATGACCCCGATCAATTCCTCGGGCCTTTTGGTGATGATGCGCACGGCCTTGCGCTGGTTGAACAGGGAAAGGACGTATTCGGTCACCACGGAACTGATGAAAAGCATGACCAGCGATGCAATGATCTTGTCCGGACTGAACAGGCTCAGGGCAAACAGCATGACAACGGCATTGATGAAGAAATAGAACACGCCGAAGCGGATGCCGTACCTGCTGTTGAGGATCACCGCCACCACGTCGAGGCCGCCTCCCCCTCCATAGGACCGGAGGATGACCCCGCAGCCGGCTCCCATGATAGCTCCGGCGGCAATGGCCGCGTACATTTCGTTCCGGATGCCGAAATCGAAATGCACGTAGGAGGTCATCAAAGTCACCATGACCATGGCGAACAGGGTCAGAAAGAAGAAACGGCGGCTCACCCCTTTCCAGGCCATGGCGAAAAGCGGGATATTCAGCAGAAAATACCACTTGGCCAGGGAAAGCCCGGGGGCCATGTCGTTGCCGACAACTGCCAGGCCGTACAGGGCCGCTGGCACAAAGTGGTGATGCGCGGCAATGCCGTTGTAGCCGACAACGAACACAAAGGATCCCGCCAGCAGTAAAAACAGATTCCAGATCAGTGAATCATTTATTGATCTCAGCAGGTTGTCCATACACTTCCACCTTTCGCCTTCTCCATTTTGGCGCGCCACCATATAGAGCGAACAAGATGCCCGCAACAATAATCATCCCGCTCAGAATCTGAATGAGTTGGGCAGGTTCGTCAATGACCAGCCAGGCGATCAATCCGCTGGCGGGCGGAAGCGTATAGTAGAAAAGCATGGCCTTTGGGGCCCCCAATATCTGCACGGCCTCGTTCCAGAAAAGAAAGCAGAGAATAGAGGCGAAGACCGCAAGGTAGCCGAGCGACCAGACAAGCGAGGACGAAAATTCCGGCAGCACCAGTTGTCCGCCGGTTTCCCAGAGGTAAAGCGGGATGATCTGCACCGCCCCGAAAAGGCACAGGGCCATGACCAGCGCGGTCTGGCCAACCTTCCCCGAGATGCGGCTGACAATGTTGTTGTAAACGGCGGACATCAGGGCCGTACCGAGAATGAGCAGGTCCCCTTCGGCAAAGCGGAGGGTCAACAGCCGCTCCAGGTTCCCGTCCGTCACCAGCGCGACAATGCCGAAGGTGGAAATGGCTATCCCCATGTACATGCTCGGTCGCAGCTTTTCCTTGAAGAAAAACTGGGCCATGAGCGCGGTCAGCAAAGGCGACAGCGTGGAGATGAGCGACATGTTCAACGCCTCGGAGGTGCGCCCGGCCAGGAAGACCATGGTGTCGTACAGGGAAATGCCGGTCAGTGCGAGAACGAAGATCTCCTTCCAAAGAAGCCCGATGGCCTTGCGCTCCCGCCAGAAGGCGGCGAATCCGAACGGAAGGAACAGGAGCGAGGCCAGGACCCAGCGCAACAGATTGAGGGTGGCGGGGTCCACACTGGCGGCAAGACCGCGGGCGGCCACGAAATTTCCGCTCCAGCTGAGAATGCCGAGGGAAATGAAAACATATCCGGCGGCCTGGGTTTTGCGAAAGGCGTTCCACTGCATTGTCTTGTCCTGAAATATAGGGCCTGCCCGGCTAGGAGGAGCCGGGCAGGCCTTCCCTTCCCACTGGAGAAACATGTCCAATTCCCAGGGAGAGGATGTCGGTTGTCGGGAGCAGCACCGGATAATGGCCTTGGGGAGGGAACGTGGCTCGGCATTGGTTTCCCGGCTCCCGGCGATTTCTCCTCCCAAAGAAACCACTGGAACCTGCGGCGGATAATGACGGTATCGCCTGAAAACTTGCCATGCAGACTATCCAAGAGGAGTTGAGGTAGTGATGCCCCTCCCCAAGAGCCGTTATGCGAAGCGGGAGGTCACTGCCGCTTCGATACCGGTGGCACAATCAGCACCCCTATGAGCACAGGACATGCCAAACACTTAATGTGACGGAATATAAGGATAAAATATGCAGAAACACCATATCATCCGACAATCGACGCGACACCGCTGTCGTCATCAAGACGATCTAGCCAACAACATATTGATTTTACTAGATAAACAAAAAAGGCGACACGAGCGTCACATAAAGACACTTGTGTCGCCTTTTTTGCGTGGCGGGAAAATGCCGGCGGATCAGATGCCGTACTTCTTGAGCTTTCTTTGCATGGTGCGCATGTTCAAGCCCAGATCCCTGGCGGTCAGACCTTTTTTCCAGTGGTTGCGTTCCAGCGCCTTCATGATCATGTGCCGCTCCACCACTTCCATGGCCTCGACAAGGGAGGCGCAGGATTCGGCTTCGCCCAGGGCCTCGTCCACCCCGAACGAACCGTCCGGGGCCTGGATGCCGAAATCGCTGAACACGACTTCGCCAAAGGTGAGATAGCGCTCCAGAACGTTCTGCAGCTCGCGGACGTTGCCGGGCCAGTCATGGGCGTCGAAGGCGGCCCGGATCTTGGGCGGCAGGTTGGGAACCGAAGCGTCCTTGCCCAGATACCGGGACATGAACTCGGCCACGAGAAGTGGGAGATCCTCAAGCCGGCTCCGGAGGGGCGGAACCCGTATGGGAAGCACGTGCAGCCGAAAAAAGAAATCCGAACGCATGCGCCCCTCCTTGACCATCCTGGGGAGATCCCGGTTGGTGGCCGCGATGAGGCGAAACTTCGAGGACTGCGGTTCGCTGCCGCCCACCGGCGTGAAAAGCTTGCTTTCCAGGGCGCGAAGCAGTTTCACCTGCAGGGAAAGGTCGATCTCACCGACTTCGTCCAGAAACAGGGTTCCGCCGTCCGCAGCGGCCAGATAGCCCTTCCTGTCGCTCGTGGCCCCGGAAAAAGCGCCTTTCTTGTGGCCGAAAAATTCGCTTTCCATGAGGTTGGCCGGAATGGCCCCGCAGTTGACCGGGACATACGGCCCGACGGCCCCGCTCAACTCATGGATGGTCTGCGCCACAAGGTCCTTCCCCGTTCCGGTTTCGCCCAGGATGATGACGTTGGCGTCACTCTTGGAAGCCTTGAGTATGAGCTTGAAGACCTCCTGCATGCCTTCGCTCTTGCCGATGATGCTGCCGAACTTGTAGCGGTCCTGCAGCGATCCCTTGAGATTCTGGTTTTCCTGGAGCAGCTCGAACTCGCGCATCTTCTGGGCGCTGATGTCGATGGTGATGCCTTCCAGGTGGGTGGGGCGGCCAGCGTCGTCATAAACGCATTCGCCCTGGTCCCATATCCACTTGAGACTACCATCCTCCATGCGGATCCGGTAGAGCATCTTGTAGGGACGGTGCCCTTCAATGGCCGCCTCCTGCTCTTCCAGCATGGAGGCAAGATCGTCGGGATGAGCCAGCATCTCCATGACGTTGGTCTTCTGCTCCATGAAAAATTCCGGCGCTACCCCGAAGAGATCTATGCTCCCCCGGCTGACGAATTCCAAGGTGGGCCTATGCTGTGCATCAAGGGAACAACGATAGGCCATGCCCGGCAGGTTGTTGAAAAGCCGGGTCAACTGGCGCTGACTCTCCAGCAATTCAGTCTTGATTCCCTTGTAGGAATCGAGCTGACGTTTCAGCTCGGCGCAATATTGATGCAGCGCTTCGTACTTCGGTTCACTCATGAGCCCCCCCCCCTTGAATCCACAAGACGACATCAATGTCGCAAGGTGCGCGACAGATATGTCCGAATCTTCAAAAGAGCAAGCGCTTTTTACGCCTGCCCCCTGTGCAACAAATCAAGGCCCGCTTCCGAAATCCGGTACACAGGGACCTTGCTCCCGTTGTCATCCACATAGGTGCTTTCAAGGCTGAGAAGCCCTTCGTCCTTCAGCTCCCGCAACTGTTCCCGGACGGCAGGCAGCGAACAGCCGCCTTCGGCCGGGCAACGCTCCAAGACCAGTTCGTGGACCGCGCGGGCATTGAGCGCCTCGCAAAAACGAAAACAGTCCATCACCTTGCCCTTCAATACGGTTATGTCATCCATTGCAGTCACCATGGTTGAGATCGAAAAAAGGGGCCGGTCGTGGGACCGGCCCCGTGAACAGGCTTGTCTTAAGCGCAGTCGTGCTTATCCCAAGGTTCGCGGTTGTCACGCTGAAGCGCCACTTCCATGCGGCCAAGGGCTTCCTTGAGCTTGGCTATTTCCTTGAGCTTCATGTCCGGGTCCTTGAGGGCCTGGTACAGGACAGCGCCGGTGCAGTCCGCCGGAACCGGCAGGTCGGCCACGTAGCAGATCGTTGCGACCACGTCTGCGGCAACCACGTTGCGCCCAATGGTGCCGGCCTTCTTGTCCATGCCCAGACCGCCCATGAACAGGCCGTTGTCCGTTGCGAGCACAATAAGGGTGCGACGGTCCGCCGCATCGGAAACCTGGGCCATGGCCGCTTCCAGGGTGCCGCCGTCCACGTTGCCCAGCTCCACGACGGCAAGAGCGCCGTCTTCCTCGAAGACCTTGGCCACACCGTCGGCGGCAACCACTGCCGCGCCTTCGATCTTGGCGCCTTCAGAGGCCATGCCCGCGTTGTCGAAGCCAGCGAACGTGCAGGTCTTCTTCATGTATTTCTTCATGGCGGAATCGCCGCCATTCACATCCGCTTCACCGCACACGATGAGGATTACCTTCTTGTCTGCCATTATCCTGTCTCCTTGAATCACGGGCAAGAGCCCGACATTGTTATTAATAAAGCCTAAACGGTCTTCATTTCGATGTTGTAGTCGACCTCCATGCCCTCTTCGAGGGAGTAGGTCAGCAGGGAGCCGTTGAGCATGTTTTCCTTCACGGCTTCGAACACCTCGCGGTCCTTTTCCTCCAGCCCCACCTCAATGTTGATCTCCAGCTCGGTGTAGCGGGTGCGGTTGACCTCGTCCTTTTCCTTGCTGGCCGATGCCGAGCCGGTCAGGGACTTGACCTCCACGTTCTGGCGCTTGAAGGCGTTGACCATGGTGTTGCAGTAGCAGGACAGGGCGGCCACACAGAGGATGCGGGAGCCCATGGCTTCCTTGTTGCGCTCCTCCGGGGTGATGGAGGAGAAATCCATGATGATTTCGGGCACGGCCTTGGCGCCGACGACAAACCTGTCCCGGTTCTCGTCAAGACGTTCGAAAAGCACGGTGGACATATCTTTACCCTCGTATTTTAACTATTAATTAGAAGTAGTTGACGGAATCCATTTCTTCACACAGTTCAACGACGTCAGCGGCATCCACCACTTCGACGCCGTCGATGAGGTCGTCCTCGGCGATGCCGCGCCTTTCCAGGTCCTCGCGGATCGCATAGACCTCCCCCTCCTCGGCCACGAAGTCGTTGAGCATGGAGGTGTGGTAGCCGGGGTTGCCTGTCAGGCACCAGACGCCGTCTTCCGAATAGATGATTCTGGTTTCGAATCCGTTCTGGTGGCAGGCCCAGGCGGAGCGGATGCCGAGGGAGCCCTGCTCCAGGCCAACGGGCTTGGCCACGACAAAGCAAACAGAGTTAATCATCGCTTCCTCCTTAGTGGCCCACGGACAACAGCACGTCCGAGGTCATGAGATACTTGGTGAAGGAACCACCCACATCACCCCACTTCACACCATCGACGTATTCGCGGGACTCGATGCCCCGGGCGTGTTCGTTGGTGTGGCAGGTGGAGATATCGCCGCCCTTTTCCACGATTTCGGCCACGCGGCCGAAGCACTTGGTGGGCTCGATGTGGTCGATGAGGCGCTGCTGGATATGCAGGTCGCCTTCAATGGGCGTTTCCTTCTTGGATATGTTCACGGCATTTCCGAAAAGATACATCTGGACCTTGTGGCCTTTTTCCTGCGCCGCCTGCGCAAGACGGGTTGCGAATTCCGCATCCTCGTTCTCCGCGGAGCCGGACAGCAGCATGATGGTCAGCGTTTTGCTCATGGCGTTTCCTCCCTAAAGCGACACGACTTTTTCGTCGCTGCCCAGAAGCAGGTCCACGATCTCGTCGTAGTCCACCACCTCGCAGGCTTCGCTGAGTTCAATATTCCGGGCATCCAGCGCGCTCTTGGCCACGTAGATATCTTCCACATCCAGGCCTTCCAGTTTTTCCTCCCAGTGCGAGGTGCCGAAATAGACACCGTCGCCCACCAGGAGCAGGGCCTTGTCCTCGTCGCCGCCGATAAGAGCGATTCGGTCAAGAATCCCCTCTTCCGGCTTGTTCACGAAAAAGAGCATGAAGCGTCTCCATTCGTTTCTCCCAACTGCGCCCAGCCGCCACGGGCCAGTATGGGACGGGTTTTCGTTCCAGGCGGCTTCACTCGCTTTCCGGCGCTCGCCAGTCGGGCCGAAGTTCCGAAGGCGGCCCCGGAGGTGCGGGAGCGGCCAATCTGACAGACCGCTCCCGCATCGTGTGAGTGAGAGTTGTTGCTTATTTGTCGTGGTCCTCGAAGATCTGGTAGATAATCGCGCCTTCGGTGTCCGCAGGCACCGGGTTGCCGGTGGCGTGGCAGAAGGTGGGCACGACATCGACCAGCCAGCGAGGGCGTTCATAGACAAAGTCTTGCTTCACGCCGGGTCCCTTCCAGAGCATGATGTTCTTCAGGGAACCGCATCCGGATTCCCCGGTGGGGAAGCCGTAGCCGTGCTCGGCCATGTATTCGGGCTTGAGCACGTAGACCACGTCCCCGGACTGCTCGCCGCCCATGCCGAAGACCTTGGCGTCCTCCTTGGGAATGGCGCACATGACCGGGCGTTCGCCGGTTTCGGGGTGCTTGTAGTCGTACAGGGCGTCGATGATCTCGTCGCGGACCTTCTCATAGTCCTCGTCCTCGACGATCCCGCCGGGGTACTTGGACTTCAGGTTCACGTAGACGAACATGTAGCGCTGGGGCACGGCCTTGGATTTCTCGGGAATAAGGTCGTAGTTGAAGCCTTCGGACTCTTCCCACACGGATCCGGCCTGATCCGAGGAGCGCACTTCGTATGCGGTCAGTCCGGCCTGCGCCAGGGCCTCGGCGGTATTCAGGATCGGCCCGATGGGGGTGGCGCCGTGGTCGGAGATGACGCAAGTCAGTGCATCCTCGGGCATGTGTTCCATCATGACGCCCAGGAACCTGTCCTCTATCTGGTAGATCTGGCGCTCCAGGTCGTAGGCGTGCTTGGCCACCTCGGGATCATCGCTGTCCATCTTGTCCAGGTAGCCGTGGTAGAACCAGTCGATGAGGTGGGTGTGCATGTACAGCAGATCCCAGTCCGGGTTGTCCTTCATCAGGGTGGTCAGCACCTCGGTGAGCCACTCGGAGTGGAACTGGGCCATTTCAACAACGGTTTCGTTGTCGATGATGCCGTTGACCAAGCCCACGAAGCCCATGTCGTTGGCCACGATGCTCTTGGTGAAGTCCACGTTTCTGAGGGCGTCGGCAGGGGCGCAGTAGCCCTGGGTGCCGTTGATGCCGGAGATGTAGAGCTTGAAGTCCTCGGCGTCGTCGGAAAGTTCCATGAGCTTGCAGCGGAAGTACCCGGGCTCGACACGGCCGTCGGAAATGATGGAGAACCGGTGCTCGATGACCTCGGACCACTCCCTGACCCTGATGGTGAAAAACGCCTTGCTGAAGTCCTTTTCCGGGCACAGGGCAAACACGTCGTAGCCGTCGTCGCCGGATTCCCAGGTCAGGCCGTACCAGATCTGGGGCTGCAGGGGATCCATGGCATGACCGAACTCCATGGGAATCGCCATGTCCAGGGGTTCCTGGTCCTCAATCTCCTCGGGCAGGTTCTTCCAGCCTTCGGCCTCTTCAAAACGGGCCTGCACCCCGATGGGATAGTAGTCGGTGGCGACACAGGATTCGCCGCACAGCCATTCCTTGTGCTCGTATCCCTCGATCTGCCAGCGGTGCTCGGCGGCGGAAAGGCCTTCGCCCTGAACCATGATCCCGTTCTTGAGCTTGGAGGGCCAGGAGGTGGGATAGTTGACCACGAGGCACTTCTTGCCTGCCTTGTCCCATGCGTCCCAGATGGTTTCCGCGGTCAGCATTTGCGAGCCAAAGGCCTGCACGCACTTGGAAAAATGCAGGGACTCGCCTTCGTTGTAATAGTAGTAGTCCTCGACGCCGTGGGTACGCGGATATGCGCCGGTGCAGATGGACGCCCAGGAAGGCGGCGTGACCGTGGGCATGTTGTAGCCCTCGGTCATATAGGCCCCCTCGGCCTTGAACTTGGCGAAGTTGGGCAGCGCCCCCTCTTCCATCAGCGCTTCGAGGCGCTTGGGAATGGCGCAGTCGAAACCGAGCAGAGCGATTCTCTTGGCTTTGACAGTCATTTTATTTCTCCTTTAATTTCAACTACTTATATTTTACGACTTACGAAAGGAAAGACCCCTGCGGCACAAGCCTTTTCAGGAAACAGGGGTCTTCCCACCGTGTGAGGACTAATGAATTCTTATTTCTTGGGGGTGCAGCACATCAGGAGTGCGTTGTCTTCCCTTGTCATCTTGAACCAGGCCATAACCACGAAGGCGATGGGCACCAGCATGAGCGCGCCGGAGAAGTTGGCAAAGATGCGCACCGGCCCGAGGCCGCCCATGGTGATGGCCGCGAGCGCCAGGCCCGCCTGGATCACCGCCCAGTAAAAGCGGTGGCCGCGTGTGGGCTCGGAGCCCGGCACCAGCCGGGTGGTTGCCGCGCAGGAGATGACATAGGCGCAGGAATCCACGCTGGTGGCCAGGAAGATGGTGGAAAAGACACAGTAGCCCACGAGAACGAACTGCCCCAGCGGCAGGGTTCCCAGGGTCGCCACCAGGGCGGCCGGGCCGCCGCTGGCCTTGAGCACGGCCACGGCGTCGACAATGCCGTTCAGCTGCGCATACAGGGTATAGCCGCCGAACACCGCATGAATGAGGTAGGACCCCGCGATACCGCCGGCCAGTCCCAGGCCGACCACCTGCCGCACGGTGCGGCCTCGGGAGATGCGGGCGATGAACAGGCCCATGAACGGACCGTAGGAGGCCATCCACAGGGCGTAAAAGATCGTCCAGTCCTGCGGGAAGGTGCCCTTTGTGTAGGGGTCGGTCCAGAAGATCATGCCGAAGAAGTTGTTCATCATGTGCCCGAAGGAGCTGGTGAAGTTGTCCACGATGAACACGGTGGGGCCCGCCACCAGACAGAAGAAGACCATGCACAGGGCGATGATCACGTTGGTGTCGGACAGGATCTTGATGCCCTTCTTGAGGCCTAGGGAAACGGACACGGTGAAGATGACGGCGGAAATGCCGAGAATGATCATCTCCAGGGTGAAGCTGGGCTCGATGCCCATGACCGATGCCAGGGCA
The DNA here is from genome assembly GCF_008001235.1 of Salidesulfovibrio onnuriiensis. Taxonomy (GTDB): domain Bacteria; phylum Desulfobacterota; class Desulfovibrionia; order Desulfovibrionales; family Desulfovibrionaceae; genus Pseudodesulfovibrio; species Pseudodesulfovibrio onnuriiensis. The sequence goes on along the minus strand of NZ_CP040751.1, from coordinate 1,651,164 downwards.
TGGTTGACGATGGGCACGGACACGCCCATGACCGCGGCGTTGGAAAACATGAGGCCGATGATGAAAAAGACTTCGATGCCCTTGCCGATGCCGCCGTTGACCCTTTCGCCCAGAACGGGCTCTGCGGCGGAGCTGATGCGCAGCACCGGTTTCTTGCGCTTGTAGAACATGTAGCAGATGGGCAGCGCGGTCACCACGTACCAGGGCCAGGTCACCGGCCCCCAGTGCAGCAGGACATAGGACATTGCCCACTCAAAGGACTGGCGGGAAAGCGGTTCCGCAAACTTGGGAGGATACGCCAGGTTGAACAGGGGTTCGACAATGGACCAGAACATGACCGCCCCGGCCACACCGGAACAGAACATCATGGCGATCCATGAGTAGTTGTTGAACTCGGGCTTTTCGTTTTCCTCGCCGAACTTGATGTTGCCGTAGCTGGAAAACATGAAAAAGCCAGAAAGGATCATCATGCCCACGGTCACCCAGAGGTACCAGGTCCCGGTGGTATGGGTAAAAACAGAATAGACGGACTTGAGAACTTTTTCACTTGCTTCGGTAAACAGGATCGAACAGGCAATAATGCCGATCAGAACCAGTGTCGCCGGGACAAGAATCTTGTTATCGGGACGAAGATCCGCGCCTTCGCCGTTTCCTTTTGTAACCATTCCTCCTCCAGAACGGGTATGCTTGCACACGACACTACAATACAATGGAGTGTCGATTATAGCGAGTATAGTTGATTGTGCCTGACCGCTTTTCGGTGATCACCCGAAAGCTGTCATGCCGAAGCTGCCGGACACTGGCAGCATTCCCCTCACGCACCGAAACGGTGCCCATGCGTCTGCAGGCGCACCCGGCTTGAGCAAGATGCAGGCCAATTCGGACCAATGCCGGGAACCGCCCGCCGCTCTTGTGAAATGTGGCGCAAGCACTCCTTGCGCAGCAAAACGAAAAAGGCGACACAAGTGACGCAAATACGGCCAAGGCGCACCTTTCCCCCGAATACCAAGGATTTTCCCGTCATACGACACTCATGTCGCCAATACGCATGAGTTGTCATGTTTTTCTTCGGATAAGGGATGAGTCTGGAGAGTAAAGAGAATGCGCTTGTCCCCGGGCTGGCACCCGGGACAGATTTTCTACGGGGAGTTCGACGGCCGCCGCAAGAAGCGAGTGCTGGTGAAGATCAGCGGGGAATAGGGATATCCCTGCGGGCTACCCTTCCCGGTGTCCCAGAGGCAGCCGCAGGGTCATGCGAAAGCCTTCCGGCTCGTTGGACGCCTGCATGCTTCCGCCGTGCTCCTCGACGATCTTCCGGGCAAAGGCCAGCCCCAGGCCGCTCCCGTCCACATCCTCATAGCCGAGTCGCTTGAACGGCAAAAAGACCGTTTCCAGCTCCTCTTCGGAAAGCGGGGGATAGGGATTGGTTATCCGCAGGGAAATGAAACCGCCGTCCGCCCGTCCCCCGACCGAAATGGCGCTCCCTTCGGGGCAGTACTTGACCGCATTGGAAAGCACGTTGTCCAGGACGATGCGCATGTCGCTTTCGTTGCAGCGGTAGCCCGGCATGGGCTCAAACGCCCGGGCCATGGAGACCGACTTCTGTTGCATGAGCTGTTGCTGGCGCTCCATCGCCTCATCGAGCAGGGCCGCCATGTCCACCACGTCGTTCCGGGGCGGGGCTTCCTGCAAATCGCGCTTGGAAAGGGCGATGATCTCGTCGATGAGCCCGTCCATGTGGTCGATCTCGGCCTCCATCTTGCGGACATGGTCCAGAACCCCGTCGGTCTTTCCGGATTCGACCTTGTCCAGGATGATCTGCTGGGAAAAACGGATGCGCGCCAGGGGGCTGCGCAGTTCATGGGAAAGGTTGGCCGTCAGTTCCCGGCCGCCTCGGATCATCTTTTCCAGGCTCTCGGCCATGTGGTTGAAGGCCCCGGCCAGCACGGAAAGCTCGTCCCTGGCCCGCGCCTGCACACGCGGGGAAAAGTCGCCCTCGGCCATTTTCCGGGCCGACCGGGTCAATTCGTTCAGCGGCTTGGTGATCCTGCGCGAACAGGGAATGAGCAGCAGGGCCGCCACCACCGACATGAGCAGCAGCCCGTTCATGAACCACTGTTCCTCCCGGTGTTTCCTCCAGGGGTGCAGGATGTGTATCGTCAGAGGAGCATTACCGAACATGGCCCTGCCGGTCATATAAATGGAATTCATGTCGCCTTTCTTGACAAGATACAGGGTATCCCCCCCTTGGTGGGAATCTCCTTTTCCACGCTCTCCTCGCCGGTCATGGGGATGGGGCCGTGAAAGGAACTGACCAGGATCTGTCCCTGGCCGTCTGTGATCCAGGCTTCGCCCTGGAATGCGCTGGCAAAGATTGTCAGCATGGTGGACAGGCGATTCTCAAGGGCCTGATCCAGGCGCCCATGCCCCTCCAGGGCATTGGAAACAAGCCGCTTGATGGCCACGGTTCGCTCCTCGGCATGGAGCGCGAAAGGCGGGCGGATCTTGTCGTAGTGCAGCAAAATGAACATGGCCAGAATGGCCGCAACCTGGACCAGCAGGAACGTGCCCAGGATTTTCAGGTAAAGCCGGCTTATCTTCATGCTTCCCCCACGAACATGTAGCCCGTGCCCCACACGGTCTTGATGCGTTTCGCATGCTCGGGATACTCCTTGAGCTGGGTACGCAGCTTGCTGATGTGCACGTCGATGCTGCGGTCATAGGCGGAAAAATCCTTGTCCCAGACCAGGTCCATGAGCTCGTCACGGGTCAGGGCCGCGTCCGGATTGCTCATGAGCACCTTGAGCAGGCGAAATTCCGTGGGGGCCAGCTCCAGCTCCTCGCCCTCGATGAGCAGGGTCTGCTTGGAAACGTTGAGCTCCATGCCGCCCACCGCGATCCTGGTGTTCTTTTTACGCTTGCGCCCGCTGTTCTCGATGGCGTCGATGCGCCGCAGCAGGGCCTTGATGCGCGCCAGCAGCTCCCGGGGATTGAAGGGCTTGGCCATGTAGTCGTCGGCCCCCAGCTCCAGCCCCACGATGCGGTCCGTATCCTCTCCCTTGGCCGTGAGCATGATGACCGGCGCGGAGGATTCCGTCCGGATCTCCTGCAGCACCTCGAAGCCGTCCTTGCCCGGCATCATCACGTCCAGAATGATCACGCTGGGGTTCAGCTTCAGCACGGTCGCCAGGGCGTCCCTGCCCGAGGAAAGCGTGTGGATCTCGAATCCGTACTCCACGAGGTACTCCTCGATGAGGGCGCGGAGCTTCCTGTCGTCGTCGATAAGCAGAATCGGGCCGTTTGTATCCATAATCTCGCTCGTACTCTCTGAGGCCCGCGAAGAAAAGGGGCCGGGCCGCACTTTAACATCCTTTAACATCTTTTATCAGCACCCCATCATTCTCGCGATATCTTTTCAATACATTCGACTCATCAAGAATATTCGTGGAGAAAACATATGCGATACATTTCAACATCCATGAGGAAGAGCACGGCCATGTTCTGTTGCCTGCTGGTCCTCATGGCGGGGTGCTCCCCGTTCAAGCCCTCTCCCCGGCAGGAACCCGTGGCCGCCCTTCCCTCCGCCTATTCCCTGTATTCCGAGCAGGACAGGGAAACGGGCAAATGGTGGGAGGCCTTCGGCAATGCGGAACTGAACGGCCTGGTGGAGGAAGCCCTTTCCGCCAACCTGGACATCCATGTGGCCTGGGCCCGTCTGCGCCAGGCCGGGGCCGCCGCCACCCAGGCAGGGGCCGACAAATATCCCACCCTGGACCTGAACGGGGACTATTCCCACTCCAGCGCCTACAGCAGCAAGACCAAAAAGCAGACCACCTCGGAAACCCACGCCATCGGCCTGGGAGCGGGGTATGAGCTGGACCTGTGGGGCCGCATCCAGGCGGGAGCCATGGCCGGGGACCTCGACTACATGGCCTCCCGCGAAGACCTGAGCACCTCGGCCATGACCGTTGCCGGCGAGGTGGTCTCCCGCTGGCTGGAAATCCAGGTCCAGCGCCAGAAGAAGCGCATCCTGGCCGAACAGGTCAAGGCCAACGAAACATACCTCGAACTGATCGAACTGCGGTTCCGCAATTCCATTTCCACGGCGCTGGACGTCTACCAGCAGCGCGAGAACCTGGCCGGGGTCAAGGCCCAGGTGCCCGAAGTCGAATCCGAGGAGCAGGTGCTGCTGCACGAGCTGGCCCTGCTGCTCGGCAAGCCTGCGGGCAGCATCACCGTGGCCGACGCGGACCTGCCCGAGGTGGCGGAGCTCCCCGGCCTGGGCCTGCCTGCGGACCTGCTGGCCAACCGGCCGGACGTGCGTTCCGCGGGCCTGCAACTCGCCTCCGCGGATTGGGACGTGGCCGCGGCCAGGGCCAACCGCCTGCCTTCCCTGAGCCTGACCGGCAGCGCCGAGTTCTCGGGCACCCAGATCACGACCATCTTCAACAACTGGGCGCTCGGACTGGTGGCCTCCCTGGTGGGTCCCCTGCTCGACGGAGGCTACCGCAAGGCCGAGGTGGAAAAGGCCCGGGCCGTGGTGGACGAGCAGGTCGCAACCTACAAGAACACCGTCTACACCGCCTTCAAGGAAGTGGAGGACGCCCTTTCTCAGGAAAAATGGCAGCGGGAATACATTGCCGCGCGCCAGCTGCAGCTCGATGCATCGCGGACCAGCATGCGCGAGGCGCTCCTGCGCTATTCCCAGGGCCTGGACACCTATCTTCCCGTGCTCAGCGCCATGCTCTCCGTCCAGGAGCTGGAGGTTTCCATGATCGACTATCGCAAGGACCTGCTGCTCTACCGCGTGGAACTGCACCGCGCCCTGGGCGGCACCTGGACGGATAACCTGAAAGAACAGAACGCGGACCGAAAAACCGCGGCCAATACGAACGAAAGCAGCGAGGGGTAAGCCATGAGCACCATATTTGATACAATCCGTTCCGGACTCCGTCTCAAGGTCCTGATTCCGGCCGCCGTCATGGTGGCAGGCGCGGTCGGCGCATACGCCATGGTCGCCACGGCCCCCAAGAGCCAGAAGCAGCGCCCCGCAACGGTGCGCCCGCTGGTGGAGACCCAAGCCATGACGCCGGAGAACTACCAAGTCTGGGTTTCGGCCATGGGCACGGTTTCCGCCGCCCGGCAGATCGACCTCAAGGCCCAGGTCACCGGCGAAGTGAAGTCCGTGGCCCCCTCCTTTGTACCCGGCGGATACTTCCGGGAAGGCGACACTGTCCTGAGCATCGACCTCAACGACTATGAACTGGCACTGGAGGAGGTGCGGGCCGAAGTGACCGAGGCCCAGTACAACCTCAAGGTGGAACAGGGCTACCAGAACGTGGCCGGCCGCGAATGGGACCTGCTCAAGGACTCCACCAGGGCCACGGAGGCGGAATCCGAGCTGGCCCTGCGCAAGCCGCACCTGGAAAAGGCCAAGGCAGACCTCAAGGCCGCCCAGGCCAAGCTGCGCCAGGCCCAGGTGGACCTGCAGCGCACCCGGATCACGGCCCCCTTCTCCGCCATGGTCGAGGAAAAAAGCGTGGACATCGGAGCCGTCGTGTCCGAGCAGGAATCCCTGGCGACCCTGGTGGGCACGGATGAATTCTGGATCACGGCCTCGGTGCCCGTGGACCGTCTGGACTGGATCACCATTCCCTACGGCGAAACCGAGGGATCGCTGGTGCGCATCCGCAGCGGCAACGGCGCCAACGCTTCCGTGCGCACCGGCAGGGTGTTCAAGCTCCTGCCCTCCCTGGAAAGCGAGGGACGCATGGCCCGGGTGGTCATTGCCGTGAAGGATCCCCTCAACCTTGCCGGGCTCCCGGACGTCAAGCCGCTGCTGCTCGGCAGCTACGTCTCCGTGGAGATCGACGGCGGCACCCTGGAAAACGTCTATGCCATTCCCAGGACCGCCTACCGCGACAACGGCAAGGTCTGGCTCCTGGCCCAGGACAATACCCTGGACATCCACGAGGCCGCCCCGGTCTGGCGCGACAAGGGCACCATCGTCTTTGACAAGGGTTTCTCCGGCGGCGAAACCATCGTCGTCTCCGATCTTTCCGCTCCCGTGCAGGGCATGGCCGTCCAGACCATGAAGAACTCGCAGCCAAATACCGATTCCGAGATGGCCGAGGCCTCGGAGGTGAACGATGAGCAATAGCAGCCAACAGGAAAGAAAAGGCCCCATCGCCTGGATGGCGGGCAACTCGGTGGCAGCCAACCTGCTCATGGTGGTGCTGCTGGTGGGCGGTCTGGCCATGGGCCTGCACATCAAGCAGGAGGTCTTCCCCGAATTCTCCGAGGATACCGTGTCCGTGTCCGTGTCCTATCCCGGGGCCAGCCCCGAGGAAGTGGAACAGGGCATCGTGCTGGCCATCGAAGAGGCCGTGATGGGGCTCGACGGGGTCAAGGAAGTGACCTCCACGGCATCGGAAGGATCCGCCTCGGTGACCATCGAGGCCCTGGAGAGCGCGAACCTCCAGAAACTCGCCCAGGACGTGAAGACCGAGGTGGACCGCATCTCCTCCTTCCCGGAGGAGGCCGAGGACCCGGTCGTTTCCGAGATGTCCCGCACGCGCCAGGTGCTTTCGGTCATGATCTACGGCAACCAGGAGGACACGGTCCTGCGCGCGCTGGCCGAGGACCTGCGCAGCGAACTCATCGCCGACCCCGGAGTGACCCAGGTGGAGCTCAACGAGGTCAGCGACCTGCAGATCTCCATTGAAATCCCCCAGGAAAAACTGCGCGCCTACAACCTCACCCTGGAAGAGGTGGCCCAGCGCCTTGAAGAGGCCTCCGTGGACGTGCCCGGCGGCGGCATCAAGGCGGATTCCGGCGAAATTCTGGTGCGCATGAAGGAACGGCGTGACTACGGCCGCGACTTCGCGCGCACCCCCATCGTCACGGGCAGCGACGGCACCCAGGTGCTGCTGGAGGATATCGCCACCATCATCGACGGCTTCGAGGACGAGGACATCATCACCACCTACAACGGCCAGCCCTCCATCCGCGTCGACGTCTACCGCATCGGCGACCAGACGCCCATGTCCGTGGCCGAATCGGTCCGCAACACCCTGGCGGGCTTCCAGGAGCGGCTGCCGGAGAACGTCTCCGCCACCATCCTCAACGACATGTCCGAGGTCTACGGCCAGCGCATGGACCTGCTGCTGAACAACGCCTACCTGGGCCTGGCCCTGGTGTTCGTGTTCCTGGCCCTGTTCCTGGAGCCGCGCCTGGCCTTCTGGGTGGCCATGGGCATTCCCGTCTCCTTCCTGGGGTCGTTCCTCATCCTGCCCACCCTGGGCGTGAGCATCAACATGATCAGCATGTTCGCCTTCCTCATCGCCCTGGGGATCGTGGTGGACGACGCCATCGTGGTGGGGGAAAACGTCTTCTCCATGCGCCAGCAGGGCATGCCGCCGCTCCGGGCGGCCATCGAGGGGGCAAAACGCATCGCAATGCCCGTGACCTTCAGCGTGCTGACCAACATCGTGGCCTTCATGCCCCTGCTGTTCATCCCCGGCACCATGGGCAAGATCTTCTGGTCCATTCCGGTGGTGGTCATGAGCGTATTCGCCGTCTCGCTCATCGAGAGCCTGTTCGTGCTGCCCGCGCACCTGGCCCACCTCAAGGAGGGCCGCCAAAGCGGGCTCATGCACTGGATTTCCGGCTACCAGCAGCGCGTGGCCAACGGGCTGCTGGGCTTCATCCGCAACACCTACCGCCCCCTGCTGGACTGGACCATGCAGTGGCGCTACGCCACGGTGGCGGTGGGGATCGCCCTGCTGGCGCTCACCGGGGCGTACGTGGCCAGCGGCAGGCAGGGGTTCACCCTCATGCCCAAGGTGGAATCCGACTTCGCCTATCTGCAGGTTGAGCTGCCCTACGGCTCCCCCGCATCCAAATCCGAGGCTGTCCGCGACCGTTTCCTGGCTGCGGCGAACCGCGTGATCGAGACCAATGGCGGCGACAGGCTCGTCGAGGGCATCGACTCCAAGATCGGCGGGGCCGGGCGCGACATTTCCGGCAGCCACGTGGTCAAGATCCAGGTCTATCTCACGGCCGCCGACATCCGCCCCATATCCACGGATGAATTCGTCCGGCTCTGGCGGCAGGAAGCGGGCGAGATCGCCGGTCTGGAAACCATATCCTTTTCCTCGGACAAGGGCGGTCCCGGAGCGGGCGACGCCCTGGAATTCGAATTGAGCCATTCGGACGTGACCACCCTGGAGGCGGCCGCGGCCGACCTCGCCGAATCCCTGGCCCTGTACCCCGGGGTCAAGGACGTGGACGACGGTTTCTCCCCCGGCAAGGAACAGCTCGACTTCAAGATCACCCCGGCGGGCAACAGCCTCGGGCTGACCGCCCAGGAAGTGGCCAGCCAGGTGCGCGCGGCCTATTACGGAACGGAAGTGCTCCGCCAGCAGCGCGGCCGTAACGAGGTCAAGGTGGTGGTGCGCCGCCCGGAAAACGAGCGCGTCTCGGAATACGATCTCGAGGAACTGATGATCAAGACGCCGGACGGCATGGACGTGCCCCTGCGGGAGGTGGTCACCATCAAACGCGGCCGGGCCTACACGGCCATCAAGCGGCGGGACGGACGCCGGGTGCTCTCGGTCACAGCGGACGTGAATCCCCGCAGCCAGGCCACCCAGGTCATGACCACGGTGCTGGCCGAGGCCCTGCCGACCATCAAGTCCCGGTACCCCGGGCTGGGCTGCGTCATGCAGGGGATGCAGGCGGACATGACTGAATCCACCACCAGCCTGATGACCGGCCTGCTCATGGCCATGCTGGGCATCTACGCACTGCTGGCCATCCCCTTCAAGAGCTACCTGCAGCCGGTCATCATCATGGTCTGCATCCCGTTCGGGGCGGTGGGGGCCGTGCTGGGCCACATCCTCATGGGCTACAGCCTGAGCATCATGAGCCTGCTGGGCATCGTGGCCCTGTCCGGGGTGGTGGTCAACGACTCGCTGGTGTTCATCGACTTCGCCAACGAACAGCGCGGCAAGGGCCACTGCGCCCACGACGCGGTGCTGGAAGCGGGAACGGCGCGATTCCGGCCCATCATGTTGACCACCCTGACCACCTTCAGCGGCCTGGCCCCCATGATCCTGGAGACCTCCCGGCAGGCGCGATTCCTGATCCCCATGGCGCTGTCCCTGGGCTTTGGCATCCTCTTCGCCACGGTCATCACCCTTGTCCTGGTGCCGTCGCTGTACATGATCCTGGAGGACGTCAAGCAACTGCTGGGCAAAAAGTCCGGACAGGCATCCCCGGCCCTCCTGGAAGAACAGCGCCACGAAGCCTAGACGCCGATTTCTCCTCAAAAACCATCAACGAAAACGCCCGGAGGCTCTGCGAGCCGCCGGGCGTTCTGTTCGTTCAACTATTCGTCTTCAGGGAATTTCACCTGGCCGCTAAAGCCATGTCCTAGAAATCGTTGAGCAGGTTGCGCTGGTCCCCGTCCTCAATGCGCATCTTGAGATGCTTGTACGCCTTGGGGGTGGCCACGCGGCCGCGCGGGGTGCGCTTCAGGAAGCCGCACTGGATCAGGTACGGCTCGTAGATGTCCTCGATGGTGCGCACCTCTTCGGAGCAGGCCGCGGCCAGGGTCTTCACGCCCACGGGGCCGCCCGCAAAATTCTCGATCATGAGATGCAGGATCTTGCGGTCCATGTAGTCCAGGCCGTAAGGATCCACGTCGAGCCGGTCCAGGGCCATCTCGGCCAGGTCCATGTCGATGTCGCCGTTGCCGTGCACGTGGGCGTAGTCGCGCACGCGGCGCAGCAGGCGGTTGGCGATGCGCGGAGTGCCGCGCGAACGCTTGCCGATGGTGAAGGCCCCCTCTTCCGAGACCTCCACGTCCAGGATGCGCGCGGCGCGCTGGACAATGCGGCCCAGTTCCTCGGGGGTGTAGAAATCGATGCGGAACACGCAGCCGAACCGGTCACGCAGGGGCGAGGTCAGCAGGCCCAGACGGGTGGTGGCCCCCACGAGCGTGAACGGGGCAAGGTCGATCTTCACGGTGCGCGCGCCGGGCCCGGAGCCGATGACCAGGTCGATCTGGAAATCCTCCATGGCCGGGTAAAGCACCTCTTCCACGGTGGCCGGCATGCGGTGGATCTCGTCGATGAACAGGATGTCGCCTTCCTCGAGATTGGTGAGGATGGCGGCCAGATCGCCGGAGCGCTCCAGCACCGGGCCGGAGGTGGAGACAAGGTTCACGCCCAGCTCCGAGGACATGATCCGGGCCAGGGTGGTCTTGCCCAGGCCGGGGTTGCCGTAGAAAAGCGTATGGTCCAGGGGACGGCCGTTTTCCCTGGCCGCGCGGATGAACACGTCCAGGTTGGCGCGCAGGTCGTCCTGGCCGATGAAGTCGGCAAGACGTTTGGGCCGGATGGTGTCGTCAGGAAGGGTGCACTTGCTCATGTACGGGCCGCCGCGATTTTCTTGAGAGCCCCACGGATGGCCGTGGCGGCGTCAATTTCCGGCTCCTCGTCGAAGATGTCCTTGAGCAGGGGCCGGGCCTCCTCTTCGGAATACCCGAGGTTCTTGAGCCCTGCAAGGGCGTCGAAATATTCGCCTTGCGGCCCCTGACGCCTGTCCGCCCTGCCGCCCTTGGCCGGGGCGGCCTTGAGCCGGGCGGTGGCCAGCTTGTCCACCTTGTCCTTGAGATTCCAGAGGATCTGGCGGGCGGACTTGGGGCCGATGCCGGGCACGGTGGCCAGGGTGTCGGCGTCCTCGCGGAAGGCGATCTCGCGCAGGTGGTCGGCGTCGAACTGGCCCAGGATGGCCATGGCCTTCTTGGGGCCGAGCTTGTCGATGGAAATGAGGGTGCGGAAGACCTCCAGGTCCTCGAAGGTCAGGAAGCCGTACAGGTCGATGGCCTTTTCGGCCACGGCCGTGTGGATGTAGAGCTGCACCTCCTGGCCCTTGCCCGGCAGCTTGGAAAGCACGGACACGGGCGCGGCGACCTCGTAGCCCACGCCGCCGGGCGTGAGCAGGATAAGGCCCGCTTCGGTGACTTCGAGAACCCGTCCTTCGAGATATGCGATCATTTCTGCCCCGTGAGTTTCCTGAGCCTGCGCTCGTTGAGATGGCAGATGGCCACGGCCAGGGCGTCGGAGGCGTCCTCGGCCCAGCCGGGATTGCGGATGCCCAGGGTATGGGCGACCATGTAGGCCACCTGCGACTTGGGCGCGTTGCCCACGCCCACGAGATTCTTCTTCACGTAGGTGGGCTCGTATTCGGCCACGTCCATGCCCGCGGATGCGCAGGCGGCCATGGCCGCCCCGCGCGCCTGCCCGAGCTTGAGCGCGGACATGACGTTCTTGGACACGAAGACGTTTTCAATGGCCGCCTCGGCCGGGGCGTGCTCCGCAATGAGCTGGCTCAGCTCCCTGAAGATCACGCCCAGCCGGATGGCCATGCTTTGCTTGACCGGGGTGCGGACCGTGCCCGTGGCCACCAGGGTGACCTGGCCCGAGGTTTCCGTGACGATGCCGTAGCCCGTGACCCGGGAGCCCGGGTCCAGGCCAATGACCGTCACGCCGTTTGAAGTGTCCGCACTGTTCTTCATAAAATCCCTAAGGCTGTTCAGAAGGGTTTGAGTGCCAGACGCCGGGACAATCCAGCCCGCAGCGTATCAACCAATACGCGAGGACCTGGATTGTCCGTAGCACACCACAGGCGTAAGGTCTTGCAAGCTCACAAGTTCGCTAACAATTCACTTAGCACGGCAATCGATCCCTTGTGGGCAGCCTAGCCAGCGAGTTCCTCCAGGAGTTCGTCCGGGAAGTCGGCATTGACATGCACGTTCTGCACGTCCTCGTTCTCCTCGATGGCGTCGATGAGCTTCATGACCTTGCGGCCGGTCTCCACATCCACCTCGATCATATTCTCGGGGATCTGGGACATCTCGGAGGATTCGTATTCCATGCCCGCTTCCTCGAAGGCGGACTGCACGGCCATGTAATCGGTCGGGGCGCAGTGCACGGCAAACATGCCGTCTTCGTGGAGAATGTCCTCTGCGCCGGCTTCCAGGCCCACTTCCATGACCTGTTCCTCGGAGTACTGTTCCTCGTTGAGAAGAATCACGCCCTTCTTGTTGAACATCCAGGACACGGAACCGGCCTCGCCCATGTTCCCGCCGTTCTTGCCCAGCAGATGGCGGATTTCGGCCACGGTGCGGTTCCGGTTGTCGGTGGCGGCTTCGATGAGCACGGCGACGCCGCCCGGGGCGTAGCCTTCGTACACCACTTCGATGATGTCGCCGCCGGCGATTTCGCCGGTGCCCTTCTTGATGGCGTTTTCGATCTTGTCCTTGGGCAGGTTCACTGCCTTGGCCTTCTGAATGGCCAGGCGCAGGGATGAGTTGTCGTCCGGGTTGCCGCCGCCGGCTTTCGCGGCGAGGATGATGTCCTTTGCGGCCTTGGTGAAAAATTTCGCCTTCTTGGCGTCCTGACGACCCTTGCGGTGTTGAATGTTAGCCCATTTGCTATGTCCAGCCATGTATTCCTCCTAAAACTTCATTAATCAGCTGATTGAACCAGTTCTTTTACCCTTCAACGCCCTTAAAGCCAAGTCCGACAATGAAGGTCTCCTTGCTTTCGGCCCGCGAGCTCTTGGGCTTGAAGACCTTGACGGAATCGAAGTACGGGCGAAGGGAATCGATATAGGCCTTGGTATCCGGCCCCTCGAAATTCTTGACCACGAAATGGCCGCCCTTCTTGAGATGCTTGGCGGCTATTTCGAACGCTTTCTCACACAACTCCAGGCTGTTGGCCTGGTCGGCAAACTTGACTCCGGTGGTCTTGGGAGCCATATCACTGATGACCAGGTCGAACGGCAGCAGCGGCTCCATGGCCGCCAGCAGCTCGGGGGAATCCGAGAACACGTCCTCCTGCATGAAGGTGACGTTTTCCTCGAACACGGTTACCGTGCTCTGCAGGTCCACGCCCAGCACCCGGCCCTTGGGGCCGACCTTCCTGGCCGCCCACTGGGTCCACGAGCCTGGGGCAGCGCCCAGGTCGATGACGGTCTGGCCCTGCCGAAAGATCTTGAATCTTTTGTCGATTTCCTGGAGTTTGTAGACCGAACGAGCCGCATAGTTGTCCTTTTTGGCCCGTTTGAAATAATGATCCTGATACTTCTTCATAACAATGCTCCGTTGCCGTGTGGGGCGGACAGTAGCCGAAACCGACGCATTAGCCAAGGCTGGATAGCATGACGAGACCCGAGCGCGCGCAAATAGTCAACGAACTGGGGAAAAAGCAGACCCTGCCCTCGGACAAGGGGCAGTTCGAATCCATGGGCCTTGGCGTGGAGACCGTGTTCCTGGGCCTGGGGCCGGAGCCGGAAAGGCTGCAGGAATGGTTCCCGTCCGTGCAGGCACCCCTCTATGTGGAATGTCCGGGATTCGAGGAACAGATGGGCCCGGACTGGAAGGCCCGCATTCCCGAGGGATTCTGGTCCATGCCCGCCGAGGCGTTCACCCCGGAATTCGCCCGCACCGCCCGCGTCATCCGCTATCGTCCTGGCCTCAAGGCCTTCCCCACCTTCTGGGGGCCGCTGGCCGCAAGGCTGGCCAAGGCGCACTGGAAGGAGTGCGGCGTGGAGCGCCATGTCTGGCTGCCCACCACCGAGCGCGACCTGCTGGGCAGCGAGCTGGCCATCGCCTTCAGCGAAGAGGGCTACACCGCCTTCAGTCCGGACCCGTTCAAGGCCGCCAACGAACCCGGCACCTACCTGCCGGACCTGTTGCAGACGGCCACGCCCGAACTTTTCTTCAGCGTCAACTTCAAGGGGCTGGACCCCTTCGGCCTGGGCTTCAACCTGCTGCGCGAGGCCGGCACCCGCGTGGCGGTCTGGCTGGTGGACAATCCCTTCAGCCTGCTGACATCGGTGAAGTCCGGCTACTGGAAGGAGGTGGACCTGTTTGTCACCGATTCCAGTTTCATCCTGCCCCTGAAGGAACTGGGCGCGCAGAGCGTGCATTACCTGCCCCTGGCGGCCTGCCCGCAGCTCTTTCAAAAAGACGGCGAACTGCCCGGCTTTGCCACGGGCATTGAAAACCGGCTCGTGTTCGTGGGGCGTTCGCAGTTCCCGGACAAGGACAAATACTACGCGGGGCTCAAGCTCGACAGCGCCCATTGGGACGAGGCGCGGCAGATGCTGGAGGACGGCAAGCGACCGGACTTCCACTGGTGGCAGGAGCAGACCGGCGTGCACCGGCTCTGGCCGGGAAACGAGGTGCGCCTGCCGGGCTTCGGTGCGGAGGAAAGCGGCCGGGCCTGGCGCTCCATGTGCCTCAAGACCGCGCCCGACCTGACCGTGTTCGGCGACGACGGCTGGAAGGAAATCCTCGGTCCCGAGGCCGACGTGCGGCCCGTGGTGGATTACTACGCAACGCTCCCGGCCATCTACCGACAGGCGGGCATGTGCCTGAACATGACCAGCCCGCAGCTCCCGGCCGGGCTGACCCAACGGCATTTCGACGTCTGGTGCGCGGGCGGCGTGCTCCTGACCGACGACACGCCCGGCCTGGACCTCTTTCCCAACGACCTGGCGCGGCCCATTACCTTTGCCTCGGCCGACGACATCGTCGTGAAATACGACGAGCTCAAAAGCAACGACCAGTTCCGCAAGGAACTGCGCGCCGCCTGGGAAGCGCTGATTTTACTTGAACACACCTACGAGAACCGCGTGAAGCTGGTGCTCGAAGGCGTGGGGTTGGAATAAAAATGCCAATTAGATATTATTATCACAACGAGAATAGTAGGAATAACAATGCTCGATATCATTAAAACAACAATGACTTGGCTTGATGTTCACGACGGATTTGCCATTGTGGCATTAACTTTCATAATGCTACTAATACACATTATATTTGTCATTCAAAATAGAAAATCTATTCTTATGAATGAAATACCAGAAGTTATTCCATATATACATCCCACCAAAAAAGGAATTGCTTCTATGGTAGATTTTTCGATTATCAACTGCGGAAAATCGCCCGCCTACAATCTTAGTCTTTCAGTCGATAAAGACCTCTCAGCAATGAAAGATGCAGGTTTATACGATGTTGGCCACAAGACATTTTCCCATATTCCCATTTTACCAAATGGAGAGTCATTAACAACATTTCTTGGAAGTGCAATTACATACATGAAACAAGATGTAATAAATGAATTAAATTTTGAAATTAAATATGAATCGTCTTCTGGAAAAAAATTTATAAAAGAATTCAGCATCCCGATAAAATATTTAGATGGAATTGTAACTGTCGGCAAAGAGCCTTATCGAGAAATCGCTGATAATAGCAAGAAAATTGCTGAGTACATAAGAAACATTGAAAGAAAGATCACATAGAGAACATTCAAAATCACTTCGCCTAACTATGACTGACGGTGCATAGCAAAATCTGCCAAGAAAGGTACAGATACGCGGAGAAAGCAAAAGGCAGTCCCGACGTGTATTAAAACATACACGAGGGGCTGCCCTTTTTTGCATCGACAAAGTGGATGCGCCTTTATCGGCAGATTTTATACAAACAAACTGCCATACGGATCCCCGGCAGGCACCTGAACCTGGGACCGGATATACCCCCACTCCACCAAACGGCTGTAGGCGTACTTGGCCTCGTCGCCCTGCTTCACCTTCTGGAGGAACTTGTAATAATCCTCGGCGGCCGCCTGTTTCCGGCCCAGCTTTTCCTTGGACAAACCGGTGAAGAAGGACATGTACGGATTGGGCAGCTTCTTGTCGTAGGCCTGGATATCCACCAGGGCCTTTTCGTACTGGCCGTTGCGCAGCTGGGTCAGCCCGGCCACGAGCAGGGCCTGCGGCTCCTGGGGGTAGGCGTTCTTGGCGCGCACCGCATACTTGACGGCCTGGCCGTCCTTGTCCCGCACCATGCAACACTTGGAGAGCATGAGCAGGCCCGCGTAATCCTTGGGCGAGGTCTTGAGCGCGGCCTGGAAATGCGTTTCGGCCTGGTCGTATTTCTTGTTGCCCATGGCCTCGCCGCCCTTCTGGAGGGAATTGATGACCGAAGCGATACGGCGCAGGGACGCGGTGTTGTCCATGTACCGTTCCTTGTACATCTTGAAATCCGAGGACGTGGCGTATTTCCCGGCCGCCGCGGCGCGGGCCGTGGTCAGACGCTCGGAGCTCATGGGGTGGGTGGAGAACATGACCTCCAGGGCCGAGGGATTGCTCTTGTGCTGCGCGTTGAGCATCTCCATGAGCCCCACCATGCCTTCGGTGTCGTAGCCTCCCCGGAACATGTATTCCATGCCCAGGGCGTCGGCCTGACGTTCGTCGTCGCGGCTATAGCTGGCAAGGAGCGCGCTGGCCCCGAAGCCGCCCGCCTGGGAAACCAGGGAGCCGAGCCCGCTGCTGTATGCCCCGGCTGCGGCCGACCCAAGGCCGACCAGAAGGCCCAGGCCCTGCTGCTTGCTCATGCGCTCGGCCGTGTGCCGGGCATTGACGTGCCCGATCTCGTGCCCGAGCAGGGCCGCCAGCTCGGCCTCGTTCTCCAGCTGCAGCATAATGGCGCGGGTCACGCCGACGCTGCCGCCGGGAAAGGCGTAGGCGTTGACGTAGGTGGCGTTGAGGCAGCGGAAGTTGTAGGGCATTTGCGGCCGGTGGCTGGTCGAGGCCAGGTGCATGCCCACCCCGCTGACGTACTTGTTCAGGGCCGCATCCTGCACGGCCCCGTAGTCGTTGGAGAACTGATAGGGCGAGGCCTGCTTGTCCAGGGCGATCTCCTGCTCCTCGGAAACAAGCATGAACTGGGATTCCCCGGTCACCGGGTTCTTGGCGCAGCCGGCCACCAAGGCCAACGCCCCCACGCCGGTGAGCTTCAGAAATTCGCGGCGGCCAAGCCCCTTGGCTTCCTGCATCTTCGTATATTTCAACATCATTCTCTCCATTTTTTGTCGCTCCCTAGCGCACAAAGGGAAAAAAGCAAACGGTTGCACAATATGCACGACTATACGGCGGAATAGAGGGCAATGCTCTCCTGATCGTCGTACACCTCGAAAATCCTGACCAGGTCGGCATGGGCCCGCGCACGCGCCGCGTCCGGGTCGTCCTCCCAGCCATAGGCCGGAAACAGCCGTTCCAGGCCGTAGCGTTTGATGATCCGGCGCGTGACCCTGGCCTTGCACTCCCGGAAGACCGGCGTCTTCCGGGAAATATTATCGTCGTGGGTGCGGCAGAACAGCGAGGGCCCGGCCATGTGCTTGAACAGGGCGTGCGGCGCGATGCGGGAGATATGGTCGTGGTCCGACCCCCGGGACAGGGATTCGTCGTACATGCCGAACCGCTCGTAAAGCCGACGGTGGAACGCGCTGCCCGACTGGGCAATGGGCATGTTCCTGACCAGCTCGCCCATGAGCTCCCCGATGCGGCCGTCCCAGTCCTCGTAGTTCCAGCCGCCAAGCACGTTAAGCTTCATGTCCGTGAGGATCATGTTGCCGTAAAGCACGTCCAGATCGGGCCGGGAGGTGGCCGCCCGGGCATAGCGCTTCAGGATGCCCGGGGCCAGGGCGTCGTCCGACCCCAGGGGAATGATGTAATCCCCCCGGGACAACCGCACGCCCAGATTGATGGCGCTGGCCACCCCGCCGTTCTCCTTTTTCAGGTACCGCATACCGGGAATGCGCATGGAGCGGATCAGGGCCTCGGTGTTGTCCGTGGACCCGTCGTCCACCACCAGCAGCTCCGCGCGGACCTCCTGGTTGGCCACGCTGGCCACGGCCTGGGGCAAAAACGCCTCTCGATTGTAGGTGGGAATAACCACGCTGAAGGAAACCACGTCACCGTCCCGGTTGAAGATCGTGAAAAACGGACGCCCGCATAGTAAACGGGCGTCCGCTCCAATGCAACAACGGTCCGGCGTGCGAATTCAGCCCACCCGACACCGGGGCCGGGCCGTGGGACAGCCGGTCTTGTAGGCGTGCTTGCGCGAGCCGGGATATTCCTTGCACACGCCGGGCTTGAGATCGTGAATGGAACAGGCCCAGACATTGCCGGGCTCTTGCGTCAGCCATGGACAAACCTCGGCTACCAGCTCCGAGCCCGGCCGCACCCAGATGCGGTAGGTGCCGTCCGCCTCCGGCCTGACCCACTCCAGGATATCGTCGCGCCCGGCCTCCCGCCAGACGCGCACGTCCCCGGCGGTGCATTCCCGGTGAAAATCCAGGGCGCGGCAGCACATGCCGCAGCGCGTACATTCGAAACGCTCCATGTCCGTGGCCACGAACAGACCGGGCTCTCCGCCGGGCCCCGAACCGGGCAGCGCCCGGGTCCAGAAGACCTCGGTGCAGATATCCAGCAGCTTGTCCGGGCCGGGGCGATGCAGGGCGAACAGGGTCCGCGCCACCCCGCCCATGGGCTCGTCCTCGGGCAGGGAATGCCCCGCGCCCAGTATCTCCATGACCCGCCGCAGCTGGTCGGGCTGGGGACCGTACTGCTCGAAGTCGATGCACACGGCCTCCCGCGCCTCGTCAAACGTCAGAAAGACGGATTCCTCCATGCTCATGCGACCTCCCGGAAACAGCACTGCCCTCACTCAGCCATAAAAACACATTTCCCTATAAAGGAAAACAGGAATCAAATAATGGAAGGACAAAAGAAGCGGACCGGACACATCAATAGGGCAGCGGATCGCACGCCCAGGCTGGATGGCGATACTTTTGAAGAATGCGGCGCTTTTCCTCGGCGGAAACAGCGGCAAGCCCCTTGCGCAAGCGGTCGACGGTCTCGTCCGGGGTGGCCGGGCCACAGGCCATGTACAACTTGTGGTTTCGCAAAGTGATCAGCGGCTGGAGTTCGCGAGCGTTCCTGTCGATGGCCGGAAGCTTCCAGGCGTTGTTCAGGTCATCACTGATGACGATATCCACCCGCCCCCAGAACAGCTTGGCAAACATCTGGTCCTCGTTGGGGGAAAGGTCCAGGTTGATCCCCAGCGAAAACCCCTGTTCCTCGAGAAACCTGTGCCCCACCCCGTCCCTGACCACGGCCACCTTGTAGTTGCGGGCATCGTCCAATGTCCTGACGACCACATCGGGCCGCGATCGAAGGCAGTACATCTTCTCGTCGACGGCCGGGGCCACCGGACCGATCCACTTGAAAAGCTTCTCCCGCTCCTCGGTCCTGACGATGGTATAAATGAGCACGTTGGGGTCGTTGCGGGCAATGTAATAGGCGCGGGCCCAGGGCATGACCTGGAAGCGCCCCTCCAGGCCCGACTTCTCCAGGGTCCTGCGCACCAGTTCGGTGCTCAGGCCGACCACCTGGCCGTCCTGCCTGAAATTGTAGGGCACCATTTCCTCGGTGACCACGAGCAGGCCGCCGCCAAAGACGGGGAAAGCCCACATCAGGCATACAACCGCAACGACAATCACCCGCATGCGATCCTCCAGACAACAAGCAAAATTCATTGCATTTTTTCACCAGATAATCAGAAGAACGCCATTATTTTTCCGCAAACAATTCTTATTCCCCGTTACCACAAATGTTGGGGCTATGCACTCCCCCCGATTCTGTGGCACAAGGGAACATCCTGCTTCACACAAACAACAAGGACACTTCAGATATGGAACAGAAAAACAGCATCGGCGTGATCGTGGCGGGCCTGCTGCTGGCTCTGGGAATCGCGGGCGGCGCCTGGGCCCTCGGCCAGGCGGTCAAGGACTTCAAGGCCATGGATCGCTACGTTTCCGTGAAAGGCTTTGCCGAACGGGAATACCCGGCGGACCTGGCCATCTGGCCCATCAGCTACAGCACCCAGGCCAACAACCTGCAGGAGCTGCACTCCAAGCTGCAGGCGGCCGACAAGACCATCCTCCAGTTCATCCGGGAACACGGGCTCGGCGACGCCGAAATCACCCCGGCCGCGCC